>NZ_QORI02000030.1 GCF_003325755.1 Pseudomonas sp. SST3 | reverse complement strand
TCGAGCAGATCCTTTAACTTGTGGATCACCTCGACTGGCGTTCTGGTTACTACGAGGTTGAATATTGCCTCTTGGGATTCGGCATGAATTCGCTCAGCGAGATCATTCAGGGTCGAGTACGCAGGGAGCTCATAATCCTGGCTGATCAGCTCTTCGATTACGGAGTTGATGATGTCGGCGCGTTGGTCAAGCACAAACGACATTGCTTTGGCATGCCGCTCGGCGAGCTCCATGGCATCAGAGCCGTAGAATGCCGTCACACCGAGGCGAGCTCGGATCGCGTTCATGTGGCGATATTGTTGGAACCACTTGTATTCCGCGAGTTTCACCTTGCTACGCTGACCCAACTCTCCGCGAATGAAGTCCACCAGTTGAATAGGTACGTCGGTGATATCAGGAAAATATCGGAGCACCTGAAAGGTTTTTAGGAGAACGGCGAGATTGAGGTGAAAGGGGGCCTTGGACTTGCTTCGTACCCACTTAATCTCATCATCTGAGAACGAAAAATCACGCTGCAGCTCAGCTTTTGAATACGCCTTTGGCAGAGTGGGATACGCCGTACGCTCTAATGAAGCCATAGGAACTCCTTTTCTGAGGAGTCAGAAAAGATAGTCCACGATCAGAGGCTGTGCGGTCGACTTGGTAAATTCTCTTGGCATCAACACGTTACGTGCGAAGTGAGTGAATTTTCCTTATATCTCGGCATGACCCCCTAATCACCAGCACCATGCCGCAGGCGAGAATTCCGGTGATCGACATCTGCCGCAGCAGGTTGGAGAGGTTGCGCGGGGTCAGAAACCCGCCCTCGGTTTGCCAACCGAAGAACAACCAGATAACGGTTACCGCGATCACCAGCGCGAGCATCTTGTAGCGGGTGAAGAATTGTTTGACGTTATTCATCTACGCCGACTTCCGGTCAGTGTTGTGATAGCCAGCGGGTTGGCTGAGCGCGGCGGCGAGCACCTGTTCCTGGGTGAGTTCGTGATTAACGAAGTCACCGCGCAACTGACCTTCGCCGATCACCAGGACACGATCGGAAACGCCGAGCACTTCGGCCAGCTCCGAGGACACCATGATGATCGACACACCTTCGGCCGCCAGCGCGCCCATCAGCTTGTAGATCTCGTACTTGGCGCCAACGTCGACCCCGCGGGTGGGTTCGTCGAGAATCAGCACGCGGGGCCGGGTCAGAAGCATCTTGGCCAACACGGCCTTTTGCTGATTGCCGCCGGAGAGGCTGGTGATCGGCAGAAATGGGCTCGCGGTCTTGAGGTGCATGCGCGCGATTTCCTTGTCGATGCTGCTCAGTTCGGCTTCGGCATCAATGCGGGTCATCCTCGCGTAGTTTTTCAGCACCGCCAGGGTGATGTTCTGGCCGACGCTCAGGTCCGGGACGATGCCTTGGCGCTTGCGGTCTTCGGGAACCATGCACAGCCCGGCGCGGATGGACTTGAGTGGCGTGCGGGTGTCGATAGGCTTGCCCTCTAGCAGGACTTCCGCTTCGTACCGGCCCGGATAGGAGCCGAAAAGCGCCGACACCAGCTCCGTGCGGCCGGCACCGACCAGCCCGGCGATGCCGAGGATTTCCCCGCGCTTGAGAACGAAGGAAATGTCATCGACCCGTTTGCGCTTGGGGTTGTCGACGTCATAGCAGGTGACGTGGCGCGCCTCGAAGATCACCTCGCCGATGTCGTGGGGATCGGTGGGGTAGAGGTTGCTCATCTCCCGTCCCACCATCTGGGCGATGATTTTCGGAATATCCATGTCCGCCATGGCGGTCGTTGCGATGTGTTGGCCGTCGCGGATCACCGAAATGGTGTCGCACACGGCCGCCACTTCGTCGAGTTTGTGGGAGATATAGACGCAGGCTACGCCCTTGGCCTTGAGGTCGCGGATGATGTCCAGCAACACCTCGATTTCCGAGCGGGTGAGGGCGGATGAAGGCTCGTCGAGGATCAGCAGCCGCGCTTGCTTGTTCAATGCCTTGGCGATTTCCACCAGCTGCTGGTAGCCACCGCCGTACTGCGACACCGGCAGCGAGACGTTCATGTCTGGCACCTTGAGTTCACGCATCAGGGCTTCGGCGCGGTGGATCATCGCCGGATAGTTCATGCGCCCGCCGGGCAGGGTCAGCTCGTGGCCCATGAAGATGTTTTCGACCACCGACAGGTCCGGAACCAGCGTCAGCTCCTGATGGATGATGACGATTCCGGCCGCTTCGGTTTCGTTGATTGATTTCGCCCGGAGCGGCTGACCGTCCCAGCGAATTTCACCGTCCCAGGTGCCGTAGGGATAGACGCCCGAGAGCACTTTCATCAGCGTGGACTTGCCGGCGCCATTCTCACCGCACAGGCCGACGCATTCGCCAGGCTTGATCTTGATATCGATGCCGTTAAGGGCTTTGACACCGTTGAAGGCTTTGACGATGCCGTCCATTTGCAGCAGGTAATCGGTCACGGGAGGTACTCACAGATAAGCAACGGGCGGGGAGCGGCAGGAGGGCACCTGCCAATCCACGTGGGTCGCGGTCGGGTCGTCAGTCGAGTCTGCTCAGCTCGACGATCATTGCCCGGCGATCTGTGCCTTGGTGTAGAAGCCGTCCTTTTCCAGCAGATCGATGTTGTCGCGCGTCAACAGAGTAGGGGTGAGCAGGATGGTGTCGACTTGCTTGGCGCCGTTGTCGAGCTGGGAGCTGTAAGCAGGCTTCTCGTTGCGTGCCAGCTGCACCGAGAGCTTGGCGGCTTCCGAGGCGATCAGTTTCAGCGGCTTGTAGACGGTCATGGTCTGGGTGCCTCCGATTACCCGCTTGACCGCCGCCAGGTCGGCATCCTGGCCGGAAATTGGCACCTTGCCGGCCAGCTTCTGCGCCGCCAGCGCCTGGATAGCGCCCCCTGCCGTGGCGTCATTGGAGGCGACGATGCCATCGATCTTGTTGTCGTTTCGGGTAAGGGCGTTTTCAACGATGCTGAGCGCTTCGGTCGGGCTCCATTCCTTGACCCACTGTTGCCCGACGATCTTGACGTCGCCCTTGTCGATCGCCGGCTGCAAGACCTTCATCTGTCCTTCACGCAGCACTTTGGCGTTGTTGTCCGTGGGGGCGCCACCGAGGAGGAAGTAGTTGCCCTTGGGTGCCGCCTGCAGCACGCCCTGGGCCTGCAGTTCACCGACCTTTTCGTTGTCGAATGAGATGTACGCGTCTATATCGGCGTTCAGAATCAGCCGGTCGTAGGAGACCACCTTGATCCCGGCTCGTTTGGCTTCGGCTACGGCGTTGGTCAGCACGGTTGCGTTGAACGGCACGATGACGACCACATCGACACCGCGAGAGATGAGGTTTTCGATCTGCGAGATCTGCTTCTGCTCATTGGCGTCGGCCGACTGAACGTAGACTTTGGCGCCCATTTCCTCGGCTGCCGCGACGAAGTAGTCACGGTCCCGAGCCCAGCGCTCCAGGCGCAGGTCATCGATGGAAAAGCCGATTTTCGGGTTGGCGGGATCGGCCAACAGAGGGAGCGAGAAGAGGGCGAGGGCCCCGGCGAGGAGCATGCGCGTTACTGTTTTCATGGTGGTGCGTCCTTTTATTGTTGTTGGAGACACTGCCTGACGATTGGGGTGCTATAGAACAGTAGAAAGTCGAACGGCGCCGCGAGTAACGAATTGTCGCGAGAATGTAACCGCGTGACGCCGACCGGGTGCTGTCAGGGGTAGATGAACTGGTTGACCACGTTTTCGAGCATCTCCTGACGACCGCTTACTGCCTGCGGATTCAGTTCGTTGGCGAAAGCATGTTCGGCCAACGATTCGAGGCTGAACTCGCCCGCCAGCACTGCCTGTCCAAACGGCTGCTGCCAGCCGGCGTAGCGTTGATCCTTTAGCTGCTGGAGTCGGTCGTTCTGCACCATGGCTGCCGCGCGCTCCAGGGACAGGGCGAGGACATCCATCGCGGCGACGTGACCATAGAACAGATCGACCTCGTCGAGGCTCTGCCGACGCACCTTGGCGTCGAAGTTGAACCCGCCATTCTGGAAGCCACCGGCTTTGAGAATTTCATAGATGGCCAGGGTCATTCCTTCGACGCTGTTGGGAAACTGATCGGTATCCCAGCCGTTCTGTGGATCACCGCGGTTGGCGTCGATGCTCCCGAAAATCCCCAACGAAACTGCCGTTGCGATTTCGTGATGGAAGCTATGGCCCGCGAGGGTCGCGTGGTTGGCCTCGATGTTGACCTTGATTTCGTTTTCCAGGCCGAACTGATGCAAGAAGCCGAATACGGTGGCGCTGTCGTAGTCGTACTGATGCTTGGTTGGCTCCTGGGGCTTGGGCTCGATCAGCAGGTCGCCCTTGAAACCGATCTTGTGCTTGTGCTCGACCGCCATGCGCATGAACCGGCCCAGTTGCTCGCGTTCGCGTTTCAAGTCGGTGTTGAGCAGGGTTTCGTAGCCTTCACGGCCGCCCCACAACACGTAGTTCGATCCGTTGAGGCGTTGAGTGGCGTTCATGGCGCTAAACACCTGAGCGGCGGTGCAGGCGAACACTTCCGGATCAGGATTGCTGGCGGCGCCGGCGGCAAAGCGTGGGTTGCTGAAGCAATTGGCGGTACCCCACAACAACTTGATTCCGCTTTCTTCCTGATGGCGTTCCAGATGGTCGATCATCTGCGCGAAGTGGTTGCGGTACTCCTTGAGCGAGTTGCCTTCCGGGGCAACATCCGTGTCGTGGAAGCAGTAGTAGTCGATTCCGAGTTTGGAGAAGAACTCGAATGCAGCCTCCGCCTTACCCATCGCCATTTCCATCGGATCTGCAAGCTGCTGCCACGGACGCTTGAACGTACCAGCTCCGAACACATCGGAGCCTGGCCAGACGAAGCTGTGCCAATAACAGACCGCCATGCGCAGATGCTCACGCATGGGTTTGCCGAGGATGAGCTTGTCGGCATCGTAGTAGCGGAAAGCTAGGGGCGAATCGCTGGCGGTGCCTTGATAGCGAATCTTTTCGACATCGGGGAAGTAGGGCACTTGCAATGTCCTTTTGTTCTTGGCGGTGTCCCGATACTAGCAACGGCCCTATGGGTAATTAGTACGAAAGTCACCAACCCAGGGTTCGATTTTGACCTAGCCTTTACTACCGCTTAGGGACTGAACGGCTCAGGACAAGAACAATGAAAACCGTACCGCTCGTTCACCGTATTGCTCTGCTGTTCAACGGCAGCAAGATCTACGACCGCGGCATCATCAGCGGCATCGGTAACTACTTGAGCAGCACTCGAGCATCCTGGGATCTGTTTCTCGAGGAGGATTTCCACTGTCGGCTGAAAGGGATCGAGCGCTGGCAGGGGGACGGGATCATCGCCGACTTCGATGATCCGATGATTGGCGAGGCGGTGTCCGACATCAAGGTGCCCGTTGTGGCGGTAGGCGGTTCCTATCAGGACGAGCGCGCTTATCCGACGGGTATTCCGTACGTCGCCACCGATAACAAAGCGTTGATAACGCTGGCATACGAGCACCTGATCGAGGCCGGGCTGAGGCGTTTTGCCTGCTTCAGCCTGCCTGAAGCACAGGCCAATCGTTGGGCGCAGGAACGAGAAAAGGTGTTTTGCCAATTGATGAAACGCGATGGCTTGCATGCCGAGGTCTATCGCGGAATGGGTACCAGCGCGCCGCTTTGGGACAGCGCCGTCGAACAGCAGATCGCCTGGCTGCAAAGCCTGCCCAAACCCATTGGCATCATCGCCGTGACGGATGCTCGCGCCCGGCAGTTGCTGCAAGCCTGCCTGACCGCCGGGATCACAGTGCCGGAGCAAGTGGCGTTGATCGGTATCGACAACGACCCGCTGACACGCAGCCTGACCCGGGTGCCTTTGAGCTCGGTCGTTCAGGGCACCGAAACCATGGGCCGGACCGCTGCGCATCTGCTCCATCAAATGCTGCACGGTGTGCCGTCGGCCAGCACGCACATACTGATACCGCCTGATGCGGTCAACGTACAGCTATCGAGCCTGCATCAGCCATTGGGTAACCCGTACGTCATGCGGGCGCTGTTGTTTATCCGCCAATACGCTTGCCAGGGCATCAAGACAGCGCAGGTGGCGGCCTATGTGGGCGTGTCGCGTTCATCGTTGGAGTCGCATTTTCGCAAAGCCCGAGGATGCAGCGTGCATGACGAAATTCTGCGTTTCAAACTGGAGGCTGCTACGAGCAGGCTGGAAAACACCGATTCGACGATGGTGGATATTGCTCAACACTGTGGCTTCAAATCTGCGCAGTACCTGCATGCCGTGTTTCGGCGCGAGTTCGGATGTACGCCGCGCGAATACCAGCAAGCCGCCAACGTAGCGATGCAGTGATCCAGATGCGTGGATACGTCTCGCTTACCGCCGGAAAATCGAAAGGTGCCAAGCGGGAACCAGGGTAAAGCGCGTATGAGCATAGAATTCATATTGTCTATTTAACATAATATGCATTATGCGAACTGATAGACCTGGAGCTCGCCAGCTCTCTTGGTCGCAAGCGCTGTAAAAAGCAGTAACTCGGCTCAGTCTCGGCTCGGATTGCCGCACGGCTGACACCCAGCCGAAGCTGAACATTCTGCATGTCGCCGGGCAAATCGCCTGCTATCGTTTCGTCGCCCGTTTGTTTTCTAGTAATCCGCTTAACCAACGCCATCCTGATGCGTGGAGCCGCCAGCCAATGCCAACCTTTATGGAAGTTGATGCGGATACAGTGTCGCGTCTAGCAAATGACTTGAACCAAGTCGGCATTGCGCTCATCGAGAACTATCTTTGTCACGAGCAACTTCGGATGGCCCGCAGCGATATAGAAAAAGAAGCCCACCTTCGAGAAAAAAGAAGCTTCGCCATTAGAGGTGCTCCTGATATTCCCGGAACACTGTTTGAGCGGCTAGCGGGCTCGGGCGAGTTTCAACGGCTATTGCTGAGCGTATATAGCCTCGGAACGGGACGTGTGCCGTCGCCTTCAGAGAAAATTCATACGGTCGTACGTTGTTTACAAGGACGAGACAGCGCCGGCGAATCGAATAGATTCCACTATGACGCAACCACCTTGACGATACTGTTACCGGTCTTCATACCAGAGCACAGCACTGAGAGCGGACGCTTTGTGCTGCTTCCGAATATTCGCGAGCTGCGTTGTAGCGCATTACTGAATTTGCTCGAAAAAGCTGTGATCCAAAACCGTATCAGTCAATGGTTAGTTACGCGGGCGATCGCGTTCGGCTTGCTACGTCCGATAAAAGTCGCACTTGTACCGGGAAACCTTTACTTTTTCTGGGGCTACCGCAGCCTGCATGCGAACGAGCCATGTAATTCCCAGGCCCTGCGGTCTACCGTCCTGTTCCATTTTGACAACCCGCATCGATGCAGCAATATCGCGCGGTGGCTAATGCCCAAAGGACGTTAACTATGGATGTGGCCTATCCATCCAGAGGAAGAATACGGGTTGTTGAAGCCGTTCTTGTAGGAAGCAAGGTGTCAGTCCGTGAGCCAATTATGGCTTCAGCTGGTCTGGCCTTTACTCCGAACAACGCGTCCTCATTCGATGCAACCTGATCGCTGGTGGGCTGCAGGGTATTGCCAGCCACAAAACGCGCAAGGATCCGGTCCTTATCCAGAAACTCCTCTGCGTATGCCATCGCGACCCGGTTAGGCGCCGCCATTCTAATACACCTTTCAATTCCTTCTATAAGTGCCAGCGGGCGTTCCGGCTCGACAAGCGCAGCTATTCCAGGATGTTCGTTACACAACATGCCGAGGCTTGTGGTAGGGTCTGCTGTGATGACGGCGTTGCCGCCGACGGCAAGAATATTGGTTAGTTTGGATGGCAATACGGAGTCGGCGGCGCCACGACGTTGTATCACCAAGTGACAATCAGCCGATGCCAATAGCACCGGTAAGTCTTCATATGATTGCAATGGCGCAAATACAACATTTTGCAGCCCTTTGCGCCTTACACTATCCACCAACCTGCTCTTCCCTGCCCCCTCACCTATGATGATGAATACGAGATCATCACGTGCGGCCAGTAATTGCGCCGCCTCTATAACCGATTCCAAACCCTGTTTTTCGCCAATATTGCCCGAATACATCAAAACCTTTTTGTCGGGATTGATGCCCAGTCTCAGCAACAATGCGGCCGATCTCGATACACCCTGGAATCGCCCAATTTCAGACCAGTTCGGAAATAGACTAAGACGCTGATCTTCCACCCCTTTGCTCCGAGCGCGTTCTACCATACCGCCCGATATGGTGGAGATCTCATCAAAAGCTCTTAGCGTCCAGGCCTCTGCCTTGTAAGCGAAACCCATAGCGCGCTTGCGAGTGCAGATTCCCAGGCCGAACATAGCGTCAACTTCGAAATCCTGGATATGCAATACAGAGGTCGCGCGGGTTATCTTCGCATACAGTATTGTCTGCGCAGCGCAAAACATGGTTGGTACTATGAGTATGATCTTATCGGGGCGCCAACCAATGTTAGTGAAGAGTGCAAATGTGGAAAAAAACGAAAAGCTAGCCAAGTGTAGAAGCCTCTTAACGGTGGTTAACTTGGCAGGCACATAGAGTGGGCAGCGTATCACCATAACTCCGTCTTCGCTGGTCTTGGCATAACGCCAGTTCGCGTGGCCGGGGAAAACTTTCCAATCTGGATAATACGGGTGCGCAGTCACCACTCGCACTTCATGTCCGTGCTTGGCCAGCCATGTAGCCATTTCCCCGCTGTACTTTCCGATCCCGGTCAGTTCAGGACTGTAATTTATGCCATAAACAAGATATTTCATTTGCCCCTCCGATAACGCATCCGCACATTGCGGGTTATTGAAATAGGTCTGAATTGCAAACATCAAAATCGAGTACAGCAAGTAAAAAACAGCGGGCGTGATACCTCCTTCCTGGCGATTGCCTGGTGCGTGGATGAACTTTGGTTGCGGCTAGAAGGCAAATAACAGCCAAACGTACCCCTGCACTTGAACTTTTCAGTTAGCGCATATCCGTTGTGTTATTTGTGGCTGGGTAAATCAGGTTAACGCATCAGCGTCAACTTTAAAAAAACGATGGGTTTGCGGAGACCGTAGCCGTTTCTTTGCCCACCCAAACGGCAGGAATAGTTACCCCGTCGCGCACTGGAGTGCACGGTCAGTTATTTATAAGAATTTGGAAAACAGGCCGCAGGGCCTTACAACGAACGCCGATAAACCGTCACGATGCCGCCAGGTTTATTTGATAGCTCGCTTTAGCGGTATATCCAGTTGTACATCTATCGGAGCTGGAATGGGGGCCGTCTGCGACACACAGCTTTTATAAAGAGCCAGATAATCCAAGGCGACCCGTTCATTGGCAAATTGACTTACCGCTTTTGATCGAGCCTGGTTTCGCAACTGATCGCTATGTTCGGCATCCAGTACCCACGTAATCCCTTCAGCCAGACTGGATGCACTGAAGGGCCTAGCTAGATACCCATTACGCTTGTGGTCGACAATATCGATCAGGCCGGTTGCGCTAAACGCAACGACCGGGGTCCCGCATGCCATGGCCTCGGTTGCGGTCTGCCCAAATGCCTCTTGCAGGGATGGGACGACCATGACATCGGCTGCGCTATAGACATCGCGTAACTGCTCGTCGCAGGAAACATGCCCAAAGTAGTGGGCCTTGTAATGGGTTTCCAGAGAGTGCTGAGAGCTTGAACCGCCAAAAATAGCCAGTTCGATGTTCGAATGGCCTTGCTGGTTTAACAGGCGCAGCGCTGCTATCAACTGTCGAAAACCCTTGCGATCGTCACCGATTGCAGCGACTGCGCCAAATGCGATGAGACGGGTATCAAGCGATATGCCAAGTCGTGCTCTGGCAAGCAATCTATCCTCGGGACGAAATACATCTACATCGATAGGGTTCGGAAGTTGCTTAATGGCCAGCCCCCGCATCGCGAAGGATTTCGCGGCACTGTCGACCATCCATCTACTAAGCCCGACGATCGTCAGGTTTTCCGAAAGCGCATAGGCTGACGCTTTTTGCTCAGCCCCCAGGGCGCTCAGATCAGCTGGGTTGTCGGATTTAAGCATGGGACAACGGCCACACCCTGAGAGAAACCCGTTGCAACCTGCATCGTAATGGCAGCCTCCGGTGAAACCCCACATATCATGCAACGTCCAGACGATGGGTTTATGGATGTGTTTGAGATCATCCACGGATAACCCTCCCCCGTTGATCCAATGGAGGTGGACCAGGTCGGCATCCGACTCATTGATTAGTCTGATCAGTCTGTTATTGGGCAACGCACCCGACGAGAACATGCTTCTCTTTCGCGCGACGACCAAAGCAGGCACCCGGTCATAGGCGACACGAGCCAAGTAATTTAGGCGCTGCCAGGTGTTCATCTGCTTGGGGTAGATGCTTTTATATTCTACGTCAACGCCCGCTCCGGCCAATGCTTCAGCCAGCCTGGACGCGGCACGGGCCGCACCTCCTTTCGAACGATATGAGCTGACAAGCAATACTTTCACGTTCTCTCCTTGTTGGTTTGCACGCGGCGTCAACATAACAAGCGGTTCTGCGTCGCTGTCAGTCGTGCCTCATTTGCTATACCGCAAAAATAGCCAAGCAACATGCTTGAAAATAGAAATGACGATGCCGGTGCTGAGAAAATGAAGAGCAGTACTACGAACAGATTCGCGAGCAATTCAATAGTGCCGTTATCGGAAGGTGGCTTTTTGAAGAGAACAAAGGATCGTTTTGCGCAGGTGAAAAAAATAAAAGCAAAACACAGCGCACCCAGCAATCCAAACCGTGCGAGCAAGGCGTAACTCAGAAAATGAATGTTATGCGTGTATTGCTCGCCCAGCAGTTGGCTGTTGGTTACGGACGAATCGATACTTTGGCTCATGTCCAGTGTATAACCGGCGCCTAGCCCGAACATAAGCGAAACCGGCAACATAGTATTTTTTTTCAGATCTTGGCTAACGACCTGTCCTTCGTAGAATCTTTGCTGCAGCGCAACCGGCATATCGCGGTCGCCATCTGACAATAACGAAAGTGTTTCATTGATACGCCGTTCAAAGCTGCTTCCTTCCAATGTTCCTAGGCTGTTCAGCACGATGACGAGGACACCTAAGAAAATAGCCACGATGCTAAGTACCTTCAATTTTTTCAGAAGCGCAGAGCTGACGAAAAAGATCGCCAACCCCCCCACGACGGCCAGCACCAGCGCTCTGTTAATGCCTGCTATCTGGGGAACCACAGCAAGCAACAAGACCAAGGAATGGAAGTGTTTTTTATACGCCATGGAAATTATCAGTACGCATCCCCAAAGAACTAGCAGTTCCGGCGGTGTCCCGACCTGTAGGCCGAACAGCCAGCAAAACGAAGTAATGCACACCAGCGCCAACACGACACGGAGCATGATGCGGTAGGAAAATGCGAATGTTCCGATCCGGTAACACCAAGCGCCAAGCAGGAACGTCAAGAAGAACATCAGCAAATACACAACATCGGTAGCCAGATAGAAGTGGCTGTTCTGCCTGATCAATCCCAGCACCAGGTAAACCAACCCCAATAATTGAAGAGCCAGAACCGCTCTCCAGAGGTTCCCAACCGCCAGTCTTGGCCTCATGCGCGTCTGAAGCAGAAACGTCCCAACGAACACAATGGCCGCACCGACCACGGCCAGCCGCACGTATGGCATGGCTCTGAACCCGACGATGTCCAGCGCATGGGTGAGGATCGCTGATGCGATGATCGCGCTCGCCAGGCAGAAAGCCGGGAATACAATGACGTTACGGGGCCTGAGATTAGTCGACAGCATCCGGACTCCTCGCGGGTGAAGCTTGACGTTATTCGACAGTAGAGACCGGAGCGCCCATCGGCTGGTCAGGTTCGATGTTGGCTATGGGATGTAGAGAGAGGTCTGGTTCATTCGCATCCGACATCAGAAAATCAACCAGTGCTTGAGCGACCCTGCCGGTTTCGAAATGAGTGGTGAACCGGGTTCGGGCACGGATACCGGCTTGTCGTAAGGTCTCAGGCTCAAGCATCCAGTCCTGAATGATCCGGGCTGCCTTGCTTGCGTTATCCAGCGGAATGAAGCGCCCTTCAACGCTATCGCTGAACACCTCAACCATGCCGCCTACGCGGCTCGCGAACACCGGAAGCCCTTGTGCCATCGCTTCGATCAATACGATGCCGAAGCTTTCCATGTGCGAAACGTGCAGGCAGGCGCGGTGATTGGCCATCAAGCAAGTCACGTTATTCACGTGCCCCGTGAACAACACATCCTCTTCGACGCCCAGGCTCTTCGCGGCTCTCAACAGCGCTGGCTGATCCGGACCACCGCCGACGAGCGTCAATCGCAGCGGATGGCCGGATTGTCGTGCCGCCGCGACTATCTCAAGGGCATAGTGCTGGTTCTTTCTTCGCTCCAGCGTTCCGACGCAGATCAGATCACCGCTCACGGCCTGCCGGGTTTCCGGCCGTCGGGGAGCAGAGATGAAATTAGGGATGACCTTACCGTTCACGGCGGCAGCCCGAGGAATCCGCTCATGGATGTTTCGCTGCATGAAGGCCGACACGAAAACCAGCCGATCGACGCGCGGAATCGTCTGGGCTTCGTATCTCCGGATTCTTTTGAATAGCCAGCCATCTTTCGCTATCACGCCCTTCCCTGCCCACTCGTCCGCCTCCGATATATTGAAGTGGGCAATCATGACGACTCGCTGCGTCGGTGATACCCGGGCAGCAAGCGCGGCTTGGGCGGACATGGGGCACTGCGTATAGACGACGCAGGCGCGTCCGTGAGAGAGGATGGTCTTCAGATTCAAAAACAGGGCTAGCTGATGCCAGTAGCGGTACCACCACAAGCTGAGGCTCCCGCTCAAAGGTGCGATAACACGGCGTAGCGCGAATACCGGGTAAATCAGCCATCTGTTTCGATCATAGGGCGTCACCAGTTCCGGCGATTCACGACCGCTGTTTTCAAGCCAGCCTATGAAGGTCCGGTAATGCGTGTGCACGCCGGTCTCACCTGTTCTTCGCAGGACCGTCGCGATGATAATCGGAATGGACATCGCTGTTTTCCGTCTAAAAGTTGGTGATCTTTCGGTAGCTCTTTACGGTGAAAGCACGGGCCATTGCCAGTATTTGCATCACCAGACTTGCCGGTAATGTCAGGGGCCGGCTGGTTAGAGCTACTGCCGGCAGATACTTCAGTCGCTCCCATAGCGAAGCATCACGAAGCGCCCGCACCAGCGTGTCGTGTACAAAGGCCGTAGAAAGCTTGTCATTGTTTTTTAGCACCACCCGGAGGTGGTTCATTGCGAAGCCACGCATATGTCTTGGTGCGCTGATGTAGCTGTACAGAAAGTATTTGCTCGCCGGAATATTGAGAACGTTACTCATGCGCCCACCGTTTACCGATGAATCGATGATCGCACCATGATTTTCATCGAAGCCTAAGGACTCACCATTCCTGGCAGCGCGAAGCCCAAATCCCCAGTCCTGGTGCTTGGCCTGTAGAGGATCAAATGTGGTGCCCTTGTAACTGGATCGGCAGATGCTAATGGTCGAGCTTCTGACATCCCCACCCAGGCAAAATAGGTAATCGTACATATCGCCCTGAAATCGGGGGAGCCTGACTTCAAAGGTCCGGTAGGCGTTTCTTGCTAGATAGCGCCCGAACATGATGCCGCAGTGATAGTGCTGGTGAAGGAGCAGCCGCCGTTTTATATGCTCCGGTGCAAATACATCATCACTGTCGAGCAGAAATATGAAGTCACCCCCGGCTGCAGAGATGCCCAGATTTCTCGACTCCGCAGCATTACCCCTTGCAGTCTTCTCAATGATCTTCAAACAGGGCGTTTCCGCCGTTACTGCACGAAGGGCGGGGAAATCAGGCGAAAGATCATCCACCAGAATGATTTCATAGCTAAGATCCCCGACCGCCTGCAATACGGATCTCACCGCGTTCATGATGAAGGCCGAACTGTTATAGGTCGGTATGACTATTGAAATCTCCGGCATCAGACGTCTCCTGACTCGATTGGTCGAATACACGCCGATCTTCCCCGTTGTGAGGATCCGGACCTATTCACCCTCTCCCTCATCAGGTCTCGCACCACCCGGCTGATGCCTGGCAGCCCCAAGGTGACGATCGACCAGCTTTGCATCCTTAGGCATTCGAAGGTCCTCACGCTCAATGCATTGCCGATCCAGGACGCGAATACCTGACTGATCAACGTTGCGGTCGCCGCGCCCCACAAACCGAAACGCGGGATAAGCACCAGATTCAAACCGATGTTGAGCATCAGCCCAAGCGCCAGCCGTATCGGGCGCAAATGACCAAGGCTCACTGCGACCAGATAGTTGGTACAGGCGAAGCCGACGACGGAGAACACCGCAGCAAGCATCGACACACCCAATATATCGAGCGCCGGGATGTACTCGGGCCCGAACAGGAACGGGATAGCCATCTGAGCCGCTATCCATACGGCAGCCGCGGCGACTACCGATGAAAACATGACGATATCGAAATAGGTCCTGGCATTGTCCGCGTCTGGTTTGCTACAGACGAACGGAAAGAAAGCGGTTGCGATCAACATGGGCACGACCGCGTAAGCTTCAACAACACGAATAGCGACGCTGTAAATCCCCGCCTGATCTATGCCGATAAGTGAAGCAATCATCAGCTGATCAACTCGGGTGTAGACGACGATCATCAGCGAACAAAGCAGCATCGGCAGCGCTGGCCGCCATAATTCGCCCAGCAAGGAAACTTTGAATGCTGAAAGCCTTACCCGCACCGGCTCGATTGTCTGATATACGGTGTAGAGCGCGAGATTTATCGCGATATCAAAGGCAGCACTGAGGGAAAACAGAATCAGCCCGGACTCGTTCCACAGCAATATTATTTTGATGAAAGAAGAGACACACAAACTGGAAAGACCAATGAATGCGATATGGGATGATCTGGATTTGGCCTGATATAACGCTTGATAGCTGTTGAAATTATAGAAAAGCACCGCCCCGATCGTTATCGCATAGGCGAGTTTGTGCTCGGTCGGTAGCGAGGTTGCGTGGTATAGCCAGATGAAACAGGGAACGACAATCAATATGCTCGCTGCAAATCTGCAGACGACTGCCGTACTCAGCAATTCGATGTCAGAGTAATTTTCTTGCGCGAACTCCTTGATGAGGATCTGATCCAGCCCTAGATTACCCACAGCCCAGATGATAGCCGCAACGCTTAGCCCCAGACTGAGTACGCCGAAGTCCTCCGGACCTAGCTGGTTCGCTACCAACCCTATCAGAACGAACGCCACAGCCAGCTTGGTTATCTTTTCCAACAGCAACCAAGCAGAGTTCTGAATATATCGCTTCACAGGCCTATTCCATTGGTTATTCGAGGGCTTTTCCCTGATATAGGAAACCTATAACAACAGCTGCCTAGTTAGCCGCAGTTCCCCCGTACTGGTTGTAGTCGTAATAACTGCTATACCGATAGCCCTGCCTTTCGGCTTTGCGAATATCAACCTGATTGAGTATTACCCAGTCCACTGCCGTGGCGTTTTGCTCCAACTGGGCGACGCCCCGCTCAACTTCGATAATGGGTGTGACTTCGCTGCGCACGACGAATACCAGAGTGTCTGCTTGTGCCGCTAGCAGCATCACATCGCTGACCCCCTGAGTCGGCGGGGAATCCACGACAATACGGTCGTAACGAGTCTTCAACTCTTCGATCATTAACGTGAATTGGCTCGAAGCAAGCAGACTTAGCGGGTCGCGGACTGCTGTACCGGCACCTACCATGTCTACCCCGTTGATGGTTGTAATGCAGCTTTCAAGGCTGGCACGGTCTTCAACGATGTCCGTTACACCCAACCTGTCTTCTAGTAGAGAAAAGTTCTTTGCCAGCGTCGGTTTGCGCAGATCCGCATCAATCAGCAGCACCTTACCCATGTTGGCGAGCGCGTGAGCAAGATTGGCCGAGAGCACACTCTTTCCCTCGCCGGGGAGCGCCGATGTCACCACAATGACTTGTCGGTGATGATCGGTATTCGCCATTTCTAGCCTGGTCCTGATGGTCCGGATAGTCTCGGTAAACAGGCGGTCCGTATCCTCTGAATACATATGGGCCAGCTGCTCTCTCTGCGCCTTGGGTACAAGGGGCACGATGCCCAGCACCGGGATGTTCAGCTTCTTTTCGATTGCTTCGGTCGTACCGAAGGTGTCATTCAGTACATCCTTGACCACTCCCGTTCCGGCACCGACGAACAGCGCCATCAGGGCGACCACGGCAACGATCAGAGGTTTGTTTGGCTTGACTGGCTGCTCAGGCACCATCGCACGGTCGACCATCTCGACATTGACGTTGTTCTGGTCAGCGGTTGCAACAGTCTCCTTCAAGCGGACCAGAAAGGTATCGTAGAGGGCCCGGTTGGCCTCCACTTCGAGGGCAAGCTCTCTGACCCTGAATTCCTTGCTAGACAGTTCTTGAATCTGGTGCTTGTTCGAGTCGAACTGCGCTTGCTGGGATTGCTCATTGGCCATCGTCAGTTGGTAGTTGCGTTCGATGCCGGCAACCACCTGGTCGACCTGGGTCCTCAGGCTAGCCGTGGCCGCATCAAGTTCGGCTTTCGCCGCGATCAGTTCAGGGTGACCGGGACCGTAGCGCTGCGCGACTTCATCTACCCGTGCGGCGGCTTGCGCCTTTGTCGCCTTGAACTGCTGGATAACCGGGTCCGATAACACCGCCGGTACGCTGGCCAGCCCGTCCAGCCCGGAAGTCTTCATCAGCTCCACCTGACGATATTGGCTCTCTGCTTCAGCCCGCTGTCGTCGCGCGTTGATAAGCCTGTCGCTGGTCAACGTAAGCTCCGTGGCCGTGATGGTCGCGATGCCCTGCAAGTCCACCAGCCCCTCCGACTCGCGATAGGCCTGGAGACGGTTCTCGGATTCCTGCAATTTTCTTCGCAGCTCATCGAGGCGGTGATCCATCCAGACAGTCGCTGTCGCGGACGTCGCTACACTCGCCTCGAACTTGCCAGCGATGTATCCATCGACCAGCGCATTGGCGGCCAACATCGCTGCATATGGATCAGCCAAAAGCACCTCAACCGCCACGACCTGACTCTTGCCTCGAGGGTTCACGGTGATCGCTGCCATCAATTTCTCAGTGGCCTTATCGAACCGCTTTTGCCCTTGCCCATCAGGTTTCGCAGGTCCTTGCACCGAGTTGAAGAGCTGGCTGAATCGATGCGCCAACGTACTCAGCAGCTCCGAAGTCGGCTGCTGCGCCTCCGCGAACTCAGGATGATTGACCAGTTCAAGCTGGCGAACCACGCGTTCAGCCAGCACACGGGACTTGAGAAGTTCGATTTCGGTCTGCAGATAATCGCTATTGAGTGCTTCGTTCGAATCGGCCTGTTCGATGGCGAGCAGCTTCGCGACGTCGCTCTGAACCAACAGCGTTGCGCCAGCACGGTATAGCGGTGTCATCCACACAGTAGCGAGTACGGCGAGCAGCGATGCGACAAGCATAAAAGCCAGAATCGGCCACTTGCGTAACCAGACGCTTAACCAGAGCTTGCGCAGGTTGAGCTCCGCCTCCACAGGTTCCTGTGTCAGCGCGGTCAGATGATGCTCGATGGATGGAGGTTTGCTGGTCATATCAGGCTCGTTGGGTAAGGAAGCTCACCATTCGGCGACCACTGCACTAGAAGAAACCTTCTTCGATGGTCACCGTATCGCCCGGTAGTACCGGAGTATCCATCGACGCTTCGACCGGTACCTGGCTGGGATCCAGATCACGGATGATGGTGATCCGCTTTGCCGATGCCCGCTCCGTCAGGCCGCCGGCAAGGGCAGCCGCGCGTCGGAGGGTCAAGCCGGGCTGATAGGGATAGCCGCCCGGCAGTTTCACCTCCCCGATGATGTAAAAATCGCGGTATTCCAAAACATTTACCGAAACGCGCGGACTGACCAGGTACTTCCCCTTGAGTGCCGTCAGCAATAGATTTTCTATTTGAGCTACGGTCTTACCCTTCGCCTTGACCTCGCCAATGAACGGGTACGAAAACGACCCCGCATCGGTCAAACGAAGCTCTTCGAAGGATAAATCGGGTTCGCCAAGCACTTTGATGCTGATGACGTCTCCAGCGGACATTCTGTACTGAGAGATTTCATCAGCGGAAGGCGCAGTTATACCGGCCATCGATAAATAAGCGAGTAGACCGAACGCTATGCGGAGCGACATCGCTGTTCTCCTCCTTCATATGTATACATTCCACCGAACAACACTCGAATTTTCCCTTGCTGTTACGCGCTGAATTAAATTTCAGCCACGCTCCCGCCCTGAACGTTCGTTCCAGAAAGCGCATTGTTCCAAGTCATAGTAAACAGCCAGTTAATGCGAAATTACTACGGCCAGACTACTACAGCAAAAAGAAATTAATATGAAAAAGGAACGGGTTCAATCGTTGTGCTTGAAACGATCAGGCGACACTCCTGATTGAGCAGTTTTAATAACAATACCGCGCGCTCCGATCCGTTCGCTGTTAAAAAAATCGCATCAATACCCGCATTCGGTCCAATCCTCACCTGAACCTTCTCACCGGGCGCGAGCGGCCTATACCCCTTGCAACGGTTCTTGATCTGTTCAATGAGTTCATTCCCTATCGGATAGGGTTTGTTATTGAACCCAACGATCCGAAGCACACCACGAGTACAGCGTAGGCTATGCCAGTTGGAGTCAGGAGAGAGGCGAACAAACAAGTAGCCAGGGAATAGAGCCCGTTCCGGCTTGTCCGCTAAATAAATTCCAGCACTCGATGTTTTTCCGGCGCGAATGGTCGGGAGATAACAAACGTATCCCTGCTCGGTCAGGTTTTCCAACGCCCGAAACTCTTGCCTGGATTTGCAATGAACTAAAAACCAGGCACTACCAAGCAATTGTGGATTCTTCGACATAACCAACATCCACGGTTTGATAAGCATCTGATTCTAATGCGCCATCAGTTTGGCGCTTTTAGCACTCGTCATCGTTTGCCTTGGATATAACTATGCAAGCTTTTTAATACGGTGCAAGCCCCGAAATAAATAACCGGGAACAGCCTGAAGCAGTGGGGCGATTAGATCGTGGATTGTTTCGGCGATTTTTTACAACGTAGGATATTCAGATTAATCACGCTGGCGGTCTCGCGCATCCACCCGTTCCACCTGGCTAACAGCCCGAGCCGCACCAGTAACCTTATGTAAAACGTGGCTATTTACGATGGATCGATGTCTAGCGTTGGAGTTGGCGGGTCGCCCCGATCTGGGACAAGAGCAAAAAAGTGGTACGTGACAATTAGTTCTTTTCAAGGTTCCAAGAGAAAAAGGATTAGCTCCATTTTGTAACAACTTAACGGCGTGAAGTGACGAACGGCCGGATCAAAAGGAAGCGATTGTTCGCGTGGCCTTCCTGGGCCACGTGTCTGACGTCCAGGTCGCGTTCCCAATGCGTGGCGTGCTCGCCCCGCCGGCCTGTAGCCTGGGCTATTCGGATCGACCTTGGTGAGGTCCAATTCGCCCCGCGAATACGCCACCGAGGTGCTCAGGCCCGGCAGGCCCAGCTCGGCGAAGTTATATCCGTAGTGCAGTTTTTAGGGTTTCTCGTTCGGGCCGTTGAAGTCCGAGTATTGCTGGGCGTTGTCCAAGTAGATGCTGTCGCCGCTCTACCAGTACGTAAACTGACCGATCATTTCATGCCCAGCCGCTCACGCATGTCCGCCGTGATCGTCTGCCCCGTCTCGTCGATACCGGCCCAGGGGGCGTAATCACCCTGCTCCTCCAGGCGCGGGATGAGATTGCGGATGGTCCAGAGATTCGCCCCCTTGAGATCACTGAGCTCATCCCGATGAATCGGCACCGACACGCCAAGCCCTTCGCGTGCCCGCACTGAGTAAGCCGCAACGGTGCTGGCTCCCTGGCTGTTACGCAGATAGTCGATGAATATCCGTCCAACGCGGTTCTTAGGGCCGCTTACTGCCGAGAAATGCTGCGGCAGAAGCTTCGCCATGTATTGCGCAATGGCCTGACTGAACGCCTTCACCTCGTGCCAGCTGTGGATTGGCTCCAGCGGCACCAGAATATGCAGTCCTTTGCCGCCGCTGGTCTTGAGGAACGACTGCAGACCGATCTCATCCAGCAGGGTCTGGGTCAGCTGGGTCGCCTCGATCATGCGTTTCCACGGCAGCGCTGGATCGGGGTCGAGGTCCAGCACAAAGCGGTCTGGATGATCGAGCACCGGCGCCACCGCATTCCAGGTGTGTAACTCGATGGTGCCCATCTGGGCTGCGCTGACCAGCGCTTCCGCCGTGTCGATGGTCATCAGCGCGGCATGCTTCGGAAACAATGCAGTGTCCAGCTGAGTAATGTGCGGGATGCTCAGCTTCTCGGTGTGTTTCTGGAAGAACAGCTCGCCATCGATGCCTTCCGGGGCGCGCACCAGCGCCAGTGGCCGGTGACGCAGGTGCGGTAAGGCCCAAGGCGCCACTTCGGCGTAGAAACGGGCCAGCTCCATCTTCGTGGCTCCGATGGATTTGTCGATGATGCGCTCCGGATTGGAGATCTTGATCTTGCCACCGAGACTGTTCGCTGCGCTGGCCGTGGGCCTGCCTGTCGAAGCCTTGGCCGCTTTGCCGGGGCGCTCGTGGGTAATCGCTTGGGCGGGCTTGTCGGAACGCAGCCCATGAAACACGGAATGACGGATCACGCCCTGTCGGGTCATTTCAGCGAAGGCGACTTCGCACATCAGTTCCGGCTTGAGCCAATGCGCCCCTCGTACATCCGCAGCGGGTGGTGCCTTAGCCAGCGGGCTCTTGTCGACTTCCAGCGATTTGAGCTTGGTATGCAGGCTTTTCAGCGTCGCCTGGTTGAAGCCGGTGCCAACCTTGCCGGCGTAATGCAGTTCACCCTTATCGTTGTGCAAGCCCAGCAGCAGGGCGCCAAAACCGGTGCGCGCGCCCTTGGGATCTGTGAAACCAACAATGATGAACTCCTGGCGGTTCTTGCACTTGATCTTCACCCAGCTATTGCTGCGTTTGGAGACATAGGTGCTGCCTGCGCGCTTACCAATCAATCCCTCAAGCTTCATCTGGCAGGCGCTTTCCAGAATACTTTCCGGGTGCTCTGTAAAATCGGCGGAAAAGCGCAAGAGCTCGTTGTCGTTGGTCTCCAGTAACTGGCCCAGAGCAGCGCGGCGTTCTTCCAGCGGGACTTGCCGCAAATCCAGGCCGTTCAGATACGGCAGATCGAACAGGTAATAGACGATGGTGCCACTGCGCCCGATTTCAAAGGCGTTCTGCAGCGCTTGAAAGTCGGGGGTGCCCTCTTCGTTCGGCACCACCACCTCGCCATCGAGCCAGGCGGACTCCAGCCCGAGCGCGGCCAGTGCTTCGGCTTGCTGCGGCATCTTTGCCGTCCAGTCATGGCCGTTGCGGGTAAATAGCTGCACCTTGCCTGAATCGATTCTCGCCATGATCCGGTAGCCGTCGAACTTGACCTCGTAACGCCAATCCCCGTCGGGCACCGACTCGACCAGGGTTGCTAGCTGCGGTTTGAGGCTCTCCGGCAGCGGAGCGGGCTTGGCCCCGGAAAGTGTCGCCGACGCCTCTTTCTTGCGGCTGCGGGCCGCGGGCGTCTTGACCGGCTTGGCATCGACTTCAAGCTTTGCCTTGCCGCGCTTGCGGGGTATCAGCGTGCGATCGCTGAGCACGCTGTCCGGTTGTTCCGTGACGATGTCGTACTCCCGCTCGGGCCGCGCGGCTTCGTCGTTGGACTTGATCAGAAACCATTGCTCCTTGCCGCCCTCCATGCGAGTGCGCACCAGATTCCACGTGCCGCTTAGCTTTTCGCCTTCCAGCGCGAACTTGAGTTTGCCCTTGCGATAACCCTCCTGCGGATCGCCCTGCGGAATCCAGATGCCGCGATCCCAGACGATCACATCACCCGCGCCGTAATGGCCTGCCGGAATGGTGCCTTCGAAGGTCGCGTACTCCAGCGGATGGTCTTCGACGTGCACGGCGAGCCGGCGCGACTTGGGATCGAGCGACGGTCCCTTGGGCACCGCCCAGCTCTTCAGCGTACCGTCGAGTTCGAGGCGGAAGTCGTAGTGCAACCTTGTGGCATCGTGCTTCTGGATGCAGTACTGCAACACTTGCCGGTCCCCGCGCTTGCGGGCCACCTTCGCCTCACCACCGGGCTCGGGAGTCGCGGCGAAATCACGTTTTCGGTTGTATTCGTCAAGGGCCATGGCGAAGGCTCCGTATGGCGCGAGCGGCTCGAACGAGCCGGAAAGCCCCGTGGGCTGGCCAATATCGCGCTGCCGGCGCCCCGAAACCCTAAGGCAGGTATCACGCCAGGGCTCACGAGGCAGGCGGCGTTCTGCCGAGCGGTGGCAAAACGGTATTTACAACGAGGCAGGTCCTGCTAGCGTTGAACGATGCCGTGCGTATAAAGCTGCGGCACCTGGCTGCGAGACGCCTCGCTGAATCCGGACACACGATGGGAGGAAGGATCATGGCTTCACGGCTACCTCTGCTGACGATAGAGAACATCCTCCGCAACTACCTTCATCCGTTCCGCTGCGATTGTCATGCCCAGGAAGACAGCCGCGTCACTGTCCGACTTTACGAAGAACATCTGGACGGTGAAGAATTGACCGTGTTCGGCATCACCGATGATCAGTGCCGCGATGCAGCCAACCTGGTACGGCTCGCCCAGGAGCTGCGTTTCGAGCTATACGCGACTCGTGGCGGCCTGATGAACAACTCGCTTCCGGCAAAAGTGGCCGAACGGTAACTCAGCATTCGCTCCGCCCGGCCATCACCTGGCTTGCTCAGCGCTTGGCCTCGGTATTCGGCGCTTGCGCACGGGTCAGATAGGCTTGAGTCAATTCCGCGAGGTGGCTGCGCATCCAGTCGGCCATGGCGACCTCTTCCGCCAGAATGCGGGTGCAGACCTCTTCGGTCTGAGTATCACCGACGGCCTTGGCGGCGGCGATGAGGATTTCATAGGAGGCGATCTCCAGGTTCTCGAAGACGTAGCCCATCTGCGCGCCTTTGACTATTTCGTCATTGACCATCATTCCGCCCATGGCCTGTCCCATCGCCATCATCTTGCCACCCAGATCCTTGAAGCCTGAATAGGACTTGTCGTACCGCTGCAGGCAGGTTTCGATCAACTTCGCCTGGTTCTGGGTTTCGGTGATGTGCTGTTCGATACGCGCCTTTAGCTCCGGATAGTGCTCGATGCGGCTGGCCTGCTTGTTGAGCATGGACTCGGCCTGCGCTTCCATTGCATGAGCATCACGCAACCATTCGATCAAGCGTTCGACACGGACATCATTACCGGTTTGTGCACTTTGCATTTCGTCTCTCCCGTCATTTGGATAGCGCTCAGATTTACACCTCTTGTCAATGTGAAACGGACTGCAGCGGGGAGTTCCGCGCATCCGACTGATAGCACCTCGGGCGTGAACTTGCGAAGCCTCGACCAGTCATTTGCTGCAGTCATCAAGGCGGAGCTGGCATATCGAAACCTTCGGATTTCTCCTGCAATGGGAGCGTTACATAACCGAGCCCGCATTACGCACATTGCTGGCTGCAGCCTTCGTGGTGGTGCTGTTGAGCGTGTTCAGCCGGGTGCTGACGGCAGTGATGCTACGGCTGGGCCGGGGCTTTCTTCTCACCAAGGCCGTCTCCGAGCAGCTGGAAAAACCCATCCGGCTATTGCTGCCGCTGCTTGGCTTGCAAGCCGTGCTAGCGGCGGCCAGCGATGAGCTTGCACTGATTGGGACGGCACGACGCGTCACCACCCTTTTGATCATCGGCTGCTTCACCTGGCTGGCGTTGCGCCTGTTGCGCGGGGTCGAACATGCGGTACGGCTGAAGAACCCTGTCGATATCATCGACAACCTGCGGGCCCGACAGATCCAGACCCAATCGCGGGTACTGCTGCGTACGCTGGGCTTCTTCGTTCTGGTGATCGGCGTTGCCGGCATGCTGATGACCTTCCCGGCGGCCCGCCAGTTCGGTGCCAGCCTGCTCGCCTCGGCGGGACTCGCCGGCCTGGCCGTCGGTTTCGCGGCTCGCCCCGTGCTCGCCAACCTGATCGCCGGCATACAGATTGCGATCACTCAACCTATCCGGCTGGATGATGTGGTGATCGTCGAAAACGAATGGGGCCGTATCGAGGAAATCACCGGTACCTACGTCATCGTGCGCATCTGGGATGACCGCCGCTTGGTGGTGCCGTTGCAGTACTTCATTGAAAAACCCTTCCAGAACTGGACGCGGCGCAACTCCAGCATCATCGGTTCGGTGTTCTTCTGGGTCGATTACTCGTTACCGCTGGAGCCGTTGCGCGAAGAGCTACGCAGGCTTTGCCACGACGTGCCGGAGCTATGGGACGGTCGGGTCATCGTCCTGCAGGTGACGGAAACCAGCGAAAAATCCATCCAGCTGCGGGTCCTCGTCAGCTCCCCCGATTCATCGCGTAATTGGGACCTGCGCTGCCATGTGCGCGAAAAGCTTATCGGGTTCATCCAACGGCAATACCCTCAATGCCTGCCACAGCTGCGTGCGGACCTGAACGTTGGCCAGAAGCCAAGCATCGACAAATCCGTGCCGGACCATGTGGAGCCAGAGCGCCAGCCGCCGGTCTGATCGTACCGGCGAGGCAACCTGCAAATGCGGAGCTGCCATCCGGTGCATAGCGCGGCCGGCCGCTACCTTCTGGTGCGCTGCTCGGGCCGGTGTCGTTCAGTCGCGCTCATGCAGCTTGCGCAACAACTGCTCATATCGGCTCGGTAACTGCTCGAGACCATAGCGCGCGGCCTGCTTGCGGACTTCCACCCGGTCACCCTCGAACTGCACCGTCTCGCTGATGCTGACCTGGCGCTCTCCTTGCATCAGCGCAAAGGCGTAGCACTGGGTCCCGCCCGGGTCCTCCTCGCTGTCGTCAGCAACCCCAGTGTTGGCTATTGCGATGTCCGCGACGCTGGCATTCAGCGCACCGACGGCCATCTCGGTGGCAACTTCTTCGCTGGTCAGGCCGAAGGATTCGATGGTTTCGAAACTGACATGAAGCAACCGGTTCTTTGCTTTTGGCGAGTACACGACAAACCCGCTGTCCAGCACCCGACCACAACCCGGGATATCACCCAAAAGCGAAGCCATCAGGCCACAGGTGCAGGATTCGGCGGTGGTCAGCTTCATTTTCTTGTCGCTTAGAAAGCGCACGATTTCAGCGAGGTCTTGCATGATCTTGGCTCCGAAAAACAACGAAAAAACATCCGGCTCGATTCAATTTTCGGAACCGGACCTGATCTGCAAAGTTCCTGGCCATGGGCTCTTTCAACAACTGAGAACTAATTCACAGCTTGTCGGTCTTTTTTCAAGGTAGGGCCGGGTGGCTCTATTCCGCAAAACAAGCGACTCCAAATAAGAAAAATCACTCTTGCCGTGCTCATGGTTTGCGGCTTCCCGAGGGGAGCTGTTTGGAACGAACGTGCTTATAGCCGGCTTGGCGCAGATGCCGGTTATTTGGGGAAAATGTGCTTATGAGTATTGCTGCAGTGAACACCCAGCCTGTCCGCTTTAATGCAATCGAGCATCTGACGACGCCTGGCGAGCGTCCGGTATTGCAGCTTCGTAGCACCCAGGATGACAAAAAGAAAATTCTCTTCGTGACCTCGGAACTGACCGATCTGGTCAAGACAGGCGGGCTCGCCGATGTCTCGGCCGCCCTGCCCCGCGCGTTGGGTAATCTGCATGACGTACGGGTGTTGATCCCCGGTTACACGCAGGTCATGCAGTGTGGCGAGCCGATCCGCATCGTCGGCAGCGTACTCTCCCATAGTGACTTGCCACCTTGCCGAATCGGGCGTCTCGACATGCCCGATGGTTTGATCATCTATGTGCTGATCTGCCCGGAACTCTACGAGCGCGAGGGGCTGCCTTACGGCGATGAACAGGGTAACGACTGGCCGGACAATCCGGTGCGCTTCGCTCGCCTGTGCATGGCCGCAGCGGATATCGCTGCAGGCACTGCCTGCATTCGCTGGGCACCTGATCTAGTCCATGCGCATGACTGGCCAACCGGGCTGACGCCTGCGTATATGCGCTGGCGCGGATTGAGCACGCCCAGTGTCTTCACCATTCACAATTTGGCCTATCAGGGCAACATCGACATGAGCCAGCGCCGGACGCTGGGCATTCCGCAGGAAGCGTGCAGCCCGGAGCGCATGGAGTTCTATGGCGCACTGTCGTTGCTCAAGGCCGGCATCGCCTACGCCAACCATGTCACCACCGTCAGCGCGACCTACGCGCGGGAGATCACCACGCCCGAGTTTGGTTGCGGCATGGAAGGATTTCTCGCAATGAAGGCGCGTCAGGGGTTACTGAGCGGGTTGCTGAACGGAATTGACGAGAGCTGGGAGCCGCAGCAGTGCTCGCATCTCATCAGCAAGTTCGGCCCTCGGGAATGGGCCGGCAAGCAGGCCAACGCGACCCATGTACGCGATCTGTTCGACCTGGAGCACAGCGACGGCCCGCTGTTCGCCGTGGTCTCTCGATTGGCCCATCAGAAAGGCATCGACCTGACGATCGAGGTGGCTGAAACGATTGTCGCGCACGGTGGCCAACTGGCGATCCTCGGGCGGGGCGATTCGCATATCGAAGACCAAGTGCGGCGGCTGACTGAACGCTTCCCCGGCCGAGTCGGCGCGCATATCGGCTTCAACGAAACCGATGCCCGGCGGTTGTTCGCCGGCAGCGACTTTCTCCTCATGCCATCCCGCTACGAGCCCTGCGGCTTGAGCCAGATGTACGCCCAGCGTTTCGCGTCGCTGCCCATCGCCCACCGTACGGGAGGTCTTGCCGACAGCATCGACGACGGCGTGACCGGCTTCCTGTTTGACGAAGCGACTGCGCAGAGCTACCGCCGAGCCGTGGAGCGCGCATTGGCCGTGCATCAGACGCCGCACCTGCTCAGCGCGATGCGCTGTCGCGCGATGAGCAGCGGATTTTTCTGGCGCCACGCGATCGAACCCTACAACCGGCTGTATCGACGGCTCGTGGGGGCGCGACGCGAGGCCCATGCCATCTTTTAACGAGGTCAATCAATGCACAAGTGGCCTGCCCGCAATGGGCAACACGGACCGGTGCTACTCGATGGTTCGCGCACCCGGTTCAGGCTCTGGGCACCCGACGCGAAAAGCGTCAGCCTGGTGATAATCGGCGGCGAGACGCTGCCCATGCTGGAAGACGAAGACGGCTGGTACTGCATCGAGGCGGACGCCAGCGCTGGCACGCAATACAAGTTCCTGATCGACGATGAGTTAGAGGTTCCCGATCCTGCGTCCAGAGCGCAGTCTGTCGATGTACACGACGCCAGCGTGCTGGTCGATCCGGACGCTTATCAATGGCATAACGGCGATTGGCCGGGGCGCCCATGGCACGAAACCGTGCTCTACGAGCTGCACGTGGGCACTTATGGTGGTTACGCACAGATCGAACAGCGCCTCCAGGCATTGGCCGAGCTCGGCGTCACGGCAATCGAGTTGATGCGCTCGCGGAATTTCCTGGGGACCGTAACTGGGGTTATGACGGCGTACTTTTGTACGCGCCCGAGGCCTCCTACGGCACGCCCGAGCAACTCAAGCACCTGATCGACACGGCCCATGGCCTGGGCCTGATGGTATTCATCGATGTGGTCTACAACCACTTCGGCCCGGATGGCAATTATCTGCATCGATATGCCAAGCATTTCTTCCGCCACGACCAGCAGACGCCCTGGGGCGACGCCATTGATTTCCGCCGCCGCGAAGTGCGCGATTTCTTCATCGATAACGCGCTGATGTGGCTGATGGAATACCGTTTCGATGGCCTGCGCATGGACGCGGTCCATGCCATCCCGGATCGTACCTTTCTCACCGAACTGGCCGAGCGGGTCCACGCCGAAGCCGAGCCCGGCCGCCATGTGCATCTGGTGCTGGAGAACGAAGACAACCGCTCCAGACTGCTGACCCAAGGTTTTACCGCGCAGTGGAATGACGATGGACATAACGTCCTGCACGCTCTGTTGACCGACGAGAGTCAGGGCTATTACGCGGACTATCATCAGGACTCGACCGACAAGCTGGTTCGCTTCCTCGGCGAAGGTTTCATCTACCAGGGCCACAAGAATCGCCGTGGCGAATCGCGAGGCGAGCCCAGTGGGCATCTGTCTCCGACTGCGTTCGTGCTGTTTCTGCAAAACCATGATCAGACCGGTAACCGCGCCTTCGGCGACCGTCTGATCAATCTCAGCGATCCCGATGCGCTGAAGGCAGCAACCACCGTTCTGCTGCTCTCACCAATGATCCCTCTGATGTTCATGGGAGAAGAATGGGGCGCCCGCGAACCCTTTCTGTTCTTTACCAGCCACCACGGCGAGCTGGCCGACGCCGTGCGTGAGGGCCGTCGGGGCGAGTTCGCCGAATTTGCGGAATTTGCCAACGAACAGACTCGCCAGCGCATCCCTGATCCCAATGCGCTGGATACGTTCGAAGCATCTAGACCCGACTTCAGCAAGAGCGACCAGCCGGAACATGCGGAGTGGCTCGCGTTGTATCGCCAGCTGCTACAGATCCGCCACAGCGAGATCATGCCCCGCCTGGAAGGGTCGCAGTTCCTCGGTGCACAGGCGTTGGGAAGCGCCGCCGCCCTCGCCCGCTGGCGCTTGGGTGACGGCACCACGCTGCGCCTGGAGTTGAACCTGAGCGATGTGGATCTCGAGGTCAGCGCTCCCGTTGCAGGAGCGCGTCTGCTGCACGCCAGTCGTAGCACCGAGACCGAATTTGGTGCAGGCACGCTACACGCGCGCTCCGCCAAGATGTATCTGGAGACTGCCGATGAGTGATGAACGACTGAACCGCCTGGCCAAGGCCGCCGGCCTATCCATCGATTGGGTGGATGCCGATGGCCGCGACCAACGGGTAAGCCCCGAAATGCTGCGTGCGGTACTCAACGGATTGGGCCTTGCTGCCGACAGCGACACCGATATCGAAAGCAGCCTGGAAAAGCTCGACGCCATCAACGGCACGTCCTGCCTACCTCCCCTGCTGACACTCGATCAGGGCAGTACGCTGGAGCTGAGCGCCTATTTCGAGCCGTCCACCCGCTACAGGCTGGATCTCGAAGATGGCGACCGTCGCGAGGGGGCGCTGGATGATCAGGGGCGCCTGGCCGCGATCGACACGCCCGGCTACCATCGCCTGGAAATCGCCGGGCAACAACTGACGCTGGCGGTTGCGCCGCATGCATGCCCCAGCGTCGAGCACGTGGCCGGTCCCAATGCCTGGGGCCTTACCGCGCAGCTATACAGCCTGCGGCGCCCCGGCGATGGCGGGCTCGGCGACACCCTGGCCCTCGAAGCATTGGTGCGCAACGCGGCGGCACATGGCGCCGATGCCCTCGGCATCAGTCCGATTCACGCGATGTTCACCGGCAACAGCGGCCAATACAGCCCCTACTCACCCTCGAGCCGGCTCTTCTACAACATTCTCCATAGCGCTCCGGAAGCGGTGCTCGGCGAAAAACCACTGCGGATCGCCATCGAGTCCTGCGGCCTGCGTGAGGAATTGCAACGCCTCGAGCAGCTGGAGCTGATCGACTGGGATGCGGTATCCACGACCCGGCAGTGCTTGCTTCGCGCGCTCTATGATGATTTCGCCACCGGCGGTAACGCACAACAGGCGGACTTCGACAGCTTTCGCGAAGCAGGCGGGGAAGCGCTGGAAAATCATTGCCGCTTCGAGGCGTTGCACGCTGCTCTGCTCAGTCCGGAAGGCTATCCGCAACACTGGCGCGACTGGCCGGAGGAGTACCGCACCCCGCAAGGCCCGGCGGTCGAACAATTTGCCCAGGAGAACGCTGACGAAGTCAGCTATTACGCGTTTTGCCAGTGGTTGATCGCGCGTGGCCTCGAGCGGGCGCAGATCGCTGCACACAGTGCCGGGATGAAGATCGGCCTGATCAGCGATCTGGCGGTAGGCGCCGACGGTGCGGGCAGCCAGGCCTGGAGCCGGCAGGATGAAGTGCTGGCTGCGCTGAGCGTCGGTGCGCCGCCGGACATCATCAATCGGCAGGGGCAAAGCTGGGGTATTTCCGCCTTTTCGCCCTGGGGGCTCAAGGCCCATGGCTACCGCGCCTTTATCGAGATGGTGCGTGCCAACCTGGCGCACGCCGGAGGCATGCGGATCGACCACGTCATGGGCTTGATGCGTCTATGGGTGATGCCCGCCGGCGCCGGCCCCATGGAGGGCGCATACCTCAACTATCCGTTCGATGACCTGCTGCGCCTGCTGTCCCTTGAAGCCTGGCGGCGCAATGCGGTGATCCTGGGTGAGGACCTCGGCACCGTACCCGACGGCCTCCGCGAAAAGCTCGCGGATCGCGGGTTGCTGGGTATGCGCGTGTTGTTTTTCGAGCGCGACCACCAGGGCAATTTCAAGCCACCGATACAATGGCCGCGAAGCGCGCTGGCCACCTCAACCACCCACGACCTGCCGACTATCAAAGGCTGGTGGCGGGAACACGATATCGACTGGCGCATCCGCGTCGGACAACACCAGGAGCATGAGCGCGCAGCCCAGCTGATGGAGCGTGAGCGCGAGCGTGCGGGCCTGCTTCGTCTGCTTCGTGAATTCACACCAGACGTCGAGGGTGACTTTAGCGACCCGGAGGTGCTGGCCGATGCCTGTGGCGCGTTCATTGGACGCACACCAGCACCGCTGGCCCTGTTTCCGGTGGAAGACGCGCTCTGTTTGCTGGAACAACCAAACTTGCCCGGCACCACCGATGCCCATCCCAATTGGCGGCGCCGCTACCCCGGTGACAGCGCCACGCTGCTGGACAATCCCGCCTGCACGCGCCGCCTGAAAATTCTTGCCGAAGCCCGCAAGCAGAACACTGGAAGCAACCTTCGATGAAAGACCTTAGCGCCACCCTGCGATTGCAGTTTCATCGTGATTTCACCCTCGACGACGCGACGGCGCTGGTCGATTACTTCGCCGACCTGGGCATCAGCCACCTCTACGCGTCACCCTTGCTGATGGCGCGCCCTGGCTCGATGCATGGTTATGACGTCATCGACCCGACACGTATCAATCCCGAGCTGGGCGGCGAGCCCGCCCTACGCCGCCTGGTCGAGGCGCTGCGCAGCAAAGGGATGGGATTGATCCTGGATATCGTCTCCAACCATATGGCCGTTGGCGGGTCGGGCAATCCCTGGTGGCTCGACGTGCTCGAATGGGGCCGCCGCAGCCCATACGCACAATTCTTCGATATTCAATGGAATTCGCCCGACCCGTTGCTCGAAGGTCAGCTACTGGTTCCGTTCCTGGGCAATGACTATGGTGAGGCGCTGCAGGAGGGCAACATCCCCCTGCGCCTGGATGCGGAAAACGGCGCCTTCTATGCCGAACACTACGAACATCGCTTCCCCATCACCCCGCCCAGCTACGGCGAGATCCTGCGCCTGACCGATAACCCGGAACTGCGCACGTTGGCGCAGCATTTCGATGCGCTGAAGACTGAGCCGGCCGCTTACCTAACTGCCCGTCAACTGCGCGCCGATCTGGCCAGGTTGCTTGAGGACAGCGCGACCCGGCAGGCGCTGGAAGACGCGCTCAAGCACTACGATGCTACTACCGAGGCAGGTTTCAAGCGCCTTCATGGCTTGCTTGAACGGCAGAACTACCGCCTCGCCAGCTGGCGTACCGCCGGCGACGACATCAACTGGCGGCGCTTTTTCGATATCAACGAGCTGGGTGGTCTGCGCGTCGAGCGGCCAGTGGTGTTCGAAGAAACCCACGCGAAGATTTTCGAGCTGATCAGCGAAGGGTTGATCGACGGTCTGCGCATCGACCACATCGACGGGCTGGCCAACCCGCGCGGCTACTGCCGGCGACTGCGGCGGCGAGTCGACCGCCTCAATGCCGCCCGCCCTGCCGAAGCCGCGCAGGCGCACGTGCCGATCTACGTTGAGAAAATCCTTGCCGAGGGCGAGCGCCTGCATGACGACTGGGGTGTGGACGGCACCACCGGCTACGAATTCATGAATCAGGTATCGCTGCTGCAGCACGATCCCGCTGGCAAGGCAGTGCTCTGCTCGCTCTGGAGTGAAACTGCCGAGCGCCCGGAAGATTTCATGGAAGAAGTGCGCCAGGCGCGCCAGCTTGTGCTGACCGGCCCGCTGGCAGGCGACTTCGAGACCGTCGCCCAAGCCCTCCTGCAAGTGGCACGCTACGACGTGATGACCCGCGACATCACTCTCGGTGCCATTCGCCGGGCGCTGCTGGAGCTGATCGTCCACTTCCCGGTGTACCGCACCTATATCGGAGCGCGTGGCCGGCGCGAGGCCGACGAGCCATTTTTTCAGCAGGCGCTGGCAGGCGCGCGCACCACGCTTGGCGAGGCGGACTGGCCTTTGCTGGATTTGCTCGACCGCTGGCTCGGTGGTGAAAGCCTGCGCTCGCTGCCGCCAGGGCCGGCACGGCGTATTCGTCGTTATGCCTGCACCCGCTTTCAGCAGCTCACCTCACCGGCGGCCGCCAAGGCTGTTGAAGACACGGCCTGCTATCGCTCCGGCGCCTTGCTATCACGCAACGACGTCGGGTTCGACCCACAGACATTCAGTGCACCGGTGGAGGCGTTTCATGACGCATGCCTGGAGCGCGCGGAGCACTTCCCGCGGAACCTGTTGACCACCGCGACTCATGACCACAAGCGTGGCGAAGACACCCGCGCTCGGATGACGGTGATCAGCGAGCGTGCCGACTGGTTTGCTGCCAAGGTTCGCCATTGGCGCCAGCTCGCCTATGGGCAGCGTCAGGAACTTGCCGACGGGCCGGCTCCATCGCCGGGTGACGAAATGCTGCTGTTTCAGATACTGATCAGCAGCTGGCCGTTGGACCTCACCGTCGATGATCAACCCGCGCTCGAAGGCTTCTGCGAGCGGATCATGAAGTGGCAGGAAAAGGCAGTGCGCGAAGCCAAGCTTCGCAGCACCTGGACCGACCCCAACGGTGAATACGAAGGTGCCTGCCAGCAATATCTGCGTGCCCTGCTGCTCGGTAAAGACTGCAGAGCACTGCGCACCGATATCGCCGAGGCGGCGGCCGAGCTGGCACCGGCGGGCGCGGTGAACAGCCTGACCCAGACCCTGCTGCGCATGACCACGCCCGGCGTACCGGACCTGTACCAGGGCGCCGACTACTGGGATTTCAGCCTGGTCGACCCGGATAACCGGCGCCCGGTGGATTTCGACAAACGCCGCGCCACCTTCGATCCGCAGGCACAACCCGCCGAGTTGCTGACGAATTGGCAGGACGGCCGAATCAAACAATGGTTGATCGCTCGGACCCTCAGGCTGCGTCGGGCTCAGCCGCGGCTGTTCACCGAGGGACGTTATCTGCCGTTGAAGGTCGAGGGCGAGCATGCCGATCAGCTCATCGCCTTCGCCCGCGAGCTGGACGGCGCATGGGTCATCGTGATTGCCGCGCGGCTCGCCAGCGGCCTGCTCGCCGACAGTCATACGCCGCAAATACCGGCCCAGCGCTGGGGTGATACCCGGGTGCGATTACCCGATGCGCTGAGCGGTCGTGAAATGGAGCGACTTTTCGACGGAATGACAGTCACACCCAAACAAGACGATTTGCCAGCGGCCGAGGTCCTACAGCAGCTGTCAGTGGCGGTTCTACAGGTATCAATCAGTTCAACAGGAGAGTCAGAACGATGAATAAAAACGAACAGCGGATTCGTGAACTCGCGTACGACATTTGGGTTTCGGAGGGGCGCCCGGACGGTGAGAGCGAGCGGCATTGGGAAATGGCCAGCAAGCTCGCCGAGGCGGAAAGCGGCAAGCCAACCGAAAAGCCTGCGAGTCGCGCGCGTAAAACCGCCACCAAGCCAACCGACGCAACCCCGGAGACAACATCTGCCAAGGCAGCGAAAGATGCCAAGAACCCAAAAGACGTCAAACCCGCTAAGGCAACCGCCGCGGCCAAAGGCACGGCGCGCCCCAAGGCCAAGGCCGGGACTGATGCCGCCGAAGGCACTCCGGCTGGCGTGAAGAAAACCCGCGCCCCTCGCGCCAAGAAAGAAACCTGAACCCCTGCGCGGTGTAGCCCGGCTGCCATAGCGTGTCGGGCGAACACGGCGTCCAGTTCGCCTCGCACAGCATTGGTCACGAGTGCCATCGGAGATTTCATGAGTAGAAAAAAGCCTGCGGCGCCTCAGATACTGATCCCTTCGCGTATTCGTGAGGGGCTGCCCTTCCCGCTTGGCGCCACCTGGGATGGGCTGGGAGTCAATTTCGCGATCTTCTCCGCGAACGCCACGAAGGTTGAGCTTTGCCTGTTCGACACCGATGGCGAAACCGAACTGGAGCGTATCGAACTGCCCGAATACAGCGATGAGATCTGGCATGGCTATCTACCCGACGCCCACCCGGGGCAGATCTATGGCTATCGCGTGTATGGGCCTTACGAGCCCGACGCCGGCCATCGCTTCAACCCCAACAAGCTGCTGATCGACCCTTACGCCAAGCAACTGGTGGGCGACCTGAAATGGTCCGAGGCCCTGTTCGGCTACACCATTGGTCATGCCGACGCCGACCTCAGCTACGATGAGCGCGACAGCGCGCCCTTCGTACCGAAGTCCAAGATCATCGACCCGGCTTTCACCTGGGGCCATGATCGCCCCGTGCAGGTACCTTGGGATCGCACCATCATCTACGAAACCCACGTGCGCGGTTTTACTATGCAGCATCCTTCGGTGCCCGAGGATATGCGCGGTACCTTCGGCGGCTTCAAGACGCCGGACGTGATTGATTACGTGCGCAAACTCGGCGTCTCGTCGATCGAGTTCCTGCCGATTCATGCCTTCGTCCAAGACCAGCATCTGCTGGAAAAAGGCATGAGCAACTACTGGGGTTACAACAGCATCGCCTTCTTCGCCCCGCACCCTAAATACCTGGCCAGCGGCAAGATCAGCGAGTTCAAGGAAATGGTCGCGCACCTGCACAACGCCGACCTCGAGGTGATTCTCGATGTGGTCTACAACCACACCGCAGAAGGCAATGAACTGGGCCCGACCCTGTCCATGCGCGGTATCGATAACGCCTCGTACTACCGGCTCATGCCCGACGAAAAGCGTTATTACATCAACGACTCCGGTACCGGCAACACGCTGGACATGAGCCATCCATGCGTGGTGCAGATGGTTACCGATTCATTGCGCTATTGGGCGCAAGAGATGCACGTCGATGGCTTCCGTTTCGACCTGGCGACTATTCTCGGACGGCAGCACGACGGCTATGACGAGCGCCACGGTTTCCTTGTCGCCTGCCGTCAGGACCCGGTACTGGCCAAAACCAAGCTGATCGCCGAACCCTGGGACTGTGGTCCGGGCGGCTACCAGGTCGGCGGCTTCCCACCTGGCTGGGCGGAGTGGAACGATCAGTTCCGCGACACCGTTCGCTCGTTCTGGCGCGGCGACGACGGACAGTTGGCCGATTTCGCCAGCCGGCTCACCGGTTCCGGTGATCTGTTCAATCAGCGCGGCCGTCGGCCCTTCAGCTCGGTCAACTTCGTCACCGCCCATGACGGATTCACGCTCAAGGACTTGGTTTCCTACAACGAGAAGCACAACGAAGATAACGATGAGGACAACCGCGACGGCAGCGACAACAACATCTCCTGGAACCACGGTGTAGAAGGCCCCACGGATGATCCAGAGATCAATGAGCTGCGCTTCCGCCAGATGCGCAACTTCTTCGCCACGCTGCTGTTCTCCCAAGGCACGCCGATGCTCGTTGCAGGCGACGAGTTCGCTCGTACCCAGCACGGCAACAACAATGCTTACTGCCAGGACAGCGAAATAGGCTGGGTCAACTGGGATATCCCCGAGGACAGCCGCTCGCTGCAGGCCTTCGTGCGCAAGCTGATTCGCCTGCGTCAGCGCTATCCGATGCTGCGCCGTGGGCGATTCCTCGTCGGCGCCTACAACGAGGAATTGGGCGTCAAGGACGTCACTTGGCTGGCCCCGCACGCCGAAGAGATGACGGTCGAGCATTGGGAGGACGGCCATAACCGCTGCATGGGCATGCTCCTCGATGGCCGCGCCCAACCGACGGGTATTCGCCGCGCAGGCTCGGATGCGACGCTGCTGATCATCGTCAACTCTCATCACGACATCGTGAACTTCACCTTGCCGGAAGTGCCGCAGGGCATCTATTGGAACCGCCTGATCGATACCAACAACCCCAACGCTCGGCTAGAGCGCTTCGAATTCAGCGATGAGTACGCGCTGACCGGGCGATCATTGTTGTTGTTCGAGCTGATCAAGGAAGAGGAATAGCACCACGCGCGATCAACGCTTCGTCGCTCGCGATGTCAGGGCCCCGATTTCGGGGCCCTGTTGTCTCTGCAGTGGAAATTCGCGGCGCATCCGGGGGGTATGACTACCGGACTCTCAATCGTTCGTTGGATATCGACGTGCGGTAGTGAACCCCATTACAGACCTTTAGTCCCAACCCCTGCGCGGCACTCACGAAACCTACGGATTTGTTCCTGCCAGCCGCCTGCAGGTTGTCCCATCCGTGACGGATCACACGCTTATGGCTTCGACTCGGCTGATCATTTCGCTTGCTCTGCTGATCTTCTGTTCCGCTCCCGCCCTGCCCGTTCTGGCTGGCGGCGCCATCACCAATGCGACGCTTCCGGCGGGCAAACCTGGCAACGTCCGGCTGTTCGTCAACCGCGTCGGCTCCGGCAAGGCCATGGACGTGAGCAACGAAACCGACGTACCGGTTGAAGTGGTTCTGCGCCTGACGCGAATGGTCAATGTCGCTGGCGTCGGCAAAGGTGTGGTACGCAAGACCGTGCCTGCGCGCACCCGCATGCGCATTGCGACGTTGCGCAAGCGCAAGTCCGGCTACCCTCTGATGTATCAGCAGTCGTTCAGCTATTCCCTGATCTATTCACCGGAGCCGGGCAAGAAAGGCTCGGTTGGCGGTTACGCTTACGCGCTGCCTTGGAAAGGTGGCCCATTCCGTATTTCCCAGGGTGCCGGTGGCGATTTCAGCCACAACTCGCCCAAAGGCCGCTACGCCGTGGATGTGGCCATGCCGGTGGGTACGCCCATCGTTGCGGCACGGGCAGGCACGGTACTGAAAGTGCGCAATGGTCAGGGCGGTCGCCTGCCTGATCCGGCTGGCAACTACGTGCGGATACTCCATGATGACGGCACGCACAGCGCTTACTTGCACCTCAAGCGCGGCTCGGTGCAAGTCAAGGCCGGCCAGCAAGTCCGGGCCGGCACGCTGCTCGGTCAATCCGGCAACACCGGACGCAGCACCGGTCCGCATCTGCATTTTGTGGTGCAGAAATCCTATGGCGATGCGATGGTGTCGATCCCCTTCCGCTTCTCCAGGCCGGTCAACGCCCTGCCGAACTTCGCTCGCAACGACCCTTGAGCTCCGAAACGATCAGCGCTTCCAGGCGAAATTGAAGGTTTCGTCCGCGGACATGCGCTGCAGGTGGTCGGCCACCACGGTTTCCATTTGAGCCAACTGTGCTTCATCTTCGGTTTGCACCTGCGCGGTCAGGCTCCCGTCACCTGCGGTCAGCAGGCATTGGGCGTCGCCGAACGCAATATGGCCTTGTTGATCGTCGAAGCTGACCTCGAACTTGTGACCCCAGTGCTTGCAAAGTCTGCGGATCAGGCGACTTGGGTTGGACGTTTCGATCTGTACGGTGGAACTGTGCATGTTGATTTCCTGATTAAGGGCCGATCGCTCAGCCAAACTGGTAGGCCGACAAAGTCGTTTGCATGACCCGGTCGGAGAATATCTTGCGGCCCGAGCTGTTCGCTCCGGCGCCTGCTGCCACCATGAGCGGCAGCAGGTGCTCTTCGCCGCGAGGCGGATGACACAGACGCGCCGATGGCGCCTCGGTCCATTGCTGCAGCAACGCGTCGCGCTGGGCTGGCGCGGCGCTGACGGTTTCGCTCAACCAATGATCGAACGCGTCCGAAATCGGCGCAAAACGCGGGTCGCCATAGCCTTGCATGTTGTGAAAGCTCATGCCGCTGCCAACAATCAGCACGCCCTCGTCGCGCAACGGCGCGATGGCATGACCGATATCGATATGGGCCTGGGCATTCAGGTCGCTGCGCAACGACAACTGCACGACGGGCACGTCCGCATCCGGAAACATCAGTTTCAGTGGAATGAAGACACCGTGGTCGTAACCGCGCTGCGGATCTTCGCCAGCAGCGATTCCGGCCTGGCCAAGCAGATCGACCAAGCGCGTCGCCAATGCAGGATCGCCCGGCGCCGGGTAGCGCAGCTCATAGGTGTGCGCTGGGAAGCCGCTGTAATCGTAGATCAGTTCAGGACTGGTGCTGGCGGTGACCATGACCTGGCGCTCCAGCCAGTGGCCGGACACCAGCACGATGGCACGCGGTCGCTGTGGCAGCGATGCGGCGATGCCTTTAAGGAAGGCGGCCATCTTGTCCCAGGCATCGACCGGATTCCACTCCATGAAGAAGCAAGGTCCGGCGCCGTGCGGTACGAACAGGGTGGGCATGCGCGTCGGTGGCGCGTCTTCGTGCTGGCGGGTCATGTCATCGTCGTCCTCGCGTGTGAGGTGACAGTATGGATTACACTTCGTTTGGCTTTAACAAGGCAAAACACTTCAACAGTTCCAACTGAGAGTAGGAACCGAGATGCTCGACCGAATCACGGGGATGCGCGTGTTCACCCGTGCCGCCAGCGCCGGAAGCCTGTCCGCCGCAGCGCGGCATCTGGGCCTCTCGCCCGCAATGGCGACCAAGCACGTCGACGCGTTGGAAGCCCGGCTCGGCGTCAAGCTGTTCCATCGCAGCACTCGGCGTTTGAGCCTGACAGCGGCCGGCAGCAGCTATCTCGAGGCCTGCCTGCGCATCTTGCCGGAAATCGATGAGGCCGAAGCCAGTGTCGCCTCACAGCGAGTCGACGCTTCCGGGCTGCTGCGCATGAACGTGCCCCTATCATTCGGTACTCGTTTCATCGCCCCGCTGTTGCCAGAGTTCAGCCGGCGCCACCCCGCGGTAAAGGTGGAACTGGGGCTTACCGATAGCCAGGTCGATCTGATCGAAGGGAGCTGGGACATGGCCGTGCGGATCGGCCGCCTCAACGACAGTCCATTACAGGCACGGCGCCTGGCGGACTGCCCGATGCGGGTATGCGCCTCGCCCGGATATCTCGCTCGGTATGGCGTGCCGCGGCGGGTGAGCGACCTGTCCCGGCACAACTGCCTGGGTTATAGCCTGTCGTCCACACTCGGTGGCCGTGAATGGGCATTCGGCACCGCTGCGGAAATCCGCGTGCCGATCCAGGGCAATCTAGTCGCCAATAACGGTGCGGCGCTGGTGGCCGCCGCCGTCGGCGATCAGGGCCTGATCTATCAACCCCTGTTCATCGTCGCTTCCGCCCTGAGCCGTGGCGAGCTGGTGGTGGTGGAGCTGGATCAGCCTACGCTGGGGCTCGGTGGCATCCATGTGGTTTACCCGCCGGATCGTCGCCCCCCGGCCAAGGTGCGGGCGATGATCGATTACCTCGTCGAAGCCTTCTCAGGCAAGTTGCCCTGGATGGCAGCGGACGCCTGATTCCCTGCCAGTCGCTTCCGGGATTCGCAGCAAATCGCACGCCTGGTCGCCTCGCTACCTTCGCAAAGCGCCTCTGAAGCAGGCGCCTACGCGTAGCCGACCGAAAAAAAGATGAACCGCGCAAGCCATGGCCAGTCGGAATGAAGGTGCACTTGCTCGGCGCAATGTGCTGCTGGATGGCCCGCCGGCAAAGGCCGGCCGCCCTTCCGAAGGAACGCCGACCGGCTCTCGATGAGCCGACCGACTCGCAGGACGTCACCAACCATTCATACCGTTCGAGCCCAGCCGGCTTGAGCGGTGCGTTACGGAGTAGCCATGAAAGCTGTTGTTTATCACGGTGTCGGCGATATCCGCCTCGAGGACGTAGCCGAACCACGCATCGAGGCGCCGACCGACGCCATCGTTCGCATCACTGCCTCGGCCATCTGCGGAACCGACCTGCACTTTGTGCGCGGAACCTTCAGCGGGATGAAGCCCGGCACCATCCTGGGCCACGAAGCGGTCGGCATCGTGGAAGAGCTTGGCGGCGACGTTCGTAACCTGCAGATCGGCGATCGGGTGGTGATTCCTTCGACCATCGCCTGTGGCAACTGCTCCTATTGTCGTTCCGGCTATTTTGCTCAATGCGACGTGGCCAATCCCAACGGCAAGGAAGCAGGCACGGCGTTCTATGGTGGTCCGTCGGCGACTGGCCCGTTCCATGGCCTACAGGCGGAGAAGGCGCGTATTCCCTTTGCCAACATCGGATTGGTCAAGCTCCCGGCAGACGTCAGCGATGATCAGGCAATCCTGCTTTCGGACATCTTCCCGACCGGTTACTTCGGCGCCGAAATGGCCGAAATCCGTCCTGGCGATACGGTGGCGGTGTTCGGCTGCGGGCCGGTCGGCCAGTTCGCAATAGCCAGCGCCAAGCTCCTGGGTGCCGGACGCGTATTCGCCATAGACCAGTTCGAGGATCGCCTGCGCATGGCGCAACATCAGGGCGCGGAGATCATCGATTTCAACCGCGAGGACCCGATCGAAACGCTCAAGCGACTCACCGGCGGCATCGGGGTCGACCGCGCGATCGATGCGGTCGGCATCGACGCCGAACACGGCTGCTGTGGCGGCAAGCCAGCCGACGGCGCGCAGGCAGGCCAAGGCGCCCAATGGCAACCCGGCGACGGCCCGTCCCAGGCGCTGGAGTGGGCGGTGCAGAGTCTCGCGAAGGCCGGCACGCTGTCGATCATCGGCGTTTATCCACCGGACGCGATGACCTTCCCCATCGGCATGGCGATGAACAAGAACATCACCATGAACATGGGCAACTGCCATCACCGCAAATACATCCCCCGGCTGATCGAGATGATCCAGGCGCGGCGCATCGACCCGGCGAAAATCCTGACCCAGGTGAAGCCGATGACCGACGCCATCGCCGCCTTCGAGGCGTTCGACCGGCGTGAACGTGGCTGGATCAAGGTAGAACTGCAACCCCAGCGCAGCAGCTCGGCCGGAGTCGGATCCGAGGAGAACGTGGTCGACCAAGCAGTCGCCGACACCTTCCCGGCCAGCGATCCGACCAGCATGCAGAGCCCCAGGTAACGGCAGGAGACGGCGATGGCAGCCATCCATATCGGAATTTCAGGCTGGCGCTACGCACCCTGGCGAGGCGACTTCTATCCCAAGGGTCTTACCCAGAAGAACGAACTGAAGTTCGCCTCGCGTGCCGTAAGCAGCATCGAGATCAACGGTTCCTTCTATTCGCTCCAGCGGCCCGAGCTCTACTCCGGCTGGTACGACGAAACACCCAACGGCTTCGTCTTCAGCGTCAAGGCACCGCGCTATATCACGCATATCCTGCGCTTGCGCGATGTCGAGAAGCCCATCGCCAACTTTCTCGCCTCGGGTGTGCTCGCGCTCAAGGACAAGCTCGGCCCGATGCTCTGGCAGTTCCCGCCGTCCTTCAAGTTCGATCCTGAGCGCTTCGAGGCCTTTCTCGCCCTGCTGCCTCACGATACCGAGGCCGCGTTGGAAATGGCGAAAGGCTGCGAGGCGCGGATGGAAGGCCGCAGCTACCTGCAGATAGACCGCAAGCGCCGGCTACGGCATGCGGTGGAAATCCGCAACGAGAGCTTCGTCGACCCCGCGTTCGTCGCGCTACTACGCAAGTACAAGGTCGCGCTGGTCGTTGCTGACACCGCGGGCAAATGGCCCTACCGCGAGGACCTGACCAGCGATTTCGTCTATATCCGCCTGCACGGTGCCGAAGAGCTCTATACCAGCGGCTATAGCGACGAGGCACTGGACAACTGGTGCCAGCGGATCAGCCTCTGGAACCAGGGCCGGCAACCTGCCGATGCCCAGCTTATCTCCGCCACCGAGCCTCCGTCACACAAGGCGCGAGAGGTCTACTGCTATTTCGATAACGACGTGAAGGTCCGGGCTCCCTACGATGCGCGACAGCTGTTGCGCCGGCTCGGGCTGGAGGAAAACCTGGAGACCACTCCGGGCCACCTGGAAGGAGCACTGGCTTGAATCTGGACAAGAATCATCCGCTCGACAGCAGCGACCTGGACGCCCACATGTCGACGGCGGTCAACTCGGTCCGCCTGCTTACCGTTAACACCCACAAGGGCTTCACCGCTCTCAATCGGCGTTTCATCCTGCCTGAGCTGCGCGAGGCAGTCAGATCCGTGTCGGCCGACATCGTGTTTCTGCAGGAGGTTCTGGGCACCCATGAGAAGCACGCCCTGCGCTTTCACGACTGGCCGAAGATGTCGCAGTACGAATTTCTGGCCGACAGCATCTGGACGGATTTTGCCTATGGCCGCAACGCGGTCTACCCAGATGGCGACCATGGCAACGCGCTGTTGTCCAAATTCCCCATCACGCGCTACGAAAATCTCGACATTTCCATCGCCGGCCCCGAACGTCGCGGGCTGCTGCACAGCGTGCTGCAGGTGCCGGGACACGAAGAATTTCATGCGATCTGTGTGCACCTTGGCCTGCGCGAATCCCATCGACAGCAGCAGCTCCGCCTGCTCTGTGATCTGCTCGATTCCCTGCCGGACGGTGCACCTGTGGTCGTCGCCGGTGACTTCAACGACTGGCGGCTGAAAGGTGCTCAGGTTCTGGACCGCTGCGCCGGTATGCACGAGGTATTCGCCGTTACCCAGGGCAAGGTCGCCAAGACTTTCCCGGCACGCTGGCCGATGCTTCGCCTGGATCGAATCTATGTGCGAAATGCCACGAGTCATAAAGCGCGAATACTGGGTAACAAACCCTGGACGCACTTGTCCGATCATCTGCCCTTGGCGGTGGAGATACACCTATGAATTTTCACTGGAGAGACGGGAATCGTCTTCAGTTGCTGGAAAACGGAGAGGAGTTCTTCCCCGCCGTGTTCGAGGCCATTGCGGCCGCAGAAAAGGAAGTCCTGCTGGAAACTTTCATTTTCTTCAAGGACAAGGTTGGTCAGGAGCTTCAAGCGGCGCTGATTGCCACCGCCGAGCGCGGTGTCAGCATCGATGTGACCGTGGACGGTTATGGCTCGGCTGACCTTAACGGAGACTTTGCCGCCGCGATGTTACGGGCCGGCATACGCATCCATATGTTCGATCCCGGCAAGCGCCTGTTGGGCAAGCGGATCAACGTGTTCCGCCGCATGCATCGCAAGATCGTCGTGGTGGATGGCGAGCTCGCCTTCATCGGTGGTATCAACTTCTCTGCCGATCACCTCGGCGACTTTGGTCCGGCAGCCAAGCAGGATTACGCGTTACGGGTCGAAGGGCCCGTGGTGCACGACATTCACCGGTTTGCCCTCAGCACGATCGCGCCGGCACAGTCGAACCGCCGCTGGTGGCATCGGCGGGTACGCACGCAAAGCAATGGCTACGTCGGCGTCAGCCGGGGCGAAGCGCGTGCGCTGTTCGTCACCCGCGACAACAACGATCACCGCAACGACATCGAGCAGCACTATCTGCAGGCGATACGTGATGCACGCTCACGGCTGTTGATCGCCAATGCTTACTTCTTTCCCGGCTACCGTG
>NZ_QORI02000029.1 GCF_003325755.1 Pseudomonas sp. SST3 | reverse complement strand
CCTCAAGCAGATAGTTCTCGCCCTTGGGGGCTAGATTGTTGATCTCATCGCGCGGCGTGGTGAGGTTGCTGAAGAACTCGACGTCCTCACCCAGATATTTGTAGTGCCACTTCCACTGATAGCCGGTGATCTGGATGTCCACATCCGACTCGGACGCATCGTAGATATGGATCAGGGTGCGCGTTGCCGGCACTGCCATGCCCACCAGGATAAGCAGAGGTATGACCGTCCAGAGCACCTCGACTCGGGTGTTCTCATGGAAATGCGCCGACTCGAGCCGCTTGGAGCGGCGGTGGGCGAACATCGACCAGAACATCACCGCAAACACCAGCACGCCGATGATCACGCAGATCCAGAAGATGGTCATGTGCAGATCGAATACCGAGCGACTGACGTCCGTTACACCGGCCCGCATATTCACGTCCCAGGCCGCCTGGGCCTGACCGAATAGCGACCACAGCCCAATCCCCATCCAGACTCGTGGATGTCGCGACATTAGCGGGTTCCCCTTATGGTTCTTGTTATCCCGCCGACTGCCTGTCCGGTCGAAGAGCAGAGCAAACGCTCGCTACGACGACCTGGCTACGCTCTGATCTGGCTCCCCCCAATTCCTGGTTGCCAGTCCTCGCTTTGCACGCGCAGTCGGATTCAAACGGTACGCTTACGATCGGAGTATAGACAGCGATCCCGGACTGGCAATTTCATCAGGTGCCCGGGCTCGCTTCGACGTCTGAAGCACCGTGGTCATTCTTTTTCACCCCACGAATATTCATCACGGCCAGACACACCTGCAGAGCGATCAGCGCCCAGGCTTGGGCATACCAGCCCCAAATCACCCAGAGCAGGTTGCTCAGCAGAAAACACCAGAAGCCGACCGTACGTCGACCCGGTCTCAGCGAGCCGATCAACCAGGCGGCAAGCACCGTGACCACCATGGCCGGCCATTGCAAAAGATCGATCCAATCCACGATGCCTCCGGTGCGGGAATACAGGGATTGGTGCGGCAGCAGCCGAGGATAGTTCCTGCGTCGGCCCGCTTGCCGACGGGCGCGACGGCCGTGCGACAGTGCTCGCGCAGGCCAACCGACCCTCCTCTATAGGGTGGGCTTCAGCCCACCAAGGAATGTTTCGCTAAGGAAAGTTTCGCTACCCACAGCCGAGTCCTGCGGCAGCGGCCTGAAAACATTCTGTCCCGGCGCATTGGCTTGATCCGACACCCAATTTCGGTGGGCTGAAGCGGAACGCCGCCCGGCCCGCCCAACGACTGTCCGGCAGACGGCCACGGTGGTCACCACCCATTCCACCGTCGCAGGCTCTGTAGGGTGGGCTTCAGCCCACCAACGAACGTTTGAGACGGCCGCGGTGGTCAGTTATCCGTTCGGCCGTGGCATGCTCAGATCAGGCTCATCTGCTGCCCCGGCGGCGCGAAGCGACTGCAGTCGAGCCCGTAATTCTGATCGCGGCGGTTGTAACCCAGGCGCCGGCAGGCCAACTGGAAGCGCTGGGCGAGCAATTGCGCGAACTGGCCCTCGCCGCGCATGCGGCTGCCGAAACGGCTGTCGTAATCCTTGCCGCCACGGGACTGGCGCACCAGGCTCATGACGTGGGCGGCACGTTGTGGAAAATGTTCCTGCAGCCACTCATCGAACAGCCCCGCCACCTCGTGCGGCAAACGCAGCAGCACATAGCCGGCCGAATGCGCACCCGCTTGCCGCGCTGCCTCGAGCATCCGTTCGAGCTCCATGTCGTTGATCATCGGAATCATCGGCGCGCACATCACGCTCACTGGCACACCGGCGCCATGCAACGTGCGCAGCACCCGCAGGCGCGCCGCGGGCGAGGCGGCACGAGGCTCCATGATGCGCTTGAGCTCGTCGTCCAGCGTGGTCAGGCTGACCGATACGCTGACCAGTTTCTGCTCGGCCAACGGCACCAGCAGATCCAGATCGCGCAACACCAGCGAGCCCTTGGTAATGATGTGCACCGGATGTTTGTAGCGCAGCAGGATCTCCAGCGCCTGGCGCGTCAATCGCTGCTCGCGCTCGATCGGTTGATAGGCATCGGTGTTGACCCCCAACGCGATAGGCTGTGGCACATAGCCGGGTTTGCTCAGCTCCTGCTCCAACCGCTCGGCGAGGTTGGTCTTGGCGATCAGCCGCGTCTCGAAGTCGATCCCCGGCGACATGTCCCAGTAGGCATGGCTCGGCCGCGCGAAACAGTAGATGCAACCGTGTTCGCAACCCCGATAGGGATTTACCGATCGGTCGAAACCGACATCCGGTGATTGGTTGCGGGTAATCACGCTCTTCGCCGTCTCGCTGCGCACCTCAGTGGCGCGGGTCGGCGGCACGTCCTGCTCCCAGCCATCGTCGTACGCCTCGCTGCGCGTCGGAGCGAACCGATTATCTGGGTTGACGGACGTGCCGCGACCGCGCGGCGTACTCGACATAACGCCCATGGAAGCCTCCGCATACTGTTCATACATACAGTATGCCGTACCGATCGACTCATTTACTGCCAACCGTCGGGAAAAAAGCGAACCGATGGGGAATTATTTAGGCTCACTCCTGCCAAACAGAGCCACGGCTGCAAACCCAGCTTTCTTTGGTATCGACAAGGAGGTGAAGATGCCCGCCCACCCAGGCGCCCTGTTCACTCGCGAGAACAATTTCGACTTCCTGAGATTTTTCGCTGCGTCGCTGGTCTTGCTCGTTCACAGCTATCCGCTGGCCGGACGCCGCCCCGACGAGCCCATCGAACTGCTGACCGGTTACGAGAACGGCGGTGAGTTCGCCGTCGCAATCTTCTTCGTCATCAGCGGTTATCTGATCACGTCATCCTGGATCGCCAGCAGTAGTGCCAGAAGCTTCCTGATCAAGCGCGCGTTACGTGTCTTTCCAGCTTTGGTACTGGCGGTCCTACTATCGGCGTTCGTCATCGGTCCGCTGGTGACCGAGGACAGCATGACCAGCTACTTCTCGTCGCCGGTCACCTGGACGTACCTGCAGAACATCTTGCTCATCACGCGCTTCGAACTGCCGGGCGTGTTCGGCCAGAACATCTATCCGGACGTCGTGAATGGATCGTTGTGGACGCTTCCGCTCGAGGTACTGATGTACATTGGCGTGCTGATCATGGGTTTGGTGGGATTGCTGAACCGCCGCCTGATCTTCCTGCCCATCGCCGGCCTCGCCCTGGGTCACTTCTGGCTACTGGGCAGGCTCGGAATCGAGTCGTTTTTCATCAACAACATCTTCAAGCTGGGCCTGATGTACTACACCGGTGCGGCTATTTTCCTTTACCGCGACTCATTGCCCTGGCGCGGCTGGATTGCTGCGGTGCTGGTCGCGGCATTGGCGCTGACGTTCCACACCGCTGCCGGGCCGTTCGTTTACGTCATTGCATTGCCCTACCTGGTGATCTACCTCGCCTATGCGCCGATCCCTCTGATTTCCCGGTTCGGCAAGTACGGCGACTTCTCCTACGGCATGTACATCTATGCGTTCCCGTTCCAGCAGCTCACGGTCTACCTGCTCGGTCACCAGATCGGAGTGTTCTGGCTGACCGTTATCAGCCTCGTACCGACCTTGCTGCTGGCGATCTTGTCCTGGCACCTGATCGAGTCGCCAGCGATGAAGCTCAAGCAACGCTTTTCTGGCGTGCCACAGGCAGGCCTGGCGGCCCCCAAGACCGTGGTGTGAATCAGAAACGCGATGCCGAATTGGCCGACTGCGCCGATAGCCTGGTAGGGAACTTGCTCTACCTCCCGGCCGGCGTGCGTACGGTAATCGCCGAGTGGGTCGGCGAGGCGGTCAACGTAGTTTGACGGGCTCCGGCGGGCCACCTTCCTGCTGCCAGGTGCCCTGGAGTTGACCGTCGCGGTCTAGCTGAAGCTTGAGCATTGCAGGTATCGCGCTTTGCTCCTGAAGCTGTATACGACTCGCGTCAGGTTGTTGCCGCGCAACGAGATCGACCTTGCTAGCGCCTTTGTCGCGAAAGTAGACGGCTCTGGGCCAGCCTTCAGCGCTTGGCGGCGTGATCACCAGCGTGATTCGGTCGCGGTGGCCAATCTCGCCACGGTATACGCCGCCGATCTGTGGCTTCGCCAGCTGCCGGCAATCGGGGCGTTGCTCCAGCAACAGACAGCGTCCGTACGAACTTAAATCCTCGGCCAGATCGACATAAGCGAAACTGTTCGAAAACTCACCCAGATCATCCAGCGAGCGGACCGCATGTGCCGAGCACCGTTCGGCGACTAGGGTCAGTTGCGTCTGCCCGAGCACAAGCCGGTCATGGTCGAGACGGGTATCGCGATGACGCGGCAAGCAGTGTTCGTATATTTCGCGCTGAATCGCGACGGACTCCGCCTCGTCGCCAGTGCCGCTGTTATTAGCAGGAAGCCGGGCCAGGAACGTTTCGATGCGCTCTACCCGCGCCTGACTTATCCGCCCACCCAGGCGCTGCAGGCCCGGCTCGCTGAACAGGTCCGCCAACGAGAGCGGCGAACCATCTGCCAGCGCGAAGGCATAGCTGTTGCGGCCCAGGCTGAGATAGGCACCGTAATACTCACCGATGATGTCCAGCGAAAGAAAGCCGGGCGTCTTTGCATTGATTTCGTAGTCCAGGCTGACCACGCCGTGTCCGTCGCCCTCCTTCGGCCAGACTCGCTCGAACGGCGATTGCTCGAAACCGCCCGGCAAGCCGTCGAGTTCGAACGCATGCAGGTAGATGTTGATCCGCTCAAGCGCAGTCGATTCGCCTTCGAACAACGGAAAGCGATAAGTCGACCATTCGCTCCGCGTGGCTTCGAGGGTACTGATGCTCGAATCGGCAAGCGACGATTGTGGGGCGAGGACAGCGAGACAAAAAGACAGCAATGGCATGTGGCGTGTCATCAACGGGACCTTTTTAGCCGGTACTCGCCGCTTAGAGAATACGGCATGACGCCTGAGAATAGACCTATCACTCGGTTGGCAGGGATCGCATGCCCCCGCTGCGCGTGTCAGGCCACCGTGCCACCCTTGCTCGCTCAGGTTGGAAAACGGCGCACCTGCACCTTGCTGTACTGGGACTCTGCATCATCGCTGAGTTGAATGACGCCACGCTGCGCCAACGCGCGGGCGCGCCAGTAGAGAAACAGGTCGGTGGCGAAGAAACCGTCGCAGCGACCCATAACGTCGGCCATGGCACCAGCAAGCGGCATCCAGTCGTCGCCGCAAGCGGCTACCAATTCGCCGTCAATCCGAGAGTGGTCTTCGCCAACGAAACGCCCGCCAACCCAGCGACGTATCGCGGCGTTCTCTTTTACGGCGGCTCGCCACTGGTTGGCGAGTTCGGCGACGCGAGCGGGCTCGACGAGGCGTGGCTGATAAAGCGCTGCCAGGGCGTCTGGCGCACGCATCGACACCGCCATACGCGTGCCGACGCGACTATCGCCCGTGCCGCAGACAACTTCCTGGAAAGGCAGTGAGGAGCCTTCCAATGCCGCTGCCACCCGCGCCAGCATCAGCTGTTCGGAGGCGCTATCGCCATGCCAGACCGTTACCGGCCGCGACTGGTCAGGCAACCGCGTCAGCCACTCGGCATCATTGGCAATGCCCGAGAAATCCGGACGAGGCTCCAGCCCGGCAGGCCAGACGCCTTCCCAGAACGCCATTCGTGTCTTGCACGGTGCTGACTCGATATCCGCGAGCGGTCCGACCGCCAAGTCATCGCGCAGAACACGGACCACGTCGCCGCTTCCTTCGCCCAGCAGCTGCCGGACGCTGTCAGCGGCGAGATCGCCACAGGTGATATGCCACATGGCGATTCTCCGGTCTGTCAGTCAGGCTTTTTCTTCAGCTTTGGGTTGGGGAAGAACTGCACCGCCTGGACCTGCGGGTCGGCCGCTTTCGGCTGCGCCTTGTTGACCCGCGTCCCTAGCTCGGACGGCACAGACTGGCCCTGCGCATTGAGCGTGTCGGCGTAGCCGCATTCGACGCATTCACGATGCGGGACGCCGTCGACGTCCCACATCTTGATGCTGTCGCTGGCGCTGCATGCCGGGCACACGGCGCCGGCGATAAAACGTTTGGTGGTGACTTGCACATCGTCGTTCATGCCACTTCCTCGCTCAGGCCGAGGTGGCGCAGGAGTGCGTCGGTAGACGGCTCGCGGCCCCGGAAATCGACGAACAGCACCATGGGTTCCTGGGAACCGCCGCGTGCCAGGATGGCATCGCGGAAGGCCCGGCCGGTCTCGGCGTTGAATACGCCTTCTTCCTCGAAACGCGAAAAAGCGTCGGAGGACAGCACTTCGGCCCACTTGTAACTGTAGTAACCGGCCGCGTAACCGCCGGAGAAGATGTGCGCAAAGCTGTTCGGGAAGCGGTTGCTGGCCGGCGGACGCATCACCGAGACTTCGTCGCGAATGCTTTCCAGCACCTCGAGTACGCTGCGACCGTCGCCATGGGTGGCGTGCAGTTCGAAGTCGAACAGCGAGAATTCCAACTGGCGCATCATCATCAGGCCGGACTGGAAGTTCTTCGCCGCCAGCATCTGGTCCAGCTTGTCCTGCGGCAGGCGCTCACCGGTCTGGTAATGGCCAGAGATCAGCGCGAGGCCTTCCGGCTCCCAGCACCAGTTTTCCATGAACTGACTCGGCAGCTCGACCGCATCCCAGGCTACACCGTTGATGCCCGACGCCCCGGCATGCTCGACCTGAGTCAGCAGGTGATGCAGACCATGGCCGAATTCATGGAACAGCGTGGTGACTTCGTCGTGGGTCAGCAGTGCCGGGCGCTCGCCCACCGGCGGGGTGAAGTTGCAGACCAGGTTGGCGACCGGCGTCTGCAGTGTGCCAAGGCAGGTCCGGCGTTTGTCGCGGGCGCCATCCATCCAGGCACCACCGCGCTTGTTGGCGCGGGCGTAGAGGTCGAAGAAGAAGCGCCCGACGTGCTCACCCTTCTCGCGGATCTCGAACAGGCGAACATCAGGGAGCCAGCTGTCGAAGTCTTCCAGCTCGTGGATCTCGATGCCGTACAGGCGTTTGACGATGGCGAACAGCCCGGACAACACCTTGTCGATCGGGAAGTAGGCGCGCAGCTCTTCCTGATTCAGGCTGTAGCGCTGCTGGCGCAGCTTCTCGCCGAAGTAGTTGACGTCCCAGCTCTGCAAATCCGTGGTGCCGTGCTCGGCAGCGAAGGCGCGCAGCTCCTTGAGGTCGCGCTCGGCGAACGGCTTGCTGCGCTTGGCCAGATCACGCAGGAAACCCAGCACTTGCTCGGTGCTTTCGGCCATTTTCGTGGCCAGCGACAGCTCGGCGTAATTGCCAAAGCCCAGCAGCCGGGCCAGTTCCTGGCGCAGGTCGAGGATCTGTTCCATCACCGGGCCATTGTCGAACTGGCCGGCATTCGGCCCCTGATCGGAAGCGCGGGTGGAATAGGCAACGTAGACCTCTTCACGCAGCGCACGGCTGTCGGCGTAGGTCATCACGGCGTAATAGCTGGGGAATTCCAGGTTGATCAGCCAGCCATCGAGCTCCTTGGCCTTGGCCGCTTCGGCCATCTGCGCCTTGGCCGAGTCGGTGATACCGGCCAGCAGGCTTTCGTCCATGACGTGCTTGGTCCAGGCCTGGGTCGCGTCGAGCAGCTGGTTGGAAAAGGTGCTGCCCAGCTCGGCGAGCTTCATGCGGATCGCGCCGAAACGCTGCTGCTCGGCGGGCGGCAGGTCGATACCGGACAGGCGGAAGTCACGCAGTGCGTGTTCGAGAATGGTCTTCTGGGCGACGTCGAAGCCATCGGCCTCGGGGCTCAGCGACAACGCTTGATAGGCGGCGAAGAGGTCGGCGTTCTGGCCGAGTTCGGTGGCATAGGCGGATAGCTTGGGCAGGCAGGCCTCGTAGGCGCTGCGCAGTTCCGGATTGTTGCGCACCGCGTTGAGGTGGCTGACCGGACCCCAGGCGCGGCTGAGGCGCTCGTTCATTTCGTCCAGGCCGACCACCAGCGTGCTCCAATCGAGGCTTTCGGCCGGACGGCTGAGCAGTTCCTGCAGCGCGACTCGGTTGTCACCGAGTACGGTATCGACGGCCGGCTCGACATGCTCCGGACGAATCTCGGAATAGGGCGGCAGGTCGAAATCCCGAAGCAGCGGATTGGTATCGGTCACGGCAGTTGCCCCTTCTGAATAAATGATTACCGGCGCATGTTAAAGACAATTGCCCGACCGCGCAGCCTGGAAAGGGCTCGATAGAGCGGCGCTATGGCTCGCCGAGCCCGCAGGACCTATGCGATGACGAAAAGCGCCCGCCACGATGCATCATCGAGCCCGCCTCGCTCGGCCGAGTAGCTATTTTAAATGCGACGGTTTCCTGCACTACGGGTTCCCATGGCCAGCCGTTGTAGGAGCGAGGGGGACGCCAAGTCCTTGCTCGCGATCACAGCTGTGCAGCTTCCAGCAGCGTTGTGTTCGCTACTTTGGATCGCGAGCAGCGGCCGGGCGTCCTCCCGGGCTCCTACAGGTTGTTACGGGTGAACCGACATAGCGCGGGCAAGCGATTTCCTACGAAGCCGCAGGCGACTCCACGGGCACCTCGGGCCGACGCGCATAACGCTGCGCCAGCACCGTGCAGACCATGAGCTGGATCTGGTGGAAGAGCATCAACGGCAGGATGATCATGCCGACGGCACTGGTGGCGAACAGCACCTGAGCCATGGGCACGCCGGTCGCCAGGCTCTTTTTCGAGCCGGCGAAGAGGATGGTGATGCGGTCTTCCAGGTTGAAGCCGAACGCCTTGGCCAGCACGCTGGTCAGCCACAGCACGATGGCCAGCAACAGGCAGCAGGCCACTGTCAGCCCCAGCAGATGACCGAGCGGTACGATCTGCCAGAGTCCGTCGACCACCGCGCCGCTGAATGCCGTATAGACCACCAGCAGGATCGAGCTTTGATCCACGGTCTTCAGCCAGGTCTTGTTGCGTGTCACCCAGGCACCGATCCAGCGACGCGCCACCTGCCCAGCGATGAAAGGCACCAGCAATTGCAGGACGATCTTGCCGATGGAATCCAGGGTCGAGCCGCTCTCGCCTTCGACACCCATGAGCAGCAACACCAGCAGGGGCGTAAGGAAGATGCCGATCAGGCTTGAGGCCGCCGCACTGCAGATGGCCGCCGGCACATTGCCACGCGCCAGCGAGGTAAACGCGATGGCCGACTGCACGGTGGCTGGCAGCGCGCAAAGGTAGAGCATGCCCAGGTACAGCTCGTCGCCGACCATTGGCGTCAGCACCGGCTTGAGCGCGAGCCCCAGCAGCGGAAACATGACGAAGGTGCAGGCGAATACCAGCAGGTGCAGGCGCCAATGGCCGGCGCCGGCGAGGATCGCTTCGCGCGACAACTTCGCGCCGTGCATGAAGAACAGCAGCGCAATGGCCGCCGCCGTCAGCCACTCGAAGAACACCGCGCCGCGCCCCTCGCACGGAAAAAGCGTGGCGATGGCGACCACCGCCAGCAGGGCCAGGGTGAAGTTATCGAAGAGGATGCGGAGCTTGGCCATGAACAGTATTCCTTGGGACTTGCAGACGACAGGAATCGACCTTAACGTGAGTGAGCCCTTCCGACTAACGCCAGGCAGGCACTAAATGTCGCTAAACGGACAAGAAGCCGCGCTGATCACCCGCCTTGGCGAACTCGAGACGCTACCGCGGCCGGTCTATGGCCAGCTCGACTCGCCGCCAAATCTCAAGCTCGGCTACCGCCACAGCCACCCCTGGGTTCAGCTGTCCCATGCGGTCGAAGGCGTGCTCGAAGTGCGCACCGACAGCGGTCGCTTCATCGCGCCGCCGCTGCGTGCGGTATGGATTCCCGCCGGTATCACTCATCAGGTGTTCTGCGCCCCGGATACCTGCATTCGCAGCCTGTACATCGACCGCAGCGTGGCGGGCGATGCGCCCGACCGCTGCCGGGTGCTGCAGGTGAGCCCGCTGCTGCGCGAGCTGATCCGCCATTTCAGCACGCTGCCCGAAGCCTATGCCGAGGATGGCGCCGAGGGCCGGCTGGTACAGGTGCTGCTGGACCAACTGGGTTGCGCCCCGGAAGTCGAGCTGGTTCTGCCATTGCCGGCCGAGCCGCGTCTGCACCGTCTGTGCAAGCGTCTGCAGGCCCGTCCCGATTCGCAGGAAGGGCTGGCGGACTGGAGCCGCACGTTGGGCGTATCGGAGCGCACCCTGAGCCGGCTGTTCCTGCGCGATACCGGGCTGACCTTTCGTGCCTGGCGCCAGCGACTGCGACTGCTCAGCGCGCTGCCCGCGCTGGAACGCGGCGAGCGTGTCACCGACGTCGCCCTGGGCTGCGGCTATGAATCGCTGTCAGCCTTCATCGCTGCCTTTCGTGAACAGTTCGGCGCCACGCCTGGCGAGTTCTTCCGCTCCGGCGCCCAGCACGGCGGCGACCATGTCCACTGATCATCCCCGCGAGATGCCGGCACGCGTCCGCTACCCTTCTGGAAACCCTGCCCGGGTTTCCCCACGACCCGTTCAGGAGCCGTTCATGAGCATACGCACCTATCAGAATCACACCCCCAAGCTCGGCGAACGCGTTTTCGTCGACCCCAGTGCCGTGCTCATCGGCGATATCGAGATCGGTGAAGACAGCTCAGTCTGGCCGCTGACCGTGATCCGCGGCGACATGCACCGCATCCGTATCGGCAAACGCAGCAGCATCCAGGACGGCAGCGTGCTGCACATCACCCATGCCGGCCCGTTCAACCCCGATGGCTTCCCGCTGACCATCGGCGATGAAGTCACCGTAGGACACAAAGTCACCCTGCACGGCTGCACTTTGGGTAGCCGCATCCTGGTCGGCATGGGCTCGATCGTCATGGACGGTGCGGTGGTCGAGGATGAGGTGATCATTGGCGCTGGCAGTCTGGTGCCACCGGGCAGGACACTCGAAAGCGGTTATCTCTATGTCGGCAGCCCGGCCAAACAGGCGCGCCCGCTGACCGAAAAGGAACGCAGCTTCTTCAGCTATACCGCCGGCAACTACGTGAAGCTGAAGAACCAGCACATGGCCGAAGGCGTTTGAAGCGCCAGACGGACGCCCAATCCAAGCCATAACCCATCACTGAACGAGCCCTTTTCATGCACCACTCCACCATTCTTTTCGACCTCGACGGCACCCTCACCGACCCACGCGAAGGCATCACCCGCTCGATCCAGCATGCATTGGCGCGGCTGGGGATCGACGAGCCGGATCTGGCCAAGCTCGAACCCTTCATCGGGCCGCCGCTGCTGCAAGCGTTCATGGAGTTCTACGGCTTCGACGAGCCGCGGGCGTGGGAAGCGGTCGGCCATTACCGCGAGCGCTTCAAGACGGTCGGGTTGTACGAAAACCTGCTGTTCGACGGCGTATTGGACATGCTGGAGCACCTGCGCGGCCAAGGCCGCACGTTGTACGTGGCGACATCGAAGCCCTCGGTTTTCGCCCGCGAGATCGCGCGGCATTTCGCCTTCGACCATCACTTCAAGGTGATTTACGGCAGCGAGCTGGACGGCACCCGCACCAACAAGGTCGAGCTGATCGCCCATCTACTCGCCGAGGAAGGGCTGGACCCCGAACGCACGCTAATGGTTGGCGACCGCAAGCACGACCTGATCGGCGCGCGCAGTAACGGCCTGCAGGCGGCAGCGGTAGGTTACGGCTTTGGCAGCCACGCCGAGCTGATGGCCGAGTCGCCGGCGTACTACTACGCGACGCTGCCGGCGCTGCGCGCAGCGTTCAGCTAATGCATCTGGTCACGCTCGGGGGCGAAGGTCACCGGGGGCGAGCCGTCGGCATTGATCTGCTCCACGCGCGCCGGGCGACCTTCGGCATCGAGCCGGACGCGACCAATGCCTGCGCCATTCCACAACCGCTCACCGGATCGGCTGCGGCTTGGCAGCCACGGCTGGACCCGTACGCGGCGGCGCTTGGTGAACCAGTTCAAGGGCGAGCGCGGTGAATACAGCCAGCGGTTGAGCCGATCAAAGACGTCCAGCAGGCGCCGCGGAAACTCGTTTTTCACACCACTGCTGGTGATCTGCCAGAGATTCGGCCCCTCGTCGCGCCCACGGATGCGCACCTGATAGGCAAAGGAGTAATGCACGTCACCCGAGAGGACAACGTAGTTACCCGGCGTACGGGTATGACGGAAAATGTTGAGCATGACCTGCGCCGCGCCGCGATGGGCCATCCAGTTCTCCGCGTCGACCAGCAATGACAGCCCGGCCCAGCTGAACACGCGCTGTACGGTCTCGATCAGCTTCACCCCGAACATCGGAGCCGGCGAGACGATGACCACCGAGCGATGATCCAGGATGTGCTGCTGCAGATCGGTGAGCGCTTCCCAATCCATCAGGCCCGAAGGCCGACTCAGGTTGCCCTCGCTACGCCAGCGGCGGGTGCGGGTATCGAGTACCACCAGCGCCGGTTCGCCGGGCAGCACATAGCCCCAGTTGCCGTGCTGCAACAGCTCGTCCACCACCCGGTCGTGCAGGGCGCGATCGAGTTGGCCGTCGTTTCCGCTGGTCAGCAACGCCTCAACCGCTTGCAACGGCGCGGCACAGGCGTCGGGATCATTGCCCCAGGCCTGGCACAGCAGATAACCGGCCAGCGCATTGCCGACGATGCGCCGCGAGAAGGGATGACCATAGGCGGTTTGCTCCCAGCGTGCGCTGAGGTTCCAATCGTCGGTGATGTCGTGATCGTCAAAAATCATCAGCGACGGCAAGTGCGCCAGCGCCCGCGCCACTTGCGGCAGCCCCTTTCGGAACGCGTCGATGCAGGCCGCTTCGCGTGCGTAGCGCTGGGTCATTTTCTCATCCAGCGTCGGCGCCTGCGGATCGATCAACGTCCAGGGCACCGGTGACCAGACCAGCAGGTACATCGCCAGCACCTCGCCCAGCGACACCAGATGGTTGTGCGCGTTGGAGGTAGTGAACACCGGCTTCTCGACGCCGCCGAAGAAGCGCTCGCGTAGCGCCGCGTTGGATTTGAATGCAGGCAGCAGCTGCTCGCGTCGGTAATAGGTGGCCGGGTGTGCCATGAGCTCGTCACTGTCGGAGACGACCGCTCCTTCCAGACATTCGCCATACAGGCCAAGACGCCGGACCAACGCGTGAATGGCCACCAGGGTTGGCCCGGCGACATCGTCTGCGTAGATCTGATCGCCAGTCATCAGCAGCGCGGCCGGCCATTGCTCGGGTTCTCGACGCGCTTCGGCGACCAGCGCATCGACCAACACCAGCCCGTCCGACGACGCGTGATGGGGTTTGCGGCAGGAGCCGTGCAGCAGATCGTCATAGCGCGACCGCACGACAAAAGCCGGGAAGCACATGCCTTCGTGGATCAGGTGCGGCGACCATGTCGCGACGCCCTGCTCACGGCCATCGCGCAGAATCAGCAGGTCGTATTCGATCAGCCGATCGACGGGCAACGGTCTGTCGAGGCGCACATCGATCAGGTGCAACCAGGCCGAGGTGCCGATACGCAGCTGACGGCAGTTCGCGTCGTTCAGCTCCACCGAACACGGTGCATGGCCCTCGGGCTGCAGCGTCAGGCGCACCGTCAACGGCTCCCTAGCCACCAGCCAGAGCACCAACCGTTCGGCCTCGAGCCGGCGCAACAGCGGGCCGGCAATTACAACGGGTAAGGACGAAAGCGCATCGGAAGGCACAGAGTGGGTCATGCAACTGCTCTTGAGCGGAGTGAACAGGGGTCAGAGTGTAACGAACCCCGCCGGTGCGCCTACGTCCGATCCTTCAAGCGCTGCATGCGCACGGCTCCGCAAAGCCCGCCCGGACCAGAAAAGCGCAAAAAAAAAAGCGCGCCCGAAGGCACGCCAAAAGGATGAAGCGCACGCGTATCTATTTGATCTGGACCATCAGATCTCGCCGCACCAGCGTCTTGATCTTGATGAGATGGTCGTCTTCCTGATCCTTTGCCTTCTGGAAACCCTTGGCTATCTTCGGATGGCCACCCGCTTCGGCCAGCTCGATAAGCAGCTCCCAAGCGGCGTTATCCTCGAGCTCGATGGTCAGCAGGGCACCCATGCCTTGGGCGAGGTTGGTTCGTGGGTCGGTCAGCACCTGCATCACGCCCATGGCTTTCACTCCCGCCACATCAGCGCACGGCGTCTGCGCTGTAGGGTCCGCGCCGAGCGTCTCGATCGCCTCGGCGACCATGTTCATATGTTCGAACTCTTCGTCCCGAATGTGCTGCAGCACTTGGATAAGCTCCGAGTCGGCCGGGCCCAGCGCCTTGGCTTTGGCGATCATCGCGTCGTACAGACGCACACCGCTGCGCTCGAAGGCCAGCCGCTCGCCCAGCTTGTCCACCAGCAGTTCCGGGCTTTTGCCCAATGCCATGTCGAAGGTTGACTTGAGCATGCCCTTGGCTGAACCGGGGACGGGCACCGAGCCGATGCGGTCGGCCTCCTCGGCGCGCTTGACGCGCTCGAGCATGATGCCTTTGGAATCACCCGGAACGTCGGGTTTGATCTGTTCAACCGCGTCAAGCAGGCTTTGGGTGTCCTGGGGGGACATCTGCACGCCGGTGACGTTGTGACCTAACTTCGCTGAAGTCGCCATGTCAGTTCTCCTCAAGAAATCTTGCGCTTGCCCATGAGTTCGCCGCCCGGTGCCCACTGATAGCCCGCCGATACGATGTTCGAGGCGATGCCTTCGGAGTTGAGCTGGGCGCGGTAATCGAGCGAGTTCTGCGGCTCTTCACTCTTGTCGACATACTGGGTACCGCTGGTGCGCAGATTGACTTCGGCAGCCAGAACTTTGCGGACGAACTCGCGCTGGCTCTTGAATTCGATCATCTTCGGCAACGGGCCTCCGAGAATTTCCGCCGGGTCGCGGCGCTCGATGTTCTTGAAATGCTCGCAGGCGACGGTCAGATGCCCGAGCTCGTAATCGAGGAAGCGCTCCCACATGGCCTTGATGCGCGGGTTGGTCTCTTGCTCGGCGCAGCTGGCGTAGGCGTAGACCTCCATGGCCTCGTGCACCAGCCATTTCTCCATGAAGGATTCCTGCGGATCGGCCAGCGAGCCGTACTGGGTCACGTGCTGCTCTTCCACCGAGGCGATCTCGGCATAGAGCTGGCGTGCCAGCGGGTCGGCGAACAGCGGGCCGACGTTCTGGTAATAGTCGTGAGTCTGGAATTCAGCCGCGGTGATCAATGCACAATGGATCTTGGTGATCAGCGCCGCCTGCTCCTTCTCGTAGCTATCGCGCAGGTCGTTTGTCGGATGGCGATGATGCTCGGAGGTCTGCCGGCCCGGCACGATATCGGTGTAGCCCTGCAGGATGTTGTTTGCATCCTTGCCTTCGAGGCGATCGAGCATCGCCGAATAACGGTACAGGTGGTCAAAATCTTCCAGCAGGCCGAAGCGGTAGGTTTGCGCCTGGTAGGGATCGGGCTCGTTCTGAGCGACCGCAGCGGTCACCTCGATCGCCACCTGCTCATAGGCAACGGTGGTTTCCAGCGGCGAATGGTCGGCGGAAATCAGCCAGTTGACCATCGTGGCCTGGTGCTGCTCGACGCGACGAATCTCAGCAAGCGGGCCGCGTAGCTGGCCGGTGATGCGGGCGATGCCATGCTTGAGGCGCAGCGCATCGGTTTCGACACCGTTCATCAGGATGATCCGCACCCGGGTAAAGGCGTCGTCATCAAGTTTGCTGATCGGTTTGCCCGCCATTTCCTTCCAGGTGAACTTCTGTTTTTCGAGCGGCGTGCCCTTGTTGTCGAGGATGCCGGATAGATTGTCCATGGAGCCTCCATTGAACGGCTTTCTTTTAGGTGGACGTTTGAGCGCGTACGGCTCAATCACGGGTCAGCCAGGCTGACGTCCTAAAAAATGGACGGGGGCAAGGGGAAAACAATTCCATGGTTTGTGGCTTGAAAAAGCCGGAAGTCGATAAGTGGCGCAGCCAACCCCTTCGAACAGGACGCTATCCGACCTTCAGCGAAACATCGCTACGCCTTGTCACGGCTGGCTTTTAACGAAGCGACGAAGGACTCAGCGAAGCGCCTCGAGCTGCTGCGCCCGCTCGTCGGCCGGTAGCTGGCCCAGAGCTTCAACCCGTTCATGAAAACGCAGCCAATCGCCGCCGACCTGCTCGAACAATGCCGCGAACGCCGGCACCCAACGATCATAGAGGCCGAACGGTAGAAGGCTGGCGTTGTTCAGTGGCTGGGCCATCCAGCGGTCGAAACGGGAGTCGCCCTTCCACGCACCGTCACGCAGCTGGCGGTAGGCCTGACGTAATCGCGTGAACTCAGCCTGCTTGGCGGCGCGCATGGTCGCTTCGTCTAGGTCCGAGGCATACAGCTCGGCCAGCCGTTCGCGGGTATCGAGCATCAAACCGCTGAATTCAGCATAGCGTCGCGGCGCTGTCTCATCGATCGGTGGCAGACCGCGGCTGGCACGCCACTGACGCGAGCCCTCACGCTCGACGAAGGACGCATACGACTCGTTAAATGCCGTGTCACCGGCGATATAGAGCTGCTGATGCGCCAGCTCATGAAAGATCAGCGCGGCCAAGCGCTCGTCGTCCCAGCGCAGCATGGAGCTGAGCAGCGGGTCATCGAACCAGCCCAGTGTCGAGTAGGCCTGAACACCGGTCACCAGGGTGTCATAGCCTTCACGCTTGAGGATGGCTGCCGCCCCGCGTGCCCGGCCCGGTTGGTAGTAGCCGCGATAGGCCACACAACCGGCTATCGGAAAACAGTGGGTCAACGGCGCCACGGAGAACGCCTCGGTGGCAAACAGATTCCACACCACGAATGGCCGCTGGATATCGGCGTAAACGCGATAGCTGTCGTTGTCCGGCAATGCCAACGTGGTGCTGGCGAAGCGTCTGGCCTGCAGGGCGAGACCAAGCCGCTGGCGCAATTGCGGGTCGGTTTCGGGACTCTTGATGATCGTGGCGACCGGCTCGCGCAGCTGCAGCACCTTCAATTGGCCGACCGCCAATTGTCCGTAGTAGGTGCTGCATCCAGTCAGACCAACCGCCAGCAGCAATGGAACCCAACGCCCGCTGCGGTTGTCGACTAGGGCGGTTTTCAGCTTCGAAATGAACAAACGCCTGCTCGCATTTGAAGACCCGAACGGTCGGTGCGCTGAGCCTACAACGACATCGAAGCCCACCCAACCATTGAAGGCACCCGTGCCCTTGCAGCAGACCGCCCCGTCAGCGGCCGGAGATCTATCCATGCGAACCCTGATGCTTGCTCTTGCGCTGTCCACCCTCGGCGGCTGCGCCCTGTGGATGCCCCAGCCAGACCCGAACCAGGCCTGGATCGAGCTGGCCCCGCGCGATGAAACCGAATTGAAGGCCGTTGCGGTGGACCAACGCCCTCTGAACGACCATCGCTACTTCCAGGTGACGCCGGGCAGCCACCAGCTGGGCATGCACTATCGCTTCGAGGTGGGTGCGGCCAACGTCGGCGGCGACAGCGAAGCGCTGGAGCGCAATTGCCGCTTGACCCTGGAGTACGACAGCTTCGATGCCGGTGCGCGCTATCGCCTGGTCGCCGGCGGCTATGGCTTCCGCCCGTGGGCACGGCTCTATGATCAGCATGATCAATTGCTCGCCCGAGCCAGCGAACGCGGCTGCGGCGGTGTGGCCATCCGGTGAGCTGCCAGCTCCGTTCATCCCACTGACTGGAGGCGTTGAAAAAGCGCCGCCGCTGGCTCAGTCTCAGCAGACGACCGCGGCAGCACTGGGCTAGCTGCGGCCTGTCGAGGAATCCATCATGCGCCTGCTATTTGTCCTGCTACTGGTCGCCGGCCTAACCGGCTGTGCCGGCCCGCTGCCCGTACACAATCCAGACATGGCCTGGGTCGATATGAGCGCGCAGCCCAGCGACATCTTCATGTCAGACCGGCTGGATGACAAACGCACGCCGGACGGCCGCTTTTTCCAGGTCAGCCCCGGCGCGCATGAACTCGAGGCACGTTACGAATTCGAAATCAGCAGCGGCGGATTAGGCGACTTCGGCGACACCGAGTACCTGCGTTGTACCATGGTCATCCGCTATGACGATTTTCAGGCCGGGCGGCGCTATCTGTTTCAGGCGCGCTCGCTGGGCTTCACGCCACAGGGCTGGCTGTACGACGAGCAGCGCAACGTTCTTGCCCGCGCCGAGGCCGAGCACTGCTACTGAGTCGTCCTTGCCAGCCGCCGCGGCCAACGGAGAGATAAAACGATGTCCCGTATCGAACATACCCGCTTTTCCACCTTGGACCTGGCGCCGATCCGCGATGACGGCGACGCCGGGCTCGCCCTGCGCAACGCCCTGGCACTGGCGCAGCATGTCGAAAAGCTCGGCTTCGAGCGCTTCTGGGTGGCCGAACACCACAACATGGACGGCATCGCCAGCGCCGCCACGTCGGTATTGATCGGCTACCTGGCGGCCGGCACGTCGCGGATTCGCCTGGGTGCCGGCGGGGTGATGCTGCCCAACCATGCGCCGTTGGTGATCGCCGAGCAGTTCGGTACGCTGGAAGCGCTTTACCCCGGGCGTATCGACCTTGGCCTGGGTCGTGCGCCGGGTGCCGACCAGTTCACGGCCCACGCACTGCGCCGCGACCGCATGGGCAGTGCCGACGACTTCCCGGCGGATGTCGAAGAACTGCAGTTGCTTCTCGGCCCCCGCCAACGCAACCAGCGGGTGATCGCCATGCCCGGGGTCGGCAGCAACGTGCCGATCTGGCTGCTCGGCTCCAGCCTGTTCAGCGCTCAGCTGGCGGCGGCCAAGGGTCTGCCCTACGCCTTCGCCTCGCATTTCGCGCCGCGCTACGCTCATGAGGCGATTCGCCTCTATCGCGAAAACTTCCGCCCCTCGGAGGTACTCGACAAGCCCTACGTGATGCTCGGCGTGCCGTTGATGACCGCCGACACCGACGAGCAGGCCGAGTACCTGGCAACCACCGCCTACCAGCGCATCCTGGCGCTGATCCGTGGCCAGAGCCTGGTGCTGGTGCCGCCAGTACAAAGCATGCAAGGCAAATGGCTGCCGCATGAGCAGGACGCGGTAGGCAACTTTCTCGGCATGGCGCTGATCGGCGGGCCGGAGAAGATCCGCGCGCGGCTGGAGATCCTGCTGGAACAGACCCAGGCCGACGAGTTGATCTTCACCTGCGATTTCTACGAAACCGCCGACCGCCACCACGCCTTCGAGATCCTCGCCGGCCTGCGTTGAACCGCTCCAGTAGGAGGCGCGCCCCGCGGCGAATGCAGGCCGCAGGCCTGCCAAGGCCCCAAAAGCTTCGCCCCGAGGGCGGGCCTCCCACAAAAGCAAAAAAGCCAAAAGCCCCAAGCCAAAAAGCTCAAAGAGCTCAAAGAGCCAGAAGCCAGAAGCCAGAACCCAAATCCCTGCACAAAGCCGCTCCAGTGGGAGGCGCGACCCGCGGCGAATGCAGGCCGCAGGCCTGCCAAGGCCCCAAAAGCTTCGCCCCGAGGGCGGGCCTCCCACAAGAACAAAAAAGCCAGGGGTCCAAAGCCAGAGACCCAAAGCCAAAGCCCAAAGCCCAAAGCCCAAAGCCCAAAGCCTTGACTGAACCGCTCCAGTAGCAGGCGCACGCTGCGACGAACGCCGCTGAACCCCATCGAACCATCCCGATCGAACCACCAGCCATGCGCACTTCTGCGCGTCAGGCTTGTTTGCGGAAGGCTGAATGAATTTTCTCGAATGGATGGCCGTACTCGGCGTCCTGCTATTGATCCTCGCCCTGGCATCGGCCTACCTGCGCTGGCTGCCGGTCACCACGTCGCTCATCTACCTCGGCTTCGGGCTGCTGATCGGACAGCTCGGCATCGGCCTGTGGGAGATGGAATTCCTGCTGATCGCCGGCTGGATGGAGCACCTCACCGAGGTCGTGGTGCTCGTATCGCTGTTCGTCAGTGGCCTCAAACTCCGCATGCCGCTAGGCCATCCGGCCTGGAGGAGCACGTACATCCTGGCCGGACCGGTGATGGTCGCCTGTATCGCCGGCGTCGCGCTGTTCTGCCATTACCTGCTGGGGCTCGGCTGGGGGCTAGCGATACTGACCGGCGCGATCCTGGCGCCCACTGATCCGGTACTGGCCAGCCTGGTTCAGGTGAACAATTCCCGCGACAGCGATCATGTACGTTATGGGCTGTCCGGCGAGGCCGGATTCAACGATGGCACCGCGTTCCCCTTCGTGGTGCTCGGCCTGCTGCTGATCGAGCAGGAAACCCTGGCCCTGGGCTGGGTCGGTGAATGGGCGCTGCATCGGCTGGTCTGGGCCGTTCCGGCCGGGCTGCTGTTCGGCTATATGCTCGGCAAGCTGATCGGCAAGCTGGCGATCTATCTGCGGACCCGGGATACCGACACTTCGATGTCGCCGAACGACTCGCTGGCGCTGGCCCTGATTGCGCTCGCCTATGTCGGCGCTGAGCTCATCGGCGCTTGGGGCTTTCTCGCGGTATTCGCGGCGGGCCTGGGCTTGCGCCGCGCCGAAGTCTCGGTCGCGAAAAAATCCGAAACGCCGTCCGAAGAGTTGATTGCCGACGCCATTCCGCATGTGGTCGAAGGCGGTCTGTCACCCCGTGAGCTTCCGCTGGCCGGCAAACGCATCGATGAACCCAAGATGGCCGCAGGTGTGATGATGGGCGATATCCTGACCTTTGGCGGGCAGCTGGAGCGCAGCCTGGAGGTGCTGCTGGTGACCATGCTCGGCGTGCTGGTGTCGGTGCACTGGGATTGGCGCGCGGTGCCCCTGGCGTTCGCGCTGTTTCTGCTGATCCGGCCATTGAGCGTATGGCTACTGATGCCACGTCGCTACCTGGATCGATCCCAATTGCTGACCGTCGGCTGGTTCGGCATCCGTGGCATCGGCAGCCTGTACTACCTGAGCTTTGCGGTGACTCATGGGCTGCTGCCGGGTGAAGCCGAGCAGGTCATCCAGCTGGTGATCCCGGTGGTGGCGCTGAGCATTCTGATTCACGGCCTCAGCACCCAACCGCTATTGCGACGCTACGAGCGCAGCCGAACGACCTGACGAATCAGCGAGCGCCAGGCTGCCCCGGACAGCCGACCTTCAGGCGCTGGCCGGGTGGCCTGAAGCGATCAGCTGTCAGCGAGGCGAAAGCCGACCTTCATGGTGACCTGATAGTGGCCGACCTTGCCGTTTTCGACATGACCACGAATTTCGCCGACCTCGAACCACTCGACATTGCGCAGCGTTTTGCTGGCTTCGGCGATGCCGTTCTGGATCGCCTCGTCCACGCTGGTGCGCGAGGAACCGACGATCTCGATCTTCTTGTAGGTGTGATGATCCGACATGAATGTATCCCCTTGTGGTCTGAGGAGCCTCCGCTCGGAATTGACGCGTCCTGTCCATTGAGGCCCGTCCAGCCCGTCGGAAGTTCAGCGCAGCGGCTCAATTGGAATACCGATAAGGAGATTCGACGGGGGTGGATGCGTGTACAAGCCAGCCAATGCGGCGGCAAACCCCCAAGGCCGTAGGGTGGGTGTTTCGTCGTTTTCTGTTCGACGACTGCGCTTTCATGCGGAAAATGTTCACGACCGCCCTCGCGGCTAAAAGCCCTCGAACCGTAGGGTGGGCTTTAGCTCACCGGTAAGCTCAACCCCTCTGGTGGGCTGAAGCCCACCCTACGAGACGGCGCTCACACGAGGCCACCACGCTCGCCAATCAACCCAGCCGGATTATTCGAGGCGCCGGTAGCGGTAATGCTGCGCCTTGAATATCTGATTGAAATACCGCCCCAGGGAATCGGCTTCTAGCAGCGCCTGTACCACCTCAGCGGGTACCTGTTCGTAGCGGTATAGCGAGCCGTTGTGAAACAGCACCTCCAGCGCTTGCTCATCCGGGTCGTAACCCAGCTCCCGGAGGCTGCGCGATTTAACCGCGACGCGCTTCATACCGCCGGATCGGGCTGCTGCTTGAAGCCCTCGGCCTGCATGCGCCACAGCGCGTCAAACGCGCCGCCACGGTTGCGCAGCTCATGCGGCGGGCCGTCTTCGACGATCTGACCGTCGCGCAACACGATGATCCGGTCGAAGCTCGACAGCGTTGAAAGACGATGTGCCACGGCGACAACGGTCCGGTGATGCACAAGATTGTTGAGCGCCGCCTGGATTTCCGCTTCGGATTGAGTGTCCAGCGCCGACGTGGCCTCATCGAGGATAAGGATCGGTGCGTCCTTCAGGAACGCCCGAGCGATCCCCAGGCGTTGGCGCTGGCCTCCAGAAAGCATCACCCCGCGCTCGCCGACCAGGGTGTCGTAACCCTGCGGCAGCTCGCGGATGAAACTGTCGCAGAACGCGCTGCGTGCCGCTTCGACCACCTCGTCGTCAGTCGCACCGGGGCGACCGTAGCGGATGTTCTCGCGAATGCTGCGGTTGAACAGCGCGGTTTCCTGCGGGACCACGGCGATCTTCTCGCGCAGGCTGTCCTGGCTGACGCTGCGGATGTCCTGGCCGTCGATGAGAATGCGCCCATCCTGCACATCGTCCAGCCGCTGGATGAGATTGATCAGGGTCGACTTGCCGGCCCCGGATGAGCCCACCACGCCGACCTTCTCCCCGGCCGGAATATGCAGATCGAGATGACGGAACACGGCGCCGCGATCGGGATAGCTGAAACTGACGTCCGCAAAGGTGATGTCGCCTTCGGCCAGCAATAGCTGTGCATCGCTGTCCTCCAGGCCGTGAGGCTGAACGATGATGCGCAGCGTGTCATCGATGGCACCAATCTGCTGGGTCGCATCCACCAGCGCCAGCGCCAGATCGCGCGAACCATGCAGGATGCGGAACGTCAACGCGCTGACCAGCACCACGTCGCCAGCGGTCACTTCCCCGCCGACCCACAGGCTGATCGCCCAGATCAGCATGCCGCCGGCCATCACCGACAGGCAGATGTCGTGCATCACCCGCGCTTTTTCCAGGTACATCCAGCTGCGTCGCTGAGCGCGCGCTTCGTAACCGATCTCCTGCGCGAGCCGTTCGGCCTCGCGGTCGCGGGCGGAGAATGCCTTGATGGTCCACACATTGGACACCGCGTCCACCAGCTCACCGCCGACCCGCGCCGACTGCGCGGCGAAGCGTTGATGCTTTGAGCGCCCGCGGATGCCGAAGCCGGTGATCAGCGCGGCGACGATCGCGACGAATAGAATCAGCGCCACGGCCATCCGCACGTCAACGGTGAGCAGTACTACCACCGCACCGATGAAATCGACGATGGGCGGTACGATCTTCCATGCCAGACCGCCGTAGATGGCGCCAGCCGCCTGACCCACCGCGGAAATACGATTGCCCAACGATCCGGCGAAATGCTCGGTGAAGTATCGCATCGGGTGGCCGGTCAGATGCTTGAACAGGTCGACGCGCAGATCCACAACGCTGGCCACCACGGTACGGCAGCCGAGCCAGCCACCGAGGCGCCAGAACACGTTTTCGACGACGATCAGGCCGACGAACAACCCCAGCGGAAACCAGACGTTGGCAGCGCCGCGATCCGAGGAGCCCTGAGCCATGGCATCGACCAGCAGCTTCATGCCGTACTGCACGGCCACCGCACAGCTGGCAGCGCCGACGATCAACGCCAGCAGACCGCCGAAATGCCAAGGCCGCACGCAGATGTAGTGCCACAGAAAGGCTATCGGTCGGCTCGGCAGCGGCACCGCGTGTGGCTTCGCCTTGGGCGCCTGAGCCGGGGCGTTCATGGCAATGTTTCGGCGAGCTGCGGGGCGTGGTTGAGCTGGCTGAAACGCGTCTGCTGTAGTCGCAGCTCGTCGGCCAGGCCTTCGTGTACGCAGCGGTTACCGTTTTCGTCCGGGAAGCCCAACAGGCCGACCGGACAGTGGCGATCATCGGTCCAGCCGGGGTAGTCCAGCACCGGATACAGACAGATGCCTTCGACCGGAACCCCGCGCTGCATGGCCAGCCCGGCCTGCTCACTGACGTAACGCAGCCAGTCGCCGCGCACGTCACCCTCGGCGCCGGTTTCGGCGATCAGCAGCGGGCGCTTATAGCGTTGCCAGATCTCCGTGAGGATGCCCTTGAAGGGACGGTAGTCCGGGTTATCGCGTTCAATGGTGCGGCCGTCACCGTGGTACCACTGGTTGTCCGAGTAATAGTTCACCCCGAGCACGTCGAGGTAATGCGGTGCACCGCCGAGGCCGGGCCAGGCCTCGCCGCAGAGCATGTCCCAGGCTTCGAACTGCGATTGACGATAGCGCTCCGCCTCGCGCTGCGGGCCGGGGCGGTCGTTGCTCGCCGCCACGTGAATGGCCGGATCGACCTGAACGAAACGTGCCCGCGGCTCCACGTCACGGATCGCTTCCATCGCCGCGATGGTCGCGCGCACCAGCTGATGTTTTAGTTCGAAGCCTCGGCCGCGGGTCATCGGGTTGAAATACGCCTCATCACCACCGGCCCAGGCCCAGAACGAGATTTCGTTGAGCGGCGCATAGAAGGGCACCGTATCGGTTTCATCCTTGATCAGCTGCGCCGCCGCCGCGGCATAGCGGGCGAAACGCTCGACGAACTGCGGCCGCCAGATATCCACATTGTCCGGCCAGCCGTAATGGCACAGGTCCCAGATGACCTGGGTGCCCTGACGCTGCGCCGCCTGCAGCATCGGCAGGAAGCTCGACCAGTCGTATTCGCCGGACACCTGCTCGATCAGGTGCCAGCGCAGGCCGTCGCGTACGCTGTGCAGGCCATGACGATGCAGCACCGCATAGTCATGGGCGGCCCAGCGATCGTGTCCAGTAGCAGCGAGCAGATCGAGACGCCGGCCGTCGCTGCGGCGGTGACTGGAGCATTCGAATCCCCCCATGAAAAAGCTCTTGAACAGCGTGGGCTGATGCATCTTGCGCCTCGTCTCAGGGTGCCTGTTCAGCCAGCGACTGGCTGTGTTCGGTGCTTTCGCCGGGCTCAGGACCGCGCTCGGCTTCCTCGATGCGTTTGTACAGCGCCAGCGCCTGCCCCACCACCTGGTCCATGTTGTAGTACTTGTAGGTGCCGAGACGCCCAACGAAGGTCACGCCCGGCGTCTCGTCGGCGAGCTTCTGGTAGCGCTTGTACAGCTCGGCGTTTTCCGGCCGTGGGATCGGGTAGTACGGATCGCCCTCGGCGAGGGGTATTCGTAGGTGATGCTGGTCTTCGGATGGACCTGCCCGGTGAGGTGCTTGTACTCGCTGATACGCGTGTAGGGCACGTCCTCGCTCGGGTAGTTGACCGTGCCGACGGCCTGGAACTGCTCCTGGTCGAGCTGCTTGTGTTCGAACTTCAGCGAGCGGTACGGCAGCTTGCCGAAGCGGTAGTCGAAATACTCGTCGATCGGCCCGCAGAAGATCAGGTGATCGTGCTGCACCTCGTCGCGGATTTCCCGATAATCGGTGTTGATCATCACCTTGATGTTCGGATGCGCGAGCATCTTCTCGAACATCTTCGTATAACCGTACTTGGGCATCTGCTGGAAGGTATCGGTGAAGTAGCGGTCATCGGTATTGGTGCGCGTCGGGATGCGCGAGGTCACCGACTTGTCCAGCTGCGATGGGTCCAGCCCCCACTGCTTGCGGGTATAGCCGCGGAAGAACTTCTGATACAGCTCACGGCCGATGCCGTTGATCACCACGTCTTCGCTGGTCTGGATGTCATCCACCGGCTCGGCACGACTGGCGAGGAAATCAGCTGCTTCCTGCTCGGTGGTCATGCTCAGGCCATAGAGCTTGTTCAGCGTGGTCATGTTGATCGGGATCGGCACTTCCTGGCCGTCCACCTGTGCCAGTACGCGATGCTCGTACGGCCGCCATTCGGTAAAGCGCGACAGGTAGTCGACGATGCGCTGGGCGTTGGTGTGAAAGATGTGCGGGCCGTAGCGATGGATCAGTACACCGGCTTCATCGTAGTGGTCATAGGCATTGCCGCCGATGTGCGGGCGCCGATCGACCACCAGCACGCGCTTGTTCAGCCCCGCCGCCAGGCGCTCGGCCAGTACGCTGCCGGCGAAACCGGCACCGACGATCAGGTAATCGAAGCCGCGGCGGCCACTGGACGAGCCGTTGCTGGCGCCACCGCCTGCGTGCTCGGGATTGCTGTCTCGCAGGCTCACATCGCGCATTGCATCTTCTCCTTCATCAACGCCCAGGTATGGTCCCAGGACATGTCGCCAAGAATCTCGTCGGCGGTCTTCAGCAGACGGTCGCGGTCTTCCGCGTCGGCCAGCGCTTTTTCCACCGCATCGATGAACGCATCGGGCGTGTCGGCGATATGGACGATCTCGGTATCGCCATAGGTGCGCACCACGTCCTTGATCGGCGTGGACACCACCGGGCAGCCGCCAGCCAGGTATTCGGGGGTCTTGGTCGGGCTGATGAAACGCGTCGATTCATTCATGGCGAACGGCATGATCGCCACGTCCCAGCCAGACAGATAGCGCGGCAATTCGTCGTAGGTCTTGCCGCCCAGGTAGTGAATGTTGTCGCGCTGCGGCAGGTCCGCCGGATCGATCTTGACCACCGGGCCGACCAGCACGAACTGCCAGTCGGGGCGTTTTTCCGCGACCTCGGCGACCAGCTGGATATCGAAGCGCTCATCGATCACGCCGTAGAAACCGAGCCGAGGCTGCGGGATCTCCGCCTGGTCATCGGGATCGGCCTGAGTCCGCCGCGCTTCGGCGAAATGCGCCACGTCGACGCTGCTGGGAAAGGCGTGGGCGTTGTCGTGCAATTTGCGCTTGGCTTCCCAGATGCTGTAGCCGCCGGTGAAGACCAGGTCGGCGCGCTGCAGCAGTTCGCGTTCGCGCTCGACCAGTTCCGGTGGCGCGCCGCGGAAGGCGGACAACTCGTCCATGCAGTCATAGACGGTGAGTTTGGGCTTCAGATGCCCGGCATAGCCCAACGCCATGGGCGTGTAGTACCAGAGCAACAGCTCGTTGACGCCGAGCTTGTGAAGATAGCCATCGAGCAGGTCGCGCTGTACGCGCAACGCCGTATCGCCCTCGCAGCCCTGCGGCAGGCGCGGAACCAGCACCTGCACGTCGTTTTCCTCGGGACGCACTTCCAGCCAGGGCTGGGCGTCCTCGGTGGGAATCGGCTCCTCGACGAACAGCACGTTGAAATCCCGCGCGAACCGGGACATCAGGTGCTGGGGGCGCTGATAGACAAAGCTCCAGCGAAGATGCGAAAGACACAGCAGCGTCGGCACCCGCTCATCGAAAACAACTTCGGGCGGCGTTTCCCGCTTGTCCGGGGATTTTCCAATCTCGTATTGATAAGGGCCGGCCCAGCTCATGGCTACCTCGTACAGATGGCGAAGTCCTCCAGAGTCCCTTCTGCCGCATCGCATAAACCCCCGCAGCCTGCGTAGGTAGGAAGAGTCGAGGCGCGCTGCAGCCTGAACAGCGGTGGCGATCCCAAGCGCAGCTCGCCGGCTATGGACGACACAGGGCGAGCCAAGGTTCCCCGTAGCGCAACCGGGAGGTCGGTCATCGGCTGACCGCCGCCTCGTTGGAACTTGCTCGCACCTTCCCCCGTCCCTATCACAGGACGCCTGATTTACCCCGGCATCGGCGCCGTGTGCTTCAGCAGTCAGCACCGCCCGACTCGCCGACACCAACCCTGGAGATGCTTGCAGCGGCCGCGCTCATACGGTCAGCGGTGTATCTCCGTGCGCGTCGAATATTCGGTATGCGAGGTAGACACACATGATTCTCGTAACGGGCGGAGCCGGTTACATCGGGTCCCATGCGGTACTGGAACTGCTCCTGGCGGGCCACGAAGTACTGGTGCTGGACAACCTTTGCAACAGTTCGAAGATCGCGCTGGACCGAGTCGAAGCGCTCGCCGGCCGCAAGGCTCAGTTCGTCAAGGGTGACGTGCGCAACCGCTCGCTGCTCAATGCACTGTTCGCCTCATACCCGGTGACCGCGGTGCTGCACTTCGCTGGGCTCAAGGCTGTCGGCGAAAGCGTGCGCGAGCCCCTGCGCTATTACGAGACCAACGTCAGCGGCAGCATTGCGCTGTGTCAGGCGATGGCCGAAGCGGGCATCTTCAAGCTGGTGTTCAGCTCGTCGGCCACGGTCTACGGCGATTCGCCCAAGATGCCGATCACCGAAAACTGCCCGACCGGCCTGCCGACCAATCCCTACGGACAGTCCAAGCTGATGGCGGAAAACGTACTCAAAGGCTTGGCCGAATCCGATCCGCGCTGGTCGATTGCCCTGCTGCGCTATTTCAACCCCATCGGCGCGCATGAGTCCGGCCTGATTGGCGAGGACCCCAACGGCACGCCCAACAACCTCCTGCCCTACATGCTTCAGGTGGCGGTCGGTCGGCGCAAGCAACTCAACATCTACGGCGCCGACTACCCGACCCCGGACGGTACCGGTGTGCGCGACTACATCCACGTGGTCGACTTGGCCAAGGGGCACCTGAAGGCGCTGGAGCGGCTGAGCCTGGTGCACGGTGTTTCCACGTGGAACCTCGGCACCGGCCGAGGCTATTCCGTACGGCAGATGGTGACTGCGTTCGAAGAAGTCATCGGGCGACGGCTGCCACACGTGTTCAAAGCGCGCCGCCCCGGCGACATCGCTCAGTGCTGGTCAGACCCGACCAAGGCCCGGGAGGAGCTTGGCTGGCAGGCGGAGAAGGACCTGCTGGCCATGCTCACCGATGCCTGGCGCTGGCAGAGCCGCAATCCGCAGGGTTATGCCGTGGAACAGACCGCAACCGGAAAGACCGAAGCAAACCCCGAAACCGCGCTGGCGAGCTAGGCATCAGTGCGGTTGCGACCATCGAGAGTCATGTCAGGACGCGCTGCAGGCCAGTTCACGGCGGATCTTGGCCACGTCCAGCCGGCGGTTCAGCTGAACCACCCCGGTCAGCTGCGGATCACGCACTGCGAGCCTCAGAAGCGCCGTGCGGATCTGCGCTGCCGTCGCACAAGGATTCAACGACGCGTACAACGCAGCAGCACCCGCCACGTGGGGCGCAGCCATCGAGGTGCCGCTCATATAGGCATAGCCGGCCGCACCGGTGGAAGTCGGCACCGTGGACACGATGCTCACTCCCGGCGCCGCGATGTGCACATTGTTCACGCCATAGTTGGAGAAGCTCGCACGGCGGCCTGCCTTGTCGATAGCGCCCACAGAAATCACGTTTGGCAGCGTGTAGCTCGCCGGATAGCTGGGCGTTTTATCGATGTTGAGTCCGCTATTTCCAGCAGCGGCAACGAACAGGATGTTGGCGTTACCTGCGGCCTTGATCGCATCGTAAAGCGCCTGCGAATAACCACCCCCGCCCCAGGAGTTGTTGGTGGCGACCAGATTGATCTTCTTCGCCAGCTTCAGCTTCGTCAGGTAATTGATGGCCTTTACCGCACCCGCCGTCGTGCCGCCGTTGGCGCCGAGGAACTTGGCGGTAATGAGCTTGGCCGTAGGGCATACGCCGAACACGCCCACGCCATTGTTAGCGACTGCGGCGACAGTCCCGGCCACATGGGTGCCATGATCATCTGCCGGTCCGTCGTAGATACTGGCGTTGTTGGCGGCGAAATCCCAACCCTGAATGTCGTCGATGTAACCGTTTCGGTCATTGTCCTTGCGGTCAGCGCGGCTGCCTTCGCCCGGATTGATCCAGGTATTGGCGCGCAGGTCACCGTGGGCGGTCATGACGCCTTCATCAATGATGCCGATGTGAATCTTGTTCGAGCACAACGCTCCGGCATTCCAGGCGCCTAGCGCGCCGCTACCGTAAGGCGAGGCCGGTGACGTGGTCGCGCCCTGCATGCCCCAGAGCAGGCTCAGTCCCGGATCTTTGGGGTTGGCGAGCTGGCGATGATAGATCCAGTTGGGCTCGACGAAGGCCACCGCAGGATCGGCAGCGAGCCGTGCGATGAGCGCCGCATTCACCTTCTTGCCTTTGCCCAGCTTGGCCTGCACCAGATCGCCTTTGGCGTCCTTGCGGGCCGCCTTGTCGAGCAGCTTCTGTGCCGCCTTGGCGCCCTGCTTGCTCAGCGCGGCACTCTTTGCCGCCTCCGACGCGCCAGGCTTGAATTGCACCAGCAGCTCGCCCTCGACGAAGGCTCTGCCCGCCTTGAGTGAGGCGTCTACCGCCGGGTTCGGCTTGGCCGCTACCTGCTCTGCGCCAGCTGCCAATACAACGAACAGACAAAGACCGACACGCCGCTTCTTGACCATCACTGTTCTCCTCGAACAACTGCAGATAGCCTGCGCCGAATCGCCAGGCAGGTCCCAGGGAGGGACGATAACGACTGTATCGGCAGCGACAGCGGCGGTTGAGTGACAACGGACAAACGGCTCGCCGCCTGTCGGTGACCTAGCCCGTAGGGTGGGCTTCAGCCCACCGAGAGACACCGACATTCCCCATCTGACCGCCCATCCACCGACACCCATCGAAACGCTTGGCCCGCCGCTACCGCTCTGCTGCTTCCCTGCCGCTCAGCTCGTTGCGCAGCCACTCGGCCAGCCGCTCCGCACGGCGATCCAGCCGGCGGGACGGTACCCAGAGGGCCAGCCTGGCGCGGGTCTCGACAAATCCCCAAGGCGCCAGCAAGCGCCCCTGGCGCAGATCGTCAGCCACCAGCTGTTGCGGCGCGATGGCCACGCCGAGTCCTGCCAGCGCCGCTTCCAGCAGGAAATAGAGATGCTCGAAACCCTGGCCCATCTGCAATCGGGCCGGATCGAGGCCGTTGCCGATCGCCCAGGCCGGCCAGGCCTGAGGACGCGATACGGTGTGCAGCAGCGGCTCGCCAAGCAGCTCGCCCGGTTGCGCCTGGCTCAGGGCGGCACAGCGTGGATGGTGCGGACTCAATACCGGCCCGATGCACTCGACGACCAACTCGTGCACCTGCATGTCCGCCGGCCAGGGCGGCTCGGCATACCAGAGCGTGGCGTCGAGGCCGGCGCGCCGCGGGTCCAGCTCACCCTCGCTCGCCGACAGCTGCAAATGCAGATCCGGCAGTTCACGGTTGAGACGATCCAGTCGCGGGATGAACCAGCGCGCCAGCAGGCTACCCGGGCAACCCAGCACGAAAGGCGCATCGGCGGTCTGCTGGCGCAGCTCAACACAAGCCCCCCGCAGCCGCTCGAAGGCATCGCCCGTCGCATCACGCAGTCGCAGCCCGGCATCGGTGAGTTTTACGCCGCGACCTTCCTTGCTGAACAGGACAACGCCTAGGTGTTCTTCCAGCAGGCGAATCTGCCGACTGATCGCCCCATGGGTCACGCTGAGTTCGACTGCCGCCTGGCTTACGCTTTGCAAGCGTGCCGCAGCCTCGAAGGCGCGCAGTGCATTAAGCGGAGGAAGTTCTTGGCTCATCGGTGAGTTTTCCTGACAGATTGCGGCGATCTTATCGCTTTTTATCGGACCGCAAGTCGGTTAATTTTCACCCTATCGCGCATCCGCCGTTACGCGGAGCACCGCTTCCCTGCAGGAGATGACCATGACCTCATTGCGCAACGGCCCTGACGCCAAGGGCCTGTTCGGCCACTTCGGCGGTCAGTACGTCGCCGAAACCCTGATGCCGCTCATTCATGAGCTGGCCGCCGAATACGAAAAAGCCAAGACCGATCCCGAATTCGCCAAAGAGCTGGCCTATTTCCAGCGCGATTATGTCGGTCGCCCTTCCCCACTGTATTTCGCCGAGCGCCTGACCGAGCATTGCGGCGGTGCGAAGATCTACTTGAAGCGTGAAGAGCTGAACCACACCGGCGCGCACAAGATCAACAACTGCATCGGCCAGATCCTGCTGGCCAAGCGCATGGGCAAGCAGCGCATCATCGCCGAGACCGGCGCCGGCATGCACGGCGTGGCCACCGCCACCGTTGCTGCGCGCTTCGGCATGCAGTGCGTGATCTACATGGGCACCACCGACATCGATCGTCAGCAGGCCAACGTCTTCCGCATGAAGCTGCTCGGTGCCGAAGTGATCCCGGTCACCGCCGGTACCGGCACCTTGAAAGATGCGATGAACGAAGCCCTGCGCGACTGGGTGACCAACGTCGACAGCACCTTCTACCTGATCGGCACCGTCGCCGGCCCGCACCCTTATCCGGCCATGGTGCGCGACTTCCAGGCCGTGATCGGCAAGGAAACCCGCGACCAACTGCAAGCCCAGGAAGGCCGTCTGCCCGACTCGCTGGTGGCCTGCATCGGCGGTGGTTCCAACGCCATGGGCCTGTTCCACCCCTTCCTTGATGACCAGGGCGTGAAGATCATCGGCGTAGAAGCGGCCGGCCACGGCATCGAGACCGGCCAGCATGCCGCGAGCCTCAATGGCGGCGTCCCCGGCGTACTGCACGGCAACCGCACCTTCCTCTTGCAGAACGAAGACGGTCAGATCATCGACGCCCACTCGATCTCAGCCGGCCTCGACTATCCAGGCATCGGCCCCGAGCATGCCTGGCTGCACGACATCGGCCGTGTCGAGTACACCTCGATCACCGACAACGAAGCGCTCGCCGCCTTCCACAAGTGCTGCCGCCTGGAAGGCATCATCCCGGCCCTGGAAAGCGCCCACGCGCTGGCCGAGGTGTTCAAGCGCGCACCGACCCTGCCGAAGGATCACCTGATGGTGGTCAACCTCTCCGGTCGCGGCGACAAGGACATGCAGACCGTCATGCACCACTACGACGAACAGGAAGAACATATATGAGCCGCCTGCAGACGCGCTTCGCCCAGCTGAAACAGGAAAACCGCGCCGCGCTGGTGACCTTCGTGACCGCTGGCGACCCGGATTACGCCACCTCGCTGGAAATCCTCAAAGGCCTGCCCGCCGCGGGCGCCGACGTGATCGAGCTGGGCATGCCTTTCACCGACCCGATGGCAGACGGCCCGGCGATCCAGCTGGCCAACATCCGCGCCCTGGCCGCCAAGCAGGACCTGGCGAAAACCCTGCAGATGGTCCGCGAGTTCCGTCAGGGCAATCAAGACACGCCGCTGGTGTTGATGGGCTATTTCAACCCGATCCACAAAATGGGCGTCGAGCGCTTCCTGGCCGAAGCCGTGGAAGCGGGCGTGGATGGTCTGATCGTCGTCGACCTGCCGCCGGAACATAACGAAGATCTCTGCGACCCGGCCCAGGCCGCGGGCATCGACTTCATCCGCCTGACCACCCCGACCACCGACGACAAGCGCCTACCTGTCGTTCTTAACGGCAGCTCGGGCTTCGTCTATTACGTCTCGGTGGCCGGCGTGACCGGGGCGGGTTCCGCCACCCTGGAGCACGTCGAAGAAGCCGTCGCGCGCCTCAAACGCCACACCGATCTGCCGCTGTGCATCGGCTTCGGCATCCGCACACCGGAGCAGGCGGCGGCCATTGCCCGTCTGGCCGATGGCGTGGTGGTCGGCTCCGCATTGATCGACAAGATCGCCAGTGCTGGAAGCTCTGACGAAGCCGTTAAAGGCGTTCTTGGCCTTTGCCGAGAGCTATCCGGAGGCGTACGCGCCGCCCGCGGGTGAACCGGTAGGGTGGGCCGGGCGGCGCTCCGCTTCAGCCCACCATTGCCTCACCCCTCGAGCTCAAAGCTGGTGGGCTAAAGCCCACCCTACAAAAGCGTCTCGACCGGCCCCATTGCTCCGAACCCCGGCGGACCGTAGGGAGGGGTTTCCTTGTGGGCTTCAGCCCACCGTCGCGCGTCGAACCCCAACTTCAACACCGTTAAGCCCACCTTTTCCGCTATGCCCCAATCGCCATATCCATGTAGGCAAGGAGGCCTCCATGTCCAACTACCGCCGAAGCCAGGTGCCCGGCGGCACCTGGTTTTTCACCGTGACATTGGCTGACCGCCGGTCCCGACTACTCGTCGAAGAGATAGACCATCTTCGTCATGCTTACCGCCAGGCGCAGCAAGCCCACCCATTCCGCACCCTCGCCATCTGCGTCCTGCCCGATCACCTGCATGCCATCTGGACGCTTCCGGACGGCGACTCCGACTTTGCTGGCCGCTGGAGCCTGTTGAAAAGCACCTTCTCCCGACAATTACCCGCGCACAGTCGAAACCCAAGCAAGGTCCGCAAACGCGAGAAAGGCATCTGGCAGCGCCGGTACTGGGAGCACCAGATACGGGATGCATCCGACTTGCAGCGCCACGTTGATTACATTCACTACAACCCGGTCAAGCATGGCCTGGTCGAGCGGGTTGCCGATTGGCCCTATTCGAGCTTCGAACGATACGTGAAGAACGGGCTAGTGCGAGGCGACTGGGTAGGTAGCACGGTGGCCGATGGCTGCTTTGGTGAGTAATCGTCGTTCATCTCTGCCTTCACGGGCATCTCGGTCTTGGCGGGCTGAAGCCCACCCTACAAGGGTCGTGATATCACCGACGCCACGCCCAGACCGCAGCCGTAGGGTGGGGCTTTAGCCCACCGCCTGCCGCGGAGCCAAGCGAACAACCTGACCCATCAACGCCGCCCGATGGTTTTGGTGGGCTGAAGCCCACCCTACGAGTTTGTCACGGAATCAGGGGTTACATACCCTGCTGCGGGCCTTCGGGACTTGGTCGTTTGAACATCGCAGAACAAACCATTCCTCATCGATGACCAATATCGATCTGCTTGATTTCGGCAGCGATGGCCGAACGCGTAGCATGCCCTGCACATCCCCAGTACCCGCTCGAGGAGATTGTCCATGCCTGATACCCCTTACGTACCGCCGAAAGTCTGGACCCACGACGCACCTTCGGGCGGCAAGTTCGCCAGTATCAACGCTCCCACCGCCGGCGCGCGGGAGCAAAAGCCGCTGCCGGTCGGCAAGCACCCGCTGCAGCTCTACTCGTTGGCCACACCCAATGGCGTAAAAGTCTCGATCATGCTCGAAGAGCTGCTCGCCCTCGGCCACAGCGGCGCCGAATACGACGCCTGGCTGATCCAGATCGGCGACGGCGACCAGTTCGGCAGCGGCTTCGTCGAGATCAATCCGAACTCGAAGATTCCAGCCCTGGCGGATCACAGCGTCGACGGCGAACCGCTGCGCGTGTTCGAGTCCGGTTCGATTCTGGTTTATCTCGCGGAAAAGTTCGGCGCCTTCCTGCCGACGGAAACCCGCACCCGCACCGAGACCCTCAACTGGTTGTTCTGGCAGATGGGCTCGGCGCCCTTTCTCGGCGGCGGCTTCGGGCACTTCTACGCCTACGCGCCGGAGAAGTACGAGTACCCGATCAACCGCTACTCCATGGAGGTCAAGCGCCAGCTCGATGTACTGGACCGCCAGCTGGCCGACAACCGCTTCGTCGCGGGCGATGATTACAGCATTGCCGATATGGCGATCTGGCCGTGGTACGGCGTACTGGTCCAGGGCGAACTCTACGAGGCCGGCGAATTCCTCTCCGTACAGGATTACAAGCATGTACAGCGCTGGGCCGCCGAAGTGGCTGGGCGCCCCGCCGTGGTCCGCGGACGCAAGGTCAACCGCACCTGGGGCGACGAGTCGGAGCAGGCTCCCGAACGTCACGACGCTTCGGACCTGGATTAAGCCGCACATTGAAATATCGGGGCGGAAAACGAGCCGTTCTCCGCCCGTCGATATCCGTCGCCGTAGGGTGGGCTTCAGCCCACCAACGTTCAACTGAACGGCTGAACCGAAAGGCGCCCAGCCCACCCTACCGCTTGCTTCTATCGGCGCCGCTCGATCGTCAGCAGTAGCTACAGCTTGAATCCGAGCGATCCTGCCACCGGCTTCGGCTCGCACCCGCGTGTTGCAACGCCACCGCAACGCTCAGTCCAATCGAAAGACTAATCGCCACCCGCGCCACCGCAATGTCGCTTGGAACGACTTGCCGTTCCGACCGCTGATCCTCCCTCGCTGAACTATGGCGGTACAGCCAGACCCAATATCCATGAGCGTTGCTCTTGATCGCCGATGAGGCAGCCATCGTTTCCGGTTGCTCGCACCCAGACGTGTCGTCAGGCCTATAAGCGCAGCGCTCGTCTACCCAGTTGTTCAACACAACGCGAGGTGAACCATGAAACACACATTGGTAGCAGCGTTCGCAACGCTGACCGATGCCACTCGAACCCAGGGCGACCTGATGGCGCGGGGCATTGCGAAAGAGCAGATTCATTCAGTAGGCGCCGATAGCGCTGAAATCCATGCCTATGACGCGCCCTACTCCACTGCGGGCGGCACTCTGGACCGCGAGCATCACGAATCCAAGGTCGCGCATTTCTTCAAATCGCTGTTCGGCCATGAACCGCACGATGAGCATCGCCGCCACGCCACCGCCTATCCTGAGGCCGTGCGCCGGGGCTCTCTGGTGATCGCGGTTGACGTGTATGACGAAGATCAGCTGATCCGTGCGCGGGATGCACTGGAATACAACGGCGCGCTCAGCATCGATGACAACGGAGCCGGTGCTGGCGCGACGCCCGGCTATGCCGGACCCACCAGCCCTTATGCCGGTGCGACTGGCGGCGACAGTCATCTCGACAAGCATTTCGCAGGGACCACCCACACCGCGAGCGATACGCGGCCGGCGGGCAGTGCGCACCTTGACACGGGAGCACCTGTCGGCGGCGCGGCGGCTACAGGCCATACCACCACGACGGGGCCAGCCGAGACTGACCGCTACGGTGTCGGGAGCGCGGCCAAGCGAGCAGGCACGGGCTATCCGGAAACGGCCGCCACTGCCGCTCCAACCGGAGGCGGTCTGGCTGGCGAGACGGTCGGTACGCGCGATGCCACCCAAGGCATGGATGCGACTCAGGCCGGGGCCTGTACCGATCGTGTCTGTGTGATCAAACGGCCAGGTTGATTGCCAACGCTACGTAGTCACGGGCCGCTTACTGCGGCCCGTTTTCCATAGGCAGCGATCATCTCCGAATCTCTCCGCGGCTGGCGCAACGATCACGGTCATGCTGAAGCGAAAACGCTCGCCTACAGACCCGACGGATATCGGGCTATTCAGCCACCCTACGAAGCGCATGCAAGCTGCAGCATCCATCGCCGTTGCAACACTTGTGTAGGGTGGAAAACGGCAACGCCTTTTCCACCTTTGCGGCTTCCACTTCTAGGTCAGTTGCCCTCGACTATCGCTCCAGCGCCTGCCGTATCCCGGCGCTCCCCAATGTCAGCGCGACACAGTCCTCCGTCAGCCCCAGCGCGGCGTTGGTCAGCGCCTTCTTCTGGTAAGGCTTGCGCAGCTTGAGCCCGATCTCGGACGCAATCAGCGCCGCAGACGCCCCGATCAGCGCCGGCAGCCATACCGGCTCGCGCCGTGCGCTGGCCAAGGCCGCCGCCGTCACCCCTCCGGACAGTGCGCGAAACATCATCGACGGAACAATCGTCCGATCCGGTGCGAAGGGCATCTTGTCCCCCAGCAATTCGGCGGCAGCCATTGGCAGCAGGAGTTGCTGCGCGCGGCGCGACGCCAAGGTGCGCGCCGGCTCGTCAACGTTATCCATATCGTCCCGCGCAGCCAAAGCACGGCTGACCATCGTCGGCGCCAGCATGCTGCGCATGCCCGTCACCGCGCCAAGCGCCAGGGCGCCCCAAAACAGATTGCTGGATGTCATTGCCGTTTCTCCCGGTGGTTGTTAATTGCGACCGGACGCTCGCTGCCAACGTTCGTTGCGGCACGCGACTTGCGACGGACGACATGACTACCGGGCGATGCGGCGGCTGACATCAGCGAAACCGCACGTCGCCTCTCGCCAAAACGCCAACAAGCGGTCATCAACCTGCCACGCGCGCTTTCTAGTTTCGGTCCGACCCCACCGCACCGAGGAAACAACAATGCAAACGCGCGTACTGAATTGGCTGTTCGCGGTAAGCCTGATCGGCCTTGCCGGCCCAACGCTGGCCCAACAGGCACTGCCCGAGCACGGCTCCATTGAGCAGGACTACCGAGACCAGCAGCAGGACGGCCTGAGCGCCAGACAGCGGGCCAGCGAGCGCCGCAGCTGGCGCGCGCCGGACTGGCGACCGGAGCCGGTGGTGTCGGTCAATATCCTGAGCATCAACGACTTTCACGGCCAGCTCTCCCCGCGCACCGTGGCCGGACGGCCTGCAGGCGGCGCTGCGGTACTCGCCTCCTACCTGAAATCGGCCAGCGGCGAATACACCCTTATCGTGCATGACGGTGATCAGGTCGGCGCCTCCCCGCCCAACTCCGCCTTGCTGCGCGACGAGCCTTCGATCAGCCTGCTCAACCTGTTGGCCAATGCGCATTGCCGCCCGTTCGGCCGCCAGATGGAAATGTCCCGCAGCGCGCAGACGCTCGCGCAGCAGCGCTGCAACCTGATCGGCACCCTCGGCAACCACGAGTTCGATAACGGCAAGACCGAGCTGCTGCGTCAGCTCACCGGCGGCAACCACGCCAACGGGCCGTTCCTCGAAGACGAATGGCAAGGTGCCCGCTACCCCACGGTTTCAAGCAACGTAATCGATCAGGCGACTGGTGAATCTCTGCTGCCGCCCTACTCCATCTACTATGCCGGCGGCGTGCGCATCGGCGTGATCGGAGCCGTGCTGAAGGAAACCCCGTCCATCGTCTCGCCGAGCGGCGTCGCCGGCCTGCGCTTCATCGACGAGGCGGACGCCATCAACCGCTCGGTAGCGGAACTGCGTCGCCAAGGCATACGCGCTATCGTGGTCGCCTTGCACCAGGGCGGCCAGCAGACCAGCTACGACGGCGCAACCAACCCTGAGGCGGACGAGGTGACAGGGCCGGTGGTGGACATCATCGAGCGCCTGGATGATGAGGTGGATGTGGTGATTTCCGGTCACGCCCATGGCTTCACCAACGCGCTGGTGCCCAACGCCAGCGGCAAGCCGATCCTCGTGACCCAGGCGTTCTCGGCGGGCACCGCCTATGCGGATATCGAACTGGTAGTCAGCCGCCGCAGCCGCGATATCGTCGAGAAGTCCGCTGCCATCCTAACCACCTGGGCCGACCAGGGCCCAGGCCTTTCGCCGGACCCAGAAGTCACCGCACTGGTGGCCCAAGCAGACGCACGAGTCGAGCCGCTGGTGGCTCGCGTGGTTGGGCTTGCGCAAACCGCCCTCACCCGCACCGAAACGCCGGCCGGCGAATCGGCGCTGGGCAACCTCATCGCCGATGCTCAACGCGTAGCGACCGACGCCCAGATCAGCTTCATGAACCCGGGCGGCATCCGCGCCGACCTGGAGAGTGGCGAGGTGAGCTGGGGTGAGCTGTTCGCTATCCAGCCGTTTGCCAATGACCTGGTTTCCATGGACCTGACCGGCGCGCAGATCAAGACCATGCTCGAACAGCAGTGGATCGGCCAGAGCTACCCTCGCCTGCTCAAACCCTCCGGTATCCAGTACAGCTGGTCCGCCAGCCGCCCCGAAGGCAACCGCGTAATCGAGATGCGCGACGCCGCCGGCGCGCTCATCAACCCGGCGGCAATCTATCGGGTCACGGTCAACTCCTTCCTGGCGGGCGGCGGCGATAACTTCACCGTACTCACCGAAGGTACCAACCGCGTCGTCGGCCCGGTGGATCTGGATGCGCTGGTGAGTTACATCGAGTCACTGCTACAGCCGTTCGGTGCGAGTGTCGAGGGACGGATTCAGCGGGTTGATTGATCTGCTCAGCTAAATAACAAGAGAGGCGGATAGGTGGTCTGTCACCTCCTCTAGAGGGAGCGCATCGAAGGGGGCAAGCCAGTAAACGGATGGCTGCATCAGCCATCCAGGACCCTTCTATTGCGCGCGCCGAAGCCGGTGTTAAGGCGCTTGAGCCTGGATCCTCGCAATCCGGCTCATTGCTTTTTCGCAACGCATGAAAAAAGGCGGCTCGAGGCCGCCTTTCATATTTGTTCAGCAGTTTTGTTCAGCAATTTACTGACCGAGCAGACCGGCACCCTGTACCGAACCGAAGGCAAAGCCGATGAATTCCTGCACGCTCATGTCGCGGCCGTTCAAGGTCACTTTGTCGTTGGCGTAATGCAGCGAGCTGGCGAGGCGGTCACCTTGCAGCTGGAACCAACCAGTATTGATCGCCACACCACTGAACAGCTCGGTCGTGGCATCAACCTGCTGCTGCACCGCACCCGAGTCTGCCTGGGCGCCGCCCTGCTGGCGCTGCGCAATCAACCCTGCAACATCGCGCACGAGGCTCTTGTCGATGCCGGCCTCGGCTTTGAGCGAAGCGAGCATGCTGGTGATCATCACGTCAGGCGTGAACGCATCGTCGCTCGGGCTGCGCAGGTCGAGCACAACGGACAGGCGGGCAGCGCCGTGCGCGGTCTCGAAGCCGAACTCGTCGAGCGCCAGGGTGGGATTGTGCTCGAGCAGTTGCAGGGCCAGCGCCTGCAGCTCCTGCTGCTGGGCGTCGGTCATGCTGGCGAGCGCATCTTGCGGGGTGGGGCTGCTGTCGAGAATTTCCTTGTAGCTGTCGACCAGCGCCTTGACGCTGCTTTCCTCTAGATTGCGCAGGCTGAAGGCAACGACGAGGTTACGCAAGGTCTGGCCCTGCGCGCTCACCTCGCCGATGCGGTAGGCGAACGTCTGGTCAAGGCCGCGGTTGCCACGGCTGAGCATTTCGTCGATGGAGGCTTTCTGGATGACCACCGCGGGCTCGTCGCCGGCCTGGATTTCCATACGTTCGAGCGTAATGGCAGACGGACCTTCACCGAAGCCGTCGGCGTAGTCCTGCTTATCAATACTCAGGCCGAAACCGAGCAGGCTCACGCGCACTGGCTTACCGCTGTCGCTGCGTTGCAGGTTGATATCGACTTCCGGCAGTTCACCGTCCATGCGCACATCGGTGGCGTCTTTCGACGCATCGAAGGTGACAGTGCCGGCGGCGACACGGACGGTGCCGTCTTCGTTCTGCATGTTGAGGGCGGCCGAACGCAGCTCGCCGGACTGGCCGCCGTCGTAGCCGATGGCGACGTCGCCCACCAGCGGCGTTTCGCCCGAAGCGGCGTCGAAGAGCTTTTCGGTCAGCGGTGTCCGCTCAAGCTGAAAATGGCTCTGAGCAGCGACCGGCATCAGTTGGCCACGAGCCAGACGCGAGACGGGGAATGGACCGTGCTCGAGGCGGTCCTGCAGGATGACCGAGTACTGCTTGGTGTTGCCTTCATCATCAGGCACTTCAACATCGATCTGGTAGCGGGCGGCGCTGGACAGCAGGCCGCGGTCGAAGCTGAGCAACTTCAAGCTGACGTCGGCACCGGCGCCAACGCTCATTTCGCGCAGCTTGACGTTGGCCTGGTCGACGGCGTCGCGGGCGGTCGATTCGACCTGGGTGCTGGTGTAGAAGGTGGCGGCCCCGAAAAGGGCCAGGGGTACGGCAACGGCGAGTGCGAGCTTTTTCATTGAAGCATCCTGTGCAGCGGCTGGGCAGACGTCCTGTCAGCCGATAGTTGGCGAGCGGCGGCACTCTATCAGCGAGGCTGCGTAGCCTCCAGCGCGCGATGCAACGGAATCAAAAGCGTGAGAACGCGACAACAAACCGCGCCATCACCACCGATACAATCCATAGATCACCACGCCCAGGCCAAACCCCATCTGCGCCAACAGAAGCGCACGAATGGCGAAGGTATAGCTGATGACCGGGTTCTGCCCCAGCGCATCGTTGGCAAAAATTCGGTAGCTGGCGGGAAACTCGGACTCGATCTCTTTGAGCGCCGTGATGGTCAGTTGCAACAGCTGGCGACTGCGCGCATCGACCAGCCAGAACACTATCGCCAGCAACACGGTGAAGGCACCCAGCAACATCAGCAAGCCTGGCGAGAAACCCCGCTCCAAGGCGGCCAGCACACCGCCATCGGCAAAGATCGCCAGCACCACGAAGAAATTGAAGCCGCGCAGGCGCTGCTCGGCATTGAGCTTGAAATGCGCCCAAACAAACCCTCGACTGTCCACGTGCCTCTCCTTTATCGAATGGCCGGGCCTTGCTGGCCCACCGAATCCGGCGATGCGGCGCGGCGGCTCTTTTGCAAACTAGTGGCCTGTACGGTTAGTTGGCTAGCTCAAGTTCGCAGGTTGAGCCTTACCTGTGGGAGGCCCGACCTCGGGGCGAAGCCTTTGCCCTACACCGCGACACTACAACTTGACAGCCCTGCGGGCTGCATTCGCCGCGGGGCGCGCCTCCTACAAGATTGCGGGCCGGCTTGAATCCATGGAGAAACGTTTTAACCGTACTAGCCACTAGCCAAGGTTGCTGGAAAAGCCTCAACGCCCCTCACATGAGAACGTGGTCGGTGCGATAAATCCCATGGCGGGCAATTCAAATAGCGGAGCAAAGCCAGCCGTTTGCTCGTGCAATGGGTGAGTCTCGAAGCAAGCCCGAGCAGCCCTCGCTTGCAGCTGCGGCGCCGAGTCATATGGCTCGATCTTGTAGTTCGTCAGTTCATCGCCCGAGCAGGACGCGAACATGAGCAACGGCCTGCTGCTCACGCCTGGCCCAATCCCCGGCAATCTCCACAAACGGCTGCTGATGCCGCTCAAGCCAGGTTCGGCAAGCCTCATGAAAGTGCCAGCGCTCGCCGACATCCGGTTGGCAACGCTGACCATCGGCATGCCACTCGGCGCCTTCCGGTGACAGCAGCAAACGCTGGTCATACCGCCGCGCGAGCAGCTCATTCTCCAGCCACGCCGGGCAGCTGCCGAACAGCGTCTGGCTCCAGACCATGTTGCTCAGCAGATGCGTATCGAGGATCAGCAGCTCAGGCGCCGTGCTGCGCGCGGCGTCTTCCCACAGGAGCTGGCCTCGCGCGATTGCGGAAATATCGTCCAAGCAGGTGTCGCGCTGCTCCTGCTCGATGAAATGACGGACATACTCGCCCACCACCACCCCACCGAAGCGTTGCTGCAACCGCGCGGCGAGCCAACTCTTACCCGTCGACTCGGCTCCGGTGAGCACCAATACTTTCATCGGACCGCGAGCCTCACCTGCCGCCATTCGCGTATGCCCGCGATCGCCAGCAGGGTGAACAACCCGTAAAGCCCCGCGGTGAGCCAGTAGCCTTGGAACAGGAAGAACCCGACGTAGAGCGTGTCCACCACGATCCACAACACCCAGCACTGCCACCGCTTGAGCGCCATCCACAGCTGCGCAAGCAGGCTGAAGGCTGTCAGCGTCGCATCCGGCCATGGATAAGCCGCTTCGGTAGTAGTCGCCATCACCAAGCCCAGTCCAACGCCACCCAGCACCGCCACAGCCAGGCCCGCGCCCACCTCCATCGCCGTCGCGCCCACCACAGGCCGGCCGCCTTCCCCACCGCTGCCCCGCGTCCACTGCCACCAGCCATACAACTGCATGGCGGCGAACACACCGTTGAGCAACACCTGCGAATACAACCGCGCCTCAAAGAAAAACCAGGCATAGAGCGATACCATTACCAACCCAATGGGCCAGCACAGCGGGTTCTGCCGCACGGTAAGCCAGACGGCGAGCACACCGAGGACGGAGGCGATGAGTTCGAGGGTGGTCATGGGGCTGGGTCAGCGGTAGAAACGGGTGGGCATGATACGGCAGGTGTAAGGCGTTGCTTGATACGCGCCGGGACAACTCGGAGTAACCGTAGGACAGATGCGAGGCATCGCCATTGAAAGTACGCGTGGACAAGCAAAGCGTTGTCCACCCTGCGCCACCAAACTAGCCTGCTCCGCCGACGCTTCGGTATTGCGTAGGGTGGACAACGGCGGAGCCTTTTCCACGCACCACTCCCAGACTACCTCGCTATAAATAACGTTTGGATCTGATTGAGCGCGACCAGCAAGCGAGAGGACGGATAAATTAATCTGTCCCCTTTTTCCGTTGGCTCGCGATAGAAGATGCAAAGCGCCATCAGCTGGCGGAAACGTTAACAAGTTGGACTCCTCGGGATGGCGGAGTCGATGAGCTCCGCCAGACTTGTTAGGGTCTTGAGCCTCCACTCATAGATTACGAAAGGAACTCGTATGGCCAAGCCCGCTGCTCGCTTATCCGACACCCACTCCTGCCCCATCCCCGGTCACGGTTTCCAACTCGATAGCGGTTGGTTCGCCGGACGTCTTATTCAACAACCTACCTGCTGCCCGAGTCGGCGACGCCAGTAGCTGTGGCGGCGCGATATCAGAAGGCGAAGCCACGATTTTGGTCAACGGCAAACCGGTTGCATTCCTCGGCATGCTGATCGCATTCTGTTTCGCCCGAGAACATTGCTGTTCTATGCCGAGGACAACTACGACTTCAACGACGATGGCTCAGTGTTCAGCCAGCCGCTGGGCTTCTGGAACTTCGATGGTATCGCTCCCA
>NZ_QORI02000028.1 GCF_003325755.1 Pseudomonas sp. SST3 | reverse complement strand
CGTCAACCTGCGCCATGCGCTCTACAGCKCTACAGCGCGGCGCTGCAGCCGTTCGTGCGTCATCTGTCGAGCCGCTGGCGAGTGCCCTTGGCCTTTTGGCTGACCGATGAGGCATTCGCTGTCATCCAGCATCGCTACGCCCGCGACGATGCCTCGCCGTACAAGCATTGGTTCTTCTTCGGGGCGGCGCTGACGATGTACCTGAGCTGGCAACTGGCAACCCTGGCGGGTATTGCGTTTGGCCAGGCGGTACCGAACATCGCCAGCTGGGGCCTGGATTTCGCCATGATCGCAACCTTCGTCGGCATCGCCGTACCGATGATGCGCACCCGGCCGCAGGTGGCTTCGGCCCTGGTCGCCGCGGCTGTGGCGTTGCTGACCTGGGAATTGCCGTACAAGCTGGGCCTGATCGCCGCGGCGCTGGCCGGCATCATCGTTGGCGTCTGGCTCGAGCAACGGGCCGAGCGTCGTCAGGGGGAGGCGAGCCAATGCAAACCTGGCTGCTAATTTTCGGCATGCTGGCGATCACCTTCATGATTCGCTACAGCTTTTTCGCCTGGCCTGACCTGCGCTTCCCGCGACTGGTGGAGCAGGGGTTGCACTACGTGCCGGTCGCCGTGCTGACCGCCATCGTGGTGCCCGGCATGCTGATGCCCGAAGGGCACTGGGCGCTGGATTGGCAAAACGCCTACCTGCTTGGAGGGCTGTTCGCGATTCTCATCGCGGCGGTTACCCGCAACCTATTGGCGACCATCGCCGGCGGGTTGTTGTGTTTCTTTCTCTTGCGCTGGGCGTTCGGGCAGCTGCCAGTGTGACGGACCGCCCAGCAGGCCACTCGACAGCGACCATGATGTGTCCTTCCGTGGCCTGCCACGCTCCAACAAACAACGTCCTCTCCATGGAACCGGATCGATGACCAAGCCCCACTCGCAGTTCACCCTGTTCGGCAAGCGGCGTTTCCTGCCGTTCTTCCTGACCCAGCTGTCAGGTGCCTTCAACGACAATCTGTTCAAGCAAGCGTTGATCCTGGCGATCCTTTACAAGATCGGCTCGAATGCCGATGCCAGCTTGCTGATCAATCTGTGCGCGCTGTTGTTCATCCTGCCGTTCTTTCTGTTCTCCGCGTTCGGTGGGCAACTGGGCGAGAAATATCCCAAAGAGCGGTTGATCCGCGCGATCAAGGCCGGCGAGATCTTCATCATGCTTGCCGGCGGGGCGGGCATGCTGTTGGGCAACCTGCCCTTGCTGCTGGCCGTGCTGTTCTGCATGGGCACCCAATCGGCGCTGTTCGGTCCGGTCAAATATTCGGTGCTGCCCAAGCTGCTCGAGGATCACGAGCTGGTCGGTGGTAACGCGCTGGTGGAAATGGGCACCTTTCTGGCGATTCTCGCCGGGACCATTACCGCCGGGGTGATGATGGCCAGCGAGGGCTATGCTCAGCTGATCGCTGCCAGCGTGGTGCTGGTGGCCATCGCCGGTTATCTCGCCAGCCGCGGAGTGCCCGCGACGGGCGCCTCTTTGCCATCCCTGCAGATGGACTGGAACCTGTTTCGTCAGACCGGTGCGATCTTGCGCCTGGGGCTGGGGCAGCGCCTTTCGGTGTCGCGCTCGCTGATCGGTAACTCGTGGTTCTGGTTTCTCGGCGCGACCTACCTGACCCAGATTCCGGCCTATTCGAAAGATCTGCTGCACGGCGATGAAACCGTCGTCACGCTGATCTTGACGGTCTTTTCGGTGGGTATCGCCCTTGGTTCGCTGCTCTGCGAGCGGCTCTCCGGGCACAAGGTGGAAATCGGGCTGGTGCCGTTCGGCTCCTTCGGCCTGACGCTGTTCGGCCTATTGTTGTGGTGGCATTCCGGTGGCTTTCCGCAGGGCGCGATGCCGCATGACTGGTTGGGATTGCTGGGGTTCGGTCAGGCCTGGTGGATCCTCGGGTCGGTGCTGGGGATCGGTGTGTTCGGTGGGTTCTACATCGTGCCGCTGTATGCGCTGATTCAGTCGCGCACGGCGGAGCAAGAGCGGGCGCGGGTGGTGGCGGCAAACAACATTCTCAATGCGCTGCTGATGGTCGCCTCGGCGCTGGTCGCCATCTTGCTGTTGAGCGTCGCCGGGCTGTCGATTCCCCAGCTGTTCCTCGTGGTATCGCTGATGAACGTGGCGGTAAGCGCCTACATCTTCAGCATCGTTCCCGAATTCAGCATGCGGTTTCTGGTCTGGCTGCTCGGCCATTCGATGTATCGGGTACGCCAGCAGGGCCTCGACGCGATCCCCGAGGAAGGCCCAGCAGTGCTGGTCTGCAACCATGTGTCCTTCGTTGATGCGCTGCTGATCGCCGGTGCCGTGCGCCGGCCCGTGCGTTTCGTTATGTACTACAAGATCTTCCGTATCCCGGTACTGAACTTTATCTTTCGGACCGCGGGCGCGGTGCCTATCGCTGCTCGACATGAAGACGAAACCATCTACAGCGAGGCGTTCGAGCGCATCGGTCGCTACCTGAGCAACGGCGAAGTGGTGTGCATCTTTCCTGAAGGCAAGCTCACCACCGATGGCGAGATGAACGAGTTCAAGGCTGGGGTCGAGCGCATTCTTGAGGCGAATCCGGTGCCGGTGGTGCCCATGGCGCTGCGCGGTTTATGGGGAAGTTTTTTCAGTCGCGATCCGAACAAAGGCTTCTTCCGCCGGATCTGGTCCCGGGTCGACCTGATCGCCAGCGCCCCCGTCGCCGCGAACGAGGCCAATCGTCAGCAGCTGCAGGCGCAGGTCAGTCTGCTGCGTGGCGACCGCCGCTAAGCGCAGGTCGCCACGTCGCCTCTACTTGATCTCGATGCGTTCCAGCAAATACGCCTTGGCGCTGGCGTCACCGATCCGTGCGGCTTCGTCGGCCAGGCGTAAGGCACGTTCCAAGTCTTTGCTGGCCAAAGCCGCATCGATGCCCTGGCGGTAGTAGGCCTGGGTTTCCGGCAGCACCGCAGGGGCGGGCACGGAAGGCAGATCGTTACCCATTTCGCGACCGGTGCTATATGCGGGTACGTAGGTGTTGGCCTGCTGCCCCGCGGCCTTGTCTTCGATCAACACCATCTTGATCACACCGGTGGGTGAATGCTGCGCAACCGGGTCGGGCAGACTCGGCGGCTCGTTGCCCAGCGCCTTGGCATATGCCTTGGCGGGGTGTTCCAGGGTGGTCTGGCCCGATAGCTGGCCTTCGTTGGCATAGAGCACCAGGTAATACTCGTTGCCGGGGTTATCCAGGTAGGTGCGATCGACGCGTAGGCGCGCATCCAGGCTGTCGCCCTTCAGGCCGGCGGCGGGAGCATAGATGAAGTCGTCGGCATCGAGGATGCGCGTGGGGCGCAAGTTGCTGTCGAGCAGCATGGCGCTGGGGGCCAGCACCGTCTTGCCGGCCTGGCTGTAGAGGCGAATCTCGAAAGACTTGCTGCCCTTGGGTAGGGCGAAGGCCCGGAAGAAGCTCTTGCCGCTGTCGAAGCGGTAGGCCGGGGCCGTGGCATCCAGCGTCACGTCACCGCTGAAGGTCACGGGAATCGGCTGGAACGGAAAGTCAGCGATCGCGTCGCAGCAGATCGATGCATCTGCCAATGCCTGATGCGCGCTGGTTACCGATTGCTCCAGCGGCGCGGGCGTATGCGCCAGGGCATCGACCCGGCGCAGGGGATCACTGCCGCAGCCGGCAGTCAGCAGCACGGCGAGGCCAAGCAGGGGAAGTCTCAGATTGCTCATAAGGGCAACTCCAGTCGCCAATCGAAAAAAGACCCCGACCAGCCACGGTCGGGGTAAAAACACCGCCGGAACGGTGGGAGCGGAAGTCGAGCAGTGCAGTCGACGGGCGCAGCGGAGGATTACCGCGCCACGCCGGTCTCAGGCGCTACCACCAGGCCTCGGCCTGCACGCCGAAGGTCAGGCCGTCGTCGTCGCCGGCGTCGATGGATTCGCTGGCAGCCTGGTAGCGGCCACCGTCCCACTGGGCGTAGGTGGCAAATACACGAATCTGTGGGCGTGCCCAGAAGCTGCGACCGGCTGACCACTGCTGAGCGAGGGTGAGCTTCTTCAGATCACGGCTGCGCTCGCCGTCGGCCTGCGGGTCGACGCGGTCGTAGCCGAACTCCAGCGCGGTGCTCATGGTGTCGGTCCACTTGTAGACCGGGCGCACGCCGAAGGAGAGCCATTTCTGGCCGGAATCGTTGTCGAAATCGCGATCTTCATAGATCTGCACGTACATCATCTCGATGGTGTCGGTGATGCCGACGACGCCCTGGTTGACCAGGCGGAGCATGTCGCCATCGCTGTTACCGGTGCTGTTTCGACCGCTGCTGCCGATGATGCCGTCGGTGCCGTACTGAACCGCCAACTTGTTGTAGCCGCCGAACCAGCTGGCCTGGGTGTGTTCGAGGGTGACCAGGTGACCTTTCTGATCGGTGTAGCCCGGGTCGCTTTCCTGCTCGTCGGTGAGGTTGGCCTTCCCGTAGTCGTAGCCGATCTCGAGCTTTCCGTTGGGGTTGACGTCGATCTCGGCCAGACGGAAGTCGAGGGTATCGTTGGCGATGTTGGTCCCGGTACCCGAACCCTGGTAGGTCCAATCACCGTCGGTGTTGCGGATCCAGGCGATGCTGGCCTTGGCGAAGCCCAGGTCGATATCCTCGATGCCGGCGCCCGGACCGGATACGTCCCAGTAGTAGTAATCGTTGATGTGCACGTCGTGACGCTTGTAGTAGCGCTTTCCGGCCCAGATATCGGCGCCCGGTAGGCTCGCGATCAGGTTGTGGCCGACCACGTTGAACTGACGGATCGCGACGTCCCCGCCTTCATCGAAGGGGTTGTTGGCGTCGCCGTTGGTATCGGTGCGGGTCGCTTCCCAGTCGTTAGCCTGACGCGAGTTGTAGGCGATCATGCTGTCGACGTAGAAGCTCTGTTCGCCTTCCTTCCACACTTCCTGACCCAGGCCGATCTCGGCATAGGTTTCGCACTCGTTGCCGAGGCGATATTTGGCTGGCGCCCCCGCGGCCTGAAAGCAGGCCTGATCACCGCCGCCGGCGGTGGCACCGACGCCGGAGCGCATATAGCCATGAAAATCCACCGCATGGCTCGGCATGGCCGCCAGCAGGGCAGCGCAGAGCAGGGTGGGTTGCAGAAGACGTACGGATTGTTGCCGGTTCATCGCGAAAGTCCTTTGTTCTTTTTGTTGGTCGGGAGCGGCCGGCGCGGTACGGCCGGTCAGGCACGGCCGACGAGGTACTGCGAGCCGTGACGCCTGCATCGGCCCGGTGGAGTGCGGATCGAGCTGGCGCTGAACGAAAGCCTGCGGATCGGCGATGTTCGCAACATCCTCCCGGCAAGATTTTTTCGAGGCGGAGCGGCAGGGCGTAGCGAGGGAGGAGGGCGGCCTGCGAAAGGGGCGGTGCGCATTACGCCTGGCCACTAAGCCCGAGAAAAACCCCTCGGGGAGGTATGGCATGGCCGGATGACGCGGCAGTCTGGCCCGGGCGGTGGCGTTCGCGTCACTGTCTGCGCCCGGTCGACCGGGAATCCGGTGGCCGCTGTCGGGTGCTCACAACAATTACAAAAGTGGAGCTACTTCGATGAAACATCCCTTGCTTCCTGCCCGCCTGGCCTTGGCGGTGTCCTCCTTGCTGCTGACGCTTAGTGGCGTTCACGCAGCCGATCTCGCCGGCAAGAGTCCGGGCGGTGTTCGTTACCACGGGGGTGACGAAATCATCCTCCAGGGTTTCCACTGGAACGTGATCCGCGAATCGCCCAACAACTGGTACAACACCCTGCGCGACATGGCGCCAACCATTGCTGCTGATGGCTTCAGCGCGATCTGGATGCCGGTACCCTGGCGCGATTTTTCCAGCTGGAGCGACGGCGCCAACTCCGGCGGCGGGGAGGGCTACTTCTGGCACGACTTCAATAAGAATGGCCGCTACGGCAGTGATACTCAGCTCAAACAGGCGGCCGGGGCGCTCAACAACGCCCAGGTGAAGGTGCTCTACGACGCGGTACCCAACCACATGAACCGAGGTTACCCGGACAAGGAAATCAATCTGCCGGCCGGGCAGGGATTCTGGCGCAACGATTGCGCCGATCCCGGCAATTACCCCAACGATTGCGACGATGGCGACCGTTTTATGGGTGGCGATGCCGACCTCAACACCGCCAACCCGCAGGTCTACGGGATGTTCCGCGACGAGTTCGCCAACCTGCGCAGCAACTACGGTGCCGGCGGTTTCCGCTTCGATTTCGTCCGCGGTTACGCCGGTGAGCGGGTCGACAGCTGGATGGGAGCGGCGCATGACAACGCCTTTTGCGTGGGCGAGCTCTGGAAGGCACCGGCCGAATACCCGAGCTGGGATTGGCGCAATACGGCCAGTTGGCAGCAGGTGATCAAGGATTGGTCCGATCGCGCCAAGTGCCCGGTGTTCGACTTCGCGCTGAAGGAGCGCATGCAGAACGGCTCCATCGCCGACTGGAAGAACGGCCTCAACGGCAACCCCGATCCGCGCTGGCGCGAGGTGGCGGTGACCTTTGTCGACAATCACGATACCGGCTATTCACCCGGCCAGAACGGAGGCCAGCATCACTGGGCGCTGCGTGACGATCTGGTGCGTCAAGCCTACGCCTACATACTCGCGAGCCCCGGTACACCCGTCGTGTACTGGTCGCACATGTACGACTGGGGGCACGGTCCGCTGATTCGTCAGCTGATCCAGATCCGTCGTGCTGCGGGTGTGCGGGCTGATTCGGCGATCGAGTTTCACAGTGGCTATTCCGGCCTCGTGGCGACCGTACGGGGCACAGCGCAGACTCTGGTCATGGCCTTGGGTTCGAATCTGAGCAGCCCTGCCGAGGTCAGCAGCGGCAGCTTCAGCCAGGCGTTGAATCAGGACGGCCAGCTGCGCATCTGGACCACCGGCAGCACCGGTGGCGATGAAGGCGACGGCGGTGGCGATGGCACCATGGTCAGCGTCAACTTCCGCTGCGACAACGGCATCACCCAGCCTGGCGATAGCGTCTATGCAGTGGGCAGCCTGGCCCAGCTCGGCAGCTGGAGCCCGGCGAATGCCGTGCGACTGACTGACGTCAGCAATTACCCGACCTGGAAAGGCTCGATCAGTCTGCCGGCCGGGCGAGCCGTGGAGTGGAAGTGCATCGTGCGCAGCGAAGCTGATCCGACCCAGGTCAAGAGCTGGCAACCGGGTGGCAACAACAGCCTGACCAGCGCATCGGGCGTAACCACCGTCGGCAGCTTCTAGCGGGGCTTGGCTTGCCGGGCCCGTTCGGGCCCGGTTCCGTTTGTTAGCAGCGGGACAGGGGCGTCGGGTATCAAACCACCTGCCAGCGCTGAGCCAGGTGGCGAGCCTCCCTTAGTTGGTGCAATAAGGGGTTTCGGGCGGGGACTGCGACCAGGCTCTGCAGGTCCGAATGACGCTCGCGCACCGTGCGTTCCAGCCAGCCGATACGCGCCAGCGTCGAGGGCGTACAGGTCTGACCGCTGAGGTCGTCGTGCAGGTCTAGCCAATGCGACCGCCAGGCTTCCTGCAGGTACAGCTGTTCGGGACAGCTGACCAAGGCGTGCCGCCAGGTGGCGATGATGCCGTCCAGCCAGTCGAGCACAGCAGACGTGGCGCCGCGGCTTGCGAGTTCTGCGCGCAAACGTTGGTAGGCATCGATGGCGATGCGCTTCTCCGACGCAAAAGCATTGAGCGCAAGCTGGTCACCATGCTGTTCCAGCTCCAGTAAATGGCCGAAATACTGGCGGGTCTCGAAGCGTTCTGCGGCGTGGAATTGTGGCATCGAGGTGCCGTTGCTGTTGAACTCGCGCAGCGGGTCGAAGCGGTACATATAGCCGAAGTCGAACAGTCGCACCTGGCCATCGTCGAGGGTGTTGCCCGGGCACAGGTCCCACTCGAACAGGCCGCCTAGCAGTAACGCCACCAGCGTATCGAACAGTTGCACGAGCTGGCGCTCGTCCCAGGCCTGGATGGGCGTACCTTCGATCCAGGGAGAGAGCAGCACGCCGTGGCGAAAGCTGGCATAGCGGGTGTCGACGATGGCGCTCAGCCGCTCGCCAAGCAGCGGGTCGCGCTTGAGCTCGCGTAGATCGGCGCGCCGCTGAATTTCGTTGAGAAAACTGGTCTGCCCATCGACGTTCTGCACCTTGCATTGGGCGCGGGCACGCTTGAGGGTCCAGTCCTGTCCGCCCGCATGGAGGCGATAAACGTGTGCGGTCAGCCCCGCGCTGAAACGCTCGCGCACGTAAGGCTCGTCACCCTGCGTGGAAACAAGCTGATCCAGCGGAAAAGGGCAATCGTCAGGTGTGCCGATTTCCAGTTCCGCACCGCTGGCGACGAAAGCCAGCTGCGCGGCGTGGCGATGTTGTTCAGGTGTCATGGCGAATCCTCAACGATTGGCGGCTCAGCGGGCCTGTACGACGATGATCCGGTCGTCGCCATGCTGGCGAACGAAGGCGTAAGGCGATTCGGACAGTTGCCGATGACTCCCCGCGCCTACGGCCGGATGGCGGGCACGGAATTGGCCGAGACGCTGCCAGTGCTCGATCAACGCGGTGATCTCCGGTCTGGCGTGATCGTCCCAGTTCATGTCCGAACGCGTGCCCTGATAGGGGTCGGAACCGGTAGGGCCGAAGGCCCGCGCGCTTTCGTCGCCATAGTAGATCTGCACCGCGCCGGGGCTCAGCAGCAAGACGCTGGCGAGGCCATGCTGGCGTAGCAGATCGCCGTCGTGCTGCGCTGTGAACAGTGATGTGTCGTGGGAGGACGCGTAGCTCATGAAGTTGTGCCCCGGATTGTCAGCCAACAGCTTGGCGTAGTGCAGGTAGCTCTTCTCCGCGCGGCGCAGGCAATCACTGGCCACGCCGGCAACCTCCTGCTGGAAGGCAAAGTTGATCAGCGCATCGAAGCCGTTGGCCTGATAGTCGCTGGTCTCCGGCCCGTGACCGAATACTTCACCCACCATCCAAAACGGCTCGCTCGCCATCGGGTCATCCGGATTGGCTTTTGCCCAATCTCTGCGCGCCTGGTCGGCCTGCTGCCGCAGCTGTGCCCAGGCTTCCGGTTCGACATGCATGACAGTGTCGGCACGAAAGCCGTCGACGCCGAATTCGCGCACCCAGTTGGTCAACCATTCAGTGAGGTAATCGCGCACCCGGTAGTTGTCACGCTCGACGGCGCGGGTCGGCTGCTTATGGCGAAGAAATTCCGGCAGGCCGACCGGCGTGTCTGCCTCGGTGCGAAAGTCTGGCAAGAAAGCCAATGAGCCCTTCAGCGGATCCACCAGTACGCTCGGCGGAGCAGGGTAGTCGGCGATGCCCGCGCGTACCCAATCCTTGCCCCACCAGCGGGACCAGGCGGGGTGATCGTAGTCGATCAGGTTGTGGTAGGCGTGCAGGTTTTCGTACGGCTCCGGCTGCCAGGCCGTCCAGCGTTCGGGCAGGTATTGCGCCATGCCTTCGCGCAATGCGCCGAACCCGTAGCCTTGCATATCGGCCAGGGTCGAATAGCCGGCGTGGTTGAGCACCACATCGAACAACACGCGAATCCCCCGCGCATGGGCGCCGGCGATGAGTTCGCGCAGGTCGGCCTCGCTGCCCATGTTGGCGTCCAGCTGGGTGTAATCCAGCGCGTAATAGCCGTGGTAGGCGTAGTGACGGAAGTCGCCTTTGTCGCCGCCACCGACCCAACCATGGATCTGTTCGTAGGGTGCGCTAATCCACAGCGCATCGACGCCCAGCTTGGCGAGATAGTCGAGCTTGCCGGTCAGGCCTTTGAGATCGCCCCCGTGGAAGGTGCCGATCTCTTGCGCGCCGTCAGGCGCCCGGCCATAGCTGCGGTCGTTGCTCGGGTCGCCGTTGGCAAAACGGTCGGTGAGGGCGAAATAGACGGTCGCGTTGCGCCAGTCGCGAGGCTGCTCTGATGGCGCGTCAGCCGCTTCGAGCAACAGCAAGCCGTTGCTGTCCGGTGCCGGCGTCAGTTCGACCTTGCCGTGCTGCACGATGGCCGTGTTGCCGCTGTAGGCGTCGCGCAACTGCTGGCCGTTCTCGAACACACCGGCAACCGGGACCTGTACGGCGTTGCCGTTCCATGGACGACAGGCCTGTTCCGGGGGCTCATTGGTCTGGCGGATCGGAACCAGTCGCAGATTGGCGTCGTCGCCGGTTTGCACCAGCAGGCGGTAGCGGCCCGGTTTCACCACCTTGAAATCCAGGCGGCTGCCGGGCTTCAGTTCGTGCCGCTGGAAGGGTTTGAGTGGCTCACGTTCAGCCGCGTCATCGCCTAACTGCAAGATGCCTGTCGGCAGCTCCAGCTCGGCCGCGAAGCGATCATCAGCCAGGGTTTTCCAGGCCGGCTGCAGCAGCTGACCGTCAAGTCGGATAGGGACTTGTGGTTCTGCTTGCACAACGGGTGCGAGCAGACCGAAACAAAGGGCTAGGATAGATGGACTAAGGGGCGGCAGAGGGCGCATGTCCGGCTCCGGCTAGGCGGGGAAGATGGCGCTATTCAAGCCTGTTTTCACCGCGTCGTGCAGGCTGAGAAAGGGCGATTCGAGCGCTGCGCGAACACAGCGCGAAGACAAAACTACGCCCTGCTTCTACGCCCCTCTTCCTCCCCCGGAGGAGGATGTTTTAGGCCACGGGCAGGGCGAGTATGAATGCTCTGCGAGACCGCCCGACGGCAAGCAGAACGTTGTGGATCAAAAATAAGAAGCCACGAGGAAATACCAAGATGAATAAAAAGCTGTTTGCAGCGGCCGCGATCGGTCTATCCGCAACCTTGAGCCTGCCGCTGTCCGTCCAGGCCGCCATCGAAGAAGGCAAGCTGGTCGTCTGGATAAACGGTGACAAGGGCTACAAGGGACTGGCCAAAGTCGGCGAGAAATTCACCGAAGAGACCGGCATTCCAGTTGAAGTCGCCCATCCAGACGCCGCCACTGATAAGTTTCAACAGGCGGCGGCCACCGGCAACGGGCCGGACATTTTCATTTGGGCCCATGATCGCCTTGGCGAGTGGGCGCAGAGTGGGCTGATTTCTCCAGTCACCCCTAGCAGCAAGACCCAAGCCGAAGTGGCCGATTTTGCCTGGGAAGCAGTGAGCTACAACGGCAAGCAGTGGGGTTATCCCATGGCCGTGGAAGCGCCCGCGCTGATCTACAACAAGGCACTTGTGCCGACCCCACCGAAGACCTTCGACGATGTCTTGACGATCCACAAGGACCTCGCCGCCAACGGCAAGCGCGCGATTCTCTGGGATTACAACAACACCTACTTCACCTGGGCCTTGCTGGCGGCCAATGGCGGCTTTGCTTTCGCTGATACCGGCTCGGGGTATGACGTCAGCCAGACCGGCGTCAACAACGAGGGCGCCAAGCAGGGCGCCATGGTGCTCAAGGAGCTGATCGACCAGGGCGTGATGCCCAAGGGCGCCGATTACAGCGCCGCCGAAGCGGCCTTCAACAAGGGCGAATCGGCGATGTTCATCAGCGGACCCTGGGCCTGGTCGAACATCCGCAAGAGCGGCATCGACTTCGGCGTGGCGCCGATCCCTGCGGTGGGTGAAAGCCCGAGTAAGCCTTTCTCCGGCGTGATGGCGGCGACCCTCAACGCGGCCAGCCCGAATCAGGCGCTGGCGGTCGAATTCCTGGAGAACTATCTGCTTCAGGTCGAGGGGCTGAAAGCCGTGAACGCCGACGTGCCGCTGGGCGCGGTGGTGAACAAAGAATTCATGGCCGAGCTGTCCGACGATCCGCTGATCAAGGCCACGTTCGAAAGCGCCGAGCAGGGCCGTCCGATGCCGAACATTCCGCAGATGGGCGTGTTCTGGTCGGCCATGGAGCCTGCCCTGACGAACATTACGTCCGGTCGCCAAAACGTGGATGCCGCCCTGGATGACGCCGCCAAACGCATCGTCAAGTAACGACAACCCGCAGCCGCAGCCGGGGACGCCTGCGTCTTCGGCTGCGCGCCTTGAGGCCCAGATCCCGATGTCTGCCGTGAATGTTCCCGTCGAAATGCCCCGTCGCGCCGTGCCGAAGCTGTCCATCCCCAGGTTGCCAGCCGCGATGCGCTGGGGGATATGGTTGGTCTGCAATGCCTTCGCGCTGTACCTGATCGTTGCGCTCTACGCCCAGGGTCAAACCGTGTTCGCCCTGCTCGGACTGGTGATTGCCGGGATCGCCAGTTTCGTCTTCGTCAATCGCCGCGCCTACGCCCATCGCTACATCTTTCCGGCCGTGGCCGGGATGCTGATTTTCGTCATCTTCCCGCTGCTGTACACCGTAGGGATCGGCTTTACCAACTACAGCGGCACTAACCTGCTGAGCTTCGAGCAGGCGCAGCATTATCACCTCAGCCAGACCTATCTGGCGGGCGAACGCTTCGGCTTCAGCCTGCATCAGAATGCTGACGGCGAAATGCGCTTGAGCGTCGACAAGGGCGAGCAGGGTGTCTGGGTGTCCGCGCCGCTGCAAGGCGAGCCGCAGCCAGACGAGCCACTGGATCTGAGCCCGGTCGGTGAGGTGGCTGACCTGGGCAAGGCCTTGCCGCTGCGCGAGGTGATCCGTCTGCGCAACCAGCTCGAACAATGGGTGTTGCGCGGCAACGACGGCCAGTTGCTGCGTCTGTATGGCCTGCGCGAAGTGGCAGCGGTCGAACCCTTGTATCGCCGGCAGGAAGATGGCTCGCTCATCAACAACCAGACTGGCGAGCACCTGATCGCGAACGACGAGATCGGCTTTTATGTCGACGCGGAGGGCCAGCGGGTCGCGCCGGGCTATACGGTGTATGCCGGCGGGAGCAATTTCGCCAAGGTACTGACCGATCCGAAGATCCGCGGGCCGTTCCTGCAGATCTTCGTCTGGACGGTGTGTTTCGCCGCGTTGACAGTGGTCTTCACGCTCGCAGTAGGGCTGGTCCTGGCCAGTTTGCTGCAATGGGAGATGGTGCGCGGCAAGGCGTTCTACCGGCTGATGCTGATTCTGCCGTACGCGGTGCCGGCGTTCATCTCGATCCTGGTGTTCAAAGGCTTGTTCAACCAGAGCTTCGGCGAGATCAATCTGATGCTCGACAGCCTGTTCGGCATGCGTCCGGCCTGGTTCAGCGATCCGACCCTGGCGCGCAGCATGATCCTGCTGGTGAACACCTGGCTCGGTTACCCCTACATGCTGCTGTTGTGCATGGGCCTTTTGCAGGCGATTCCACGTGATCTCTACGAAGCCTCGGCAATGGACGGCGCGACGCCGCTGGACAATCTGCTGAAAATCACCCTGCCGCTGCTGATCAAGCCGCTGGCACCGCTGCTGATTGCGAGCTTCGCGTTCAACTTCAACAACTTCGTGCTGATCACGCTGCTCACCCGCGGCGGTCCCGACATCCTCGGCACCACCACGCCAGCAGGGACGACCGATCTGCTCGTCAGCTACACCTACCGCATCGCTTTTCAGGACTCGGGGCAGAACTTCGCCCTGGCTGCCGCCATTGCCACGCTGATCTTCATCGTCGTTGGCGCCATGGCCTGGCTGAACCTGAAGCTTTCCAAGGTCAAGGTCTGAGGAATATCCGTATGGCCATGGTTCAACCGAAATCCGTCAAATACCGCATCTGGATGACCCATGCGGCGCTGCTCGGCTTTGTCGCGCTGATCGTGTTCCCGCTGCTGATGGTGGTGTCGATCTCCTTCCGCGAGGGCAACTTCGCCACCGGCAGCCTGTTTCCGGAAAGTCCGACGCTGGAGCACTGGTCGCTGGCGCTGGGCATTCCCTACGTCCATGAGAACGGGGCCGTCAGCAACCCGCCATTCCCGGTGCTTACATGGCTGTGGAACTCGGTGAAGATCGCCCTGATCAGTTCGTTGCTGATTCTCATGCTCTCGACCACCAGCGCCTATGCCTTCGCCCGGCTGCGTTTCGGCGGCAAGGGGCCGATCCTCAAGGGCATGCTGATCTTCCAGATGTTCCCACCGGTGCTCACGCTGGTGGCCATCTACGCCTTGTTCGATCAGCTTGGCGAGCACGTCAGCTGGCTCGGCGTGAATACCCACGGCGCGGTGATCATCGCCTCGTTGGGTGGCATGGCGCTGCATATCTGGACCATCAAGGGCTACTTCGAAAGCATCGACGGCTCGCTGGAAGAGGCTGCCATCGTCGACGGCGCCACCACCTGGCAGGCGTTCGTGTACATCCTGCTGCCGATGAGCGTGCCGATCCTGGCGGTGGTGTTTATCCTCGCGTTCATCACCAGCATCACCGAGTACCCGATTGCGTCGGTGCTGTTGATGGACGTGGACAAACTCACGCTATCGGTCGGTGCCCAGCAATACCTTTACGACCAGAACTACCTCTGGGGCGACTTCGCGGCCGCGGCGGTGCTCTCCGGCCTGCCGATAACCGTGGTGTTCCTGTATTGCCAGAAGTGGATTGTGGGCGGTTTGACCGCCGGTGGGGTGAAGGGTTAGCGCGTCGTCGCGTCGCCAAGATGCGTCACGACACCGGAACAGGGAATGGACCACGGGAGACGACCATGAACGCCGCAATACCTGAGCCTTTGCCGCTGATACCGGCAAAGCTGAGCATGCCGCCGATGCCAAGCGGTTTGCTGGTGCGCCTACGGCTGGATGAGTGGTTCCAGCGCCTCGGCGACGTGCGTCTGGCGGTGCTGCACGCACCCAGTGGCTTTGGCAAGACCACGCTGGCCTGTCAATGGGCGCGCGCCTTTGACGGCCGGGTCGCCTGGTTGCAGCTTCACCCTGGCGATAACGATGCCCGTCAGCTCGGTCGCTACCTGCTGCATGTCATCGATGCGCAGCTGGAAGCGGGTTGCCCGCGCAGTTTGTTGCTGGCGAAGCAGGGCGGTGAGGCATTCGACACCCTGCTCACCTACCTGCTGGCGGAGCTGCCGGCGGACCACGAACCCTTGCTGCTGGTACTGGACGATTTCGAAACGTTGAACAACGCGGAGGTCATCGCGGCGCTGCGATTCTTCCTGCGGAACATGCCGGCCTGGTTGACCCTTCTTGTCTGTAGTCGCGGCCTGCCCGAGCTCGGGGTGGCCGATCTGCGCGTCAAACATCAATTGCTGACGGTGGATGCGCCGCATCTGGCGTTCGAAACCGACGAAGTGGAGGCCCTGCTCAATCTGGGCCTGCCGGTGACCGTCAACCGCGAACAAGTCGAACGCCTCAACCGGCGTATCGGTGGCTGGCCCTGTGCACTGCAGCTGGCCCTGCAGGAAGTGCAGACCGGCCGTGGCATGGACCTGTTTCTGGAGAACCTGCAGCTCGGTCATCCCTATATCCGCGACTATATGCGCGAACAGGTGATGAGCCAGCTGGGCTCGGCGACGCTCGCGTTCCTCCAGGCCACCTGTCTGCTGGATCGCTTCAACGCGCCTTTGGCCAATCGGCTCACCCAGGGCAGCAATGCCCGCGACATGCTCGAGCAGCTCGAGCGCAGTGGCTTGTTCGTCCAGCCGCTCGACAGTCTGCGGCAGTGGTACGCCTACCATCCGCTGTTTGCGATTTTCCTCCAGGGCGAACTGAGCACTCACCAGCCGCAGCGAATGTCGGATCTTCATCTACGCGCCGCCGAGGCGCTGATGGCCGAGAGCATGCCAGAAGAGGCCGCACGGCATGCCGTGCAGGCGGGGTGCCCGATACGGGTCGGCGAGGTGCTGGAGCGCCATGGTCGGCAGTTCTACCGTCAGGGTCGGCTGGGGCTGTTGCAGCAGTGCCTGGAAACACTGCCGGACCAGGTCATCGCCGGGTCGCCGCTGTTCACCCTGTTGCAGGCCTGGGTGTCGCAGAACTCTTATCAGTTCGATCAGGTCGAGCGGTGGTTCAAGGCCGGCGAGCAGGCGTTGCAGCACAGCTGTTCGGACGAGGAGTGGGCGCGCATCGTCGGTGAATTCAATGCCGTGCGCGCGCAGGTGGCGATGAACCGTGGCGATGAACAGCAGGCGATCGCCCTGGCCCGTGAAGCGCTGATCCGCGAGCCCTTGATCATGCGCACCTCCAAGGTGGCGGCACTGTCGGGTCTGGCTGAAGCGCACTTCGTCCAAGGGCTGTTGCCCCAGGCGCAACAGCAGTACGAGGAGGCAGAGCGCCGCGCCCGGGACATTCGCGCCTCGCATCTGGTGGTCTGGAACCTTGGGCAGTTGTCGGAAATCGCCATCGCTCAAGGCTATCTGCAGAAGGCCTATTCGCTCCAGGAACGGGCGATTCAGTACGTCGAGCAGGCCGACCTCCAGGCCACGCCGATCATGGAATTCATCTACCGGGTGCGCGGCCAGGTATTGCTCGAATGGCACCACCTGGATGCAGCCGAGCAATGTGCCTTGCAAGGCATTCAGATTCTGGAAGACGTAGGGGATCGCTGGCTGCTGCAATGCTACGCGCTGCTCGCCGGCGTCGCCCATGCACGTGGCCAGCAGAGCGCGTGCGCCGATTACATCGGCAAAATCCAGAGCATGCTTGCCGGTGATAACTATCACGTCGATTGGCTGGCCAATGCTCATGCGGTCATGCTCAGCTACTGGGATTCGACCCAGGACAAGACGGCCATCCAGCAGTGGTTGCTCACCGCACCGGCTCTCGAACGCGGCCTCAACCACTTCGCCCAGTACAACGGCCGTAATCACGCGCGTGCGTATCTGTCCTTGAAGCAGGCGGACAAGGCGCTGCCGATCCTCAGGCAGCTGCAGATCGAGGCGGAGCAGCACGGCCTGATCATGGATCTGAACCGCAACCACATTCTTCTCGCGCAGCTGCATTGGCAGCGCGAGGAGCGCCAACAGGCGCTGGACCATCTGCAGTTGGCGCTGACACTGGCCAGCAGCACGGGCGCCATCGGCAGCTTCCTGCGCATCGGCAAGCTGATCATCGTCATGCTCAAGGCATTGCAGCATGAGCGCCCGCTCGACGAACTCGAGGCCCAGCGCGCCGATCGCGTGATCCAACTGGCGCAGCAGCAGCGCGATTTCAGCCGGGCGATCCGCATCACCCTCGACGAAGCGGTGATTCAGGACATCATCAATCGCCCCGATGTGCCCGAGCTGATCCGGCATTCGCCACTGACACGGCGCGAATGGCAGGTGCTCAGCCTGATCCATGCCGGACAATCCAACGAGCAGATCGCCGAACACCTCAACGTCGCGCCGACCACCATCAAGACGCATATCCGCAGCCTGTATCAGAAGCTCAACATCACCCATCGCAACGAGGCCGTGCAGTTGGCGCGCAGCCTGTTGAGCAAGATCCAGGGCGAATAGCGGAGCGTATTGCCTGAGCGATTGCGCATCCGGCAGGTCCACGGCCGGATGCTTTTTATGTCCCGCGGGAGCCAGACATGCCGATGACTGAAAAACAGAAGATGCTGACCGGCGAACTGTACCGGCCAGGCGACCCCGAGTTGCAAGCCGATCAGGCCGCGGCCAAAGCCTGGATGGTGCGCTATAACGCAGCGCTCGCCGAAACACCGGCGCTGCGCCGGGCCTTGCTGAAGGAACTGCTGGGAAGCGTAGGAGAGGGCGCAGTGGTGCGGCCGCCGTTTCACTGTGATTACGGCTACAACATCCACTTGGGTGACGATGTGTTTTTCAACTTTAACTGCGTGATTCTGGACGTGGCTGAGGTACGCATCGGTACCGGCACGCAGATCGGGCCAGCCGTGCAGATCTACGCCGCCGACCATCCGCGTGATGCACAAGAGCGCCGTAGCGGCCTCGAATTCGGGCGTCCGGTGGTGATCGGTGAGCACGTCTGGATTGGTGGGGGTGCCATTATCCTGCCGGGCGTGACCATCGGCGACGACGCTGTGATCGGGGCGGGCAGTGTGGTGACTCGAGATGTTGCGGCGGGTGCGACCGTGGTGGGTAATCCGGCCCGTAGCCGCCGATAGCGGCAGGAGGAGTGGCAGCCGGCGCTAGGCCGGCCGCCGGTACCGCTTACTGCTGGGTGACGATGGCCATGTTGCCCGAGCCCATCTGCGACACCATCGCAGCGTTGCCCATGCCGCTCTGGTCGAGGATCGCCTGGTTGGCAGTGCCACCCTGCAGCACTTGAGCCAGATGACCTTCGCCGGTCTGCGTCAGGCTGACTTCGTTGTCCGAGCCGTAGATCTGCTGGATGTCGGCGACGTTGAGGTCGCCGTCCTGCACCACATCCACGCGGTTGTTGTCGCCATAGCTCGAACCTGTCAGCTCGTTGCCATTGCCGGTCTGGCTGGCGGTGAGCAGGTTGTCGGTGCCATCCTGAGCAAAGTCGATCAGATGATCAGCGCCTTGCTGGGTGACGTAGGCTTCGTTGTACTCACCAGTCTGCTGCAGCGAAGCCGTCTGGAAGCTGCCATCGAGTTGGTCGACGGTGATGTAGTTGTTGTCGCCGGTCTGTTCGGTGGTGGCGCTGTTGCTTTCGCCAGCCTGAAAGATATCCGCGCTGTTGGATACGCCGTCCTGGTAGATCGAGGCGGTCTGCAGCGAACCGCTCTGGTCGATGTAGGCCTCGTTCATCATGCCGATGGACTGGATGCTGGCCGAGTGGTCCGATCCTTCCTGGCTCACTGATGCAACCTGCAAATCCCCTTGCTGATTGATTTCGGCGCTCGAATCGAAAGCATTGACCTGGTAAACGGCCGCGTCATTACCGTTACCTTCCTGAGTGACGATCGCGTCATTGCCCGCGCCGCCTTCCTGCCACACCAGCGAGATGTTGTCGTTGCCGACCTGACGCTGCTCCGAAACGCTCGATTCAGTGTTGCTCTGGATGGTTTCGGCAAAGTTGTCGTTGCCTTCCTGATCAGTCACGGCAGTGCTCAGATCAGCGGCGGTCTGTTCGGTGATGGCGGTGTTGTAGCTGCCTGCCTGGTACTGGCGAGCGCTGGCACCGAAGGAATCGTTCTGGACGATGCTCGCGTCATGGTTGTCGCCGTCTTGCAGCTGGATCGCTTCGCTCTGCTCGGTCGAGTTCTGCACGATGTCTGCACGGTTCAGAGTGCCAGTCTGGGTCTGGACGGCATCCGACAGCGTGGCCTGATTCTGGGTGACCATAGCATCGTTGTTGTCGCCGATCTGCGACTGATAGGACAGGTTGTCCTGACCGCCGGTCTGGGTGACTTCGGCAATGTTATCGGCACCGGACTGGTTCTGTTCTGCGCTGTTGTCGTCGGCGTAGGCCTGAGTGGCCAGGATCGCAATGATGGCGGCTGCGAGGGGCTTGCACTTGAACATGAGGTCTCTCCATGAAGGGTGGATGCGTGTCGCTCCTGACTGGTGCGGCGGCGCGGGAAGCCTGCTCAGCGCAGCAGCTACTGCAGTGTCAGTCCTGGAACTGAACCGATCCTATAACTTCCTCGTGACAGATAAGTGTCGATTCGCTTGTTGATTGACGGTTTTATGGCGAAAGGCGGCATGCCAACAGCGATCGGGTGGCGGGCCTCGACTAGCCAGTTGGCGGCACTACGCCCCCCGTTCGGCCCGTCTCTACGCCCGGTCCTTACGCCTCGGTAATCCATGGTCGGGAGGATGTTGCGGCGGGTTGACGCACCTAGAGTGGCGGCGTGTTCCCCCCAAACATCGAAGGTTGGTTGTATGAATCGCAATGACTGGTGGCGCGGCGGCGTCATTTATCAGGTTTACCCGCGCAGCTTCTATGACAGCAATGGCGACGGAGTTGGCGATCTGCTCGGTGTGGTCGAGAAGATCGACTACATCGCCAGCCTGAACGTCGACGCCATCTGGCTATCGCCGTTCTTCACCTCGCCCATGAAAGACTTCGGTTACGACGTCTCCGACTACCGTGGCGTGGACCCGTTGTTTGGCACGCTGGAAGACTTCAAACAGGTCATCGACGTGGCCCATGCGCGCGGCATTCGCATCCTCATCGACCAGGTGCTCAACCACTCCTCGGACCAGCACGCCTGGTTCAAGGAAAGCCGTTCCAGTCGCGACAACCCCAAGGCGGACTGGTACGTCTGGGCCGATGCGAAAGATGACGGCACTGCGCCCAATAACTGGCTTTCCGTGTTCGGCGGGCCGGCCTGGACCTGGGACAGCCGCCGCAAGCAGTATTACCTGCACAATTTTCTCTCCAGCCAGCCTGACCTCAACTTCCACTGCGAAGCGGTGCAGCAGCAGCTGCTCGACGACATGGAGTTCTGGCTCAAGCTGGGTGTCGACGGCTTCCGCCTGGACGCGGCGAACTTCTATTTCCACGACCGCGAGTTGCGTGACAACCCGCCGAACCATGACATTCGCGAAGGCAGCATTGGTGTGCGCGCCGATAATCCCTACGCGTTTCAGAAGCACATCTACGACAAGACCCAGCCAGAGAACCTCGACTTTCTGCGCCGCATTCGGCAGTTGCTCGAGCGCTACCCGGGCAGTGCGACTGTGGCTGAGATTGGCTGTGACCATTCGTTGCGCACCATGGCGGCGTACACCGGCGGCAGCGATACGCTGCATATGGCCTATTCGTTCGATCTGCTTACCGAGCAGTGCAGTCCGGGCTTTCTGCGCCACACCATCGACAGTGTGGAGCGCGAGCTGGTGGATGGTTGGCCGTGCTGGTCGATCGGCAACCACGATGTGGTCCGGGTCATGAGCCGTTGGGCGCTGGCCAATCAGCCGGATCATGCCCGCGGACGGATGTTCATGGCGATGCTGCTGAGCATGCGCGGCAGTGTCTGCCTCTATCAGGGCGAAGAGCTGGGTCTGGATGAAGCCGAGTTGCAATTCGAGCAATTGGTCGACCCCTACGGCATCCGCTTCTGGCCCGAGTTCAAAGGTCGCGATGGTTGCCGCACGCCGATGCCCTGGCACGACCAGGACCAGCACGGTGGCTTCAGCCGCGAGCAGCCCTGGTTACCATTGGCCGATCAGCACCTGCCGCTGTCGGTAGCTGCACAAGAGCCGGAGCCGGACTCCATGCTCAACATATATCGACGTTTCCTCGCCTGGCGTCAGGATCAACGCCTGCTGATCGAAGGTAGCATGCGCACCGTCTACGATGATGAGGCGCTACTGGTGTACGAGCGTCGGCTGGATGACGAGGTATGGGTATGCCTGTTCAATATGGGCGATAGCGCGCGGCACTTTGATCTGTCGGCACCGGTCGAAGGGCTCGATGTGCCCTCGGCGACCGCGGTTTTTGACGGTCACGGCGTACACTTGCCCGCTCATGGATTCGGATTCGCTCGTCGGCTCGGATGACCCCGCGGACCCCGCCGCGCGTCGTCGCGGCGGTTGCTTGAAGGAGAACAACAACAATGGCCAGCGTAACCCTGCGGAATATCTGCAAGAGCTACGACGAGGTGCCCATCACCTGCGGTATCGATCTGGATATCGCTGATGGTGAGTTCGTGGTGTTCGTCGGCCCGTCCGGCTGCGGCAAGTCGACCCTGCTGCGGCTGATTGCCGGCCTCGAGGACGTCACTGACGGCGAGCTGCAGATCGACGGCGAACGGGTCAACGAACTGCCGCCGATGGATCGCTCGGTGGGGATGGTGTTTCAGTCCTACGCGCTTTATCCGCATATGAGTGTCGCGGAAAACATGGCGTTCGGCCTGAAGCTGGCGAAAATCGACAAAGGCGAGATTTCGTCGCCGAGTGGACTCGGTGGCGAAGATCCTGCAGCTCGACCAAATGCTCGACCGCAAGCCCAAGGATCTCTCCGGTGGGCAGCGCCAGCGCGTGGCGATCGGCCGGACCATGGTGCGCGAACCCAAGGTGTTTCTCTTCGACGAGCCATTGTCGAACCTCGATGCCTTTCTCCGCGTGCAGATGCGCATCGAAATCTCGCGCCTGCATCAGCGCCTCAAGGCGACCATGATCTACGTGACCCATGATCAGGTCGAGGCCATGACCCTGGCCGACAAGATCGTCGTGCTCAATGCTGGGCGCATCGCCCAGATCGGGCCGCCGCTGGAGCTGTATCACTACCCGACGAACCAGTTCGTGGCCGGCTTTATCGGCTCGCCGCAAATGAATTTTCTGCCGGTTCGCGTGTTAGGTGCGGATGCCGACTCGGTCGAGGTCGAGATGCCTGGCGGCAGCGCCATGCGGGTAGCGGTGGATGGTAGGCAGATCAAACCGGGTGATGCGTTGACGCTCGGTGTTCGGCCTGAGCATTTCGTCGATCCTGAGCAGGCGGATTTCGTCTTCAACGGCGAGATTGCGGTGGCTGAGCGGCTTGGCGATCACAACTTGCTGCACCTGAATCTAGAGGGCGTTGAAGCGATGGTGGCGGTGGCCAGCGATGGTAATCGTCGTGTCGCAGAAGGCCAGGAATTCGCTATCGGCCTGCTGGCTAACAAATGCCATCTGTTTCGCGCTGATGGCGAAGCCTGCACACGACACTATCGCGAGCCTGCGCTGCACGGCTGATGACACGGCAGCCGGCGCTTCACCGGCTGCCGTTCTTACCACGCCTCAGTGGCTGAGTTTTAGACCGAGCAAGCCCATGCAGATGAGCAATACGCTGCCCAAGCGGAACAGGCTCATCGATTCGCCGAACAAAATGATTCCGGCGATTACGGTGCCCACCGCACCCACGCCGGTCCAGACGGCGTAGGCGGTGCCTAGCGGCAACTCCTTCATCGCCAGACCCAGTAGACCCAGGCTGGCCGCCATGGCAGTGATCGTTAGAACGGTAGGGAATGGGCGGGTGAAGCCCTCGGTGAACTTCAGGCCAACGGCCCAGCCGATCTCGAACAGACCGGCAAGAAACAGAATTATCCAGGACATACGCACCTCGACAGGACGGTGATTGGGTGGGGCCGTCCCCGGTGAGTCTGTACAGCCTGAGGTCGTCCTCAGCAGACGCTATTTTGCACACCTACGAAGTCCGGGCAAGTAGCCCGGACCTATGGCGCCTCGACGATCAGCGAACCTGCCGTTCGTCATCCTTCATTCGACGGTAGAAGGTTGCCAGTAGCGCGCCGGAGAGGTTGTGCCAGACGCTGAACAGCGCGCTGGGCACCGCTGCCAGTGGCGAGAAATGGGCGCTGGCCAGGGCGGCACCCAATCCAGAGTTCTGCATGCCGACTTCGATCGATAGCGTCTTGCGTTGTGCCAGCGGCAGGCCGAAAAGGCGCCCGACAAAATAGCCAATGCCGAGCCCAAGGCTGTTATGCAGAAACACTACCGCCATGATCAGCAGACCGGATTCGGCGATCTTCGCCTGGCTGGCTGCAACGACTGCCGCGACGATGATCACGATGCTGACCACCGAAACCAGCGGCAGCACCTCGACTACCTGATGCACCCGGTTACCCAGCAGGCGGCGCGCAACCAGGCCTAGGGCAATCGGCAGCAGCACGATCTGTACGATGGAGATGAACAGCGCGCCGAAGTTGACTGGCAACCAGGCCGAAGCCAGTAGCCAGATCAACGCAGGTGTCACCAGCGGCGCGAGCAGGGTGGTCACTGCGGTAATCGAGACCGAGAGCGCCACGTCCCCCCGGGAAAACCAGGCGATCACGTTGGAGGCGGTGCCGCCCGGACAGCAGCCGACCAGGATGACTCCGACGGCTATCTCTGCCGGCAGGCCCAGCACCTGGCACAGCAACCACGCCAGCGCCGGCATGATCAGGAATTGTGCTCCGACCCCCAGCGCCACCCACAGCGGACGGCGAGCCACCTCGGCGAAGTCGGCTGCTTTCAGGGTCAAGCCCATGCCGAACATGATCAACCCCAATAGCGGGACGATCCAGGCGGTGGCAGGACGGAACCAGCTGGGCTGGAAGAACGCGAGAACGGCGAACAGCAGGACCCAGAGGGCGAAGGTGTTGCCGACAAAGCGGCTGAGGGCGGCGAGGGCACGCATCGGGCTTACCTTGTAGTTATGGAGGGAACGCCGTCAGCGTGCTGACGGCGTGCAAGGCAGTTTAGATGCCCTGCGGAATCTCCTCACCACCCAGGGCTTCGAACAGCGCGGGGAGGAATTCCTTGAAGGTCAGCATCATCAACAGGAAGCTGGCGTCCTGCTGACCGAGGTCGTCGTCACCGCCGTCCTGCTCAGCCTGATCCTGAAGCAATTCCTCGAAGCGCAGACGCTTGATCACTAATTTATCGTCGAGCACGAAGGACAACTTGTCCTGCCAGCCCAGCGAGAGCTGGGTGACCTGCTTGCCGACTCCCAGATGCTGCTGGATTTCGTCACTGGTCAGGTCCTGGCGCTTGCAGCGCACTACACCGCCATCTTCATGGGTATCGCGCAGCTCGCACTCGTCGAGCACGAAGAAGTCCTCCGCAGCTTTCTGGGTCTTGACCCAGTCAGTCATGGTTGCCGAGGGCGCGATCTTTACAGTCAACGGGCGCACCGGCAGCGAGCCGATGGCTTCGCGCAGGGTCGAAAGCAGGTCTTCGGCGCGCTTGGGGCTGGACGCGTCGACCAGAATCAGGCCCTGCTCTGGTGCGATGGCGGCGAAGGTGCCGGACTTGCGAATGAAGGCCCGGGGCAGGAAAGACTGGATGATGTCGTCCTTGAGCTGATCGCGCTCTTTCTTGTAGACCTTGCGCATCTGCTCGTTTTCGATCTCGTCCACCTTATCCTTCAGCGCGTCCTTGACCACGCTGCCGGGCAGGATGCGCTCTTCCTTGCGCGTAGAGATCAGCAGAAAGCCTTGGCTGGCATGCACTAAAGGTGCGTCTTCGCCTTTTCCGAAGGGCGCGACGAAACCGTAAGTGCTCAGCTCCTGGCTGGCGCAGGGTCGAGCGGGCTTGGCGGCCAGTGCGGTTTCAAGTGTCTCGACATCGAAAGGGACGTTCTGAGTGAGACGGTAGACGAGCAGGTTGCGAAACCACATGGCGATTGAAACTCCGGTAAAAGCAAAGCGCGCATTATTCCCCTCCCTGTAACGCAGGCCAACCCTGAAAACTCGCGATGCCGATGGAAACCGCAAAAACGGGCATAAACAGTGGGTTCCCTAAGTCTTTGTAAGTTCTTCAATTTTTTTTTCAAAAGGGGGTTGCCAAGGTTCGGAACCCTCTCTAGAATGCGCCCCACTTCGAGAGCAAACGGGTGATTAGCTCAGCTGGGAGAGCATCTGCCTTACAAGCAGAGGGTCGGCGGTTCGATCCCGTCATCACCCACCACTCGAGGTTTAGCGCAGCGGTAGTTCAGTCGGTTAGAATACCGGCCTGTCACGCCGGGGGTCGCGGGTTCGAGTCCCGTCCGCTGCGCCATATTTGCCATCAAGGACCGCTGAACGCCTTGATAGCTCGAAAGAAAGCGACCTTAGGGTCGCTTTTTTTTCGCCTTCGTTTTGGGTTTCTCATCTGTTTGTGCGTTTCGTGCGGCACTTCCTTACTTTGCATTGTCTTTACGTATTACGTCGGTACGCTCGGTAGCCACTGTTAGTGGGCGACTGTTAAGCTCCGGCAATCGATTTGCTTCACCCCTTCACGCGTATTTAAGGAAACAGAATGAGACATCAACGTTTGGCGTCTGCGATAGCCCTGGTTGGCCTGGTCCTGGCGGGCTGTGATTCAGAAACCAGCGCCAAGCTGGAGACTCCGGCGCAGAAAGCCTCCTATGGTATCGGCCTGAACATGGGTAAGAGCCTGGCTCAGGAAGGCATGGCTGATCTGGACTCGAATGCGGTTGCGCAGGGCATCGACGATGCCATCGGCAAGAAAGAGCAGAAGCTGACGGATGAAGAGCTGATGGAAGCCTTCGCCTATCTGCAGACGCGCGCCGAAGAGCGCATGGTCGAAATGAACAAGGAGGCCGTTGCGGCCGGGAAGAAATTCCTTGAAGAAAACGCCAAGCGTGAAGGCGTGAAGACCACCGAATCCGGTCTGCAGTACGAAGTGATCAAAGAAGCCGAAGGCCCTCAGCCGGGTCCGAATGACATCGTTACCGTTCACTATGAAGGCAGTTTGACCGATGGCACCGTTTTCGATAGCTCGATCAAGCGCGGCACGCCGATCGATCTGCCTGTCGGTGGTGTGATTCCGGGTTGGGTCGAAGGTCTGCAGCTGATGCATGTGGGTGAGAAGTACAAACTGTACATCCCGAGCGAGCTTGCCTATGGCGAGCAAAGCCCGAGCCCGCTGATCCCGGCCAACTCGGTGCTGGTCTTCGACCTTGAGCTGCTGGGCATAAAAGGCGACGAGAACGAAGCCGCTCCGGCCGCTGAGTCCGAGGCCGAAGTTGGCGAATCGGCTGAGAACGCCGAGGCGCAATAAGCACCGCCGTATAACAAACGCGCCGATGCGGGGCGTTTTCGTTTCTCGAGATAAAAGCTTTGTGCGGACCTTTGCACGTCAGGATTTTCGTAGGAGCGAGCTTGCTCGCGAATAATGAATAATGCGGGCCCGGATCAGCGGCTTGGCGCGGTTCGCCAGCAAGCTGGCTCCTGCAGGGTTACCGGGATATCTGCCGCGAATCCTTCGGCTGGCGATGCTCTTTGTAGGAGCGAGCTTGCTCGCGAACAATGGGGCGTGCGGGCTCGGAGCAGCGGCTTAGCGCGGTTCGCCAGCAAGCTGGCTCCTACAATGTCGCGCGAATACCTGCTCGACCACAGAACACCGACCCGCCATGCTCTTCGTGTAGGAGCGAGCTTGCTCGCGAACAATGGGATATGCAGGCTCGGAACGGCGACCGGGCGCGGGCAAGCCGGCTCCTGCAGGTCGTGAGAGCCTGGCGGATACAAAAAGCCCCAGGTTTTCACCTGGGGCTTTGAAGTTGGCTCCGCGACCTGGACTCGACTGCGCAGCAGAACGCGCTTCAGCGCGGCCCCGAAGGGGTGAGGCTTGCCGAATAACCTGGGACGAAGTCCCTGGGGAGACTCCAACGGATACAAAAAAGCCCCAGGTTTTCACCTGAGGCTTTGGAATTGGCTCCGCGACCTGGACTCGAACCAGGGACCCAATGATTAACAGTCATTTGCTCTACCGACTGAGCTATCGCGGAACAGCGGTGCGTATCCTAATGATAACTAAGGGGAAGTCAACCCCTTGCCGGTCACAGAACCTGCACGATGGCGTCGGTCACGTGGTCCAGATTTTTGTGGTTCAACGCCGCTGCGCAGATGCGGCCCGTGCCGATGGCGTAAACGCCGAACTCGGCGCGTAGACGCTCGACCTGGGCCGCGGTAAGACCGGAGTAGGAGAACATGCCGCGCTGCTTGGCAACGAAGCTGAAATCCTGCTTGGCACCTTTCTCGGCCAGTTGGCGGACCATCGTCAAGCGCATGTCTCGAATACGGGTGCGCATCTCGCCCAGCTCGGTTTCCCACATAGCACGTAGTTCCGGGCTGTTGAGAACGGCGGAGACCACGGTGGCGCCGTGGGTGGGTGGGTTGGAATAGTTGGTGCGGATGACACGCTTGATCTGCGAGAGCACGCGTGCCGATTCGTCACGGCTCTGAGTCACCATCGACAGGGCGCCGACACGTTCGCCGTACAGCGAGAACGACTTGGAGAAGGAGCTGGAAACGAAGAAGCTCATGCCTGAGTCGGCGAACAGTCGCACGGCGGCGGCGTCTTCTTCGATGTTGTCGCCGAAGCCTTGGTAGGCGATGTCGATGAATGGCACGTGGTCATTGGCGCGCAGCACTTCGAGGATCTGCTTCCAATCCTCCGGCTGCAGATCGACGCCGGTCGGGTTGTGGCAGCACGCGTGCAGCACGACGATCGAACGGGCTGGCAGGTTCTTCAGGTCTTCCAGCATGCCGGCGCGGTCGATGCCGTGGCTGGCGGCGTCATAGTAGCTATAGTTCTGCACGGGGAAGCCAGCGGACTCGAACAGGGCGCGATGGTTTTCCCAACTAGGGTTGGTGATGGCAACGACCGCGTCCGGCAGCATGCGCTTGAGAAAGTCCGCACCGATTTTCAGCGCGCCGGTGCCGCCCAATGCCTGAGTGGTCACCACGCGACCGTCTGCTACCAGTGCGGAGTCGGCACCGAACAGAAGGCCCTGAACGGCCATGTCATAGCTGGCGATGCCTTCGATCGGCAGATAGCCACGAGGTGCGTTCAGCTCCAGGCGTGCCATCTCGGCGGCAGCCACGGCACGCAGCAACGGAATTCGACCTTCTTCGTTGTAGTAGACGCCAACGCCCAGGTTGACCTTGTTCGGCCGCGTGTCGGCATTGAAGGCTTCATTGAGGCCGAGGATCGGGTCGCGCGGCGCCATTTCGACAGCGGAGAACAAACTCATGGTGGGGAGGCTCGAAGAGAAGGAGGTGAATGAAACAGCACCCTCGCTTCGGCGCGGAGGGGCGTGCGCAAACGGGGCAAGAGTATAACGGCCCTGGCCCTTCGTCGCGATATGCTGGGGCGGTTTTTCTGATGAGGCGAGGCTGTTTTAATTGCCTCATTGCCTCATTGCCTCATTGCCTCATTGCCTCATTGTCTCGCTCGCGCTGTGCTGACAGGCGGCGCACTTGATATCTCGGCGCTGGCCGCATTGAATGGTCGGTCGTGTTTGTCCTGCAGCGCATCGTGGCAGCACCTTGGGCTGCAGAAGCGTCAGATCGCTCGGTGTTCGGGCGGCTCGCAATCATAAGAGGTCGATATGTCGCAGTTCGAATTGGTCACGCGTTTCAAACCCGCCGGTGACCAGCCTGAAGCCATTCGGCAGATGATCGAAGGCATCGAGGCCGGGTTGTCGCATCAGACCTTGCTGGGCGTGACGGGCTCCGGCAAGACCTTCAGCATTGCCAACGTCATTGCTCACGTACAACGGCCGACGCTGGTGCTGGCGCCGAACAAGACGCTGGCCGCGCAGCTTTATGGCGAGTTCAAGGCATTCTTTCCGAACAATGCGGTGGAATACTTCGTTTCCTACTACGACTATTACCAGCCGGAAGCCTACGTGCCGTCGTCCGACACCTTCATCGAGAAGGATGCCTCGATCAACGACCATATCGAACAGATGCGGCTGTCAGCGACCAAGGCGTTACTGGAGCGGAAGGACGCGATCATCGTGACCACCGTCTCTTGCATCTATGGCCTGGGTGATCCGCAGTCGTATCTGAAAATGGTGCTGCACGTCGATCGGGGTGATCGCCTCGATCAGCGCGAGCTGCTGCGTCGCCTGACCGGCCTGCAATACACCCGTAACGACATGGATTTTGCGCGCGCAACCTTTCGTGTGCGTGGCGATGTCATTGATATCTTTCCCGCCGAATCCGATCTGGAGGCGGTGCGTATCGAGCTGTTCGACGACGAGGTGGAAAGCCTGTCCGCCTTCGATCCGCTGACCGGCGAGGTGATCCGCAAACTTCCGCGCTTCACTTTCTACCCCAAGAGCCATTACGTGACGCCGCGCGAAACGCTGCTGGACGCCATTGAGAGCATCAAGGTGGAGCTCAAGGATCGGCTCGATTATTTGCGAGCGAACAATAAGCTGGTGGAGGCGCAGCGGTTGGAGCAGCGGACCCGTTTCGATCTGGAAATGATCATGGAGCTGGGTTATTGCAACGGCATCGAAAACTACTCGCGTTACCTGTCAGGGCGCGCGTCGGGCGAGGCGCCGCCGACGCTCTATGACTATCTACCAGCCGATGCGCTGCTGGTGATTGACGAGTCCCACGTCAGCGTTCCGCAGGTCGGTGCGATGTACAAAGGCGACCGTTCGCGCAAGGAAACCCTGGTGGAGTACGGTTTCCGCCTGCCTTCAGCGTTGGATAACCGGCCCATGCGTTTCGACGAATGGGAAGCCATCAGCCCGCAGACCATCTTCGTCTCGGCGACCCCGGGGCCTTACGAGGCAGAACATGCCGGGCGGGTAATCGAGCAGGTGGTACGGCCGACAGGCCTGGTCGATCCGCAGATCGAGGTGCGGCCGGCATTGACTCAGGTCGATGACCTGCTCTCGGAAATTACCAAATGCGTGGCCAAGGAAGAGCGGGTGCTGGTGACGACCCTGACCAAGCGAATGGCGGAAGACCTGACCGACTACCTCGGCGATCACGGGGTTCGGGTGCGTTATCTGCATTCGGATATCGATACCGTCGAGCGGGTGGAGATCATCCGTGATCTGCGCCTGGGCGTATTCGACGTGCTGGTAGGGATCAACCTGCTGCGCGAGGGGTTGGACATGCCGGAGGTATCGCTGGTGGCAATCCTTGATGCGGACAAGGAAGGCTTCCTGCGCTCCGAGCGCTCGCTGATCCAGACCATCGGCCGTGCCGCGCGCAACCTCAATGGTCGGGCGATCCTCTACGCCGACAATATGACCGGATCAATGGAGCGCGCCATTGGCGAGACCGAGCGCCGGCGCAACAAGCAGATCGCGTTCAACGAGGCCAATGGGATCGTTCCGCAGGGCGTGTTCAAGGATGTTCAGGACATTCTCGAAGGTGCCACCGTGCCTGGTTCGCGGAGCAAGAAGCGGCGCGGCGAGGCGAAGGCGGCCGAAGAGGCGGCCCGCTACGAGAACGAGCTGCGCTCACCCAGCGAAATCACCAAACGGATTCGTCAGCTGGAAGAGAAGATGCTGGCCTATGCACGCGACCTTGAGTTCGAAGCCGCGGCGCAGACTCGCGACGAAATCCATAAGCTGCGCGAACGCCTGCTGCAGATCTGATCGCTTGGTCACACGTAATGAAGCCGCCGCACGCAGCGTTTCGAAGGAGGGCGCGTCAGTGCCCGTCACGGATGTCGTCTGGTGGAGCCGGTAGAGGTGCGCCTGTTAACATCGCGCCTTTACAAGCGCTGATCGGCGATGAGCATGGACGTCGCCAGCCGCTGTATCTTTCTTGTGCTCCCGATTCGAGAACATCATGACCACCGTTCGCACCCGTATCGCGCCATCTCCCACCGGCGATCCCCACGTCGGCACCGCGTATATCGCGCTGTTCAACCTTTGCTTCGCTCGCCAGCATGGCGGCCAGTTCGTCCTGCGCATCGAGGACACCGACCAGCTGCGTTCGACCCGCGAGTCCGAGCAGCAGATATACGACGCGCTGCGCTGGCTGGGTATCGAGTGGGACGAGGGGCCGGACGTGGGCGGCCCACATGGCCCGTATCGCCAGAGCGAGCGTGGCGAGATCTACAAGAAATACTCGGACGAGCTGGTCGCCAAGGGTCATGCCTTCCCGTGTTTCTGCAGCGCAGAGCGTCTGGACCAGGTACGTGCCGAGCAGATGGCCAACAAGGAAACGCCGCGCTACGACGGCCATTGCATGCACATCGGCGCCGATACCGCTCAGCAGCGTATCGCGGCGGGCGAGTCCCATGTGATCCGCATGAAAGTACCGACCGAGGGTGTCTGCCAAGTGCAGGACATGCTCCGTGGCACGGTTGAGATCGGCTGGGATCGCATGGACATGCAGGTCCTGATGAAGGCCGACGGATTGCCAACCTACTTCCTCGCCAACGTCGTCGATGACCATCTGATGGGCATCACTCACGTATTGCGCGGCGAGGAGTGGCTGCCGTCCGCACCGAAGCTGATCAAGCTTTATGAGTACTTCGGCTGGGAGCAGCCACAGCTGTGCTATATGCCGCTGCTGCGTAATCCGGACAAGAGCAAGCTGTCCAAGCGCAAGAACCCGACATCAGTGACCTTCTATGAGCGCATGGGCTTCATGCCTGAGGCGATGCTCAACTATCTGGGGCGCATGGGCTGGTCCATGCCTGATGAGCGCGAAAAATTCACCCTGACGGAAATGATCGAGCACTTCGACATCAATCGCGTGTCGCTGGGTGGACCTATCTTCGATGTCGAGAAGCTGTCCTGGCTCAACGGCCAGTGGTTGCGCGAACTGTCGGTCGAGCAGTTCGCCGACGCCGTGCAGAGATGGGCATTCAATCCCGACTACATGATGCGGATCGCGCCGCACGTGCAACAGCGCGTAGAGACCTTCAGCCAGATCGCGCCACTCGCCGGGTTCTTCTTCTCTGGCGCGCTGAGCCTGGATCCTGCGTTGTTCGAACACAAAAGGCTCGATCCTACCCAGGTGCGCCAGGTGCTGCAGCTGACCCTGTGGAAACTGGAAGCGCTGCGGCAGTGGGACAAAGAGCGCATCACCGATTGCATTCAGGCCGTCGCTGCGCATCTCGAGCTGAAGCTGCGTGATGTGATGCCGCTGATGTTCGCCTCGATCACCGGCCAGGCCAGTTCGGTGTCGGTGCTCGATGCGATGGAGATCATTGGGCCTGACCTGACCCGCTTCCGTCTGCGACAAGCGCTGGAACTGCTGGGTGGCGCATCGAAGAAGGAAGTCAAAGAATGGGAAAAGCTGTACGCATCGATGGCCTGACCGGCATGTGAGTGGAGCGGCATGCCACTTGATGCTGCTTCGCAAGGTTTGGCTGTTGCCACTCGTCGGCGGTAAGTATTTGTTCTGATGCCAGAAAATCTTCGGGCCGAGGCAAAAATATCGTTGACACTGTGCAGGCCCGCACCTAATATGCGCCCCGTCCTCGAGATGGGGCTATAGCTCAGCTGGGAGAGCGCTTGCATGGCATGCAAGAGGTCGACGGTTCGATCCCGTCTAGCTCCACCAATCTCGATTGCCGCACCGGTTGGTTTGATCGGTTGCCTTTGAAGGGCTTTGCGTCCCCTTCGTCTAGTGGCCTAGGACACCGCCCTTTCACGGCGGTAACAGGGGTTCGAGTCCCCTAGGGGACGCCATTATTCAGAACGCGAAGCGTAAGCGGCGCGAGTCGGGAGACGTTAAATCCGGGGCTATAGCTCAGCTGGGAGAGCGCTTGCATGGCATGCAAGAGGTCGACGGTTCGATCCCGTCTAGCTCCACCAATCCACGACAGGTCGTAGCGGTTTCGCGATCTGTTCATCGAAGGTTTCGTCCCCTTCGTCTAGTGGCCTAGGACACCGCCCTTTCACGGCGGTAACAGGGGTTCGAGTCCCCTAGGGGACGCCATTTTTTTTGCCCGTTTTGGGCATCAAAGGGTCATTTCTAACGAAGTGGCCCTTTTTGTTTTGGGCGCGATTTGATCAGTGACGCTGCTGATAGCCGCTTTCATCAGCCTGAAACGATAAAAGGCGCTGAATGGCCCGTCATCAGAAGATGACCGCCTGCGTGACATTCATGAGCGTCTGGCTTCCAATAGGCATGGCCGCGATCCGACGGCGCACAGCACAGCGAGGGGTATGCATGATCTGGGATCAAACCGACGCGTTCATCATCGACTTCTCCGTCGAGGCCGAACATATCGATGAGCTGGGTCATGCCAATAACGCGGTGTACGTGTCCTGGCTGGAGCGGTGCGCGTGGCAGCACTCGCAGAACCTAGGGCTGGGGCTGGAGGACTATCGTCGGCTGGATCGTGCAATGGCGGTGCTCAGGCATGAAATTGATTACCTGGCCGCGGCCTATCAGGGTGATCGCCTGCAGCTGGCAACCTGGATCGTCGATTCGGATCAGCGATTGAAAATGAAGCGCAACTTTCAGCTGATCAGGCCCGCTGATGGCGCAACCTTGCTGCGTGCCCAGACTACCTTCGTTTGCATCCAGCTATCGAACGGAAAGCCCAAGCGAATGCCGGCGGAGTTTGTCGAGGGGTACGGCAAGGCATTAATCCAGCCTTATCCCCTCGAGCTTTAACCGGCCCAGGCCGGACCTTAGCGCTGTTCCGGCTTGCTGGTATCGGCGTCGCGGCGCTCTTCGGCGTCTTCGCGCCAATCATCCTGCACCTCGTTTTTCATCTTCTGATCCATGGTTTTGCCGTCTTTCCCGACGTCAGCGGTGTTGGCGCGCTGATGGTTCTCGCTCATGGCACTGCCGTGAGTATCGCCGGTGGTGCCGTGCGCGCCGTCATGCGTATCGTCCTGATTGGCCAGCGCGCCGGTGGCTACAAGGCTGGTGAAGATTGCCGCGGCCAGGGGAATGCTTTTCATAGAAAATCCTCCGGTAGTGGAATGTTAGGTCGTACTCTCTAATTCCGACTCGGTGTCTGAAGGATTGTTCGCCCGCTTCGGTTCGAGTGATCCAGCGGTGTCCTCGTCGAGCAATGGATCAGCGATAATGTTCGCCGGCCCGTCCCCGTCCGCTGCAAGTCATCTGCGCGATGAGGGCGTTCATTGGTGCAGCTACGAGTTTCCCGCCGTTAATCCGACCCGAAAAATCATCCATGTCGATTGCGACTGCTTCTATGCAGCCATCGAAATGCGTGACGACCCCAGTCTCGCAAACCGGCCAATTGCGGTAGGTGGGCTGGCAGATCGTCGTGGCGTGATTGCCACCTGCAATTACGAAGCGCGTGCGTATGGTGTGCGCTCGGCGATGGCATCCGGGCATGCGCTGAAGCTCTGTCCGGATCTGCTGATCCTTCGGCCCCGTATGGATGCCTACCGGGAAGCATCGCGTGAAATACAGGGGATCTTTCGGACCTACACCGATCTGATCGAGCCTCTGTCACTCGATGAGGCCTATCTAGACGTGACGGGTTGCGAGCATTTTGCCGGCAGCGCCACCCGCATTGCCCAAGACATCCGCCGGCGGGTCTGGCAGCAGCTGCGCATCACGGTTTCCGCAGGCGTTGCGCCGAACAAGTTTCTTGCCAAAATCGCCAGTGATTGGAACAAGCCGGACGGACTGTGTGTAATCACACCGAATCAGGTCGATGAGTTCGTGCTGGCGTTGCCGGTCAACAAGCTGCATGGGGTTGGCCGGGTCACGGCGGAAAAGCTGAAGCGACTGGGCATCCATACCTGCGCCGATCTGCGTACCTGGAAGCGCCTGGATCTGGTCCGGGATTTCGGCTCGTTCGGCGAAAGGCTGTGGGGACTGGCACATGGGATCGACGAGCGGGTGGTTCAGGTTGAAAGCCGTCGCCAGTCAGTCAGTGTCGAAAATACCTATGATCGCGATCTGCCGGATCTCGCTGCCTGCCTCGAGCGATTGCCGGAGCTGCTCGAACAGCTCTCCAAGAGGATGGCGCGGCTCGATAGCGGTTATCGGCCGGGCAAGCCCTTCGTAAAACTCAAATTTCACGACTTCACCCAGACGACACTGGAGCAGTCGGGGGCTGGCCTCGAACTTGAGGATTACGCCGATTTGCTCGCCGGCGCTTTCGCGCGAGGCAAGCGCCCGGTGCGGCTGATCGGTGTCGGCGTGCGGCTGATCGATCTGCGCGGCGGGTTCGAGCAGCTACGGCTGTTTTAGACACCCCGGTCGTTTCCGCTACTGCTCCGTCTACCTATGCCCACGCTTGTTATGCGCCGCGCCAAGCGGCGCGAATGGAGCGGACGTCGTATTCCTTGCCGCTCAATGGGCTACCGAATCTTTTAGCTGCAGAGCGACGAATGTTAGCCGTGGATATCGTTCCGGCGGCATATCAGCCAGTTACGCTGATTTTTTGACGTAACAGCCGCTGAATCTGGCGCGCGACATTATTTGGACTCGCCGATGCATTTTGTTAGAGTCTCGCTCGCTGGGCGATGGCTATTTGATATCAGCTCAGAAAGCTAGCCAAAGAACCGCTTGCTTACGCGTACCCGAACCACCGCGTCGTGCCTGGAGTGTCTTTGCCAATGGATTTGTTTTTCAAGCGTCGCAAAGCTGCTGCTGGCAGTCTGCTAGGCATCGAGCCTGGGCCGCAAGGCATCGCGCTTGCACAAATTCAGCGCGCTCATGGTGAGGCGCCGCGGTTGCAGCGTTGCGTCTATTTGGAAGGAAAGCCTGAGGTTCAAGCCGAGCGGCTTAAACAAGCCGTTGCCGATCATGGCTTGAATGGCATGCCCGTCAACGTCCTGCTGCATCCTTCCGCTTATCAAATGTTCCTGCTGGAAGCGCCCGAAGTTCCCGCCGATGAGCTGCGTGACGCGATGCGCTGGCGTGTCAAGGATCTGATCAGCGAGCCCCTGGAAGACGTTGTTCTTGACTGTTTCAGCCTGCCCGAAGATGCCTATCGAGGTCGCACGCGCATGGTGTACTGCGTTGTGCTGAGCAAATCCGGGATGAACGACGTTCGTTCGCTGGTGCGTCACGCCGGGTTGACCCTGGCGAGCATCGACATCACCGAAATGGCCTTTCGCAACCTGGGGCTGCTGGCTGGCGCGGACGCGATGAACTTGGCACTGCTGCGCCTGCGTACCAGTGAAGGTCTCATCACTGTTCAGAACAGCGCTGAGCTCTATATGGCGCGGCGCATGGAACACGGACTGGCACGGGCCGAACAGGATCTGTCCGGCGTAACGCTGGAAATACAGCGTTCACTGGATTACTACGAAAGCCAGTTGGGCAAGGGCTATATAAGCCGCCTGCTGCTACTGCCCATGAAGCAGGATGGCGAACGCACGCATCAAGCCCTTGCCGCCGGACTTGCGGTCAATCTACAGCGGCTGGACCTGCGTGACCTATTTCCCGGCCAGCCGGCGAGCGATCTTCCCGAGTCGAGCCAGGCCTTCTGTATTGGCGCGGTTGGCGCTGCCCTACGTCAGGACGCGAGTTGATGCAGAACATCAATCTGTATCAACGCGAACGCCGGCGGGGCGGTGGACCACGGCCGCGTCAGATGCGGCTTGGAGCAGCGTTTCTTGTCGCCGCGCTGAGCATCCATGGCGTCTGGCAGGGTTGGCAGCTGCATGTGGCTCGAGGTGTCGCCACGCTGGCCGAACAACAGGCTGTGCAGGCCGAAGCCACGCTCGAAGCGATCAAGGCTGACTTTCGTGAGCCTACGCTCGATCCACGGTTACCTCAGCAACTGGCCGAGCGCGAGGCGGAGAATCGTGAATTGCAACGATTGGCCGATCATCTGAAAGCGCTGGATGCGCAGCGCAGCAGCGGTTTTGCCGCTCTGTTACAAGGATTGGCTGATCGACACCCACCACAAGGACTCTGGCTGACGCAGATTCGCCTACATGCTGGCGGTGACGATCTGGCGCTTCAGGGGTTGACCCAGGACCAGGAGCTTCTGCCGCTTTATCTGCAAAGCCTCGGCCAGAGTACGGCCTTCCGTGGCCGGGACTTTGCTCATTTCGATCTTCAGCGAGACGGGCAGGATCTGCTGCGTTTCCGGTTGTCCTCACAGGCAGTGGAGCAGGGCGATGAATAAGCTCACACGCCACTGGCAGAGCCTGGCGCCACGCGAGCAATGGCTGACGTTCGGTGTGGGTCTGGCTCTGCTCATCATGCTCTACCTGCTGCTGGTTGCCGAGCCATTGGGTTTGCGAATTACCGCTGAAATCAATCGGCAAACGGAGGCACATGCCCGCCAGATCACGGCCGAGAACTACGTGCTGGAGATCCAGGCCAAGCTCGCCACCGATCCCAATCTGAGCTACCAGCAGGCATTGGCGACAGCACAGGCCAACCATGACCAATTGCTGCAGCGCATCGACTTGGAAACCAGCACGCTGGTGTCGCCGGCAAAGATGAAGGCCTTGTTGCAGGATCTGTTGCGCAATCAGGCGAAGCTCAAGCTGGTTGCCCTTGAAAGCTCGTCTGCACCGCTCGCCCTGCCTACATCTGCAGTGTCCGAACCGAACGAAAAAGCGCCGCCGGTGGTGTTCTATCGCCACGGCCTGCGCCTGACGCTTGAGGGCGGCTATTTCGATCTGCTCACCTACCTCAACGCGATCCAGGCCAGCGGCTGGCGTTTGCATTGGGACAGTTTGCATTACGAAGTGGGCGAGGATGGTGCCAGCCGAGCACGCGTCATCCTCGATCTACATACATTGAGTCGCGATGCGGGGTGGGTTGGTGTTTAAGTTTGCCGTCAAGATCCTCGGCCTGGCGTCGCTGGTGGTCGCCGCCGCACCTGTGTTCGCACTAGACCCGACCCAGCCGCCCGCCGGACGAGTCGCCAGCGACGCGCAAGCCAAGGTGACCTCGGCGTTGCGCTTGCAGGCCATTCTGCGCAGCGGAGGTCGCGCTCACGCGGTGGTCGACGGGCAGACCCTGAAGGTAGGCGATCACCTCGGCGACGCCCGCATTTCCGCGATCCGCCCGCATTCCGTCGTCATTGATCGCCACGGCCAGCAGCAAGAGCTGCGCCTGAGCGCCCCCATCATTCAATCGAGCCGTACCCAGCCATGATGCCGACCCTGATGTCTCGCTTCGGCGTGTTGAGCCTGTTCTGCCTGCTTTCCGCTTGCCAAACCTTTGAAGACGGTGACAAACGCCTGTACGAGCAGAGCAATCGCCTCTTCGAGGAAAGCCTGGAACAGAGCCAGCGAAAGGTCGCGCCGCCGGCCTCGGTTCAGGCAGGCCTGATTCCACCGTTGACGATGGGCGACAGCCGCATCATGACGGGACCACGTTTTGATGTGGCCGTCAGCGATATGCCCGCTCGTGAGTTTTTCCTGAGTCTGATGGATAGCGCCGGCGAGAACCTGCTGGTGCATCCTGACGTGACCGGAAATGTGACCTTCAGTCTGCGCAACGTGACCCTGGAGGAAACCCTGGCGGCTGTTCGCGACAGCTATGGCTACGATTACCGCCGCACAGCTTATGGCTATCAGATCCAGCCGAATCAGGCGATCACCCGAACCTACAACCTGGATTATCTCAACGTTCAGCGCCAGGGCATGACCGACACGCGGGTCAGCTCGGGTCAGGTGACCAGCAGCGACAACACGGGTGTCGGCGCGGCCGGAACCACTACCAGTAGCACCTCATCGACCGTCAATGCCAGCCAGTTGCTGACCACCAGTAACGTGGATTTCTGGAGCGAAGTGCGCGCCGTGATCGAGATGATGATCGGCGGCGAGGAGGGTAATCAGGTAGTCGTCAATCCGCAGAGCGGATTGCTCGTGGTACGTGCGGCCAGCGCAGACCAGCAGGCGGTGGAGCGCTTTCTCTCCCAGGCGCAGCGTAATCTGCAGCGTCAGGTCATTCTCGAAACGAAGATTCTCGAAGTGAATCTATCCGACGGCTTCCAGTCCGGCATCAACTGGGCGCAGCTCGGCAGCATGGGCAACGCTGATTTCAGTCTCGGCGTGCAGGGCGATGCCTTGAGCGGCCCGAACAATGTCGGCGGCGTGTTCAGCGCTGCCGTACAGGTCGGCGATTTCACCGGTGTACTGCAACTGTTGGAGACTCAGGGCGAGGTGCGCGTGCTGTCCAGCCCACGGATCTCTACTCTCAACAACCAGAAGGCAGTCATCAAGGTCGGTACCGACGAGTTCTTCGTGACCGATGTATCGACCACCACCACTTCACTCGTGGGCGGCACCACCGCACCGGACCTGGACATCACTCTGACGCCGTTCTTCTCTGGTATCTCTCTCGACGTTACACCGCAGATCGACGAGAACGGCCAGGTCACGCTGCACGTGCGGCCCACCGTGAGCCGCGTGGAGGACCAGAACAAGAGCATCCAGCTGGGCGGCTCGGATAATGTCTTCAATCTGCCGTTGGCACTCTCGACCACTCGCCAGTCCGATTCGATCGTGCGCGCTCGTAGCGGCCAGGTCGTCGTCATTGGCGGCCTGCTGGAAAACCGCAGCACCAACAACGATGCCAACATTCCCTGGGCATCGAAGCTGCCAGTGGTAGGCACGCTGTTCCAGCAGCAGCGCAAGGCGTTGCAGCAGACCGAACTGGTCATCCTCATGCGGCCGCAAGTGGTGGACGATCAGGTCTGGCTGGATGAGCTGCGCAAGTCCGCCGAATCCTTCCGGTCGACGAGGTAACGGCCGGCATGTACGAAGCTTTTTTTGGGCTACGCGAAAAGCCGTTCGCGCTTTCGCCGAACACCGGCTTTCTGGTCCAGCTGGCGCCTTATCAGGCCTGCCTCAATCTGCTACGCGTGGCGCTGGGCGAGGGTGAGGGCTTCATCAAGGTCACTGGCGAGGTGGGCACAGGGAAGACGCTGCTTTGCCGCGCCTTGCTGAACGAGCTGGACACCGAGCGCTATCAGGTTGCGTGGCTGCCCAATCCGACGCTGACGCCCATGGCCTTACGCCAGGCGCTGGCGCACGAGTTACATATCACCAACATGGTGGACCTGGACAATCACGGCTTGCTCACTGCGCTGCACGCGCGGCTGATCGAACTGGCCGGGCACGGCAAAAGCACCGTCCTGCTGATCGACGAAGCGCAGGCGCTGCCGCCCGCAACGCTGGAAGCCTTGCGTCTGTTGACCAATCTGGAGACCGAGCACCGCAAGCTGCTGCAGGTGGTGCTGTTCGGCCAGCCAGAACTGGACGCGACACTTGCACGCGAGGACTTCCGCCAGCTGCGTCAACGCATCACCTTTTCCTACAGCCTGCGGCCGCTGGATGTCAGCGATGCCACGCGGTATCTGCAGGAGCGCCTCGCCGTAGCAGGCTACCGTGGCGAACCGCTGTTCCAGGCTCCAGCGGTACGTTTGTTGGTACGTGGCAGCGGCGGTATTCCGCGCCTGCTGAACATACTGGCGAATAAGTGCCTGATGGTTGCCTTCGGTGAGGGCACGCGCCAGGTCCTGGTCCCTCACGTCCGCCGTGCGCTGGAAGACACCGAAGGCGCCCGACCTCTCTGGCTAAGCCTTACGGGGCGCTTCGGCTGGACCCTGACCGGCACCGGCCTATCGCTGGCGCTGATTGCAGTCGCCTGGCCCTGGTTGGTGCAACTCGCGGAGGTGCTGCCGTGAGCCTGGTCAACGACATGCTGCGTGATCTAGAAGCACGCCGCGCCGCGCCGGCCGAGCGGCAGCAGCTGGGTAGCATTCATGCGGTGGACGAAGCCGGTGCGGGTCGGCGTAAGCGTTCCAAGCGTCTGCGCCGGGGGTGGTTGATAATCGCGGCAACCGTGCTGGTGGCCATATCGTTGGTGTTGCTATTCGATCGCCTGCGGGCCGGTGCCGAACCGGCAATGGTTCCGCCAGAGACGGTCGAGCAGGCCTTGCCGACCGCCGAGGTTTTCAACCAAACGCAGCTGCTGGACGTACTGCCGCAAAACGATGGTCGGCGCTTCGTGCTGCAGCTTCTGCTGGATCGGCCCGTCAGCTATCAGCGAATCGATACCGCCGGCTCGGTCAGTTTTCAGCTTAAGGATGTCGCGTTCTCGGGCGAGACGCGCACGGGGCGCATCGAAAAAGACGGCCAGACCCTGTCCTGGCGAGTCGAGCCGCAGGGCGGCAGCATAAACGTACTGGTGGTCGGTTTTGGTGATCGGCTGAACGTGTCTGATCGGCTTGAGTCAGTGGGTAGTCGCTCGCAGCTGTGGCTGGATATATCCCTGAGCGGACCGGAGGATGACGAGCAATCCATATCGATGCCGGTGGCCGAGTCGGTTGATCTGGACGAGGCGCAGCTGCCGGATTGGGTGATGCGCGAGGCCCAGCCGGCTGAACCGGCCGCAGTGTCAGCCCGCGCAGAAGAGGCCCCAGCGCAGCAAGCTCTGGCTCGTCCCGTGGCTGCCGCTAAGCGCCTAAGCATTGGCGCTCATCAACCCGATGCCCTTGCCAGCGCGCGCCAGGCCCTGACTAGGGGTAATCACCTGTCGGCTATCCAACAGTTGCAGGCGCTTCATCTAGGTCAACCAGACGACCCGGAGATCAGTCGCTGGCTGGCCCGAGCTTATCTTGGCGCAGGTGACACCGCTGCGCTGCTGAGCTGGTTGCCGGCTCAGTTGCAGGCGCGGCCCTTCGATGCAGAACTCCGAGAGCTGCTTGCTCGCGGGCAGCTGCAGGTGGGTGATCAAACTGCAGCCATCGCCACGCTGCAGCAGAACGCCCCCGAACTGCAGCGCAACACTGGCTATCACGCCGTACTCGCGGCGCTTTATCAGCAGGTCGGTGACTGGTCTGCCAGCGCTGCGACCTACCATCAGCTCACTTCGATACGGCCGAGTCAGGCCGCTTGGCAACTGGGTTTAGCGATCGCGCTGGAACAACTCGATCAGCCGGCACAGGCCGGTCGGCACTATCGCCTCGCCCTGCAGGGGCAGGATCTGGACGACAGCGCGCGTCAGTTCGCCATCGAACGCGCCGGTTCCCTGGGAGGAGCGAGATGACTCAGGACATTCGCCAGCGCAAGATTCGCCTCGGCGACGTTCTGGTCCAGGCCGGGCTGATCAGCGACGCCCAGTTGCAACTTGCCCTGCAGGATCAGAAACGTACCGGCTCGAAGCTGGGCCGCACGGTTCTCGACCTTGGCTTCATCGATGAGGGCCGCCTGCTTCAGGCCTTGTCCGAGCAATTGAAGATCCCTTTCGTCGAGCTCAAGCATTACAAGTTCGACAATCAACTGACGCAGAGCTTGCCCGAGTCGGTGGCCCGGCGCTTTCGTGTCATTGTGCTGTCACGCCAGGCAGGTGGCTTGCTGGTCGGCATGACCGATCCGCTCGATTTGTTCGCTCAGGACGAGATGGAGCGCCTGCTGGGCAAGCGGGTATTCCCTGCGGTGGTTCGTGAGAGCGAGCTACTGGGCGCGCTCGATCAGCTCTACCGACGCACCAGTGAGATCGCGTCGCTGGCCGGTGAGCTGGAAGGCGAACTGCAGGACAGCGATTTCGACCTGTCCCGCCTCGGCGCGGACAGCAACAGCGATGCGCCAGTGGTGCGTCTGCTGCAAACACTGTTCGAAGATGCCGTGCAGATGAAGGCGTCCGACATTCACATCGAGCCTGATGAAGGTGTGGTACGGATTCGTCAACGTATCGATGGTGTGCTCAACGAGCAGGTGATGAAGGAACACCGCGTCGCCTCGGCGCTGGTCATGCGCCTGAAGATCATGTCGGGTCTCGATATCTCTGAAAAACGCCTGCCGCAGGATGGCCGCTTCAATATTCGGGTGAAGAACCGCAACCTCGATGTGCGTGTCTCGACCATGCCTGTTCAGTTTGGCGAGTCGGTAGTGATGCGTTTGCTCGACCAGAGCGGTGCGATGTTCAAGCTCGAAGGGACCGGCATGCCACCAGCCATGCTCGAACGCTTCCGCCGGCTGCTACAAAGACCGCATGGCATGGTGCTGGTCACCGGCCCGACTGGTTCGGGCAAGACCACTACGCTGTACGCCGGCCTTTCGGAGCTGAACAGTCCGGAAAAGAAGATCATCACCGTTGAAGACCCGGTCGAATACCGCCTACCGCGGGTCAACCAGGTGCAGGTCAACGCCAAGATCGAACTGACCTTCGCCCGCGTGCTGCGCGCCGCACTCCGCCAGGACCCGGACATCGTGCTGGTCGGTGAGATCCGCGATCAGGAGACCGCCGAGATCGGCCTGCGCGCCGCGCTCACGGGTCACTTGGTGCTGTCCACGTTGCACACCAATGATGCGCTGACCTCCGCCATGCGCCTGATCGACATGGGCGTGGAGCCCTTCCTCGTCGCCACCGCGCTCAACGCGGTGCTGGCGCAGCGCTTGATCCGCCGCGTCTGTGAAAACTGCCAGGAAGACCATCAACCCGATCCGCGCCAGCTGGCCTGGTTGGAGACGCTGCATGGCGGATCGCTGGCTGACAAGCGCTTCCGCCGAGGCAGCGGCTGCCACCAATGCCACAACAGTGGTTACAGCGGACGGATCGGCGTCTACGAGCTGCTTGAGCTCGACGAGCCGATGGTCGCCGCACTGCGTCGCGGTGATCCACAGGGCTTCGCCGAAGCCGCACGTCAACAACCGCACTACCGGCCGCTGGCCGAGTGCGCGTTGGATTACGCCATCGCCGGCATCACCAGTGTCGATGAAGTCCTCAAGGTTTGCGCGACCTTGGCGGATGATGAGGTGACGGCGTGATTGCCTCGCGACTCCGTCACCCCATTCTTGTAGGAGCGAGCTTGCTCGCGAACCAAAGCGGCACGGAAAAGCGTGTTCGCGAGCAAGCTCGCTCCTACGGGAGCCGCATTGAAGGTTCCCACACTCCTGCGTGGAACCTCAGGGCGGGACGCTCTGCATCCCAGCGACGCGGAGCATTGCAGGCTGCGTTCCCACGCGAAGCATGGGAACGATCACTCTACGACATACAAGCCAGCTTGCTGGCGAATCTAGAGTGCCCGGCGGAGCGTCGCTTTCGCGAGCAAGCTCGCCCCTACGTAGGTACGGCGTGCTCGCAACCCTCAGATATCACTGAACCCCACGTCAGCACGGAAACTCCCTCTCCCCTGCGGAGAGGGGGTTGGGGTGAAGGGGCGCTTCTGGATAGCGCACGGCGGCAACCGTCGGCCTCAAAAACAGTTGGAGGGCGCGCCTGATGCCCGCCTTCCGCTATACCGGTCGAAACGCCCAAGGCGTCAAGGTCAGCGGCGCGCTAGAAGGCGCCAGCGTTGACTCGGTGGCAGGCGAATTGCTCTCTCGGCAGATCACCCCGCTGACCATCGAAGCCAACGAGGCACAGGCAGGCAGTGGCGATGCGCTGGCCATGCTGCGCGACAAGCTGCGACGCAAACGCGTCGACCTGGACGAGCTGATCATCTTCAGCCGGCAGATGTACAGCCTGAGCAAGGCGGGTGTACCGATCATTCGCGCCATCGGCGGCCTGGCCGAATCCAATCGAAACCTGTATTTCCGGCAAATTCTTCAGGACGTGCGCGCCAGTCTCGAGAGCGGGCAGTCGATGGCTGTCGCGCTGAACGCGCACCCAAAAGTGTTCAACGACCTGTTCGTCAGCATGGTCAGCGTCGGTGAAAACACCGGTCAGCTCGATCAAGCCTTTAAACAGCTGTCGGCCTACCTCGAACTGGAGCGCGAAACCCGCAAGCGCATCAAGCAGGCGACCCGTTATCCCATCTTCGTCCTGGTCGCGATGGGTGTCGCGCTCGCGGTGATCAACCTGCTGGTGATTCCGGCTTTCGCAAAGGTATTCGCCCAGTTCCACGCACAGTTGCCCTGGGCTACCCGCGTGCTGATCGGCACCTCGAACTTCATGCGCGACTGGTGGTGGTTGCTGCTGCTCGGCATCGTCGGCGGGCTCTACGGTTTTTTCAAGTGGATCGAGACCGATGCCGGTCGACTCAAGTGGGACCGCATCAAGCTGCGCCTGCCCATTGTCGGCGGCATCTTCGAACGCATCGCCCTGGCGCGCTTCACCCGTACCTTCGCGATGATGTACCGCGCCGGCGTGCCGTTGTTGCACACCCTGTCGATCAACAGCGCCAGCGTCGGCAACCGGCACATCGGCGAGGCCATTCTCGGCATCCGCGAGAGCGTCGAACGCGGCGAAGCGCTGACCCGCTCGGCCCACAACTCCGGCCTGTTTACCCCATTAGTGCTGCAGATGATGGCCGTGGGTGAAGAAACCGGTGCGCTGGACGACCTTTTCATCGAAGTGGCTGATTTCTACGAACAGGAGGTCGACTACGACCTCAAGCAACTGGCCGACGCCATCGAACCGATTCTTATCGTCTGCATGGGCGTGATGGTGCTGATTCTGGCGTTGGGTGTGTTTTTGCCGATGTGGGAACTGGGTAGCGCGGCGCAGGGGAGAGGGTGAGGTGCTTTTGGCTAGAAGCGCGCCGTGGATACTCGGCCACAAAGAAACGCCAACTTATCGGCGTTGAGTCGCTGTGCCAGCGTCCACAACAGGCTTAACAGATTACTGACGAACCACGGAAGGCACGTCGGTTTAATAAACGGTTCGGCTATGGAACGGCTGCATGACCGTGAAAATGAGGAGCGGAAATGAACAGGCAAAATGGATTCACAATGATCGAGCTGGTGGTGGTGATTGCCATCCTCGGCATCCTGGCGGCGGTCGCGTTACCGCGTTTTATTGATGTTGCAGATGATGCTCATGAGGCTTCCGTGCGGGGCGTCGGCGGTGCGCTTGCGTCCGCAGTCATGCTCGCACGTGCACAGTGGGAAGTTAACCGGGGCAAGGGCATAACGTCGAACGATAACGTCGTGGGCTTTGGCGCTGGAAACGTCGACGTTAATACCAGTGGTTGGCCGGTAGGTATCGATGGCGGTAACACACTTGGCTCGGTTGCCGACTGCCAGGCGCTCTGGACCAACCTGCTGCAAGGCTCCGCACCGACCATCACCGGAACCAACCCGGACTATGAGGCCACACTGACCGGCTCCGCCGGCCAGGCCTGCACTTACACCTACCAAGGACAAGGTAACAACGACCGGATCGTTTACGACTCGGCGTTGGGTACTGTCGTTACCACCTTCAATCCGTAACACCAACTGCCTTGGGGGCATAGAAATGAAGAAACAACAAAGCGGTTTCACCATGATTGAACTGATCATGGTGATTGTGATTTTGGGGATTCTGGCGGCTTTTGCTTTGCCGAGGTTTGCGAACTTGGGCGGCGACGCTAGGGCTTCGACGATCAACGCGTTAGGAGGAACAGTTCGTTCCGCTGCAGCAATTGCACACTCGGCGCAGCTAGCAGCGGGCGGGGTTCACAATGCTGCTGTCGACCTGGAGGGCGCCGGCGGTGTGACGATGGTAGGAGGCTATCCGACTGCTGATGCCGATGGAATTGGCGCGGCCATTCAGCTTGATGGTTTTGATACTGACTATACGGGAGGAGTGGCAGTCTTTACGCCAAATGGCTTCACTGGAGCAGATTGTTTCGTGACCTACACCCCGGCCGTAGTTGCGGATGCCGGTCCGCCTGTAGTGGCTGCCGCAGCGCATGATGTTGAAATTGAGACTGATGGTTGCGACGGCTAACTGTGAACTTGATTTCGCCATCTGGGAAGGTTAGCGCAGTGCCGGCTGACGTAGCACTAATGTTGGGTGTGAGCCAGCCATGATCCGTATACGCGGCTTCACTCTCGTCGAGCTGATCATGACCCTCGTCATCATCGGCATCCTCGCCGCTGTGGTGGGGCCGCGATTCTTCGAGCGGCAGGTATTCGATGAACGTCTGTTCTTCGAGGAAACGGTCTCGGCCGTGCGTTACGCGCAGAAGCTGGCCCTGGCCAGCGGCTGCCTGACCCAGGTCAGCCTCGACGCCGGCGGTTATCGCCTGCGTCGGGCGGCCAATTGCGTCTCCGGTGCGTATAGCGCCGAAGTGCAGGGGCCGGACGGCCAAATTCCCTTTGCCAATACCGACGTGCCTGCGGGTGTGTCAGTGTCGGCGATCCAATTTCCCGTGGTGTTCGACTCGCTGGGCCGACCGTCCAGCGCGGCGAGCGCCACCATTGGCGCGTTCAGCTTCAGCGTGACCGCCGAAACCGGACTGGTGCAATGAAGCGTCAGCGCGGCATGACGCTGGTCGAGCTGGTGATCACCATCGTTATCGTCGGTATCGCCGCAGCTGCGCTTTATTCGGCCATGGCTGCGATTACTGGACGCTCGGCCGACCCCATGCTTCGCCAACAGAGCCTGGCGATTGCTGAGGCGTATCTGGAGGAGATCGAACTCCAGGGATTCGCTTCGCAGCCAGATGCAGGCTGCAGTCCTGCGCGCGCCTGCTACAACGACGTACGTGATTACACAGACCTTTCGGAAGCGCCGCACGATGCGTTCGGAACTGCAATCGCGGGGCTGGCTGCGTACCGCGTGACGGTATCAGTCAGCGGGCCGAGCGATTGGAGCGGGGTGCCGGTGCTGCAT
>NZ_QORI02000027.1 GCF_003325755.1 Pseudomonas sp. SST3 | reverse complement strand
CTGAGTCCGTTGGCGTATCGTCAGCGGTAGGCACACGCTGGTTCCGTCATCGCGGCGGGATGCCATTGTTCATGTCTAACCACATATCCGAAAGGTACTTGTCGTTCGCGGAGCGAGAAGACATTGGGCTGCTCCGTGCGCAAGGTGTTGGCGTGCGAGAGATTGCTCGCCGTCTTGGGCGAAATCCATCGACAGTTTCCCGGGAGCTGACGCGTAATGCTGCGACTCGCGGCGGCCTGCTCGAGTATCGCGCTTCAGTCGCACAGTGGAAGGCGGAACTAGTTGCCAAGAGACCGAAGCCGGCGAAACTGGTGACTAACCTGCGTCTGCGCCACTACGTGCAAGATCGTCTGGAGGGCAAGGTTCATGGCGCTGATGGTCGTGAGATTACCGGGCCTCGACAAGCGCCGTTCAAGGGCCGAAATAAACCACACCGTGGTGACCGCAAATGGGTTAATGGCTGGTCGCCCGAACAGATTGCTAACCGGCTACGGATCGACTTCCCGGATGACGAATCCATGCGCATCTCTCACGAAGCCATATATCAGGCGCTCTACATTCAGGGGCGAGGTGCTCTCAAGCGTGAGTTGGTGAGCTGTCTGCGCACTGGGCGGGCGTTGCGCGTACCGAGAGCCAGGGCACAAGCCAAAGCGTGGGCCCATGTCAGCGAGGGTGTCATGATCTCCAGCCGCCCTGCTGAGGTAGAAGATCGCGCCGTACCAGGGCATTGGGAGGGTGACCTGATCATCGGCCTGAACCGTTCCGCGATAGGGACTCTGGTCGAGCGGTCAACTCGTTTCACCATGCTCGTCCACCTACCCCGTGAAGAAGGCTATGGGCTAATTCCCCAGACAAAGAACGGCCCCGCACTTGCCGGCTACGGCGCTGTCACGATGGCTAATGCACTGAAGAAGACCGTGACTGGCCTGCCCATGCAGCTGTGGCAATCATTGACCTGGGATCGTGGGGAGGAGCTATCGGACCACGCCCGTTTTACTATCGAGTCAGGAGTGAAAGTCTTCTTTGCCGACCCTCACAGTCCATGGCAGCGCGGCACGAACGAGAATACGAACGACCTTCTGCGGCAATACTTCCCGAAAGGCACTGACCTGTCTCGTTGGAGTGCCCAAGAGATCCAAGCCGTAGCCCATGCGCTAAACACGAGACCCCGAAAAACACTCGGCTGGAAAACACCTGCCGAGACGCTGAACGAGTATCTCAAATCTATTCAACAATCCAGTGTTGCGACGACCGGTTGAATCCGCCTGCAGCATGAGTGCTGTCGAACATTGCGGAGATAACGCGGCCTGAGAAGGGTTTTTCGGAGTGCTCAAGCGGGAGCGTGTCGCTCATCAATCCTATCGGACACGTGATGAGGCGCGAGCAGACCTGTTTGATTACATCGAACGGTTCCACAACCCAAGAATGCGCCGTAGAGTCGCCCGGCAACATCAGAAATTTTCAGCCCTTTCAAAACCGTCCGTGGAAATGGGGTAGAACCCGGCGCAATTGCTCTGCGTTAGGACTCGCCAGCCTGCTAAGGACGTCCGTAATCGCTGCAGGCGTGTAGAACTGGCCAAGCCGAGCACTACCGGCATCAAGGGCCATGTAAAGCTCTCCCAGCACGTCACACGCCTTACAGGTCAAGGCAAGGACCAGGTGCGACAGGAGCCGCGGGAAAACCTCTTGGTCCTTCTCCCGATATTTCCTCATAATTTTTTTGATAGCGAGCTTCAAGCTCAGCTACGTTCCGATGCGCAAACACATTTGCGTGATGTTCATGCTGGCGGTGACCGGTGTGCTCGGTGCTGCGGGCTTTCTCTTCAAGCAGTTGAGCCAGCATCACTTCGATCAGCTTGACAGCCATGCGCTGGAAGAGAAGCTGCATGCCAGCCGTAGCCTGCTGGAGGTTCTCGGCGACCTTTCCAAGCTTCGATGCCTTGCGCCCGCAGCTGCAGGCGTTGCTGGGCGCTCATAGTGAACTGGCGGCGCAGATATATGGTTTCGAAGGTCATCTATTGTTCGCCGATACAGGCGGGGCGCAGCTGGTGTTCAGCCACCCGCATACGGCAGACGATGGCGATCTACTGCATGAGCGTCGCGTCTGGCATCGCAAAATAGGCGAGGTAGGGGTAGCAGGGCAGCCCCTGAAATCGTGCTTGCGCTCGATGTTACTGTCCACATCTTCACCGGTGTCTACGGGTTGGGCGAGGCCGCCATGCAGGGCGCGGTGAAACCCGACGAATTCTATGGCCACAAGCACACCATAGAAGCCGGACGCCCTGCCATCCTGCGCCGCAACCTGGGCAACAAGGCAATCAAGGTGGTCTATGGAGAAGAAGCCAGCGACGGTAAATCGGTAAAGACCGTGGATGTCGACCAGGCCCGAGCGCATGCGTTTCTGCCTGCCGGATGCCGAAGCCCTAATCTTGCCAGGCATGCTATCACCATTGAGAAGCACTACGGTCGTCCGATGTAAATCGAATGTGCCAAAGGCGGCGATCGCGGCCAGCTCTACATCGTCCAGGCGCGTCCTGATACACCCTAAGAGCCACCTGCTCAAAGAAAAAGGCACGGTCCTGATCGGAGGGCGCGCTATCGGTCAGCGCATCGGCGCCGGTCCGGTGTAGATCATCCACGACGTGTCCGACGGACAAGGTTCAGCCGGGCGACGTGCCGGTGCCCGACATGACCGACCCGGACGGGAGCCGGTGAAGAAGCGCGTCAGCGCCATCGCCACCAACCGTGGCGGCCGTATCTGCCATGCGGCCATAATCGCCCGAGCTGGGCATCCCGCGGTCATTGGCGGCGGCAATGCGACCGAGCAGCTGCAGGACGGCCAGGGCGTTACCGTGACCAGCGCCGAGGGCGACTGCCCTGTTCTTCGAAAATGAACTGGGGTTCGACGGCTCTACCCCATTCAGCCTGACGGTGCCTTGCTTAAGGAGTGTTTCACACGCATCGCCAGCACTTACACGAACAGACTCGCCAACTCGTCGAGAAAGTGTCCGCGAAGTTGCCAGCGTGTCATGGTCGTGCGTGCCGGTAGCAATGAAGCGAAAGGCGACCGAGTCATAAGTGGCCCGCTCAATCTTGCGGCTCGAGAACTCGCCGCCGCGCTGCCGCGACCGGTGTAGGCCTTCTTCAGAGCTGATATCCAGCCCGTCCACAACCTCGACGATAAACCGGGTGAGACGGTTTTCCGGAAGCCACTCATCGACCGGGGGCAGAAACAGGTAGCCTGCCTGGCGGTCAACGGGGCGAAAGCGATTCATTTTTCGGACTCGTTTCGGTTAGCGTGCGGTTATTATCCCATCAGAACGGGGTTAGTCCGACAGGCTGCTAGACCCCCCCTGCGTCTACTAGGTTTTCAATTACAGCAAGCATTGCGCGCTTTACAATCTCAACCTCGCTGTTGGATAGCCCTCTGACGGCAATCCCATTTAATTCCTCCGCGATCGGAATCAGGACCGACTTTAGGGAATGGCCCTTCGGCGTCAGGTAGATATAAATCTTCTTCCGATTGCCGTCTTGGAAGCGACGCTCGATGAGCCCATTGGTCTCCATCGCTTTGAGCGCAGCAAAGGTGGTCGGCTCCATCAGCCCGACTTCTTCGCTGAGTTCACGCTGGGTGAGCCCGTCCTGAACCCAGAGCACACGGAGGAACGACCAATGGCCAAAGCTGACAGAGTGTTGTGACAAGCGAAGTTGCAAGCTTTTTGTCAACACCCTTGCAGCGTCTCTGATGAGGTGCGCCAGGCGATCGTTGGGAACCTCTTCACGCCAGTGCCGCAGTACCCGCTGCGCCGTATGGTCTTGTTTCATTCGTTTTGTTTTCTTAGTCGGAAGATGGGTTTGCGTAGGGTGGAAGTGCGCCTGGCATGTGCTCTCGCTTTGCTCTTAGGCGTGCAGCTGTCCCGCATCGGCCGAGCGTACTCTGAAGTTTGAGCTCCTCGGTAGGACGGTCTATGCGCTGAAAAAGGCCCGTCCTGCCGTACGGCTTCAGCGTCGTCAACAGAACATTAATCATTTAGTCGAACCGATTTTTCGAGGGACTTGACAGGATCAGAACGAATAGTATCTTAGATCCCTAACTTAGATATAGAACTTTCCGGTTTCACTGGTCCTCAGCCAGTGGCAAGGTGCGGTGGAAGCGAGCAGCGACCCACGATTGCGGGAACGGCTTTAGGTATCTAGACTTGCGCTAAGAAAAACGTGAGAGCGAATCTCGCTATATAAGAAGCGCCTGTATGCAGGCCACTGATAGAAGGAGTGGGTAGATGCGCGAGATTCGGCATTTCATTAATGGCGAGTACGTCGCTTCGCACAATGGTCGTACGTTTGAGGATATAAACCCTGCGAACGGCGAGCTAGTGGCTACGGTGCACGAAGCTGGACAATTCGAGGTCGATGCCGCCGTCGCGGCTGCCCAAGTGGCGTTAGCAGGCGAGTGGGGGTGTATGCCGGTTGCCGAGCGCATGGCCCTGCTGCACAAAGTCGCCGACGGCATCACCGCTCGGTTTGAGGAATTCCTCGAGGCAGAATGCCTGGATACAGGTAAGCCGAAGTCACTCGCCTCCCACATCGACATTCCGCGCGCGCGGCAAACTTCAAAGTCTTCGCCGACCTCGTGAAGAACGTGCCGACCGAAAGTTTCGCAATGGACACGCCGGACGGCTTGGGCGCCCTGAACTACGCGACGCGGAGGCCGAGGGGGGTTATCGCTGTCATCGCGCCCTGGAACCTGCCTTTGCTGCTGATGACCTGGAAGGTCGGCCCGGCTCTTGCCTGTGGCAATACCGTCGTTGTCAAGCCTTCGGAAGAGACGCCGCACACCGCCGCCTTGCTAGGCGAAGTCATGAATGCCGCAGGCATTCCCAAGGGGGTTTATAACGTGATCCACGGCTTCGGTCAGGATTCGGCCGGCGAGCTGCTGACGCGCCACCCCGGCATTAACGGCATTACCTTCACTGGCGAGACTCGCACAGGCACGGCCATCATGAAGGCGGCTGCCGATTTCATGCTGCCGGTGTCATTCGAGCTTGGCGGAAAGAACGCGGCGGTCGTCTTTGCCGATGCCGACCTGGATAAAGCGATCGAAGGCACCATGCGCTCCGCATTTGCCAATTGCGGGCAGGTTTGCCTTGGTACCGAGCGCGTCTATGTCGAGCGTCCGATTTTTGAAGTCTTCGTTCAACGGTTGAAAGAAAGCGCCGAGCAGCTGCAGATGGGTTGGTGGGAAGAGCCTTGTGTGAGCTTCGGGCCACTGATCAGCCAAGAACACCGCAACAAGGTGCTCTCCTACTACGATAAGGCACGGGAAGACGGCGCAACTATCGTCACCGGTGGTGGCGTACCGGAGATGCCTGCGGCACTAAGCAGTGGTGCCTGGGTGCAGCCGACCATATGGACTGGCTTGCCGGAACATTCCGCCGTCATCCGTGAAGAGATTTTTGGCCCTTGTTGCCACATCTGTCCCTTCGACACCGAAGAAGAGGCGGTCCGACTGGTCAACGACACCCCATACGGCCTGGCTGCGGCGATCTGGACCGAGAACCTATCGCGTGCCCATCGTGTTGCTCCGCAAATCGAAGTGGGGGTGTGCTGGGTTAATAGCTGGTTTCTACGGGATCTGCGCACGCCTTTTGGCGGCAGTAAGCAATCGGGTATCGGCCGAGAAGGTGGTGTACACGGGCTCGAGTTTTATAGCGAGCTTTCCAATATCTGCATCAAATTGTGAGCGCGTGCACTGCTGACTCGCACGGCGAATTAAAGGAAGCTGGAATGGAAAATAACAAGATCAACCTGTACGGCGATGAACTTTACACGGCAATGCGCAACCGCGTTGCCGTGGCGCCGCTGACCGAGCGCGATCCTACCATCACGCTGGAGGATGCCTACCATGTCTCGCTGCGCATGCTCGAGCGTCGCCTAGCCGATGGCGAGCGGGTCATCGGCAAAAAAATCGGCGTCACCAGCAAAGCCGTGCAGAACATGCTTAATGTTCATCAGCCGGACTTTGGCTATCTCACCGATGCCATGGTATTCAGCAGCGGCGAAGCGATGCCCATCAGTGAGCTGTTGATACAGCCGAAAGCGGAGGGCGAGATCGCCTTCATTCTCAAAAAGGATCTAGTCGGCCCGGGTATCACCAACGCCGACGTGCTGGCGGCCACCGAGTGCGTGATTCCATGCTTCGAAGTCGTCGATTCGCGCATAAGTGACTGGAAAATCCGGATCCAAGACACCGTTGCGGACAACGCTTCATGCGGTTTTTTCGTGCTTGGCGATCAGGCCGTATCGCCGCGCAAAGTTGACCTCGTCACCTGCGGCATGGTTGTGGAAAAAAACGGCAGCATCATCAGTACCGGCGCCGGGGCTGCCGCGCTCGGCTCACCAGTCAACTGCGTGGCTTGGCTGGCCAATACGCTTGGTCGCTTCGGAATTTCCCTCAAGGCGGGTGAAGTGATTCTTTCCGGTTCCCTGGTCCCGCTCGAGCCGGTGAAAGCAGGGGATTTCATGCGAGTAGACATCGGTGGTGTCGGCGGCGCCTCAGTGCGTTTCACCTGAACAGGCGAGGGGACAATGAACAAAAAATTGAAAGCAGCGATCGTGGGTTCTGGCAACATCGGGACCGATCTGATGATAAAAATCATGCGCAATTCGGAATGCTTGGAAATGGCCGCCATGGTCGGCATTGATCCCGAATCCGATGGTTTGGCCCGCGCGGCCCGTATGGGCGTGGCAACCACCCATGAGGGCGTACAAGGGCTGATGCGCCTGCCCGAGTTCGCCGATATCGACTTCGTTTTCGACGCTACGTCGGCTGGAGCTCATGTCCAAAACGAAGCGATCCTCCGGGCAGCCAAGCCGAGCATTCGCTTGATCGATCTCACTCCGGCGGCCATCGGGCCGTACTGTGTACCGGTGGTGAATCTGGAAGAGCATCTGGGCAAGCTGAACGTGAACATGGTCACTTGTGGTGGGCAGGCCACCATCCCGATGGTTGCAGCGGTGTCACGCGTTGCCAAGGTTCATTACGCCGAAATCATCGCCTCGATTGCGAGTAAGTCCGCGGGGCCGGGCACTCGGGCCAACATCGACGAATTTACAGAAACTACTTCTAAGGCAATTGAAGTGATCGGCGGGGCCACAAAAGGCAAGGCGATCATCGTCATGAACCCGGCCGAGCCCCCGCTAATCATGCGCGACACGGTGTACGCCCTGTCCGAGATGGTCGATCAGACTGCCGTGGCAGCGTCAGTCGAAGAGATGGTCGCCGCGGTACAGGCGTATGTACCGGGCTACCGTCTCAAGCAGCAGGTGCAGTTCGATGTCATTCCGGAATCTGCGCCGCTGAACGTGCCGGGGCTTGGCCAGTTCTCCGGCTTGAAGACATCGATCTTTCTCGAAGTCGAGGGTGCCGCCCACTACTTGCCAGCGTACGCCGGCAATCTCGACATCATGACTTCCGCCGCGCTCGCCACTGCCGAACGCATGGCGCAATCCATGCTCAAGGCTTGAGGAGACCGCAATGACTTTCAATCCCGGCAAGAAGCTCTATATTTCCGACGTGACGCTGCGCGACGGTAGCCATGCGATCCGTCACCAATACTCTGTTAAGAACGTACAGGCGATCGCTCGCGCACTCGACAAGGCCAGGGTCGATAGCATCGAAGTGGCCCACGGCGACGGCCTGCAAGGGTCGAGTTTCAATTATGGCTTCGGTGCCCATACTGACCTCGAATGGATCGAGGCGGTGAACGATGTCATTAGTAATGCTCAGATCGCCACCCTTCTGTTGCCTGGCATCGGTACGGTACATGACCTGAAAGCCGCCTATAACGCTGGCGCACGCATCGTCCGCGTAGCGACTCACTGCACCGAGGCTGATGTCTCGAAGCAGCATATCGAATACGCCCGTGAGCTCGGTATGAACGCCGTAGGTTTCTTGATGATGAGCCACATGACCGAGCCTGAGCACCTGGCACAGCAGGCTAAATTGATGGAAGGCTACGGAGCCACGTGCATCTATGTCGTCGATTCTGGCGGTGCGCTGAACATGAACGATGTTCGGGCACGCTTCCGTGCGCTAAAGGATGTGCTCAAGCCAGAAACCGAAACTGGCATGCATGCCCATCATAACCTGTCGCTCGGCGTGGCGAACTCGATCGTCGCGGTAGAAGAGGGCTGCGATCGGATCGACGCCAGCCTGGCCGGAATGGGGGCGGGTGCGGGTAACGCACCGCTTGAAGTTTTCATTGCGGCCGCCGAGCGCCTGGGGTGGGAACACGGCACCGACCTTTATACCCTCATGGATGCAGCCGACGACATCGTCCGGCCACTTCAGGACCGGCCGGTGCGCGTAGATCGCGAGACGCTGGCGCTGGGGTATGCCGGCGTCTATTCCAGTTTTCTGCGGCACTCGGAAGTGGCCGCGCAGAAGTACGGCCTGAAGACCGTGGACATTCTCGTGGAGCTGGGGCGGCGGCGCATGGTCGGCGGTCAGGAAGACATGATCGTTGACGTTGCCCTGGATCTTCTCGCAGCCCGGAAGGAGCAAAGCGTATGAGCCGTACCCTGAGTGCCGAGCAAGTTGCAGCGCTTGCCGATCACCTCGAAAGTGCGGAGCTGGATGCCCGCGAGGTCTGCAAGGTGACCAAAGAGCTGCCGGACATGACTTTTGCCGACGCTTATGACGTGCAATGGGAAATCCGGCGACGCAAGGAAGCGCGTGGCAGCAGGATTGTCGGAATGAAGATGGGGCTAACGTCTTGGGCGAAGATGGCTCAGATGGGCGTGGAAACCCCAATCTATGGCTTTCTCGCCGACTACTTCAGCGTGGATGATGGCGGCGTGATCGACTGCTCAAAGCTGATCCATCCGAAGATCGAAGCTGAGATAGCCTTCGTCACCAAGGCGCCACTGCGCGGCCCAGGCTGCCACGTTGGTCAAGTGCTGGCAGCTACCGACTTCGTAGTTCCGACAGTCGAAGTCATCGACTCGCGCTACGAAAATTTCCAATTCGATCTTATCAGCGTTGTAGCTGATAACGCCTCCTCGACGCGTTTCGTTGTCGGCGGTCAAATGGCAGACGTTGCCGATCTGGACCTTCGCACTTTGGGCGTGGTAGTGGAGAAAAATGGACAGGTCGTCGAGGTCGGTGCCGGTGCCGCCGTTCTAGGGCACCCGGCGTCTAGCGTGGCCATGCTGGCCAACCTGCTGGCCGAGCGCGACGAGTACATTCCGGCCGGCACGTTCATCATGACCGGCGGCATTACAGCTGCCATTTCTACAGCGCCCGGCGACAGCATCACCGTCCGTTATCAAGGGCTCGGTTCTGTGTCGATGCGTTTCGAGTAACTACAATAAAAAGGTGAACAGCCATGCCTTTATTACAAGTCAGTATTGTCGAAGGTCGCTCCGCCGAACTGAAGGAACAACTGATTCGAGATTTGACCGCAACCGTCATTCAAACCCTATCGGTCAAGCCGGAAGCGGTACGTGTACTGATACAGGAAATGCCGAAGACTCATTGGGGCGCAGCGGGACAGTCGATGGCCAAGCGTGACGGAGAGGGAAAATGAGCAAGGAAAATCCTGAAATCGGGCTGGAGATCGACGCAGGCGGCATCAATACCAATTATCACGACGCCGGACAGGGCAGCGGCACTCCGCTTCTGCTCTTGCATGGCTCGGGACCCGGCGTCACGGCATGGGCAAACTGGCGACTGAATATTCAGGTATTGGCGCAGGTACGTCGCGTCGTGGCGCCTGATATGGTGGGTTTCGGCTATACGGAACGTCCTAAAGGCATTCAGTACAACCTCGACACCTGGGTCAAGCACGGCATCGATTTCCTTGACGCCTTGGGTATTGAGCAGGCTGATGTGGTTGGCAACTCCTACGGAGGGGCATTGGCGCTGGCAATGGCCATCCGATATCCGCACCGGGTAAGACGCTTAGTGTTGATGGGCGCAGCTGGTGTGCAGTTCGAACTTACTCCTGGCTTGGACGAAGTCTGGGGTTACACGCCCTCCGTCGAAGGCATGCGCCGTCTGATGGACAGCTTCGCGTATGACAAGGCATTGATCAGCAATGAACTGGCCGAGTTGCGTTATGGTGCAAGCATTCGCCCAGGCTACCAGGAAGCTTTTTCGCAGATGTTCCCCGCCCCCCGTCAACGCTGGGTCGACGCCCTGGCAAGCCCGGAAGCCGACATTCGGGCAATTGATAAGGAAACACTGATCCTGCATGGCCGCGAAGACCGGATCGTTCCACCGGTGACCTCGAAAAGGCTGTTTGAGCTGATCGAACGGGCGCAACTCCATATGTTCGGTCGTTGTGGTCACTGGACTCAGATCGAACATGCCGCTCGTTTCAACGAATTGGTCAATGATTTCCTGAGCGAATAATTAAGATTTTACTTGCCGTAAGCGGCATGCAACCAACAAGAGGCAACTAAAATGACAACCCTGATTGCATCCAGTCGTGATTACGGTGCCCTGGTCCAAGAGGATCGCGTACATAGCGCGATCTTCACGGACGAGCAAATATTTCAGGATGAGATGGAGCGTATCTTTCATCGCACCTGGCTTTTTGCGCTACATGAAAGCGAAATCCCGAACTTCGGTGATTTCAAGCGTATCCAGCTCGGTCGCTATCCGATCATTGCAACCCGTAACGAAAAAGGTGAAGTACAGCTATTGATCAACCGCTGCCGCCATCGAGGGGCGCAGGTATGTGAAGCCGCGCGCGGCAATGCGAAACGCTTTCAGTGCTGGTATCACGGCTGGACCTACGATACGACCGGCGACCTTGTTGGCGTCACTGGGCCGGAAGCCTACGATGAAGATTTCAAGCCTGAGCAGTACAGCTTGGCAAAGGTGGCGCGCATTGGGAGTTACCGCGGCTTCGTGTTTGCCAGCCTGGCTGAGCACGGCATGTCGCTTGATGAGTACCTGGGACCGACTAAGCAATACTTTGACATCATGGTCGATTCCTCGCCGACGGGCGAGTTGGAGGTCAAGCCCGGGGTCGTAAACAAAACTATGTACCGTGGCAACTGGAAGCAAGTCGGCATGGATGGCTATCACCCACATTATGTTCATATGTCGGTGTTCAAGATCTTTAGTAAGCGCGAGAGCACAACAGGGTCGGCTGTCGGGGCAATACATTTGGAGGATCCGTTTGCCGATGCCTCGAAGAGTCGTACCCGGGGCTTTCCACATGGGCATGCCTGCCTGGATTTCCGCGAACAGCGCCGTCCCCACGGGGTAGCGGCCATTGAAGAGCTTAACCACACGGACGAAGGCCGCAAGTATGTAGAAGACATGGTCGCTGCCTATGGCCAGGAGCGCGCCCAAGAACTAATTGCCTGGCATGGCGATCCTCATCTAGGCATTTTCCCTAATCTCCAGCTCATCCACGACCATGTCCGGGTGGTGATTCCGATCAGCCCCGGCGAGACCGAGGTGCTTATGTACCCGGTGTTCCTCAAGGGTGTCGGCCAGAGCATCAATGAAAAGCGCCTGCGCGCTCACGAGGCGTTCTACGGCCCGGCCGCCGCCGGCTCGCCGGACGACGCTGAAATCTTCGAGCGGACCCAGCGAGGTCTGCTAGCCGATGCTGAACCTTGGATCCTGCTGGGCCGAGGCATTCGGCGTGAGCAGGTTGACGAGGACAGTAGCGTGGCGGGCTGCATCAGTGACGAAATCACCCAACGTGCGCAGATGCAGGAATGGAAGCGGCTAATGACCGCTCGTTGAGGCGGCGGCGACATCCAACGTGGAGAGAAAATAATGGCAAGACAAATTGTAGAAGCGAGCCCCGAGGCATTGGGCACCGGCATCCTAGATATTGAGACTCAGCTCCGTCTTGAGCGCTTCCTCGCCTATGAAGCCGCCCTGATGGATGAGCATGAATATGATACCTGGATGTCGCTCTGGACTGACGACGACGACATTCTTTACTGGGTGCCCTGTAATGACGATGACCAAGATCCCACCACCGGCATCGCAATAATCTACGATAACCGTCGGAACCTGGCCGAGCGGATGATGCGTCTGAAAGATAAGACCGCCCATGCCTATCGGCCACGCGCCAAGCTTGTCCGCACTGTCTCTGGCATCGTTCCGCTGAAGGTTGAGGGTGACGAATTGGACGTTTCCGCCTCCTTTGTACTTGGCGAAATGCGTGTGGGGATCCAGAACATCTGGTTTGGGAAATGCTTATATCGGCTAAAAAAGGAACCCAACGGTTTCCGTATCCACCGCAAGAAGGTTATGTTGCTGAATAACGACGAAGCAATGCCAAACCTGACGTTCCTTGTTTAAGAAGGAAGGGATATGGCGGTTCGCAGGACGCAGGACCGCGAGCGCGTCAGTAGCAGAAAGAGAGGCTGGTTGATAACCGCCCTGGAGCGGACTTCCTCAGAAGTAGTGAATGATGAAGCGCGAAACTAACTGAAAAACAAAAACAATGGAGAATGATCATGTTAGCCACCGTTCTACGGCTTACTCGTAAAGTCAGACACCAGCTGTTGCTGGCGTCAGCAATGGCCGCGTTTGTGAGTGCAGGGGTGTCCGCCGCCGCCACGCCGGAAGTGAAAGACGGGCCCGTTAATGTGACCATCGCCGGGTATTCCTCCGGTGGGCAGGTTTCGGTGTTCGGTGAGGGGGTAATTGATGCTGTGCGTCGAAGTTACCCCGGCTCCAGCATAATCTATGAGCCCGGAAACCCGGCAGGAGCGCTGGAGTACCTGCGTAACGGTCGCCGTCCCTTCGCCCTGGAAAGTCTGGTTGAACCGGCAATGGCTTATGAAGGGCGGGCCCCCTTCAGAGAGAAATACAAGGAAGGCATCATCACCGGCGTGGCGAACGGTGCCCCTGACGTCTTCGCCCTCGCGGTCTACGCTCGAAAAGAATTTCTCGACGAGCACGGCGTCAAGAGCTTCGATGATTTGATCAGGAATAAAGTCCCTATGCGGGTCTCGGTCAACCAGCCGGGCAATTTGTGGGCCCGCGAGCATGTTCGTGCGCTGTTGTCGTACTACGACGTCACCATGCAAGATATCGAAAGTTGGGGCAGCAGCTTAGTGGCACAACCGACAGGTGCGTCCAATGACCTGATGCGCGATGGGCGTCTGGATGTGGTCATCACCGGCGGGGCGACCCCAGCAGGTGCCATCGTTGAGTTGGGAAGCGTGTTGGATATCGCTTTTGTCCCGCTTTCCAAAGAGCTTGCTGAGCACGTTGCCAAGGAGCTGGGCGTGAAGACCGGCGTGATTCCTGCCGGTTCTTACAGCTTTCAGAAGGAAGACCTGCACGTACCTTTTACAAGTTTCGTCATTGTGGCCGGCCCGGAAGCCAGCTTCGATGATGCCTACAAATTAGCCAAGTCCATGTACGACCAGATGGAACATTACCGCTCGCTGCATCCGGCATTGTCCCTTGCGAGTCGTGAACGCCTGGCAGATCTTGGCGACCTGAAACTGCACCCGGGGGCTGAGGCGTTTTATCGTGAGGTCGGCTTGATCAAATAATAGGAGCGCCGCCTTGTCAGCGGGCACGATCGCTTCTGTTCAACCATGCCAGCCGCACCGGCGATTGAGGAATAGCTACAAAAGAAAGTCCAGTGGCCCGTCTTTTCCTAAAGGATGATGGCGTCAAGCTGCCGGCAAACTGAAATAAGATGACTTTTCAATAACAAAGATAATAGGAACTGATCATGAGCACTAACACCCCCCGCAAAGGCACCAATCCCCTTGGCTCGCGTGCCACCACGGCGCTCGCCTTCGGCTGCTTGTTGGCGACAGGGTCCATACAAGCGGCGCCAGCCGAGCAAGAGCTCGCTGATCGAGTACGGGCTCTTGAGCAGGCATTGGAAGGGCTCAAGGCGGAAGCCGAGGCCCTGAAGGAAAGCAATAAGCCTAATCCCCATAGCGTCAAAATCGAAGAACGCGGTGGCCGCATGCAACTGGCGACCGAGGACGGAAACTTCACCTTCCGACTTGGTGGCCGTCTTCTGTTGGATACGGCTTGGTATGACGCCGACGAGTCCCCTATGGGTAGCGGTTCCGCGTTTCGGGATGTCCGTCTGGAAGCCAGCGGGACCATGTACAGGGACTGGTCCTATGTGTTCCAGTATGACTTCACGGGCGACGGCGAGGGCGGTGTCAAAGATGCAAAAATCGGCTATCACGGTTTTAAGCCAGCCGGCAAAGAGCTAAATATACTTCTTGGCAATCAGTTCCAGCCCTTCGGCTTAGAGAGTCAGCAAAGCGGCAAATATAAGTTGTTCATGGAACTAACTCCTCCAACCGCCATGCTTGGCGCTGGGGCACGGCGCGTAGGGATACGTGAAGATTTGATCGGTTCCAATTGGCGCTGGAGTTTCGCTGTGGCTCAGGACCCGCTTGGTAGCCGTGCCACGGATGTCAACAGGGACGACGCAGTGGACGTGGCCACTCAATTCAATATAAACCCGATTCAAGAAAAACAGCACGTCCTGAGCCTTGGAGTTTCCATGCGTCATCAGTCCTCAAATGACTCTGATGCAAAACGCCTGCGCGCGCGCCCTCAAACCGATATCAGTTCGTTCCGTCCGATCGATACGGGCGGGTTTATCTCGGACGGTTTCACTGCCGTGGGGGTGCATGGCCTTTACCAAAATGGCCCTTTCGAACTCTGGTCTGAATACCTGCGGCAGAAACACGACTCGATCAACGGGGGTGCTGCCAATGGAGAGGAGCCAGTGTTTACTGGGGGGTATGTAATGGCCGGCTATATGCTTACAGGTGAGGCGCGAGCCTATGACTCCAAAAACAACGTATTTGGAGCGACCACTCCAGCAAAAGGTCTCAGCCAAGGGGGCATCGGCGCCTGGCAGCTGGCGGCGGGTTACAGCACGCTCGATCTGAGCGACGGCAGTATCGATGGAGGCGAAATGGACATGCTGATTTTGGGGGTAAATTGGTTCCCGCAGCAACGCCTGCGCTTCTCCATGGAATACGGTAACGTGTTGAAGCTGGACGGTGGACCTTTTGACGGCGATAAGCCGAGCTTTGTGCAAGCCCGCGCTCAGCTCGAATTCTAATTAAAAAAACCGACAGTCATTCGGCCAGTAGAGCCGGTTGGCCCGCAAGCGATGCTGGCCAGCCGGTGTATAGAACTAGCGATTGGCTGCCTTAGCCGAAAGAGGCATCCCATGCAGATTATCAAAAGGGCATTCTGGCTTTTGTTCCAGATGGGTAACAAACTGCCCCTGGGGCGAACTAAATATGCAATTTTTGCCCTGTTGGCGGTACCGCTGACAATCTTCGAAGTCTGGTATGCACTGGCTGGCGAGTTTGGCCGGCTGGAGCTGGCCATCGTCTTCGTCGTGCCGATGTATGTGATCTCGTTCCTGGCGGTTAGCTATGCGCCGGACGTGCATCGCAGCACCATCGGCGACTACGTCCTGTCTGGATTGAGCTTGGTTGGTGGGCTGTATCTCATTTCCCAGATGGACCGCTATCACGAGTGGATCAGCGGGCTGAGCGAGTTTTTGCCCTTAGACCTGGCGGCAGCAGGGCTGTATCTGGTGCTTACCTTGGAGTTGCTGCGCCGCTGTGTCGGGCCGGGTATCTCCGTGGTGGTTTGGCTCGTGATCGCCTATTGCCTGTTCGGCCAGCACTTGCCGGGTTTCTTTGGCCACCGCGGCCTGGAATGGGATTACCTGCTCGAGGGCCTCATGGTCTCGCCTCACGATGGCGGCCTGTTCTCGGCACCGGTGCAAGTGGCTGCGGTGTATGCCTTCTTGTTCGTCACTTTTGGCAAGTTTCTTGAAAAAAGCGGTGGTGGTGAATTCTTCTTCAATTTGGCGGCATTGCTTGCAGGCAGAGCCTCGGGTGGCTCGGCCAAGGTGTCGGTAACCTCTAGCGGGCTGTTCGGCATGATTTCCGGCAGCCCGGCGGCTGATGTGATGACAACCGGTTCCATCACCATTCCAATGATGAAGCGCGCTGGATATCCGGGCCGCTATGCTGGCGCGGTAGAGGCTGTTGCCGCGACCGGTGGGGCGCTGCTGCCGCCGGTGATGGGTGCCGTGGTGTTTCTGATGGTAGAGTTTACCGGCATTGAATACGGTTCGATCATGGTCTCCATTATCGCCTCTGCGCTGCTTTACTATGCGGCGATCTATACGCAGGTCCACTGCTTTTCGTGTCGTCACGACGTTGGCAAAATCGATAGCGGCCTGATCCCAACGTTATGGACGGTCGTACGCACTGGCTGGGTCTTCGTCGTGCCATGGCATCCTTGTCTACTACATGCTTGCGGGGTATACCCGGCGCTGGCGGCGACGATTGGCTTGTTATCGGTGATTGTGGCGAGTTGGAGTTTGTCGTCACGCATTACACCAAGCAAGTTCATTCAGGGATGCGTTGAAGTCTGCACCGCGCTGGCGCCGCTGATCGCTGCCGTAGCCGGCGCGGGCATCCTGATGCTGGGACTGAACGTCACCGGACTTGCCTCGAAACTGGCGGCATTGATCTTCGGAATTGCCCAGGCGAACCTGCTGCTGGCGCTACTGATGGCTGCCCTGGTGACAATCATTTGCGGGATGGGTATGCCTGTGGTTGCGGTTTACTCGCTAGTGGCTGTAATGGTCGCACCAGCGCTTGTCGAAGCCGGTCTCACCGTTATGCAGGCCCACCTGTTCTTGGTTTTCTACGCGGTAGCCTCTTATATCACCCCGCCCGTGGCGGTGTCGGCCTATGTCGCCAGCACAATTGCCGATGAGCGCCCGATGGCGGTCTCCCTGACGGCCGCGAAGATAGGCGTTGTTGCCTTTCTGCTGCCTTTTGCCTTTGTCTACAACCCAGGGCTGCTGCTGATCGGTAGCTGGGAAGCCGCCTTGTTCGATATCGCCAAGGTGAGCGTGGGTGTGCTCATTCTCGCGGCTGCCGCAGAAGGGTGGTACCACGGGGACCTCAATCGCTGGGTCCGTGTTGCGCTTATTGGTGCCGGACTGCTGTCGATATCCGCCTGGGACATGGCTGGTGTGGTCGCTCTGCTGGTCGCTGGAAGCTATCTAATGGCCAAGCGCTTTTTGCCGTTGATCGATCAACGCTTCAGGGCTGACAGGGACTGGCGGCGGGTTTGTATAAAACTGAAAAAAAAGGCAGTGGAGATTAAACAATGATTCTATTGCACGATATATGCTATCTACGCCTTGGCTGCCATGATCTGGATGAAATGGTGCGTTTCGCCACTGGAATTCTTGGCTTGGAACTGAGAGAAAAAACAGCAACCCACGCTTACCTGCGTGGAGACAGTAGCGCTTTCAACTTGTGCTACATCAAGGGTGATGCGGATTACGACGCGTCTGCGTTTGAATTACGGCATCTAGATCAATTAAAAGCTGCCGAGCAAGAGTTGGCTGAGCATGGGGTCGGAGTTCACAGGGGAAGCGAAGCTGAATGCGACGAGCGCTGTGTAGAGGCATTTATTACATTTAAAGATCCTAACGATAACCAGATCGAGCTGGTCTATCGGCCACATCAGACCGGCGTGCGTTATTTCCCGGCGCGAGATGCAGGGATAACCGAATTCGGGCATTTCGGTTTGCATAGCCGTAATATCGAGCGTGAACTGCAATTTTGGACCGGTTTGCTAAGTGCACGGGTCAGCGACCGGATCGGCGACGGGGCACTGCTCCGCATTGATGAAGTTCACCACAAAATCGCGTTATTCCCCTCGGAGAAAGTCGGCATACAGCACGTCAACTTCCAAGTTGAGAGTGTCGATGACGTCATGCGCTCATGGTACTTCCTACAAGAGCAAAATGTTCCGATTGTCTTCGGTCCCGGTCGTCATCCAACTTCCACAGCGATGTTCATTTATTTCCTCGGGCCAGACCGGCGCGTTTATGAATACTCGTCAGGCGTGAAGCGAATCACCGACGAGGCCGGCCACGTACCCCGGCAATTCGAAATGAAGCCTTCTTCGTTCTGTATGTGGGGCGCTCGGCCAAATGTCGAAGAATTCAGCGAATAAGAAGCCAGCACAGCTGGCTGCAACAGTACCAACCAATGTGAGGGGAAAGTTGTGAACGAGCACAATTGCAGACGATTTGTCGGTAAAGTTGCGGTGGTCACTGGGGCTGGACAAGGGATAGGTTTGGCAACGGCATGGCGTCTAGCACAGGAAGGCGCCCAGGTAGTAATGGCAGACAAGTCAGCTGCCCCCACCCATGCTGCTGCAGAAGACATGCGTGAGGCCGGCCACGAAGCTGCAGTGGCAATTGCCGACCTGGCAACCTACGCTGGGGCACAAAGTGTGATGGCCCAGGCGGAGGCTGCCTTTGGCCGCATCGATGTCCTGGTAAACAACGTGGGAGGGACTATCTGGAAGAAGCCTTTCTGGCACTACAGCGAAGACGAGATCAAGGCCGAGGTAGAGCGCTCATTCTGGCCGCCAATCTGGTGTTGCCGCGCGGTTGTGCCATACATGCAGGCTAACGGGGGTAGCATCGTCAACGTCGGGTCGAATGCGACTATGGGTATCTTCCGGATTCCCTATTCAGCCTCGAAAGCCGGTGTAGTCGGGCTCACCACAGCGCTTGCAGTGGAACTGGCCGACTACAATATCCGGGTGAATTGCGTAGCGCCGGGCAACACCGCGGTTAAAGAGCGACCTACGCCGCGTCTGGCTCGTGAATTGACCGACCAGGAAAAGCGATGGAATCAACAGTTCTATGACTACGTGACAAGGGAAGGTCTGTTCGACCGTCCTGCTTCGGTTCACGAACAGGCGGCAGCGATCGCTTTCCTTGCTTCTCCTGATGCCTCCTACATTACTGGCGAGGTGATCGACACGGGTAAACGCGGCATGCGTATTTCAGAGGTCACCGGGGGTGAAAGATAGTGCTGATGGCCTTGTTGGGACGATGGTTGCGGTTGTAACAGGGATGCTTTTGTGACGGGCGGTGGCGAAGAGATATTTGCGATCAGCCTGGCACTGCTGTCCGCGCTGATGTTCGCCTTTACCTTCGTATTGGTCCGCATTGGCGTGAAAAGCGCTTCGAGTGAGACGGCGCTATGGCTAACGTTGCTTATCAACGCGGTGTTTCTCTGGGGCTGGAGTTTGCTGTCGTATGGCTGGCAATTCGACCAGTGGTGGGAATGGCGTTACTTCGTCTTGGCCGGGTTGTTCGCGCCTTTGCTAGGGCGTTTATTCCAATTTATGGGAATGGCAAGACTGGGCTCGAACATAACCACTCCATTGACCCTGACGCACCCAATGGTTTCGGTTGCCTTGGCGACCGCCTTTCTGGGCGAGCGGCTGAGTTACTTGGGCCTGATTGGAGCGGTGATGGTTATTGCTGGAAGCGTGCTTGTGGGCTCGCAGGGCGGGCAGGGCAATAGTGGAAGCCTGTCTTCTGTACCGCGCCGCTATCTGTTGCTGCCGTTGATTGCCTCGCTGTCTTATGGCGTTTCGATGGTCTTCAGAAAGATAGGGATCGACATCGGTTCCGATGCGGTGACCGCTTCGGCGGTAACCACAAGCGCGTCTTGGTTTTTTGCCAGTCTCTATATCGGAGCAACCAATGGCTTTGCGCGGATCCGTTGCACCCAGAAGGAGCTGGGGTATTTCGGTCTGGCTGGACTCTTCTCAAGCTTGGGACCCGTGCTCTTGTATGTAGCGATGCAGCATGCCGATCTTGTCGTCGTAGCACCGCTGGCTGCCACGACGCCGCTGTTCGTGCTGATGATGAGTTACGTCTTTATTCGCGCGGATGAAATTTTTACGACCAAGGTCGTTGTGGGAACGGTTGCAACGTCGCAGGTGTAATGTTGGTAACTGTCTATGGACTCGCCTGACCAGCACAGGAGTAGAAGGTAACATGACTGACTCGTTAAACATGGCGCACTTTTTTGTCTGCGACACCAATGCGTTGGGTAACAATCAGATCTTTCAGATCGCCCCCCCGGGCCTTCCGCCTGTAGCGGTGTATCGGGTAAAGGACAAGTTTTTCGCCACCGACAATACCTGCACCCACGGGGAGGCGAGCCTTTCCGAGGGTGATGTCGATGACGATTTTATAATCGAGTGCCCTTTTCACGGCGGCACATTCGACATTCGGACCGGGGAGGCCGTCGACTTTCCTTGCGTTCTCCCTCTGAAGACATACCCCGTCAGCGTCGAGGATGGAAAGGTCTATATCAACCTGAACGCAGGTCAGCTCAAGACCTAACCGGAGCTAGTTAAGATGATCGATTGCCACACCCATGTCGTGCCGGCGGATTTCCCCGCTTATCTTGGTCGAGACCCGAATCACAGCTGGCCGTGCATGCAGTGCTGCGAAGGTCACCACCGAACCGTGATGATTCGTGGCAAGCCTTTCAGGGAGGTGAGCGAAAACGCCTGGGACGGGGCCAGGCGCGTGACGGAGATGGCGGATGAAGGGATCGAACGTCAGGTGCTGTCACCGATGCCGGAGCTGCTGTCCTACTGGTTCGATGTAGAGGACGCGGTTGCTTTTTGTCGTTATATGAACGGAACCATTGCCGAGCTGGTGGGTCACGCCCCTGATCGCTTTTATGGCCTGGGAATGGTTCCCCTTCAGGACCCCGAGCGTGCCGCACGTGAGGTCCGTTCGCTCAAGTACGAGTTTGGGCTAGTCGGCATCGAGGTGGGAAGCAATGTCAACGGCGTCGCGATGGGGGACCGTCGCTTCGACCCGTTCTTCGAGGCGCTGCAGGAAGAAGACATGTGTCTGTTCGTACACGCCTTGCACCCGAATCGGGACCGGCTATACGGGTTGCCGCTCATGGAGCCGCTGGTGGCCTTCCCGAACGAGAACAGCATCGGCATCGTATCCTTCCTCGCCAACGGGGTTACCGAACGATTCCCGCGGCTCAGGGTTGCCTTCAGTCATGGCGGAGGAGCCTTTCCGATGACTCTGCCACGCTTGCAGCATGGCTGGGAGGTCAGCGTCGCGTTACGCGAGGCTATGCATCTGTCACCCGTGCAGCAGGCCAGATCGTTTTGGTACGACACCTTGGTTTACAGCGAGCGCGCCATCGCCTATCTGCTGGACGTCTATGGCGCAAGCCGCCTGATGATCGGTACCGACTATCCCTTTGTTATCCGTGAGTCTTATCCCGGACGCCGCCTGGAAGGTCTTGGCATTAGTGAGGCGGACAAGACTGCGCTGACGAGGGACAACTGTCTTCGTTTCCTCGGCTTGATCAATTGATTACCGAATAGCAATAACGAGCACGGCCCAGCTGACGTGTGGCCCAAGGAGTAGCGATGCCTAACATCTCTATTGATAACACCGGCGAAAAATTCAAGCAGACTGATCAGCACGACTGCATTCTTCGAGCCGGCCTTAATGCAGGGCTCGGCCTGGCATACGAATGCAATTCGGGCGGTTGCGGCAGTTGTAAGTTCGAACTCCTGGAAGGGGAGGTCGAGGAGCTTTGGCCGCAGGCGCCGGCTCTTACAGAGCGTGATATAAAAAAGGGACGTAAACTCGCCTGCCAATGCCGGGCCAAGACCGATCTGGTGGTAAAGATGCGTACCGACCCACGGTACCTACCAGGACCGGTGCCGGGTCGCTTCTCCGCAACTCTGCAGGCGCGTCGTGAGATTACTGCCGATATAACCGAGTTCCGCTTCAAAGCGCCGGGACCGGCCCGATTCCTTCCCGGCCAATACGCAATGCTAAGCCTCGAGGATGGGCTGGGACCGCGGGCTTATTCGATGAGCAACCTGCCGAATGAGGATGGTACTTGGGATTTTTGGATTCGCCGCAAGCCGGGTGGACAGGTCTCGGAGGGCATTTTTGCACGTCTGCATCCCGGTGAACGCGCCTGGATCGATGGGCCGTATGGGCTAGCTTTCCTCAGAAACGAGGTGCCTCGCGATGTGCTGTGTATCGCGGGCGGTTCGGGGATATCGCCGATGTTATCAATCGCGCGAGGTGTCGCCACCAGTCCGGCGATGGTCGACCGAAAGGTCCATTTCTTCTTTGGCGGGCGGACTCCGGAGGACCTTTGTGGCGTCACCGAGCTTCAGGCGCTGCCGGACTTTGCCGAACGCCTGAACCATTGTCCCGCTATTTCTGTGCCCGAAGTGTCCCCTGGATGGGATGGCGCCGTCGGCTTTATTCACGACATCGTGGAAGCGCGTTTAGGTGAACGGCTACCCGAGTTTGAATGTTACCTGGCTGGCCCGCCTCCGATGGTCCAGGCGACCGCGAGGATGCTGCAGGCCTGTCAGGTGCCGCCAAGCCAGATCCACTACGACCCATTCTACTGATCGCGTACAGTCGCGTGATCCGCTCATTGAAATAACACGAGGCTATAACCATGCGTGTATCAAAACTGGTCGTGCGTGAAGACGTGCGGCGCGCTTTACATGAGGATATCGCGGCAGGCGACATCACGGCGGGCCTGATCCCGGACGGGCATATGGCAAGCGGGCACCTAATCTGTAGAGAGCAGGCGATCTTCTGTGGTCGGGACTGGTTTGAGGAAGTCTTTCAGCAACTAGATCCTTCAATCTCCATAGATTGGGAGGTTAAGGACGGCGACTTCTTGCAGTCTGAACAGGTTTTTTGTCGTTTTTCAGGGCCCGCCTCCGCTTTGTTGCAAGGCGAACGCACTGCGCTTAATTTCATTCAGATGTTGTCGGGCGTTGCGACGGCGGCGAGGCGTTACGTAGACGTACTGGACGCCCTTGGGACCGGCGTAAGATTGCTTGACACGCGCAAGACGCTACCGGGCTTACGAGCTGCACAGAAATATGCCACCGCCTGTGGTGGCTGCGTGAATCATCGGATCACGCTCGCCGAATGCTTTCTCGTAAAGGAAAACCACATCCAAGCGTGCGGCTCCTTGACCAAGACGATCGAAACCGCACGGCGCCAATCGAGCTACGCCAAGCTGGAGGTCGAGGTAGAGACGATGGATGAGCTGCGTGAGGCCATTCAGGCGGGAGCTGATATGGCGCTGTTGGATAACTTCACACCGGCGATGGTCCGTGAAGCCCTGACGATCAACCAAGGGGCGCTGCTACTGGAGGTTTCGGGTGGGGTGAACGCGGGCAATCTGGCCGACTACGCAATGGTGGGCGTGGATTTCATTTCAGTGGGCTCGTTGACCAAAGATCTGAAAGCCGTCGACTTCTCCATGCGCTTCAGTCAGTAGCCTTGTGCTTGGTGCCGCCATGGCGAAGCTCTTTTGTTCATGCCAGTCGGCGGTCGCCAGACAGAGGTCAGTTGTTTGCCCACAGGGCTGTATGTAAAGTTCAACTCAAGCGAGGTCAGTACCTATGCGCTTATTGTCGTCATGGTACGAATGGCCCTGAGTTAAGTGTTGCTATGGATACCTTTGCGCCCACTATCCCCCGGTGTCAGGCTAGTTGTCGCGTGACCGGATTCACCCAAACCGAACCCCGGGGGCGGAAAAGAGCTGTGTAATGCTGCGTTATTCTGCTGAGCGAAAAGCTGCCCTGCTGAAGAAATTGCTTCCCCCGACGAACATGTCCGTAGCCGAGCTGGCGCGGCAGGGAGAGGATCTCCGAAATGAGCCTGTATGCTTGGCGCAAACAGGCCAAGGCAGAAGGAGCCCCCGTGCCAGGAAACAATAAGCTGCCCGATAACTGGCCGGCCGAAGCCAAGTTCGCCATGGTGCTGGAAACCGCTGCGCTATCGGAAATTGAGTTGAGCGAGTACTGCCGCCGTAAGGGTTTATATCCCGAGCAGGTCAGCGCCTGGCGTCAGGCCTGTATCAGCGGCCAGCAACCGGCCAAGGCGCAACGACAGACAGAACGGGAACAGGCCAAGTCCGACAAGAAACGTATCCGCGAGCTGGAGCGTGAACTGCGGCGCAAGGACAAGGCCCTGGCTGAAACGGCGGCCATACTGGTGCTGCGAAAAAAGCTCAATGCCTACTGGGGAGACGACAGCGAGGGCAATTGACCTCGTTGCCAGAACGGCAGCAATTCGTTGAGTGGCTGGGTGAGGCAGTTAAAGCGGGTGCCGGCAAAGGCGTGGCCTGCGAGGAAATGGGTGTATCACTGCGCACGATTGAACGCTGGACAGAAGAGGACGTCATGCACGCCGATGCGCGAACCACCACGGTACGCCCCACGCCGGCCAATGCGCTGAGTCAGGACGAGCGTGAAGCCATCCTGGCCGTGTGCAACAGCCAGGAGGAGCACGCCCACCTGCCGCCGAGTCAGATCGTGCCGCGGTTGGCGGATTAGGGCCAGTATCTGGCCTCGGAAGCGACCTTCTATCGCGTGCTGCATGCCGCCGACCAGCAGAATCGTCGGGGTAGCAGCCTGCCGCCGCACAAGCCTGCCGCGCCGACCAGCCATGTGGCGACAGGTCCCAATCAGCTGTGGTCATGGGACATCACTTACCTGCCCTCGCCGGTGCGTGGACAGTATTACTACCTGTACCTGATCGAGGACATCTACAGCCGCAAGGCCGTGGGCTGGGAGGTCTACCAACAGGAAAGCGGCGAGCTGGCCGCCGGCCTGCTGCAACGCAGCGTACTCAGCGAGCACTGCTGGCTACCCTGTGCTGCACTCAGACAATGGCGCGCCGATGAGATCGGTCACCATGCTGCAAAAGATGTATGACCTGGGCGTTACTCCGTCGCACAGCCGGCCGAGGGTCAGCGACGACAACCCGTACTCGGAATCGCTGTTCAGAACACTGAAATACTGCCCGCAGTGGCCGCAGAACGGCTTTGCCGACCTGGAGGCTGCACGGGTCTGGGTCAGAAATTCATTCATTGGTACAACCATGAACATCGGCACAGCCGCATCCGCTTCGTAACACCGACAGAGCGTCATCGCGGCCTGGATCACCAAGTACTGGCGAGCCGTCATGCGCTGTATCAGCGAGCCAAAACCCGCATGCCGTGGCGCTGGTCAGGCAACACAAGAAACTGGACGCCTATCGGGGCGGTCACGCTCAATCCAGAACGGGAGCAACCGCACCTGCAACAGGCCGCATAAGAATACGGTCGACGCGACAACGACCTTGAAAAACGCCGCGGGCGGCGGCGATCATGAGCCTGATCCAGTCGGCACGGATGAATGGGCATGACCCGTATGCCTATTTGAAGGATGTGCTGACGCGCCTGCCGACGCAGAAGGCCAGCACCCTGGCCGAGCTGCTGCCGCACAACTGGGTATCCCCCGGCAAGGTGTAATGCCCGTTCGCTTAGGAACAGGCAGCATGGGAAAGGGCCCGTCGCCCCAAGCGTCGCAAGCTTGCCCAGTTCCCGGAGTTGGCGCAGCTTATTGCGGGGAAGCTTCAGATCCAGTGGTCGCCCGAGCAGATCGCTGGATGGTTGAAGCGCACATACCCGGACTCGGCCAAACAGGCGTCATACGAGACCATTTATCGCAGCCTCTTCATTCAAGCCCGTGGCGCATTGTAGAAGGAATTACTGGAGCATTTGCGCCGCAGCCGTGCCATGCGCCGCTCGCGCCATCACACCGAGAAAGCCGCGAATCACCGCCGCATCAGCGATACGCGTTCCATCAGCGAACGGCCGGCCATGGTCGAGGGGGCATTGGGAAGGTACCTGTTGTGTGGCAGCAAAAACAGTCAGATTGCCACGCTGGTAGAGCGCCACAGCCGCTATGTGATGCTGGTAAAGGTGGCTGGAAAAGATGTAAGCGCTCCATAAACCCCACCTTCACATGAAGTAACCACCATCCGAAGCTGGACTCCCGTTTTCAATGGAGCGAGCTGCCATGATGCGCCCCGACGCGAAAGTCGAAAAAGTCTACCTCTACCCCAAGCCAGTCGACTTTCGAAAATCCATCGACGGCCTGGCTGCCCTGGTCGAGCTAGATATCAAAGTGGCGGTGTTTGATCCGGTGCTGTTCGTCTTCCTCAACCGTGCGCGCAATCGGGTTAAGATTTTGTACTGGGAGCGCAACGGCTTCTGTCTGTGGCTCAAACGTCTGGAGGCCGAGCGATTCAAAACTGCGCCGGATGATCACGACGAGGCGATAGTGCTGACGGTTGAGGAGCTGAACTGGCTCCTGGATGGTTTTGACCTCTGGCGCAACCGTCCGCATCAGGTTTTGACGCCGCGCTTCGTGACCTGAGCCGGTATAATCCACGGCATGATTTCCATGCCCGAAACCCTTCCCGACGATCCCGTTTTGCTGAAACAGCTTTTGTTGTCGGCGAATGCGCAGGTATCAAAGAAGGACGGGCAAATCGAGCGACTGCGCGAACAAAACGCGCTTTTGATCCAGCGTCTCTTTGGCCGCAAATCCGAGCAGACCACCGATCCCGATTCGCCGCAGCTGGCGATGTTCAACGAGGCTGAGCAACTGGCCGAAGCCGTGCCTGAAGCGCTTGCTGATGAGGCCCAGGAAGAAGTTGTCGCGCCGACCCAGCGCCGCGGCAAGCGTAAGTCGCTGCCAGCTGAACTGCCGCGCGTCGAGATCGTTCATGAACTTCCCGAGCACGAACTGACCTGCGAATGCGGCTGCCGTAAGCAGGCCATCGGCGAAGAGACCAGCGAACAGCTGGAGATCATCCCGATGCGGGTCCGGGTGATCAGACACATCCGCAAAACCTATGCCTGCAAAATGTGCGAGACGTCGCCGGTCACTGCCGACAAGCCGGCTCAACTGATCGAGAAAAGCCTGGCCAGCCCCAGCGTGCTGGCGATGCTGCTGACAACCAAGTACACCGACGGTATCCCGCTGTACCGCTTCGAGAAGATGCTGAGCCGCCATGGCATCGACGTTTCCCGCCAGACCCTGGCGCGCTGGATGATCCAGTGCGGCGAACAGCTGCAGCCCGTGCTCAATCTGATGCGTGACACGCTGTTGGACTACCCAGTGCTGCACTGCGACAAAACCCGCCTGCAAGTGCAGAAAGAGCCAGGCCGTGATCCGAGCAGTCAATCATGGATGTGGGTGCAAACCGGTGGCCCACCGGACAGACCTGTGATCCTCTTCGACTACTCCTCCAGCCGTGCGCAGGAAGTACCGCTGCGCCTGCTCGCAGGCTATCGCGGCTACTTGATGACCGACGACTATGCCGGCTACAACGCCGTGGCCGCACAAGCGGGCGTCGAACGTCTGGCCTGCTGGGCGCATGCGCGGCGCAAGTTCGTCGAAGCGCAAAAGGTGCAGCCCAAGGGCAAGACCGGGCGGGCCGATGTGGCGCTGAGCCTGGTCAACAAGCTGTATGGTATCGAACGCGACCTCAAGGAGGCGAGCGCCGAACAACGCCACGAGGGTCGTCAGCAGCACAGCCAGCCGATCCTGGCCCAACTGAAAAGCTGGCTTGAGAAAACCCGGCCCCAGATAACCACGCAGAACGCTCTGGGAAAAGCCATAAATTACCTGGCCAGCAACTGGAGCCGGCTGGAGCGCTACATCGAAGCCGGCCACCTGCCCATCGATAACAACGCCGCCGAGCGCGCGATCCGCCCCTTCGTCATCGGCCGCAAGAATTGGCTGTTCAGCGATACACCCAAAGGCGCCACGGCGAGCGCGCAGATTTACAGCCTGATCGAAACCGCCAAGGCCAACGGCCAGGAGCCCTACGCCTATCTGCGGCACATCCTCGAACGCCTGCCGGGGGCCACCAGCGCCGAAGACTACGAAGCGCTGCTGCCGTGGAACGGCCAATCAACGACGTCACTGTAAAACGCAAAACCCGCCGGTGGGAGGTGGGGTTTATGGATCGCTTACGAAAAGATACCCAGACAGTGGTCGATGCGCTGATTAAAAACGCTCGGGAGCTGCCTCAGGAACTCTACCGCTCCTTGACCTGGGATCGAGGAAAAAGCAGTACTTCCGGAAGGGAACTGATCTTTCGCTCTACTCGCAGGGCGAACTGGATGAAGTCGCTCGGCGGTTGAACGAGCGCCCCAGAAAGACTCTGGGGTCCTCGACTCCCGCCGAGTTTTTTACCCACGCTGTTGCGTCGACCGGTTGAATCCACAACCGTAACCGGCCACTCAACCAGATATTTACTTGGGCTCATTAACCGAAGCCGTCCTCAGGCGCAAGCTGCTGATGCAGCCAGCGCCAAGGGCAAAGCATGCCGCGATTGCTAGCGGCACCCTGCTCTCATAGCCTGCACTGAGGTTAAAAACCAGCGCGACCGTTACCGCGCCCAGGGTCTGCCCAAGCAGACGCGCCGTCCCCAGCATGCCACTGGCGCCACCCGTTCTGTTCACGGGCGCTGCGCTAATGATGGCGCGATTGTTGGGAGACTGAAAAAGCGCGAATCCCAGCCCGCAGACTGCCATGCGCCAGACAATTTCAATATTCGTGGGATCGGGGGGAAGGATTGCCAGCAGGCCTAGCCCGAGAGTCAGAATCAGCAAGCCCGTGCTGCCAAGCAGGCCCGCAGGATGGCGGTCGGCCAACCGTCCAACCACCGGCGCTGCGATCATCAGCATGAGCGGCCATGAGGTCATGAGAAAACCGGTTTCGACCGGCGTCTTTTGCAGGACATTCTGCAGATGAAACGGGAGAAACACGAAAACCAGCATCGAAGCTGCAAAGGCACACACCGACGTGGAAATTGAGAGCGCAAATACCGGGATCCGCAGAAGGTCCACTGGCAATAGGGGCGCGGGTACTGACAATTGCCGGCGTACGAGGAGATAGCCAAACAGTCCGGAAAATGCGAGTTCCAAGAGGATCAGTCGCAAGTCCCCGCCGTGCCCCAAGCCGTCCAGACCAGTAATGAGCAGGCCAAAGGTAAAGGCAGTCAGTAGCGCGCTGACAACATCGAAGCGGTGGGCGGAGCGAGGCGTATGGGGGAGCGTCTTAATGCCGATTACTAGCGCAGCAAGGCCCAATGGCACGTTAAACGCGAATAACCAAGGCCAATCCGCTATTAGCAGAATAGCGCCGGCAACAGTGGGTCCCAGCGCGGCAGAGCCGCCTGAGACCAATGCATTCGCGGCAATCCCTCGGCCAAGCCGATGGCGTGGCTGAGTGAAACGGACCAGTGCTCCAATGACACTCATGATGCCGGCGGCGCCGAGCCCTTGCACGACGCGGGCGCCAATCAGTACAGGCAGTGAGTCGGCTGCTGCGCAAGCAAGCGAGGCCGAAGTGAATACCAGCAGCCCCAAACAAAAGACCCGGCGATAGCCGATGATATCGCCCAATGATGCGAGCGGAAGTAGCGCCACCATTACTGCCAGCTGGTAGGCATTCACTATCCAAACCGAACTCGCCGCAGTGGCCCCCAATTCACGGGCTATGGTGGGAAGCGCGACGCTGACAGTCGTGCTTTCCAGAACCGCGATGGCCACGGCTAAAGAGATAGTGAAGGTCGCCCATTGCCGACGGGGCAGGGGGAGCCCATCTGTGCTTATTCTTTCAATGAATTGCAAAAGCTGGTCCTAACAGGAAAAGCAGAACAAGGGTAGACAAGGAGTACGGCCAAAAAAACCGCGGCGGTTACACCGTGCAGCCGAGCCACAGCTCTGACATATATGAGGTGACGGGAGGGGGCTGCTGCTAAATGCGCCGCTCCAAGTTCTGGCGCATGGACGCAGCATCCATGTGACCGCTCAGTTAGCCGCGTTCGTCCCACCGAATGTCTCCGTGCGCATCCAAGCGAGGCCGGGCTTGCCGGCAGGCTGAGGCGAGCGCCCTGTCCGGCATAGTAGATTGAATGATGCTTTTGCTCGTTCAGTTTTTTCCGTAGAAGCTCAGCTCAATTCCGGTCATAGCGGTTGCTAATGGCTGTCATGGCCCTGTTGAATAGAATGGCCAAGAGGAATATAACAATTAAGATCGCATACATCTGTTCAATGAGAAAGTTATTGTAATACTCGATAGCTAGGAAGCCAAGGCCGATGTTTGCTAGCTTGATTTCACCCAGCAGCACTCCGATAACCGTCACCCCCAGGCCCAGCCGCATTCCTCGAATGATCGGCCCCACTAGCGAGGGCATGTAAATCTTGGTGAGCATCTGCCTGGGGCTCAGGTTGAAGGCTCGCCCGACATTCACCAATACTGGGCGCACGGTGAGGGTGCCAGCCATGGTGCTGAGCGCAATGGGAAAGAATCCAGAGAGCGCCCCGATCGCCATTTTCGATTCCGGCCCGATGCCGAACATCAGCATAACGATGGGTAAAAATATAATCTTGGGCGCGGTTGCCAGCGAGGATAAGTAGGGGTCGGCCACCTGAGCGACAACGCACCGGCTGCCGAGTGCGACACCGCAGACAACGCCGGCAAAGGTCGCAATAATGAAACCGACACTGATTTCCAGCAGCGTCACCCCAAGATGACCATAGAAGGTTGGGCTGTTTATCTCATCCCAAAGGGCCAAGACGATCTTCCCTGTACTTGGGATGACACCCTCATAGAGTAGCCCTGAATGCGCCAGCAACTCCCAGCCCGCGAGAAACGCAATCAGGGTCGTCAGCTGTAATGAGCGAATCCGCCAGACGGATAGGCGGCTTAGAGCGGTCTTAGGCATTTCTCAACCTTTTTAAGAGCAGTCAGTAGCACGAGGCTGATCAGGACGATGAAGACGATCCCCGCATACATGCCGGGCACGTCGTAGCGGAAGAACATGGCCGAAACCAAGCGCCCCAAGCCACCGAAGTCGATCAGAAATTCGATTCCGATGACATTCACCAAGGCGTAAATCAGGCCCAGGCGCAGTCCTGTGAAGGCGGCCGGTACGGCAGCAGGCAATTGAATGAGAAGGAATTGTTGGCGCCCGTTCAGGTGGAAGGACTTACCCACGTTCAGCAACGTCTGGGGCGCAGTCCGTAGTGCTTCGCAGACATAGATAGCAATCGGGATCATTCCGGTAATAAACCCCATGGCGATGGTGGTGCCATAGTTGCGCCCGATCACCACGAGGAAAATCGGGTAGAGAAGCACTAACGGCGCCGAGAACATGGCGGCGAGCCAGCCTCTGTAGGCATTGCCGAGGAATTCGTAGCGAAACAGCGCGTAGCCCAAAGGTAGTCCCACCAGCATCGCTGCTAGGGTCGCCGCCAGCGCCTGCAGCAGCGTAACCAGGACCGCGAGCGCGAGGGCGTCCTCGATGAATAGCCGCCCAAGGGAGAGGATGACCTCGCTAGGCGCGGCGATGATCGAAGGCGACGTAACGTTCAAGGCTGCGAGCAATTCCAAGACAAGGCAAAGTGCGACGAGTAGGCCAAAGCTGGTAGCCTTCGGCCCTATTTGCCGCCGGGGCGTTCGGATAGGCATGGGCTCAACGTGGGTCATGGACATAATCGATGAGCTCCTCGATTTCATTGGCGGTCAATGATTCCCGCAGCGCCCCGTGTTCAATGGCCTCCTTCATCGTGCGCTCCAGCCCCTTAACGGGGACCGATAGGAGCGTTTTCTTGGGATAGAAGGCGGCGGCTTCGCGCGCAATGTCCATGTCTAGGTTATTGAACTCGGCAAATCGCTTGATCGCAGCCTCTTGGTTTTGATACATCCAATCGACTGCACGCATGTATGCGCGCATGAAGCGTTTCGCGACATCACGGCGTTCGGTCAGGAACCGCGTGTTGGATATGTTTGTCCGCACCGTTTGGTCCGCGAGGGCGGGAATATCGCTACCCTTGGCGACGATTTTAAGCTCCCCCTTTTTCACCAGATCCAGGTTGAAAGGCGGTACCGACCAGCCCACGTCCAGCTGCCCGGACATGACCTGAATGCGGTTATCGGGAATGCCACCAGATGAAATCGGTTTCGCCTGGACCCTAGCATTGTCCAGCAGCGCCAGCAAAACGAGTTGGCTAGAAGAGCCTGGTCGCGAGTAGCCGATCCGCTTACCGGCAGCATCCGCGAAACTTTCGAGATCGCTGTCTGCGCGAGCATACCAGAACAAGTCGTTGGCTCCGGTCATCTGCGCGCCGATGATGCGCACTGGCGCCCCGCGCCGATACGCACCCAGCACGCCGAGCATGCCATTGACAAAGCCCATGTCCACGCTGCGTGTGGTTACCGCCTGCAGGGTCTCGGCGCCGCCTTTGGTCCAGGTAACGTCCACCTCGAGGTTTTCCTCGGCGAAGAGGCCTTCCTCGATCCCCTGGTAGATGACCAGTGTGTCCCAGAGGCCTCGCTGGCCAATGGCGACAGCGACTTTGTCCGTGGCTGCAGAAGCGAGGGTCGGTGCCAACGCGGCGATCACAAAGGCGACGAAGGTGACCAGTCGTTCTTTCATAGTGTTCTCCTGTCCGTACTGTTTTTATTGTTGTAACGAAATGGGTATCAGACTTCGCCAGTTGCTATCATGCCACGGGCTGCTTCCTCCCGAAGATCTTCCCAAATGCGGCCTACATAGCGGCCGAATTCATCGGTTGCGATTAGCTCAGAGCCTCTTGGCCTGGGCAAGTCGATATCGACAACCTGTTTGATAGTTCCGGGCCGATACGACATCACCACCACTTTATCGCTCAGTTGCACAGCCTCGGTGATGTTGTGAGTTATCAGTACGGTCGTCTGATTCAGCTCGCTGCATATCTGCAGCAGTTTGTCTCCAAGTAAGAGGCGGGTCTGCTCGTCGAGGGCACCGAACGGTTCGTCCATCAACAGGATACGAGGCTCCGACGCGAGCGTGCGTGCGATTGAAGTTCGCTGACGCATGCCGCCTGACAGCTGGTGCGGGTAACGGCCTTCGAAACCCTTGAGGCCGACGAGCTGAATGAAATGGCGAGCCTTCTCTTCCCGCTCGGCGCGGCTGATGCCTGCTACTTCAAGGGGGAAGGCCACGTTGTCAAGCACGGTTCGCCAAGGAAAGGTCGACTCCTCCTGAAACACCATGCCGATATCCTTGTGCGTGCCGGTGACTGACTGCCCGTCTACCCGCACCGAGCCGGTGTCGCTCATCACCATGCCACCGATGATATTGAACAGGGTCGACTTACCGCAGCCGCTGGGGCCGATAATGGAGACGAACTCGCCTTGCTGGATATCGAGGCTTGCTGGTGCGAGCGCTTGGACCTGCTCGCCATTATCGGTATGAAAGGTCTTGGAGATATTGCTGAGCGCCAGGGCAGCAGTCATGGTTCAGGGCTCCAGGGTCAGGTTGATGTTCTTCGCCTGAGTGAACGCGAGCAGTTCCCCCATGCACTCCTCACGTCCCAGGCCTGACTGCTTGTACCCACCGAAAGGCGCGCCGGGGATGTGCGCGCTGGCCCCGTTGATCCAGATATAGCCGGCCTCGAGCTGGCTGGCGGTTGAGTGGGCAGTTGCCAGGTCCTGCGTCCATATCGAGGCGGTGAGTCCCAATTCCAGATCATTCACCTCCGCGACCAAGTCCTCCTTGTCGCTCCAGCGAATGACCGAGAGGACAGGCCCAAAGATTTCCTCCCGCGCAATTCGCATGGAGGACGTGACGTCGGCGAACACGGTGGGGCGTACAAAAAAGCCCTTGGCCAGTTCGCTGTCGCCCGGTCGGCAACCGCCACTGACCAGGCGGGCGCCTTCGGCTTGGCCGATGGCGATGTAGCTCATAACCTTGTCGTACTGGGCTAGGTTGGACAGACACCCCATCTCCGTGCCCATCCGGGCGGGTAACCCCAGGCTGATGGCATCGGTTTGGCGTATCACCGTCTGCAGCACCTCCTCGTAGACCGACTCATGAACATAGAGGCGGCTGGTGGAGCCGCACGACTGTCCTGCCGTCCAGCCAAAATTCATGCCATGAACGGCACTCGCAGCCGCCTTCTCGAGATTCGCATCGGGAAAAATCAGCATGGCGTTCTTTCCGCCGAGCTCCAGCAGGGTGCTTTTCAGCGTACTGGCGGCGGCACGCGCGACGGCGCGACCGGTGGGAACACTGCCGACCAGGCTGATGGATTCGACGTCCGGATGTTCCGCGAGCGCCGCGCCTGCTTCGGCCTTGCCATTGATGACGTTGAGCACACCGGCCGGCAGGAGGCCGTCGAACAGCTCCGCCAGCCTGAGCGCTGAAAGTGGTGTGTGCTCGCTGGGCTTGATGATTACGCTGTTGCCAGCGACGAGGGGGGCGGCGATCTTGGCACAGACGAACATGGCCGGATGGTTGAAGGGTACGATTCTGGCTACGACGCCTAGTGGCTCGCGGATCACATAGTTCAGCTGACCTGCCGCGGTGGGAACGGTTTCTCCCTTCAGTTCGGTCGCCAGGCCGGCAAAGTAATCAAGGAGGTGCGCGCCCGTGTGCATGTCGCCGATCATCGCTGCCCGCGGGTTGCCGCAATCGAGCGCGTCGAGCAAGGCAAGTTCGTCTGCATGGTCGCGGACCTTTTGAGCCAGCAGTCGAACGGCTGCGGCCCGCTGAGTCGGTGCGAGGGCGCGCCATTGCGGCTGGGCCTGGCGCGCAGCGCTTACTGCACGCCCGATGTCTTCGGCTCCGGCTTCTTCCACTTCGCCCAAGCTGCTGCCATCGGCTGGGTTGATCACCTCAAGTCTGCGGTCGGTCAGCGCTGAGTGCCATTGGCCGCCATAGTAGAGTCCCCGATTGCTCGGTTGCACCTGATCGGGGGTCAGGTCGTTGGCTGCGGACGTCATTTGGCTTGTCCTCGCTGGTGCGTAACGCTTTGATTGTCGGTCTTGAAGTCAACGACGCCGCCGACGTAACCTGCTTCAACCACCACGTCCAGCAGGGCGGGTACGCCACGTTCGACTGCCGCAATGGCACGGATCACAGCCATGCGCAAGGTCTCTATGTCCGTGATCGGGCCTTCGGCTTCGAAGCCTTGCGCGCGGGCGACCGCCGCCAGGTCGATAGCGGGTTCGTCCAGCCGCTGACCCACCCATTTGTTTTCCACCGGGCGGTTGCGCTCGATGGCGACGGCTTCCTGGTGCGCGACGTCGTTGTAATAGGCTCGGTTGTTGGCCACTACGATGAGGAGCGGAATGCCGTGCCGTGCGGCCGTCCAGAGCGCATTTGCACCCATCATCAGATCGCCATCACCGAGTACCGCGACCGGTAACCGACCGCTGCCCTTCAGCGCCAAGGCGGAGCCGATAGCCATGCCCGGGCCAGATCCGATACCTGCCCCGCCGTCATAGCCGAGGTAATCGAGCGGGTGGCGGAATCGACAGGCGGCGCCCGGCCAACCCAAGGGCAGACGCAGGTAGGTGGTCAGCCTGTCATTGAGCACATTCGAGAGTGTTTGGGCCAGCGCGTTCAGATCCAGCGCGCTTGCGCTATGTGCTGCCGCCGAGGCAGGCGCCGGGATTGACCCGCGCTCCCGTGGTTTGATCGCTGGGGCCTGCGCCGATAGCCGCTCAATCAGCGCCGACACCGCCGCATCCGGGGCGCCATCGAGTGCCAGGTCAACGGGCGCCATCCGCTGGTGATTCATGGCCCAGCCATTGATCGCGTAGTCATCTAGGGACGCATGGATAATCCGCGCAGAGGGCTTGCCATCTGGCCAGACGGTATACAGCGTGCCCCCCAGGTCGAGCCAGTCCAGGCTGAGAATTACATCGGCCGTAGCCAGCAGTTCTACCGCATCCGAGCCTAGACGGAGCGCGGGCGGCAGGGCATGCAGAGGATGTTCTGTCGGGAAAGCCGCGGCGACCTTGAGGTCGCTCAGCACTCGGGCGCCGAGACGTTCGGCAAGCTCAACTCGACGCTGCCAGTCGTCAGCGTCCCGTGACACACGCCCGGCGAGAATCAAGGGGTTGCGGGCGTTCAGCAACATTCGTGCCGCTTCATCTAGGGCTCTGGACGACGGTACTGGCGGTTCGCCCGGGAGAAAGCGTTGGGGGTCAGGAAGTTTCGGCGGCTCGCTCAGGGCTTGCTCCTGCAAGCCGACATCGAGGCAAATGTAAACTGGACCATAGGGCCGGCGACAGGCTGTTTGCCAGGCACGGAGCATGCTTTCCAGCGCCGCGCCGATAGAGGCTGGCTGGTCGTCCCACTTGATGAACGGGCGCACTAAGGCCGCCTGATCCTGGGACGTGTGGATCCAGTCGATCCAGGGGCGGCGGCGGTTGGCGTCGACGGGGCCGGTGGCCCCCAAAATGATAATGGGCGCGCGGTCACACCAAGCGTTATAGATAGCCATGCTGCCGTGCATCAGCCCGACGTTGCTATGTAACGCCACAGCCATGGGCCGCTCGGTAACCTTGGCATAACCATGCGCGAGCGCGACGGCATGTTCCTCATGCAGACAGACCAACATCCGCGGCGCATGGTCGCCCAGCAGGTTGACCAAGCTATCATGGAGGCCGCGATAGCTGGCCCCAGGATTGAGGGCAATGTAATCGAGAGGCAGCACGCGCAGTGCCCAGGCAACGGCGTCGCTGCCCCAATGTAGTTCTGTTGCGTCTGGTGGAAGCGGGCAGTCCTGGTCGTTGACTATGCTCGTGGATGCATGATCGCTCATCTTCCGTTTCCTTTTTCTTATTGTATTAGCCGCCAAGCGAACGGCTGCTCGGTAGTTCGGGTGAAAGAAGAGCGGGTGCCTCGTATTCTCGTAACGTAAGAGCCGCTCTTAGAAAAAAGTAGTTGTGATCGTCCGATCGGTCAAGCGCAATTTGGGTGCGTCCTCTGTCTGGTGTTCTGCCTGTTGTGTGCGTCATGGTGAGGAGCAGAACGGATCGTGCGCTTGACAAAGCACGGTTTGCTGCTAAAACAAATCTAAGATGTGTTCTCATTTATTAATAATTCGTGTGAGACCACGTCCTTCAGCCCCAAATAAAAATATAGGTTCGCTAATGGGCACGCAGGGTAGATCGGCGCAGACATCCGCTAAATCACATGCACAATACAATGTGTATGAAGGGCGTTCGAGCGCCCAGGGCTCGGGTGGCTGTTTGCCCGAATGGAGGATGGCGCTCGATGTGAGTCCAGTTTCCAGACTACTTACTTTGGCGGCAGCGGAATACCTAGAAAGCAGCAGGTGCCTTTTTCACAGGCAGGCGGCTGGGCTATTCCGGTCGCTCGGTATGGCTAGTCAGGTTCCGCGCTTCTCGCCAAACGGCGGGCAAACCGATGCCAGTTGTCTTGCGTCGAGGCACACCTTCCAGGCGCAGAGAGACTCTGCCGCGATGACGGCCCTTGAAGGCGGGGCCAATCTGGCCTTGCTGCTCACCGCTAGGCCTTCCGAGAACTATCGCCCGGACGCCATCCTTGTACGCGGACCTTTGCGTGAGTCCCCCCTCGCGCTTTTCCGGAGAACTGCATATGCAACGCTTTACCGTTTCGCTGGACGATGATCTGGCCGACCTCTTCGACGTTTTCCTGCACCGTTACGGTTATGGAAACCGCTCCGAGGCGATTCGCGACCTGATCCGCAATAGGCTCGAGGCCAGTGAACTTGAGCAATCTGCCGGTGGCCATTCGGTCGGTGCTGTTACCTACGTCTACAGCCATAAAGAACGGGAACTGGCCAACCGGCTGGCTCGCGCTCAGCACCTCCACCACGAGATCACTGTCTCCACGCTGCGAGTCCAGCTGGATCACGATCATTGCTTGGAGACGATGTTGCTTAGTGGAGCTACCGACCACATCCGCACCTTTGCCGACTCGGTGATCGCCCGACCTGGAGTGCGGCACGGCCAGCTCTATCTGCTCCCGGTGACGCTCGAACAGTTCGGTCACGGTAATGGAATTGGCGACTCAGCCAGCAGCACGCACCCGCACGTACACGTACACCCGACCGTCTGATCGGCTGCGTTGTTACCAATGATGGTTAAGGCCATCACCATTCATTCGGCAAGGAGTGAGCATAGATGGCGATTCTACCGCGAACGAAACGCGCTTCAGTACTGGCGGTTCTTCTAACCATACCGGGTCTTTGCCTGGCGCATTTTCAGGAACTGATTCCGAGCAGAGCCGTCGTTGAGGACAAGACCGAAGGAAATCTGAGTTTAGACATCCAATTTACCCACCCGATGATGGGCGGACCGCGCATGAATATGGGCAGGCCCGTTCGTTTCGGAGTCATGGGTCCTCAAGGCAAGCAAGATCTCAGTGATGCGCTCATACCCCGGATAGAAGAGGGCAAGCAATTTTTCAGCGCTCACTACGCCATCGACCAGCCTGGCGATCACATCTTTTATCTCGAGCCCGCCCCGTATTGGGAGCCTGCGGAAGATGTGATGATTATCCACTATACAAAAGTAGTAGTAGCCGCGTTCGGTGGTGAGGGGAACTGGGACGGTGCCGTCGGGTTCCCGGTGGAAATCAATCCCTTGGTTCGGCCGTATGGTCTTTGGGCGGGCAATCTGTTCCAAGGGACGGTCACCCGTGACGGGGAGCCGGTGCCCTTTGCCACGGTTGAGGTCGAATGGCGTAACGATGGATCGTTCACTGTGCCTGCCGATCCCTTTGTCACTCAGATCATCCGGGCAGATGCCAACGGTATATTCAGCTATGCCATGCCGCGAGCGGGCTGGTGGGCCTTTGCGGCATTGCTACCAGGTGAGACGCCAATACCAAATCCAGCGGGAGATGACGTCGAAGTCGAATACGGCGCGCTCATCTGGGTGCAAGCCACCGACATGCATTAATGGAGATGTTTCATGGCCCATATCCCCGAGGGTATCCTTGCCACGCCGGTGTTGCTGACGGGCGCAGTTGTCAGCGTCACCCTGTTGAGCATTGCGCTACGCCGTCTTCCGCCCGAGCGGGTACCGCAGACAGCCTTCCTGTCGGCCGCTTTCTTTGTCGCGTCTCTGATCAGCGTCCCCGTCGGAGCGAGCAGCGTGCATCTACTGCTCAATGGGCTGATGGGGATCGTGCTTGGCTGGTCGGCAGTACCCGCTATTGTTGTCGCATTGCTGTTGCAGGCGTTATTCTTTGGTTTTGGGGGCATCGTGGCACTGGGTGTCAATGCGATGAACATGGCGCTACCTGCGCTGCTCTGTGCCTTTCTGTTGCGCCCTATGCTGCATCGCGCTACCCCACGTAGCGCCATCTGGTTGGGGATGGCAGCGGGCGCCATCGGCGTCGCCGGCACCGGACTGCTGCTGTGTTTGAGCATCGGACTATCCGGGCCGGAACTGCTACCGGCCGCGAAGGTGATCTTTGTGGTGTTTTCTACCACTGCTGGTTGTGGAGTCAGTGATCACGGGGTTCGCGCTCGGTTTCGTCGATCGCGTCGCCCCAGAGCTGTTGAGCTTGCGACAGGTTCGCTATGACTAGAGAAATCACGTTTGGCTTGTTGCTGCTTATTATCAGCAGCCCGCTCGCGGCGCATCAGCTCAAGGTGTTTGCCTTTGCCGAGGAAGGCAGGGTTTCCGGCAAGGCTTATTTTGCCGGTGGCGTCAAGGCACGTGGCGCTGAGGTGTTTTTGGAGAATTCCGATGGACTTGTAGTTGATCGCGCGCAGACTGATGGGGAAGGCGTGTTTAGCCTAACCCCCGATAGGCGCCAGGATTACCGAATTACTGCCCAGACTGGCGACGGTCACCAGGCTCAATGGAGTATCTCCGCGGCTGAACTGGTCGGCAATTTCGAAAGTTATGGGACCAATGGCTCCGAGGCATCCGTGATCGCCCCCACAGGTGAAGCGTACGGCAGGGCGCAGCTAGAATCGCTGATCGAGCGTGCCGTTGCCCGTCAGATAACGCCTTTGCGTGAACAACTCTTCGGTTTCCAGGAGCGCCTGCGTTTGCAAGACATTCTTGGCGGCTTGGGCTACATCGTTGGCTTGGCAGGGCTGTTGCTGCACTGGCGGCCTCGTATGCTGGGAGCTGATCGATGAGCTTCGTCAGCTTGTCTGCCGCGAGCCAGCCTGGCAGCCGGCTCGATAGGATGGACCCCCGTTTACGTGTCGTTGTCACTGCGCTCTTCGCCTTGACGACAGCCAGTCTGCATAGCCTTGGCGTGGTGGCAGTGGCGCTCGGTTGCGCCTGGGTGTTTGTCTGGATCGCCCGGCTCGACTTGCGCTCATTGCTGCGACGGATTTGCGCACTTGAGGGTTTCATGCTGTTGATGCTGGTCATGCTCCCGTTCTCGACTCCAGGCATTCCGATGTTCGGGTATGCCGGATGGACGGCCTCATGGGAGGGTTTTCTGCTGGCGCTGACCATTATTCTCAAAGCGAACGCAGTTACCTTTACTGCCCTGGCGCTGGTCGGCACCTTGGAGCCCGAATCCCTGGGGCATGCCATGGCCAAGTTGGGCATGCCCCAGGTCCTCGTACAGCTTTTCTTGTTATCAGTGCGTTATATCGGTGTGTTTCAGGAAGAGCATCACCGTATTCGTCGGGCAATGCAGGCGCGAGGGTTTGTCCCGCGCGGCGATCGTCATACCTGGCGCTCGTTCGGCTGGTTACTGGGCATGCTGTTGGTGCGCAGCTTCGAACGTTCTCAACGAGTTCTAGCCGCCATGAAATGCCGTGGGTTCACTGGGCAGTTGCCTTTGTTCACTATGGATAGATGGCAGCGTTGCGATACCGTCGCTCTCGGCATGGTATCGATTTTTCTGATTGGCCTGACTTACTGCGAGCACTTCTTATGAGCCAGCCGCTATTATCGTTGCGAGGCATTGCAGCAGACCATGAGGGGCGCAATGTGCTGAGCGAGGTCGCTTTTAGCCTGCATGCTGGTGAGCGTGTCGCCTTACTAGGGCATAACGGGGCAGGTAAGACGACCCTGCTTCATTTATTAGTGGGACTGCATCCTCCCGCGAGGGGGCGGATCACCATTTTTGGTGTCGAGACAGCCGATGAGTCGTCGTTCCGTGAAATACGCGGCCGTGTTGGTCTGTTGTTTCAAGATTCGGATGATCAGCTTTTTTGTCCGACTGTGCTCGAAGACGTCGCGTTCGGCCCGGTCAACCTTGGCTACAGTCGCACGGAGGCGATATCAATAGCGCACACCACGCTTGCCGAGCTGGGGCTTGCCGGCTTTGCCTGTCGTGTCACGCGTAAACTGTCCGGAGGGGAGAAAAGACTGGTGGCTCTAGCCGCTGTATTGGCGATGCGGCCGGAGGTGTTGCTTCTCGACGAGCCTACCTCGGGGCTGGATGAGTCGTCCCGTGAGCGGCTAATCGAGTATCTGGAACGGTTACCACAAGCCATGCTTTTTGTCTCGCATGACCATGCGTTTGTCGAGCGCCTGGCCACGCGCGCGGTGACGGTTAAAAACCGCACGCTTGTACCTTTCGCGCTGCACCGACACGCATTTTTGCACGGTAATCTGCATGTGCGCCCCTCCGAAACAGACAGGCAAACTGATCTTGCCTAGCAGCTGTGGACACAGGTTAAGGATGGTCGGAAGTAGTCATGCTTTTTTGACTGCCTCCGGGCTTTGCCGTCCTATTCTGGACATAGCGTTGACATCGTCAGAAGCGTCACGATTATTCAGACCATCCATAGCTGGCGGGCCGCGGCGTCACCTTCTAATGGGCGTCACGTGGCTGGTGAAAAGCGAAGGCGCCCGAAATGGCAAGCCAGGGCTTGGCACCGGCATGCCAGGTGTTTCCGCAATCCGATCTGAGCATCGAATGCCTTCGCCGGAATGGCGAGGCCAACAAAAACAACAAGATGAAACAAGAGGCGTCGTTATGAAAAAAGGTGTTATGCGACCTGGCCACATCCAACTGCGCGTGCTCAATCTAGAGAGTGCCCTGGTTCATTACCGCGACCTGCTCGGCCTGATCGAAGTGGACCGTGATGACTACGGACGCGTCTATCTGAAAGCCTGGGCCGAAGTGGACAAGTTTTCCCTGGTGCTGCGTGAAGCGGACGAGCCGGGCATGGATTTTATGGGTTTCAAGGTGCTTGATGAGGATTGCTTGAATCGGCTCACCGAAGACCTACTCAACTATGGCTGTCTGATCGAAAACATCCCCGCCGGCGAGCTCAGGGGCTGCGGGCGCCGCGTGGGCTTCCAGGCACCGTCCGGGCATTCCTTCGAGCTCTACGCCGACAAGGAATACACGGGGTAAGTGGGGGGGTGGAGGAGGTCAATCCGGAAGCCTGGCCGCGCAATCTCAAGGGCATACGCGTGGTGCGTTTCGACCACGCCCTCATGTATGGCGACGAATTGTCGGCGACCTATGACCTATTCACCAAGGTGCTCGGCTTCTATCTGGCCGAACAGGTGCTGGACGACGGTGGCACGCGCGTCGCGCAGTTTCTCAGCCTGTCGACCAAGGCCCACGACGTGGCCTTCATTCATCTGTCTAGTTGTGATCTCTCGGTAGGTTGTTCATCCGGAGCATTCCCGGAAAACTGGAAGTGCGACCAACCAAGCCTTCCAGGAGCCCCGGATGAACCTGCATAAAAATGCCCGTCTTACCCCACGAGGTCGAGCTCTTTTAGTCCAACGTATGCTTCAAGGATTACGCGTAAAAGAGGCAGCACAAGCAGCCGGTGTAAGCGTGCGTACTGCCTACAAATGGCTTCGGCGTTACCGCGAAGAGGGAGAGAACGGAATGATGGATCGCACCTCGCGTCCTCGCACCTGCCCCCACGCCACACCTGAGCCTGCACTAGAAAAGCTGATTGAGCGACGCAGGGCTCGCCACACCTATCGACAAATTGCTCACGAGCTAGTTGTATAAACCCAGTACGTTCTTCAGTGGAAGTGGAGCGCGGCTGATGGGAGGCCGGTAACCGAGGCTGGCGTGAGGCCTGTGCCAGTTGTATCGGTGCAGCCACGGCAACAGGTGGGCGGCGCGCTGCTCGGAGTTTTCGTAGCTGCGTGCGTATGCCCACTCACGCAAGCTGGTCTGGATGAAGCGCTCGGCCTTGCCGTTTGTGCGCGGTGTGTAGGGTTTGGTCCATAGATGGCGCAAGCCAAGCCTGCGCGCCGTTGTCGGTCATGATGCGAGTAACCCGTATACCGAGGCCTCGGTAGTAGCGCAGCGCCTGAAGAAGCGCGCGGCAGGCGCTGGTGCCACGCTCATCGGGATGCAGGGAGCTGAAAGCTATTCGGCTGGCATCATCGATGGCCACCTGGACGAACTCCCAGCCGGCACCGTCCGAGTTCTGCTGGCGGTTGCCCGTCACGCGGTGGCCGGGTTGGCGGAAGCGCCCCAACTTCTTGATGTCCAGGTGCAGCAGATCGCCGGGTTTCGCGTATTCGTAGCGCAGCACCGGTGGTGCCGGCTCCAGTTCTGTCAGGCGATGCAGGCCGAGCTTTCTGAGGCGACGCGCCATCGTGCTGACGGCCAAGCCCAAGTCGTCGGCTATCTGTCGATAGGTCTTGCGTGCCCGACGCTGCTCGACAAGGCGATCAAGCAGAGCGTCTGGAGTGGCATGCGGGCAGAACCCCGGTAAGCGTACGGCGAACTCACCTTGCGAGATTCAGGCAGATACCCATTGATGCGGCAGCAGTTGGCCTATCTCACTCGCCCGCTGCGTCGGCAGTCGTGTCAGTACATCCTTCAGATAGGCATACGGATCATGCCCATTCATCCGCGCCGACTGGATCAAACTCATGATCGCCGCCGCCCGCTTGCCGCTGCGCAGTAGTGACCCGGCAAACAACCAGTTCGAGCGTCCAAGGGCCCATGGCCGAATCTGGTTCTCGACCTGATTATTGTCGATGGGCACAGCGCCGTCATCAAGGTAGCGCGTCAGTGCCAGCCAGCGTTTGAGGCTGTAATCCAAGGCTTTCGCCGTGGCTGATCCGTTGGGCACCCGATCACGTTGGGCTAGCATCCAGTCATGCAGCGCGTCGAGGATTGGTGAAGACTTTTCCTGCCGTATTCGCCAGCGATCCTCGTCGCTCATGTCGCGCACTTGCCGTTCGACTTCATATAGGCTGGCAATGGAGTGCAGCGCCTGTTCGGCCAGTTGGCTTTTGTTCGCGGCGTGGAGGTCGAAGAATTTGCGCCGGGCGTGGGCCATGCAGCCGATCTCAGTCACGCCTTGCTCGAAGCTGGCCTTGTAACCGGCGAAGTCGTCGCAGACCAACTTGCCGTTCCATTGACCAAGGAAGTTGCGTGCATGCTCGCCGGCGCGGCTGGGGCTGAAGTCGTACACCACGGCCTTCAGATCGGCGAAGGGTGTGGTGCTGTAGGCCGAGACGTAAGCCCGATAGGTTTTCTTCTCGCCTGGCGCGAGCATCTGCACCGGGGTTTCATCGGCGTGGATCACACCTTGGGCCAACACGGCTTCGCGCAGGGCATCGACTAGCGGCTGGAGCTGCACGCCGGTTTGCCCGACCCGTTGCGCCAGCGTCGAGCGAGCGATGGCTAGGCCGGCACGGCCAAAGATTTTCTCTTGCCGGTACAGCGGCAGGTGATCGGCGAACCTGGCCACCATCACGTGAGCCAGGAGGCCGGCGGTGGGGATGCCTTTATCGATTACCTGGGCCGGCAAGGGTGCCTGGATCAGTGTTTCGCACTGGCGACGGACCCATTTCCCACGCACGTGCTGTTCGACGGTGAACACGCCTGGCGTGTAATCCAGCTTTTCGCTGACGTCTTCGCCGACGCGCTGTAGCTGGCAACCGCAGGCGCACTGGGTGTTCTCCGGCTCGTGACGGATCACGGTACGCGGAAATTGCGGTGGCAGCGGTGTGCGCTTGGGCTGTTGGCATGGTTCGGCTGGGATAACCGGGGGATTGACGGCTTTCAACTCCGCCTCGATGGCGGCGATGTCGGTGTCGAGCAGCTCATCAAGCAGGCTGCCCTGGTCTGGGCTTAGCTGCTCGCTGCGCTTGGCGAACTTGTTCCGTTTGAACCATGCGATTTCGTGGGTGAGTTGTTCGATGACTGTTTGATCGCGGTGGATCTTCTTGCCCATCGTGCCGACCTGCTGGCCCAGCGTATCGACTTGAGACATCAACTGCGCGGCCAATGCGCGCAGCTGGTCGGGTGTCATCTGGTCGAGACTGGGCGAGGAAGTCATGCCGACGATTGTGCCAGTGCGGGGAGTCAGCGGCGACGAATCGATGGGCTAATGGCAGGCGCTACAGCACTGTGATTGCGCCGGCCGCACCAACCCGCTGCCAGGGTAGACCGAGTACCAAAGCCTGAAGCTGCTCGGTGTCGAGCTCGACTTCCGAGCCGTGGCGGATGCCTGGCCAGTGAAACTTACCTTGGTTCAAACGCCGCGCGGCCAGCCAGATCCCCACGCCGTCATGCACCAGGACTTTCATGCGGTTGGCACGGCGATTGGCAAAGAGATAGGCGCAGTGCGGCTTCGCCGCACCGAACACCGCGATCACACGGGCCAATGCGGTCTCGGTGCCGGCGCGCATATCCATCGGTTCGGTGGCGAGCCAGATGCTATCGATGCGGATCACGGGGCGAGCCCCCGGACAAAGCGGGCGCAACCGTTAGGATCGGAAGCTGGCCATTTCACCGTGACTGACTGCTCGCCAAGCGGCAGCTCAATAATCACCGCTGCTTCAGCCGGCCGTTTGGGCGTAGCCCTCAACGGAATGAAAGCCGGCAACACTGCGGGTGGCTGATCTCGGTAAAGCGGTAACCACTTGCGAATGACGTTGGCGTTGATGCCATGGCTGATGGCAACGCTGGAGACGGTCGCGCCGGGTTGCAGGCATTCCTGAACGACCTGGGCCTTGAACGGTTTGGGGTAAGAGCTTCGTTGGCGCATAGGAATCCTGACGTTAAGGACGATCGCGTCCGCTTAAAAATATGCGGACACCATCGCCCTTAATGTTGGAGTTCGGAAGGTGACTTGGCTGGACGCTTACGAACCCCGGTCGCGATGAGCGATCTTGCAGGCCAGCCTCACCTTCCTCCCGAAAACGCCTGAGCCACTTGTAGGCCGTTCGAACGCTTACGCCTGCAGCCTGCGCGGCATCTTCGACACGCAAACCTTGCTCGATACGCTGGACAAGAAGGGCTCGACCGCGAGGTGTAAGACGGGCATGTTTATGCAGGTTCATCCGGGGCTCCTGGAAGGCTTGGTTGGTCGCACTTCCAGAATTCCGGGAATGCCCCGGATGAACAACCTACTGAGAGATCACAGCTAGGGCTGACGGTCAGCACCATCGCTCGCCACCTCAAACGAATTGGGCTCAATCGCCTCCCCGAGCTGGAGCCCGCCCCGCCGATCAGGCGTTATCAGTACGCTCACCCAGGCGAGCTGCTGCACCTGGATATCAAGAAGCTCGCACGTTTCTGGAGGCCGGGGCACCGAGTCACAGGAACCCGGCTGATGGGCTCAGATGGAGCGGGCTGGGAGTTTGTCCATGTCGCCATCGACGATGCCTCACGCATCGCCTTCTCCAGCTTGCATACCGATGAGCGGGGTGGCAGCGCCTGTCGTGCACTGCTCCAGGCGTAAGGCACATCCGCACCAAACCCTATACCCCAAGAACCAATGGCAAGGCTGAGCGCTTCATTCAGACCAGCTTGCGCGAATGGGCCTATGCCAGAAGCTACGAGAGCTCTGAGCAGCGCGCACGACATCTGGCTCCCTGGCTACACCAATACAACTGGCACAGGCCACACTCCAGCCTGAATTAATGCCCGCCCATCAGCCGCATTCCACTGAACTGTCAGTACCGATGCAAAACTGACCCACCCTTGTATCTCGACTATCACCCAATTTGGAGGGATAGTTCCCGACTGATCATCGGGGGAAGGTCATGAACCGCCCCGGCTTTCCCGGAGGCTCCGACTCTTGAGAGGATGGAGCTATGAAGACAACAACGAAGTATTCCCCGGAAGTGCGTGAGCGAGCTGTTCGACTGGTATTGGAACATCAAGACGACCACGAGTCGGAGTGGGCAGCGATTTGCTCGATTGCCGCCAAGATCGGTTGTACCGCTGAGACCCTGCGCCGCTGGGTGCGCCAGGCCGAGCGCGATTGCGGCAAGCGTGAAGGCCAAACCACCGACGAACGCGAGCGGATCAAGACACTGGAACGAGAGGTGCGTGAGTTGCGCCAGGCCAACGAGATCTGCGCAAGGCGTCCGCGTATTTTGCTCAGGCGGAGCTCGACCGCCGCTTCAAGCCATGAAGACGTTCGTCAACGAGCATCGTGCGGTTTATGGAGTCGAGCCGATCTGCCGGGTACTGCCGATCGCTCCATCGACCTACTACGCGTATGCACGCTGCCAGATCGCTCCCGAGCGGCGCTCCCGGCGGGAGCGACATGACGACGTGCTGAGCGGGCATATCCAGCGTGTCTGGGGCGAAAACTTCCGAGTTTATGGTGTACGCAAGGTCTGGCGACAGCTCAGGCGCGAAGGCGTAGTCGCAGCGCGCTGCACGGTGGAGCGACTGATGCGACGACTGGGGCTGCAAGGCGTCGTACGCGGCAAATCGGTCAAGACCACGATCAGTGGAAAGGCCTCCGTGTGCCCGCTGGACAGGGTCAACCGCCAGTTCCGCGCCGAGCGGCCCAACGCGCTCTGGGTGTCAGATTTTACCTACGTCAGCACGTGGCAGGGCTTCGTCTACGTGGCCTTCGTCATCGATGTATTCGCCCGGCGCATCGTTGGTTGGCGCGTCTCCAGCTCGGCCCGTACCGACTTTGTGCTTGATGCGCTGGAGCAGGCGTTGTATGCCCGCCGGCCGGTCGACCAGAACGGTTTGATCCACCACAGCGACCGTGGCGTGCAGGGCAGATTCAACCGGTCGTAGCAACACCTTTAATCGGAGGTGTTTATGGGACGACCAGCAGCGTGGATGCAGAAGTTGACGGGGCGTGAAGCAATGCGTTCGCCAGGTGCGCCGTCACTTCGCCGCGAGATCGAGCGGCTATTTTGGACGCAAATAGCAACCGGGATCACAAGTGAGAAGGCAGCTGAGTCCGTTGGCGTATCGTCAGCGGTAGGCACACGCTGGTTCCGTCATCGCGGCGGGATGCCATTGTTCATGTCTAACCACATATCCGAAAGGTACTTGTCGTTCGCGGAGCGAGAA
>NZ_QORI02000026.1 GCF_003325755.1 Pseudomonas sp. SST3 | reverse complement strand
CGTCGCGGGTCGCGCCTCCACAAGAAGCGGCTCGGTGCGTGGAGCGAGCGCAGGGCCGGCGTTTGATCTTAGTAGGAGGCCCGCCCCGGGGCGAAGCTTTGGCTTTTGGATGGGCAGGAGGCCCGCTTTCGCCGCGGGTCGCGCCTCCTACGAGAAGCGGCTCGGTGCGTGGGAGCGAGCGCGGGGTCCGCCTTTGATCTTTGTAGGAGACCCGCCTCGGGGCGAACTTTGGCTTTTGGGGTGGGTCGGAGGCCCGCTTTCGCCGCGGGTCGCGCCTCCTACGAGAAGCAGGTCGGTGCGTGGAGCGGGCGCGGGGTCCGCCTTTGATCTTTGTGGGAGGCCCGCCCCGGGGCGAAGCTTTGGCTTTTGGGCGGGGCAGGAGGCCCGCTTTCGCCACGGGGCGCCTCCCATAGGGGCGGGCTCAGTTTTGCCGTTCGCGCAGCGGACGCCCGATCAGACGCCGGTGGGTGGGTTGCTGAGTGAGTCGTTACCGGTCACCGCTGCGGTGCCGGTAGCCGCCTGGGCATTGGCACGCAGGCGTTTATCATCGGCTTCACTGCGCTCCAGCGGCATGCTGCGAGAGTTGCCTTCAGCCATTTTGGCCTGCTCGTTCACTTCGCACAGCACGCGCTTGGCTTCGCAGTGGCCGGTGAATCCCCGCGCCAGAGCCATGCCGCCCATCGCCAGTTGCAAGAGCCCGCCCAGGCCACCCCGGCTAATGCCCTTGCCTAGGAAATACAGCCCGCCTGCAATCGATGCCGCACGCTCCAAACCATGCACGTTCTGTGACGCCTGGGTTGAGGATGTCCTGGTCATGGGTAATCACTCCGAAACAGTGGTGTGATAAGTGACCCCGGCGCGCAGTCCCCGTTCCGACCGCAAGTCGGCAAGCAACCGTTGCCGCTCCGGTAACGCAGGCTGCATCGGCGGTGGCTGATCAGTGCGCGGCCATCTCGAATATTTTGAGCACGAATGCGTATTCCAGCGCGACATCCTTGAGCGCTTGATAGCGACCGCTCATGCCGCCGTGCCCGGCACCGAATTCCGTCTTGAGCAGCAGCAGATTATCGTCCGTCTTGTTGGCTCGCAGCTTGGCTACCCATTTGGCGGCTTCCCAGTACTGCACGCGGCTGTCGTTGTAGCCGGCTACGGCGAGCACTGCCGGGTAGGGCTGATCGCGCACGTTTTCATACGGAGCGTAGGCCTTGATGCGTGCATGCACGTCCGGCTGGTTCGGGTCGCCCCATTCGTCGTACTCGGTCACCGTCAGCGGCAGATCGGCGTTGAGCATGGTGTTGAGGACGTCGACGAAGGGCACCTCGGCAATCGCCGCACCGAACAGCTCCGGGCGCAGGTTCAGCACGGCGCCGATCAGCAAACCGCCGGCGCTACCGCCGCTGACGGCGAGTCGGGCAGGTTCGGTATAGCCATCGGCAATCAGCTTCTCGGCGCAGGCGATGAAATCGCTGAAGGTGTTCGGTTTGTGCTCCAGCTTACCGGCGCGATACCAGGCCTCGCCGAGGTCGCCGCCGCCGCGCACATGGGCGATGGCGAAGATGAAGCCGCGGTCGAGCAACGACAGGCGCGCATGGGAAAACCAGGGGTCCAGGCTGTGACCGTAGGCGCCGTAACCATACAAATAGAGCGGTGCGGGCTTGCCGAACTGCTCGCGGCGGCCAACCAGGCTGATCGGTACCTGCGTGCCGTCTGCAGCGGTCGCCCAGATGCGCCGGCTCTCGTAGGCATCGGCATCGAACGGGCCCTCGACGGGCGTTTCCTTAAGCACCTGTTGCTCCCCGTTGGCCAGATTCAACTGGCGAATCTGCGCCGGGCGGTTCAGCGCTTCGTAGCGCACACGGATCACCGGACTGTCGAATTCGAGTGTGTTGTGCACGTGCAGGCTGTAGGCCGCATCCGGCAGTTGCAATCGGTAGGGTTTGCCAGCGGCTGGGCGCACCTCGATGATCGGTAAGCCTGCTTCTCGCAGGCTTAGCGTGACTGCGCTGGCGTTCAAACTGACGTCTTCGAGCATCACCGAATCGCGGTGGCCGATCAGTTCCGCCCAGTGCTGGCGCTGCGGAGTGCCTTCGGGTGCCTGATATAGCGCGAAATTGATGCCTGCTTGATTGCTGCGGATCAACCAGCACCATTGCCCGTCGAGCAGGCCGTGGTCGGGGAAGTATTCATGATCATCCTGACGTGGCGCCAAGCAGGTCCAGTCGCCTTCGGGCTCATCGGCCGACAGCACCCAGGCTTCGCTGGTGGTCTTGCTGTTGGACAGGATGACCAACTGGCGCTCGGAACTGGCGCGGTAGCAATGCACAAAAAAACGCCCGTCCGGATCGTGATAGATCTCGGTACGACTGCTTTCGCCCAGGCGATGTCGGTAGATCTTGTGCGGGCGGTGAGTTTCGTCGAGCTCGCCGAAGAACAGCGTCTGGTGGTCGTTGGCCCAGGTCATGCTGCCATCGCAATCGTCGAACGGCAGGGCGGTCACTTCGCCCGTGGTCAGGTCCTTGACGAACAACCGATAGATCTCATCGCCGTGAGTGTCGAGGCTGTAGGCCAGCTTGCTGTGGTCCTGACTGACACTCAATGCGCCCAGGGACAGGAAGCCTCCGGCGGCCAGTTCGTTGGGGTCGAGCAAGAGCTGTTCAGCGTGCTCGTCTACGTTGAACGATCCATCGGCCGGGCGCGGGCAGCGGTAGTGACGGGGATATTCGTCGCCAGCGGTGGTGCGCTGGTAGTACAGCCAGGGGCCCCAGGGCGAGGGCAGCGACAGGTCCGTCTCGCGGATGCGGCCTTTGATTTCAAGGAAAAGTGCTTCCCGAAGTTCGGCCTGTTCAGCCAGTTGTTTTTTCCAGATAGGCGTTTTCTGCCTTCAGGTAGTCGAGCACCTCGGGCGCGTCACGGTTCTCGAGCCACTTGTAGGGATCCTGGCCTTGATCGACGCGGGCAATAGGGGCGGACATGCATGACTCCTGATGAATGGCCGCGGACTGGCGCAGCTGAACGAAGTTGGAAACAGGCGCCGAGTGTACAAGGAGCCTCATCCGTTTGTGACGGTAGCGGGCGCCGGTGGTTCATCGGCGTGTGGCTGACGATCACTCAGGTGAATGGCTGGCAATGAGACGAAACCGGGTTTCAGGTGCTGCAGCATTGCTGGGGTTGGCTAGGCTTATCGATCGGATCGCGGATGGGCGCCTCTGCCAGGATAGGGCTGCTGATTGACATTGCGGCGCTTTTCCATGAAGGTGTGCTCACCCAAATCAAACGGGCGTATGAATCGAGCGTTTGCCACGCAAACGCCGTCAGCCCGGTTTATCGTGTCGGTGGGTGTCGTTTCACCGGGCGTCGCAACGCCGCTATCGGTGACGGTCTTCGGGCCGATGACGTGCGACGCGTAACGTTCAGCTTCCATACCGTGGAGATCAGTTGATGATTTACGAAGGTAAAGCCATCACGGTTAAGGCTCTTGAGAGCGGCATCGTCGAATTGAATTTCGACCTCAAGGGTGAGTCCGTCAATAAGTTCAATCGCCTCACCCTCAACGATCTGCGCCAGGCAGTCGACGCCATCAAGGCCGATGCTTCGGTCAAGGGCGTGATCGTTACCAGCGGCAAGGATGTGTTCATCGTCGGTGCCGACATCACCGAGTTCGTCGATAACTTCAAACTGTCTGATGAGGAGCTGGTAGCCGGCAACCTCGAAGCCAACAAGATCTTCAGTGATTTCGAAGACCTGGGCGTGCCTACGGTCGCCGTCATCAACGGCATCGCTCTGGGTGGCGGTTTCGAAATGTGCATGGCGGCTGACTATCGCGTCATGTCGACCAACGCCAAGGTTGGTCTGCCGGAAGTCAAGCTGGGTATCTACCCGGGCTTTGGCGGCACCGTTCGCCTGCCGCGCCTGATCGGTGTCGATAACGCCGTCGAGTGGATTGCATCCGGCAAGGAAAACCGCGCCGAAGATGCACTCAAGGTTCGCGCCGTCGACGCCGTGGTTGTTCCTGAACAGCTGCAAGCCGCCGCACTGGATCTGGTCAAGCGCGCCATTTCCGGTGAGCTGGACTACAAGGCCAAGCGTCAGCCGAAGCTGGACAAGCTCAAGCTCAATGCCATCGAACAGATGATGGCGTTCGAAACCTCCAAGGGGTTCGTTGCTGGCCAGGCCGGCCCGAATTACCCGGCACCGGTCGAAGCGATCAAGACCATTCAGAAAGCCGCCAATTTCGGCCGTGACAAGGCGATCGAAGTTGAGGCTGCTGGCTTCGTCAAGCTGGCCAAGACCTCGGTTGCGCAGAGTCTGGTGGGGCTGTTCCTCAGCGATCAGGAGCTGAAGAAAAAAGCCAAGGCCTATGACAAGCAGGCGCGTGACGTGAAGCTGGCCGCCGTGCTTGGTGCCGGCATCATGGGTGGCGGTATTGCCTATCAGTCGGCTGTCAAAGGCACGCCGATCCTGATGAAGGATATCCGCGAAGAAGGCATCCAGATGGGCCTGGACGAGGCCTCCAAGCTGCTCGGCAAGCGCGTCGAGAAGGGCCGCCTGACCCCGGCGAAGATGGCCGAAGCGCTCAACGCGATCCGTCCGACCATGTCCTACGGCGACTTCGGTCACGTCGACATCGTCGTCGAGGCCGTGGTCGAAAACCCGAAGATCAAGCAGTCGGTGCTGGCCGAAGTCGAAGGCCTGGTGCGTGACGACGCGATCATCGCGTCGAACACCTCGACCATTTCCATCAGCTATCTGGCGCAGGCGCTCAAGCGTCCGGAAAACTTCTGCGGCATGCACTTCTTCAACCCGGTGCACATGATGCCGCTGGTGGAAGTGATTCGTGGCGAGAAGACCAGCGAAACCGCCATCGCCACCACCGTCGCCTACGCCAAGAAGATGGGCAAGAGCCCGGTCGTGGTCAATGATTGCCCGGGCTTTCTGGTCAATCGCGTGCTGTTCCCGTACTTCGGCGGCTTCGCTCGCGCCATCGCCCATGGCGTCGATTTCGTTCGCGCTGACAAGGTGATGGAGAAGTTCGGTTGGCCCATGGGCCCGGCGTACCTGATGGACGTCGTCGGCATGGACACCGGCCACCACGGCCGCGATGTGATGGCTGAAGGCTTCCCGGATCGCATGAAGGATGACACCAAGACAGCCGTCGATGTCATGTACGAAGCCAACCGCCTCGGCCAAAAGAACGGCAAGGGCTTCTACGCCTACGAGATGGACAAGAAGGGCAAGCCGAAGAAGGTGGTCGATCCGCAATCCTACGAGCTGCTCAAGCCTGTGGTCAGCGAAACCCGCGAGCTTTCCGACGAAGACATCATCAACTACATGATGATCCCGCTGTGCCTGGAAACCGTTCGCTGCCTGGAAGACAACATCGTCGAAACCGCTGCCGAGGCCGACATGGGTCTGATCTACGGCATCGGCTTCCCTCCCTTCCGTGGTGGTGCACTGCGCTACATCGATTCGATCGGTGTCGCCGAGTTCGTGGCGCTGGCGGACAAGTACGCCGACCTGGGCCCGCTGTACCACCCGACTGCGAAGCTGCGTGAGATGGCCGCCAATGGCCAGCGCTTCTACGGTTAATCGAGCGAGAGTGAAGATATGAGCCTTAATCCGAGAGACGTCGTCATTGTCGACTTCGGCCGTACCCCGATGGGTCGTTCCAAGGGCGGCATGCACCGCAACACCCGCGCCGAGACCATGTCCGCGCAGCTGATCGATGGTTTGCTGGCACGCAACGCCAAGGTTGATCCGGCCGAAGTGGAAGATGTGATCTGGGGTTGCGTCAACCAGACCCTGGAGCAGGGCTGGAACATCGCGCGCATGGCGTCGCTGATGACCCGTATCCCGCACACCAGTGCCGCGCAAACTGTCAGCCGCCTGTGCGGCTCGTCGATGAGCGCGCTGCACACTGCCGCGCAGGCGATCATGACCGGCAACGGTGATGTCTTCGTCGTGGGTGGTGTCGAGCACATGGGCCACGTCGGTATGATGCACGGCGTCGACCCGAACCCGCAGCTGTCCCTGTACGCCGCCAAGGCGTCCGGCATGATGGGTTTGACCGCTGAGATGCTGGGCAAGATGCATGGCATCAGCCGCGAGCAGCAGGACGCCTTCGGTGAGCGTTCGCATCGTCTGGCGCATAAAGCCACCGTTGATGGCCTGTTCAAGGATGAAATCATCCCGATGCAAGGCTACGACGAGAACGGTTTCCTGAAGGTCTTCGACTACGATGAAACCATTCGCCCGGAAACCACCCTTGAAAGCCTGGCGGCACTCAAGCCTGCGTTCAACCCGAAGGGTGGCACCGTCACTGCGGGAACGTCCTCGCAGATTACCGATGGCGCATCCTGCATGATCGTCATGTCGGCGCAGCGTGCACAGGACCTGGGCATCCAGCCGATGGCTGTGATCCGCTCCATGGCCCTCGCCGGTGTCGACCCGGCGATCATGGGCTACGGTCCGGTACCTGCGACCCAGAAGGCGCTCAAGCGTGCCGGTCTGACCATGGACGATATCGATTACGTCGAGCTTAACGAAGCCTTCGCCGCCCAGGCACTGCCTGTGCTGAAGGACCTGAAGCTGCTAGACAAGATGGAGCAGAAGGTCAACCTGCATGGCGGCGCCATTGCGCTGGGTCACCCGTTCGGCTGCTCGGGAGCACGTATTTCCGGCACCCTGCTGAACGTGATGAAGCAGAACGGCGGTACCCTGGGCGTGTCCACGATGTGTATCGGCCTGGGTCAAGGTATCACCACGGTGTTCGAACGCGTCTAAGCTGTTCGGTGACACGGAAACCGGGGCCCTGTGCCCCGGTTTTCATTTTGTTGGATAGGTTTTTTTTCAGAGGCAGTCCAAATGCAGGTCACGCCAGGCCGTTATCGTCATTACAAAGGCCCCGAGTATCGGGTTTATGCGGTTGCCCGGCATTCCGAAACGGAAGAACCGGTGGTCTTCTATCAGGCGCTGTACGGGGATTTCGGCCTTTGGGTGCGGCCGCTCTCGATGTTTACCGAAACGGTAGAAGTAGACGGGGAAACGCTTCCCCGTTTCGCCCTGATCGAAGCCGAACCCAGCCGTTTTTAAGTGCTGCCTGGGCAAGCTGGCTTAACCCTTGCGCTTGACCTCGACTCCATCGCCACTATATATAGCGGTGCTTTCGGGTCGAGTGAGATGATTTCACTTGGTTTCGGACAGTAAAAAACCCGCCGGGCAATAGGCTGCCAACGAAATTGGTCGTGGGTACGAAAGATTTCCGGAGCAATTGAATGCTCTTGGCAGTCCCGTAAAAGGCTGCTTCGCTTCTTTCTGGCAGACTGGGCGTTTTCGACGTCCGGCTACTGTCGGTTCAATATTCTTAGTTCACCTCTCGATTCAGGAACTCTCCTCTCCATGGGTAAATCGCTGGTCATCGTGGAATCACCGGCCAAGGCCAAGACAATCAACAAGTATTTGGGCAACCAGTACGTGGTGAAGTCGAGTATCGGCCACATCCGCGACCTTCCTACCAGCGGTTCCGCGGCCCGCGAGCCGGCCAAGCGTGGCAAGGCGGCTGCCGCCGAAGCGCCTGCGCTGTCGCCAAAAGAAAAGGCCAAGCGTCAGCTGTTCACGCGCATGGGGATCGATCCCGAGCAGGGCTGGAAGGCCAAGTACGAGATACTGCCGGGCAAGGAAAAGGTCATCGACGAATTGCGCCGTCTGGCCAAGGAAGCCGATACCATCTATCTCGCGACCGACTTGGATAGAGAGGGGGAGGCCATCGCCTGGCACCTGCGCGAGTCGATCGGCGGCGACGATAGCCGCTACAAGCGCGTGGTGTTCAACGAGATCACCAAGAAGGCGATCCAGGAAGCCTTCTCCAAGCCGGGCGATCTGGATATCAACCGAGTCAATGCACAGCAGGCGCGACGTTTCCTTGATCGGGTTGTCGGCTACATGGTGTCGCCGTTGCTATGGCAGAAGATCGCCCGCGGCCTGTCGGCTGGCCGTGTGCAATCGGTTGCGGTGAAGCTGGTCGTCGAACGTGAGCGGGAGATCCGCGCCTTCGTTCCGGAAGAGTACTGGGAAGTTCATGCTGACCTGGCCACAGCCGAAAACGCCAAGGTGCGCTTCGAAGTCGCGCGCGAGAACGGCGAGGCGTTCAAGCCGCTGAACGAAGGTCATGCCATGGCGGCGCTGGAGCAGCTAAAAGGCGCCGGCTACAGCGTGACCAAGCGCGAGGACAAGCCAACCAGCAGCAAGCCGTCGGCTCCGTTCATCACGTCGACCTTGCAACAGGCGGCGAGCAATCGCCTTGGCTTCGGCGTGAAGAAGACCATGATGATGGCCCAGCGGCTCTACGAGGCTGGCTATATCACCTACATGCGTACTGACTCGACCAACCTTTCGGCGGACGCGCTGAGCATGGTGCGCGGCTTCATCGAGGACGAGTTCGGCAACAAGTACCTGCCCGAGAAGCCCAACTTCTATTCGAGCAAGGAGGGTGCCCAAGAGGCGCACGAAGCGATTCGTCCATCCGACGTCAATCTGCGCCCGTCCCAGCTGTCCGGCATGGAACGTGATGCCGAGCGCCTCTACGATCTCATCTGGCGCCAGTTCGTGGCCTGCCAGATGCCGCCGGCGCAGTATCTGTCGACCAGCGTTACCGTCACCGCAGGCAATTTCGAGCTGCGCGCCAAGGGTCGCATTCTCAAGTTCGACGGTTATACCAAGGTCATGCCGCAGCAGAGCAAGAGCGGTGAGGACGATGTGCTGCCGGAGATGAACAAGGGCGACGGGATGAAGCTGATCAAGCTCGACCCGAGCCAGCATTTCACCAAGCCGCCGGCGCGCTACTCCGAAGCGAGCCTGGTCAAGGAGATGGAAAAGCGTGGTATTGGCCGTCCGTCGACCTATGCGGCGATCATTTCCACCATTCAGGATCGCGGCTACGTTTCCTTGCACAACCGCCGTTTCTACTCCGAGAAGATGGGCGATATCGTCACTGAGCGCCTCTCGGAGAGTTTCAACAACCTGATGGACTACGGTTTCACCGCGGGCATGGAGGAGAACCTCGACGACGTCGCCCAGGGCGAGCGTGAGTGGAAACACGTACTCGATGAGTTCTACGGTGACTTCAAGAAGAAGCTTGAGGTGGCCGAGGCCAGTGATAGTGGCATGCGCGCCAACCAGCCAACCTTGACCGATATTCCCTGCAAGGTCTGCGGTCGGCCGATGATGATTCGCACAGCGTCTACCGGTGTTTTCCTCGGTTGCTCCGGCTATAGCCTGCCGCCGAAAGAGCGCTGCAAGTCCACCGTCAATCTGATTCCGGGCGATGAAATCGCGGCCGATGACGAGGGTGAATCCGAATCGCGGGTGCTGCTTGGCAAGCACCGTTGCCCGATATGCAGCACGGCGATGGACGCCTATCTGCTGGACGAAACCCACAAGCTGCATATCTGCGGCAACAACCCCGATTGCAGCGGCTACGAGATCGAGGAAGGCCAGTACCGTATCAAGGGTTATGAAGGCCCGAGCCTCGAGTGCGACAAGTGCGGTAGTGAAATGCAGCTCAAGACCGGCCGCTTCGGCAAGTTCTTCGGTTGTACCAACGCCGACTGCAAGAACACCCGCAAGCTGCTCAGGAGCGGTGAGGCGGCGCCGCCAAAGATGGATGCGGTGAAGATGCCTGAACTCAAATGCGAAAAAGTCGACGATACTTACGTATTGCGCGACGGCGCATCTGGGTTGTTCCTCGCGGCCAGCCAGTTCCCGAAGAACCGCGAAACCCGCGCGCCGCTTGTGCGGGAGCTGATCCCGCACAAGGATGAGATCGATCCGAAGTATCACTTTCTTCTGAGTGCGCCGCAGAAGGATACGGAAGGCCGCCCAGCGGTTATCCGCTTCAGCCGCAAGACCAAGGAGCAATACGTGCAGACGGAGGTCAACGGCAAGCCGACTGGCTGGAAGGCGTTCTTCGATGGCGGCAAATGGAAGGTGGAAGACAAGAGCACCGGTAAGTAAGCGGCAGCGTCGGGTTGAGGTCAGTAGGCGACTGCACTGGCTTCGACTCGCAGCGTTTCAACTCTTGGGAGAGCATCGCCATGGCTCATGAGCTTTACACCCGAACCAATCAGAAAATCTATTTCGCCGGGCTCGCGCTCGATAGTTGGCGACGGGCGGAAGAAAAAAGCGCGCTGAATGCGCCGGGTCTGATCCAGGCGGAGCGAGAGGCCAGCCTCTTTCATCTGTATGGTGCACTGCTTGGCCTTTGCCACGAAATTGCCGGTTACTACCGTCTGCCTGGCGCCAGCGCGCCGCGTGCGGAACTGCTGCTGGTGCGTTCGCCGCATAATTCATCGCCGAGTCCGGAGCTGGGTGAGCTGATCGAACTGGCCGAGCATTCCGAAACTTGGCTTGCGCAGCTGCTACAGGCGCATGCCGCGCTATTCGAGCCGCCACGCGCCCCCGCCAAAACCAAGGTTGATCCTGTCATGCCGTTGATCGAAGCGGTCAGCGTAGCTGAGGAAGCGCCATCGCTGACACGTGAAGAGGTGGAGTTCTGGCGGAGCAACCTGAAGGAACTCGCCTTGCGCTTTCGTGAATCGCTTACCGAGTGGTAAGCGTCTAAGCGGATAATCCTTCGCGGCTCGGGTTGCTTCAAGCCTGATGCTTGAGCCGCAAGACCAAGGCGATGCCTCCCAGTATCGCGAGCCCGGCGATCACCAATCGGCCGGTGAGGGTTTCCCCCAGCAGCAGACTTCCCGCCAGCGCTGTGAGCAGCGGTACGCTCAATTGCACGCTAGCCGCCTGTATGGCTGCCAGGCCAGGCAGCGCGGCATACCAGATGGCGTAGCCGATACCGGACGTCACGCCGCCAGACAAAAGCGCATAGATCACCCCGGCGGTGTCCCATTCGAGCCAGCTCAACGCCAGCAGGCAAAGCACAGCAATGATCGGCAGGGTGCGAATGAAATTCCCAGCGGTCGCGGCCAGCGGGTCCGGTGTTCCTTTTCCCAATAGCGAGTACGCGCCCCAGGCGATACCTGAAAGCACCATCAACAGCGAAGCCGATACAGAGGGTGTGCTCGTGCCGGGCAGCAACAATGCGACCAATCCACCCGCAGCCAGCACCAGCCCGGCCACCTGCAAGCGATGCAGCCGCTCCCCTTTTAACAATCCCCAGGTAATCATGGTCAACTGCACTGCGCCGAACAGCAATAAAGCGCCTGCGCCGGTATCGAGATGCAGGTAGGCATAGGAGAAGGCTGCCGCGTAGATGAAGAGGGCGAGGGCTCCGTACCAGTTCCCGGATACCGCCGAGGGACCCTTTCGCAGGTAGAGCAGCAGCCACAGCGTCAATGCGCCAGAGAGAAGACGTAGCGCAGTGAAACTGGTGGGGTCGATCTGGCTGTCGCGCAATGCAGCTCGGCAGAGCAGAGAGTTCCCTGCGAAAGCGAGCATGGCCAACGCTGTCAGCATTAGGGTTCTTGTCGTCATCTCGAAGATCCTTGAAGCTAGTCGCCCCGGCCGTCCGGGCCGCGGTAGGACACCATCCTACTGTGCCGTTGCGCATTGCCGCACCTGCTTCTACATCTACGGTCGGAACGTATGCGACGCGGTTCCTCACTCCAGAAGCCAGGGCTGTTGCTCAGCTGGTCGGCTGTTACAATGCGCCGTTTCACGGGGAGCAGATTCATGCCAACGTCATTTCTGGAAATTGTCGAGCTACCCGACGGCACTATTGTGCTGCGTCGCGCTGAGGACGAAGGTGTACTGGTCACGCTGGATTTCTCTGACGATGCCAAGGTGTTCCTGCAAGGTCAGCATGTCGAAATCGCCAAGGCGATGTTCAACGTTGGCGTGCAGATGGCGGGGCGAGTATCCGAGGGGGAAATCGAGCGGGAAGAAGAGGGCGCGCGCGTACTTCACTGATGCGGCGAGGGCTGGTCGCCTTGTGGCGGCCAAATGGCACATCCATATGCCGTAGACGGTGTCAGCTTCCCAGGCGGATGTTCAGACTTTGCGCGTTGCCCTGAGCGGCCGCTACGCGGAGTTTCAGTTCGCTGGCCTTGTCGAGACGTGGGAACCAGGTAATGACGGTATGGCTGCAGCCTGACATCAGTGCCTTGCATGCCAAGTCCAGTGCACCCTGGGTTTCACGAGCCTGCAGCAACAGAATGCGGTCGCGGTTGAGTCCGGTTTCTCGCAGCCAGCTTTGCGAAAGCATGGCAGGTGGCGCGATCAGCGTCAGCCAGCGCGTATCGGCCGCTTCGCTGAACTCACGCAGAATGGGCGCGAGTAATTGGCGGCAATGATCACCGCTGCCGCTTAAAGCCATTTCGCTCAGACAGTCATCGGCAGGTTGCGGGGCGCGCGCGACGTCTGAGAACGGCGCCAGGCGATGTGCAATCAGACCTTCAAACAAGGAAAGCTGTGGTGGTTTGCCTGCTGTGGGTTGGGGTTGGTACTGCATGAACCTCTCCTTAGCGGCGAATCACGCCGACACTCAAACCTTCGATAATCAGTTCCTGTCGCTCAAGATCCACTTCAATGGGCGAGAACTCGGGGTTTTCGGCAAGCAGCCAGACCTTGCTCCCTTCACGCTTGAAGCGTTTTACGGTTACTTCATCGTCTATTCGGGCGACCACTACCTGACCGTTGCGGGCTTCGCGCGTGGTATGGACGGCAAGCAGATCGCCATCGAATATGCCGATATCCTTCATACTCATACCTTGCACACGCAGTAAGTAATCGGCCTTGGGCTGGAAAAATGAAGGATTGATCTGGCAGGAGTCTTCGACGTTCTGTTGCGCAAGAATCGGCGCGCCAGCAGCGACTCGGCCAATGACTGGCAACCCGCTCTCTTCGGCAGCCGGTTCGAAACCGGGAATACGTATCCCGCGCGAGGCGCCGGGCGTCATCTCTATAGCACCCTTGCGGGCCAATGCCTTGAGATGTTCCTCGGCTGCATTAGGTGATTTGAAACCCAGCTCCTGAGCAATCTCCGCACGCGTCGGCGGATAGCCGTTGTCTTCAAGGCAGCGCTTGATGAAGGCGAGGATTTCCGACTGGCGAGGGGTCAGCTTGATCATGAGTGGTCTCTGTTCTTTTATACAGTGACTGGGATTATATACAGTGCCTTGTGCTTGGCAATCCTTGTTTGGTTGAGGGGCGAAGCGGCTTGGTGCAAGCTTTGCTGAGCTAAAAGGCGCTCAGGCGCTTTCAAGGTTGACTTGAAGTAGTTTGAAACGTAAGTTTCAAACGAGTGTTTGTCAGGGGAAGGGGTATGGCGCAGTCTGAAACAGTGGAGCGTATTCTTGATGCAGCGGAACAACTATTCGCTGAGAAAGGCTTCGCCGAGACATCGCTGCGCCTGATCACTAGCAAGGCCGGGGTGAATCTGGCAGCGGTGAACTATCATTTCGGCTCGAAAAAGGCCCTTATCCAGGCGGTTTTCTCGCGCTTTCTCGGTCCGTTCTGCATGAGTCTTGAGCGGGAACTGGACAGGCGCGAAGCTCAGTCCGACAGGAAGGAAAGCCTGGAAGAGCTGTTGGATATCCTTGTCGAGCAGGCACTGGCAGTGACGCCACGTAGCGGCGACGACCTTTCCATTTTCATGCGACTGCTGGGGCTTTCCTTCAGTCAGAGCCAGGGCCATTTGCGCCGTTATCTTGAAGATATGTACGGCAAGGTGTTCCGCCGTTACATGCTGCGTGTTCACGAGGCCGCCCCGTCGATCCCGCCGATCGAGCTCTTCTGGCGCGTGCATTTCATGCTCGGCGCTGCGGCGTTCAGCATGTCAGGTATCAAAGCGTTGAGGGCTATCGCTGAGAACGACTTCGGCGCCAGGACGTCCATCGAGCAGGTCATGCGCATGATGGTCCCTTTCCTGGCGGCCGGCATGCGCGCCGATTCTGGCGTGGCGGATCCAAGCCTGGCTCAAGCGCATCCGATTGCGCGCCGCAACGCACTGGCGATGCCTGCCAAGGGTTGAGGTGCATGGTCGGGGGCTGATCGGCTAAGCTTGCCCCCCATGTCTGATATCGATTTTCTTCATATATCCGTTGCCGACCAGATGCTTTACGGGTTCTCCGAAGGCAGGCTGAGTGTCCGGCTGCCGGTATCTACCGCTCGTAACGGTGTAGGCGAACAGAATGGTTCCGGCTGTACGCCGCGTGGCCGCCATCAGGTCCGTGCGCGAATTGGCGAGGGACTGCCTGTTGGGGCCGTTCTGCGTGGGCGACGCTGGACCGGTGAGGTCTGGGATCGAGAGTTGCACGAACGATTCCCCGGGCGCGACTGGATCCTGACTCGGATTCTCTGGCTCAGCGGTTGCGAACCTGGATACAACCGGATGGGCGCGGTCGACACCTTTCGTCGTTACGTCTATTTGCACGGCACGCCCGATTCGGAACCCATGGGTGTGCCGCTTTCCCATGGCTGTATCAGGCTGCGCAATGCCGACTTGCTCGATCTGTTTCCGCGGGTGCCGGCTGGCTGCGCCGTGCTGATAGGCGAAGCGGCATGCCCGGACTGGTCGAGCGCAACACTGAATTAAGGATCTGCTCATTATCATGCAAGGTTCATTGATGCTGGACATCGCCGGCACCTGGCTGACCGCCGAGGATCGCCAGTTGCTGCGCCAGCCGGAAGTAGGCGGGCTGATTCTGTTTGCCCGCAATATCGAAAGCGTGCTGCAGGTGCAGGCGCTCTGTCGCGCGATTCGAGCTGTACGCCCCGACATTCTGCTGGCTGTCGATCAGGAGGGAGGGCGCGTCCAGCGGCTACGGCGTGATTTCGTCCGTCTGCCGGCGATGCGTGAGTTTGCCTCGCATGCCGATGCAAAGGGGTTGGCTGAGGTTTGCGGATGGGTGATGGCAACTGAAGTACTGGCGGTCGGGCTGGACTTCAGCTTCGCGCCAGTGCTCGATCTTGATCACCAGCGCAGCGCGGTGGTTGGTTCCCGAGCATTCGACGGTGATCCGCAGCGTGCGGCCGAGCTGGCCGGTGCCTTTATAAAAGGCATGCACAGCGCCGGAATGGCCGCGACCGGCAAGCATTTTCCCGGTCATGGCTGGGCGGAAGCCGATTCGCATGTCGCGATTCCGGTTGACGAGCGCGGAATGGACGAGTTGCGCAGCCATGATCTGGTTCCGTTCCAGCAGCTGGTGAGCGAGCTCGATGCAGTGATGCCGGCGCATGTGATCTATCCGCAGGTGGACGACAAGCCGGCCGGTTTTTCCCAGCGTTGGTTGCAGGACATTCTGCGTAAGGAGCTGGGTTTCCGCGGCGTGATTTTCAGCGACGACCTGTCGATGGCCGGTGCGCATGTCGCGGGCGACGCTGCGAGCCGCATCGAAGCGGCGTTAACGGCAGGCTGCGACATGGGGCTGGTGTGCAACGACCGAGGAGCCGCCGAGTTGGCGTTGTCGGCATTGCAGCGCCTCGGTGCGCAGCCATCGCCGATGCTCGCAAAGATGCGCAGCCGTGCTTCGGGCTCGCTGGAGTACAAGCAGGATCCGCGTTGGCGCGCATCCATCGCTGCGCTCAAAGCAGCCAAACTGATCGTTTGACCAAGGAAACAATAGATGACTGTCCACGCCATTATCGGCGGCACCGGCCTCACCGAGCTGCCGGGGCTCGCGCTGCATGAAGCCGTACCCATGGAAACGCCTTATGGCCCACCATCGGCGGATATCCTGCGTGGCACCTACGCGGGCCGAGACGTGCTGTTTCTGGCCCGTCACGGCCATCCGCACCGCATTCCGCCACACCAGGTGAACTATCGCGCCAATCTCTGGGCGCTGCGGGAGGCAGGAGCACAGTCGATCATCGCCGTGAACGCCGTCGGTGGCATTCACTCGGCAATGGGCGCTGGGCATCTGTGCGTACCGCATCAGCTTATCGATTACACCTACGGCCGCGACCACACCTTCTTCGAGGGTGATATCGAGCACGTCACTCATATCGATTTCAGCTATCCCTATGACGAGCCGCTGCGCCAACGCCTGATCGCCGGTCTGGCAGCCGAAGGCTATCTGTTCAGCAGTCATGGTGTTTATGGTTGTACGCAAGGACCGAGGCTGGAAACGGTTGCTGAGATCGCCCGAATGGAGCGTGATGGTTGCGACATCGTCGGGATGACCGGCATGCCCGAGGCGGTTCTCGCCCGTGAGCTCGAGCTGCCGTATGCCTGCCTGGCGCTGGTCGTCAATCCGGCCGCCGGTAAAACAACCGGCATCATCACCATGGCGGAAATCGAGGCGGCATTGGCAGAGGGAATCGTCAAGACGCGGGCAGTGCTGGCACGAGCGCTTGCCGGTTGAAGGACGCGGCTGGCGACTGCTTGGGAACGGGAAACCATTGCGCGGCGAAGGCCTTTATGGTTGCTGTAGGGAGCGACGCCGGGCGTAGCAAAGACGTAGCAGGGACGTGCTAATTTCGCCAAACAACCCATTGCAGCCGATCCGCCGCTTGCTACACTTGGCCGTCCTTTGGAGTACCGGAATGCTTTGCCACGCACCTATAAAAAGAATATCGAGAGCAGTGGTTTTGCTGGGGCTGCTATCCGGCCTTTCCGGTTGTTCGACCTGGTTCAGCAGCGATTTCCAGGATCCTCGCGTTCAGCTCACGGACGTCGAGATCATCAAGGCGAGACTTCTCGAGCAGCAATTCATGCTGCGTTTCCGTATCGACAATCCCAATGAGCAGAGCCTGCCGGTGCGTGGCCTGGTCTACACCGTTCATCTCAATGACATTGAACTGGCGAGCGGCGAGTCCAGTGGCTGGGCTACGGTGCCTGCTCATGGCTTCGATTACTACGAAGTCCCGATTTATACCAATCTCTGGCGGCACATGAAGTACATCGTACGGCTACTGGAAAAGCCGGACCGGCCAATCGCCTATCGTCTGGAAGGTGAGTTGAAAACGGGCCTGCTGCTCGGTCGGCGCGTGCACATCGCCACCAATGGCGAGATAATCCCCGGCAACTTTATCCCCGAGTAGACTACACCGATGAACCATGAAACCCACGTGCACGGTCCTGATTGCAACCACGATCACGAGCATGCAGATCAAGGGCACGTCCACGGCCCGCACTGCAACCATAGCCATGACCCGGTTCGCAATCCGCTGAAGGATGTCGGCCGGAATGATCCGTGCCCGTGCGGCAGTCAGAAAAAATTCAAGAAGTGCCACGGAGCTTGATCCGCCCATGACGCCCCTCGCCATAGCGTTGCTGATTTCCGGTCTGCTGCTGATTGCAGCATTGGCCGGATATGCCCTGCATCTATGGCGCAGGGTCTGGCGCAGAGAGCAACAGCTTGCCGATATGCAGGCGCAGCAGCACGCCGCCCTCGCGGCGGATCTGCGGGTGCTCGCCGGTAGCCTGCTGGATGAGCAGGTGCCCCTGATCGAGGGCGCGATCCGAATCAAGGTCCTGCTGGACAACTACGACTCGAACCTTGGCCAGGACCCTCGCTGCCAGGTTTTCCAGATGCTCTTCGAGGCGACCGAGCAAGTGCCGACGCATGCTGCGTGGAAGGCACTGGATAAGCACGAGCGCCGGCGTCATGAAGCCAACTTCAGCGCGCTCGAACTGCAGCACAAGGCCGAGGCGCGCCGCTCCGCTCGCTGGCTGCTCGACGAAGCGCTGCCAAAAAACCGCCAAGCTGCCTGAGCGCAACGGCTTCGCATCACACCATCTATTCTCTCTATCTCGTAGTGCCCTGCCTGTAAGGAGCCGTTGATGTCTCTGCGTCTGCCGTTTGTTCTGGTTCGCCTGACTCTGGGCGCTGCATTGGTGGCCGGTGGCCTCGGCGGCTGTCAGGCATATCTGGATAGCCGCTACAGCGACAGCCTGCCACCTGCGCACGGCGTCCAGCCGATCACCGGCCTGGATAAGAGCGTGAGCATTCGCCGCAACACGTTAGGGATGCCATTGATCGAGACGGCCACGTTTCATGACGCGCTGTTCGGTCTGGGTTACGTGCACGCCACTGATCGCCTGAGTCAGATGGTCAGCCTGCGTCTTATGGCCGAAGGACGCCTGGCCGAGATGGCAGGACCAGGTGTGCTTGAGATCGACCGCTTCATGCGCGCCGCGAATCTTCGGCAAAGCGCTGCGGTGCTCTATCGGGAAAGCTCGCCGCGGATGAAACGGTTCTTCGAGGTCTACGCGCGGGGCGTCAATGCGTACCTATTCCGTCATCGCGACAAGTTACCAATGGATCTGGCCGCCGCCGGTTATACGCCTGAGTACTGGAAGGCCGAGGATTCGGTACTGGTGTTCTGTCTGCTGAATTTCGGCCTGGCAGTCAATCTTCAGGAAGAAATCGCCTCGCTGACCATGACGCAGAAAGTCGGTAGCGACAAGCTCGCCTGGCTGCTGCCCACCTATCCTGACGAGCCACTGCCGTTCGGGGAGGCCGACAAGCTTGAAGGGCTGAAGCTGAGCGGCGAGATACCAGGCCTGGCCGCGCTCGACAGTGCGGCCTCACGGGTGGCTTCGATGAGCATGCTTGGCGTCGCCGCTTCCAACAATTGGGCGGTATCGGGCAGCAATACCCGCAGTGGCAAACCACTGATGGCCAACGACACGCACCTGCCGCTGTCGATGCCCTCGTACTGGAATTTCGTGCAGATCCGCTCACCCAAGTTCCAGGCCGCCGGGGTCACGATCGCTGGCGTGCCCGCGGTAGTGGCGGGCTTCAACGGTAAACTGGGCTGGGGTATGACCATGGTCATGGGCGATACCCAGGATCTGTTTCTGGAGCAGGTGCGCCGTGAAGGTGGACGCCTGCTGTATCTCGCTGATGGCAAGTGGGTGCCGGCTCGCGAACGTCACGAGACCTTCTTCATCAAGGGCGCGCGACCGGTTCGCGAAACCATCTACGAGACTCGTAATGGGCCGCTGCTGAACAGCGTGCTGGGCGAGCGCAAGCATCCCCTGCAACCGTTGCAGCTGAGCAGCGGTTATGGGCTGGCGCTCAAGACGACACAGTTCGAAGCCGACCGATCGCTGGATGCGTTTTTTGACCTGACCCGCGCGCAATCGGTGGATCAGGCGTTCGAGGCGACTCGCGATATCCGTGCCGCCGCACTCAACATTGTATTTGCCGACCAGCAAAGCACCGGTTGGCAGGTGACAGGGCGCTACCCGAATCGTCGTGAAGGGGTGGGTCTGGTGCCGTCGCCGGGTTGGGACGGGCGATATGACTGGGATGGATACGCCGATCCCATGCTGCACCCCTATGATCAGGACCCCGCGCAAGGCTGGCTCGCGACGGCCAACCAGCGCACCGTGCCCAAGGGCTACGGTATGCAGCTGTCTAATTCCTGGTACTACCCGGAGCGCGCCGAGCGAATTGCGGAGCTGCTCGCACAGGGCAAGCAGGACAGCCGCAGCGTGATCGCGATGCAATACGATCAGACCACGACCTTCGCCGCCAAACTGCAGACCATGCTGCAGGCGCCGGGAATGGCAGAGTCGCTAAAAACCGCTATCGATGCGCTCGCCGAACCTGAGCGGGGCAGGGCGCGCGAGGCGCTGTCGATACTGCTGAGTTTCGATGGCAAGCTCGCTGCCGATTCAGGCGATGCCGCCCTGTATGAGGCATTTCTGATGGAATCGGCTCGTCAGATCTTTCTCGATGAGTTGGGGCCGGACAATAGCGCCGCGTGGAAGGCGCTGGTGGAAACCGCAAACGCCTCTTACTCGGCACAGGCGGATCATCTGCTGGGGCGCGACGACAGCCCGTTCTGGGATGACCTGAGCACCCCCCGTCAGGAAGATAAGCCCGCTGTTCTGGCGCGTTCTCTGGCGGCGGCGATCAGCCGGATGGAGGCGGCCCAGGGCGCTGATCGCACTAGCTGGCGCTGGGGCAAACTGCATACCTATACCTGGCAGACGGGTACGACGCAGCTGGCGCCTTACATGTCCACCAGTCAGCGCGCTGGCATCAACGCAATCAGCGGCTATCTGGACCGCGGCCCATACGCGGCTGGCGGCGATCACAGCACCTTGAACGTTTCGGCCTACCGCTGGGGCGACAACTTCGATACCTGGCTGATCCCGGCGATGCGCATCATCGTCGACTTCGGGCGTGACGAGCCGATGATCGGGCTCAACAGTTCCGGTCAGTCCGGCAACCCGGCGAGCCCGCACTACGCCGACGGTATCGAGGCCTGGCTGAAAGGCGGCTACGTGAGCTTCCCATTCAAGCCAGAGAATCTCGACAAGGTCTACGGCACCCAACGGCTATTGCTCACCCCGGCACGTCAGTAGCTTCCGACTGGCTGGGGCGGGCAGTACAGCAAGCTGGTGTTGCCCGAGCCTCAGTCATTCGTTCTCACGCCAATCGAAATCCAGTTGCCGAGCTGTGGCCTCGGCCAGCTCGCGTCCAGCGATTCGCTCGACCAGATGCAGGCTCATGTCGATCCCGGCTGAGATGCCCGCCGAAGTCAGGTAACGGCCGACATCAACCCATCGGCAGCCGTCGACGACCTGGAGCATCGGAAACATCGCTTTCAGCTCGGTGAGGTCTTCCCAGTGCGTAGTTGCCTTATGGGCGTAAAGCACATTGGCCTTGGCCAGGAGAAACGCGCCGGTGCACACGGAGGCGGTGAGTCCGGCCTGAGCGGCGGTCTTCTCGATCCACTGCACAACCTCAGGGTTCTCCAGTTCGGCCGTTATAACGCCGCCGGGAACTATCAGTAGATCTATTGGCGGATGGTTGGCGAAGTTGAAGTTGGGTTGCACTACCAGGCCGGCCCTGGCGCGCACCAACCCTTTGCGTGCGGCGATGGTCGAGGTCGAGAAGGGCGGCGGCATCCCATCGCGAAGCGCTACCCGCGTAGCGGTGGTGAAGACTTCGTAGGGGCCGGAGAAGTCGAGTACCTCAACGTCTGGATAAAGGTAGATACCGACGGCTGTGGGCATGACGGTCACCTGTCCTGTTACGGTGGGCGAAAAGACGCTGCATTCGATTCGTTGCGTAGGCACCCCTAGCAGCGGGGCCCGGCAGGCCGGCCCTGGCACGGCACAGACTAGCCGTCTACCCGTAATACTTCCAATACCGTAATGGAAGCGGGGTCCGGGTAATGCCAGCGCACTTCGACGTCCCACAGGCGGGTGCCGTAGCGCCGCTCCGGTGTGGGTGTCTGGTAGGCCGGTCGCGGATCCTGTGCCAGGCATTGCTCTATCAACTCCTGCAGCGGCTCTCCCAACCGCAGCGCTTCGCCGCGTGCCTGTTGCAGACTTGTCTCGGTCCAGTGCACGGCGATGAGTTCCGGAGCCTCGTTAGCCAGGCCATTGCTCGCGCCGGCAATCGCATCGGCGTAGGGAACGTAAGGCTTGATATCCAGTACCGGTGTGCCGTCCAGTAGATCGATTCCCGACAGGTGTAGACGGCCGGGTTCGATCCGTTCCAGCCTGACTACCGACTGGCCGATGCCATTGGGCCGGTGCGTCGAACGCGTTGCGAACACACCAATCATACGGTTGCCACCCAGACGCGGTGGGCGTACCCGCAAACGTGGTTCGGCTTCAAGTGCCTGATGGAAGAGAAACAACAGCCAGACATGGCTGACCTGCTCGAGGCCGTCCAGCGCATGGGCTTGATCGAAGGGCGAGATCAGTTCGAGCACGCCTCGCGCGGCGGGCGCCAATTGCGGCTGTCGCGGAATAGCGAATTTTTCCTTGAAGCAGGAGCGGACGAAGCCAATGGGCGAAACGGAATAGGACATGCGTGCCGTTGTGGTGTGGAAGCGTGGGTAGCCATCTTACCTGCTGTCGTGACGCGGCACGCCTTCGTTCAACGCGGCACCTAACCAAACGTGAGCGCAGCAGTCGAAACGGTCTGCCGCAATTCATCGCACTGCGATGTCAAAAAAGCCAGAACAAGTTCAGGAGATAGAACTGATGAACGAGGCTGAGCTCTCATCCGACAACACCGAGACATCACGAGACCGCATTAACCCAATCGTTTTCTACAGCTCGGCAATAGCCATCGTGCTGTTCGCGATCTGGACCATAGTGTTCAAGGAGTCCTCCCTTTCGGTCATCAACACCGTGCTGGGCTGGATTTCAAACACCTTCGGCTGGTTCTATTTTCTTGCCGTGTTGGTGTATCTGCTGTTCGTGGTCGTTATCGCCACCAGTCGCTACGGCAAGATCAGGCTTGGGCCTGATCATTCGAAACCCGAGTTCAACGTAATCACCTGGGCTGCGATGCTGTTCTCGGCAGGGATCGGCATCGACCTGCTGTTTTTCTGCATCGCCGAGCCGATCACCCAGTTCCTCGAGCCGCCGGTAGGCGAGGGTGGCACCGCTCAGGCGGCGCGTCACGCAATGGAGCTAACGTTCCTTCATTGGGGGCTGTCCGGCTGGGGTGTGTATACGCTGGTGGGCATGTCGCTGGCGTATTTCAGTTTTCGCCAGGGTCTGCCGCTGTCGATTCGCTCGTCGCTCTATCCGATTTTCGGTAAAGGCATTTACGGGCCCGTCGGACATACCGTCGACACCGCCGCCGTGCTGGGAACGGTGTTCGGCATCGCCACCAGTCTCGGCATCGGCATCATCCAGCTGAATTTCGGTCTGAACTACATTTTCGGCGTGCCGGAAGGCACCTTGACCCAGGCGGTACTGGTGGTGCTGATCGTCGTGTTCTCGGCAGTATCGGCCGCGACAGGGGTGGAGCGCGGCATCCGCCGGCTGTCGGAGTTCAATATGCTGCTGGCGGTGCTGTTGCTGCTGTTCGTGTTGTTCGCCGGGCAAACCACCTTCCTGCTCAATGCATTGGTGATGAACATCGGAGACTACTTCTCCAACTTCATCAGCCTGTCGTTCGATACCTACGCCTATGATCAGCCCACCGATTGGCTGAATGCCTGGACCGTTTTCTTCTGGGCCTGGTGGATCGCGTGGGGGCCCTTCGTCGGGCTGTTCCTCGCGCGTATCTCACGGGGTCGGACCATCCGCGAGTTCGTGATCGGTACCTTGTTGTTGCCACTGGCTTTCATGATGGCCTGGATGTCGATCATGGGTAACAGTGCCATCGACATGGTCATGAATGGCGCAGTCGAGTTCGGCGCGCAAGCGGTGAGCAATCCAGGCTCCTCGATCTATCTGTTCCTTCAGAGCCTGCCTTGGGCAGGTCTGACGACTGCGGTGGCGACCATTCTGGCGATTGTGTTCTTCGTCACGTCCGGTGACTCGGGCTCGTTGGTGCTGTCCAACTTCACCTCGATCCTCAAGGACGTGAACAACGATGCGCCTGTTTGGATGCGCGTTCTCTGGGCTGCCATCATCGGCGTGCTGACATTAGCGCTGCTGATCGCCGGTGGCTTGACGGCATTGCAGGGCACCGTGGTGATCATGGGACTGCCATTCTCCATCGTCCTGCTGTTCATGATGGTCGGCCTGTTCAAAGCGCTGCATGTCGAAGGAGAGATGGCGGACAGTATCCAGAAGAGTCTTCCTGGGCAGTTGTCCGGCCGCGCGACGCTGGAACATGCACACATGAACTGGAGCCAGCGGCTCTCGCGTGCGATGAGCTTTCCCAGCCAGTCGCAGATCCGCCGCTATCTGCACGAGGTATGCAAGCCGGCCATGGAGGAAATCCGCCAGGCGCTCGGTGAAAAGGGCGTGCCGGTGGAAATCATCGAGGGCGAGTCTGGCAACGAGCATCTGATCCTCAACGTCAATCTCGGCAGCGAGCAGGATTTTACCTATCAGATCTGGCCGGTGCGCGGCTCCATGCCTTCGTTTGCCGTACGGACCCAGAGCAGCCGTGCCCACTACTACCGCCTCGAAGTGCACCTGCGCCAGGGGAGTCTCGGCTACGACCTGATGGGCTACTCAAAACGGCAGCTGATCGAAGACATCCTCGATCACTACGAACACCACATGCAGTTTCTGCATCTGCAGCGCGAGAAAGGCGCCCTGGCTGGCGATGCATCCGAGCCGGGCACTGTCCCTGGCGCCAGCTGATCCCTGCACGGCCGGCTGCAGGCTGGCCCGTGTCCTTCCAACCCGTGGCAGCGGCCCACTCGGTCGCCGCCATTCGGACGACGAAAGAGGTAAATCATGGCCCGTTATCCACGTCAACAGCTCTATATCGATGGTGCCTATTCCAATGCCAGCGGTGGCGACGTGTTCGAAAGCGTCAATCCGGCCAACGGTGAGGTACTCGCGGAGGTCGCTCAGGCAACCCGCGCCGATCTCGAACGCGCGGTCGCCAGCGCCGAGAAAGGCCAGAAGATCTGGGCGGCACTGACCGGTATGGAGCGTTCTCGCATCATGCGCAAGGCGGTCGATCTGCTACGTGAGCGCAACAACGAACTGGCACTGCTGGAAACCCTGGACACCGGCAAGCCGCTGATGGAAACCCGCAGCGTCGATATCGTCACCGGTGCCGACGTGCTCGAGTACTACGCCGGCCTCGCACCCGCCATCGAAGGCGAGCAGATCCCGCTGCGCGACACCAGTTTCGTCTATACCCGGCGTGAACCGCTCGGCGTGGTGGCCGGGATCGGCGCGTGGAACTATCCGATCCAGATCGCCCTGTGGAAGGCCGCACCGGCGCTGGCTGCCGGTAACGCGATGATTTTCAAACCCAGTGAAGTGACCTCGCTGAGCGCGCTCAAGCTTGCCGAGATATTCACCGAGGCAGGGCTGCCGGCAGGCGTGTTCAACGTGCTGACCGGCACCGGTGCCGAGATCGGTGCCATGCTCACCGAGCACCCGCGCATCGCCAAGGTGTCTTTCACCGGTGGCGTGGCGACGGGCAAGAAAGTCATGGCCAGCGCGGCGAGTTCTTCGCTGAAGGACGTGACCATGGAATTGGGCGGCAAGTCGCCGCTGATCGTCTGCGAAGACGCCGATCTGAATCGCGCGGCGGACATAGCGGTGATGGCCAACTTCTTCAGCTCCGGACAGGTCTGCACCAATGGCACCCGTGTCTTCGTGCCGCGCACGCTGCTCGGCGAGTTCGAGGCCAAGCTGCTGGAGCGGGTCAAGCGCATCCGCATGGGCGATCCGCAGGATGAGCAGACGACTTTCGGCCCCATGGTCAGCTTCGGCCATATGCAGAACGTGCTGGGCTACATCGCCAAGGGCAAGGCGCAGGGCGCGCGCCTGCTGTGTGGGGGTGAACGGGTGACCAGCGGAGAGTTCGGCCGGGGCGCCTACATCGAGCCGACCATCTTCAGCGACTGTACCGACGATATGATCATCGCCCGCGAAGAAATCTTCGGCCCGGTACTGAGCCTGCTGCCCTATGACGACGAAGAGGAAGCGGTGCGCCGCGCCAATGACAGCGACTACGGCCTGGCGGCCGGTGTGGTGACACCGGATCTGGTGCGCGCTCACCGCATCATTCATCAAATGGAAGCCGGGATCTGCTGGATCAACACCTGGGGAGAGTCAGCCGCGCAAATGCCGGTTGGCGGCTACAAGCAGTCCGGCATCGGCCGCGAGAACGGTATTTCTTCGCTCGCGCATTACACGCGTTTGAAATCCGTACAGGTGGAGCTGGGCGAATTCGCCTCGGTTTTCTAAGGCCCCCGAAGAGCCAAGGGCGGCGATGCATTCGCGTCGGCCTGCGCAACAGGAGGATTTCATGGAGTACGACTACATCATCATCGGCGCGGCTCGGCCGGGAATACGCTGGCGGCACGCCTCACCGAGGACGCAGGCGTCAGCGTTCTGCTGCTGGAGGCCGGTGGCCCCGACTATCGCCTGGATTTTCGCACCCAGATGCCCGCCGCGCTGGCCTATCCGCTGCAAGGCACGCGCTACAACTGGGCCTACAAGACCGATCCGGAACCGCACATGAACAACCGCCGCATGGATTGCGGTCGCGGCAAGGGGCTGGGCGGCTCGTCGCTGATCAATGGCATGTGTTACGTCCGTGGCAATGCGCTGGATTACGACAACTGGGCGAAGATGCCGGGGCTGGAGGATTGGAGCTATCTCGATTGTCTGCCGTATTTCCGCAAGGCGGAATCCCGCGACATCGGGCCCAACGACTATCACGGCGGTGACGGCCCGGTCAGCGTGACCACGCCCAAGCCCGGCAACAACGTGCTGTTCCATGCCATGGTCGAGGCCGGTGTGCAGGCCGGTTATCCGAAGACCGAAGACCTCAACGGTTATCAGCAGGAGGGCTTCGGCCCAATGGACCGTACGGTTACGCCGAACGGGCGTCGCGCCAGTACCGCTCGGGGTTATCTCGATCAGGCCAAGGATCGCCCGAACCTGACCATCGTCACCCCACGCCGTGACCGACCGTGTGCTGTTCGAGAACAAGCGGGCGGTGGGCGTAAAATACCTGCGTGGGCGCGAACAGCCGACGATTGCTCGGGCTCGACGCGAAGTACTGCTGTGCGGCGGCGCCGTCGCCGTCGCCTCGCCGCAGATATTGCAGCGCTCCGGCGTCGGACCGGCCGCGCTGCTCCGGGACCTGAACATCGAGATCGTTCACGATTTGCCAGGGGTCGGGCAAAACCTGCAAGACCACCTGGAAATGTACTTGCAGTACGAATGCAAGCAGCCGGTCTCGCTGTACCCGGCGTTGAAGTGGTGGAACCAGCCGGCGATCGGTGCCGAGTGGCTGTTTCTCGGCTCCGGCATCGGTGCCAGCAACCAGTTCGAGGCAGGCGGTTTCATTCGCAGTCGCGACGAGTTCGAGTGGCCGAACATCCAGTTTCACTTCCTGCCGGTCGCGGTCAGCTACAACGGCAGCAACGCCCATGACGGCCACAGTTTCCAGGCGCACGTGGGCTCGATGCGCTCTCCCAGCCGCGGGCGGATCCAGATCCGCTCGACCGACCCGCAGGTCGATCCCAGCATCCTGTTCAACTACATGTCCCATGAGCAGGATTGGCAGGAGTTTCGCGACGGTATTCGCCTGACGCGCGAGATCATTGGCCAACCTGCGCTCGACCCTTATCGTGGCAAAGAGCTCAGCCCGGGGGCGCAAGCCCAGAGCGATGCGGAGTTGGATGCCTTCGTCCGCGAACATGCGGAGACGGCTTATCACCCGTCATGCTCGTGCAAAATGGGTACGGATGAGATGGCGGTGGTCGACGGACAGGGCCGCGTGCATGGGGTAGAGGGATTACGCGTGGTAGATGCTTCGATCATGCCGCTGATCATCACTGGCAACCTCAACGCCACCACCATCATGATCGCCGAGAAGATTGCCGATCGGATTCGTGGGCAACAACCGCTACCACGCAGCACGGCGGCATATTACGTGGCCAATGGGGCTCCGGTGCGGCAGTCGCCACAGCGCAGCTGAGGCAGCACCGGAGGGCTCGGCTTCCTGGTTGCGTAGTGCCTGGCGTTACCGCTCGACGGGGTCCGTCATCTCGCGCAGTGTCTGTGCCGCATCGATGGCGCGGGGAAAGCCGGCCGTAACGGTGGTGAGGTAGATCACTTCCTTCAGCTCGTCTCGCGTGACGCCGAGCCGTAGCGCATAGCCGGCATGCACTTTCAGTTGCGGCAGATTGCCCTGCGCGGCGAAGGCGGCGATGGCTGCCAGTTGCCGGGTGCGATCGTCCAGTCCGCTGCGTGCCCAGACATCGCCCAAGGCGTAGTCGGTGATGCCATCAGCGAGAAAGGGGTAATCCTGCCGCAAGGCATCGAGCACCGGTTGCCCGGCGCCGCCGGACAGATGATCCATCACCTGCAAGCCGCGCTCCTGCCGTTCGCTGCCGACAGCTTCCTGCGAGGCGAGCGTGAGCGGTCCGAGTATCCCCAGCCAGGCGGCGATCAGTATGTTTTCGGTACGAATTTGCATGGCGATGGCCTCAGAAAGGGCTGGCGGTAGGGCGCACGATCAGCTCGCTGACGTCGACATCGGCTGGCTGCTCGATGGCATAGGCGATGGCGCGGGCGATGGCATCGGCCGGGATGGCGATGCGACGGAAATCGTCCATGGCCGCGCGGGCGTTATCGTCTGAGATGCTCTCGGCCAATTCCGACTCGGTCACGCCGGGGGAAACCAGGGTGACGCGAATGTCGCCGCCGACCTCCTGGCGCAATCCTTCGGAGATCGCCCGCACCGCATATTTGGTTGCGCAGTAAACCGCAGCTGTGGGGCTGACCGCATAGGCGCCAATGGAGGCGATGTTGATGAACTGGCCCGAGCGCTGGCGCTGCATCAGCGGTAGACCCGCGGCGATTCCATGCAACACGCCGCGAATGTTCACGGCGATCATGCGGTCCCATTCCGCGACTTTCAGGGCGTCGAGCCTTGAGAGCGGCATCACCCCGGCATTGTTGATGATCACATCGATGCGACCGTAACGTCGCTCGGCGAAGTCGACGAAGGCCTGGGTGTCCTCGCGGCTGGTCACATCCAGCGTGCGGAAGGTGGCGACGCCGCCGACCTCATTGATGCTCGCGGCCAGGCGCTCCAGCCGTTCCAGCCGGCGCGCACCTAATACGACGGTTGCACCCCGCGCGGCCAGCAGGCGCGCTGTTGCTTCGCCGATGCCGCTGCTGGCGCCGGTGATCAGTACGATTTTTCCGTTGATGCTCGACATGTAGGTGTCCTCCGCTGGGTCATTCGTCGGCGCCGGTGGTGCCGTGAGATGAATGGTGGGGCGGAGGTGGCGGATGGCGTTATGTCGATCCTGCCGAGTACTTGCCTGATTCTGGCTGGAGCGGTTTACCGGACGCTGGCTTAGCGGCCTCCGGCGCGGCTGGCCGGCGCCGGAAAAGTCTCGTCAGGCAGGGCGCGGTGGCGTCAGCCCGCAGCCCTTGAGGATGACCCTGATCAGGGTTTCAGTGCCGCGTTCGTAATCCTCCTTGGTCACCCGGCGTTGGCCAGTGATGCGGCGGATCTGATCGGAGAAATCGGCGTAGTGCTGGGTGCTGCTCCAGATCAGGAAGATCAGATGCATCGGATCGATCGGATCCATCTTGCCCGCGTCGCTCCATGCCTGGAACACCGCGGCACGGCCGCGGAACCACTCGCGGTAGTCCTCGTTGAAATGCGCCGACAGGCACGCACAACCGCTGATGACCTCCATGGCGAAGATCTTCGAGGCCTGCGGCTGCTTACGTGAAAATTCCATCTTGGTGCGGATGTAATCTGCCAGCACGACGGCCGGATCGTCGTCGACGCTGAGATGGTCGAAGGCACTATCCCAGAGTTCCAGGATATGTCGCATCACCTCGACATAGAGCCCCAGTTTGTTGGTGAAGTAGTAATGCAGGTTGGCCTTGGGCAGGGCGGCGCGCAGAGCGATCGCGCTCATACTCGTGCCCTTGAAGCCATGGCGGGCGAATTCTTCCGCAGCGGCCGAAAGGATCCGTTCCTCGTTCTTCTGGCGAATGCGGCCGGTGCGTCGGACGGGCGAGGGTGACTGGCTGAGAGTGGCGTCGAAGGTGTTCATAGATCCTTCTCTGTGATGATGGCATCCGGCCTGATGCCATTTCCTGATGCTCTAGGGTAGGTCAGCTTTTGGCGATTTCACACCTCTGTGGCCGATAGTGCCGTATTGCTTCGAACGTGCGATGTGCAGGGTACGAGGACGAAACCGAACGTCGCCCTGCTTCGCGAGCAAATCGTGACTGATGCAGCTATTCAAAAAGAAAACCCCGTCATCCAGGCTGTGTGAAAACTACTGCGCTCGGTCATGCTGCGTTAAAAACCGGCTCGGTTGCGAGCTCAGTCAAAATGCTCGTTTACAACTCGTAAACTGCACTTTTTCGCCTGTTTTGCCTTGCCTGACCTTCGCTCACTACGTTTTCACACGGCCTGCATCGGCGGGTTTTTGGTTCAGCTGACCTCGATCAGATCGTCTCGGCCCAGAGATCGTATTCGTCGGCGTTGGTCACGCGGACCCAGACCTTGTCGCCAGGCTGCAGCGGTTGTTCGCTGTCAACGTAAACCATGCCATCGATCTCTGGTGCATCGGAATAGGAGCGGCCAATGGCGCCGTCCTCATCGACTTCATCGATCAGCACTTCCATCTCCTGCCCGATTTTGCGCTCAAGGCGGGCTGCGCTGATGGCCTGCTGATGGGCCATGAAACGATCCCAGCGATCCTGCTTGATCTCATCCGGCACTGGCTCCAGGTCCAGCTCCTCAGCCGGGGCGCCTTCGACCGGCGAGTACTGAAAGCAGCCGACGCGGTCCAGCTGCGCTTCGGTCAGCCAGTCCAAAAGGTATTGGAAGTCTTCTTCGGTCTCGCCCGGGAAGCCGACAATGAAGGTCGAGCGAATCGTCAGTTGCGGGCAGATCTCGCGCCACTTCTTGATGCGTGCCAGGGTCTTGTCTTCGAAGGCCGGGCGCTTCATGGCCTTGAGTACCTTCGGGCTGGCATGCTGGAAGGGGATATCCAGGTAGGGCAGCAGCTTGCCTTCGGCCATCAGCGGGATCACATCGTCGACGTTCGGGTACGGGTAGACGTAATGCAGACGCACCCAAACGCCCATGTTCGACAACGCTTGGCATAGCTCCAGCATGCGTGTCTTGACCGGCTGACCATTCCAGAAATCGGTCTTGTACTTGACGTCGACGCCGTAGGCGCTGGTGTCTTGGGAAATCACCAGGATCTCCTTGACGCCAGCCTTGACCAGACGCTCGGCTTCGCTGAGCACATCGCCCACCGGACGGCTGACCAGCTTGCCGCGCATGGACGGGATGATGCAGAAGCTGCACGTGTGGTTGCAGCCCTCAGAAATCTTCAGATAGGCGTAATGCCGAGGCGTGAGCTTGATGCCCTGCGGCGGAACGAGATCGACGAAGGGGTCATGATCGATTCTCGGCGGGACCACTTCATGCACTGCATTGACGACCTGCTCGTATTGCTGCGGGCCAGTGACAGCGAGGACGCTGGGGTGCACGTTGCGAATGCTGTCCTCGGCGACGCCCATGCAACCGGTGACGATTACCTTGCCGTTCTCGGCGATGGCCTCGCCGATGGCATCCAGCGATTCTGCCTTGGCGCTGTCGATGAAGCCGCAGGTATTGACCACCACCACGTCGGCATCCTGATAGGTGGGTACGATCTGATAACCCTCCATGCGCAGCTGCGTCAGGATGCGTTCGGAGTCGACCGTTGCCTTGGGGCAACCCAGGCTGACGAACCCGACTGTTGGCGTTTTGCTCATCGACAATGTCCTCGGAACAGCGCATGAAAAAGGCGCGCGAGTATACAGAGCTGGATATTTTTTAGCCATGTCGGCCGTCGTGCCCGCCGATTCAGTTGCGCGTCTGGTTCGGCGGGGCTCTCGGAGGTTCGCCAGATCGGCGCGGGCACTTGATAGCGTCTGGGTGGCAGCGTCGGTCAGTCGTCCCGGTTGGTGTCGGCCGGTGGGTAATGGTCCAGTTCGGCGATCTCCGAGCGGTTGCGGCCGCGCTGTTTGGCCAGGTACAGGGCGTCATCGGCCAACTTGAGCACGCGCTCGATGTTGTCGGCGTGTATCGGCCAGATTGCAACGCCGAGTGAGACGGTAATGTGGCCAACGGGCTGAATCTGCGCCTGCTCGACGCAATGGCGCAATCGTTCGGCGACCTGCAGTGCCGATTCGGCGTTGGTGTTCGGCAACAGCATCAGAAATTCCTCTCCGCCGCTGCGGCAAAGAACATCGGCGTCCCGCGAGCAGGTCGTCATCACCTGTGCCAGGTGACGAATGACCTCATCGCCAACATCATGGCCGTGGGTGTCGTTGATGCGTTTGAAGTGGTCGATGTCGAGGGCCACAACGGCGAACGAGTGGCCCTCGGCGCTTAGCGCGTCCAGTGCCAGGGTAAGACCGCGGCGGTTGTGCAGGCCGGTCAAGGGGTCGGTCTGTGCATCGAGATTAAGTTTGCCGATGCGTTGATGCAGCAGGTTGATACCCAGCTGCATGGCGCGTTTGAGCTGGGCAGCTTCGAAATACCAGGAGCGGATGTGCTGAATGCGCTCCGGGCTGTTGGTTCTGTCCATCTCGCTCGCACTTTTCGCCAGCCGCCAGAGCGGTCGCGAAATCAGCCCTGACAACCACCAGACGCCAAGGAAGGTCAGCAGAGCAAGAGGAGCAGTCTGGCGTAACACTTCAAGCATCAGGTCGTCGAGCGGGTGCAGCGTTACCGCAGTGGGGCGTTGCGCGACGATGCCCCAGCCTGCGGTCGGCACCGGTGCGAAGCCGGCCAGCATGTCACGGCCCTGACTGTTGACGACCCGTTGGCTACCTGATTCGCCGTTGATGACCCGGTCGATGACAGCGTTCTCCGTGACCACAGTGCCGAGACGTTTGGGGTCAGGGTGGTAGAGCAACCGCCGGCTCTGGTCGACCGCATAGATGTAGGAACCGTCCTTGTAGTAGTGCTCGCCAAGCATGCTGTTGAGGATGTTTGGCTCTTTGAGATTAATCGTGCCGCCGATATAACCGAGGTATACGCCATCCTTGTCGATGATCGGGTGAGATATCGTGACCACGAGCGTTCCGATCGCTGAAATATACGGACTGCTGATCATCGGCTGCCGCGTCCGGCTCGCTTTGCGCGACCCAGGTGAGTGCAGTCGATGACCGATCAGCCGGCGAGTATCAGGTGACGTCGCTCGCAACACTCTGTGAGCGTCAACGATGAATACGTTATTGAAGCTGTTCGTCTGCAGACGCAACTGTTCGGCCTCGCTGAGCAGCGCTTCGTCGTCATGGAACTGCGCGGCGAGAATAGCTGCGCTGTATCTGAGCTGCTGCTGTACTGAGCCGAAGAATGTCTCTGTGCCGACGGCAAGCTTCGCGGCATAGGCGCGATTGGCCTCCAGGGTGCTATCGATGAGTGAATCGCGCTGTACCTGGTAGCTCGCATAGAAGCTGATGCTCAGCGTAATCAGTCCGCTGAGGATCGCCAGCATCACGATCAGCCGTCGCAGGTCTACGCGGAAAAGCGAAGCTAAAGACATGAAATCCGATTGGTCGGTAGAAGAAAGTCGTCACGCATGGTAGGGCGTTTTGTCGCGGCGCTCCAGCAAGTCGCCAATTAACTGCCGTCGATCTCAAGCTGTTCGTCTATCTGGAACCATTGCTGAGCCGCCATATCCGAAAGCTGACTTCCCCAAGCAAATACGCCTCGAATACCCATCGCGTGAGCGCTGACCAAGCTGATACGCAACGCAATGAAATGTGCGGGACCTTTGCTAGCATGGCCGCACTGACTTGAACGGATAGCTGCTGTGACCGATATCTCTACCACCTCGCAAACGGGGCCAACCCATGTTCCGACTGGCGTACCGGGGTTGGACGCTGTGCTCAAAGGAGGGCTTCTGCCGCGAGCGGTGTATATCGTCCAGGGCGGGCCAGGCGAGGGGAAAACGATTCTGGCCAACCAGATCTGCTACAGCTGGGCGGCAAGTGGAGAGCGCTCGCTGTACGTGACCCTGCTGGCAGAGACTCACCATCGCCTGCTTCGCCACCTGCAGAACATGACCTTCATGGATAACCGTCATGCCGGAACAGCCGTCGTCTATGAAAGCGCCTTCGATATTTTGCGCACGGATGGGCTGGAGGGTGTCCTTCGATACCTGACGCGTAATGGCAAGCGCCAGAAGGCCTCGCTGATTGTGATCGACGGCCTATTCGCACTGGAGGAGAACGCCGCGTCGGAGCGGGCGTTTCGCGAATTCATCAACGACCTGTCGGTGTATGCGGATGTCGTCGGCTGCACCATCCTGTTGCTGACCAACAGCAAGCGTGACGCGGGTAGCCCCGAATTCACCATGGTCGACGGCTGGCTGCATCTGGGCAGAGACGAGGATCGGTCCCGAACCTACCGTTACCTGCAGGTTCGCAAATTCAGGGGGAGCGACTTCATCGCCGGCCGGCATATGAGTTCCATCACCAGCGATGGATTCAGGGTGTTCCCGCGGCTCGAGGCGGTTACTGGCGAGCTCGAGTCCGCTCAGATGCGTGATCAGCGGCTAAGCACCGGAGTCGATGGTCTGGACCGGATCATCTTCGGCGGTATCCCTTACTCGTCGACGACACTGCTGGTCGGGCCTACGGGCGTCGGTAAAACGACGCTTGGGCTGAGCTTCATCTGTCAGAGCAGCGAAGCGGAGCCGGGGCTTGTGTTCGGCTTTTACGAGGACGCACATCGCCTTCGCCGTCGAGCCACCGCGCTGGGGCTGGACCTTGGTTCGTTGATCGACAACGGTGCTGTCGAGGTCATTCACCGAACGCCGACCGAGCTGCTGCAGGATCAGTTAGCCGAGGAGATCCTTGAGGCGTGCCGACGTCGTGGGGTCAAACGCCTATTCATCGATGGCGTGGACGCCTTCAAGCAAGCAGCGATTGATGTCCAACGCCTCGGGCGTTTCTTCAGTACGCTGACTGCGATTCTGCGCTGCGAAGGCGTCACCACGATTTTCACCGCTGAATTGGCTGAGATCGTTGGAGGTGCGCATGGTCTGCAATTCCCTGCTGTCTCGGCCATTGCAGAAAATATCCTGCTGTTGCGGTATGCCGAGCTCGAATCGCGTCTCTACCGAACACTGGCGGTCTTGAAGATGCGCGAGAGCGGCTTCGAACCCTATGTCTATGAGTTCAACCTGGGTGTGGAAGGGTTCAGGCTCGGTGAGCGCATGAAGCGTACGGAGGGGGTGCTGGTCGGAAGACCACATCGCCAACCTCTGTCGGGGGGAGACGATGTCTAGGGATGGCCGGGACGGGCTGGCGCCGCTCGTGCTGCTGGTCGAGGACGAAGTCGGGCTTAGCAAACTGATGGTGATGATCCTGGAGGATGAAGGCTACCGCGTTATCGAGGCGGCGAACGGAGCTCAAGGGCTGCGCAAGCTGGAGCAGGAAACGCCCGCATTGATCATTACCGATTACATGATGCCGGAGCTCAACGGGGTCGAGATGATCCGCGCCATTCGTCGAAACCCTGCGTTCGACCATGTGCGCATCCTGATGATGAGCGCTGCGCTTCCCCAGCGGATTCCCGGTCGTGACCTTATCGATCAGTTTCTGCCCAAGGGCACGGGACTCGATGTACTGATCGAGACCGTTCGGCGTCTGGTCGGCGATGACGCCGAGCCAGAGGATTCCGGTTCAGGCGTCGACGTCTAGGATTACTTGGTCAGGGGGCTGGGCTGAGATCCGCAATGCCGATGCGCTCGCGGGCGCTGGGCAGGTAGCGTTTCAGCCGCAGTGCCGGGGATTCGACGAAGTGCCAGGACAGCGCCGCGACGGCGATGCTCGCCAATAGGCTGATGGCCATGAACGCGCCCAGCGGAAGCTGCGGACTGAAACCGTGCATCAGCAGTTGCTGGATCGGAAAGCTGAAAATATAGATGCCGTAGGAGAAATCGCCGTACCTGCCGAAGCCGGACAGTCGTGGTATCGGCAGGTGTGCCAGATAGATGGTCAGGTAAGGTAGCGTCAGTACATGGATGTACAGCCAGAGCTCTGTCCTTGCGCTGAGCAGCGACAGCGCGAGCAAGGCCAGCGCGACCTTCCAGTTCCAGGGCAGATTTCTCCGATACAGGTACATCGCCGAGCCAAGAAAGAAGAACATTCCCAGTCGGGTCGACTTGTGCAGCATCTCGCTTTCCATCCCCAGAATCGGTGCCAGGTGGAAATGGATCGCTATGAGCATCATCGGCACCACCACGACGGCGATTCGCCCGAATACCTTGAGCAACCCCATCACCAGCAATGACGCGTACATGAAGACTTCATAGGGTAGCGTCCAGACCGATCCATTGACCGTATCGGGGAATGGGTTCTCGGTGAATACGCCGGGCAGATGGAACTGCGTGATCAGGGCTATGTTGGTCAGATAACGCAGGGTCTGGCTGGCAAGAAAATATTCTTTCAGCGAGAGCCCAGTCGCCAGCGGTCCGATGATCAGCACGGTGAACAGTACCGACACCGTCAATGCAGGAAAGATGCGCAGTGCGCGTTTGGCTACGAAATCCAGCACGCTGCGACTGTTCATCCACGACGCTGCGATCAGGAATCCGCTCATCACGAAGAATAGGTTCACTGCAATGTCGGCGGTGTCCATCGATCCGGTGAAAAGCCTTACCGGCTCGCTATCGCCAGCGCCCGAGAGCCAATAGCAGTGGCCGAAGACCACGGCAGATGCGGCGAAGAATCGCAAGAAATCGAAGTTGTTCGCGTCACGCTGAACCGATGCGACGTCCATGGGACTGTCCTCGATGAATCGGAGCCGAGATGGCGCGCTGACGGTGGGTTAGCGCAACGGGAAGGTCTTGCTCATACCCAGCATGCCGCTTTCACCGTCATGGATCGCCTGTTCGATCAATGCCAGGCGCTCGCGGCTATTGCGGAGCCGGGCAAACAGGCGCAGTAGCGTGAGAAAGATCATGCGGTTGAGACGATGGAGGCGGGGCGAAGCGGCCCAGACGTTCTTGTCGAACCAGGCCTGATTGCGTGCGGCGTAGTAAGCGCGGAAATCCGAGTCACCGAGCAGAAAGCTCTCATAGATATTGTGAGTGCGCGCCTTGATGTTCCAGGAATGTTCGAGCTCGTCGATCACCGCATCGGTGAAGAGGAACAATCGACCACCGCCGGCGGTGATCCGCCGGGTGTACTCGGTGTCGTCGACGTAAAGCACCAGATCCTTCAAGGGCACGCCAATGCGCTGGTACAGGCTGCGATGCGCCAGCATGCCGCCATACGGCGCGAATGGCAGGCTGATGCTCGCGGGCCGCTTGCCGGGCCGTTTGGCCCAAGGCACACGACGCCAGAGCTTGTAAGGCAGCTGGGCGATATGAAAGCCGAAGTAGCTGGAGCGTGGCTGGAGGATGTAGCGGAGGGGGACTCCCTGTGCGATGTCGGCCTGTTGCGTCGCGCGATAGCCCAGTACCGCTACGCGATCCCGGCCGAGCAGACCGGTGAGCCGCGCAAGTTCGCGATGCAGAATCGACACTGCAGCCGCTGTCGGAGCATTGTCGTCATCCATCATCCAGATGTAGTCAGCTCCGCCTGCCAGCGCCGCGTCTAGCGCTACGGCATAGCCGTTCGCCGAGCCGGTATTGTGCTGCAGCTCGATCAGCTTGACCCGTCCCGGCCAACGCTCGAGTAGTTGATCCAGGGAAGCGAGTGATGCGTTGCTCACCACTACCACGTCGCTGATTTCGGCGAAGCTCAGCGCACGCTCGATCAGCTGCTGCAGATAAGCCAGCCGATTGCCGTAGGTCACGGTCACCACAGTCGTCTTGGGGCTCATGGATTGTCTCGGTGTGAAGCGTGAATGCCACCGATTCAACAGTGGCATGGCCATTGCCTGGTGATGGTTGCCGTGCTGCGGTGGGTTGGTCCCGTTGTCCGGCGCAGGGCGCCGATCAGATGACGCTGCCAGGTACCCTGACCGCATCCGTTTGCACTTCAGGTAAGTCTGCCGTTGGAGCCTCGTTGTCGCGGTCGGCAGTGAAGAATGCATGGAAGACGCTGATCAACCGATCTCCGCCAGAAATGCCTGGCCTGTCGGGTGTCTGGAAGATCTCTGTATAGGAGTAACCGTCGGCGTAAACCAGCGATTGCCTGTTTTGGTCTGCATTGTCCATGGGCCCTCCTGAGGGTCGCAGGTTAAAACGAGTAGCGGATGCTGTCGCTAGACGGAATGTATTGGCTGCCGGAGAGCGGTCGCGCCAGCCGTATGGGCGGCGGCGTGATCGTTACGGAACCGCGGGTGGCGGTGTTACAGGACGGTGCGGTCTGGCGAAGATCTTGATCGAAGATGATCACCCGTGGACCCTGGCGGCCGACGCAGCTTGGCCCGTCAGGGGCGAAGCTTTCGTGCCCATGCCGGTACAGTTCTGCGCCGACATGTTCAGGCCCGTGAGCGGCGTTCGTCGTCCCGCTGATCAGCAAGGCAAGGCTTAATACGCAGCTGGTCTGGATTCGGTGAGTTGCGGTTGCTGTGTTCATCCGTGAAACCTCGCAATGAGATGGGAGCGTGCTCAGGCGTGCTTCATGGGCACCGCCGCCGGATAAACCGGTGTGACGCTTGCCGGTGTTATGAGTGGGCGGTGCACCAGCGCGTCCTGTCCTTGGTGTAAAGAAACCTCGCGAACCCTAGTATCGACGAAGGTCTTAATCTCCTGCCTGAATCGTTCGGTTGAAAAACGCTCCGCGCTTACCCGGCAGGTGTCCGCCAGGATGTGATGCGCTTCGGACTCGAATTCCTTCACCGCAGCGATGAGTGACTCAGGTGTCTGCTCGGCGTAGAACACGCCTGTTGGCTCCGGATGATCGATTCCCCGCACCGTTTCCAAGACGCCGCCTCGTCCATAGGCGATAACCGGTGTGCCGCAGGCTTGAGCCTCGATGGGTGCAATACCGAAATCTTCTTCCGCAGCGAACACGAACGCACGGGCGCGTTGCATGTGATGCAACAGCACGGCGAAATTCTGGTAGCCCATCAGCGTCACGTTCGGTGTTGCGAGCTCCTTCGCTTTTTCCATTTCCGGTCCCGTGCCGATTACGATCAGCTTCTTGTCGGGCATTCGCGAAAATGCTTCGACAATCATTGGGATGCGCTTGTAGGGCACCATCCGCGAAGCGGTCAGGTAAAAATCTTCCTTATCGGCATACAGCGTGAACTGGTGGGTATCGACGGGCGGGTAGATCACTGTCGATTCACGTCGATAGCTCTTGTTGATGCGCCGCCCGATGAAGTGCGAGTTGGCGATGAACTCATCGACACCGCTGGCGGTGCGCTGATCCCACATACGCATGTAGTGCAACAGCATGCGCGCCAGTTTTGCCTTGAAGCCGTGGTCCAGGCTGGCCTCGTGCAGATACTGATGCTGAAGGTCCCAGGCGTAGCGGATCGGTGAATGCACGTAGCTGATGTGAAGCTGGTTCGGCCCGGTGAGCACGCCCTTTGCCACGGCGTGGCTGCTGGAGATCACCAAGTCGTAGCTCGACATGTCGAGCTGCTCGATGGCCAAGGGCATCAGAGGCAGGTATTTCTGATAGTGCGTCCTTGCCTTGGGCAGCTGCTGGATGAAGGTCGTAGTGGCGCGTTTGCCGCCGAGGTTGGCGCGGTCTTCATCGGAAAGGAAGTCGATCACGGCAAAGAGGTCTGCTTCTGGCCAGGTTTCGAGTATCCCGGCAAGCACCCGTTCGGCGCCGGCGTAGGTTACTAGCCAGTCATGAACAACGGCGATTTTCATACGATAGCCTTTCGTGGGTATGGGGGAGTGGCAGCGGATCAACCGTCGAGACGACGATCGGGGGCCTGTTATGGCGATTTGGTGTGTGGCTGTACGCGGCGCGACCGGCTTTATCTGGCGTAGCCTGCCCTGGTTAATGCTTCGGCTGGCTGAGCGGGAGCTGCTGAATACTCGCCTTGCTGGCGTCACGCACCCCAGTGAACGCCTGGTCGATCAACCGGGATACCTGCCGGGCCGACGCATTCCAGCAGTAGCGTGCGACGTTCGCCTTGCCGCGGCGGCGCAGATCCTGACGCAGGGACTCGTCCAGCAGGACTCGCTGCATGCAATCGGTGATGTCCTGGACCTTCAGCGGATCGAAGTACAGCGCGCTATCGCCCAGAACTTCCGGAATGGAGGCGGCACGTGCGGCGATGACCGGGCAGCCGCAGGCCTGCGCCTCGAGCGGGGGAATGCCGAAGCCTTCATATATGGAGGGAAACACGAAGGCCGTTGCGCCCTGATAGGCCTCGACCAGTTCTTCGTCGGTGAGCCTGCCAAGCATGCGGATGCGCCGACTGCCGGCAGCGTCGTGCAGGCTGCCGGAGAAGACCCGGTTCGAGTCACCAATGATGCGCAGCTCCACTTCGTCGAGCCCTTCCAGGCGCAGAAATGCGGCGACCATCCTGGCGAAGTTCTTGTGCGCGCTGGGTGAAGACACTGCCAGCAGGTACGGCGCCGAGCCCCGGGGGCATTGGGCGGCACAGAAAGGCTGAAAGCGTGCATCCACGGCGTTGGGCACCACGCAGATATCGTGTGCCGGATAGTTGTAGAAGCCGGCTATTTCTTTTCGTGAAAATTCGCTCACGGTAATCAGCGCCTTGATTCGCTTGAGCAGCAGCGGTGTGAGGTTGCGGTAGGTCGCCCGGAACGTTCGCGAGTAGCTTTCGGGATGCCTGACATAGGTGATGTCATGGTGGGTCGCGATCTGGTTGTTGTAAGCCAGGGGGGCCGTGTTGCACAGCGAGACGAGCGGCGGGCTGCCATTGCTCGCCAGCCACAAAGGCAGATCGAGCTGCTCCCAAAGGTGCCCTCGGTGCCGGCCGATGCGGTGTACGCCTAGCTGCTCAGCGCTTTCATGCAGGCGTATATCCTGTGGCGCGACGAACACGAGATCGTCGCGAAGGCTCCTGAGCTGCAGGCTGATCTGTTCCGCGAAACGCTGTACGCCGCGTATTTCCTGGGTCAGGAAGCGAGCGTTGATCACAATCATCTGAAACTCCTCTTTCCAAAGAACTGTTCACGAATCGCTAAGGCTTGGGTGTGGAGTTACCGAGGCTGAAGATCTTCGGAAATCCGTTGAGCTCGACGTTAGCGGTGCAGTTGCTCGCAGTGGCGGGGCATTCCCATACCGTGTCGCCTCGAGTCCGGCCGTTATCAGGAGTGGCGGTGTCGATCCACTCCAACTTGCCGGTTGCCCGGCCGGCGGATTCGATGCTGACCGAGCGGGCCTGATCGGTGCTCCAGCCGACCAGAAGCTGTTCGTCAGCGTTACCGAAATGGAGCAGGACGGTGTTCTGGCCGGCCTCGCCAGCATGACCGAGGAACTGGTAGTTCTGGATGATCGGGCTAATTGCCTTGAGCACTGAATACGCCGGCTTCAGCGAGTAGTCCTGACGGAGTAAACCGAAATTGTGCTCACGCTCGCGCTTGTCCGTGCCGTCGTTTCGCAAGTCGTACCACCAGTAACCCCGCACGTTGGGTAGCGTCCTGGCGAGAAAGAAGCTGCGTGCCAGATAAGCCGCCTGCAGGCGTTCATCGATGCCGCAAGACCCCTGATAGGCCGGCCAGCTCATCTCGGTCAGATACAGCGGAACTGGCTCGCCAGCGGCGCGGGACAACTCCAGATCAATCTTTGCAAGCCACTCGATCCAGGCTTCCGGGGTGTTCTTCCCGCGCCCGCGACAATGCACGTAAGGGTGCAGCGAGAGGCCATCGATCGATTGCATCACACCGGCCTCGATCAGGCGCAGCGCGAAACCCGACTCGATGCCGTGGGTCGTCACAGCGCCGGCCAGCACGTTGGCGTCGGGATCGTGCTGGCGGATGATGCCCGCCGCATCGGCGATAAGTCGGGCGTAATCCTGCGTGAACTGCGGGTCGGTCGGGTTTTCGACGTCCCACTCGTTCCAGACTTCGTAGTGTTTGATGCGGCCGCGAAACTGCTGTGCAACGAACGCGACGTAGCGATTGAAGGCGGCGCGTACTGGTTCGCTACGCGGCTTCTGCCCATCGCCGTGAAAGCTGTTGCCGTAGCCAAGGATGAACAGGCTATCGAGCCCCTGTGCTTCGGTGCCGGCGAGATAGCGGTGCCAGTGCGGCTCCACCTTGAGCCGATCGCGGTTGCGTTCCAGAAACGCCCAATGCGCATCGGTCCGCACCGACTCGATACCGGCTTCTCGCGACAGCAGGTTCCCCTGGTTTCGACTGTCTCGCAGGTGCAGATCGTGCGATGCGACTCCGATGATGAAAGGTTCTTCCATTGGCTTTGCCGGCGCGTTCAATGCAAAACCTGAAAGGGCTGCGACAAGCGCCAACCGGCGATAGCGGAGGCGGGTGCTCATGGCCACTCATCCTTGTGTCTAGGTGTGTGCGGTTCTAGGCCACCGAGCGGTTGTGCCGTGCCGATTGGAGCATGCGAGCCTCGATACGGAACCGTCCGGGGCGCCAGGACATGGGCAATGGCCATGCCCAGAAACAAGGTGGCGGTGGTCACTTCCAGCACATCGGTGGCCCAGCCGATGAGACACGTACAGAAGACAATGCCCAGCAAGGCATCACGAATGCGCGGCCCACGATCATGCAGGCGCAGCAGCAGCGGGAACAGCAGCAGATACAGCAGCACCCCAAGTACACCGAGCATTCCCCAGAGATACAGCGCGGTGTTATCGGCGACTCTCAACAATTCCAGCCAGGCCATGGGGAACGCTGCGACACTGGCACCGACCGCCCCGAAACCAGCGCCCCACCAACCCCAGCCTTCATTGATGATTGCATCAATGAAATTCGGCCAGCTATGAATCAGGCGATCATTGAAGGACGCAAGCAGGCTGGCGCTATAAGCCTCGCTCTGCGGGATATTCAGCAGCAGGCTGGCGACTGGCAGCGCCATCCCCGTTATCACCGCGATAAGAAAAGCCGTGGCGCTGGGCAATCGGTAGCCGGCAAGAAACAGCATCATCAGTGTCAACAGATAGGCTGCCGCAGTGGATTTGTTGGTGGTGAGATAGATAGCGCCAAAGGCCAGCGGGTAGAGCATCATCCGCAACAAACGTGACCGCAGGAACGCAGCCAGGAACAGGCTGTACAGGGCAATCATCACGGCCAGATTGGTCGACATCCGCGCAAACCCGGCGAGGCGGTCCGTGCTGCCGAAGGCCCAGGATTTGTTTGCGGTCAGTTCGACGTCACCCATCATGTAGCTGTACCCCTTCCATGGCACGCTGGTGAACATGTCCAATGCGATGCCGAGTAACGAGGCGGCCAGGCAAAACCCGATCACCCAGCCCAGTAAACCGGTACGGCGCTCCAGGTAGCTGCCGCAGAACACGCCGAACAGCAACGGGACGTAAATGAACAGGCTGAAGCCGACATTGCCCAGCGAGGCTCCGTGAAGCAGTGCCAACAGGCCTGAAACCAGCACCGCAAACAGCACCAGCCACACCTCTGGATTGCTGCGTGCGCGTGGCAATTCCAGTCCAACCGCCGCGAGACAGGCCAGCTTCGGCAGGTAGAGCAGGGCGGAAATACCCGCTATGTCCAGGTAATAGCGCAGGGCCCCGGCAAAGGTTTCGCTAATCAGCAGCGAGGCTGCGATCAGGGTCAGCAACGTTGGCTTGTCAATCGCCAGCGGGCTCGGCCTGGGGCGCGAGATAGTCAGCGAATTCGAAATCATCATGGGCTCTCCGGCCGTGCAGCGTGGCATGCAGGATCGACTGGTACTGATCGAGCATCCGGTCCATGTCGAGAAAAGGCGCAACACTGTCGCGGGCTTGTTGCGACAGGCGTCGGCGCAGGCCGCTGTCCAGGTAGAGCCTGAGCATCGCGCGGCCCAGCGAGTCAGGGTCGGCTGGCGAGCAGAGCAGCCCGTTGAGGTTGTCCTGGATGATCTCCGGCAGTCCGCCCATGTTTGTCGCGATGACTGGCAGGTGCCGGGCGCAGGCTTCGACGGCGACCAGCCCGAAGGGCTCGGCCCAGATCGAAGGCACCACCAGCACGTCGATGTTGCGCATGAAGTCGTCCGGATGCTGATAGCCGGCCAGACGGACCTTGGCGGGATCGGCCATGGCCTTGAGCTGCGCTTCGTAATCGAGCTTGCCGCGACCGGCGATTTCCAGCGTGGCGTTGATCGACAGCTCCTGAAACTGCGCAATCAGCCAACTCACGCCCTTGTTTTCCGACAGCGTGCCGATGTAGCCGAAACGCAGCAGCCCGCTGTGGTTCTGGCGCGGCACGGACAATGAGTTGTCGTCCGATGCCGTGCTGTTGTGCACCACATGGAGGCTGGCCCGGCTGAAATATCCGCCTCCAGATACCCGCTCGAGAATGAAGCGACTGACACCGATCACCGCAGTGACCTGGGCCGATGCCGCCCCATGGTGCTGGCGGAAGGCCGAACACATGCGGCACTGACGGGTGCAGCTACGGCCTTTGCTGAACATCGTATCCTTGGGGCACAACAGGTAAAGGTCATGCACTACCTGAACGATCGGTACGCCCGCCGCGCTGATCTCGTCCCAGGCGGAGATCGACCAGCCGGTCAGGTTGTTGCAGATCACCACGTCGGGTTGTTCGCGCCCGATCACCTCGCGAACATGCTGGCGCATGCTGCGGTTATAGCGATCGCGGTAATGCCAGCCGAGGCGCAGCAACGGATTGGGCCGGGTCTGGGTGTAATGCCAGTACAGGTTGTACAGACCGGCGCGATAGATCCGCACGCCACCCAGGGTTTCTTCGTGCAGCCCGCTCTCGGGGCCGGTGGCCAGCACCGCCACATCGCAACCGCGGCGCTGAAGCCCTTCGGCCAGCTGACGCACGACGATCTCCGCGCCGCCGCCAATATGGGGAGCATACAAACTGTGCAAAAACAGGATTTTCATGATCGTAATCCCAGGAGACTCAGTCGACGCGGCAGCCAACCGCTAGCGCAGGTTCCAGGCCACCGCTGAGGTAGCGTGTTGGCACGCGGACTTTCTGCTCGCGTTGCAACAGGTTCAGCAGGATCACCGAACGTTCGTCACCATCGGCGCTGATGAAATCGCTTCGAGGTCATGAAAGCTCCCGCCGCGCAATTGCACGCGCTCGCCGGCCTGGAACTGAGGTGTCTCGACCGCAGAGACTGCCAGGCGCTGGCGCAGCTGCTCAATGAGCTCATCCCTGATCGGCGTCGGTTCGCCGCCAAAGGACACGACTCGGGCAACGCCGCGGGTGGACCGGATGGGGTACCAGTTATCCAGCTGTCGATCGAGACGGATGAACAAGTACCCCGGAAACAGCGGCTCCTCGGCTTTGCCATCCGATGCGCCACGTTGCTTCTGCGGCCGATAGCAATCAAAGTTTTGTCGCCGCAGGTTCTCTTCAGCGCGGGCTTCCTGGCGAGGTTTGGTTTGAATCAGGTACCAGCGTGGATTGCTGCTAAGTGCTGCCATGTGAACCTACCGTCCATAGAGAAAGGTTGCTGACGCCCGTTTTGTTGATCGTTCATGCCTGCTGCGTGGTCTGCTGCTCGATTCCTTCGAGTAGAGAGAAGCGCTTGAGCAGGGCTTGTGTATCGCTTTGGTTGTTGAACATCAGCACGTCGATGATCGACAGCGAGGGCACGAAAGCTTGGTTGAGTTGCGGATAACTCAAATCGTCCATGCGTAGAAATCGCAGCGATAGGCCCTGAGATCGGAAGAGCGCCGGGCAGTACAGGGGCATACCGCCGATGGGGTTGATATAACGATCTGCGTTCAGCTTTTTTGCGATTCGGATGACCCGCTCCTGCTTGTCCATGCGGGCCGGCAACCCCAGCTCAGAGCCGATACGGATGGACGTCGTGATCTGAAGGTAGGCACAGATGCAGCGGATGGAGTGTTCGGCGAACCGCGCCAGATTGCGCTCGGGGTGCCCGAGAATCTGGCGGATCAGTGTGATCACTTGCTCCTGATGCGGGGCGCGGGCATAGGCGAGTTCCAGCGTCCGCAGTAGCTTCTGGGCTTCCCGTGGAAAGTCGTCGCACAGCCAGCGCTCATTGATCGGATCGAATTGACCGCCCTTGCGCAGTGGCAGGGTGACCAGCTTCGGCTGTCCGTTCACCAGTACCCGGTTACGGTTTATCCACGAAGCCTTGACGTACTGGAGATCGTCACCGAGCACGAAGACGTCGCTGTGGGCGATCAGCTGAAAGTAGCCAAGGTAGGGGAACAGGTAGGGCTGCATCATCGAAACGGTTCTGAGCACGGCGTTTCCCTCGCATGTGTCAGGATTTTTGAGAGTAGCTGTAATAACCGTAGGCGCCGGTTTCGTACGCGGTGCTCGAAGCCCTGCGCTTGATGCCATTGAGAATGGCGCCCTTTAGCAGTACGCCGTTCTGCGACAGGCGCCGTTTCGCCGCCTCGATCTGGCTGGCGGTGCTCAATCCATACCGAGCCACCAGCAGGCAGGTGCCAGCCGTTTGTGCGACCAGTACGGCATCGGTTACGGCCAGTACCGGTGGTGTGTCGATGATGATGAAGTCGTATGCGCGCTCGGCTTCTTTGAGCAACTTGGCGAAGTTATCGTGCATCAGCAACTCGGACGGATTGGGTGCGCAGTAGCCGCTGGCAACGAAATGCAGGTTGGCCTGATCGGTCTTGTTGACGACCGCCGCGAGGCGCAGGCCGCTGGCCAGCGCATCGGACAGCCCGTTGCGTGGCTCTATGCCAAACATGCCGGCCAGATAGCCGCGACGCATGTCAGCGTCGATCAGCAGCACCCGTTGGCCGGCCTGGGCGATGACCGACGCCAGATTGCTGGCAACGAACGACTTGCCCACCGAGGGGGTCGGGCTGGTGATCGCCAGTACCTGATTACGCGCCTCGAGCATGGCGAACTTGAGGCTGGTGCGCAGACTGCGCAGTGATTCGATGGCCAGATCTGCCGGATCGGTGCCGCCCAGCAGCTTGCTTCTGCCATCGCGAATTTTCCGCAGCCGGTACAGGTGTTCCTGTTTCGGCGAAAAGGGCAGGGCGGCGTAAACGGGAACGCCCAGATTTTCGATTGTTTCAGGGCTTTCGATGCCGCGATAAAACACCTGCCGCAGCAGGATCACTACAGCCGAGACCAGCAACCCGATACAGATGGCGATCAATACGATCAGCGGCTTGATCGGCTTGGCCGGCTTTTCCACCACCGCATAGGCACTGTCGATGATTCGCACATTGCCAATGGTCCCGGCGCGCAGGATGTCCTGTTCCTGGGCCTTGTCGAGCAGCAGGGTGTAGGTGCGGGTGGTGACCTGCATATCGCGGTTGAGGCGCAGCAACTCCTGCTGCGTCATCGGCAAGGTATCGATCTTGCCCATCAGCGCATTCTTCTGCGCTTGCAGCTGGCCAATCTTGGTCACCAGGGTCTGATAGGTCGGATGTTCGGGGGTGTAGAGCTGGTTGTATTCGGTGCGCTTGAGATTGTGCTCGGAGATCTGTGTTTCCAGCGCGACGATCTGGTCCAGCACGCCCTTGGTTTCGATACTGATGTCCACCGATTGCGCACTGGTCTGATAGTCGTTGAGTGCGGCTTCGGCCTTCTCCAGTTCCTTGCGTACCAGCGGCACTTGTGAGCGCAAGAACTCAAGGCGCTGTGCGGCTTCGGCGGAGCTGCGCTCGATGTTCTGGCGCACATACAAGCGGCTGATCTGATCGAGTACGCGGTTGGCCTTGTCCGGGTCCGGATCTTCCAGCGAAAGGTAGATGATTCCCGAATCCTTGCCGGCTTCGCCCACCTTGAGGCGCTTCTGATAACTCAGTGCGGTGGTCTGCGGGCGGCTGCGTACGATTGAGAACTCGGTGCCCGGGCGAGCTTTGAGTTCGGCGATCTGCACGCGGAAGCCTTCGTGCTGCACGGCCTCATTGGTTTTACCGCTGAGCAGCAATTGCTCGTCGGCGTCATACAGGGTGAACGCACCCGCACTGCCGGCACGCAGTACCAGCTTCTCTCCCAGGTAGGCCTCGGGGACGTCCAGTTGGAACACGGCCAGTTTTTCACCGCCCCAGGCGTAGCTGTCCATGCCCAGCAGAGGTGGAGCGAGTTCGCCATCCTTTTCAGGGTCGTGCAGGCGCGCCATGTAACCACCGAGCAGAGGGAGGTATTTGGGGCGAGTGGTGATATAGAGCTTCAGTGCCTCGACCGTGCGTCCCAATACCGAGCGCGACTTGATCAGTTCGATTTCGGTCACCGCCTGGGAAACCGAGTTCGGTCTGGCGATGGCTTCCGGAACACCGGTTATTCCGGCCTTCTTCGGCTCGATTTGGATCATCGCGCTTGCCTGGTAGACCGGCGTAGCGACGATGGCATAGGCAACGCCGAGCAGCGCGAAGCAGGCAGTGATGATGCAGATCAGGGCCTTGTGATCGAACGCTACGCGCAGAATACGTGCCAGATCGATGCGATTGTCCCCGTCATACTCCAGTGAGGAGCGGGTCATGGCAGTCATTGCGGATCCTTCCTTGTCTCTTGCGCCATTGATACGGCAAAGGTCAGCCATGCGCCTGTCAGGCGCCGAGGTTCAGCCGACGTAACAGATTGATGCTGATGTTCTGGAATACCTGTCTCAGCGCCTGAAGCTTGTTGAGCGGGGAGATCGATGCCAGCGCTTGAGTGAAGACCTGGATCATGAAGTACTCGTAGAGCGACTGATTACCGATCCGCTGGTAATAACGGGCAAGGCTGTAGTAGGCGTGCATGGTCATCTGTATGCGCTGTTTGCTGCTGCGCATTGAGAAGATTCCGCCTTCATGCACGCGATAGGCGGCGGGCTTGATTGCCTCGATGAATTTGCCCTTGCCGTGGGCACCGAGCAGCGACCACCAGCAGATATCCAGCACTTCGACGCCATGGAGCTCAGGAGGCAGCTCCTGTACCAGGTTACGAAAGCACACCGTCAGGGTAGAGACGGGGCGCGCCTGCATCAGTTGGCGAGCGCTGGCATCACGCCGGAGCTTGCCCTGCAGGTGCGGGGTGCGCACCACGCCCTGGCTGTTGAACATGAAGGCGTCGTGGTAAGTGATCACGTAGTCGTGGTGGTGCTCGAGAAAGTCCACCTGTATCTGCAGCTTGTGCGGGTCCGTCCAGTAGTCGTCGCCTTCGCAGTAGGCGATGTACTTGCCGTGGGCCTGTGCGAACAGCCGGGTGCTGAACGGAATACCTTGGCAGTACTGGTTTTCCTGCTGATAGATGGGCTTGATCACGCTCGGGTATCGCTTGGCGTAATCACGGATGATCGCCGCGGTGCCGTCGGTCGATGCATCGTCATGCACGATCACCTCGAACGGAAAATCTGTCTCCTGCAGGAGGAACCCGTCCAGCGTTTCACTTATGAAATCGGCGTGGTTATAGGCCAGGCAGACGATGCTCAGCAGCGGATCGCGGCTGTTACCCCAGGTCGCCATTAGGTCGTGTTCGCTTCTTGATTGAAGATCCATTTCAGACGCTCGTTTTGGTCATCAGCAGGTAGAGCCTCATTACGAGGGGCTTGGACGTGAAAGCAACCAGGGCCAGGCAGATCAACCCACTGACGGCCAGTCCCAGAAGAATGTCGAAGCGGTTGTCGCTGGCAATGGCGGCAAATACCGGTTCGCCTATCAGCAGACCCAGGCCGGTCATCGCAGTAATGCGCAGCAGGTCCTGCAGCCACTGCCGATGCAGGCCGGCGGCGAAGCGCTTGTGCACCATCTGTGGCCAGATCAGGAAGGTCAGCATGCGCAATCCGAACCAGGACAGCGCCGCGCCATAGACGCCATGCTCGAGCGCCGCGTACACCACCAGAGGGATACTCAGTGCTGCACTGACCAAGCTGAACCACACGTGGAGGCGTAGCTGCCCGTAGGCGTATTGCAAGTAAAACTGGAACGCGGTGACGGCCATGATTGCGCTGCCGAGCACATACCATGGCAGCACCAGACGGCTCCATCGCGCCGCTTCCGCATCGCCAGTCCAGGCGAAAACCAGCTCGGCGGAGTGGAAGGCGATCACCCCCGATAGTGGGAACAAAAGGCTGCAGACGAACCGCGTAGCGTTCAGGTAAAGCGCCTGCATGTCAGCGATACGGCCTTCAGCAACGAGCATCGTCATGCGTGGCAGCAACGTCTGCACCAGCGGGTTGGTGAGTGTCATGATTCCGGTCGAGATCAATGCGACCAATGAGAAGTAGCCGTATTCCTTGAGCAGCAGCACGTTGGAAAGCAGCACCTTGTCCAGCTGTGTCAGAACGATCCACAGCACCGAGGTGAGCGAGATGCCCGCGGCGAACGGCAGTACCGGCTTGACCACCGTCCAGTCGAAACCGGTCAGAAGCTTCGGGTTGGGCATCAGCGCGTAAGCTTTGGCGGCGAACACGAGCGTTTCGATCACCGCAATGGCCGTCTGGAAGACGAAGAAGTCCAGCGGGTCCTGACTGATCCTGGCGACGAGAAACAGGCCTCCGACGTAACGTAGCGTGGCGATCACGATGTTCGCGCCGTTCAGCCATGCATGCAGTTCGAGTCCCTGCAAGCCGCTCTTGTACAGGGTGGCGTACAGCTTCAAGCCAACCATCAGCCCCATCAAACTTATGCAATGGACGATGGTGGCGGTGCTCAGGTCTTGAGCCTGCAGCCATTGGTGCGCGATCCAGCCGCTGGATACGTGGATGCTCAGAATGGTCAGCGATGCCAAGGGCAGGAAGATGATTTCGAATGAGCGCAGCAACTGTCCCGGTTCGTAGTGCTGTACCGAGGCCGCCGACCGGCCGCGAAAATGTGCAATCTGACGGACCAGCGATGGTGACAGACCGGCATCCAGCAGTTGGAGCCAGGCTTGCAACACCGCGAAGAAGCCGATCAGCCCGTAGGCTTCGGCACCCAGATGCCCCAGATAGAAGGGCAGGACAAGGATGCCGATGAGCAAGGCGTACGCTTGCCCCGCGTAACTCAGCCCGGTATTGCGAATCATCGATAACTTTCGTTCAGACATGTAAATCCAGCCGCCGCGAATGGGTCAGTAAATGCGCTTGCACTCGGAGTCGGCCAAGCTGAAACGATGCTCCATCAAGCCGACGGCGTTGACCTGCGGCCAGAATCGATCGGTTTGTGTCTGGCTGCGCCGGGATGCTTCGCTCAGCAGCGTCTGGATCACTGTGTTCTGGATCTGCCGCGGCAGACCGGGATAGATCGGCAGGCACAGCACTCGGCGACTCAGGGCGCGTGACTGCATTTGCGGCAGTTGCGGCTGTAGATAGCCGAGGGTGTCCAGGGAGGGGTAGAAATAGCGTCTGGGATTTATGCCCTTGGCGGTCAGCGCTGCGCGGCAGCGCAATAGCTGGTCTTCGTTCGCCGTGGCAATCGGGAAGTAACTATGGTTGCGCAGTGAGTTTGGCTGCTGCTGCTGCAGATCGAAGTGATCCCTGAGCTGGTCTTCGTAGCGCCTGGCGATTTCTTCCCGCTGCTCCAGGATCAGCGCCATCTCATCGAGGATGCATAGACCCATGGCAGCAGCGAATTCGTTGAGCTTGGCGTTGATGCCGATGCCATCGATGATGTCGGTGTCGACAATGCCGAAGTTGCAGAGCAGGCGAATCCTGGCCGCCAACGCATCGTCGTCGGTGATAATGGCTCCGCCTTCTATGGTGTGGAAGAGCTTGGTGGCATGAAAGCTGAGCGTGCTGACATCGCCCCAGTTCAATACCGAGCGGTCTCTGTAGCGCACACTGAATGCCTGGGCGCCGTCATAGATCACTTTCAAGCGATACCGCTCTGCGACGCGCGCGATACCTTCCACGTCGCAGGCGTTGCCGAATACGTGGGTGGCTACGATGGCGCAGGTGTCGCTGTCGATCCGCGCTTCGATCGCTTTCGGGTCCAGGTTCCAACTGGCCTTGTCGATGTCGGCGAAGATCGGCCGAATACCTTCCCATTGCAGTGAGCTGGTTGTAGCCACGAAACTGAACGGCGTGGTAACGGCACTGCCGGATAAGTCCAGCGCCCGATAGGCGATCTGCAACGCCAGGGTGCCGTTGTTGGTCAAGATGATGTTGCGGACGCCTAGATAATCGCGCAGACGTTCTTCCAGCTCAGTAACCAGCGGCCCGTGGTTGGTCAGCCAGCCGGATGCATAAATGCTGTCCACGTAGCCTAGAAACTTGTTCTTGTTACCCAGATACGATTTGGTGACATTGATCATCGCGATGTCCTTATCGGTAGTCACGTCGAGATCGAGAAGAGGGGGGGGTGATGACCCTGGCCGGGCGCGATCATGCGGTCGGTTGTGTGCCCAAGGCAGTTGCGCGCCGGGCGCGGCGCTGGTTGAGCTTGAGAATCAGGCGGGTCGCAGCGCTCCCTGCATGAGGGTCGCCGTAGTGAAAGATGGCAGTCGCGCGGCGGCTGGCCGGATCGCAGGGTTCGTTGGCGTGCAGCGTGCGGTAGCCCCAGAACAGATACAGGTTGCCTGGAACCAGTTGCAGCTTTTCCGGCCGGAGCAAGCCGTGGCGGATGGCTGCGCTAATGAATTTTCGGCTGACAGGATTCTGCAGTAGCACCTTCTCCAGTACGTTGAAAAGAACGTTCGAGCGCACCGGACGAAGATTCGGAAACATGATCAGGTCACCACGATCGACCCCGTCCTGGGGGATTTCTATTGGCAACAGTACGGTGACGAGGCTGGCGTCGTAATGAAAACAGTTGGATTCACGACGACCCGAATCTCCCTGCACACAGCGCAAAACCTTGAGTATCTCGTCGCTATAGGCAGTTTTTCCGGTCGCCGCCTGATAAATACCGTCAAGTAATGCCCGGAACTCTGGCGCAGCACCCAACGCACCCAAGATGGAGCTTTCAATCTCAACACCACCGTGGTGGGCAAAGTATTGGCCGCGGTGTTTTCCTGCGTCTAGCCTGACGCTTTCCTGCAGTGATAGAAGTTGCTCATCTGTTAGGGAAACCCTGAAAAAGACTTCCCGAATCTGGTGAAATACGCCGATCCCGTTGCCCGAGTTTCCCGATGAAGCAAATGACCTTCGCCGACGCCGAGTACGCCGGCAAGCGCAAGCAGACCCGCAAAGAGTTGTTCCTGATCGAGATGGATCAGGTGGTGCCGTGGAAGGGTTTGATTGCCCTGATCGAGCCGCACTACCCCAAGGGTGAAGGTGGTCGTCCGGCGTATCCGCTGATGGCGATGCTGCGCGTACATTTGATGCAGAACTGGTTCGGCTACAGCGATCCGGCGATGGAGGAGGCGCTGTACGA
>NZ_QORI02000025.1 GCF_003325755.1 Pseudomonas sp. SST3 | reverse complement strand
AGGCACAGAACGCCTCGACCGTCTATCAGCAGTTGCTGAATGCTGCGCTGGAGGAGGGTGGGGTGGATGCCGCCGAGGTTTCGCGCCTGGGCAATTTGCTGAAGAAGGAGTTCGCCGGCTCGCATTACGCTCAATACGGCAGCCTTTTCGTGGCTAAGGTAGCGGTGGAGTCTGATCGTCTCGATGAGGCCGCGACAGAGTTGCAAAGCGTGCTGGACAAACCGGCCGACAAAACCCTCGAGGAGCTGGCTCGCCAGCGCCTGGCCCGAGTTCTGGCAGCACAGGGCAAGGCCGAGGAGGGGCTTGCATTGCTCGAAGGTGATGTTAATGAGGCTTTCGCCGCCAGTCGTGAAGAGCTGCGGGGTGATCTACTGGTCAAGCTAGGGCGCCATGATGATGCCCACGCTGCCTATTCCAAGGCAAAAGAGTCGCTGTCACAGGATGCCGCGATTGGCGGCCTGCAGCTGAAACTGGACGATCTGGCTCGTGGAGAGGCATGAATTGATGCGCTGGAAAACTGCCGCACTGCTGACCCTGGCCGTCCTGGCTGCCGGTTGCAGCAGCAATGACAAGAAAGAGCTCGAACCCGCCGAGCTGGTCAAATTCGACGCTGAAATACAGCTGAACGAGGAATGGAGCCGCTCCATAGGCGAAGGCCAGGGCGAGACTTATAACCTTCTGGCCCCTGTCGTTTATGGCAATGAAATATTTGCCGCCGACGTCGAGGGGCTGGTGGTGGCGATGGATCGCATGACCGGTAAGGTTCACTGGAAGAACGATCTGGAAGTGCCTATCTCCGGTGCGGTGGGGGCTGGCTACGGCCTCGTCCTGGTCGGCACTTTGCGGGGCGAGGTGCTGGCGCTGGACGTGTCGACCGGTGAAGAGCGCTGGCGCAGCCAGGTCAGCAGCGAGGTTCTCGCCGCGCCTGCCGTCAACGGCGACGTAGTGGTGGTTCAGACTCAGGATGACCGCGTCATTGCGTTGGAAATCGACACTGGTGAGCAGCGTTGGAGTTACGAAAGCGCCCCGGCGGTGCTGACCCTGCGAGGTACCGGCGCGCCGTTGCTGACCAATCAGCTGGCGATTGCCGGTCTGTCTAGCGGTAAAGTCGTGGCGCTGGATACCCGCCGTGGCCTGCCGATTTGGGAGCAGCGCGTAGCTGTTCCGCAGGGCCGTTCCGAGCTCGAACGCGTCGTCGATATCGATGGCGGTCTGTTGCTCTCTGCCGGGACCTTGTACGTCGCTTCCTTTCAAGGGCGCGCCGCCGCGCTGGATCTGGAAAGTGGTCGGATTCTCTGGCAGCGCGATGCCTCGACGGCAAACGGTGTTGCGCTGGGTTACGGGAGTGTCTACGTAAGCCAGGCTGATGGCACGGTCATGGGGATCGATGAGCGATCGACTACCGTGCTGTGGAGCAACGACGCGCTACTGCGTCGGCAGCTTTCCGCGCCGGCGGTTTTCTCCAGCTACGTGGCGGTGGGCGACAAGGAGGGCTATCTGCACTTCCTGAGCCAGGTCGACGGGCGCTTCGTTGCCCGGACCCGTATCGACAGTGCCGGGGTGCGTGCGCGCCCGGTGGTCGAAGGAGATTGGCTGTACGCCTACGGTAACGACGGCAAGCTTGTCGCGCTGACCATTCGCCAGGCGGACTGACTGCTACACCTGGTTCGATCTGTTCCGTGCAGGCGGAGCGCTTAATATATTCGGCCGCTGCCTTGCAGCGGCCTTCGTGTTTTCTGAAATATCGCAGTGGAGAGCCGCATGGTTCCCGTAATCGCCCTGGTGGGTCGCCCGAACGTTGGCAAATCCACCCTGTTCAACCGTCTGACCAAGAGCCGTGACGCCATCGTCGCGGAATATGCCGGTCTGACCCGTGATCGCCAGTACGGTGAGGCCAAGTGGCAAGGCCGTACCTACATCGTCATCGACACCGGGGGCCTGACCGGCGACGAAGAAGGCATCGACGCCAAGATGGCGGAGCAGTCGCTACAAGCGATGCAGGAAGCCGACGCGGTGATGTTCATGGTTGATGCTCGTGCCGGCATGACGCCGGGCGATCAGATGATTGCCGAGCACTTGCGCAAGATGAACAAGCGCCACTTCCTCGTGGCGAACAAGGTCGACAGCATCGATCCGGACATCGCGCGAGCCGAATTCAGCCCGCTGGGTCTCGGCGATGCCTTGCCGATTGCCGCAGCACATGGCCGCGGTATCAGTCATATGCTGGAGCAGGCGCTCGGGACGTTTCCCAAGGACAACGCCGAAGAAGCGGAAGGTGAGGGTGAAACGGTCGAGGCGGTTGCCGAAGGCGAAGAACTCAAACGTATTCCTGGTCCTAGCGAAAAGGACGGCATCAAGATCGCCATCATTGGTCGTCCCAATGTTGGCAAATCGACGCTGGTCAACCGCATGCTCGGTGAAGAGCGGGTCATCGTCTACGACCAGGCGGGCACCACGCGAGACAGTATTTATATTCCGTTCGAACGCGGCGACGAAAAATACACGTTGATCGACACCGCCGGCGTCCGGCGCCGCGGCAAGATCTTCGAGGCGGTGGAAAAGTTCTCCGTGGTCAAGACGCTGCAGGCGATCCAAGATGCCAACGTAGTGATCTTCGTCATGGATGCACGGGAAGGCGTGGTCGAGCACGACCTCAACTTGCTCGGCTTCGTACTCGATAGCGGGCGAGCGCTGGTAATCGCGCTGAACAAGTGGGACGGCATGGAGCCAAGCGAGCGCGACTACGTCAAGACCGAGCTGGAGCGCCGGCTGTTCTTCGTAGAATTCGCTGACATCCATTTCATTTCCGCTAAGCACGGTACCGGCGTAGGCAATCTCTACAAGTCGGTACAGGCCTCGTTCACCTCGGCGGTGACGCGCTGGCCGACCAGTCGTCTGACGCAGATTCTCGAGGACGCTGTGCGTGAGCATGCTCCGCCGATGGTGGCGAGTCGCCGGATCAAGCTTCGCTACGCGCATCTGGGCGGCGCGAACCCGCCACTGATCGTAATCCACGGCAACCAGGTCGACTCCATTCCCAAGTCCTACACGCGCTATCTGGAGAATACCTACCGGCGCGTGCTGAAGCTCGTGGGCACGCCCATCCGAATCGAGTACAAGGGCGGCGAAAATCCATACGAGGGTAAGAAGAACACCCTCACTGATCGCCAGGTGAACAAGAAGCGCCGTCTCATGTCGCACCACAAGAAGGCCGAGAAGAAGCGCCGCGACAAAAGATAAACCTGTAGCCGGCAAGCGGGACGCCGATCAGGGCGTCCATGGTTCCGGCTCTCAGTTTCGGCTTCCAGCTCTGAGCGAAAGATGATTACCAGCAAACTCCCTCGTGTCGGCACTACCATTTTCACGACCATGTCGCAGCTAGCTGCTCAGACTGGCGCATTGAACCTGTCCCAAGGTTTTCCGGATTTCGATGGGCCTGATGCGCTACGTGAAGCCGTCGCGCGCCATGTCATGGCCGGGCACAACCAGTACGCGCCCATGACCGGCTTGCCAGCATTACGCGAGCAGGTGGCGAACAAGGTCGCGACGCTCTACGGCCGTCAGGTCAGCGCCGATGCTGAAGTTACTATCACGCCGGGGGCGACCCAGGCCATCTTCTGTGCGATTCACGCGGTCATTCGCCCTGGCGATGAGGTAATCGTCTTTGATCCCTGCTACGACAGCTATGAGCCGGCCGTTGAGCTCGCCGGCGGAGTCTGCGTCCATCAGGCGCTGAGCCTTCCAGATTTCGCCATCGACTGGCAGAAACTGGCCGATGCGGTTACGCCCCGCACCCGCATGATTGTGCTGAACACGCCGCACAATCCCAGCGGAGCGCTGATCGACGCGGCGGATCTGGATCGCCTGGCCGCGCTGATCCGCGACAGGGATATCTACCTGCTCAGCGACGAGGTCTACGAGCATCTCGTATTTGACGGCCGGGCGCACGCTAGCGTGTTGCGCCATGAAGAACTCTATCAACGCGCCTTTGTCGTCAGTTCCTTCGGCAAGACCTACCACGTCACCGGTTGGAAAACCGGCTACGTGGTGGCGCCAGCCGCACTCAGCAGCGAACTGCGAAAAGTGCACCAGTACGTGAGCTTCACCGGCGTTACGCCGTTGCAGTGGGCGCTGGCCGATTTCATGGCGGCGCATCCGGAACACCTCAGCGAATTGCCGGCGTTCTACCAGGCCAAGCGCGATCTGTTCTGTGATCTGCTGGCCGGCTCGCGATTCAGCTTTACCCGTGCGGCAGGTACCTATTTCCAGCTGGCCGAGTACTCGGCGATTCGCCCGGATCTCGACGACGTCGCCATGTCCGAATGGCTCACCCGCGAGCACGGGGTGGCAAGCATCCCAATTTCGGTTTTTTACCAAACACCTCCAGCGCAATCGCGTCTGGTCCGCTTCTGTTTCGCCAAACGAGAGGAGACGCTGCGCCAGGCAGCAGAACGGCTATGCGCGATCTGAACGATTTACCGGACCTCGAACTGGCCCTGATCCAGACCAGCCTCGTCTGGCAGGATGCTGCCGCCAACCGTGCCCGTTTCGTTGACTTGCTCGAGCAGGCCCGGGGGGCTGATCTGATCGTACTGCCGGAAATGTTCACCACGGCCTTTTCGATGAACTCATCGGAGCTGGCTGAACCTGAAGAAGGCCCGACCTATGCCTGGCTGCGTGAACAGGCGGCGCGGATGGACGCGGTGATCACCGGTAGCGTGATCATCGAAGCCGCGGATGGCAGCCACCGCAACCGTCTGCTCTGGGCGCGGCCGAATGGCGAGATATCGCACTACGACAAGCGCCATCTGTTCCGCATGGCAGGCGAGCACAAGCACTACACGGCTGGCGAACATCAGGCGCTGTTCGAGTTGAACGGCTGGCACGTGCGCCCGCTGATCTGTTATGACCTGCGTTTCCCGGTCTGGAGTCGCGACCCTCACGACACCGATTTGCTGCTTTACACGGCCAATTGGCCCGCGGCTCGTCGAAATGCCTGGAACCGCCTGCTGCCGGCACGCGCCATCGAGAATATCTGCTACGTCGCAGCGGTGAATCGAGTCGGGGAAGACGGTAAGGGCTACCCTTACACGGGCGACAGCCAAGTGCTGGATTACCTCGGTGATCCCTTGCTGGAGGCGGGGGATGCGGACGGCGTGTTCCGCACCACGTTAAGCGCCCGGGATCTGGCGGCGTTCCGCAGTAAATTTCCGGCGTATCACGACGGTGACGCGTTCGAGCTGAAGATCTAGCGACGCTGCGTATCAGGCCGGCGGCGCTGACTTATGCCGCCAGCGCCACATCAGCCAGCCGTAGATCAGCAGATTGGCGAGCACCACTATGGCCGCCAGCAGGTATTGCACCGGTACGCTCAGCCAGCTCGGATAGATTAGTGGCAGCAGATACTCATCGACGAAGCTGGTTTCGTAACCAGCGCCACCGGCGAGGTGCCGCAGCCGGTTCTCCCAGTGGGTAAGCGGGCATAGGCGCCCGGTCAGTTCGACAAAAATCCCCCAGGCCACGGCCGGCACGTGCAGCCACAGCAGTCGGCGATTCCACGCCACCAACAGCCCACCCAGAAGTACGAAGACGATAAAGCCGAGATGCAAGACAAGCACCGCATCGGCCGCGAATCGATAGAGCATGACGGCTATCCTGCAGCGCCAGGTTTCGCGTGCCGGGCGACCTGCCTATCCTGAAGACCTGCAAGCCCGGTGACTGAAAGCGTAGCGCCGAGCAGCGCCATGAGCATGTCCGATTGGGTATCCCAGGGATCACCCTGAGTACCGAGGAAATCTTCCGCGCCCTGACCGGCGATCAGCGCTACCCACCATTCGATCAGTTCGTAGAAGGCACTGAATGCCAGTGCGACGCAAACCGAGAGGAAGCCGAGCATTCTACCGGGCTCCAGAAAGCCAAGGCGCAGCAGAATCTCACGGGTCAGCAGAGCTGGGACCAGACCCTGCATAAAGTGGCCGAGCTTGTCGTACGGATTGCGGCTGAGCTCGAGCCAATCCTGTACCCAGAAACCCGCTGGCACGCGAGCGTAGGTGTAGGCGCCGCCCAGGATCAGCACCAGGGCATGGGCGGCGATCAGCACATAAAGCAGCCGGGTGAGCGGGAAACGCCGGTAGCTCACCAGCAGTACTGGCGCCGCGATCAATACCGGCATGACCTCCAGCAGCCAAGTCGCCCGGTCATAGGGACTGATACCGGAGGCGATCAGCGCCAGCAGCACCAGGAGGCCCAGGATTGCGTAGAGCGTCTTGTCTTGCATGGGGGTTCGCCATGGTCGCCTGGTAGGCTGTCAGCATGCAGCGCGAGCGTGGCGGCGCGCAATATCCGAGCGAGTCGATCGCTGGGCCATTGCGAGGGCGCGCAGCCATCAGGCTTGCTCAGCTTCGCTTGACGCGCGTTGCCGGCGAACGTGCCATTGATTTGGCGCAGCGGCTCAGATCCACCGGGCCCACGTAGCGGTTGGCATTGCCTTGCACGCAGGCAATGGTGCGGTTGCGCCACTGCTCCCATTCGTTGATTGGATGCTGACGATTCCAGATGTCGTAGAGGCGTCGGTCCTGCTTCGACAGTCGTAATCCGTAGCGCTCGCTCATGTAGAGATAGGTTCGCGCGATGGCGCCCCGGCTGTATTCCGGAGGCATGGCGGTGCGTTGTTTGAAATTGACCACAAACGGACAGGCGCCGTACTGGCTCGGTTTCTCGCTGAGCATTCCAAAGCTGTAATTGCTGCGGTCGCCGTTGACCTCACCGACGACCGGAACGAGGTTATGCAAGTCGGCTTCGGCTTTGCTGAATACCGGGTCGCTCGAGGTGCAGCGCTTACGTCCGCCCTGTTGCCAACATTGGCGCTGATGACCGATTACCCAGGCCGGCACGATGTGCTCCCACTCCACGCGTGCGGCGCGTTTGGGCTGTTTGCGCGGGACATAGCCGCAGCTGGCAAGATCGATCCGCTTGCCGTTGAAGGCGCAGCCGCAATAGAAATCTACCGGCCGTTCGGCGTAGATATGCCAGGCCAGTTTCTTCGCTTCGCGAAAGGTGCGGGGCGCTTCGGCATGAGCGGTTGGAAAGAAAAACAGGGCGAGCAGAAGCAAGCTGACACGGCGCATGGATATCTCGACGACTGACTGAGAAATGCATCCATGCGGGGCGCCGCAATCTTACCGGTGAGTTAGAGAGAAAACATATGAAAAACAAAGGGTTATAAGACCGCTCGTCGGCCCAGTCGATTGATCCATAGTGAGACGAGGATGATTAGGCCGCCGATGGTAAGCAACAGCAGGTTGGTTGCCGTACCCCAAAACAGCAAATTGAGCACCAGTCCGACCGGTACTGCCATGTTGTTCATGACGGCCAAGGTACCGGCATCGACCTGAGTGGCGCCCTTGTTCCAGCAGAACTGGCCCAGGGCGGTGGCCAGTATCCCCATCCAGATTAATACGCCCCACTGGCTGGTCATTGTCGGCAGCTTGTCGGCATCGCCGAATAGCAGCCAGGCCGGTAGCACGATAATCAACGCACCCAGGAAGAAATAGCCGAAGCGCCGATGCAGTGGGATAGCGGATGGATAGCGCTGGGCCAGATGCTTGTAGCCCACCTGTCCGGCAGCGAAGGTGAAGTTGGCCAGCTGCATTAGCAGGAAACCACCAAGAAAATCGCTGGATACGCCGTCATAGCGGATCAGGCCGGCGCCGAATACCGCGACCGCTGCGGCCACTAATGCCCAGGGGTTGAAGCGGCGGTTAAGCGCGTCGTCAATCAGCGTCACGTGCAGCGGCGTGAGTACCGTGAACAGCAGCACCTCGGCCACGGTCAGGACGTTGAAGCTCAGGTACAGGCACAGGTAGGTCACCCCGAATTGCAGCGCGCCGACCAAGGTCACGCCGGCAATGAAACCCGGCGCCACGCCGCGCCAGCGGGTGAACGGAAGAAAGACTAGGCCGGCAAGGATTACGCGCGTGAGTACAGCGAAATAGCTATCCACCTGGCCGGCCAGGTAGGCACCGATCAGGTTGAAGGAAAACGCCCAGAGTAGCGTGACGAAAATCAGGTAGCGCATGCCGGCTCCTCAGCAGAAGGCCAGCGACCTTAGCGGCTCATCTGCAAAGAGGGAAGACCCGGGCTGCATCCGGTGTGGCAGTGACTGGCGCGCCCCGGACTGGCGCGCCAGTGGCGGAGCCTCAGGCGGACTTGAGCGAGGCCATGTCGATGACGAAGCGGTACTTCACGTCGCTCTTGAGCATGCGCTCGTAGGCTTCGTTGATGTTCTGGATATCGATCATCTCGATGTCCGAAACGATGCTGTGCTCGGCGCAGAAATCGAGCATCTCCTGGGTTTCGGCGATGCCGCCGATCAACGAGCCGGCCAAGCGGCGGCGCTTGAAGATCAGCCCGAAGACGCTGGGCGAGGGGTGCGGCGAAGCGGGGGCGCCCACCAGCGTCATGGTCGCGTCGCGCTTGAGCAGCGACAGAAACGCATCAAGATTATGCGGGGCCGCGACGGTGTTGAGGATGAAGTCAAAGCTGTTCAAGTGCGCAGCCATCTCAGCTTTGTTCTTCGATACCACGACTTCGCTGGCGCCGAGGCGCAGAGCGTCTTCCTTTTTATCCGGTGAGGTGGTGAAGAGCACCACATGCGCGCCCATGGCGTTGGCGATTTTCACAGCCATGTGGCCAAGGCCACCGAGGCCAACCACGCCCACCTTCTGGCCAGGACCGACCTTCCACTGGCGCAGCGGTGAGTAGGTCGTGATTCCGGCGCACAGCAGCGGCGCGACGGCGGCAAGGTTGTCTTCGGTATGGGAGATGCGCAGAACGAATTTCTGGTCCACCACGATGTTGTCCGAGTACCCGCCAAAGGTGTTTTCGCCACCACCGAACGCGGGACCGTTGTAGGTACCGACGAAACCGTTCTCGCAGTATTGTTCGAGGCCCTCGCCGCAGGAGGGGCAGCTCTGGCAGCTGTCGACCAGGCAGCCGACGCCAGCGATGTCACCCACCTTGAATCCGCTGACCGACTCGCCCACGGCCGCTACCCGTCCGACGATCTCGTGGCCTGGAACCGAGGGATAGAGGGTGTTGTTCCATTCGTTGCGGGCGGTATGCAGATCCGAATGGCAGACGCCGCAGTAGAGGATCTCAATCTGCACATCGCTGGGTCCCACGGCGCGGCGCGAGAATGAATAGGGCGCGAGTGGCGTGCTCGGGTCGAATGCGGCGTAACCGATGGTGCTGCTCATGGGAGCTCCTTTGAAATGAACATTCGAATGGGGAAGGCCAAGCGTAATACCGATTTCGGCAAGACCGATTGCACGATCCTGTCGACGACTGACGTGTTACTGCTAAGACGTTGGAGCGTTGTATGGCAACGGTCCGCTCATTCAGCGGCGATATGGCATGGCGATAGGCGGGAAGAGACCCAATGTCCGTTGCCGAAACGGGTGAGGCTTATCGGAAGATCGCCGCCGCACGCCATACGCCTGACGTGTAAATGAGAGGGCTGGTACAACTGATGGTTCGGCATTCACGAAGTTGGCGGTCAGGACAACCGCCCGGAACTCCGCTGGCTCGCCGCGACCGGGCGGGTTGATACCCGATAGCCGTGCGTGCGGGCTGTTTTCCATAAGTCACGGCGAGCCCGCGGACGGGGCTCGCCGTTCAGCTCAGGCGGCTTTCATCTCGGATTCGCGCAGGGCCCGGTTCAGCGCACTGAACAGCGCCCGGATGCTGGCGGTGGTGATGTTTTCGTCGATACCAATGCCGTGCAGTGAGCGTTCACCGTCCAGACGCACTTCGATATAGGCCGCAGCCTTGGCGTTGCTTCCGGCACCAATTGAATGCTCGTGGTAATCCATGATCTCCAGCTTGACCGGCAGCCCGGCGACCAACGCTTCCAGTGGTCCCTTGCCGATGCCCCGCCAGTGCATGGTTTCGCCGTCGCTCGCGACCTCCACTTCCAGCGCACTGGTGCCGTTCTCTTCCTGCAAACGATGGCTCTTGAGCGCGTAGGGGGTGCTGGCCTGCAGATATTCTGCCTCAAGCAATGCGTAGATCTGCTTGGCGCTCATCTCCAGCCCGAGGCGATCGGTCTCCTTCTGTACCACCTGGCTGAACTCGATCTGCATGCGCCGCGGCAGGCTGATGCCATATTCCTGCTCGAGCAGATAGGTGATGCCGCCCTTGCCGGACTGGCTGTTGACGCGAATCACCGCCTCATAGCTGCGCCCGATATCGGCCGGGTCGATCGGCAGGTACGGCACTTCCCACACGCCGTTCGGATCCTGCTGGGCGAAGCCCTTGCGAATGGCGTCCTGGTGCGAGCCGGAGAAGGCGGTGTGGACGAGATCGCCCACATAGGGATGCCGCGGATGCACCGGCAACTGGTTGCATTCCTCGACCACCTTGCGTACTGCGTCGATGTCGGAGAAGTCCAGCTGCGGGTCGACGCCCTGGCTGTACATGTTCAAGGCCACGGTCACCAGATCGACATTGCCGGTGCGCTCGCCGTTGCCGAACAGACAACCCTCGACGCGATCGGCACCGGCCATCAGGCCCAGTTCGGTGGCGGCCACGCCAGTGCCGCGGTCATTGTGGGTATGCAGGCTGATCAGTACGCAGTCACGCTTGTTGATGTGACGGCCGAAGTATTCGATCTGGTCGGCATAGATATTAGGTGTGGCTGCTTCGATGGTGGCCGGCAGATTGAGGATCAGTTTCTGCTCCGATGTCGGCTGGAATACCTCGATTACGGCGTTGCACACCTCGACGGCGAAATCGGTCTCGGTGGAGCTGAACACCTCTGGCGAATACTCGAAGCGCCACTGCGTTTCCGGCGCAGCATCGGCCAGGCGTTTTACGACCTGCGCCGCGTTGACCGCAATCTGCACCACGCCGGCCTTGTCCTGATTGAAGACGATGCGGCGGAAGCTCGGCGCGGTGGCATTGTAATAGTGGACGATGGCCTGCTTGGCGCCCTTGAGGGACTCGAAGGTGCGGCTGATCAAATCTTCGCGCGCCTGGGTCAGGACCTGAATGGTGACGTCATCGGGAATGTGGCCGCCTTCGATCAGCTCACGGACAAAATCGAAGTCGGTTTGCGAGGCGGAGGGAAAGCCCACCTCAATCTCCTTCACGCCAACCTGAACCAGCGTCTTGAAGAAGCGCATCTTCTTCCCAGCGTCCATCGGCTCGATCAGCGACTGGTTGCCGTCGCGCAGGTCAGAGCTCAGCCAGATCGGTGCCTGGGTGATTGTCTGTGATGGCCAGGTGCGGTCGGGCAGGTTGATGACCGGAAAAGCTCGATATTTATTTGACGGATCTTTGAGCATGGTCATGGCATTTTCCTTTGATGCGGCTCCGCGCGCCTGAGACGTCGCGAAGAAAACAGAGCGGATCAATACGGGTTGATGGTTCGAATTTAGTATCTGGGGGCTACGCGTTGCAATGGTTCAGTAAAATTTGGTGATTTATAGTGATAAATCGCTAATTAAAGGAATTTAATTCTAGTTGAGGCGTCGAGTCGTGCGTTGGGTTGCGCCACGATTGCGGCCTCGTGTCGCACTGGACAACATGCGCCGGCGTGCCATCATCCCGCCCATCAAGCGGCAGAGTAGAAGTCCGCAAGCGGGAATATGTTCATGATTCGCAAAGCGCACCTCACCACCGGTCTGTGGCTTGGCCTTTTCGCCATGCTGATGATCCATGTCGGTCCGCTTTATTCAGCGTTGCAGTTGATGCCGCCAGATGCATCCACTGCCGAACACCCGCCGGGCATGCATGCGCAGTCCGGGCACCATGGTCAGCACATCAGCGGCGCCGAGCCGGCCTGGCTGACAGCACTCGACCTGTGCGGCTACTGCGAACTGCTGACGTTGAGCCCGCCGCTGGTGCTGGTGGTCATCGTTGCGATGCCTTACTACGCACCGTGTTACGCTCGGCTGCGTTCACAACAACCGCTGCCGCCGGCACCACGCCGTAGCGACGGTCACCCTCGCGCCCCCCCTGGCTTCCATAGCTGATCTGCGAGCCGCCAGTCCGCGGTTTCTCCGAAAATTCAGATGTGGAAGTCTCAGTATGTCCAGGAATACCTCTATTCACGGGGCGCCCCCGCGCCTGTCCGCTACCTTTGCCCTGCGCCCGTCGCGTCTGTATTGGCGCCTGGCCCATCTCGCGTTGCTGAGCAGCGTTGCCGGCAGCGCCTTGGCGGCCGAACAGCATCAGCACCATTCGCTTGAACTGACACCGATGGTCATTACTGGCGTGGCACAGCAATCGCCGCTCACAGTGGTCACGGACCCGAAGATTCCGCGCCAACCGGTGCCCGCCAGCGACGCCGGTGACTATCTGCAGACGATCCCCGGTTTTTCCGCTGTACGCGGCGGTGGTTCCAATAGCGATCCGGTATTCCGCGGTATGTTCGGATCCCGGCTAAACATGCTCACCAATGGCGGGGTGATGTTGGGTGCATGTCCCAGTCGAATGGACTCACCGAGCTCTTACATCACGCCGCAGAGCTACGACCAGCTCACCGTGATCAAAGGCCCGCAAACTGTGCTGTGGGGGCCGGGCGGGTCGGCTGCGACCATCCTCTTCGAACGTGAGCCGGAGCGCTTCAGCGAGTTCGGTGGTCGCGTCGATGCAAGCCTGCTGGTCGGTTCCGATGGTCGTTTCGACCGCAGCCTTGACGCCGCAGCGGGTAGCGATCAGGGTTATCTCCGGTTACTGGCGAATCGCTCGGATTCCGATGATTACAGCGACGGTAACGGTGACCGCGTCCACTCACAATGGGATAAGTGGAGCAGCGATCTGGTGGTCGGCTGGACGCCCGACGCCGACACGCTATTGGAGCTGACGGCCGGCGTTGGTGATGGCGAAGCGGCCTATGCGGGTCGTGGAATGGACGGTAGCCAATTCGAGCGCGAAAGCCTGGGGCTGCGTTTCGAGCGCGAGAATCTCGGAGAGGTCCTGCGAAAGATCGAAGCGCGGCTCTATTACAACTATGCCGATCACGTGATGGACAACTTCAGCCTGCGCACTCCGTCAGGCAGCGGAATGATGGCCGGCCCCACGGCCAGCAATGTCGACCGCCGAACCCTGGGTGGCAGAGTGGCCGGCACCTGGGTGTGGGACGCATACGAGCTGGTTGCGGGTGTTGACGCCCAGACCAACGAACATCGCAAGCGCTCGTCGTCATTCAGCATGATGGGCGGCTACACCAGCCATGAGCAGGCGAGCTGGAGCAAGGACGCCGACTTCCACAACTATGGTGCTTTCGCCGAGCTGAGCTGGAGCGCGGCCGAGGGCGACCGTGTAATCGGTGGTGCGCGTCTCGATCGTGCTTCGGCCAAGGACTATCGGCAGCGACTCTCCAATTCCATGGGCGGCAACTGGGCCAATCCGAGCGCCAACAGCGAGCGCGCCGACACCTTCCCCAGCGCGTTTCTGCGCTACGAGCACGATCTGAACGACATGCCCGCCACGGCCTACATCGGGCTCGGTCATGCCCAGCGCTTCCCGGATTACTGGGAGCTGTTTTCTGCGAGTACCGGGCCAGTTGGCAGCGTCCAGGCGCTCGAGACGGTCAAACCGGAAAAGACCACTCAGCTTGATTTCGGTGTCCAGTACGAGCAGGGCCCCTTGTCGATGTGGGCGTCCGGGTATGTCGGGCAGGTGCGTGACTACATCCTGTTCAACTATGTGCCGGTGGGCACGATGACTCGCGCCTCAGTCGACAACATCGATGTGCGGATCATGGGTGGCGAACTGGGGGCAAGCTATCGGCTATCGCCCAGCTGGAAAACCGACACCAGCCTGGCCTACGCCTGGGGCAAGAATCGCTCGGATGATCGTCCCATGCCGCAGATCCCACCGCTCGAGGGCCGTCTGGGGCTGACATACGAGCGTGGCGATTGGAGTGCAGCGGGACTCTGGCGTGTGGTGGCCAAACAGAGTCGAGTGGCTGAAGGGCAGGGTAACGTCACCAGCAAAGACTTTGGCGACAGTGCCGGTTTCGGCGTGCTTTCGCTTAATGGCGCCTATCGTCTGGACCAGCACTACAAGGTCAGCGTCGGTGTCGATAACCTGCTCGACAAGGCCTACAGCGAACACCTGAACCAGGCGGGTAGCGCCGGCTTCGGCTATGCCGCGGATACCCGCATCAACGAACCCGGCCGGACCTACTGGGCGCGGGTCGATCTGAGGTTCTGATGCCAGGCAAATAGCCATCGCCACTCGGGAGGGCCGCGGTACAGATTGCCGCTGCTCTCCCGGCACCATCCGTTATTCCAACGCCTGGCTCTCGCCGCGCCGGTCGGCTGGCTGGGACTGCCGAGGCATCGGTCGGCTGAGCAGCTGGTTGACCGAACCATAGCCTTCGCGCATATCGGCTCCGCTTGGATGCTGGAATACCCGCAAGCCGAATTCCGGCAGAATCGCCAGCAAATGGTCGAAGATGTCCGACTGGATGCTTTCGTACTTGGCCCATTCCACCGTGTTGGTGAAGCAGTAGATTTCCAGCGGCAGACCATCTGCCGTCGGGCTGAGCTGGCGCACCATCAAGGTCATGGATTGATGTATGCCGCCGTGGCTGCGCAGGTAGTGCTCCACGTACGCGCGGAAACTGCCGATGTTGGTGATGCGCCGGGTGTTGACGGGCTCCTTGCCACGCTTCTCCAGCTTGGCGTTCCACTCGTCGATCTCACGGCGCTTGTCGGTCAGATAGTCATCCAGCAGGTTGAAGCGATGCAGGTGCTCGCATTCCTCTGCGCTGAGAAAGTGCACGCTCTGCTGATCCAGATACAGGCTGCGCTTGATCCGCCGGCCGCCGCTTTCTTGCATGCCTCGCCAGTTCTTGAACGCATCGCTGATGAAGCGCTTGGTCGGGATGTTGGTGATGGTCTTGTCCCAGTTCTGCACCTTCACCGTATGCAGCGCTATGTCAATGACATCGCCGTCGGCGTTGAGCTGCGGCATCTCGATCCAGTCACCGACGCGGATAATGTCGTTCGAGGAGATCTGCACGCTGGCTACCAACGACAGGATGGTGTCCTGGAAGATCAACATCAGCACCGCCGCCATGGCACCAAGCCCCGACAGCAGAATCAGCGGCGAGCGGTCAATCAGCGTGGCGATGATGAGGATGGTGGCGATTGCGTAGACCACGATCTTGACCACCTGCAGGTAGCCCTTGATCGGATGCACATGCGAATCCGCCCGGCGCTGGTACATCAAGTTGATGATATCCAGCAGCGCGCCAAGGGCTAGCGCGATGGTGAGGACGATGAAACCGCCACAGACGTTGCGCACCACGGTCACCGCCGCCTCGGGCAGGCCGGGAACGGCGTTCACACCGATTGACAGCACCAACGCCGGGACAATGTTCGACAGCCGGCGGATGATGCCGAAATCTTGCAGCTCGGCCTCTCGGGCGTGGCGCAGCACCTTGTAGAGGCCACGCACCAGGATTCGCTTGACCACCCAGTTCGCAAACCAGGCGGCGAACACCAGTGCAGCGCTGGCCACCAGTGTCTGCAGCTCAGCGTGCTCGCCTAGCCATTCCAGCCAGACATTCCATTGTTCCTGCATTACGGCTCTCCGTCAGTTGGCAGTGGGCAGCAGCTGCATGCCCCAGCCGCATGGGTATCAGCGGATGAACTCGCGACTGATACTGCGAAACAGCTCGGTTCCGGCCTGCTCCATCCATTCGAAGGCGACCATCTCCCGCGAAACGATGCAGGCCCCGGCCTGCTGCATGCGTGCCAGTCCCAGCGCCTTGTCGCTGGCGCGCCGCGAGCCGACAGCTTCTTCGACGACAAACACCTGATTGCCGCGCGCCAGCAGGTCGAGCACCGTCTGCAACACGCAGATGTGGGTTTCGATGCCGCTGACAACGAATTGCTTGCGTTCGCCGCCGGGGCGCTTGAACAGCTCGCCATCGCGCGCCGCGGAGAAGTGCAGTTTTTCGATGATCACCTCCTCGGCCATGCCGTCGCGCAGCGAGGCGATCGTCGGACCCAGTCCCTTGCTGTACTGCTCGGTGAGAATCACCGGAACGCCGACACGCTGGGCGATCTGCATCAGCCAGGCGCTGTGCTCGGCCAACGCCGTGTGGCCTCCGATGGCCGGAAACAGGCGTTCCTGGATGTCGACGATGAGGAGGGTGGACTCCCTTACATTGATGAGCATGTCGTTTCCTTGAAGGGCTGAAATCAGGGTTTGAACGCACCGATGAAGATCGACGGGTCGATACGCGCATCGTTGAGGCTGACGTTCCAGTGCAGGTGAGGACCAGTGGCCCGGCCGGTGGAACCCACTTTGCCCAGCACGCCGCCACGGGAAAGCTCGTCGCCGACCTTTACGTCGATCTGCGAGAGGTGGCAGAACATGCTGATCAGTCCTTGGCCATGGTCGACGAATACCGTGTTGCCGTTGAAGAAGTAGTTGCCGGTCAGGATCACTTTACCGGCCGCCGGAGCTTTGATCGGCGTGCCGGCCGGGACGGCGAAATCCAAGCCGGAGTGCGGATTGCGCTCCTCGCCGTTGAAGAAGCGGCGCAGTCCGAACGGTGACGAGAGCGGGCCTTCGACCGGCTTGTCGAACAGCAGATTGCTCGGCTGCCGGGTACTGAATTGACGGTAGGCGTGTGTCTGTTCGTCCAGCTCGCGCGCGATACGCTTGAGATCAGCCGGGTTGGGATTGACCTGCCGCTTGTTCTTCAGGGTGATGCGTTGTTCGCGATAGGTGCGGGGCTCCACACGGAAGCGCTTGGATTGCCCATCGACCTCTAGCGACTGCTGGCCGGCTTTCACCGTAAGCGGAATCCCGACAATGGCAATCCAGCGTTGACCGTCCTCGCGCACCACCAGCACAGGCCTGCCGTCGTAACGTGCCCTGGGCGCGCTGGCATCGTTACCCAGGTCGACCACTGCCACGCCACCGGGCACGGGCTTGTTCAACAGGCGCGTCAGGAAACCTTCGGCGTGGGCGGGGAGTGTCAGGCAGAGGAGCAGGGCAAGGGCGAAGCGCATGGGAATCCTGAGTAAGGGGTGAGTCAATCAATCCAGCAATGACAAGGTGACTGGCGTCTGGTGATTGTCTTCGACGCGTACGTCCAGCTCGCCGTTTCCCAGACGCGCTTTCAGCCGTTGGCCGGGTTGGGTCTGGTCGGCCCGGCGAATCGCCTGACCGCGCTCATCGAGCAGAATGCTGTAGCCGCGTGACAGCGTGGCGAGCGGGCTGACCACATTCAGTGTCTGCGCCAGATTCTGAAGCTGGTAGCGATGGCCTTTTAATCTGTCCTGCATGGCGCGTGGCAGCCTGCTGGATAAATGCTCGAGGCGCTGGCGCAGCAGGCGCAGGTTGCGTCCTGGGTGCTGGCCGGCAAGGCGAGTCTCTAGCCGGGCGAGGCGCTCTTGTCCGGCGCAGAGCTGACGATCGATACCGCGCAGAAGCCGCTGCTCCAGATCGTCGATGCGCTGCGCCTGCTGTTGCAATCGCTCGCCGGGATGGCGCAGGCGCCGCGTAAGGCCTTCGAGGCGCGAGCTGTCGCGGTGCAGCCGGTCGCGAATCCTCAGCAGCAGGCGCTGGCGCAGGCCGTCGAGGCGCTGGCGAATGTCCGCGCTGCTGGGGGCCAGTAGCTCGGCCGCGGCGGAAGGGGTTGGTGCGCGAACGTCGGCGACGAAGTCGGCGATCGATACATCGGTCTCATGCCCGACGGCGCAGACGATCGGTGTCTCGCAGGCGGCCACGGCCCGCGCGACCACTTCTTCGTTGAAGCACCAGAGATCTTCCAGCGAGCCGCCGCCGCGCGCCAGAATCAACGCATCGAAGCCGCCACGATCGGCCAGTTCCAGCGCGCGGACGATCTGGGCGGTCGCTTCGCGGCCTTGGACCGGCGTCGGCACCAAGGTCAAGGCGACGTGCGGCGCACGACGGCGAAACACCGTGATGATGTCGCGAATCACCGCGCCGGTGGGCGAACTGACGATACCGATACGCCGCGGATGGGCGGGCAAGGCGCGCTTGCCGGCGACATCGAACAAACCTTCGGCGCTGAGCTTCTCTTTCAGCGCTTCAAAGGCCAGACGCAGCGAACCGTCACCCGCTGGCTCGACATTGTCGAGAATCAGCTGGTAGTCGCCACGCCCCTCGAACAGCGAAACCCGTCCGCGCACCTTTACTGCCAGGCCGTCGCGCAATGCTTGGCGCACGCGCAAGGCGTTCTGCCTGAACAGCGCGCAGCGCACTTGGGCATTCTTGTCCTTGAGCGTGAAATAAATGTGGCCGGATGCCGGCTTGGCCAGGTTGGAAATCTCGCCTTCGACCCAGACCTGGGCGAACACGTCTTCGAGCAGCAGCCGCGCGCGACCGTTGAGCTGGCTGACGGTCAGCACTTCGCGGTCGAGGTTCAGGCGTTGGAAAGGATCTTTGAGCATGGCGGCGATGATAAGCCGCGTACGGTCATGCGGGAACCGAAACTGTGGCGCGTCCGTCAGGCGCGCTTGACCAGCTTGGGCGGAGCGCTAAGCTGCGCGACTTCCCTCCGCCTTCCGTTTGAGCCTTATGAGCTATAGCCAAGCCATCGTCGTGCCGCGCATTTCCACGTTTCCCGGGCATGAAGCCAAGGCACGGATGATGCTTCGCTGGCTCTCCGAACGACGTATCGTCGAGGCGCTGCCAACCACCTGCGGTCGCGGAGTCGGTGGCATGGGTTATGCGATTGCAGAGGGCGCACGTCGTGTCGTATTGCATCCTGACCGGCTGCCCTTCGGCGAGGCGATCAATGGATTGGAGGTGGTGACCAAACGCTGCATCTACACGCCGACTCGGGACTTCGCCGAGGAGGCGGGCTGCCCGGAATGTCGTCGCGAGATCGGCGAAGCGCTTTTTGAAAGCCTGGATGAGTGGATGCCCGGGCAGACCGACAATTTCACCTGCCCCGAATGCGGCTTCGAGGACGATATCAACGGCTTTCTGTTCATTCCCGCCTGTGGGTTCTCCAACCTTGGCTTTATCTTCAATGGCTGGGGAGATGCCTGTTTTCAACCGGCATTTGTCGATGAATTCGCTGAGCGCCTGGGCTTCGCGGTATCGCTGGTGGTTGATCGCGCGTGACCAGTTGGTCATTCCGTCGACGCTATGTTTGAGCGGCGCACGACAGCTCGCACAACCGCATTGAGCGCAAGGGGCCCCGTGGGTATAATGCCGCGCTTCCTTTTTCCCGCCTGGGAGCCCCCGCCATGCTGCGTATCAGCCAAGAAGCCCTGACTTTCGATGATGTTCTCCTGATCCCGGGATATTCCGAGATCCTGCCGAAGGATGTCAGCCTCAAGACCCGCCTGACCCGCGACATCGAGCTGAACATTCCCCTCGTTTCGGCGGCAATGGACACCGTCACCGAAGCCCGCCTGGCCATCGCCATGGCGCAGGAAGGCGGCATCGGCATCATTCACAAGAACATGAATGTCGAACAGCAGGCTGCCGAAGTGCGCAAGGTCAAGCGCCACGAGACGGCCATCGTTCACGATCCGGCGACAGTGACGCCCGAAACCAAAATCAGCGAACTGCTGCGCAAGGCGCGCGAGCTGGGTTTCTCTGGCTTTCCTGTCGTGTCGGGTAAAGAGCTGGTGGGTATCGTCACCGGGCGCGACCTGCGCTTCACGCCGAATGTCGGTGATTCGGTTGCCGCGATCATGACGCCTAAGGAAAAACTGATCACCGTTCAGGAAGGCACCGGCCTCGAAGAAATCAAGACCAAGCTCTACGAACACCGCATCGAGAAGATGCTGGTGGTCGACAGTAATTTCCATCTGCGCGGCCTGGTCACCTTCCGTGATATCGAGAAGGCCAAGACCTATCCGCTGGCGTCCAAGGATGATCAGGGCCGCCTGCGCGTCGGCGCGGCCGTAGGCACGGGTGCCGATACCGCCGAACGTGTCGAGGCACTGGCTGCTGCCGGTGTCGATGTGATCGTCGTCGACACAGCACATGGCCACTCGCGCGGCGTGTTGGATCGCGTGCGTTGGGTGAAGGACAACTTCCCGCAGGTGCAGGTCATCGGCGGTAACATCGCCACCGCCGAAGCCGCCCTGGATCTGGTCAAGGCCGGCGCCGACGCGGTCAAGGTCGGCATCGGCCCGGGCTCGATCTGCACCACCCGCATCGTCGCCGGTGTTGGCGTGCCGCAGATTTCCGCCATCGCCAACGTTTCCGCGGCCCTCGAAGGTACCGGTGTTCCAATGATCGCCGACGGCGGCATCCGTTTCTCCGGCGACCTGTCCAAGGCCATCGTTGCCGGCGCCAACGCGGTGATGATGGGCTCGATGTTCGCTGGTACCGAAGAAGCTCCAGGCGAGATCGAGCTGTTCCAGGGCCGCTCCTACAAGGCCTATCGCGGCATGGGCTCGCTGGGTGCGATGTCCCAGGCTCAGGGCTCTTCGGATCGCTATTTCCAGGACTCTTCTGCTGGCGCCGAAAAGCTGGTGCCCGAAGGCATCGAAGGGCGGGTGCCGTACAAGGGCTCGCTGGCGGCAATCATTCACCAGCTGATGGGCGGCCTGCGTGCCTCCATGGGCTATACCGGCAGCGCCACCATCGACCATATGCGGACCCATCCGCAGTTTGTGCGTATCACTGGTGCCGGAATGGCGGAATCCCACGTACATGACGTGCAGATCACCAAGGAAGCACCGAACTACCGGGTCGGCTGAGAACCCGAAAATCGATTTTTAAATTATGAATAACGGGGCTGTTCGATCAGCCCCGTGTCATTTGTGACTACCACGAGAGATGCCCATATGGCTCATCCTGACATTCATGCTCACCGCATCCTGATCCTGGATTTCGGTTCGCAGTACACGCAGCTGATCGCCCGTCGCGTCCGTGAAATCGGCGTCTACTGCGAGCTGCACCCGTTCGACATGAGCGAAGAGGACATTCGCGCCTTCAACCCGCGCGGCATCATCCTCGCTGGCGGCCCGGAGTCGGTGCATGCCGAAGGCAGTCCGCGCGCACCGCAAGCGGTATTCGACCTGGGCGTACCGCTGTTCGGCATTTGCTACGGCATGCAGACCATGTCCGAGCAGCTCGGTGGCAAGGTGCAGGGATCGGATGAGCGCGAGTTCGGCTACGCGCGTGTCGATCTGGTCGGCAAGTCCAAGCTGTTCGACGGCATCGAAGACCATATGGACGATGACGGCGTGTTCGGCCTCGACGTCTGGATGAGCCACGGCGACAAAGTGACGGACCTGCCAGAAGGCTTCCATATCCTTGCCAGCACCCCGAGCTGCTCGATTGCCGCCATGGGTGATGACGATCGCCGCTACTATGGCGTGCAGTTCCATCCGGAAGTGACCCACACCCGCCAGGGCGGACGCATTCTGTCGCGCTTCCTGCTGGAAATCTGCGGCTGCGAAGCGCTGTGGACGCCGTCCAATATCGTCGACGATCTGGTCGAGCAGGTGCGCGCGCAGGTCGGTTCGGCCAACGTGCTGTTGGGCCTGTCGGGCGGCGTCGATTCTTCGGTAGTCGCCGCGCTGCTGCACAAGGCTATCGGTGATCAGCTGACGTGCGTGTTCGTCGACAACGGCCTGCTGCGCCTGCACGAAGGCGATCAGGTGATGGCGATGTTCGCCGAGAACATGGGCGTCAAGGTGATCCGCGCCGACGCTGAAGCGCAGTTCCTGGACAACCTCGCCGGCGAAGCCGACCCGGAGAAGAAACGCAAAATCATCGGCCGCACCTTCATTGACGTCTTCGATGCCCAGGCCAGCAAGCTGGACAACATTCAGTTCCTTGCCCAAGGCACCATCTACCCGGACGTTATCGAGTCTGCCGGGGCCAAGAGCGGCAAGGCCCACGTCATCAAGTCACACCACAACGTCGGTGGCCTGCCGGAGGAAATGAACCTCAAGCTGGTCGAGCCGCTGCGCGAGCTGTTCAAGGACGAGGTCCGCAAGATCGGTCTCGAGCTCGGCCTGCCCTACGATATGGTCTATCGCCATCCGTTCCCGGGGCCGGGTCTGGGCGTGCGCATCCTCGGCGAGGTGAAGAAGGAGTACGCCGACCTGCTGCGTCGTGCCGACCACATCTTCATCCAGGAGCTGCGCAACTTCGACTGGTACCACAAGACCAGCCAGGCCTTCGTTGTGTTCCAGCCGGTCAAATCGGTGGGGGTGGTCGGCGATGGCCGCCGCTACGCCTGGGTCGTTGCACTGCGTGCGGTAGAAACCATCGACTTCATGACCGCGCGCTGGGCGCATCTGCCGTACGAGTTGCTGGAGAAGGTCTCCAACCGCATCATCAACGAGATCGAAGGCATTTCCCGCGTCACCTACGACGTGTCGAGTAAGCCGCCAGCGACTATCGAGTGGGAGTGAAATCAGGTCTTTCGGGGACTATCGGTACCTATCGATAGAATGCGGTAACGTATTGATTTTGAAGAAAATACGTAACGGCGTCTATCGGTGGCTATCGCCGGCAAGCAGAATGCTCTGGCGGTAGCGGTGACGGTAGGAACCGAAGGCCGGATTCGGACCCTCCCGTTTACTATCGAGACCAAACCGGTCTTTGACGGTAAATCTCTCAACCGGAAAGCTACTGTCATGCGGCTTTCCCGGCATCAGCAGGTCTCCTGACCCTGGACGGTAAAAGCCGTCCTGAACAGGAGGAAAACCTCAATGCTGACCGACACCGCACTGCGGAAATTAAAGCCTAAAGCCAAGCCCTACAAGGCGTCCGACCGCGACGGCATGTACGTAACGGTATCGCCTGGCGGTACCGTCACCTTTCGCTACGATTACCGTCTCAATGGACGCCGGGAAACGCTGACCATCGGACGGTATGGGCCAGCGGGGATTTCACTGGCGATGGCGCGTGAGAAGCTGCTCGATGCCAAGCGCCAGGTTGCCCAAGGTATCTCTCCGTCTCTTGAGAAGCAGAGGGCAAAGCGGCGGCTGACAGCTGCCAAGGCCTTTGGTGACATGCTGAAGTGTTGGTTAGCGGATGCGCGTATGGCTGACAGCACGCGGGCAATGCGCAAAAGCATTATCGATCGCGACATCCTGCCGGTCTTTGAGAATCGACTGCTGACCGAAATCACGCCTGATGATTTGCGAGCGCTTTGCACTAAGGTCAAGGCTCGAGGGGCGCCGGCCACGGCCGTTCACATTCGTGACATCGTGAAGCAGGTCTATTCATTCGCGATCCTGCATGGCGAGAAGGTCGAGAATCCGGCCAATGACGTGAAAGCGGCGTCGATTGCTACCTTTGTGCCGAAAGACCGAGCACTGACCCCGACCGAGATACGGCTGGCGTTCCACCAGCTTGAGACGATCGCGGCGTACCCCACCATCCGGTTGGCCTTGCGTCTGGTGCTGCTGACCCTGGTACGCAAGAGCGAGCTGATCCAGGCGACCTGGAACGAGGTGGACTTTGAGAGCGCCACCTGGACGATCCCCAAAGAGCGGATGAAGGGGCGAAATCCTCATGTGGTCTACCTGTCGCGCCAGGCTCTGGATATCTTCGTGGCGCTGCACACCTGCGCCGCCGGTTCCAGATTTGTGCTGCCGTCGCGTTATGAAATCCATCGTTGCATGTCACACGCGACCCTGAACCGCATTACCCAACTTATCGCATCGCGGGCAAAGGAAGCAGGGCTGCCTTTGCAGCCGTTCACCGTCCATGACCTGCGCAGGACAGGCTCCACGCTGCTCAACGAAGTCGGATTCAACGGCGACTGGATTGAGAAATGCCTGGCGCACGAGGATGGCCGCTCCTCGCGTTCGGTTTACAACAAGGCCGAGTACGCCGAGCAGCGACGCCACATGCTGCAGGAGTGGGCGGATATGGTCGACGCATGGATTGATGGACGAACCCATGTGCCGAAACTAATGCCGGACAACCTGGCCGTGCCGGTGTTAAGTGCCGCGGTTTGACGGGTGGCATGGTTGTCAGTTGACAACCATGTGAGTCAAGGCAATACTGGAGATCATTGATGACCCGTCCCTCTCATCCGAAGAAAGAGGTCGAAGATGCGCTTAGGCATGCCGAAGGGCAGGGTTGGCGCATCGATGTTGGCGGAAACCACGCCTGGGGGCGGATCTACTGCCCCTACAATGATGAGGAGTGCCGCTGCGGCGAGTTCTGCATCACCAGCGTGTGGAGTACGCCGAAGAACCCAAGTAGCCACGCACGTGCCTTGCGCCGGGTCGTGGACAACTGCACCACGCACCGGAAGCAGCAGGCTGCCGATGGTGCAGAGGAGTAGCACGATGGAATACACCTTCACCCTGAAATACCAACTCGCCGATGATGACCGTAACCCGGACGCTTTGGTTGAGCGCCTTGGTGAAGCGGGCTGCGACGATGCCTTGGTTGGCATCGGCCAGCCGGGGCGGCTGGCACTAGAGTTCACCCGCGAGGCAGAGAGTGCAGATGCCGCTGTGCGCAGTGCACTGGCTGATGTGCGCCGTGCAGTGCCCTCGGCCAGGCTGATCGAGGTCGCCCCGGATTTGGTCGGCCTGACCGACGTGGCCGAGTTGGTCGGGGTGTCGCGACAGAACATGCGCAAGCTGATGCTGGCCAATCCGGGTAGTTTTCCCGCGCCGGTGCATGAGGGGAGTGCGTCGGTCTGGCACCTGGTGGACGTGTTGGGCTGGTTGCAGGCCAAGGGCAGCTATACGCTGGCGAGGGATGTTCTGGAGGTGGCAGGAGTGGCCTTGCAGGTCAATCTGGCCAAGGAAAGTCGGCGCCTACCTCGCTCGACTTCTGAGGATCTAGAGGCTCTTGTTGGCTGAGGTCATTGTCGGCCTCATGGCTGGTCCGAACCCGCCCGAACCGGACGGGTTTTCCGTAGGCGGACATCCGGGCCGCTGATTCCACTGCGAGGTGCCTGCTTTCGCTCCTCGATCCAGGCTTCTACTTCGGCTAGGTCCCACACCACGCATCGCGGGGTCAGATTGAACCGCCGAGGGAACTCGCCGCGCGCTCCATCTCGTAGATAGTCGTTTCGGACAGGGGGATGATTTGCCTCAACTCTTGCCGCCGAATGGTGCGCCGGAAGGGGAGAGGGCAGCGCTCTGGAAAATGCGGTAGCTCGTTGTAGGCGTCTGTTTCTGGGATCGGCAGAGACAGACTGGTTTCGGCGCTGGGAGAGCTGGCCATGGATAATCGAGCCTCCGTATTGAACTGCGTTAGTCTGCTGGATAGCCCCATGGTGCGGTTCAGTACCTATCGAGGCAACTTGCTGCAGCGTAGTGGGGCGAAAACATCGATCTTTTTCATATAGCTAAAATGTTTCTGGGCGGGTGTCGGGTCGAAACGGCAATTCTTTAAGCCTTGATCGCGAGATAAGATTAGCTCTGGCGCCGCCCTCCCAATCTGCGTGGGTTGCGCCGAAAACGTCTAGCGTTCACTGGCTGGAGAGTGGGTATGCTCTCTCTCTTTCTCTGCAAGCAGTAGCGACCGCGCTATCCTAAGCGACCGTCAATCAGTGAAATGCCTATGATTATTGCGCCGCTACACCCCGACGAGTCCCTACGTCAGTACACCTTGGATTGTCTGAACATCCTTGATACTGCGGCGGATGAGTATCTCGAGACGCTCGTCCGGGTAGCGCAAAGTGCCTTTGGCGTGGAAACGGTCCTGATCAGTCTGATCGACCGCGACCGCCAGTGGTTCAAGACGCGGTTAGGGTTGGCTATCAGCGAAACCCCGCGTGGATATTTCATTCTGTAGCCACACCATCTTGCAGACCGACTCGCTGGTCGTGCCCGATACGCTCAATGACCCACGTTTCTGTGCAAATCCGCTCGTGGAGAGTTCGCCTTATATACGCCTGTATGCGGGCCATCCCATCCGCGTTAATGGCTTTCCCATCGGTACGCTTTGCCTGCTGCATCCTGAACCACGCACGTTGAATGATATCGAGCGAGGCATGCTTGTGGACCTCGCAACCTTGGCGGAAGGGCACGTGCTGCACAGGATTCAGAACACACATATCCGCACGCTGTACCAAACGCTCGATGCTGAGCGGCATCGGGCGATGACCGATTCGCTGACACGAACCTGGAATCGAGCCGGCTTGAGTTATTTCGGGCCGGTGATGGTCAAGGAGTCGGTATCCAGCGGTAAAGCCGTTGGTGTGATGTATGCGGATCTTGATCACTTCAAGTCGATCAACGATCGATACGGCCATGCGATCGGAGATCAGGTTATCGTCCAGACCGCGCGGCGGTTGAAGGCGGTACTGCGGGTCGATGACGTCCTGGTTAGACACGGTGGCGAGGAATTTCTGATCATGGTGCTCGTCAACAGTGCTGACGAGTTGGCGGGGCTGGCCAAACGTGCGCGCGAAGCGATTGTTAATAGCGAGTTTAACTGTGACAACCACGTGCTGAGCATGACGTTGAGCATCGGTGTGACGCTCAAGCGCGACGAAGAGCAGCTGGAGAGCGCCATCAGCCGAGCCGATATCGCGCTTTACCGAGCCAAGGCGAATGGGCGCAATTGCGTCGAGGCGGGCTAACGCGCCTTCCGTCTGGGTCGGCCACCGTTGTATCTCTCATAATCCTCAGAGGCTCTATGGCCGGCAGGGCACATTAGAAGGTAATACCGGCTACTTGCTGCTCCTTCAAACCGCCTCCCTATAGCCTCGCGCACCTAGTTCAGTGATCGGGCAACAGTGCCAAGCGCGAGTGTTTTAAATCCACGATCTGTTCCACAGTGCTATGGACGGCCTTGTCCTGTATTTGCTCTTTTGGCTTTTTCTGATTACGTCGTGCTTGCCCGCGCTGCCGCTTAGCCTGCTGCTTCGCATGCAGAGCCTGAGCCGCCGTAACGATACCAACTGCCTGGCCGTTCAAGTCTAAGCGCGGCGCATTCTCCGTCATGCTTGTCCAGTACCGACTTCCTCGACACCACATAGCAATGCCCTGCTTGAGCTGATCGCTGGATATTCCGAGCAGCTCCAAGTGTTGCTCGGCATCCTTGAGAATGCCTTCCTTTAGCGGAACCTTGGGGGCCGGATTGACCGGAAAGGCTAATGGAAACTGCTTTTGCAATCCCCAGATCGCTTCCAACGCAGGGTCTTGCTCGCGAGGTTTCGTCTGCGGAGAAGGCTTCCGCGGACGCTGCTTCGTACTATCAGTCTTTACCTGCACCTTTTCGGCTCGCAGGCGGTCGCGCAGCTCAGCTAGTTGTTCAAAACCCATCGTTCAGTTCGCAGCTTTGTGGTTGATTCGTGGTGCAAGGTTATCCTATGCGATCCGTCAACATGTAGTGGTCTACTAATCCTGGACACCGGTTTAGGCGAAAATCCTCGCCAACAGAGAGGTGTCTGATGAGCAAGCAACGACGTACCTTTTCCGCCGAGTTCAAGCGAGAGGCAGCAGCCCTGGTGTTGGATCAAGGCTACAGCCCTATCGAAGCCTGTCGCTCGTTGGGTGTCGTCGATTCGGCGTTGCGCCGGTGGGTGAAACAACTCCAAGACGAGCGCCAAGGCGTGACCCCAAAGAGCAAAGCGCTGACGCCAGAGCAGCAGAAGATTCAGGAGCTGGAGGCCCGGATCAATCGCCTGGAAAGCGAAAAAGCGATCCTAAAAAAGGCTACCGCTCTCTTGATGTCGGACGAACTCGATCGTACGCGCTGATAGACCAGTTAAGTGAGCGGGAGCCGGTGGAAGTGGTCTGTTCAGCCTTTGATGTGGCGCGGTCTTGCTACTACGCCCATCGTCTTCGACGCCGCCGTGTCGATGCTCGCCGCGTTGCGCTACGTAGCCGCGTCAGCCAATTGTTCAGCCAGAGTCGGAGCTCGGCCGGCAGCCGCAGCATTCTTGGCATGCTGCGCGAAGACGGCGTTGAGATTGGTCGCTTTAAGGTGCGAGGTCTGATGCGAGAGTTGGGCCTGCTCAGCAAGCAACCCGGCTCGCACGCATACAAACAGGCCACGGTTGAACGCCCCGATATCCCGAATCGGCTAAACCGAGCGTTCGCTACCGAGCGCTCCAATCAGGTCTGGTGTGGCGATATCACCTATATCTGGGCGCAAGGCCGTTGGCATTACCTGGCTGCGGTGCTGGATCTGCATACACGGCGGATGGTCGGCTGGGCATTTTCTGCCAAGCCGGATGCCGACCTGGTGATCAAAGCGCTGGACATGGCGTATGAGCAACGCGGCAAGCCGCAACAGGTGTTGTTTCATTCCGATCAGGGCAGCCAGTACGCCAGCCGCTTGTTCCGACAGCGACTGTGGCGATACCGGATGCAGCAAAGCATGAGTCGTCGGGGTAACTGCTGGGACAATTCACCAATGGAACGTCTGTTTCGCAGCCTGAAGTCCGAGTGGGTCCCAGCAACAGGCTACGTTACAGCGCTGGAGGCCCAACGGGACATCAGCCACTATTTGATGCACCGCTACAACTGGATCAGGCCCCATCAATTTCAATGACGGGCTACCGCCTGCGGTGGCCGAAGAAAAACTTAACCCACTGTCCGGGATGGGTTGACCACTACAGCAAGAGCTGAAGTCGGGGGGAAATAAAGGGCTACTTCAGACCATCCCTAGCTATCCCAACGCTCGATCTTTGGCCTATACTCATCTGATTCTAACACATGGTACCCTATGGCCACTCCATTCAATCTCTCAGTAATCAAGGCATTCAAGATACTGAGTGCTTTCCAGGTTGAGGGTGAAAAACTTACCCTCTCCCAGCTAACCCGCCGATTGGATATGAATATCGCTACCGTACACCGTTTCCTGGTCACACTTGAGTCAGTGGGAGCTATAGTCAGAACCATAGACGGTGCATTTGAACTCGGTTTGCTATTGGCAGAGTTAGGGGGGCGCGTATCTATCATGGATGTTATGCACAACGCCTTTGAACCGCATGTGAATGCTCTGGCGGAAACCTTTGGTGAAACAATTCACGGGGGGATTCTCGACAATGGCACTGTTTGCTATGTAGCCAAAGGTGAGGGTTACCGCAGCCTGACCATCACGACACACATCGGCAAGCGTCTTCCCTCCTATTGCACCGGGCTCGGCAAGGCATTGATGTCTATGCTTGACCGGGAGGAGCTCGAGCGCTGTATAGGCTTGCAATCGTTCGAACGCCATACAAATAAAACAACTACCGATCGCACAGAACTACTTCGCGAGATAGAGCTTGTACGAGCCCGTGGATATGCGCTCGATGATGAACAAGTTGAAATGGGACTGCGGTGTGTCGCGGTTCCTATCAGTTGTCCAGGTATACGCGTCAAATCTGCCATTTCGCTTTCCGCACCGACGACCCGCCTTGATCAAAAAAAAATTAAGGAAGTTGCCGATGCCTTAAAGGAGCATGCACAGCAAATTGCAATTACTCTTTCTGCTGCCCCCTAAAGGAAACTCTGAAGAAGACTTCCTGATTTTGGCAAAATACCCGGACGCCACCCGCCGAGTTTTCCGATGAAGCAGATGACCTTTGTAGTGGTCAACCCATCCCGGACAGTGGGTTAAGTTTTTCTTCGGCCACCGCAGGCGGTAGCCCGTCATTGAAATTGATGCGGTCTGATCCAGTTGTAGCGGTACATCAAGTAGTGGCTGATGTCTCGTTGGGCCTCCAGCGCTGTAACGTAGCCTGTTGCTGGGATCCACTCGGACTTCAGGCTGCGAAACAGACGTTCCATTGGTGAATTGTCCAGCAGTTACCCCGACGACTCATGCTTTGCTGCATCCGGTATCGCCACAGTCGCTGTCGGAACAAGCGGCTGGCGTACTGGGCAGATTCAACCGGTCGTAGCAACACCTTTAATCGGAGGTGTTTATGGGACGACCAGCAGCGTGGATGCAGAAGTTGACGGGGCGTGAAGCAATGCGTTCGCCAGGTGCGCCGTCACTTCGCCGCGAGATCGAGCGGCTATTTTGGACGCAAATAGCAACCGGGATCACAAGTGAGAAGGCAGCTGAGTCCGTTGGCGTATCGTCAGCGGTAGGCACACGCTGGTTCCGTCATCGCGGCGGGATGCCATTGTTCATGTCTAACCACATATCCGAAAGGTACTTGTCGTTCGCGGAGCGAGAAGACATTGGGCTGCTCCGTGCGCAAGGTGTTGGCGTGCGAGAGATAGGGACCGGTTTAGCCGATTCGGAATATCCGGGCGTTCAACCGTGGCCTGCTTGTAAGCGTACGAGCCCGGCTGCTTGCTGACGAGGCCCAGCTCACGCATCAACCGACGCACACGGAAACGGCCAATCGTCACGCCGTCCTCGCGCAGCATGCCCAGGAGGCTTCGGCTGCCAGCCGAGCCTCGACTTTGGCTAAAATTCGTTGATCCGACTACGTAGCGCAACGCGACGAGCATCGACACGACGACGTCGAAGGCGGTGGGCGTAGTAGCAAGACCGCGCCACATCGAAAGCTGAACAGACCACTTCTACCGGCTCCTGCTCACTCAACTGGTCTATCAGCGCGTACGATCGAGTTCGTCCGACATCAAGAGAGCGGTAGCCTTTTTTAATATCGCTTTCTCCCGCTCCAGCCGATTGATCCTGGCTTCCAGCTTCTGGATCTTCTGTTGCTCAGGCGTTAGCGCTTTGCTCTTTGGGGTCACGCCTTGGCGCTCGTCTTGAAGTTGTTTTACCCAGCGGCGCAGTGCCGAATCCACGACGCCCAGCGAACGGGAGGCCTCGATATGGCTGTAGCCTTGATCCAAGACCAGGGCTGTTGTTTCTGATCGAGATGGATCGTGTGGTGCCGTGGAAGGGTTTGATTGCCTTAATCGAGCCGCATTATCCGAAGGGTGAAGGCGGCCGACCGGCCTATCCGCTGATGGCGATGCTGCGGGTTCACCTGATGCAAAACTGGTTCGGCTACAGCGACCCGGCGATGGAGGAAGCGCTGTACGAGACCACCATCCTGCGTCAGTTCGCCGGGTTGAGTCTGGAACGCATTCCCGACGAAACCACCATCCTCAACTTCCGCCGGCTGCTGGAGAAACACGAACTGGCTACCGGCATTCTGGCCATCATCAATGGTTATTTGGGTGACCGAGGTTTGTCGTTGCGCCAAGGCACCATCGTCGATGCCACGCTGATCAATGCGCCGAGTTCGACCAAGAACAAGGACGGCAAGCGTGACCCGGAAATGCACCAGACCAGGAAGGGAAACCAGTACTACTTCGGGATGAAGGCGCACATCGGCGTGGATGATGAGTCGGGGCTGGTACACAGCGTGGCGGGCACGGCAGCCAACGTGGCGGATGTCACTCAGGTCGACAAGTTGCTGCACGGCGAGGAAAACATGGTCGGTGCCGACGCGGGTTACACCGGCGTAGAGAAACGCCCAGAACATGCCGGGAAGTGATCTGGCAGATCGCTGCCCGCCGCAGTACATACAAGAAGCTGAGTAAGCGCAGCGCGCTGTACAAAGCCAAGCGCAAGATCGAGAAGGCCAAGGCGCAGGTTCGTGCCAAGGTCGAGCACCCGTTCCGGGTGATCAAGCGCCAGTTCGGTTATGTGAAGACGCGCTTCCGTGGCCTGGTGAAGAACACGGCGCAGTTGGTGACGCTGTTCGCTCTGTCGAACCTGTGGATGGCGCGCCGACATTTACTGGCGAATACAGGAGAGGTGCGCCTGTAACGTGGAAATGGCCGCGGCGAGGTTATCGCGGCGGTCAGAAACACTGAAATGAGCGGGCGATCTGATCGTGTTTGATCGGTTTGCCGCTTTCAAAATCGGCGGAGGCTGAAGTCGACCGGAAATACAGGGCTACTTCAGACCACCCCTAAGAATATAGCTCTCGCCGAAGGGCAAACAAGATGCGTGCGGTTAACCCCCAGACCTGAGCGTTACCGAAGTCTACGATCAACGATTCTTTTAAACGTCCACGGTAACGCCTAACCTCTCGCCGATAATTATCTAAATCCATAAATAAGGCCAATGGAATCTCCAGCACCTCCGATACTTCAGCTGGCTGGAGTTTCCAAATAGGGGGGCGGTCAATTAAGCCAACCACCGGATGAACCACCAGGCCACTACTTGTCTCGAGCTTTGGCAGGCAGGCCCCAACAAGCACCCCACCGGCGCTCAACCCGAGTTCTTCTTCCGCCTCACGCAAGGACGCTCGGATGACAGAGCCCTGGTCATGGGCATCCATTTTACCTCCAGGAAGGCATATTTCTCCCGCATGCTGCCTTAGGGAATGTGTCCGCCTAGTCATTACTACCGAACATTCCGGCTCTTTCCAAAGCACCGGAATCAATACCGCAGCGGTAGTTGGCCAATGGGCCCTTGGCAGTCGTTCATTGCCTGGTGGGTGGGCCAACAGCCTCGTCAGAGCATCAGTCAGCGACTGTGGCATCTTTCCTCCTTAGTGGCACAGCGAAGGCTTGCCGCGCCCCTGCCTCGTGATTGGCGCGGCTGCCGGGTGAGCAGCCCTCGTCCCCATACAGATATGGTTTTCCACAGGATCAGTGAGAAACCCGCAATGCCCGGCGGGAGAGCAAAGAGGTACCGACTCCCAAAATCGCTAATAGTAACGCGCCGACCACATAGAAGCCGTATTCGATTCCCAACCGGTCGATCACGAGACCAAGGCCGATCGGTACGATGACCCCGGCCAGGCGGTTCGCAGTCGACCGCAACCCTACACTGACCCCCTGCTGGGCCCGGGGTATGGCCGACGAAAGAACAGACAGCAACAATGGCAAGGAAATGCCCATGCCGAGGCCGAACAGCAACGCAACGACAAACAGTACCGGAAAGCTACCCAGCGCAGGGGTGATACAGATAAAGACCACCGCCATGCCTATACCCCCCACCAGTACGGCTTTCTGCGATCCAACCATCTTGGCGACGATATTGCTCAATAAGGTCGCAGCTCCGGAACTGAGTCCAGCAATTCCCATGAGCATACCAATGTTCGCCTCGCTTTGCCCGAGATAAACTAACGCGACGGCATAGAAAGAGCCTTGGACACTGTAAGCAGCGATACGGAGGAAAGTCATGAAAACCACCATGTCGACTCCCGGCTGTCTCAGCATGCGGAAGGCTTGAACATAGCTGTTCCAATCCGGCAGGAGCTCCTTCCAGCTAGCCAGGGGCGGCTTGTCACGATCACCCACCGGCAGGAAAAGAACCGAAATCAACAGCAGCACGCCCCAGGCGGAAATACTACCGAAACCTGCTATCGCCCCCCCCAGCTCCCAAGCGATGCCTACCAGCAGTGGGCCTAGCAAATTGCCCAGATTGGTAGCAAAACTGAAACGACCGGCGGCCTTTGGATCACCTTGGGCAACACGCGCCAGAGCCGTCTGCGCACCTATCCAGGCCATGGAAATGGTGAGTCCACCGATAAGCTCGAGGATTACTACCGCGATGATCAGGGGAAACGCCGGATACAGCCAAGGAAGAACCGCATTGATGACGGTCAGCACCATTAGCGTGCGTCGAACGCCTAGTCGATCCATGAGCGCACCCCCATGGATGGATAAGAAAAGCGGGAGAATCGAACGCGCGCTCATCACGACCCCCATCATCGCCGGGGGCATTCCGAGCGCTATACACCAAAGCGGCACTGCGACCCCCTTCATGAGGGTGACGCTGAGTGAGAAGCAGGCGGTCGCGTAGATGGGTAACATCGGAACGCTTTGTCGCAGCCCTACAGATTGCACATTCGCCATCGGCCCTACCTCCAAGCTCAATCCCGGATTGATTGCAAAAACCACTCTGTGGGCAGCTCACGACCGATTTGCTGGCTCCGTGCGGCCTCATACACCAGCCCACCGACGCTGGCAAACTGCAACCCCTGGTTGCCTCCATTGATGTACAGGCTGATTTCATCACGCGACCGGCGCCCCGCTACACGGCCGTTGGCCAAATCGCCGAAATCAGGAAAATCGCGACGAAACAACGTCTGCTTGCGTGGCGGCGGAAGCCGCCGCATTTCCGACTCGCTACCAGCAATATAAGCGAGAGGGCTATGTCCAACCCCTGATTGCACCCTCGGGTTGGATTCTACTTCAGGGGTAACGCCCCCCCATCCCCTTGACGGATAACAATGTCTGCTCGTTCGAGCAGGGCCTCCGACAGCTCGAACGGCCCCAGGTTGGTTACATGCATGCCAAACTCTAGCCACTCAGGCTGCAACGTCGGCACCATGCTGCTGGTACAGGTGGCCACGATGTCGCTTCCCTGCACGGCATCGGCAGCCCCGCCCACCGCGGTTACCCGTACACCAAGGAGCGCTTGCATCTCCTCTGCGAACGCCTGACGGTGTGCCGGGTTGGGACTGTAGACTTTCACCAACTGCACAGGACGCACCGCGCAAAAAGCCATCAGATAGGTTCGCGCCATCCCGCCAGAGCCGATAATACCCACACGGCTGGCGTCCTCTCGGGCGAGATATTTAGCTCCGATACCAGCGCCAGCGCCAACACGCATGTGCTGAAGGTGGCCGTCGTTAATTAGGGCCAAGGGCTCGCCGTTGCGCGTGGAGAACACCAGGATCAATCCACAGTAAGTCCCCGGTTCCCGACAGTACTTGTCTTCTCGAAGCTTGCGACTATGCGGATCCTCAGACCATTGAATGACGTCAGACTTCATCCGTATAGCGAAATACGGACCAGGCGCCGAGGTGGCGCCCTCCATGGAGCCCCAGCGCCAATAACCACCTTCCCGCTCGCAGGGGGCGTAAACGTCGATGCGCGGACGATGTATCGATCGGCCATCCTCCAAGCCTAGGAAAGCCTGCTCTTGAATAGCAACGCAGTCGGGCATGTTCAGCAACTGTTGAACGTCATCATTATTCAGAAAAAGCATCGGCGACTTCCTTATAAGGATAAAGTGCTGCGGATGAGCAGCACGATACTCGATGAACGCCTCTTATTAAGTCCGGAGACACTCCGCTCCGTTTATGTCGCCCGACCGACAGTGACATAGCGCGAGCTGAATTGTCACCCTAGGGCCTAGCGCACATACTTCTCCGTGAATACATAGGTGACCTCCGCCTTGCGTTCCTCAGAGAGCCCCGAGAAGATGGACTCGACTAGCTCTTTCAGCTTATCGGCGGGTAGATAGTTGAGTGGGCGCTTTGTCGCCTCGGCTTCGGCGATCAGCTCAGGATCCGTCAAAACCAGGCGAACTTGCTCTTTGAGATATTCGGCGCGCTCATCGGGCACGTCTCCCTGAGTGACCAGGGCCCGCCCGAGCTTGGTGATGTTGGTGCGAAAGTCCAGCCACCACTGCCCTTTTTCGTCCAGCTCAACCGCTTCGAAAATAGTAGGGGTCTCGGGAAACAGCGGATCGCGCGTACGGTCGAGCACCACCAGCGGGATGGCCGAATCATCGCTGGCATAGTTGACCGCTGAAGTCGAACTCACGACCACGCCATCCGCCTCGCCACGGACGACCGCAAGAGCAATCGCACTGGTCCCCTCATACCCCAGCACGATGGACATCTGGTCCTCCGTCAGGCCGAGAGCCTCGGCCATGACCGCAGTATTATCTGACACCGAATCGGTCAGCCCCGTCGCGCCCCAGCGCGCGCCCTTGGTGCGCATGGTTTGCAAGGCTTCGGCGAATGTCCGTTCAGGGTTTTGCGCGCTCCACATGGCCATACGGGTATCGACCACCGCACGCCCAAGCCAGGCTAGTTTGTTGAGATCAAAGCGGGTTCCGGGCCGGTCGGTTAGCTGCGCCAAGGCTGCGGCCTCGGCGCTGACCAGCATCATGGTCAAGCCATCAGCCCGGCCCTGTGCCAGACGATTCAGCGCCAGCAGCCCGCCGCCACCAGGTTGGTTCTCGACAATCACCGTTGCGCCAAGCCGCTCTTCGAGCTTTGGCGCGATCATCCGAGCGTATTCGTCATAGCCTCCGCCCGGGTTGAATCCAACAACGATTCGTACGGTTTTGCCCTGATAAAACGAGGCGGCGTCTGCCGCTGCCCATGCGGAGGAGGAGACGCCGAGGATCACCAGCAGTGTGGCTGCCAGAACGGCAAGCCGGTGGCCAGCGCCTTGAATCTTGTTCTTATTATACCAATGCATATATTTTCTCCGTGCACGACTATCCCTACTAGCAGGCACGCGGCGGCCAAGAGCGCCCGCCGCGTCCCGCCGTGGACGCTGTCCGCCATTTGGGCGGATAAGCGGTTTACTGGGCGATTTTGAAATTTTCCATCCTAGGCGTTATGCCGTTTTTCGCCATTTCCTCCAGCCAGATACGATGAATCCGCGGGTCCTGGTCTTCATATTCCACCTGATCGCCGCCATTCTTGATGCTAGTCGATACAGCGCCCTTCTCACCCGGCTTCATGCCAAGGAGCGATTTACGTCGGTCAGTGGTGAAGGGATAGCGCAAGCCGCCGACACCGGTGGCCAAGTAGCGTGCGGGCTCCTGGCTGGTGTTGAAGTGTTGGTGAAACTGCCGATCCGCTGGGGGAAAGACCACGCCGTGTTTCCAGTCGATGCGCAGGAAATCTTCTTCGCCCTCGAACCAAAGCATGGAATAACCGTGACCGGTCACACACATAACGTGATAACCGGGGCCATGCCGATGTCCCTTTTTGTATGTACCGACCGGCATCTCGGAGATATGCGCATGCATGGTGCCGTCTGCCAGTACGAACATGATATTAGTGCCGCCGGCACCCCGGTCTCCCCAAGATTTGAGCTCAATACTTGCCAAGTCCGGAACGAAGTTAGTTTCCCACATGTGGTTTCCAGGGCGCACAGTAATCAGATCACCCTCGCCCGAGTAATACTTCTCCTTCCCGCTCCTTTCGCTGAAATCGAATTTGTTGTTGAACACGAAGTCTTCGTTGTGGAAGGCGTTCATCACCATGGGCATGTTAGTGGTGGTCACCAGCAATGCGCGCTCTTGGCCGCTACCGTTGAAGTGTTGGAAGCGGGCGTTAAGCGGGATAGCGAATAAACTCTTGGGGCCCCACTCGAACGAATGCTTGCGTCCATCAGAAAATTCGATCTGAGTACTGCCACGGCCTTCCAGCACATAGAAAACGTCCTCGTATAAGTGCTGCTGCGGTGAGGTCGACTTACCGGGCGCGATGTCATACAGGAACATGTTGCTGAAATCGCAGCGACCTTTAAGGTGGGCTGCCGCCCCCTTCACTCCGTCACCGGCGCGGGCCCATGGCTTGGTTTCGAGTTCGAAAAGATCGATACCGAATGCTTCGGTGACTGGCAGGCCTTCGCGCTCAACCCAGTCGAGGTAAAAATCGACGCCATAACGGGGGGTATTTTGATCATTCATCTTTTTGTCACTCCTTGGTTATTGCTGTTGAGTTACTTCAGGTCTCAGTTGCACTTGTTTTCCACCCCTATCGAAGTGTTAGGAAAAAAGCAGTGATTTTATGACTACTGGAACGACGCCAGGCGGATCCAGCAACTCCCCTACATCGACGTAATCCAGCTCCTCGAGCTGAACGCCGTCGATGCAAATCAGGCTTCCACCCAGCCCTAGCTCCTGGTGCAAGAGATGGCCGAGCGTCCTGCCGATGTCGCCATCGATCATCAGCAGCAGGGGCGCGCGGGACCCGCTATTGCCATTGACCGTCATCGCCTTGACGATGCCTTGCCCTACTGCAGCCAGTCGTGAGTATTCCGGTTCACCTTGCCAGGAAAAAGCCACCGCCAAGCGCGATGCCGGGGTCAAATCCATCCGCTTCATGCCGTCGCGAATCTTCTCGGCGACACGCGCCGGGTCGATTTCCCCCTGCAGTTCGAGATCGACGCAGACCACCGGAACGTTGTGCACGGGCAGGTCCGATTGGCCGGGCAGGTAAATGGTCTTGCCACTGACCTGAACAGTGAACTGCGAGGCTCCGATTACCGTGGCGCGGATACCCTGCCCCGGATCGATGATTGGCAGATCCAGTTTGGGGGGCAGCTGCTCGCATAGCTCCTCAGCGAGCAGCTTGGCGATATCGCCGTACTCTTCGGCCTCGCGCTGGAGGATGTACTCCGACACGCCGCCGGAAAATGTCAACGCCTGGGGCTTGATCGTGTTTGGGAGCCGTTCGGTCAGTTGCAGCGCCATTCCGAGCCGGTCGAGCGGAGCGCCACACAGGTAGTCAATAGCCACCTGTGCCAGGCGATGCACTATCTTCCGACGGTTCTCCGGATTTGCCAGCGTTTCCCGGTCGGTTGCCAGCCCGAGCTCTTCTGCAACCAACCGCGCCGAATCGTCCACGCGGGTCCAGGCACCGTCTTCATCCTGCGCCAGCAGCCGTCCACCCACCGCAAAAGCGGAGACACCGAGGATTTTCCCGTCCTCGATCAGGGCCAGTTTGGTCGTGCCGCCCCCGATATCGACATGAAGCACCCGCTGGTCTCGATTTTTCGATAACTGCACCGCCCCGGAACCATGGGCAGCGAGCGTGCATTCGAGTTTGTGGCCGGCGGTCGCACAGACGAACTTGCCGGCTTCCTCGGCAAACAGCTCGTCGATGGCTCTGGCGTTGTGCCGCTTGATAGCCTCACCGGTTAGAATCACCGCGCCACTGTCGATGTCGCTGCGTTGCAGCCCGGCAGTTTCATAACAGTGACGGATGAAGGCACCGAGCTTCCCTGCGTCTATGGTTCCGTCCGGAAGAAAAGGCGTCAGCATGATTGGTGAGCGCCATACCACGTCCCGGCGAGTGACTACGAACCGGCTCGACAATCCCTGAGAGCGCCGTTGCAGGCGCAATGTGGCAAACAGCAGATGCGAGGTGGAGCTACCTATATCGATCCCTACCGTATTTAGATCCACGGTTTCCTGGCGCCAGATGTAATCGGCCAGTGCTTGCTTGTCTTCCTCGTGCATGTGGCTATGCCCATGCTCATGATCACCATGCAGCTGCAAATGCATAACGCGTTCCCTTTTTAATTATTCAGTTGGTTAGGCTTGATTTATTCCCGAAGCCAAACGGGCTCGATTGGCAGAGGCACTCCGAGTAATTTGTAAAAGCCAACGTAGACAAAGGCGAAAACCACGGCGGAGGTTACAAGCCGCTGCCACCAAGGCAGGCCGTGGTAGCTGGTGTAGCACAACGTGAAGGCAATCAGGCCGATCACGAAGCCGAAGAAATAACCCAGCGGAAAGATGGTGCCCAGCCAGAGGGTGCGTCTAGCCAGGCTGCAGCGATGATTGCCTTGCGCGAACGGCTGACATTCCTTTTCCAGCTCATCGTTATTAACTGTGCAGCTCCGAACGACAAGCCAACCGGCGCATAGCATGGCGAGGGTGCCCACCAATGCGGGGAAGGCCATGACCTTGGTCGTATATCCCCAATGGACGGTGCCCAGGACTAGCATCGTCGAAACGAACAACAGCAGCAGCCCGGCCGTAAATATATTGCCTTGACGAGACGTCATCATGCGGCTCTCCCGGTTTGTTGTAGCAGAGTGGCGGCGGCTTTGCGCTCGCGACGATTTTTCATGAACGCCAGCACCGCGCCGCCGATGATCAGCACCGACAGGAGCAAGCAGATAGGTCGCATGAAGAAAGTCGGTCCGAAGGTATTCAGCGAGATATACAGATAGGTTTCGAGCATGGGTGCCAGCACGAACCCCAGCAGCAGGGCCGGCCGGGAGAACCCGTAGGCCCGCATGGCAATCGCCAACGCGCCAAAGATGAATACAAACAACACGTCCATGAAATCGTTGTTGCCCGAGTAGGCACCGACAACCACGAGCGACATGAGGATAGGCGCCATCAGGTGTCCGGGAAGTAGCGTGATTTTGGCCAGGTACTTGGCGAGCAAAAGCAGAGCCAGAGCGCCAATCACGTTCGCAGCGACCAGTAGGAACGCCATGCTATAGGCCAAGTCCATGTTCTCTTCGAGAAACTTGGGCCCCGGCTGCAAGCCGAGGAGCAGGAAGCCCCCCAATAACAGCACCATAGAGCTGCTGCCGGGAATGCCGAATGCCAGCGTCGGGACCAGTGCCCCACCATCTTTTGCATTATTCGCGCCTTCTGGCCCAATGACCCCCTCGATCGAACCTTTGCCGAACCGATAAGGACGCTTTGACGCTTGCTTAGCGGCCCCATAGGTCACGAAAGGTGCTGTTTCGCTTCCCACGCCAGGAATGATGCCGAGGAAGACGCCCAGAAGGGCCGAGCGAATCAATACCCATTTGCGAACGATTGAAGCCCTGGTGCCCAACCAAACTTGCTTGTGAGTGATGGCGATCGCAGACCCGTCAGGACGCTTGGCAGCGATACTGCGGCCCGACATCAAGTCGACGATTTCCGGGATGGCGAACATCCCTAAAGCTAAAGGAATCAATCGAAACCCATCGAGCAGGTAATCGAAATTCATCCAGAATCGGGGCACACCCGTCGCGTGCTGATAACCGAAGGTGCCGAGAAACAACCCGAGCGCACCTGCGGCCAGCCCCTTTACCGGAGAGCCGCCGCCCAGCATGGCCAGGTAACTGATACCCAGCAGCGCGAGGAAGAAGGTCTCAGGCGAGCCAAACGACATCACGACCGGACGCACCACAGGCAGCAGCGCGAACAACACGAGCGCGCCGATGATACCGCCCAGTGCGGAACTGCCCAGCGCCGCGCCCAGCGCGTAGCCCGCCCGACCGCGACGGCTCAAGGCATAACCGTCCAGCACCGTCGCCGCATTAGACGGCGAGCCGGGTATGCCTAGCAAGATAGAGGTAACCGACCCGCCGGTGGAGATCACCGCATGGCTACCAAGCAGAAACGCCAGGCCCACGATCGGCTCCATGCCGTAGACCAGTGGCAGCAGCACTGCAAGCGCCACCAGCCCCCCCAGGCCAGGAAGAATCCCGAACACAAGCCCTATCGGTACGGCGGCCGCCAATATCAGCAACACATCCCAGCGTGCCAGATTCGTGAATCCGATCCATAATTCAGTCAAGTTAATCACCGTTCGGATTGTTGTTATGTATTCGCGCGCGGGTATTCGGAGCGGTGCGAGCCCCCACGGTCCAGCACCTGGGGACTTGCCGCAATGAATCGTCAAATATGCTCATGGTTTGGTCCTTTGATCGTCACGGATACGGCTTCCTTGCGCCAGGCACGATTGACGCACCAGGACCACAAGCCAACGGCCAGTCCGGCGGCCGAAGCTTGCATGAGGGGATAAGGAGCCATTAGCAAAACCGCCAGCAACGCGAATCCGAGGCGGGTCAACGCGCCTAACCTTGCCGTCAGAACCCAGCCGTGAATGGCAACGCTAAAGCACAAGACCATGATTATCGCCGCGATAAAGGCGCTGGCGATGGTCAGGGGACCACCTTCCATGAGCAGGCCGGGGTTGAAGATAAAGAAGAAGGGCAGCACATATCCTGCAACCGCCAACTTCGAGGCATAAGGCGCGACCGAGAAAGGATTGGTGTTGGCAATAGACGCCGCGGTGAAACAGGCCACGGCGATCGGTGGAGTAATCGCCGACATGCAGGAGAAATAGAGTAGGAACATATGCGTGCCGAGCAGCGGCAGCCCGAACTCGCCAATCAGCACTGGCGCCAACAGCGCCGCCCCCATGACGTAGACCGCCACGGTTGGCATGCCCATCCCCAACACGATCAGCACCAGCGCCGAGACCAACAAGGACGGCACCATAAGCCCTCCGGTCAGGCTATAAAGCAGCGCTGCGGCTTTACTCGAAAGACCTGTCATCTCGATGCAACCAATAACGATGCCGGCCACCGCCACCGCCGCAGCCAAGGGCACCATTCTGTAACAGGTCTCGACGCAGCCCTCCATCAGCCTATGCGGACCTATCGCGTGACGCATCGCAATCCAGCTGGTGATCAGGGTGACCAGGCACGCGCCCGCCGCTACATAGGCCGGCGAGAATCCATGGAGCAGTAAATAGGTCAGGAAGATAATAGGAATAAGATTCGGCCAGCCCCGGCGTAATGCCATGGACAGTCCAACTCGTTCCTCTCGTGGCAGGGCACCGACGCCGCGGCGGCGGCATTCGAAATCTACAAGCGCGAACACCCCGATGTAATAAATGATGGCCGACAGCAAGCCAGCAACCAGGATTTCCCGATAAGGAATGCCTGTCATATCCGCCATTAGAAATGCAACCGCGCCCATAACCGGGGGCAGCAAAGCCCCTCCAGAAGAGGCCGCTGCCTCGATCGCCGCCGCGTCCTTTTTGCGGACTCCATATCGCTCCATAAGGGGGATGGTGATCGGGCCGGTAGTTGCCACGTCGGCAACGGGGCTACCCGAAACCGACCCGTAGAGCGCGCTTGAAACGACACAGGCCTTTGCTGGTCCGCCCACGAAACCGCCAGTCGTGCTGGCGGCCACGTCGAAGAACAACTGTCCGCCACCAGCAAGCTGGAAAAAGGTGCCGAATAGTACGAACAGGAAGGCATAGGTGGCAGCGACGTAAAGCGGCACACCAATCAGCCCGTCCATGGTGATGGTCTGCATCTCAAGGAAATAACGGAGCTCCACCCCACCATGGGAAAAGGCGCCGGGCAGATACGAGCCCCAAGCTACGTAACCCAGGAACGCACAGGCAATCAACAACAGTGGCCAGCCGGTAGTGCGCCGCACCATTTCCAGAGTGATCACCAGTAAGGCCACTCCGCCTGCCACCTCAAGGCTCGTCAACTGGTCAAAACTCTGCATCCAGTTGTGGTAGCGGGGCTCATTGAGCACGAAAGCAGTCGCCAGCAGGAAGCTGGTGACTGCCAGAACTCCGTCGAACCAGGTGATCCGCAATATATCCTTGGATGCGGTCGTGGTGAGAAAGGCGATGGGCATCAGAAACGCAAGGAATAGCCCCACGTGCAGCAGCTCTGAGCGCCCGCTAAACACCGCCATGTAGATAATAACGGCCGACCCGAACACGGCCAGGGCTGTCACCAAGCGCCCCAGCCAGCCGGTCGGCAAGACTCTATGACCACATCCGGTCAGATGCACGGTGCGCTGCAATCCGGCACTTAGTGCGCTTTGAACAGACATTACAGATCCTCCTCATCGCAACCGCTTGGCTGCCTGCCGGCATGCGAGACTCATCCGGGTAGTGATGACCACCGAGGCGGTCACCCTGGAACGGGCAGTTTCAGTCGAGCAAGCCTTTCTCTCGGTAGAACCGTTCTGCACCGGGATGAAACGGAAGACCCATCGGGTTGCTCAACATCATCCCAGGGCCAAAGTCCTTTAGCGAAGGATGTATCGCCCGTACACGATCCTGATTGTTGTAGAGGGCAGTCAGGAACTTGTAGACCGTTTCCTCGGAAACATGGGAGCCTGCCTGTACGGCGTTCCACATTTTCTGTGTGGCGCTATCGACGGTGATGAATGGGCTGATATTGGCGGGCGCGATATAGAGGTCATAATTCCACTTACTCGCGGCGGATTTCATTTTCTCCGGGTCAATGCGGATCCAGCGCAAGGGCCGGTGACGGTGGACTTCCTCCAGTTTCGAGTCAGGCATGAATCGCCCATTGATAAACACATCGGCGCGACCATCCGACAGGGCGTCCAAGCCAATTCCGGAGTTGCCCCGCAATACCGAGCCACCCCACTTCTCTATGTCACTAAGGGAGAAGCCATACTCGGCAAAGATGTGTTCGTACATAGCGACAGTAGATTGAAGATTGCCTTCAGTATTGACAGCGATGCGCATGGGCGGTTTTTTCTCTGCAATATCCGCCATGGTTTCGATCCCATGCTGCTGCGCCCATTCCTCGGTCATCACGTAATGCACGGTCAGCTGGTTATGAATCGTCATAACCTGGAAGATCTTGCCTTTCAACGGCTCCCGAAACGGTGGTGTGCCATCAAGCGCATATTGAATCTCGACCGCACCACTGGCCCCGGCAAAATCCACATCGCCTTGGGCGATTTCAAGCAGGCTGCCAGCGGGGGAGCCTGGTTTGAATTCCGCAGAGGAACCGGGATAGGCGTCCCGTACGATACCGTTCAACGCTTCAAAGACAACGCGGGAGTAACCGCGTGCCGTACCGCCAGTTGCGACATAAGATATTGGTTTGTTGTCTTTGAGTTCAGCTTGCGCTGATCCGCTAGCCAAACACAATGTGGCCAAGCCTGAACAGGCGAACAGGGTAGCGGCCCCGGTAGCATTGAATAACTTACGAATATTCATTCGGCACTTCCTTATTGTTATTAGGATGTTTTGATGCCCGATCGCGATTTAAAAACAAATTGACGAGGCGGAACTTTACTCAGCCCTGCTCTGGAACTTCTCCCAGTACAGTGACACGGCGCAGCCAGCGTCGCTCGGCCGGGTTGAAATCTCGCCGGGCGTGCAGCGTACAACGGTTATCCCAGAGTAGAAGATCGCCAACCCGCCACTCGTGCTCGTAACAGAATTCTGGTTTTGAAATGGTCTCGAACATCACGTTCAAAAGTTTTTCGCTTTCCTGCCATTCCAGACCTTCAATGTGATGCGTCATCAACTTGTTGACGAACAGGCTTTTGCGCCCCGTGGCGGGATGGACACGCGCGATGGGGTGGGCACAGGAAATGCCATCGGTGATATCCACCATCTTGCTACGTTCGGTGACTGCGCCACCGTAGTCATACACGTGAACCGCCTTTAGACCTGCAACACGATCCTTCACCCACCTAGGCAGCGCCTCGTAAACCTTGTAACCGTTGGCGAAAAGGGTCTGCCCACCTTCCGATGGAATCTCGATGGCATACAGCATCGTGCCTTTGGCCGGTCGCTCCTGATAGCACTGGTCGATATGGAACTCCATCTCGCCTACCGGCAACGCCCCCATGTTTTGCCCTTTATGTTTGAGGTTGCCGATATACATGACAGCTGGATGATCGCCGCTATATTCCGGTACATGAATCTGAGCCAGTTCACCAAAGCGCTGAGCAAAGGCCACTTGTTGCTGCTCTTCTGGCAACTGCTGGTCACGGAAAAGGATCACTTGATAGCGATGCCAGGCCTCGATGATGGTGGCAAACTCGCTATCGGTAACCCCCTTGGACAGATCGACACCGCGGATTTCAGCCCCCAGCGCCGGAGACCGTGGAATTATTTCGATCGTCATGAATACGCTCCTTTGTCACAGCTTGATGTGAACGGTCTTGTTTTCAGTGTACGAGAGGAGCTCCTCGATGCCTTCTTCGCGCCCCAGCCCGCTATTGCCCATACCCCCGAAGGGAGTGCCAAGATGGTGGGCCGAAAAACCGTTAATCCATACGTAACCGGATTTGACGCCCCGCATCATGCGGGTGGCCTTATTTAAATCATTCGTCCAGATTGCGGCAGTGAGTCCGTACTCGGTGCTGTTGGCGATTCGCAAGGCCTCCTGCTCGTCACTCCAGCGGAACACCGAAAGCACCGGGCCGAATATTTCTTCATGGCCGATCCGGATTTGCGGCGTCACCTCTGCGAACACCGTGGGCTTGAACCAATATCCACGCTCGAACTGCCGCCCCTCCGGCCGCTCGCCCCCGGTCATCAGGCGAGCGCCGTCCTCGTGCGCGGTGCGAACGTAGTGCTCGACTTTATCCAGCTGCATGCGTGAGTTCATTGGCCCCATCTGGGACTGTGGGTCGAGCGGATCTCCAATAATCAGCTGCTCGGTCTTCTCGACGATGCGCCGGAGCACCTCGTCATACACGTCCTCGTGAAGCAGCAAGCGGCTGCAGGAACCGCATGACTGGCCCTGCCAGGCAAAATTCATCGCCGATACCGCAGCGGTTGCCGCCACCTCTGGATCGACGTCAGGGAAGATGATCATCGGATTCTTCCCGCCGAGCTCCAGGCTGACATGCTTGACGCACACCTCGGCGGCCGCACGCTGTATGGCCAGCCCAGTAGGCACTGAGCCGATAAAGGCCAGGCGTTTCACCTGCCGATGACGAACCAAGGCCGCACCAGCCTCGGCCCCCGTTCCGGTGACGATGTTGACCAAGCCCGCTGGCAATTCGTCGCGGCAGATTTCGGCTAGGATTCCAGCCGACAATGAACTGGCCTCAGGCGGTTTGATAATGATCGAGTTACCCGCCATGAGCGGTGCCGCCATGCGCGAGAGGGCGAACATCACGGGGTGGTTAAACGGAATAATGCGGCCCACTACGCCGTACGGCTCACGCAACGTGAAATGGAGATGGTCCTGGCTAGCAGGAATGGTGCTGCCTTTTAGCTCCAGACCGAGCCCGGCGTAATACTCCAGCACCTTGATCCCCATACCCACGTCGCCACGCATCTTGGAGATGGTGTTGCCGGTATCACGCACCTCGAGCTGGAGAATTTCGTCTGCCCGCTCGGCTACCCGTGCGGCAACCGCGCGGAGCCGCGCGGCCCGCTCATCCATCTCGGTTTTCGCCCACTCCACCTGCGCCCGGGCAGCCGCTGCGACCGCCGCTTCGACATCGGCCGGACCGCCGGCCGGAATGCGGCCAATGACTTCTTCGGTAGCCGGATTGACCGAGTCCAACGTCTTCCCGCTTGCCGCCTGCACCAGTTCACCATTGATCAACATGGGGGTTGTTTCAACGTATCTCATTTAGATTCTCCTTTACCCTATCGCCCGCGATGCTCAGTGCATCGACTTGCCACCGTCCACGTTGATGGTCTGGCCGGTAATAAAATCGCTTGCAGATGACAGCAGGAACAGCACCGCACCGACCAAGTCCTCTGGAACTTGGGGTCGCTTGATGGCGCGCTGCTGGTTATAGCTATCGGTGAGATAGCTATTGCTGGACGTCGCCAGTTGCGTCTCGCTAAGCGTCAATCCCGGCATGACGACGTTGACATTGATGGCATCGTCGCCGACTTCACGCGCCAGCGCTCGAGAGAAGCCGATGACACCGGCCTTGGCACTGGTGTAATGCAGACGATTGGGGGTCCCCTCAAGGACCCGGCTGGAAGACACATTGACGATCTTTCCACCGCCTTGAGCTTTCATGGCCGGATAGACCGCTCGGCAGGTCAGAAACAGACCGCACAAGTCCACTGCCATCACACGATCCCACTCCTCGAGCGGAATCTCCATCCAAGAGCGGCGAGGCAGCGAGCTCATCAGAGATGCATTGTTAACGAGACCGTCAATACGACCGTATGCCTTCAACACGGCCTCTGCCAGCGCAAGCGTGCTCTCCTCCTTTGAGATGTCCGTAGCCACTGCAATGGCTTCGCCCCCACTCTCACGGAGTTCTTGCGCAACCACTTCTGCTTCTTCGGCATGAATATCGGCGATCACAACACGCATTCCGGCCGCCACGCAGGCCCGCGCATAGACTTTGCCGATTCCTCGACCACCGCCGGTAATGATGACCACGCGCTGGTCCAAAGTGAATGACTGGTATGCCATAGTGCCTCCTTCTGGGCTAATTACGATTTCGAGAAGAACTCTCGACATGTAATACAATAAATCGAAGATAGCCCGCGGACGCTGATTGTCAATGCGAATAAAAAAATATTTTCGAACAGCATCACTAGGCGCTTTTCATACTTTTTCGTAATTTGTAATAATCGAAATTCGAAGGCCGATTAAATAATAATGCTTGGTAATAAGATCAAAAATTTGATCGGTAACGAAGCTCGGCTAGTCGCCCGTTTGATTAATTCATTTATCTATTTATATATTCAACTTCACCGACAGGCTCTACAGAATTACCTCGCCGCACAAAAGTCTGAATTATAAATAAACGAAGTTTACAGACAGTCCACTATGGATGGTCTGAAGTAGCCCCGAATTTTGGCCGACTTCAGCCTCCGTCGATTTTGAAAGCGGCAACCGATCAAAAAACGTTCAGATCGCCCGCTTATTTCTGAGTTTTTAGCCGCGGCGGGCTCCTCTTGGCAGCCATTTCCTGCATTACAGGCGCACCTCTCCTGTATTCGCCAGTAAATGTCGGCGCGCCATCCACAGGTTCGACAGGGCGAACAGCGTCACCAACTGCGCCGTGTTCTTGGCCAATCCCCGGAAGCGCACTTTGACGTAGCCGAACTGGCGCTTGATCACCCGGAATGGGTGCTCGACCTTGGCGCGAACCTGCGCCTTGGCCTTTTCAACCTTGCGCTTGGCTTTGTAGAGCGGGCTGCTCTTGCCAAGCTTCTTCTAAGTGCTGCGGCGTGCCGCGACCTGCCAGATCACCTCCCGGCCTTCATGTTCGGAGCGCTTTTCGGCGCCGGTGTAGCCGGCATCGGCGCAAACGACGTTCTCGTCGCCGTGCAGCAACTTGTCGACCTGATTGACATCCGCCACGTTGGCTGCCGTGCCCACCACGCTGTGTACCAGCCCCGACTCATCATCCACGCCGATGTGCGCCTTCATCCCGAAGTAGTACTGGTTACCCATTCTTGGTCTGGTGCATTTCCGGGTCGCGCTTGCCGTCCTTGTTCTTGGTCGAACTGGGCGCGTGGATTAGCGTGGCATCGACGATGGTGCCCTGGCGCAGCGACAGGCCGCGATCTCCCAGGTAGCCATTGATCACGCCAAGGATGCCGGCCGCCAATTCATGCTTCTCCAGCAGGCGACGGAAGTTGAGGATGGTGGTTTCGTCCGGAATGCGCTCCAGGCTCAACCCGGCGAACTGACGCAGTATGGTGGTCTCGTACAGCGCTTCCTCCATCGCCGGATCGCTGTAGCCGAACCAGTTCTGCATCAGATGTACGCGCAGCATCGCCATCAGCGGATAGGCCGGACGGCCGCCTTCACCCTTGGGATAGTGCGGCTCGATCAGGGCGATCAATCCCTTCCAGGGAACCACCTGATCCATCTCGATCAAGAACAGCTCTTTACGGGTCTGCTTGCGCTTGCCGGCATACTCGGCGTCGGCGAAGGTCATCTGCTTCATCGGAAAACTCGGCGGGTGGCGTCCGGGTATTTTGCCAAAATCAGGAAGTCTTCTTCAGAGTTTCCCTAGCCGACGCCCGCGCTGCCTGATTAGAGCCCTACCCACTCAAGCCCGGCTTAGCGGCGGCAACCGCGGCCGGACTCCGCTCTATCTGCGAAGGGTTCCGTTAATGACTTCTCTCTCTGTCGTGGCGTACGCCAGATCGGCATGCGCTCGGCTATCTGATGATCACATTCAGCGCTTGCGTAACGCCCTTGTCGGCCGCTACATCGCCGTATGTTTCGGCTCCGGCGTGGGCTCTACTGCGATGCTCTGCGCGTTGCGGATAGCCGGCATTCGGCCTCACGTCATCACATTCGCTGACACTGGCGGCGAGAAGCCGGAAACCATCGCCCACGTCGATGCGATGAACGAAGTTCTAATCTCGTGGGGCTGGCCGGTGATCGATGTTTGCAAAAAGGTGCCGCTCGCCTCGACTGGATATTCGGATCTGTACGGCAATTGTCTAGCGAACGAAACGCTTCCGTCTCTCGCTTTCGGCATGAAATCCTGCAGCATCAAGTGGAAGCAGACGCCCCAGGATCAGTTTCTTAAAGGTGCCCGGTCTGGCCCCAATGCCCGGCCTCCTCACCCGCTATGGATCGAGGCAAAAGCCGCTGGCCAGCGCATCGTTAAGCTCATCGGCTATGACTGCGGCCGTGCCGATATGCGGCGCTCCAAAGGGCTTAAACAGTCCGATGGTGACTTCGATTTCACGTATCCCCTGCAGATAGTCGGTTGGACCCGTCGCGATTGTGTGCGCGCAATCACCGGCTTGCTCGGTGCTTGTGTAAACCCGGTAGGTTGTTCAATGTCAATACCGGTTGAAAACTGACCCACCCTACCGAAGTAAAACTGACCCACCTCGGCGGTTGTTATCGTCGATATACGAGCGAGTAGTTCCAGTTCCCCGAGGTATCACCTGGCCCGACTTCAGCTTGTCTTTCAGCCGGTAGCTCTGTCCGCTGACCTGCACGATATGCGCATGGTGCAGCAGCCGATCCAGCAGCGCCGCGGTCAGAGTCGAGTCGTCAGCAAAGGTTGTTGCCCATTGGCTGAACGGCAGGTTGCTGGTCAGCACCACGCTGCCGTGTTCGTAACGCTTGGCGATGACGTTGAGAACAGGTTGGCTTCGTCGCGGCCAAACGGAGGTAACCGACCTCATCGATCACCAGTAACTTCGAGCGCTGCACGACCCGGCTGAAATATTGAGCCAGGCGCCCTTGTTGGTGCGCAGCGATAAGTTGCAGGGTCAGGTCGGCCGCCGAGATGAACCGGGTGGAGATGCCGGCCATGATCGCCCTTTGAGCCAGAGCGCTGGCCAGATGCGTCTTGCCGACGCCCGAAGGCCCAAGCAGCACGACATTCTCGCGACGCTCGATGAAAGCCAGTCCGGCCAACTCCAGAAGCTGGCTTTGCGGCGCGCCGCTGGCAAACTTGAAATCGTATTGCTCAAGGGTCTTGACCGCCGGCAGACCCGACAGTTGAAGTAGGGCTTGCCGTCGACGCTCCTGCCTAACCCGATCTTCGGTGAGCAGCAACTGCTCCAGGAAGTCGGCATAGCTTGTTTCCTGCTCAGCCGCCCGCTGTGCCAGAACCGGCCATTCGACGGCGAAGGTATCCAGTTTGAACTGTTGGCATAACGCCTCGATGCGCAGATGTTGCAGGCTCACGGGCGTGCCTCCAGCAAGGATTGATACACCGGTAAGGGGTGCTGCAAGCTTTCCACCGGGATCGGCTGAGTCAACGTAGTTATCGTCGCCAGAAGCTGTTGGGGCTCAGGCAGCGGCAGCAGATGATGCACCTCGGTATCGAGCCGATGCTGTGGGATCTCGCCCGTTGTCGCATGCACTCGGGCATTGGCTATATCCGTCAGCCATGGCCCTATTTTGCTGTTGGCGACCTCAACGTTGAGCAGCAAGTCGACCTGTTTGAGAGAGGCCGCCAACGGCACCACGAAGCTGTTTTTCAGGTAGTGGTTGAAGCGTTCAACCTTGCCCTTGGTCTGCGCCCGATAGGGGCGGCACACCTTGGGCGTGAAGCCGTAACGCTCGGCCAACATCAACAGCGCGGGGTTCCAGCGATGCTCTCCAGGGCCATAGGCGTCACGGGCCAGAACGACTGCCTTGGCGTTATCGAACAGCAGTTTTCGCGGCGTGCCGCCGAAGTGGCGCAGGGCTTTTTCGATCCCGACACACCAAGCCGCCGAGTCCTCACGGCGCGAAAAGACCACGTAGGTGGCTCGGCTCCAACCCAAGGTGGCGACGAAGGCCAGCAGCGGGTCTTTGCCACGCCGAATCACCGTAAAGTCCACTTGCATCTGCTCACCCGGCTCCGTTTCGAAGCGTACAGCAGGCTCAGCCGACTTGGACTTCAAGGCGAGCAGGAAGCTGGTGAGAATGGAGTATCCACCTTGATAGCCTTGTTCGCGAATCTCGCGCAATAACACGGTGGCGGGAATCCAGTGCGGCCTGGCGGCGTCTATACGCTGGTGAAGATAGTCCTCGAAAGGCGCCAACTTGCTGGCCCGCTCGACGCGCGGGCCATAAACGGGCGGCTGGCGAACGGCTTGCAGTTTGAGATGGCGTCGAACCGTGTTTCGCGAGCAGTGCATTTGCCGGGCAATGGCCCGAATCGATAAACCCTGGCGGATAAGAACACCGATTTCCACGTGTTGCTCCTTGGACAGCATGGGCAGCTCGCAAAGCTGCATTTTTTCCAAGTGGGTCAGTTTTGAACCGGTAGATACCGTCTTACCCCCTACCGAGCAAGGGCCAATTGTGGATCGAAGCGCTGGCCTGATTTCAGCACGCCATAGGCGATGTGCAATAGCTTGCGCATCGCTGCACAGACGATCTGCTTACCGGATTTGCCCTTGGCCTTCAGACGTTCACGCAGAGCACTGATGGCGGGGTTGTGCGTGAGCGAGCACACCGCTGGCATATAGAGTCCAGCCCTCAAACGGGGCGAGCCGGTGCGGGAAATGCGCGTCTGTCCCTTGTAGATGCCTGACTCCTGTAGCCGCGGGTTCAGCCCTGCAAACGCTGTGATCGCGCGTGAGCTGGCGAAGCGTAAAGGGTCCCCGAGTTCGGCCAGCAATAAGGCGGCAGACCGCTCACCGATGCCATCAATGCTGGTCAGCAGGTCGCGTTTGTTGCGCAGGTTGGTGCGCGCCGGTCGCTTCCATGACGATCCAGGCCTCTGAGTCTGCGTGCTTGAGCAACCATTGCTGCAACGCTTGGAAACCGGTCGCATCGTTGGCCAGTTTGGCCTTGGTGCGGTACTTGCCGTTGGTTTGCAGGGTGGCAATATCAAATGTGTGCTTGGCAATATCAATGCCGATGACGCTGGGCATAGAAACTCCTTCTGCTGGTTCAAAGAGATCAGCACTGCACTCGGCTCAACCTTGTTGATGCGAGCTCTCGCCCAGGGCGGGCTCTGGATACCGTTCGAGCTGTGAGAGTGAGTGTGGAAGGGCGGAGCGCTATCTACGTCGCAGGCTCGAAGCCTCAGGGTGGGCACGACTTCCTGACTGAACCGCCCCGGGAATTCTGGAGGCTCTTTGGTGTGAGTCATGCCGCTTGGGCCGACTCGGTAAGTTGCTGATAGGAGTTCGCTTCGGCTTCTGCCGGCGGCATATTCCCGATGGGCTCCAACAGCCTTCGGTGGTTGAACCAGTCCACCCATTCCAGCGTTGCCAGCTCCACGGCCTCGCGGCTCTGCCATGACCGCCGGTGGATCACCTCGGCTTTGTACAGGCCATTGATGGTCTCGGCCAAGGCATTGTCATAGGAGTCCCCCACGCTGCCCACCGAGGGCTCGACTCCAGCTTCGGCCAGACGCTCGCTATAGCGGATCGAGACGTACTGGGCGGATTCAACCGGTCGTCGCAACACTGGATTGTTGAATAGATTTGAGATACTCGTTCAGCGTCTCGGCAGGTGTTTTCCAGCCGAGTGTTTTTCGGGGTCTCGTGTTTAGCGCATGGGCTACGGCTTGGATCTCTTGGGCACTCCAACGAGACAGGTCAGTGCCTTTCGGGAAGTATTGCCGCAGAAGGCCGTTCGTATTCTCGTTCGTGCCGCGCTGCCATGGGCTATGAGGGTCGGCAAAGAAGACTTTCACTCCTGACTCGATAGTAAAACGGGCGTGGTCCGATAGCTCCTTCCCACGATCCCAGGTCAATGATTGCCACAGCTGCATGGGCAGGCCAGTCACGGTCTTCTTCAGTGCATTAGTCATCGTGACAGCGCCGTAGCCGGCAAGTGCGGGGCCGTTCTTTGTCCGGGGAATTAGCCCATAGCCTTCTTCACGGGGTAGGTGGACGAGCATGGTGAAACGAGTTGACCGCTCGACCAGAGTCCCTATCGCGGAACGGTTCAGGCCGATGATCAGGTCACCCTCCCAATGCCCTGGTACGGCGCGATCTTCTACCTCAGCAGGGCGGCTGGAGATCATGACACCCTCGCTGACATGGGCCCACGCTTTGGCTTGTGCCCTGGCTCTCGGTACGCGCAACGCCGGCCCAGTGCGCAGACAGCTCACCAGCTCACGCTTGAGAGCACCTCGCCCCTGAATGTAGAGCGCCTGATATATGGCTTCGTGAGAGATGCGCATGGATTCGTCATCCGGAAAGTCGATCCGTAGCCGGTTCGCAATCTGTTCGGGCGACCAGCCATTAACCCATTTGCGGTCACCACGGTGTGGTTTATTTCGGCCCTTGAACGGCGCTTGTCGAGGCCCGGTAATCTCACGACCATCAGCACCATGAACCTTGCCCTCCAGACGATCTTGCACATAGTGGCGCAGACGCAGGTTAGTCACCAGTTTCGCCGGCTTCGGTCTCTTGGCAACTAGTTCCGCCTTCCACTGTGCGACTGAAGCGCGATACTCGAGCAGGCCGCCGCGAGTCGCAGCATTACGCGTCAGCTCCCGGGAAACTGTCGATGGATTTCGCCCAAGACGGCGAGCAATCTCTCGCACGCCAACACCTTGCGCACGGAGCAGCCCAATGTCTTCTCGCTCCGCGAACGACAAGTACCTTTCGGATATGTGGTTAGACATGAACAATGGCATCCCGCCGCGATGACGGAACCAGCGTGTGCCTACCGCTGACGATACGCCAACGGACTCAGCTGCCTTCTCACTTGTGATCCCGGTTGCTATTTGCGTCCAAAATAGCCGCTCGATCTCKGCGGCGAAGTGACGGCGCACCTGGCGAACGCATTGCTTCACGCCCCGTCAAC
>NZ_QORI02000024.1 GCF_003325755.1 Pseudomonas sp. SST3 | reverse complement strand
AGTCGAGCACCCGTTCCGGGTGATCAAGCGCCAATTCGGCTACGTGAAGACACGCTTCCGTGGCCTGGCGAAGAACACCGCGCAGTTGGTGACACTGTTCGCGCTGTCGAACCTGTGGATGGCGCGCCGACATTTGCTGACGAATGCAGGAGAGGTGCGTCTGTAATGCGGGAAATGGCCGGCGCGAGGTGCTCGCGCCGGCTATAAATCCGGAAAGAGGGGATGATTTGATCGTTTTTTAGCCGAATCACCGTTTTGAAATCGGCAAGGGCTGGAGTCAGCCAGAAATACCTGACTACTTCAGACCATCCCTAGCTGGTCGAAACCTGCAGCAAGCCTGGAATGTATATCCCGAGAATTACTGTGTAGCTGGGTAAACTAGCGCGAGCAAGCTTAACCCAGCTATTTCCGTTTTTCTCCCCCCTCGTTCGATGCTTTTTTCTTCAAAGCAATAACCGTGCACAGAACGAAAAAGACGGTTTTTAATGCAGTCTCAACCTGCTTTCAGGAATGAAGGGCTCTAAAAGGGGGCTGGTTCGGAGTGTGCGAGCGCTGATTCGGTGCGTTCTGGGCTGCTGCTGTGCCGGCGCGTTGGAGTATCCTCATGCGGGACGACCAGGCGCGGTTTTGTGCTGCGCTGATCATTCGGAATATGAGGAGCACGGCTATGTTCGTTCTTGATTCGCGTCTGGAGCACGACACGTTGAGTCTGGGTGATTTCTCGCTGTGTCGGTTGCTGCTGATGAACGATGCCAACTATCCCTGGTTCATCCTTGTGCCTCGTCGCGAAGAGATCAGTGAGTTGTTTCAGCTGGACCCTGCGGATCAGCAAGCGCTATGGCGGGAGGCAACGGCACTGGCTGAGACGCTCAAAGACACCTTTGGCGCAGACAAGATGAACGTGGCGACTCTGGGAAATGTGGTGAGTCAGTTGCACATGCATGTAATCGCCCGACGCCGGGACGATGCAGCCTGGCCAGCGCCGGTATGGGGGCATCAGCCGGCTAGCCGCTATAGTGAAGCGCAGGTTCAGGCGATCAAGCAGAAGCTGAAGCTGGTGCTCACTGATAATTTTCATTTTGCGGAGTGACGTAATGGAATTGGAACAGCGCATCATCGATCTGGAGGCACGCCTGGCTTTTCAGGACGATACGATTCAGACGTTGAATGATGTACTGGTTGCACAGCAGCGTACGGTCGAGCGGTTGCAGGCGCAGCTGGGATTGCTCGCCCGACGGCAGGAAGACATCCAGAGCAGGATGGGTGGAGAGGAAGACGAAGCGCCTCCGCCGCACTATTAACTGGCTGCGGCGCAAGCAAGAGCGCCAGTGCCGGCTTGGCTCTGGCGCTTGACGTTAACGATGCTTATTGGGTTGCAACTACGTCTTCGGCCTGAAGACCTTTGTCGCGCATCATGATGGTGAAGTCGACGCGTTGACCTTCTACCAGCACCCGGTGGCCTTCGCCGCGAATCGCCCGAAAGTGGACGAAGACATCATCGCCACTGTCGCGGGAAATAAAGCCGAAACCTTTCGAGGTGTTGAACCATTTGACCGTGCCCGTCTCGCGTCCGGCTGCTGGTGCTGTAGCGCGTTTAGGCTGGCTTTTACGGGCGTTCGAAAGCTGGTTGCGATCGGTTGTGCGTACTTCTTTGGGTTGGGTCGTGGCCAGCTGCAGTAATACGGAGATAAAAACGAGTACAAGGCTGGCAAGAGTGGCTGGTTGATTTGCAATGGCAGCGATCGGCGTCAGCAATACAGCGGCCTGGATCACGACCGCCATAATCAACAGTGCGGATGCGCCCAGCAGAATTGGCCGGTTATGGCCGCTCGCTGCAAGGTTCACAGATGAGGCAAATTGTACGTTCAGCAGGCCGAGAAGGAGCAGGCATAGCGCCTCGGGCTGTGCCAGAAGCGGCATTGCGCCGGTGAGGCTGGGTACGAATGACAATACCAAGGCAGCTACGCCCGTTAATACATGGATAATCTTAAGCATTCATATGACTCGCAGTTAATAGCACGATAGAAAGCGGCAGGCGTTGGGCAGAATTGGAAACTGAGCGTGGGTGGAGCGATCGCTCGTATTTGATGGTGCCAGCCTGCGGCGCGCGCGTATTTAACAGTAAAGGAAGGCGCTGCTCAAATGGCACGCCATGAGCGGGTGAGGGATGAGGTGGGGCGCAAGCCTATTTAGGCTGCTGACTTTAGGTTGGTTGGCAGCTGAGATGTGTTTGGTTCATGGTCCCAAGGACGAGACAGTCGCGTGGGCGGCTGTCTCGTTGTGGGTCGATGCGACGGCTCGTATCAGGCGGCAAGCAAGCTGCGCAGCATCCATGCGGTTTTTTCATGGATCTGCATACGCTGGGTCAGAAGGTCAGCGGTTGGCTCGTCACTGACTTTCTCCAGCAGCGGGAAGATACCGCGCGCGGTGCGGACAACCGCTTCCTGGCCTTCAACCAGTAGCTTGATCATCTCATCGGCGGAAGGAATGCCTTCCTGCTCCTTGATCGACGACAGCTTCGCATAGGCGGCGTAAGTGCCTGGAGCGGGGAAGCCCAACGCACGGATACGCTCGGCAATATCGTCCACGGCCACGGCAAGTTCCGTGTATTGAGTTTCGAACATGGTATGCAGGGTGTTGAACATCGGCCCGGTCACATTCCAGTGGAAGTTGTGGGTCTTCAAGTAAAGCGTGTAAGTGTCGGCCAACAGGCGGGATAAACCGTCCGCAATAGCGGCGCGATCCTGCTCGGCAATGCCAATATTGATTTCCATGGTTGTCTCCGTTTTGATGAATTCACTGACAGTTATGCCAGAAGTGGATGCATTTGGTGAGTGGGCGCGATGTCACTCGTAACAGTCATCGGTTTGAAGCTTCAGAACGCTCTTCGGTTCAACCGGGTTGTCTATCAGCCCGATCGTATCAAGGCTATCGGTGCCGGCTGCGTTGAAGTCATTATGCAGATATAATCCCGCGCTTGTGTCGGGCGGCTCGTTTGCCGTACGGGTAGCGCCGCGCTTTGATGCCGAGCGCCTCCTTCAGTGCCGACAGGTGATATCTCAGGCGGGGCGCCGCGAAGCAGTCGCCTGTTCAGTCGCGGGTCGAGCGACCCCAACGAATTTCCAAGATACGAGAAGCGAACTCCACCATGATGCGCAGCCACTATTGCGGCCAGTTGAACGAAAGCCTGGACGGCCAGGAAATCACTCTTTGCGGTTGGGTCCATCGCCGCCGTGACCACGGCGGGGTCATCTTCCTCGACGTGCGTGACCGCGAAGGCATGGCCCAAGTGGTGTTCGATCCCGACCGCGCCGAGACGTTTTCAGCCGCCGACCGGGTGCGCAGCGAGTACGTCGTGAAGATCACCGGCAAGGTCCGCCTGCGCCCTGAAGGCGCACGCAACCCGAACATGGCTTCTGGTGCCATCGAAGTGCTGGGTTATGAACTGGAGGTGCTGAACGAGGCAGAAACCCCGCCGTTCCCGCTCAACGAATACAGCGATGTAGGTGAAGAAACCCGCCTGCGCTATCGCTTCATCGACCTGCGCCGCCCTGAGATGGCCGAGAAGCTCAAGCTGCGCTCGAGCATCACCACCAGCATCCGTCGTTACCTCGACGAGAACGGCTTCCTCGATGTGGAAACGCCGATCCTGACCCGTGCCACGCCGGAAGGCGCCCGTGACTACCTGGTGCCCAGCCGCACCCATCCCGGCAGTTTCTTCGCGCTGCCGCAGTCGCCTCAGCTGTTCAAGCAACTGCTGATGGTGGCCGGATTCGATCGCTACTACCAGATTGCCAAGTGCTTCCGCGACGAAGACCTGCGGGCCGACCGTCAGCCGGAATTCACCCAGATCGATATCGAGACCAGCTTCCTCGACGAATCCGACATCATCGGTATCACCGAAGGCATGGTGCGCAAGTTGTTCAAGGAAGTGCTGGGCGTCGAGTTCGGCGAGTTCCCGCACATGCCGTTCGAAGAAGCCATGCGCCGCTATGGTTCGGACAAGCCGGACCTGCGTATTCCCCTGGAGCTGGTCGACGTCGCGGATCAGCTGCAGCAGGTCGAGTTCAAGGTCTTCAGTGGTCCGGCAAACGACCCCAAGTGCCGAGTCGCTGCGCTACGTGTGCCGGGCGGTGCCAGCATGCCGCGCAAGCAGATCGACGACTACACCAAGTTCGTGGGCATCTACGGTGCGAAGGGGCTGGCCTATATCAAGGTCAACGAGCGCGCCAAGGGCGTTGAAGGTCTGCAGTCGCCGATCGTCAAGAACATCCCGGAAGACAAGCTCAACGTCATCCTCGACCGCGTCGGTGCGGTTGACGGCGACATCGTCTTCTTTGGTGCCGACAAGGCCAAGATCGTTTCCGAGGCCCTGGGTGCGCTGCGTATCAAGCTCGGTCACGACCTGAACCTGCTCACCTGCGAGTGGGCGCCAATGTGGGTCGTCGATTTCCCGATGTTCGAGGAAAATGACGATGGTTCGCTCTCCGCGCTGCACCATCCGTTTACCGCGCCCAAGTGCAGCCCTGAAGAGCTGGAAGCCAATCCAGGCGCTGCGCTCTCGCGTGCCTACGACATGGTGCTCAACGGCACCGAGCTGGGCGGCGGCTCGATTCGTATCCATCGCAAGGAAATGCAGCAAACCGTGTTCCGCATCCTTGGTATCGATGAGGCGGAGCAAAACGAGAAGTTCGGGTTCCTGCTCGATGCGCTCAAATACGGTGCGCCGCCGCACGGCGGTCTGGCGTTTGGTCTCGATCGTCTGGTCATGCTGATGACCGGTGCGCAATCGATTCGTGAGGTGATCGCCTTCCCGAAAACCCAAAGCGCGGCGGACGTCATGACCCAGGCGCCGGGTGCGGTAGATGCCAAGGCTTTGCGAGAGTTGCACATTCGCCTGCGTGAGCAGCCGAAAGCCGAGTGACGGCGATGCAAGAGCCCAGGGAAACCTGGGCTCTTGGTTTAGACAGATGAAAAGTTGATCAGAAAGGGAGGCAGTTATGGCTGGTCATTCCAAATGGGCCAACATCAAGCATCGCAAGGGGCGTCAGGACGCCAAGCGCGGCAAGATCTTCACCAAGATCATTCGAGAGCTGACTGTTGCCGCGAAGAGCGGGCCGGTTCCTGCCGACAATCCTCGGCTACGCCTGGCAGTGGACAAGGCGCTGGTCGCCAACATGTCGCGTGATGTGATCGATCGCGCCATTGCCCGCGGCGCCGGCAACAATGACGCAGACAACGTCGTCGAGCTGAGTTACGAAGGTTATGCGCCCAGTGGTGTGGCCATCATCGTCGAGGCCATGACCGACAACCGCAACCGCACCGCTGCGGAAGTGCGTCATGCGTTCAGCAAGCACGGCGGCAACTTGGGGACCGATGGCTCGGTCGCCTACATGTTCGATCGCAAGGGCCAGATCAGCTTCGCCGTCGGCGTGGATGAGGATGCGCTGATGGAAGCAGCGCTGGAAGCCGGTGCCGATGATGTGGAAATGGGTGAGGATGGCTCGGCTTTGGTATCGACCAGCTTTGCCGATTTTCATGCCGTGAACGAGGCGCTGAGCGCTGCCGGGTTCAAAGGCGAGGAGGCGGATATAGCCATGATCCCGTCCATTGCTGCACCGCTCGCCGATCTGGAAACCGCCCAGAAAGTGCTGCGTCTGATCGATGCGCTGGAAGACCTGGACGACGTGCAGAACGTCTATCACAACGCTGAAATTTCAGATGAGATCATGGAGCAGCTGGACTAATCCGTTGCGCAACATCACAGCCGGAAGCGACCCTAGGTGCTTCCGGCTTTTTGTTGGTCTTCTTTGCCGGCTTGGTCATGGCGTCTCGTTATGTCGCTGGTCGCCGCGCAGGTAGCTCCTTATACTGCCGGCTGGATAAATAGACAGTATGGCGATGGCATGACGCTTATTCTGGGGATCGACCCCGGCTCACGAATTACCGGCTACGGCGTAATCCGTGATACTGGCCGCAACTGCGAGTATGTCGCGTCCGGCTGCATTCGCACCGGCAGCGGTGAGCTCTCCGCGCGCCTGCAGGCGGTGTTCACCGGCGTTAGCGAAGTGATTCGCCTGCATGGTCCGGTAACCATGGGCATCGAACAGGTCTTCATGGCGCGCAACGCGGATTCCGCGCTCAAGCTCGGGCAGGCCCGCGGAGCTGCCATTGTGGCTGCCGCGGAGCAGGGGTTGGAAATCGCCGAGTACACCGCCACCCAGGTCAAGCAGGCCATCGCCGGAACTGGTGGAGCTGACAAGCAGCAGGTACAGATGATGGTGATGCATCTGCTGAAGCTGGTGCAGAAGCCGCAGATCGACGCGTCCGACGCTCTGGCGATCGCCTTGTGTCACGCCCATCATCGGCAAAGCCTGATTCCGCACGGGCTGGCCGGTGCCAAGCGGCGGGGTGGGCGTTTGCGCCTGTAAGGTTGCTAGTTCGGCCGAAACGTTGGTCCGAGTTATGACGCTGATTGAGTATTTCGGCTGCGGCACGGCATGGCGGCCAAAGGAGGATAAGTTGTGATTGGACGTTTGCGCGGCACCCTGGCTGAAAAGCAACCGCCGCATCTGATACTGGATGTGAACGGCATCGGTTACGAGGTCGAGGTGCCGATGACGACGCTGTACCGCCTGCCTGCGGTAGGCGAGCCGGTGACGCTGCATACCCATCTGGTGGTGCGCGAGGACGCGCATCTGCTGTATGGCTTCTCCGAAAAGCGTGATCGCGAGCTGTTTCGCGAGCTGATCCGCCTCAACGGCGTCGGCCCCAAGCTTGCGCTGGCATTGATGTCGGGGCTTGAAGTGGACGAGCTGGTGCGCTGTGTCCAGGCCCAGGATACCTCTGTGCTGGTGAAGATTCCGGGGGTGGGCAAGAAGACCGCCGAGCGTCTGCTGGTGGAGCTCAAGGATCGCTTCAAGGCTTGGGAAACCATGCCGTCAATCGCAACTCTGGTAGTGGAACCCCGCGGAGCTGTGGCAGTCTCAAGCGCCGAGAACGATGCTGTCAGTGCGTTGATCTCGCTGGGCTTCAAACCACAAGAAGCCAGCCGTGCCGTATCCGCCGTACAGGAAGACGATTTGAGCAGTGAAGACCTGATCCGCCGTGCACTCAAGGGAATGGTCTAGTGATCGAAGCTGATCGTCTGATTACCGCCACCGGTCGAGACCGCGAGGAGCAGTTCGACCGTGCCATCCGCCCACTCAGCCTGGCCGATTACATCGGGCAACCTGTCGTGCGCGAGCAGATGGATCTGTTCATTCGTGCCGCACGGGCGCGCAAGGAATCGCTCGATCACACGCTCATTTTTGGTCCTCCGGGTCTCGGCAAGACCACGTTGGCCAATATCATCGCTCAGGAAATGGGCGTATCGATAAAAAGCACGTCTGGGCCGGTGCTTGAGCGGCCGGGAGACCTCGCTGCGTTGCTGACCAACCTGGAGGAGGGTGATGTCCTCTTCGTCGACGAAATCCATCGCCTGTCGCCCATTGTCGAAGAGGTGCTGTATCCGGCGATGGAAGACTTCCAGCTGGACATCATGATCGGCGAGGGGCCAGCCGCGCGTTCGATCAAGCTCGACTTGCCGCCGTTCACGCTGGTGGGGGCTACCACGCGGGCCGGTATGCTGACCAACCCGCTGCGGGACCGCTTCGGTATCGTGCAGCGCCTCGAGTTCTACTCCACCGCCGACCTGGCAACGATCGTGACGCGGTCTGCCGGTATTCTCGGTTTGCCCATTGAGCCCGAGGGCGCATTGGAAATCGCCCGCCGCGCTCGCGGTACGCCCCGTATTGGAAACCGGCTGCTAAGACGCGTCCGGGATTTTGCCGAAGTTCGTGGCAACGGCGAAATCTCTCGAGTGACCGCAGATCTTGCCTTGAATATGCTCGACGTCGACGAGCGTGGCCTGGATCACCAGGATCGCCGGCTTCTGCTGACCCTGATCGAGAAGTTCGATGGTGGCCCTGTGGGTATCGACAGCCTTGCTGCCGCCATCAGCGAAGAGCGTCACACCATCGAGGATGTTCTCGAGCCGTACCTGATTCAGCAGGGCTACATCATGCGTACGCCGAGAGGGCGGGTGGTGACCCGTCACGCCTATCTGCATTTTGGTCTGAACCTGCCGAAGCGCATGGGCGATTCGCCAGTAGGCGACCTATTCGACGGTGACACGGCGTGACAAAAATATTGTTCTCCCACCCGATTGGCATTTGCAGGGCCTAGCACTAGTATGCGCGCGGAATCACATGCTCAACCGTTCTCTCTTCGGTGTCGTGTCTATTACGAAGACACCGATGCGGGCGGCATCGTTTATTACGTCAATTACCTCAAATTCATGGAACGGGCCCGTACCGAGCGGTTGCGCAGCCTGGGTTTCGCCCAGTCGCAACTGGTAGGCCAAGACCTACTATTTGTCGTGCATTCCAGCGAAGCGCGTTATCACTCGCCGGCGAGGCTGGATGACGAGCTGCTGGTCTCGGCCGAGGTGGTGGAAATCAAGCGTGCAAGCCTGCGTTTCAAGCAGCAGGTGCGACGTGCGAAAGATGATTTGCTGCTCTGCGAAGGGCAGTTCCTGGTGGCGTGTGTGCGCACCGAGAGTTTGAAACCCCGCCCCATTCCCGAAGCGCTGCGTGTCGCTTTCGCCGGGTCGGGTCTATCCCCAGTAGGAGAGTAAGCGTGGAAGCCAACGTCGATCATATGTCCATGTGGAGCCTGATCAGCAACGCCAGCTTTGTGGTTCAGCTGGTCATGTTGATCCTGGTAGCCGCCTCGGTGACCTCCTGGATCATCATATTCCAGCGCGGCAATATGCTGCGGGCGGCGAAGCGTTCGCTGGACAGCTTCGAGGAGCGCTTCTGGTCGGGCATCGACCTTTCCAAGCTGTATCGCCAGGCCGGCAGCAACCCGGACCCTGACTCTGGCGTCGAGCAGATCTTTCGTGCCGGCTTCAAGGAATTCTCACGCCTCCGCCAGCAGCTAGGCGTGGATCCGGACGCCGTGATGGATGGTGTCAACCGTGCCATGCGCGTTGCGATCTCCCGCGAGGAAGAGAAGCTCGATCAGAGCTTGCCGTTCCTCGCTACGGTTGGTTCGACCAGCCCATATATCGGCCTGTTCGGGACCGTATGGGGCATCATGAATTCCTTCCGTGGCCTGGCCCAGGTACAGCAAGCGACCCTGGCGACCGTGGCGCCGGGTATCGCCGAGGCCTTGATCGCCACCGCCATCGGCTTGTTCGCGGCGATCCCGGCAGTCATTGCCTATAACCGGTTCTCGGCGCGTGGCGAGATGCTCATCGGCCGCTACTACACCTTTGCTGACGAGTTCCAGGCGATCCTCCATCGCAAAGTTCACACCACAGAAGATTGAGGCCCGCAGGCCATGGCAAGAATTCGCAACAGACGCAAACCTGTCGCCGAAATGAACGTGGTGCCTTACATCGACGTGATGCTGGTGCTGCTAGTAATTTTTATGGTGACCGCGCCGATGCTCAACCAAGGCGTGAAGGTCGATCTGCCCAAGGTCAGCAGCGAAGTCCTGCCTCAGGATAACGATGCGCGTGTGCTGACCATCTCGATCAAGGCGGACAAGACCTATTTCTGGAACATCGGCAGTGAAGTCGATACCGAGACCGTGCAGGATCAGGCGCTGACGCTGGAGGAGATGACCAAGGCGGTCACCGCAATCATGAATCAGAACCGCAGTCAGGGTAAGCAGGTCCAGGTGTTCGTGCGCGGCGACAAGGCGGTGGACTACGGTTCGGTGATGTCCGCAATGGGTGGGCTGCAGGAAGCGGGCGTGGGTAATGTCGGCCTGATTACTGAGGCGCCTTGATGCAGCAGCCGGAACGTTCGCGCTCGGAGAGTTACTACTGGCCCACCATATTGGCGGTGGGGCTGCACGTCGTCATCTTCGGCATGCTCTTTGTCAGCTTCGCCATGACGCCGGAGCTGCCGCCGTCCAAGCCAATCGTTCAGGCGACTCTTTATCAGCTTAAATCGCAGAGTCAGGCGAAGACCCAGACCAATCAAAAGATTGCTGGCGAGGCGCAGAAAACGGCCGCCAAACAGTACGAAGCCGAACAGATGGAGCAGCGCAAGGTCGAGCAACAAAAGCAGGCCGCTGCCAAAGCTGCGGAACAAAAAAAGGCTGAGGAAGCTCGAAAGGCCGAGGTAGCGAAGGCCGATGCTGCCCAAAAGGCAGCCGAAGCCAAGAAAGCCGAAGAGGCGAAAAAAGCCGAGCAAAAGAAATTGGCCGATATCGCCAAGAAGAAGGCGGCAGACGAGGCCGCAAAGAAGAAGGCTGCCGAAGAATCGAAGAAGAAGACTGCAGCTGAGGCGGCGAAAAAGAAAGCCGCCGAAGACGCGAAGAAAAAGGCAGCAGCCGAGGCCGCAAAGAAGAAGGCTGCGGAAGATGCGAAGAAAAAGGCCGCCGAAGCTGCTCGCAAAGCTGCTGAGGACAAAAAGGCTCAAGCGCTTGCTGAGTTGTTGGCGGAGGACACGGAACGTCAGCAAGCCATGGCCGATACTCTAGGCGATCAGGTCTCCGGCAACTTCGATGATCTGATCCGGATGCGCGCAGCAGAGGGTTGGACCCGGCCGCCATCGGCGCGGAATAACATGTCGGTATCGCTGCGGGTCAACATGCTGCCGGATGGCACCATCACCGCTGTGACGGTTTCGCGCTCCAGCGGTGATGCGCCGTTCGATAATTCCGCAGTTGCAGCGGTTAAGAATATTGGTCGGCTGACCGAGATGCAGGGGCTCTCTGCTCAGGATTTTCAGCCGTATCGCTCGTTCACGATGACATTTACGCCTGAGGATTTAGCGTTGTGATCAATTACCTTCGAGGTTTCATCGTCCTTCTCCTATTCGTGCTGGGCAATGCCGTGGCGCAAGAGAAGAACATCGTCGTTACGAGTGGTGCCGATCGTGCGATTCCGATCGCTGTGGTTCCGTTCGGTTGGCAGGGGGGTACCGTGCTGCCGGAAGACATGGCCGAGATCATCGGTAACGACATGCGCAATACGGGTATCTTCGAGCCTATCCCGAAGCAGAACATGATCAGCCTGCCGACTCGCGGTAGTGAAATCATCTTTCGTGACTGGAAGGCGCTGGGCGCCCAGTACGTCATGGTTGGCAATATCGCGCCCTCCGCCGGGAAGCTGCAGATCCGCTATGAGGTGTTCAACGTCACCACGGAACAGCAGGTCATGACGGGCACAGTGGGTGGCGGCCAGGATCAACTGCGCGACATGGCGCACTACGCAGCCGACCAGGCCTTCGAGAAACTCACGGGTATCAAGGGCGCCTTCTCTACGCGCCTGCTCTACGTCACCGTCGAACGGCTCGGCGGGGCAAATACACGATATACCTTGCAGCGTTCCGACTACGATGGTGCGCGTGCCGTAACGTTGCTGCAGTCACGCGAGCCGATTCTGTCGCCACGCTATTCACCGGACGGACGTCGTATCGCCTACGTATCCTTCGAGCAGAAACGCCCCCGCATTTTCATGCAGCATATCGATACCGGTCGCCGCGAGCAGATCACCAATTTCGAAGGGCTCAACGGGGCGCCGGCATTTTCACCGGACGGCAATCGCCTGGCGTTCGTACTGTCGAAGGATGGCAACCCGGAGATCTACGTCATGGATCTCGGGTCTCGCCAATTGCAGCGGCTCACCAACCATTATGCGATCGACACGGAGCCTTTCTGGGGTTCCGATGGTCAGACCATATACTTCACGTCGGATCGCGCCGGCAAGCCGCAGATCTACAAGCAGCGTCTCGGTGTCAACAACGCCGAACGGGTGACCTTCGTTGGTAACTACAATGCCAACCCGAAGCTTTCTGCCGACGAGAAGACGCTGGTGATGATTCATCGTCAGGAGGGCTATACCAATTTCAAGGTGGCGGCACAGGACCTGCAGCGCGGCAATTTACGGATACTTTCCGAGACGAGTTTAGATGAGTCGCCCACTGTTGCGCCTAATGGCACCATGCTAATCTACGCGACCCGCCAGCAGGGCCGGGGAGTCTTGATGCTCGTATCAATCAATGGTCGAGTTAGGCTCCCGCTTCCTACTGCTCAAGGCGAAGTCCGTGAGCCATCGTGGTCCCCTTACCTGAACTGATGCGGTATCAACGCTTTACCTAACCAAAAACACAACTGGGGTTGTTACACATGGAAATGCTGAAATTCGGTAAGTTCGCTGCGCTGGCTCTGGCTATGGCTGTAGCTGTTGGTTGTTCCTCCAAGGGCGGCGACGACTCTGGCGAAGGTTCCACCGCCGTTGATCCTAACGCTGGCTATGGCGCTGACAGCGGTGCTGTCGACGGCAGCATGAGCGGCGAAGAAGCTGCCCTGCGGGCCATCACCACTTTCTACTTCGAATACGACAGCTCGGATCTGAAGCCAGAAGCCATGCGCGCTCTGGATGTTCACGCCAAGGACCTGCAGTCCGCTGGCAACCGTGTCGTGCTGGAAGGCCACACTGACGAGCGTGGTACTCGCGAGTACAACATGGCTCTGGGTGAGCGTCGTTCCAAGGCGGTCCAGCGCTACCTGGTTCTGCAGGGCGTGTCTCCTGCTCAGCTGGAACTGGTCTCCTATGGCGAAGAGCGTCCGGTTGCCATGGGTAACGACGAGCAGTCCTGGGCTCAGAACCGTCGCGTTGAGCTGCGTAAGTAATAAGCCATGCTCAAGCACCGTTACGCTCTGACGCTTATTGCGCTTGGTTTACCGTTTTTCGCGGTGGCCCAGGTCCCGGTGGTGGAATACGACTCGCAAACCCAAGGTGGTGCGCCTGAGTCGGGTTACTCCTCTGGGGCGGATACGGGCGGTGCCTATGTCGGAGGCGGAGCGTCAGCTCCGTCTTCGGCGCAGGGCATGCTCTTCGTTCAACTGCAGCAGATGCAGGAAGAGATCGCGCAACTGCGCGGAATGCTGGAAGTGCAACAGAACGAAATTCAGCGCCTGAAGCAGGAAGGGCTGGAGCGTTATCAGGATTTGGATCGTCGCTTGTCGGGCGCCTCATCAGGCGGATCGGCTAGTCAGAATTCTTCAACCGCTGGCACGGACGGTGCCGGCGGTTCTATACAGGCGCGTGAAGGCGCTTCAGATCAAGGAGTGGCGAGTGGTCAGTCAGCCGACCCTGAAAAGGAAAAGTTGTATTACGACGCCGCGTTTGATCTGATCAAGGCAAAAGATTTCGAAAAGGCCAGTCAGGCCTTCTCCGCTTTCTTGCGTAAGTATCCCAACAGCCCGTACGCAGGCAACGCACAGTATTGGTTGGGCGAAGTGAACCTCGCAAAAGGGGATCTGCAAGGCGCAGGCCAGGCATTCGCCAAGGTCAGCCAGGCGTATCCGCAGCACAACAAAGTCCCGGATTCGCTGTACAAACTGGCTGACGTCGAGGTGCGCCTGGGTAACCGTGACAAGGCCAACGGAATTCTCCGCCAGGTCATTGCCGATTACCCGAACAGCTCTGCAGCGCAATTGGCTCAGCGTCAACTGAATCGATAGCCGCTGTCGCTCGGTTAGCTAAACAAAACCCGCCTTCTCGGCGGGTTTTTCGTTAGAATCCCCGTCCCTTTCCCGCAACGGAGGCGGATGGCCTGTTTAGCCGTCACGCCCGTGGCTGATATGCAAGATACCCTGCGAATTACAGAGATTTTTTTCTCGTTGCAGGGGGAGACGCGTACCAGTGGTTTGCCCACTGTGTTCGTTCGCCTGACCGGCTGTCCCCTGCGCTGTCAATATTGCGATACTGCCTACGCGTTCAGCGGCGGCGAGCTCATGCCGCTAGATGCGATTCTCGAACAGGTCGCCTCCTATAATCCTCGCTACGTTTGCGTTACAGGCGGTGAGCCACTGGCTCAACCGAATTGCCTGTCCTTGTTGCGCCGTCTTTGTGATGCGGGGTACGAAGTGTCTCTGGAAACCAGCGGTGCGCTGGATATCTCCGATACAGACAAGCGAGTGAGTCGGATCGTCGACTTGAAGACGCCGGGCTCGGCCGAGATAGGTCGTAATCGGTACGAGAATATCGGCGAGCTTACAGCCAATGACCAGGTAAAGTTCGTGATTTGCTCACGGGAGGATTACGACTGGGCCGTATCCAAGCTCATCGAGTACCGGCTGGATGCGCGTGCCGGCGAGGTGCTGTTTTCGCCCAGTCATGGGCAGGTCAGCGCCCGAGAGCTGGCCGACTGGATAGTCAGCGATAATCTCCCGGTGCGATTGCAGCTTCAGTTGCACAAGATCCTCTGGAACGACGCACCCGGCCACTGATACTCCCGGAGCATCCTTCGCGTCTTAGAACTCCGTGCTTGCAGCAGGTAACCGCAATGATTGATAAAAAAGCTGTGATTCTTCTCTCTGGCGGACTCGATTCTGCAACTGTGGTCGCGATGGCCGGGGCGCAAGGGTATGCCTGTTACACCATGAGCTTCGACTATGGTCAGCGCCATCGTGCGGAGCTGCAGGCGGCAGAGCGGGTCGCTCAGCAGTTGAGCGTGGTCGAGCATAAGGTTATCGGTATGAATCTGAATTGTATCGGGGGCTCGGCGCTGACCGATAGCAGCATTCCGGTGCCTGAAGTGTTGGACGAAGGAATACCGGTGACCTACGTGCCCGCGCGCAACACGCTGTTTCTTTCTCTGGCACTGGGATGGGCGGAAGTGCTTGGGGCGCGAGACATTTTCATTGGCGTGAACGCGATCGACTACTCCGGTTACCCTGATTGCCGACCGGAGTTCGTGGAGGCGTTTGAGCGCATGGCGAATCTTGCGACCAAAGCTGGTGTCGAGGGGCGAGGCTTTGCTATTCGGGCACCTTTGCAGGATCTGAGCAAGGCGGAGATCATCCAGGCGGGCATTCGACTGGGAGTGGATTACGCCATGACAGTGTCCTGTTATCAGGCTGATGACGATGGGCGTGCCTGTGGCAAGTGCGATAGCTGCCGCCTGCGCGCAGCGGGCTTCGAAGAGGCCGGTGTCTCGGATCCGACTCGCTATCGCTGAAGATTTTTTCTTGAAAAGCGTTGATTTACTCAATCAAATCAGTATCATGCGCCCCGCATTGGGTCGTTAGCTCAGTTGGTAGAGCAGTTGGCTTTTAACCAATTGGTCGTAGGTTCGAATCCTACACGACCCACCATGTTCTCCCTTGGGAGCAGAAAAGCCGGAGGCCAATAGGCCATCCGGCTTTTTTTATGTTCATAGTCTGCAAAAAAAGCGAAATGGCTAGTTCGCTTGGTTATAACCGCCGTTTTTCACTACGACCTTGGTCTGTGACCGGGGCGAGATTAAACGTAATAGACTGCGACCTCCCGATTGTCCGTTGGTTTGAGGCTCAAATGTATTCTGATCGCATCCGCTTGTCCTCCCTGCAGAGCAAGGTCATGAGCGCCCAAGAGGCCGCTACTCTTATTAACGACGGTATGACCGTCGGCATGAGCGGCTTTACCCGCGCGGGTGAGGCGAAAGCAGTGCCGCTGGCGCTGATCGATCGTGCGAAGGACGAGAAGCTGAAGATCAGCCTTATTACCGGTGCCAGCTTGGGCAATGACCTGGACGGAAAGATGGCCGCAGCTGGCCTGCTGGCTCGTCGTGGTCCGTTCCAGGCGGATGCCACCCTGCGCAAGGCAATCAACCAGGGTGAGGTCATGTTCATCGATCAGCATCTCTCGCACACCGTCGAGCAGATGCGCAACAATCAGATCAAGCGTCCGGACGTAACCATTGTCGAGGCCGTGAGCATCACTGAGCAAGGCCACATCGTCCCGACCACTTCCGTAGGCAACTCCGCCAACCTGGCCGTGTTTGCCGACAAGATCATCGTCGAGCTGAATCTGGCTCACAGCCTGAATCTGGAAGGTCTGCACGACATTTACTTCCCGGGCGAGCGTCCGAATCGTGGTCCGATTCCGCTGACCAAGGTGGATGACCGTCTCGGCACCACAGCCATTCCAGTTGACCCGGCAAAGATCGCCGCGATTGTCATCACCGAGCAGCCGGACTCTTATTCCACCGTTACGCCGCCGGATGAAGATACCCAGTCGATCGCTAACCACCTGGTCGAGTTCTTCAAGAAGGAAGTGGCGGCTGGCCGTCTACCAAAGAACCTCGGTCCGATGCAGGTCGGCATCGGAAATATTGCCAACGCCGTAGTGTGCGGTCTGATCGACTCGCCGTTCGAAGATCTGGTGATGTACTCCGAAGTATTGCAGGACTGCACCTTCGAGCTGATCGACGCCGGCAAGATGAAGTTTGCCTCCGGCTGCTCCATCACGTTGTCCGAGCGTTGCAATGATCGGGTCTTCGGCAATCTGGAGAAGTACAAGGACAAGCTGGTGCTGCGTCCTCAGGAGATCTCCAATCATCCGGAACTGGTGCGTCGTCTCGGTATCGTCGGTATCAACACCGCGCTGGAGTTCGACATCTATGGCAACGTCAACTCGACGCATGTCGGCGGCACCAAGATGATGAACGGTATCGGTGGTTCGGGCGATTTCGCACGTAACGCCAACATGGCTATCTTCGTGACTAAGTCGATCGCCAAGGGCGGCAACATTTCCAGCGTCGTACCGATGGTTGCGCATGTCGATCACACTGAGCATGACGTGGAAATCCTCGTCACTGAGCAAGGCCTGGCCGACCTGCGCGGACTGGCGCCGCGCGAGCGGGCGCGCGTGATCATCGATAACTGTGTGCATCCGTCCTACCGCGAGGCGCTGAATCAGTACTTCGCAGGCGCGTGCGACAGAGGCGGTCAGACCCCGCACATGCTGCGCGAAGCCATGGAATGGCACATCAATCTGGAAGAACGCGGTCACATGCTAAAGCACGCGTGATCGACATGAAAACCGCCGGCCAATGCCGGCGGTTTTCATTTGGGCGGCGCAAAAATGCGTAGCCTGGTGGCCCCTCGCTTTCCCTTTTGCCGAGGCTTCGGCTAGTATTCTTGCCCCTTGAGCGGGCAGGAAGGCGGAATCTGCATATCGCGTGTCTCTCCCTTTCGCCTTGTCCGAGCCGACCCGGTTGACCGGCGCGTGCTCGGCGCTTCATGCAATAACGTGCTTTGCAGGACCGCGAACATGACGCAGATACCCGAACGTATTCTTGTGCAGGCTCACCTGGCGGCCAAGCAGCCCAGGCCGCTAACGCCCGAGCAGGAAGCGCAATTGCGCAGCGATATCGCCGTCGAGTTGAAACGGCAGAACGCGGTGCTCGTCGCCCACTACTACACCGATCCGGTGATCCAGTCGCTTGCCGAGGAAACTGGAGGTTGTGTCTCCGACTCGCTGGAAATGGCTCGGTTTGGCAATGAACATTCGGCGCAGACCGTGGTGGTTGCCGGTGTCAAATTCATGGGTGAGACGGCGAAGATCCTCAACCCCGAAAAGCGCGTGCTAATGCCGACGCTGGATGCCACCTGCTCGCTGGATCTCGGCTGCCCGGTGGATGAGTTCTCAGCGTTTTGCGATCAGCATCCCGAGCGCACGGTGGTTGTCTATGCCAATACCTCTGCCGCAGTGAAGGCGCGGGCTGATTGGGTGGTGACCTCGAGCTGTGCGCTGGAGATCGTCGAGAGCTTGATGGATAACGGCGAAAAGATCATCTGGGCACCCGACAAGCACCTTGGCAGCTATGTGCAGCGTGAGACCGGCGCCGACATGCTGTTATGGGATGGTGCCTGTATCGTTCATGAGGAGTTCAAAGCGAAGCAGCTGGAAGATATGAAGGCACTGTATCCGGACGCTGCCGTCCTGGTTCATCCCGAGTCGCCTGAATCGGTGATCGCCCTGGCCGATGCCGTAGGCTCTACCAGTCAGCTGATCAAGGCGGCACAGACGCTGGCAAACCCAACCTTTATCGTCGCCACCGACCGCGGCATCTTCTACAAAATGCAGCAGCTCTGCCCAGATAAAGAATTCATCGAGGCACCGACAGCAGGCAGCGGCGCCACGTGCCGCAGTTGCGCGCATTGCCCGTGGATGGCGATGAATACACTTGAGCGTACCCTGGACTGTTTGCGTACCGGCAGTAACGAAATCTTTGTAGATCCGGCACTGGTCCCGCGTGCCGTCAAACCGCTGAAGCGCATGCTGGACTTCACCCAGGCGGCGCGTATCAAGCAAGCTGGCAACGCTTGACGTAACGCTCTTAAGCCTGGGAGCGGAAGCGGCGCCATTCGGCGCTGCATGACTCAGCGCAGCATCTCCTCGACCATTCGCTTCTCTTCGATCAGCTGCTGCTGTCGGGAGTCGATGCGCGAGGCAAGCTGGAAGTTGTTCGAACGACGTTTGGCAAAATCCAGCTGCTCGATGGCCTGATCGTAATCGCCGACCAGTGCGAAGAATTCGCGCGCGGCCTGATGCAGGCCGATGATGTTCCCGGTGAGGCCGCGGATCTCCGAAACCTGATACCAGATGTCCGGATCCTTGGCGCGGTCTTTGACCAGAGCGTCCAGCTCTTGCTCGGCTTCTTGCAGTTTGTTTTCCTTGATCAGCAGATCGATGTGCGTCTGGCGTACCGGGTAACTCCCGGGGTACAGGCTGAGCAGGGTCTGGGTGCGTTCGCGTGCGGCGCCGAGTCGGTTGGCGGTGATATCGAGTTCGATCTGCGCCAGGTTATAGGTGGCATCGTCCGGCTCCTTTGCCAGCAATCGCTTCAAGTTGATCGAGGCTTCCTCGAGCTGGCCGCTCTTGATCTGCGCTAGAGCCAGACCGTAGCGAGCCGCGTCGAGGTTTTCATCTTCGTTGAGCATGGCCCGAAAGCGCTTGGCGCTTACGCCTGGCGTGTTCTCGAATCTCAGGTCCACTCTTGCCCGCATGAGCTGGTAGCGCAGGCTGTCTTCGACGCCCACGTCCGGGTATTGCTCTGCGCGGTTTCTGGTATCGGCGATGCGTGATTCGGTGACCGGGTGAGTAAGGAGGAATTCCGGCGGCTTCTGGTCGTAGCGATACTGGCGCATCAGGCGACCGAACATCTCCGGCATCGCGCGCGGGTCATAGCCCGCTCGTTCAAGATTGACGATACCGATGCGGTCGGCTTCTTGTTCGTTCTGTCTAGAGAAGCGCCGTTGCGCCTGGATCGCGGCTGCTTGGGTCGAGACGATCGCGGCGATGCCGGCATCGCCCGCGCCAGCCGCAGCCGCTACGACGCCGGCGAGCATTGCCGCCATCAGCGGCAGCTGCATGCGTTTCTGTGCTTCCAGCCCACGAGCGAAGTGCCGTTGGGATAGGTGCGCCAACTCGTGCGCCAGGACGGAGGCGTATTCGGCTTCGGTTTGTGCATGAAGGAACAAGCCGCCGTTGACTCCGATGATGCCACCCGGCGCAGCGAAGGCGTTCAGTTGCGGGCTGTCGAGCAGTACGAACTCGAGGCGACGGTCCTGCAGCTGGCTCGTCTCGGCCAGGCGATAAACGCTGCGCTCCAGATAATCCTTGAGCAATGGGTCCGACAGCTGCGGAACCTGGCCACGAAGCAGGCTGAGCCAGGCGCGGCCCAGTTGATGTTCCTGTTCGGGCGAGACGATGCCTGAGCTGGAATCGCCGAGGGAGGGCAGGTCATTGGCCATAACTGGCTGCCCGATCAGGCATGCCAGTGTCAGCAGGGTGGGGCGCAGCAATTTCATCCAGACTGGCTCATAAAAGCAGGAGCGTTACTGTAGCCTTGCGCCAGGGTAACTGGCCAGGGGCGGGCGCAGGTCGGTATCCTGCGTTCCTTTCCAGGAGATGAATATGACTCAACCGAGTGTGCCGGACAGTGTCTGCGATGCCGAATTGGACGCCGTTGGGCTGGAGTGCCCGATGCCGCTGCTGAAGGCAAAGCTTGAACTGAATCGGCTGGCCAGCGGCCAGGTATTGAAAGTCACCGCGACCGATCCGGGTTCGCAACGAGATTTCCGCAGCTTTGCCAAGCTGGCCGGCCACACGCTGCTGCGTGAAGAGGCGGATGAAGGTCTCTATCGTTACTGGCTGCGCAAGGCCTGAAGTCGCTAAGGAAAGATATGCTCAACGTACTGCGCGGTTGGATCCATCGTTACTTCTCCGACGAGGAAGCGGTGGTTCTGGCTGTACTGCTTGTGGTCGCCTTCGCTGTAGTGTTGACGCTGGGCGATATGCTCGCGCCGGTCCTCGCCGGGCTGGTGCTGGCGTTTCTGATGCAGGGCCTGGTCAGCACACTGGAGCGCGTCAGGATTCCGCACCTGGTATCGGTCTGGCTGGTGTTTCTAATGTTCGTCGGGGTGCTCACGGTTTGCTTGCTGTTCCTTGTGCCTTTGGTTTGGCAGCAAGTACTGACACTTTTCAACGAGTTGCCCAGGATGCTGGTGGAGTGGCAGTCGCTATTGCTGCTGCTGCCCGAGCGCTATCCGCAGCTGCTGACCGAAGAGCAGGTGCTGCGTGGCATCGATTTCATGCGGGGTGAGGTTGGTCGTTATGGCCAGGTGGTGCTGACTTCGTCCTTGTCCAGTCTGCCGCTGCTGTTGAGTCTGATGATCTACCTGATCCTGGTGCCGATTCTGGTGTTCTTCTTCCTCAAGGATCGCGAGCAGATCAGTGACTGGCTGAGTGGATATCTGCCACGGGAGCGTACGCTGATCACCCAGGTTTCCCAGGAAATGAACGTGCAGATTGCCAACTACATTCGTGGCAAGGCGATCGAGATATTGATCTGTGGCGTGGTGTCCTATGCCGTATTCGTGGCGCTGGAGCTGAACTACGCAGCGCTGCTGGCCCTGCTGGTAGGTATCTCGGTGGTGGTGCCCTATATCGGCGCCACGGTGGTGACCATTCCAATCGCCTTGATTGGGTTATTCCAGTGGGGTTTGGGTGATCAGTTCATTTATTTGATGGTGGCCTACGCGATCATCCAGGCACTGGATGGCAACGTCCTGGTGCCTTTGCTGTTTTCCGAGGCGGTGAATCTTCATCCGGTGGCCATCATCTGTTCGGTCCTCCTGTTTGGCGGGCTCTGGGGTTTCTGGGGGGTGTTCTTTGCGATTCCCTTGGCCACTTTGTTCAAGGCGGTGCTGTACGCCTGGCCGCGCAGGGCCGCTACGGTGCCAGTGGTGGAAAGCGTCAGCTAGAACGAAAAGGCCGGCATTTGCCGGCCTTTCGCTTATTGGTGATGCAGTGCCTGAGCGGCCTGCAAAACGGCCTCGACATGCCCCGGAACCTTCACGCCTCGCCATTGCTGGCGAAGCACGCCGTCGCGGTCGATCAGGAAGGTGCTGCGATCCACGCCCATGTATTCCTTGCCGTAGAGCTTCTTCAGCTTGATCACATCGAATAGCTGGCAAAGCTGCTCATCCTTGTCGCAGATGAGTTCGAAGGGAAACGCCTGCTTGGCCTTGAAGTTTTCATGGGTCTTCAGGCTGTCCCGCGAAACACCGAAGACCAGTGTATTAGCTTCGCTGAACGCGCCGTGCAAATCTCGGAAACCCTGACCTTCGGTGGTGCAGCCAGGCGTGTTGTCCTTCGGGTAGAAATAGAGCACTACCTGCTTGCCCTTCAATGATTCGAGGCTGACCAGAGTGTCGCTGGTGGCCTGAGCCTGGAAGGGCGGGACGGGTTGATCGATTTCCACGGGCATTACTGGTTTTCCTTGTTCAAGGGTTCTGTGGACGCCAGGGCTCTATCAGGGCGTCCAGATTCAGTGCGTCAGCGAAATCCAGAAACTGGTCACGCAGCCAGCTGATCTGCGTGCCCGCCGGCAGCGTGACGGTCAGCGTCGCGTTGAGCATGGTGCCGCCGGTCTGGGGCGCCTGATAGGTGTCACAGGTGAGGCTCTCGAGCTCGACGCGGTGATCGAGAAAGAACTGGCACAGCTCGTTGAGAATGTCCGGGCGGTAGACCGAGCTGACATAGGCCACATAGGGCAGTGCTTGCGGGCGGGTTTCCAGGGCTTCACTGCGCACCACGTTGGTGGTGAACTCGTGCTTCTTGGCCAGACCCGGCAATGCGGTCTCCATGCGAGCGAGGGCATCCCAGGTTCCGGTTATCTCCAGGACCAGCGCACAGCACTCGCCATGGCGGGTCAGGCGCGTGCTGACGATGGCGCAGCGATTCTCGTTGCTGGCTCTGCAAAGCACGTTGGTGAGCGCCATTGGGCTGCGGCCCATGGCGCTGATGACGAGAAATTGCTCTCGGGGTACTGGGGGGGTGGACATGCAGTTTCCTGGCGGTGATGAATCGGTCGGCCAGCCAAGCCGAAAAGGGCTAAGGGTAGCGAAAAGCATCGTCAGAGGGAATGCGTGGGCAGGGTACACATTAGAAAGTGCATCACCGTGACCTTATCGTTCCGACCGCAGGATGCAACCAGCGTACTCGCAAAGCGCTCAGGAGCCTTGTACCATAACGCCTCTCTTTTTCCGGCAGGAGTGGGTTGCATGATTGCGGGCAGTATGGTGGCGTTGGTCACTCCCATGGACGCGCAAGGTGGTCTTGATTGGGATAGCCTGAGCAAACTCGTGGACTTCCATTTACAGGAAGGCACCAATGCAATCGTTGCGGTTGGTACCACTGGCGAGTCGGCAACACTCGAAGTGCCCGAGCACATCGAAGTGATTCGACGTGTGGTGGATCAAGTCAATGGCCGTATTCCGGTCATCGCCGGCACCGGTGCCAACTCCACTCGCGAAGCTGTTGAACTGACGGAAAACGCCAAGGCGGCCGGTGCCGATGCGTGTCTGCTTGTCACGCCGTACTACAACAAGCCGACCCAGGAAGGCATGTACCTCCACTTCCGCCATATCGCCGAAGCCGTTGCCATCCCTCAGATTCTCTACAACGTGCCCGGCCGCACGGCCTGCGACATGCTGCCGGAAACTGTCGAGCGCTTGTCCAAGGTGGCTAACATCATCGGTATCAAGGAAGCGACTGGAGATCTCAAGCGCGGCCAGGAAGTACTCGATCGTGTCGGCAAGGATTTCCTCGTTTATTCCGGTGACGATGCCACTGCTGTCGAACTGATGCTGATGGGCGGCAAGGGCAATATCTCCGTTACCGCGAATGTCGCCCCTCGGGCGATGAGTGAGCTATGCGCGGCTGCGATTGCGGGTGATGCCGAAAAGGCACGTGCAATCAATGCGCTGCTGATGCCCCTGCATCAGACCTTGTTCCTCGAGGCCAATCCGATCCCGGTTAAGTGGGCACTGCATGAAATGGGCCTGATGCCGGACGGTATTCGCCTGCCTCTGACCTGGCTCAGCCAACGTTGCCAAGAGCCGCTTCGCGACGCTATGCGTCAGTCCGGTGTGCTGGCCTGAACAGTATCCGGTGTACTGGTTTAATAATGAAGGAACATGCATGAAGCGACTGGCCGGCCTCTCGACCCTAGCCCTGATCATCTCTGGAACCAGCGGTTGTGGCTGGTTATGGGGCGAAGACGGATATTTCCGCGACCGTGGTAGTGATTACCTGCAGGCGCAGCAGGTACCGCCAATGCAGGTTCCGGCTGGTGTCGAACTGCGCCCGATCGAACCGCTTCTGCCGATCCCTCAACAGGTGGCCGATACCCGCGCGACGGGCGAATACGAAGTGCCGCGGCCCCAGCGGCTGCTCATTGCTGAAGACGCCAGCGAGTTCAGTCTGCAGACGTCGGAAGACGCTCGCTGGCTCGTTGCGATGCGTGCCCCTTCGCAGGTCTGGACCGCGGCCCGGCAGTTCTTCACCGACAATGGTTTCCAGATTGCTGAGGAGCGTCCACAGACAGGTGAATTCGTTACCGCCTGGCAAACCCGCGATCAGCTGGCCCCTGCGCTGGTGCGCAACCTCGGGCTGGATGACGGCGAGACCCGGGTTCGCGTTCGCATCGAGCCGGGTGTGCAGCGCGATACCAGTGAAGTATTTTTGCTCCGCGTTCAACGTCCCGCAGGCAGCAATGCCGATGTTGCCTGGCCCGACGCACCAACCAACGCCGAACTCGACCGCGTGCTGCTCGATGAATTGCAAGCAGGTCTGAACAGCAGCGCCGCGCAGGGCGGTTCGGCCTCGTTGCTTGCCGAGCGTGAGTTCGATGCGCCTAGCCGCGTGACACTCAGCGAAGCCGGTAGCGGCACGCCGGTGCTGCAGCTCGACACCGATTTCAATCGTGCCTGGTCGAGCATTGGCCGAGCGCTGGCCGCCAGCGATATCCTCGTCGAGGATCTGGACCGCAGCCTGGGCGTTTACTACATCAACCTGTCGGAAGGCGCAGCGACTCCAGAAGAAAAGCCCGGCTTTTTCTCCCGCCTGTTCGGTGGAGCGCCAGATGCCGAGGAGATCGAGGCTCGCGCCGAGCGCTATCAGGTTCGCGTTACCGACGTAGGCGGCAACGTACAGGTGACACTCGACGAAAACCTCGACACCGTCGCGCCGGCCGATGTAGCGCAACGTGTGTTGAGTATGCTGAAAAACAGCCTGGACTGATCTGGCGTATCAGCCGCTCCAACCAATCCAGGCGAAACCCTTCGGTTTCGCCTGTTTCGTTTGATGAAGACCGGTCGCTACGCTGCCAACTTGCGCATCGTATCGATGGCTCGGTAACCGCGAGAAGCACCATGACCACTCCGAATGCCCTCAGCCTGAAGAAAATTTACTCCGGTAAGGTCCGTGACCTATACGAAATCGACGACAGGCGCATGCTCATGGTCGCCACCGATCGGCTCTCGGCCTTCGATGTGATTCTCGCCGAGCCGATCCCTGAGAAGGGCAAGATTCTCACCGCAATTTCCAACTTCTGGTTCGACAAGCTCGCCTATCTGGTCCCCAATCACTTCACGGGCGACAAGGTCGAAGATGTGGTCTCGGCTGCAGAGTTGCCGCTGGTAGCAGGTCGTGCGGTTGTGGCCAAGCGACTGAAACCTGTTGCGGTCGAAGCTATCGTGCGTGGCTACATCGTTGGCTCCGGCTGGAAGGAATACCAGAAGAACGGAACCGTCTGCGGCATTCGACTGCCGGCTGGCTTGAAGGAGGCGGCCAAGCTGCCGCAGCCGATCTTCACCCCGTCGACCAAAGCTGCCGTTGGCGACCATGACGAGAACATCTCCCTCGAGCAGTGCGAGGCCATTATCGGCAAGGAGTTGGCAGCTCAGGTGCGCGATACATCCATCGCGCTCTACACCGCCGCCGTCGACTATGCGGCGACTCGCGGCATCATCATTGCCGATACCAAGTTCGAGTTCGGTCTTGACGAGGATGGCCGTCTGACCCTCATGGACGAAGTGCTGACACCTGACTCCAGCCGCTTCTGGCCCGCCGACAGCTACCAGGAAGGCAGCAATCCGCCGAGCTTCGACAAGCAGTTCGTACGTGACTGGCTGGAATCCACCGGCTGGAACAAGGAGCCGCCAGCGCCGCCGGTCCCGGCCGAGGTAGCGCAGAAGACCGCTGACAAATATCGCGAAGCCCTGACCCGCCTAACTGCCTGAGCGTGACACTTGGTTGAAACCAGCTGATTGGCCTCAGCCGGAGTCAAACTGCGGCAGGCCAACGCAACACCATGAATAACGAGAAAAAAGCAGCATCGTGGGGTTCGACAATCGCTCACGAGCTGCTATGATGCGCGCCGCTGGAGAGATGCCGGAGTGGCCGAACGGGACGGATTCGAAATCCGTTGTACCCTCGCGGGTACCTAGGGTTCAAATCCCTATCTCTCCGCCACTACATGAGACGCTGAAAGCCCCGCCCGCCTAGTGCGCAGCGGGGCTTCTTCGTTTTCGGGGCCTGGGTCGGGACCAAAACAGCGCACCCCAACCAGCCGCCGCTTTGCTCGGTCCCGAATCCGGTCATTTAAGAGCGAGCGCGGCCATGCCGCTCGTGTCGATGGGCCTAGTGCTGCGGTATTGGCTTGCGTTGCCGAGATTGTGTTTGTCTTTTTACACCGCGGCGACAATGCCGTGGCGTTGTCGATCGTGTCTCCCTCAAGTCGGTTGCCAATATTCACCGGTATAAATTCTTGTGGGCACCGGGAAGTCATTGCGCTGTCCCAGCTACGTATTAGCTGACGGGGCCCCCAATGATCGAATGGTTAAAAAACAATCACCAGCTCATTTCGCTGGCCATCTCTGCCAGCACGCTGCTGGTATGGGTGTTCTACGCGCAGCTGCTACTGCTCAATTTCCGCCGCCAACGCAAGCCGAGCCTGATCATCAATCGCGGCGCTGGCAAGGGGCTGAGTTCGCTCTGCCTGATTTCCAACATGAGCGCCGAGCCCATGTTCATCAATCAGCTGGTGGTTTCGATAGGGACGTCCAAGGGACCGCTGGAACTCGATGTGACCGACATCCGACAGAGCATCGACGACGAGGATGGCGCATCACCTGATCTTCCTATCTATCAGACGACCCATCAGGGGCCTCTTCGCAGTGGTGATTTCATACACATCGGCACCTTCCAGGGGATGCTGCGCAGCGTTGCGGAGCATCACGGGATTGAGCTCGATGGCCATAGACCGGTCGGCGAATGGCAGTTTCACACGCTGGAAATCCGGGCGGTGGCCTTCTACGGTCCCGAGCGGCATCCTCTAGGTGTCCTTCGGCGATTCCGCCTGGATGATCGCGGCGAACCGGATTGCGTTCTGCTACCTGAGAGCCCCTTTACTCATCAGCTGCTGTCGCGCCGCGAGCGTCGAAAGGTGCGTCGGTGGCTAACCGAATCACTCCAGTGACCTCGTCATAAATTGTGATGAGGTGTCTGGATCGCCCATCTGCGCGAAAACCTGGAACTAAGCCTCCGACCGGCGGTCTCGTTAATTGGCTCTGCTACCAGAGGGGCAGAGCTTAATACGGTAAGACGCTTACGACGTGCAGCAACGCGGGTAGTTGTGCGAATTGTTGATCAGGCAGCTCGTCCGCGGACAAGGTTGCATATGGAAGGGTAGTTTTTTCGTGGAAATCAACCGTGTAAGCGCCAGGGATGTCGACAAGGCACATTATGAGTTGGTTGTAATCGGGTCTGGTTTTGGTTCTAGCTTCTTTCTGACTGAAGCATTGAAACACCTGACTGGGCGCGCATTGATCATTGAGTGGGGCGATTTTCATCCATGGGACTGGCAGATCCAGACCCAGAGCAGTTCCGCAATCAGGCCGGAGTCCACCTACGACAATCGTGGTGAGAAGCCCTGGAATACGACTATCGCCCTGGGCGGCGGCATGAATTGCTGGTATTCCCAGACCCCTCGATTGCATCCCAGCGATTTCGCGATTCGCACTCGCTATGGCGTAGGCAATGACTGGCCGCTGAGCTACGAAGATCTCGAGCCCTACTACTGCAGGGCCGAGCAGATCATGTCGATCGCCGGCGAGGAGGACATGGCCAAGGTGCTGCCACGCAGCCAGCCGTTCCCGCAGCCTCCGCACAAGGGTTCCTCGATCGACATGCTGATGAAGGAGGCCATGCCCGATCATCATTTCATCATGCCGACCGGGCGCGCCCGGGTCGCGACCGGTACCCGAGGCGTCTGCTGCGCCAATGCTACTTGCAATCTTTGCCCGGTCAACGCCAAGTTCACCGCGCAGAATGGCCTGGCCGAGCTGTATCGCCACCCAAAGGTGGATGTCTGCTTGAACACCGAGGTGCACACGCTCGAATACGAAGGCAGCACCATCAAAGGCGCGACGATCCACTCCGAGGATCGCGAATTCAAGGTGTTTGGCGATCTGTTCGTACTCGGTGCCAACGCCATCCAGAGTCCGGCGATTTTGCTGCGCTCGGATATCAATTTCGGTGAAACCGGCATGGGTTTGCATGAGCAGGTGGGTGCCAACGTCGAGGTGTATCTCGACGGTCTCGGTAACTTCGATGGCAGCACCATCACTACCGGTTTGAACTACTCACTCTACGATGGGGATTTCCGCAAGGAACACTCGGCATGCCTGGTCTACTTCGAGAATCGTTGGTCATATGGCCTGCGTCCGGAGCGTGGCCGCTGGAACGAGACCCTGCCGTTGATGCTGGTCAGCGAGGATCTGCCAAACATCGAAAACCGTGTCCTCATCGATCCGCGGAGCGGGCAGGCCGTCATCGACTATCGAGGCGAGTCCGATTACGGCATGAAGGGCGTCCAGTACGGTTTGGATAGCCTGGAAAAGCTGCTTGCACCGTTGCCGGTCGAATCGATCAACTTCCGCGAGTGGCGCCTGACAGAGTCGCACGTGCAAGGCACGTTGCGCATGGGGCGGGTTGATGACGGCTCGGTGGTTGACAGCCAGATGCTGCATCACCAGATGAGAAATCTGGTAGTGGTCGGGACGGCTACCTATCCGAGCTGTTCGCCAGCCAATCCAAGCCTGACCGCCGCTGCGTTGTCCATTCGCGCCGCCGATCTGCTGTTCAGTTAAGGAATGCCCATGAAGCGTCGTACGTTGTTGCTGTCCTCTGCCGCTACGCTTGGTCTCGTGGCCGTCGGGTCGGCAGCCTGGGTGTACGAAGACCGTCAGGTCTTCATTCCCGAGCTGTTGCGCCAGATGGTTGGTGACTTTCAGATGACCGACGATGATCAGAGAAAGTTTGTCGATGCGCTGGCCGGACACTATGGTTCGGAGAAGCTCTTGGCGCTGATGGGGCTGTACAAGATCCGTCAGCAAACCGGTGTCGGCAGCGCCTATACCGATCTCCGGGTGGATAACTTCGAGCGCCGGTTGCTGACCGACTTCATGGTTTCGACCGACTATCTGCGTCGTCAGCACGAGACCAATCCGACGGTGTCTTTCCTTGGCTATCGACTGCCATGCAGCAACCCCTATGCGCGGTTCGACGGGGTGAGCTGACTTAACGTTGCCTCTGCTAGCCTTGGCTCCTCAGGTCGCTAAAGGGAAGCTGCGCGGTAGGGCAATCCGCTCAGTCATCGTCCCAGGAGGCGAGCCCATGCGCATCGCAGTATTTAGCACCAAACCCTATGACCGCCGTTTTCTTGACCAAGCCAACCAGGCGCGACATGAGCTGGTCTATCTCGATCCGAGGCTGACTGTCGAAACAGCGCCGCTGGCCGCTGGCTTCAGAGGTATCTGCGCCTTCGTCAATGACAAGCTGGATCGCGAGGTACTGCAGCTGCTGCGGGCCAACGGTACCGAGCTGATCGCGTTGCGCTCGGCAGGCTTCAATAATGTCGACGTGCCCGAGGCGGAGCGGCTCGGCATGACGGTGGTGCGCGTACCGGCGTATTCACCGCATGCCGTGGCGGAGCACGCGGTGGCCTTGCTGTTGAGCCTCAACCGCATGACGTTTCGTGCCTACAACCGGGTACGTGAGGGCAACTTCTCGCTGGATGGGCTGCTGGGATTCGATCTGTACGGCAAGACCGTTGGCGTGGTTGGTACCGGCAAGATAGGGTTGATCTTCGCCGATATCATGCACGGTTTCGGTTGCACTGTGCTGGCCAGCGATCCGTGTCCACCTTCAGATGCCAGGCCATTCGTGCAATACGTGTCACTGGATGCGCTGCTGGCTGAAGCCGATATCATTTCGCTGCATTGCCCGCTCACCCCGGAAACTCATCACCTGATCGATGCCCAGGCAATTGCGCGGATGAAGGATGGCGTCGTGCTGATCAATACCGGTCGCGGGCGGGTGGTGGACACCCAGGCCGTCATCGACGCGCTCAAGAGCGGAAAAATCGGCCGGCTGGGACTGGATGTATACGAAGAGGAAGAGCAGTTGTTCTTTCAGGACCTGTCCCAGCGAGTGATCAGCGATGACCTGTTCATGCGTCTGACGACCTTTCCCAACGTGTTGATCACCGGCCACCAGGCGTTCTTCACCACTGAGGCGCTGACGAATATTGCCGAGACCACCTTGGCCAATATCAGCGTGTTCGAACAGGGTAGCGGAACCCTGCATCGGGTAGCTGTCGACGAGCGGCTGTGAGGGGAACGACCGATCTTGCGGTGCCTCATCGTTGCTGATGGGTCGTTTCCGCCAGTCTACTGAGGACGTTCACTCGACGGTGGCACAGCCAGTTCCCCATCGCCGGCTGTAAAATTCTCTGCATCGTGCGGCCGTTGCGTGCCCGAGGCGGCTTCCCGAATGGTCTTTTCGCTGGTCAGTTTGGGGTGTGCTCGCTGATCAGCATTCCGCATGAGACTCGAAAAAACTCATCCCCACGTCTGATGGTGAGTGGCGTTCTCTCAGCGATTACGGCGCCACGATTGAGCATGCGCTCGATGTGGGTGCGCAACTGATGGTATTGCCTGACGTAGTCCCGGTGCATGTGGCTTCCCCATTGCTGTCTGGAGTCGTTCGATGGTTTGGACTAGGACCAGCAACAAGCCGATTCGATCAAATCTCCAGCCAACCACCCGTCCGAGCATTGTGCAGTGCTGATGGCGCGCCGTTGGCACCCGCATGGATGATCGGTAGTATCAATTAGCCATCGCGACCGCGAGGCTTTCCAACGATTGAGGCACGCGCAATGAACGAACAGGCCATACCGGTGCTAATCGCATTCCTGACGGTGGCTGGCATAGCGGGCTGGTTGCTGCGCCGCGCATTCGCAACGTTGGAACGTCGCCAGACCAAGAGCGAAACTGATCCAGCACAGGTTCCTCCTGTCGGAGGGCCGGACCTCAGTGGCGCCGAAACTCGTGCTGAACCGTAGCGCCATTAGCGCGGCCATGCGATAGAGCAACTCAGCGCGTAAATAACTGACGCAACCTGCTGGGAGCCAGCCCGGTCCAGCGTTTGAACGACCGGCGAAAGTTGGTGGTGTCGTTGAAGCACAGATAGCTGGCAACCTCTTCATTGCTATAGCCCTTCATCTGATACAGATACAACGCCACATGCTTTCGCACCTGATCCAGCTGGTCCTGAAAGCCGGTGCCGTGCTTGTGTAGTTTTCGCTTGAGCGAGGCAGGGCTCGTGCCGAACGCCTGGGCGATCCGCTCCAGGTTCAGCGGTTCGCGGATGTTGGCATAGAGGTAGTCGTACAGTTGATCGATGAAACTGCCACTCCAGCCCAGGCCATGCAGCTGCGTGAGGCTCGCCTGATGTGCGACCTGTCCAGCCGTGGCGGAGGCGTTCGGCCAGGGTTTGTGCAGGTATTCGCGGGGCAGGCTCATCATGGTCATCTGGCTGCCGAAAACCAGCTGCTCACCCAGGTGCACCCAGTATTGCTCGACGTGCCGCGGTTGTGGATAAGCCACGTGGAACCGCCACGGCAGGCGCTCGCCGGATAGCCGTCTGCTCATTGCCACTACGGCGGTCAGGCTGGCTTCAGTAAGGAATTGCTGCTGCTCGTGAGCACCGCAGCTGTCGGTCCAGTACAGATGCGCCTGCTTGTCGTCGAGTAACAGGCGGGGCGTCAGCAGCGGGCTCAGCAGCGCCCGGAAGTGCTGCAGCTGCTCCAGTGCATGCAGCAACGTACCGGCGTGGGCCAGCGCGTGGCTGACCTCGCCATAGTGGCCTGGCAGCAGGCGCTGCCCGAATAGGAAGCTGCTGTCCTCTGCATCCAGCAGCCGCTGCGCCGTTCCGATCAGGGTCAGTAGTTGTCGGGGGCTGATGCGTGCCTGGCCGCTGGTGACGTCCTCATAGAACAGGCCGCTGCCGCGCAATAACTGATGGCTGTCACTGCCCCGGGAAAGCGCCAGGTCTATCAGCACGGCTGGCTGATGATGAGCAGCGATGAAGCGCGTATCGCATTCGTATCCAGGGGCCATGGCTCGTCCTCAGGCGCAACGTGGCAGCTGTTGCTTGGTTTTTGCCAGGCTCAGATTTAGGCGTTTAAGTAGCTGTTCGGCGTTATCGTCGATGGCCATGACCGTCGCGCTGCTGGCGCGCAGATGGACGCGCTCGCCGTGCTGCTCGGTCTTATGCGCCAGACTGGCGACGGCCTGCTGCAGTTCGCTGGCGATCAATCGGGCCTGGGCTTCGCCGGTGTTGGGCAATACCGCCACGAAGCGGTCGCCGGCCAGGCGACAGAGCAAGTCCTGGCGGCGCAGGTTGAGTAGCAGCAGCTGCGCCATGGCCTGCAACACCTGATCGCCCTCGGCCTGCCCATAGCGCTGGTTGATTGCGTTGAAGTCGTCCAGATCCACGACCACTAGCGACAGGGGTTGCTGTTCCGCCTGGGCGTGAGCGAGTGCCAGCTGTACCTGCTGGCGCAGGTATTCTGCGGCACCCAACGGGGTCAGCTTGTCGAACAGACGGTGCTCGCGGAAGCCTTTTTCGCGCTTGTTCATCTGCTGGCTGATGGCGCGCTGTTCCTGGTTCAGGTGGTAGATGCCCAGTGTCAGCAGTAGCAGACCGATGGGCATCGGTGCGGTTTCCAGCCAGTTGTCCCAAATCGCCAGTTCCGGCAAATGGATGAATTCGTCCAAGGTATCCATCCACCAGGAAAAGAACACGCAGGCCAAGCCCAGCGCCAGCAGTCGTGTCACCCGACCGGCCGGGCGGCTGTGCAGCAGCATCATCAGCCAGGCGAGGGCCAGCACGGCCGAGCCGCCTTCGCCGGCGACGTCCATCCAGTTGATCTCGGCCCAGGTTTTGATTTCACCTGTGGCGAGGTAGATCTGCAGACCGGCGTTGGCCGCAAAGGCGAGGCCGATCAAGGTGAAGGTGTGGAGTTTCAGCAGGGATTTCATCGGGTCTCCGTGGCGAGGTCGCGCCAGTGCGTGAGGGCACGGAAACAGATGAATGTGACGGTTGGATGAATGGGGTGGGGGTTGAATTGGCTCACTGCTTTTTTGGGGTAGGTTTAAAAGCAGAGTTAGATCGTTTTAGGTATGAGGCCTGTTTTTGGGTTGTTTGAGGGCTTGGTTTCGCCCAGCAGGGCGAAACCAGCGTTCCAGATCGTACTGAAACGGGCAGCGGCACGAACCGCGCTCCCACCAATGCTTCACCCCGCGGTCACCAGAACAGGTCATATCAGCAGCGTAGGGTGGGCTTCAGCCCACCGTGACGGAGCGGCGATGTGCTTGTGGTGGGCTAAAGCCCACCCTACGGGTTGAGCGCTGCGTCCCGAGCCGGAGGCGGGTCATATCGGCTCACCCAATTCCCAAAACCACCCCAACAAGCCCAGTCTGCCGCCCCACCACCAACCCCTGTCACAGAACCGCCATATCCCGACCCTACCGTCCGCTGCAGTTCCGGGATGGACCCGGTAATCAGCGTTCGGGGGATTGTTCATGAGCACATACCGCAGCGGCATCCGCCATGCAGGATTCCGCATCAGCCTGCTGGCCCTGGCCGTGAGTGCCGGTTCGGCCTGGGCCGAGGAGCCGCTTGTCATGGAGCACGTCGAGGTGATCGGCCAGGCCGTCAGCATCGACGAGGCATTGAGGGAACAGCGCAGCTCCGACAGCGTGAAAAGCGTGGTCCATTCCGATGGCATCGGCCAGCTGCCGGACGACAACGCCGCTGAAGCCTTGCAGCGCATCCCAGGCCTGTCTGTGGAGCGCGATCAGGGTGAAGGCCGCTTCGTCAGCGTGCGCGGCATCGCGCCGGACCTCAACAGCGTCACCATCAACGGCACCCTGGTGCCCTCACCGGAAAGTGGCCGGCGCGCGGTGGCGCTGGATGTGCTGCCGTCCGAACTGGTGCAGTCGCTTTCGGTGGTCAAGACCCTCACACCAGACATGGACGCCAACTCCCTGGGCGGCACCATAGAGGTGGAGAGCCTGTCTGCCTTCGACCACGACGGCCTGTTTTACAGCCTCAGCACCGAAGCCAGCTACGACGAGAACGTCGGCAAGACCAGCCCGAAATTCTCCGGTGCCATCAGCAACCGCTTCAGCCTGGGCGATGGCGTCGACAACTTCGGCGTGGCCGCGGCACTGAGCTGGCAGGACCGCGACTTCGGTTCGGACAACGTGGAAACCGGTGGCGCCTGGGATTTCGAAGACGGCGCCCGGCTGGAAGAATTCGAGCAGCGTGACTACGAGATCACCCGCGAGCGCACCGGATTTGGCCTGAACTTCGATTACCAGCCGGACGACCTCAGCAGCTACTACCTGCGCACGTTGTACAGCCGCTTCAAGGACACCGAGACTCGCAACGCAGCCGGCGTCGAATTCGAAGATGCGCAACTGGCCGGTGAACTGGGCGATGCCGAGGGCTGGCGTGAGCTGAAGTCACGCGAGGAAACCCAGACCATTCAGTCCTACGTGTTCGGCGGCGAACGCATGATGGGCCTCTGGACCCTCAGCGGTCAGGTCGGCTACAGCGAGGCCCGCGAGCGCAACCCGGGCGGCATTTCCAGCGCGACCTTCGAAGGTGACTTCACCGACGTCGGTTTCTCGAGCACGGGCAAGCCACGGCTGACCGTCGATCCGTCCTTCTATGATCCAGCCAGCTTCGAACTCGACGAGGTGGAATGGGAGAAGAGCGACGCCCGCGACAAGGAAAAGAACGTCCGCCTGGATCTGGCCCGCGATTACGACATCCAGGGCTACGCCTCCCAGCTCAAGTTCGGTGGCAAGCTCAGCCGACGCGACAAGACCAATGACGCCGAGATCTGGGCCTACGACGATTTCGACGACCTGACCCTGGCCGACTTTCAGAGCGGTAAGGTCGACTATGCCCTAGGCCGCTTCGGCTCGGGAATCAGTGCCGGCGGGCTGGAAGGCTTGATCGGCGGGCTGGACGCGAGCGAGTTCTACGATGACGAGGAGTCGCGCATCGGCGACTTCGACATGAGCGAAGACATCAACGCTGCGTATTTCATGAACACCGTGGACCTGGACAAATGGCGCATCATCGCCGGGCTGCGCTATGAGGGCACCGAGTTCAGCGCCAAGGGCACCGGCCTGCGCGACGGTGAGTTCGAAGCCGTATCCAGCGACAACCGTTACGACCACTGGCTGCCGGGTTTGCATGCGCGCTATGAGCTGACGCCCGATACCTTTGTCCGGGCGGCCTGGACCAATACCGTGGTGCGTCCGACGTTCGAGCAGCTGGCGCCTGGCTTCGTCATCGATGGCGAAGATGCGGAGTTCGGCAACCCGGACCTCAAGCCGCTGGAATCGATGAACTACGACCTGGGCATCGAGCACTACATGGGCCGCGCGGGCGCCGTGTCGGCTTACCTCTTCTACAAGGACATCGACAACTTCATCTACAACACCGATCTGGCCGGCACGGGCCAATGGACCGGATTCGACGAAGCGCTGAGCTTCGAGAACGGCAGCAGCGCCAAGCTCTACGGTGTCGAGTTGGCTTATTCGCAGAAGCTCGATTGGCTACCGGCACCCTGGAATGGCGTGCTGCTGGGCGCCAACGCCACCTTCAGCAAATCCGATGCAGAGATCGAAGGGCAGGGCAGCAGTCGCAGCATCGACCTGCCGAACCACTCCGATACCGTCGGGAATCTGATGGTCGGCTGGGAAAACGACGTGTTCAACATGCGTCTGGCCGCCAACTACAAATCCGAGTACCTGGCCGAAGTGGCCGGCATCGACGATGAAGCCCACGACCTCTACGCCGACGATCAGCTGTTCCTGGACTTAAAGGCCGGCTATTTCATCACGCCGAACCTGCAGGTGACGCTCGAGGCGTTGAACCTCACGGACGAGTCCTACTTCGTCTACACCGGGCGCAGCAACTTCAACGCCCAGTACGAGGAATACGGTCCGACCTACAAGCTCGGCCTGACCCTGACGCACTTCTGACCCTTTTCGACTTATTCGCCGCCCCGTCTCCGCGCTGTTCCCCTTTCAGAGCGGTGGCGGCCAGCGGCTGCTGATTGGAAAAACCATGTACATGACTTTGCATAAACCCATGTTGCTGAGCCTCTGCATTGCGCTCGCGGCCTGTCAGTCCGGAGCGGGCGTCGAGTCTGGCAAGCAGACGGCGCCGAGCCTGAGCATCGCGGCTTCAACTCCGCTGGAAGCGCAGAGCGCGCAGCTGATTTCAGAAACAGGCTTCTGGCAGGACGCTTCTCGACTGGTGGTTCGGCCGGACTCGCGCGGCCTGCAGATACTCGACGCCAAGGGCGCGGTAATCAGCGATTTCAAAGGCCGCTTCGAAGGCCTGGATCATCGTGTCGGTGCGCAGGGCATGTTGATCGCAACCCTCGACCGCAAGCAGCAACAGGCCGTGCTGCTGGGGCTCGACCGGCTGCATCGCTGGAGCCAGCCGTTGTATATCCCGCGGACGGATTTCGCCATCGAGGGGCTGTGCCTGTTCCGCGACGCGGCGCGCAACAGCTTCCTTTTTCTGGTCGGTGAAGAAGGCATCGGCGAGCAATGGCTGGTCGCCGCCGACATGCGCCCAGTTGCGACGCCGCAGCGCGTGCGCGGCCTGAGCCTGCCGCCGGAAAGCGGTTACTGCCAGGTGGATGATCAAACCGGCGAGCTGATCGTCAACGAAGAAGGCGTGGGACTCTGGCGTTACGCGGCGGATGCTGAGGCACCGCTCGTACGCCAACCCGTGGATATGGTTCAGCCGTTCGGTGGGATCGCTGAGGCCGCTGCCGGCATGGCACTGGTGCCGGGCGGATTGCTTGCGCTGGATCCCGAAGCCAGCGCGCTGCACCTCTATGGGCGAGACGCCGACAGCTGGCGTAGCCATTCGGTAATACCGCTAGAAGGCTTCGACGAGCCCGAGCAGATCAGCGCCCGATCGACCGAGCGTGGCATCGAGCTGCTGCTGACCGATGAGCGTGGCGCCCACCCGGCTCGTCTGGATTGGCAGCCTCCAGTGCCCACCGCGACGCCTGTCATTCCGGTGCTGCCGGCTCAGGTCCAGACCGACCCGGTGCCGCACCTGGGGGATGCAGCCGATGACCCGGCGATCTGGGTCAATGCCAAGGACCGGACCAGAAGCCGTGTGCTGGGTACCGACAAGAAGGGAGGGCTCGGTGTGTACGACCTGGCCGGCAAGCAGCTCCAATACTTGCCCGTCGGGCGATTGAACAACGTGGATGTGCGCACCGGCTTTGTCCTTGGCGGCAAGCAGATCGATCTCGCAGTAGGCAGCAACCGCGATCAAAACAGCCTGCACCTGTTCGCCATCGATCCCATGAGCGGGCAAGTGAGCGACATCGGCCAGATCGCCACGCCGATCACCGATATCTACGGCCTGTGCATGTTCAAGGACCGCCACGGCGCCATCCATGCCATCGCCAACGACAAGGACGGCACCTTTCTGCAGTACCGCCTGGATGGTTCCAGCGGCGCGCCGCGCGGGGAGCTGATGCGGGAGTTCAAGGTCGCCAGCCAACCCGAGGGTTGCGTGGCCGATGATCGCACTCAACGTCTTTTCGTGGGCGAGGAAGACGAGGCGGTCTGGACGCTGGATGCCCGTGGCGATGCGTCGGCGAAGCTGGAAAAGGTCATCGGTGTCGGCGGCCCATTGCATGACGATGTCGAGGGGCTGGCGATCTACAGGGGTGAAAAGGCCAGCTATTTGGTGATCTCGAGCCAGGGCAATGACAGCTACCTGGTGCTCGATGCCGCCGCGCCTTACGCCGTTCGTGGCGCGTTCCGCGTCGGTTTGAATGCCGAGCGCGGTATCGATGGCGCGTCGGAAACCGATGGGCTGGAAGTCACCTCCGCCAACCTTGGCGGTATCTGGAGCCGCGGCATGCTGGTGGTGCAGGACGGCCGCAAGCGTATGCCCGAAGGTGCACAGAACTACAAATACCTGCCATGGGCAGCGGTTGCCGACGCGCTGGGGCTGGAGTGACTTCGGCCGCATGGGCGCAGCAGGCGACGCTCGCAGCGTTGCCCGAAACTAAACGACGAGTGCCGTTCCGCGGAACGGCCGGAGGAAATACAGATGCAAAGTGAACACATGTCGGTCTGGGGACTGGTCAGCGAGGCCAGCCTGGTGGTGCAACTGGTGATGGTGATTCTGGTGCTGGCCTCGATCGCTAGCTGGTACTTCATCATTCAGCGTGGCGCGTCCTTACGCCGTAATGAACGCCTGTTGAAAACGTTTCTGCAGCGTTTTCGCAGCGCTGCGGAACTGACGCAGTTGTATCGCGAAGGCAGCGATCAGGCGCTGCCCCGCGAGGCGGCATTGCAGCACATCTTTCTCGCTGGCTATCAGGAATTCAGCCAGCTGCAACGCCAGCCGGGCATTGCGCCGGATGCGGTGATCGAGGGGGTCGAGCGCAGCCTGTATGTCGCGATTTCCGAGCAAGAAGAGCGTTTGGAAGGTGGCTTGCAGTTCCTCGCCACGGTCGGCTCGGTCAGCCCTTATATCGGCCTGTTCGGCACTGTGTGGGGGATCATGAACTCCTTCCTGGGCCTGTCCATGGTGCAGCAGGCGACGCTCTCCACGGTTGCTCCGGGCATTGCCGAAGCGCTGATCGCCACGGCCATCGGCCTGTTCGCGGCAATTCCGGCGGTGATGGCCTACAACCGTTTCTCTGCCCGCGGCCAGACCTTGAGTGCCCGCTATTACAGCTTTGCCAATGAGCTACAGGCACGCCTGCATCGTCGATTGCATGCCGGTTCGCCCAGCGTCGCCGCTGCCGCCTGAAGGAGCTTCGCCATGCTGGTCAAACCGCAGCGTAAACACGGCCCCAAAGCCGAAATGAATGTGGTGCCTTACATCGACGTGATGCTGGTGCTGCTGGTGATCTTCATGGTGACCGCGCCGATGTTGGTGCAGGGCGTGAAGATCGAGCTGCCCAAGGTGGCGGCCGAGGCGATGCCCACCGAGAACGAGCGGCAGATCCTGACCCTCTCGGTTAAGGCCGACGGAGGCTTCTACTGGCACCTTGGCACCGAACTGAATGCTGAAGATCAGACCGACAGCGCTATCGACCTTGAGGAAATGCGCGAGAAAGTCGTAGCAATCATCGCCGAGCGCGGCGACACCCAGGTCTACGTGCGTGCCGATGATGCTGCTGACTATGGCCGCGTAGTGGCCGGGATCGCCGAGCTGCAGCGCGGCGGGGTGATGAATCTCGGTCTGATTACCGAGGCGCCGTCCGGGCAGCTGGCACCATGAGCAGTTTGAGCATGCCCCTGCCCAGCTTTCCGCTAGCCCGGCCGCAATGGCGCCGCCATGTCGGCGCCGCCGTGGCGACCGTCGCGCTACACGCAGCGGTGTTCGGTCTGTTGCTGCACGGCTGGACGCCGGAGCTGAACGCGCCGAGTCAGACGCAGGTGCTGAAGACCCAGCTGATCAGCCTGCCGACCCCTACGCCGATTACCGAAACCGTGGTCGAGCCCGAACCGACACCAGCCCCGGAACCGCTGGTGGAAAAATCCATCGAAGAACCGCAGGTCGAACAGCAGCGCCTGGAACAGGCCGAGCTGGCGTACAAGCGCGCCGAGCAAGAACGGCTGGCGAAAGAGGCGCGTATCAGAGAGCAGCAACGCGTTAAAGAGCAGCAGCGCAAAGAGCAGCTGGAGCGCGAACGGCAGGAACGGATCGAGGTCGAGCGGCAGCAGCGCGAAGCCGAACGTCGCGAGCAACTGGCTCGAGAGGAACAACAGCGCCAACAGGCGGCACGTGCCGAAGCGTCGGCCGCAGCCGAGCGGGCGCGACAGGAGGCCGCTGCAGCGGCGAGCCGCCAGTATTTGCCCATTGCCAAAGACGCACCTGACTACCCATCGCGAGCGTTGGACAAAGGCATCGAAGGCACCTGCACCGTCAGTTACTCGGTCAACCCGCAGGGACGGATCGAGAACCCAAAAGCGCTGGACGACTGCCACCCACTGTTTATCCGGGCGTCGATTACGGCTGCCAAAAGCTTTCGCTACCAACCTCGGATCGTCGACGGTCGCGCCGTGACCGTTCCCGAGGTGAAGAACACCTTTCACTACCGCATCCAGTGATGCGGCTGGACCCACTTTGCAGAACGAGCCATCAATGAACCAGAATTTCCAGAGTTTCCACGCCAATCTTTCTGCCCTGGACGACCAGACGATCAACCCGAGCGCTAACGCCTCGCTGGAGCAGTTGGTCGATCGCAGCCGGCGCAACCTTCTGAAGGGCGGAATGGGCCTTGCCGCGTTGGGCTTTCTCGGCGGCAGCCTGGGCGCCTGTCGCAGCGCCGTGCAATCCGAGTCGCTGATCGGTTTCAAGGGCATCCCGACGCAGCTCGACCCGGCCTTCGACAGCGTGCAGGTAGCGCCGGGCTACAGTGCTCGGACGTTCTTTTCCTGGGGGGATGCCGTCATGGCCGACGCCCCGGAGTGGAACCCGGACGCCAGCGACGACTGGCAGGCTCAGCTCAAGCAGGCCGGCGACAACCATGACGGCATGCACTTCTTTCCGTTTCCCGAGAACCCCGACAGCCACGGCCTGTTGGTGATGAACCACGAATACGTCAACCCGCCCCTGCACCCCAACGGCATAACCTTCGTCGACGGCAAGCGCCCGCTGGATGAGGTGCGCAAGGAGCAGGCGGCCCACGGCGTCAGCGTTATCGAAGTGAAAAAAGACACGCAGGGTCAATGGCAGCGGGTCATGCCATCGCGCTACAACCGCCGCATCTCGGCAATGACGCCCATGGCCGTAAGCGGCCCCCTGGCCGGCAACGACGCGCTGAAAACAGCTTCCGACCCCAGCGGGCGCGAAATCATCGGCACACTGAATAACTGTTCCAGCGGCTTCACGCCTTGGGGCACCTATCTGGTGTGCGAGGAGAACTGGCACAACTACTTCGTCAACCATGACGCCGAGGACATGGCCAGGCGCGTATCACACAAGCGCTATGGCATCGAGGGCAAGGGCCTGAGCAAACTCTACGGCTGGGAAACCGCCGACCTGCGTTTCAATGCCACGCCGGACCCGTCGCAACCCCACGGTGGCCATGTGAATGAGCCGAACCGCTTTGGTTGGGTGGTCGAGGTCGATCCGTTCGATCCGCAGAGCAAGCCGGTCAAGCGCACCGCGTTCGGCCGTTATTGTCGCGAGTGCTCGGTGCTTTCGCTGGGCGAGGACGGGCGCATGGCCTTCTATTCAGGCGACGACACCAAGGGCGAGTACGTCTACAAGTTCGTCCCCAGCGGCCGTTACGTGCCGGGTGACGATCAAGCCAATCGGCAGCTGCTGGACAGCGGCACCTTGTATGTAGCGCGCTTCAATGCAGACGGCAGCGGCGAGTGGCTGGCACTTGTTCACGGGCAGAATGGCCTAGTTGCCGAGAACGGCTTCGCCGATCAGGCTGAAGTGCTGCTCAACGCCCGTGCTGCTGGCGACCATGTGGGCGCAACGCCCATGGATCGGCCGGAGTGGGTGGCAGTGCACCCGCGCAGCCGCGAGGTCTATGTGACGCTGACCAACAACGATAACCGCGGCGTGGAATGGCCCACCGACAAGGCCAATCCACGGCCAGTCAACCTGCACGGGCAGATCCTGCGCTGGAGCGAGCAGGGCGCTGATCCGACCGCCACCACGTTTACCTGGGAGATCTTCCTGCTGGCGGGTGAGCAGCCTGGCGCCAGGACCGCAGAGGGCCAGCCGGTGCCGGCCAACCTGACCGGCACCATTAACGGGGATATCTTTTCGTCGCCCGATGGGCTGGCGTTCGACAATGCCGGCCGGCTGTGGATCCAGACCGACTACGGTGATGAGGAAGCGGCGATGCAGGCCATGGGGACCAACCAGCTGCTCTGTGCTGATCCCCGAACCCGCGAGGTTAGGCGCTTCCTGGTCGGCCCGCGCGGGTGCGAGATCACCGGTATCACCTGGAGCCCGGACTACCGCGCCATGTGGATCAACGTGCAGCACCCCGAGCTGAGTTTCCCGGCCAGTGATGGCAAGACGCGCCCGCGCGCTTCCACGATCCTGATCACCAAGGACGATGGTGGCGTAATAGGCAGTTGACCGGCAGCGCTCGATTCGGTGGGCTAGGCTCTGTGCAAGGGCCAGCCTACTGATACTTGGTCTATGGCGCATCTGTGAACGTTTGGCGGCACGCTGTGCTCTAAAACATGCATACATTCCCTATTGCATGTAACCAAGGAGCTGGGCCATGGCAATCCCGCGCTTGCACGCTCGCGTTTCCCTCGCCGTACTCGTCGCTTGTGTTCCGGTAGTCAGTCAGGCTGACCTGTATTCCCTGAAAATCGAAAACGATGTGATTGCTACCGGCAGTGATGGGCACTACACCAACGGCTTCGAACTGATGCGCTCGTTCGAACCCGATGCCGATCACTGGTCGCGCCAGTTTGCCGATGTGCTGCCGGGCTGGCGTGCCGCCGAGGTGGACAACGTCGCTTACCGGCTGGGGCATCAGATCTACACACCAAACGATATCGAGCGGGCTGAACTGATCGAGGACGACCGTCCCTATGCCGGGCTGCTGTTCGCCGGGATGTCGATCTTTTCTGGTCATCAGTATGAAGACTGGCGCAGTGCAAGCGGTTTGCATCTGGACGTGGGAATCGTCGGGCCTGCCGCCGGCGGCAAGAAGATCCAGCGCCGGGTCCATGAAGTCACCGACAGCGATGAGCCCAAGGGCTGGGACAACCAGCTGCGTAACGAGCCCTTCGTCAATCTGGCCTACCAGCACCGTTGGTGGTTGCAGCAACGCTTTGCCGGACTGGAATTCGAGTACGGGCCGAGCGCGGGCTTCTCGTTGGGCAATTTGTATACCTACGGCTCTGCCGGGCTGGGGCTGCGCATCGGCCAGGGCCTGGCGCGTAGTTTCAGCATCCCGGCAGTGGCGCCAGCGCAGAGCGGCAGCATGTTCTTCACGCGCGGTGGCGGGTTCGCCTGGAACATCTTCGCTAACGTCGAAGGCCGATACATGGCGCAGAACATGTTGCTCGAAGGCAACACCTTCAAGAGCAGCCATTCGGTAGACAGTCGAGAGTGGGTGGGTGACGCCAAGGCCGGTATCGCATTGACCTGGAACAGCTGGCAGCTGGCGTTCGCCAGCGTCTGGCGAACTCGGGAATTTCATGGTCAGGACGAGCATGATCAGTTCGGTTCACTGACGGTTTCGGCCTGGTTCTGACGACAGCCATGCGGGGTGCTGATCAGCACCCCGCGAGTTCTTCGCTTACTTCTTTACCCAGGTACCGTTGAGCTGGATGATCTGGCCGGGTGGTGTTTTCTCGATGGCTTTCTTCCCGGCGATCGCTTCGACATCGCTGACGTTGATGCCATTTTTCTGCGCCAGACGATGGTATTCGGCGCGCCGGGCCTGATTGATCTGGCTGGCGATCTCCTCGGCCTGGCCATCGCTTTGCACCACACCGAGATAGCCGTCGGGTCTTTCGCCGAGCTGGCCGCTGGCCTTGGCCTGACCGAGCGCGGCCATGGCTTCGTTGAGCGACATGGCAGCGGCAGGCAGGGCCAGGCACAGCGCCATGAGCAGGGTTCCGAGCTTCAGGTAGGTTTTCATAAGGCTCCTCAGAACAATCCGCTGTCTTCGTTGATGATCGAGTCGAGCTGCTTGTCCACCTTGATGTAGATCTCGTGTTCGATCTTCACGTTGAGGTTGATGTTGATCGGCTCGTTGGGCACGGCCAGTTCCACTCGGGGAGTGCAGGCGCTGGCCAGCAGAGCCAGCGTCAGAACGCTGATGGGGTGGCACAACCGCATGACGGTCTTCTCCTGGTCGGGGGTGTCGCTACAGTGCCTCATCTGAGGCGTTCCTGCACGCGTCGTTGAATGGTTTCGCTGACCCGATCGGACAACTGCAGACTGGTTAGCAGAGCCGGAATGTCCTCTTCGAGATTAATCGAGAAGTTGATCGGGCGGCCACCTTCCAAGGCCGGGTTTCGCCCGTGCAGCTTGAGGCCCAGGTTGAGTGTGCCATCGGTGGCATAGCGCACATCGCTGGCGAGCAGATCGTAATGGAAGTCATCCAGTGCCTCGGTCACTAGCCGCATAGCCGGGTTGGACTGACCCAGCGCCTGAATCTTCGCCGAACGAAACTGCAAGGCGCCCCCCGGCTCGCGCGCCTTTAGCGAGCCCTGTTCGATGCTTATGCCTGCCGGGCTGCGCCGCAGCTGCAATTCGCCGTCGATTATACCCGTGCCGGACAGTCCCTCGGTGGGATAGGCCTCGAGTAACAGCGGTAGCTGCAGGCCACGCAGATGGACGCTCAGCTGTTGCGTGTCATCAGCTAGGTCAAGTTTGCCCGGGTCCAGCCAGAGGCGCCCGCCGAGCAGTTGCAGCTCGGCTGTTGTCCAGGCGAGCCGGCCCCGGTCGAGGTGATCCATATTGCCGGCATATTCACCCTTGAACCGCAGCGGACCGAAGGTGAAGCCGGGATTGGCTTCCTGCAGCGTCAGTTCGGTTATGTCCAGGTGCAACTGATCTCGCCGCAGCGCGACCGATAGTGTCGTGTCCAGCCCCCGCAGCTCGGTGCGGTCATAGATGCCGCCGAGTCCTTTGGCACTGAGCGTCGCCTTTGCCTCGAGAGGGCCATCGCCCGGTAGGTCGAACTGTCCCTGGCCCTGCAGTCTTCCGGTGTTCAGCTCCAGCACCTGTGGCCAATCGGCAAGTGTGGCGGCCAAGGGATTGCCTGCGCGCAGGAAGAGTTCGGGAAGGCTCAGGTTCAATCGGGTCGTCTTGCGGGACCAGTTACGGTCGAGCGTCAGCGGCAGGATGAGTCCGGCGTCGTTACTCAGCGGCCCCTCAAGCAAGAGCCGTTCGCGTCCGGCATCGACTCGGCCGCTCCAGCGCCAGCCTTGTGGTCGCAGCGACGGCTGCCTGAGTTCGGCAATGGTCATCGCGACTTGGCCTTCGGTCGATAGGGTCTGTAACTCGCGATTTGAGAACTTCGTTTCAATATCGAGGCCGGATAAGTTCAGTTGTACTCTGTTCGCCACCAGATCCGTGCCGCTGGTGAAGCGCATCAGGGCAATTTGCGAACCCTTGTCGAACCGAACGGAAGCGGTTTCTGCGGAGGCGTGGCCATGCAGTCGCAGGTCGGCCTCGAGACCTTTCAAGCTCATCTCAGGCAAAGAGAGTTCGGCGCTTTGCACGCGAACTCGGGTCTGTTCGAACGATAGCCCGTAGGGCGCGGCGATCCCGAGCACGAGTTGGCTGCGGAGCGTGAGCGACGTGGGGCCGCTGACGGCTAGCTGCGCCTGCAAAGGCAGCGCCGCAGCCGGTTGGTTGGCCGCGGCGGGCGTGATTTGCAGGCTGACCGCATCGGGTCTCAGCTCTGCCGGGAGTTCGGCGACCAGCGCTGCCGCCGGTCGCAGCAGCAGATCGGTGGTCAGTTCGGTGGGGATCCAGGTGCCACGGTCGGCTTTGGCGGTGACGTCGAGCTGTCCTTGCACCTGACCGATGCCCACGACCGGCCAGGGCGCGGGCAAATTGGCGGACAGGCGAAACTCGCCGTCCAGAGCTTGCCAGCTACCGGTCAGGTCCTCTGTATCGACCTGCAGCGCCCAGCCGGCGCCGATACGCATCTGCTCAGGCAACTCGGGCAGAGCCGGCGGCTCATAGGCCAACCAGTCGCCGAGCCAGTCCATCAGCCATGGTGCTTCCGGCAGCTCGCTCATGGCCAGTGTGCCGCGCCACAGTGTCGTGTCGGCAGATGCCGCCAGCTGGTTCTGCATGGTCAGGCGCTGCTGGCCGTCCAGCACCAGCTGCAGATTCACATGAGTTTCCTGGGCTTGTTCGTAGGCGTTCAGTAGCAATGCCAGCCGGTGCGCCTCGCGCCGAAGTTGAAGGTTCAGCGTGACCGGCAACACCGCGTCCTCCGCTTGCCGCCAGCTCATTTCACCTTGTCCTCGGCAGGTGCCGCTTTCGCAAGGAAGGGTCAGGTTGAACGAGCTGATATGTCCAAAGCGCGGCACCCAGGTCGCCCAGCGTTCAAGTTGCTGCCGATCAGGGACGGCCAGCGGGGCATCGGCGGTTTGAGCGCCGGGTGTCGGCTGCCATTGGGCTTCGAGGTGCTTGATGCTCAGCGAGCGAAACGGAAGCGGTCGCCACCAGCTTTCCACGCCGAGCCGGAGGGAATCGACCTGCACCGAGAGCCGTTCGTCGCCTGCAGGCTGTCGAATCAAGACAATTTGTCGCACCTCAAGCTGATCATTCGATAAGTGAACACCGCTGATGTTCAGCGTGACGATGCCCAACTCGCGCTTGAGTTGCTGCCAGCGCAAGCCGCCATAGACACCGATGCCCAGGATGATCAGAAGCAACCCTACCACCGCTAGAAGCAGGACTTTCCGCCGTTTCGACATGACCTTTCCCGTTGTGATCGATGCATCAGCATAAGCCGGCGGCTGCACCTAGGCGATGTGCCCTGTATTGGTGCGGCCGACGACCGGTCATGCCGCCGAAAGTTCCTTGCTCATAGCCACCTGGCTGCTCAAAACCGCTTGGAACGGGCACTTCATGCTTGGCGTGCCAAACTTGTGCACATTCGTCGGGGGGCCTTGTCAAGCGCTTATGACGAACTGTCGCAAACCACGCCAGGGCATAGATCGATAATAACTTGCTGATAAATAAGGATATTTTTCATTGGTGAAAAAAGCGCCAGTTTAACCGCAGGCCGCTAACCATAGGCCCTAGCGAAATTTGTAACCTGTTTGTCCACCGAGTTATCCACAGCTTCTGTGGATTAATTTTTTGTGTGATCCGGTTCTCTGTTTAAGTTTTTTTTCAAGTCTTTAACTCTCTGAAAAAAAAGAGTAGAGTGCGCGCCCTTGTCCCCCCGAAGCTTTCGGTGACCATGAGAACGCGTCCTCTCGCATCGACTACGGTCGATAGCACTTCAACTTCTCCGCGCCTGCCGTTGCGCATGGCGCTGTGGCTGCTCGACAGCCACCGTCTAGGACAGACCAAAAGTGTCAAACGAATCGCAGGCCGGATGCTCAAGCAGCCGGCGCTCGAAGGTGTGGTCGAAGCGCAGAGTCGCCTCGGACGGCTGCTTTGCACGGACTGCGACAGCCAGCGTGATCGGCGCATTGGTTTCGAGCTGCTACGGCAGGCCGCTCGCGCGGGCGATTGCCAGGCACAACTGGAGCTAGGGCAGCTGTACTGCCAGCCTCAATATCGCGAGCCGGGTAAGGCCAGGCATTGGCTGGAGCAAGCCGCTGCGCAAGGATCTGCCGAAGCCTCGCGGGTTCTTAAGCGGTTCCTCGCCAAGCGTTAGAACTTCCTTCCAGCGGGTTGCATGGCCTGCGGGCTATTCGGCAAGGAAGCCCGCGCGGCCTGGACAAAGCGTTCGGCCTGACCGGCACATCTCGGCTGGCTATACTGCCGGGCAATTCAGCCGGAGCCCTTCATGCCTCTCGATCCCACCTATCTGCTCGCCGGCCTTGGTTCCCTTTGTATGCTGCTGGCCGCTCTCGCCATGTTTCTGCAGCATCGTCTCTCCCAGCGCCAGGCCGAGCTTGCCTTGCTCGACGAGCGCCTCACTCAGGCCACCATGGCGCAGGAGGGCTTGAGTGCGCAGCTCGAGGCCGGTCGCCTTGCCCATGCCGACCTCAGTGAGTCTCGCGCGGCGCTGCAGGCCGAGCTGGCAGCCTTGCGCCGCGAAGCCGAGTGGCTCCAGGCGCAGCGTCTGGAAACGCGCGATGCGCTCAACGACCTGGAAGCCGAGCGTGATGCGCAGCAGTCCGAGCTACGCGCGCTGAGCGCCGCGCATGCAGCGGTTACCGCTGAGCTCAATGAACAGCAGAAGACCCACGAGCAGCGCCTGGAAGACCTGCAGGGCGCCCGGGACGAGCTGCGCGCGCAGTTCGCCGAGTTGGCTGGAAAGATCTTCGAAGAGCGCGAACTACGCTTTGCCGAGGCCAGCCATGAACGCCTCGGACAGCTGCTCGATCCGCTGAAGGAGCGCATCCAGTCGTTCGAAAAGCGCGTCGAGGAAAGCTACCAGAATGAGGCGCGTGAGCGCTTTTCGCTGGCCAAAGAGCTGGAGCGGCTGCAGCAGCTCAACCAGCGGCTGGGCGACGAGGCGACCAACCTGACCCGCGCCCTGCAAGGGCAGAAGACCCAGGGCAACTGGGGCGAGCTTATCCTCGAGCGGGTACTTGAACATGCCGGGTTGGAGAAAGGGCGCGAATACCACACGCAGGTCAGCCTGAGGAGTGCCGACGGCGAACGGTTCCAACCTGATGTGCTGATCCAGCTACCGGGCAACAAGCAGGTGGTGGTGGACGCCAAGGTCAGTCTCACGGCCTATCAGGCGTTGACTTGCGCCGAAGACGAAGGCAGCCGCGCACTGGCACTGAAACAGCATGTGCTGTCCCTGCGCAATCATCTGAAGGGCTTGTCGCTGAAGGACTATCAGCGTCTCGAGGGGCTGCAGAGTCTGGACTTCGTGCTGCTCTTCGTGCCGATCGAGGCGGCGTTCGCCGCAGCGTTGCAGGGCGATCCCGACTTGTTCCAAGAGGCGTATAGCAAACACATCGTGATCGTCAGCCCAACCACCTTGCTCGCCACGCTGCGGGTGATTGACAGCCTCTGGCGGCAGGAGCGACAGAGCCAGAATGCCCGAGAGATCGCCGAGCGCGCCGGTGCGCTCTACGACAAATTCGCCGCGTTCATCCAGGATCTGGACGAGATCGGCAATCGTCTGCAGCAGTTGGATAAGGCCTATATTGGCGCACGTAACAAGCTCACCGACGGACGCGGCAATCTGGTGGGGCGCGCCGAGCAGCTGAAACTGCTGGGCGCCCGTGCCAGCAAGCGATTGCCGGCCGATTGGCTGGAGCGCGCCGGGGCCGAAACGCCGCTGGAAGAAGCCGAGGATTGAGCGTCGCGCTACCTCATGCCAGCCACAGTACCGCGAGCCCGGCGACTAGGCCGCCAAGCATGAACGGCAGCGTCAGCACCGCCATCGCACGACCACCGATGAACAGAATCAGCCCGGCCTTGACCAAGCTATTGCTCAGCGCGGCAAGAAAAATGCCGCGGACCGCGACCATTTCGCTCAGGTCGGTCCGGGCGCTGTTCGAGAGCGACAGCGTGATGGCGTCTACGTCAGTCAGTCCTGAGAGCAGTGCGACCAGATAGATGCCGGTATCACCCAGCAATCGCCGTGCGCCTTCGACTAGAAACAGAATGATCACCAGCAGGCCGGCAAAGCGCAGGGCTGGGCCCAGCTCGAAGGGGTTCTTCAAGGGTGGTTCGGCACCGCTCGGAGGTTGTTGCCCGGCGCGCAGGTAATAGAACAGCGCTCCGGCCGTGTAGATCAACCCGGCGGTCAACATCGGGGCCAGCAGCGACGGCAGCAGCGCTCGGTTGATCAAGCCGACTTCCAGCAGCACCCGCGGAAACATCAATGCCGAAGTCGCAAGCAGGCCCGCGGCCAACGCCGGCCGCAGCTTTTCGGTGTTCAAGCGGGCAAGGGTAATGGTCATGGCGGTGGAGGAGACAATACCGCCGAGCAGCGCGGTGACCATCAATCCGTGACGGGTGCCCAGCACACGTATGGCGACATAGGCGGCGAAGCCGATGCCGGCGATCAGTACCACCATCCACCAGGTGGTATAGGGGTTGAACGCCTGCCAGGGACCGTAACCCTGACTCGGCAGCACCGGCAACAACACCACCGAAATGAACAGCAGCTTCAGTGCGCCGCTCAGTTCGGCCTCGCTTAGCTTGCGCAACGCGCCGTGCAGTCGCGCTTTCAGGCTCAGCAACAGTGCCACCACAACGGCAACGGAAGCGGCCAGCAATCGCATTTCAGCGACGGCGAGACTGCCGAGCAGGAAGGTGAGCAACAGCGCCACTTCGGTGGTCATGCCATGGTCGGCATAAGTGCGGGACTCGATCACATAGCCAGCGATGGTCAGCAGGGCGAGCGCGACGAACGTCGCGATCCATGCGGCTGCGCCGAAATGGATGGCGCTTAGCGTCGCCAGGCCGCCGAACAGTCCGGCGAGGCCGAAGGTGCGAATGCCGGCCAGCTCCTGCCCGGCATTATCGCGCCCGCTCCAGCTGCGCTCCGTACCGATCAGCAGGCCAACGCTCAGTGCGGTGGCCAGGTTCAGCAACAGTTCAAGGGTCATGTGCGGGATATGCCGGCAGCTTCGGACGGTTTCAGTCTAGCCGTCGCGCTTGGCGCAGACTTGCCCTGGCGCAAGTCTGCTTCAGTGCAGCGGCACGTGACGGCTCATCAGCGCGCGCAAAGCCGCTGGTTTGACCGGCTTGGCAAGGAAATCCAATCCCGTTGCGTGGATGGCGGCGATCAGTTCGGGGCGCCCGTCGGCACTGATGACGACACCCGGTACCGGCTCGCCGAGACGGGTGCGCAGCCAGGCCATCAGGTCGGAACCGGTTTCGCCATGATCCAGGTGATAGTCGACCAGCACCAGTTGCGGTCGTACATTCCTCCCGCAACAACGCCTCGCATTCGGCCCGGTTGCTGGCAGTCCAGACCTGGCAACCCCAACGCGACAGCAGGCTGTGCATGCCGACCAGAATGCTGTCTTCGTTATCGATGCACAGCACCTGAATGCCGGTTAGTGCGGTTTGTTGCGCTTCGCCGTTGCCATTGGTCTTGACCTGCCGAACGACATTGCTGGCGATTGGGACCGTCACGCTGAACACGCTGCCCTTGCCAGGCCATGAGCGTACCGACAACGGGTGATCGAGGACCTGGCAGAAGCCGTCGGCAATCGCCAGACCCAGGCCCAGGCCTTTTTCGGCACGGGTCTGGTGGCTGTCCAGACGTTTGAATTCCTCGAAGATCACCTGAAGCTTGTCTTTGGCGATACCCGGGCCGCGGTCCCATACCTCGAGCCGCAAGGAAGAGCCCTGACGGCGTACGCCCAACACCACGCGGCCTTTGGCGTAGCGGAAGGCATTGGTCAGGAAGTTCTGCAGCACTCGGCGCAACAGGCGGATGTCGCTATCGACCCGCAGCCGGCTGCCATGCACCTTGAAAACGACGCCTTGCTCGGCGGCCAGCACGGTGAACTCAGCGCTCAGCGTGTCGAACAGGGTGGCCAGCGGGAAAGGATTGCGATCGGGCGTGATGCGACCGTTCTCCAGGCGGGAAATGTCCAGCAAGTCGGATATCAGATCCTCAGCCGAGCGTAGCGAGCCGTCCAGGTGGTGCACGAGATCCCGGGCCTCAGCTGGCAACGCCTCATGCTGATGGGAGAGGGCGGCAGAGAACAGCCGCGCGGCATTCAGCGGTTGCATCAGGTCGTGGCTGACTGCTGCGAGAAAGCGCGTCTTCGACTGGTTGGCGGCCTCGGCGGTGCTCTTGGCTTGGGTCAGTGCCTTGTTCAATTCCGACAGTTCCTGGGTGCGCTCGGCGACGCGCTGCTCCAGGCTTTCGTTAGCGTCTTTGAGCGCCCGTTCCGCCTCGCGATAGGCAGTGATATCGCTGAAGCTCATGACAAAGCCGCCGCCCGGCATCGGGTTGCCGATCAGTTCGACCACTCTGCCGTTGGGGAACATGCGTTCGGAGGTGTGCGCACGGCCCTGGCGCATCCAGTACAGCCGCTTGGCCACGTGGGTATCCGCGTCGCCGGGACCACAAAGGCCTCGCTCGGCGTTGTAGCGGATGATGTCGGCGATGGGCCGACCGATGTACACGAGCCCGTCCGGGTAGTCGAAGATCTCCAGATAGCGGTGATTCCAGGCGACCAGCCGCAGCGACTGGTCGACCACGCTGATGCCCTGGGTGATGTTCTCGATAGCCCCCTGCAGCAACGCCCGGTTGAATTGCAGCACCTCGGAGGCCTCGCCGACGATGCGCACCACGTCATCGACCTGCATGTCCCGGCCTTCCAGCGCGGCCTTGACCACGGCCCGGGTCGAGGACGCGCCCAGGACACCGGCCAGCAGCCGTTCGGTGTGCGCAATCCATTGACCGTCGGCCTGCTGCTTGGGCGAATAATCATGACCATGACGCCGGGCGAAGCGCTGGAAGCTGAGCTCCGCCCGCTCTGCGCCAACGAAGCGTGAGGCGAGAGAAAGCAGGTCCTCGACCTGCACCGCGAGCAGCCGGCGGGCGTTCGGCGTGGCGTGGATTTCCTGGCCGATGAAACGACTGGCTTGCCAATGCTCGGCCACGCGAGTCTGCGACAGGATCGACACCCAGAAGAACAGTGTCGCGTTGCTCACCAGCGACAGCATCACGCCGAGCGTCAACGCGCTGGTATCGAACGGCAGCTCGGTGGTGTACATCCACTGCAGGCCGGGGAACATCTCCAGTGGCCAGCCCAGCAGCGGCAAAATCAGCGTGTACACCCAGACCAGCGCGCCGGCGGCGAGGCCAGCGAACACGCCGCGCCGGTTGGCCTGCTTCCAGTACAGCGCACCGACCATGGCCGGTGCCAGCTGAGTCAGCGCGGCGAAGGCGATCTGGCCGATGGTTGCCAGGCTGGCGCTGGACCCGAGCAATCGGTAGCTCACATAGGCCAGCAAGAGAATGGCGACAATGCTGATGCGGCGCACCGACAGCATCCAGTGGCGGAATACCTCGAAGGGTTGTTCGGCCTCCTTGCGACGCAGCAACCAGGGCAGCAGCATGTCGTTGGACACCATGGTCGACAGCGCCACGCTGGCGACGATGACCATGCCGGTTGCCGCCGAGGCGCCGCCGATGAACGCCAGCATTGCCAGCGCCGGATGCGCTTCGGCCAGCGGCAGGCTGATCACGAACGAGTCGGAACTGACGCCCGCCGGTAGCTGCATCTGCCCGGCCAGGGCGATCGGAATGACGAAGATGGCGGCGAGAACCAGGTACAACGGAAATACCCAGCGCGCCAGACGGAAATCGCGTGGCTCGATGTTCTCCACCACAGTCACGTGGAACTGGCGCGGGAGGCAGACGATCGCCATCAGCGCGACGGTCGTCTGCACCAGCATCGACGGCCAGTTCACGGTTTCTTCCCAGTACCCAACCAGCTCAGACGAGTCGTAAGCCTGATTGAACAGGTCGCCGAAGCCGTTATACAGACCGAAGGTGACGAAGGCGCCGACCGCGATGAAGGCAAACAGCTTGACCAGCGATTCGAAGGCGATCGCCAGCACCATGCCGCGGTGATGCTCGGTGACGTCCAGATTGCGCGTACCGAACAGCACGGTGAACAGCGCCAGCACCACCGAGACGATCAGCGCGGTGTCCTGCGCACCGGAACCGGCTGCCGCCTCTCCGTGGTTACCGATTAGCAGGTTCACGCCAAGCACGATGCCCTTGAGCTGCAGTGCGATATAGGGCAGTACGCCAACCAGGCAGATCAGCGTGATCACTACCGCCAGCAGCTGCGACTTGCCATAGCGCGCGGCGATGAAGTCGGCGATGGAGGTAATGTTCTCCTGCTTGCTGATCATGATCATCTTCTGAATCACATGAGGCGCCAGCAGCATCAGCAGGATCGGGCCGAGATAGATAGGCAAGAAGGACCAGAGCTGCTCGGCGGCCTGGCCGACGGCGCCAAAGAAGGTCCAGCTTGTGCAGTAGACCGCCAGCGATAGGCTATAGACCCAGGCGCGCATACGCGGGGACATCGGTGCGCTGTTGCGATCGCCGTAGAAAGCGATGGCAAACAGCACGGCCATATAAGCGAAGGCGACCAGCGCGATCAGCCCACCGGACAACGACATGCGAACTCCAGACAACAAATGAAGAGCGGACCCCAGCCCGAGCCGATATGGCGGTCGATTGCGCGCTATGCCGACCAGGGCCAGCGATGCAATGCGACTGTTCAGACCGAGATGCCGCTCGGTCGGCCGTTCAAGCTCGGCAGGTTCTGGGATAGCCGGAAGACTGCCGCTTATTGATAAATGAATTTGCAAAGTTTCGCAGTAAAAGAGGCCAGCGTGTTGCGGCTGCGACCATGGTCGCATGAGATGAATGGCCACAGGCGGATCGGCGAGAGCGCCCGGGCTAGACGATCCGCTGGCTGGTCTGGCCACTCGCGAAATCGCTGCCGTATTCTGCCGCCAGTCGGGCGTCACGTTACCAGGCTTGCCTCGGGTCGGCGGTGTCGTACAGATGGCCTTGGTTTCCGGGCACTTCCTACCTGTGTTGCGATCACAACAGCGCCCCTTCCGCCCATGTAATCAGGAGATCTTTTGATGTTCACGCCGCGCCCGGTCACATTGCAGCGGGGAGCCCTGCGTCTGGACCCGCTAGCAGAAACCGATATCACGGCCCTGGTGGAGCTTGCCGAGCATAACCGCGACGAGCTGGTCTACCTCAACGGCCCGCTGCGCCCGGACTGGTATCGTTTCGCGCTCAGCGAACAGCGCGAGGGTCGGGCGGTGGTGTTCACCTTGCGCATGGGAGATCGCATCGTCGGTACCACCCGCTTCGCCGATTTCAATCCATCGCTGCCGGCCAGTGAACTCGGCTGGACCTGGCTGGACAGGACCGAGCACGGCAGCGGTCTGAATACTGCGATCAAGTACCTGTTGCTCAGACACGCCTTCGAGGAGTGGCAGCTGGTGCGCCTGCAGTTGAAAACGGCTGCCAGCAACCTGCGCTCCCAGCGTGCCATCGAAAAACTCGGCGCCCAGCGAGAAGGGCTGCTGCGCAACCATCGTCGCCTCGCTGATGGAAGGCTGGACGACACTGTCCTGTTCAGCATTACCGACCGTGAATGGCCCGCCGTCAAAGCACTGCTAGAATCGCGCGCCAACGGCTGATCCGTTGCGACCGGCCAGGGCACAAGCGAGGCGGGATCTGCTCGCGAGAGCACCGCTGCTGCACCCGTCGCCCTCGACACCAACATAGGATAATGTCTGTCGTCCCATGGACGGTTCGACCGCGGTCATCAGTCCGTATTCGCCCCTATGTTCCGACCGTACTGGCGGCGCGTAGCCCATCATCGTTTGCGGTGCACACCTAAGGAGCCATGATGTCCCGCTTGCAAGAGTTCTTGCATGGTTGTCGCGATATTCTCCCGCTGATCGTCGGCGCGATTCCGTTTGGCATCATCTTCGGCACGCTCTCCATTGGGGCCGGCCTTTCGACCTGGCAGACCATTGGCATGTCGGCGCTGGTCTTCGCCGGTTCTGCACAGTTCATCGCCATTACTCTGATTACCGGTGGGGTCGGCGCCGCCGTCGTGTTGCTCACGACCTTCGTCGTCAACCTGCGCCATGCGCTCTACAGCGCGGCGCTGCAGCCGTTCGTGCGTCATCTGTCGAGCCGCTGGCGAGTGCCCTTGGCCTTTTGGCTGACCGATGAGGCATTCGCTGTCATCCAGCATCGCTACGCCCGCGACGATGCCTCGCCGTACAAGCATTGGTTCTTCTTCGGGGCGGCGCTGACGATGTACCTGAGCTGGCAACTGGCAACCCTGGCGGGTATTGCGTTTGGCCAGGCGGTACCGAACATCGCCAGCTGGGGCCTGGATTTCGCCATGAT
>NZ_QORI02000023.1 GCF_003325755.1 Pseudomonas sp. SST3 | reverse complement strand
GTGCGCGTGCCACACAAGGGTGACGTGACCGCCCAGGTGATTGATGGCGCCTACGAGATGCTGCAGGTTTTGAGCAGGAGCAGGAGCAGGAGCAGGAGCAGGAGCAGGAGCAGGCGTCCGGCGAGGCCATGCGGGCCGTCACGCTGGATGGTGGCGCGGCCGAAGTGTTCGCCCGTGCCGCGCTGGTCCTCAAATATGACGACCCCGCCAAGCCGGCACCGATTACCGAATCGCAGGCGCTGGCCGCGCGTCGCCTCGACGACAACCGCGCCCCTGTGGAGCGTGTTCAACCGCACCCAGGAAAACCTCATTCGCGGCGGTTTGGTCGGGCGTGGCGGCAACGAGCGCCACCAGCGCACCCGCCCCGTGCAGGGCATCGACCAGGACCTGCGCCTGATTCGCGCCCTGTGGCTACTGGCCGATGGCCTGCGCCAGTTGAAAGCCTGACCACCACCCAAAGGGGGCCGTCAGGCAGTCGGCCCCTTCATTTCAATAGCAGTCATTATCTCAGCCGTGCGCGGCTGTTCTGACACGCACAGTTGTATCGAGACGTCGGATCAGCCGGCCGCTGTCGAAGCCGCTGTTAGTCCAGGTTTTGGGCGATGTGCTGAACGAGCTTCAAGGGCTCGCGGCTGTCCATGACGGTAAACATAAGGTCGCGTTTGCTGCGAGGGAGGCGCTGAGAGCAACGCTTGGCGGTGGCTTTTACTGCTGTATCTGTGCTGTGAAGCTTGGCCGCAAGCAGAAGTGCGATCGCCGCATCAATCAGGGTCACAAGCGTCTCGTTTGAGCTGGAGAAAAGGCGGGAGCATTTTACGGCAGTTATGTTTGCAATGAAATGAACTGGGCCTGTCCGAGTTTGGCGATAATCTGATGTATTCGAGGCGGCGCGTACCCACCACTTTGCCTTCTCCAACTTGCTTAGTACGATTGAAGAATGGCGTTTCGGCGTAGACAAGCCCAGCAAAAGGACAGAGCTGGGCCACCGCAAAGGGCGGCCCAGATCAATCAGGCGTGCGCCGAACTCGCCCCGAGTGCTTGGCGATACAACACGACCATCTCGTCGAGCAGCTCCTGGGCCGCATAGCCCAGCAGGCGCGCGCGCAGATCGAGGGTCTGAACGCCGTCATTGTCGAGCAGCTGACAGAGCAGTCCCCGGATCATTTCGGCACGCATCTCCGCTTCGGCCAAAGGCCCAGACGCCGATAGATCAGCCGAGCGATACCTGCGAGCATTGTTAGGAAAAGGTAGGAGGTTGGAACGTAGTTCACTCATGGCACACCTCGCAGCGCGAAATGGCCAGACAGCTTAAAGCCAATGAAAAGACCGGGCGGGGCGCGGGCGTAAAAAGGAGATAACGCATAATATTGGTGCTCCTTGGACAGTTAAGGAGCCGCCATCCAGCCTTCTCACGAGCGTAGGTGGCGGACCGTGCAAGGGTGAGAACCGGCGTCCAAGGGAACCGGCCAGGCCGAAGCCTGCCTCACACGGCCCGCCATAGCGTCGCTACAACACAGTGCAAACACTATCTGTGCGCTACGGCGCAACCGCGCCTTGGACATACACGTCGGGTTCTCACGCCCGGTCGCGTACATGCGTAAGCAGCTGGCTGATTTCGCGTCCGGTGCGCGCGATAATCCAATCATGCAGCCCATTGCCGCTGCCTTGACTCGCGAGGAAGTGGACGCTGTTACAACCATGCTGGCTAGCAAGCCTCAGCCGCAGGTCGAGCGAATCGACCGTACCGCGTTGGTCGAAGGACCTGGCGAGACACTTGCTCTGCGTGGCGCCTGGGATCGCAATATCCCCGAGTGTGTCGCCTGTCACGGCCCTAGCGGAACGGGTGTCGGCGACGCCTTTCCGCCGCTGGCCGGGCAGTCCGCGCAGTATCTGTCGTCGCAGCTGACTGCCTGGCGTCAGGGCACCCGCAAGAATGATCCCAACGACTTGATGGGCCACATCGCACGCAGCCTGACAGAGGACGAGATCAAGGCCGTCTCGGTGTATTTCGCAGGCCTGACCGACACAGGAGCAGCAAAATGAAGCCCCAGACAAGCGCACTATTGATTGCTTTTGCCTTCCCTGTGTTCGCGGACGAGATCGCGGTGGAAGATCAGTCTCAAATCCTCACCGGGGCCGGTGATCCCGCCAGCAGCCGGTACTTTCAGCCGCCCCAGGAAAGCGAACTGCCTGATAACGCCTACGGAAAATTGGTTCAGCAAGGACGCGCCATATTCGTCAATACCAAGAAGCACGCACCTGACTATGTTGGCAACGGCATGGCCTGTGCGAACTGCCACCTCGAACAAGGTCGAAAAGCCAACTCTGCACCGCTCTGGGCTGCTTACACCATGTACCCGGCGTACCGAAAGAAGAACGGCAAGGTGAACAGCTATGCCGAGCGCGTGCAGGGCTGCTTCCAGTTCAGCATGAACGGTAAGGCGCCCGAAACTGGCGGGCCGGTAATCGCCGCGCTCTCGGCCTACTCTTACTGGCTTGCAACCGGAGCACCTATTGGGCAGGAGCTGCCAGGCCGAGCCTATCCCGAAGTGCCGCAACCCGAAGGCGGTTATGACCTTGCAAAGGGCGAACAGGTTTACGCCGCGCAGTGCTCCGTCTGTCATGGACCGAACGGGGAAGGGCAGAAGTCAGGTGACGATTACGTGTTCCCACCACTTTGGGGCCCAGACTCGTTCAACTGGGGTGCAGGCATGCATCGGATAAACACGGCCGCGGCGTTCATCAAGGAGAACATGCCACTGGGTAAAGGCGGCACTTTGTCGGACGAAGACGCCTGGAACGTGGCGGCATTCATGAACAGCCACGAACGACCACAGGACCCGCGCCTGATTGATGGCTCGGTGGAAAAAACTCGCGATAAGTACCATGCCAATGCCGGGGTAAACCTTTACGGTAAAACCGTTAACGGCACGATGCTGGGTAAGGGGATCTAACCTGCGGCTAGCGGGATGGCAGCGTCGAGGCATGCTCTTGACAGATAAATCTGTCGGGACTGTTGGGTTCGGGTGGGCCCCGCCTTACCTGATATCCGCAACTGGCCTGGGAGCAGACGGAGGTTCAGTCTTCGCCGATGAGCCTCAGTCTTTTAATTTGTTTTTTTGGTCTGAAGTGGTGAGTTCCTATGTTCTCGATCAGAAGAGTGTCCCGGCGTGCCGCCGTCGGGCTCGCGGGCTTCGCCCCGCGTCTCGTGCCGAGTCGCGGCCATTTGGCTTTGATACCTGATGTCTCCGGCCTTGCGGGCCTGCGCGCTCCGCTTGCCGATCCGTGGCATGGGTGGAGTGGGGCGGTCTTGCTGTTCCCTTCACCGTATCACGGCGTTCTCGCCGTCAAGGGCTGCGCGTGCGTGCACGCTGGCGTCCCGGGGGCCGTCGTTGACCCCTGACAGCTGCGCTGCGCCGTGCTGGCGCCGGTTCCGGGCAATTCCGCCCGAGCAACCGGAGCACGACCATGTCGCAACTTTCCTTTTCCTCGTTCGATTCCTTCCTGCTGGTGCGTGACGCGCAGGGGCGCTACCTGCCGGCGTCTGTGGATCAGATTCTGAGCGTGGCGCGCCAGGCGATTGATCAGAAATATCAGCGCGGGGCGCTGTTCACCTCGCCGGAGCTGGTCAAGGACTACCTGCGCACCAAGCTGGTCGGTTTCGAGCACGAGGTGTTCGCGGCGCTGTTCCTCGACAGCCAGCACCGAATGCTTGAGTACGTGGAGTTATTCCGCGGCACGATCGACCAGGCTTCGGTGTATCCGCGCGAAGTGGTGAAGGAGGCACTGCGCGTCAACGCCGCGGCGGTGATCTTCTCGCACAACCATCCGAGCGGAAATCCAGAGCCAAGCCGGGCGGACAAAGTCCTGACTCAGCGCCTCAAGGAGGCCCTGGCGCTGGTGGAGGTGCGCACGCTGGATCACATCATCGTAGGCGGCGATGCAACCGTTTCATTCGCAGAGCAGGGATTGCTCTAGCCACAGGGGGCTTCGGCCCCCTTTTGCTGCGCCGCCAAATGCGGCCGGCTTGGAAATCATCTGTCGTCCTCGCGGAGGTGCTGGCGTAATCGTTTCACATAGGCGCTGTCCGCCAGCTCGTCCGGCCCCAGGTCCAACGCGCAGTTCGCCAATGATGCCAATGTCCCATCGGTGAGACGGAAGCCTTCGGGCAGTTGCCCACCGGTCTGTGCGCTGTTTTCCTTGATGGCGGCGAACAGTGCCTTGAAGAAGTCGGCCCGCGAAGACCGCGCCGCGACCGTCGCGGCTAGGGTAAGCGGATCGGTGGCCGCCAGAGTGGCACTTTCTGCGTCCGCGGCTACGGCGCGGACAAGCTGATCCAGCGAGGGCCAGTACTTCAGATCGAACTGGCCGCAGAGGGCGTCCAGGCGCTCCTTCACATAGGCATTGAACAGCGAGTGCTTCCCGGCCGCCGCCTCGATCACGTCGCAAACGTGATAGTGGGTGCGGCTGCTGAAACCGGAGGTGTCATGCAGTCGGGAGCGCTGCACCAGCAACTGCGCCAACTCGTCGGCCTTTCGCGCGATCTGGCGGTTGGTCTCGACGAGTTCGCCGCGCTGAGCGCGGGACTTGGCGATCCTTTCCAGGTTCCAAAAGGCTGCGGTACTTAGCAAAAGGCGCAGGAACACCCTGAGTGCCTGTGGATGCGAGTGCAGCTTCTCGTGCAGCTCGCCGTAGGCTGGTTTCAGCTCGAGACTGCGAGTGAGCAGGCGATCGATTACGGCGTTCTCGCTACGCAGAATGCCGCGCTCGGTGTTGTAGCGCTTTTCGTCGATCAGGATGTTTTCGCAGGCTTGCTGCGGGGTAGTGGTCTGCGCTGTAGGCATGTGTCATCCCTTATGGTGAAGTCGCTTCAGCCTATTTGACCCTGCTGGGAGTGTCGGTACCCCAGACCACATTGTTTGACTGCTCCTCAGGTACTTCCAGCTGTTTGGGCATCCCCGCCTATCGTCGGGCGCGCTGTCGTGCTGTGCATCGAGCCTCGCTGCACGAGTCTCGCCCCTTTGGGCTTCAATCGTTCCCTCGCTGTGCTCGGCTGATGCCTTCGGTCCGGCTGCACCAGGCCTGCGCGCTGCGCTTGCGTGGGGCCGGCGCCCATGCTGCGGCCATTGCCTGTCGATCCGCCTTTGCCTGACCTCATCACCTGGTCGCGACTGTAGCGCGCGGCCTCGGGCCATCAAGGCGCGCCGGGCCGTGTCCTCGGCTGCGCCTGCGGGCCGCACCACCCGGCGCTTGCCTCCTTGACGGCACCCGTCCGCGCGCTCCTGACCGTTGCGGGCGATGAACTCAGGAAAGACGGTGGCAACGAGGTCAGCCAGGTCTCTGCGCCGACCCCACCGGAAGAGCCGAAAGCGGGCTCCGAATCTAGGAATCCGGTGGGGTTTCACCTGCAAACCTTGTCAGGTGAATGACTATGCAACTTGCTTCCCGCTTCTCGTACCGCTCTCCGGTGCTGCGCTCGGCATGCCCTTGTCGGATGAGCAGATTCGCGCCGTGGCTCCTTCCATCTTTGCCGAGGCGCCGCACGAAAGCCGCTCCGAGCGCTACAGCTACTTTCCCACCGCGACCGTGCTGCAGGAGTTGCGCGGCGAGGCTTCGAGCCCTTCATGGTGTGCCAGACCCGAGTGCGCCGAGACGACCGGCGCGACTTCACCAAGCACATGATCCGCCTGCGCCACGTCAGCCAGATTGACGCTCGAGGCGAGGCCAACGAAAATCATCCTGCTGAACTCGCACGACGGCACCAGCAGCTACCAGATGTTGGCCGGGATGTTTCGCTTCGTCTGCCAGAATGGCCTGGTGTGTGGCGACGCCGTGGCGGACGTGCGCGTGCCACACAAGGGTGACGTGATCGCCCAGGTGATTGACGGCGCCTACGAGGTGCTGCAGGGTTTTGAGCAGGAGCAGGAGCAGGAGCAGGAGCAGGAGCAGGAGCAGGAGCAGGTGCAGGCGTCCGGCGAGGCCATGCGGGCCGTCACGCTGGATGGTGGCGAGGCCGAAGTGTTCGCCCGTGCCGCGCTGGTCCTCAAATATGACGACCCCGCCAAGCCGGCACCGATTACCGAATCGCAGGTGCTGGCCGCGCGTCGCCTCGACGACAACCGCGCCGACCTGTGGAGTGTGTTCAACCGCACCCAGGAAAGCCTCATTCGCGGCGGCCTGCTCGGGCGTGGCGGCAACGGGCACCGCCAGCGTACCCGCCCCGTGCAGGACATTGATCAGGATCAGCGCCTGAACCGAGCCCTGTGGCTGCTGGCCGATGGCCTGCGCCAGTTGAAAGCCTGAACCCACCCGGAGGGGCTTTCAGGTAGTCGGCCCCTTCACACCACCGCTTTGTTACCCAGCCGTGCGGTTGCATCGGGGAATGGAGCACCGCACCCGGCCCTCAGCAGGCGGCTTCGAAGCGGCAGCTAGTCCAGGTTTTGAGCGATGTGCTGGACGAGCTTCAGGGGCTCGCGGCTGTTCATGACGGTAAACATGAGGTCGCGTTTGCTGCGGGGGAGGTGCCGGGAGCAACGCCTGGCAGTGGCTTTAACTGCTATATCTGTACCGTGAAACTTGGCCGCAAGCAGGAGTGCGATCGTTGCATCAGTCAGGGTCACAAGCGTCTCGTTGAGCTGGAGATAAGGCGGCAGTATTTTACGGCAGTCATGTTTGCAGCAGAAAGAACTCGGCCTGTCCGAGCTTGGCGATAATCTGATGTGTTCGAGGCGGCGCGTACCGCCGCTTTGCCTTTCTCCAACTTGCTTAGCACGATTGTAAGAATGGCGTTTCGGCGTAGACAAGCCCAGCAAAAGGACAGAGCTGGGCCGCCGCAAAGGGCGGCCCAGATCAATCAGGCGTGCGCCGAACTCGCCCCGAGTGCTTGGCGATACAGCACGACCATTTCATCGAGCAGTTCCTGGGCTGCGTAGCTCAGCAGGCGGGCACGCAAATCGAGAGTCTGCACGCCGTCGTTGTCGAGCAGCTGACAGAGCAGTCCCCGGATCATCTCGGCACGCATCTCCGCCTCGGCCAAGGGCCTAGACTCCGATAGATCAGCCGAGCAAGGCGAACGGGGAGTGGAAGGAAAAGTCAGGAGATTGGAAGGCAGTTCAGTCATGGCAGACCTCGCAGTGCGAAGTGGCACGACAATCGGAAACAAACAAAACGACAGGGCGGGGCGCGGGCGTAAAAAGGAGGTAATGCATTCTGGTTGTGCTCCTTGGTTCGATTAAGGAGCCACCACCACCCGTTGTCACGCGGAATGGAGGTGGACCGCACGGGGGTGACAACCGGGAACCAAGGGAACCGGCCAGGCCGAAGCCTGCCCCGCACGGCCCACCATAGAAAAGCCATAGCCGACACCGAAGTGCTGACTAGCCGCTATGGCGCTACCGCGCTCCTAGTTCCCGGGTTGTCACGCCCGGCCGTGGATTTACCACGACGGGAACAGTCTAGCGCGGGGGATTGGTGGAGGGCAAACATACTGGGGCGTAGTAGGGAGGCGAGCTTATTGAAAGCTTGAAGAGTCGCTGGGAGGCAGCTCCCGACCGGCCCGTGCGGCCGACGACGAAAGGCAGAAAACGGCTGTGGTTTCAACCGGTCGACGCAACAGCTTGGTTAAACCGTTCGGCAGGCGTGGCATACCCCAGGGTTTTCCTGGGGCGCTCATTCAACTGCCGGGCGACCTCGTCGAGCTTGTCCTGCGAATAAAGCGAGAGATCAGTGCCCTTCGGGAAATACTGTCGTAGCAGCCCGTTGGTGTTTTCATTTGTCCCGCTGCCAAGGATTTTGAGGATCGCAAAAGTAGACCTGGATGTCCGTCGCCAGAGTGAGTCGTTTGTGAGCGGCCATTTCTTTGCCTCGATCCCAGGTCAGGGAGCGGTAGAGCTCCTGAGGCAGTCTCTGAGCGTTCTCGATTAGCGCATCCACTACTGTCTGGGTGTCTTTTCCAGCCACTTTTACCAGCATCACGTAGCGGCTGTGGCGCTCTACCAGCGTGGCAATCTGACTGTTTTTGCTGCCACACAACAGGTCACCTTCCCAGTGACCTGGCACTGCGCGATCTTCAACGCTGGCTGGTCGCTCGCTGATGGAAAGAGTGTCGTTGATGCGGCCGTGGTTGTTGGTTTTCTGGGTGTGATGGAGCGACCGGCGCATGGCACGGCTGCGGCGCAGATGCTCCAGTAGTTCCTTTTTCAATGCGCCACGGGCCTGAATGAAGAGGCTGCGGTAGATGGTCTCATGTGACACCTGATTGGCCGCGTCCGGGTATGTGCGCTTCAACCATCCAGCGATCTGCTCGGGCGACCACTGGAGCTGAAGCTTCCCCCCAATAAGCTGCGCCAACTCCGGGAACTGGGCAAGCTTGCATAGCTTCGGGCGATGAGCCCTATCCCATGCCGCCTGATCGGCCTGGTTGGCTCGATAACCCTACCGCTGGCACCGTCTAGCTATGGATGCATTTTGACTAGGACTTGAAAAGCATTTCCATGCCTCCATATCCCGATGATGGCAATATGCCATGATTCTAACGGCCACAGCCAACAGGAGAGCAAGAATGCCTCAAGACCATCAGGAAAACCCAGGCAACGGCAACGATCAGCAGCCGAAGGCCAAACACATCATTGTCAATGCGCGTCCCAAAGAGTTTGAGGGCGACCGTATCAGCTACGCGCAGGTCGTACAGCTCGCGTTACCGGGGGAGGTCAGTGCAGATATCGTTTACACAGTCACCTATGTCGGCCCGCACTTGCCCGATGGCACGCTCGTAGAAGGTCAGGATGTCGAAGTCTTCAACGGAACGAAGTTCGATGTCGCCAAAACCAATCGCTCCTAATCCCTCCATTGCTCGGTTGATCGAGGAAGGGTTCGAGATCGAGATTAAGCACCAGCATTTGCTGGTGCATTCGATCCCATACCTCAACCAGGCCGGCGAATTAACCCTTGGTACCCTTACCTGCCCCTATACTGAAATGGGCGAGCAAGATACCAGGCCTAATGATCACACCTTCTGGCTTCGTGGTGAGCATCCGCATATGGCTAGCGGCCAGCCGATGCACCATGTCGTAAATCACTCTAACCAGCAGACGCTGTTCGATCAGTTTGTCGGGCACCACTACTTGTCGAACAAGGCCGACGACCAGCCCCCGGGTAACTTCTACGATAAGGTCACGCATTACCACACCTTATTCGTCAGTCAGGCTCGAGTGAAATTCCCGAACGCTGACGGGCGAACAAATGTCGTACATGCCCAGCGTGATGAAAACTCGGTGTTTAAATACCCGGACACGGCTTCGTCTAGAGCGGGGATCACCGCGATTACACAGCGTCTGGAAGTCACAAAGGTGGCCATTGTCGGGGTGGGCGGGACGGGTGGTTACATCCTCGACCTGATCGCTAAAACGCCCGTGCGTGAAATTCACCTTTTCGACCAGGATGATTTCGAGGCTCATAACGCATTCCGTGCCCCGGGCGCGGCATCGTTTGACGAGCTGCGGGCCAAAATGAAGAAGGTTGAATACTTCAAAGAGGCCTACGATCCGATGCGCTGGGGAATCGTGCCTCACCCCTATCACCTGGATAAAAGCAACCTTCACGAGCTCGATGGCTTCGACTTCGTGTTCATCGCTGTTGATCGGGGATCAGCCCGTAGGGCTCTCACGGACTACCTCTGCCAGGTGAATGTGCCATTCATTGACGTGGGAATGGGCATCACGCGGATCGAGGATGAGGTTGGTGCCCCTTCGCTGCTTGGTAAGTGCCGCGTCACGCTGGCTACAGCGGACAAGCATGATCATCTAGGCCGCTCGCTGGACTTTCAGGATGACGACCAAGAGGCTCTGTACAGGAGCAACATCCAAGTAGCGGATATGAATGCGATCAACGCAGCGATTGCTGTGCTGCGCTGGAAGCAACACATGAGCTTCTATCTCGACCAAGAGCTCGCGCATAGCCTGAATTTCACCATCAACCTCCAGTCTCTTGCTCGTAGCGAGCGTGGAGCACCAGTGGAGAACGCATGAAAAGCCAGACCATTACCCCTGTCTTCGTCGAGTTCATCCCCGAGAAGGTCGAGGCTGGAAAGCTGTATATCAGCGAGCAGTATGAAACTGCCATCCACGCATGCTGCTGTGGATGCGGTGAGGAAGTGGTGACTCCGTTGCGCCCTGATCGATGGCGACTGATCAAGAGGGGGCATTTGGTATCCCTGAGTCCATCAATCGGTAACTGGGACTATGCGTGTCAGTCGCACTACTTCATCCGCGATAACCAGATCGTCTGGGCCGGCCAGATGAGTCGGCAGCAGATTGCCAGGGTTCAACTGCGCGATAATGCGGCGACGAAGCTTTATATCGCCCAGAAGAACGCTCAGCGTGATCAAGAGACTCAGGCTGCATCGAAGCAACCCCGGGCACCAGAATCGAGTCTGTGGGGCGCCCTGGTGGCAATTTGGGCGCTTATCAGATCGTTCTTTCGACGTGGCTAGCGGTTGGTATTCCGGTAGCCTCTGGTAGGCCTCTCATATGCCTACCGGTAACTAAATTTTCTGGAGCGTTTTCTAGTAGGTTCCTGCCCTTAATTAAAGGCCGCTTTTGAGCCGATAGCAGGCGAAGAGGACGCCGGTTGGCAAAGGTTGGGGCTACGCCCCGACTTGCTGTCACAGGTGGTTATCGAGCGTACCGAATTCGGCGCTGGCGGCTAGTTGCTTCAGGTTTCGAGGGATGGCTCACAAACATGCCGCACGACCTCGCTGTTGCGTCTCAGGCCACGCACCAAGCCAGCCGCTGCAGGCTGCGGCAAGGCGTTCTCGCTTGTCGTTGAGGTTTCAGCTCTACCACGTCAGGGCGTAGGCCGGTGAAGCCGTCACGCGGAATACCGAGTCGGCCCCGACTCCTTCCGGGAAGCTCGCCCCGTTGCGTCCTTGGCTTGTCGTGAATCCTGGCGGTGGCACGGCTGCGCCTCGGGCGTTGGGCTGCAACCGTCCGGCGCAAACAATTTCCCCTCCGCTGCGCGGTTCCTCGCCCACAAATTCTGTGCGCCTTCCGGTCCTTCGCGTTGTTGCGGCCGCTGCGCGGTGCGGCCAGCCCGTCCTTCGCCTGCCGGATCACAACAAGGACGCGATGGGCGCGACCTTGGTTACCCGAAAGGAAAAATCACCATGGCCAACATCGGCACCTTCACCGCACAGAACGACGGCTTCACCGGCACCGTTCGCACCCTGACGCTCAACGTCAAGGTCAAGTTTGTCCCCAACGATAGGAGCCGCGAGAACGCCCCCGACTACCGCATCCAGACAGCCGGTGGCTACGACATCGGCGCGGCCTGGAAGAAAGTCAGCCAGGCCGAGCGGCCCTACCTCTCCGTGACCCTCGACGATCCTTCGTTCTCGGCGACAATCTACGCCCGACTGATCGAGGAGGAGAACGGTACGCACGATCTGATCTGGTCGCGCAGCAAGCCGACGGCCTGACGGCTACCTTGTCGCCCCGCCCGTTGTGGCGGGGCGCTGTTGCGGAACTACAACCTGGTAACGGCGAGCCAACGTTCTGTTGGTGCTATCCGCATCGCTTCAATGGAAACGAGCGCGCTCGCAGCAAAACCTGGTACCGCCATGATTAACTAGATAAGTAAAGCCCGGCGGCCGGTTCGATGGTTGTTGGGGCAGAGGCATCCGGTCGCGGACGAGCCGAACCACGCATTCGTGCTTTTACGGAGATCAGTATTGGCGGATTCGGTCAGAAATGCGGAAGCGCTTCTGTGTCATTACGGACTTACGCGATGCCGATTTCGCCCATTGGCTCCATTACGGTTTTGCCGATATGCGTGTTTGTGCGTTTGAGGCAATGCTGGAATCCGCATAGGCACGTTGGCGATCCGGGCAAAAGCACATCTCTGCCTAAGTGCCTTTGCGTAAAGCTCGCCGTAAGCGGCCAGACCTGCTCGGTCTCAATCGTCTTTTCACCATCTGTGGACGCGAGTCTGACCAATCGGGTCATGGTTCTACCATTAAAGACGGCAGGATGGGCTCGGTGCTGCGCGACTGAGCGGCGGTGCTGCCGCAGTTGGATGAACCGCGCAACGCTTCGGAGCCAATCGGTCTTGACGCTTTCGCCTGGCCTACCAGCCAAGGATGCTGTGCCGAGAGGATTATGATTCGCGTCGCGAGCCAGTGGCGGCTAAACCTGAGCAAGGGGAGGTTGCCTGATGGCTGACCGCGAAGCCGCGCAGTGGTATCCCACCGCGGCCTACCTTTACGTCCTGCACTTGGACGATGTTGACCTAGCCTGGGAGTACCTGCGCAGAAATCCGGACTACCAGAGCGACTGGCGGGATCGCCTGCGCCGGCCTGACGCGGCGCACAGCTGGGGGCTGCGCCTGCTGGAAGACCCGGATCTGGACGCGCGCGAGGCGCATCCAATCTGGTTCCCCGACCAACCGGGACTGGTCCAGCTCCACCCCGATATCGACCCCATGCCGGATTCCATAGGGTTCGATTTCTGGCGCATTCCAGGCAGCAAATGCCTCGTCCACGACGGTAGGTGCTTGCGCCTGTTGATCTGCTGGCCGGGTTGCCATGTTCAGCTCGCCATTGCGCCCGGCTTGGAGATCGGCATGGCTTTCATCTATCTCGTTCGGGCCTGCGCTAGGCAGGGCAATCGCTTCCGCACCATTGCGACTGTGCTGGACAAGCTGACTGTCGCGGCTGATGCCGCGCCTTTTGCACTGGCCCGACCTCGTCCAAGCCCTGCCGCCTTGCTTGAATTGCAGACCTTGCAGGCGCTTGACGCCACCCTGGCGGGTGCGTCTTTGCGCGAGGTGGCCAAGGGGCTATTCGGCCCCAGGGCAGTAACGGATTGTTGGCATGCCGACGCGGGTTTACGCTCGAAGGTGCGCCGCCTGGTGCGCCGTGGCCGAACGCTGATGCTCGGTGGCTACCGGCGCCTGGCACAGCTTGATGGGTGAGGGGAGGGTCGTTCCGAGCGGCCCATACAACGACCCTGAGCAGGTCGCCCGTCCTTGCTGAGACTGCCTCCATCCGGCTGCGCTGTGTGGCCGGGCTGTCCTGAACGATGGAGGCTCACCCTATGCGCCCTGCTCCCGTACGGTCTGCTGCCGCTCACGGCAAACCCCTGCAGCCCGCTGCTACTATCCAGCCGCAGCGCTACCTGACCAACGACGAGGCGGCCGAGTACCTGCGCCTGTCGCCGCGCACCCTGGAGAAACAGCGCGTAATCGGCGGCGGCCCACGCTTTCGCAAGTTCGGTCGGCGCGTCATGTACGCCATCGCTGATCTTGATGCTTGGGCGGACCAACACAGCTTCGAGGCTACCTCCGATCCGGAATACGCCGAGCAGCACTCGGCTGACAGCCGTGCGCGCTGATCGCCGGCTCGGCGGAGGCCTTCGTTATGGCCAGCTCAATGCCGGAGCGAGAGCAGCTCGACCTGTTTCGCGCCTTGCCGGGCGACATAGCGCCGCGAGACAGCCAGGATCTGATGGCCTATCCGTTCTTCTCGCTGGCCAAGTCGCGGCGCACTACGCCAATCGACTTTCGCACCGGTGGCGTCACCGTGCGGGTGGAGGGCACGCAGGAACATGGCATTGCCACGATCTGGGATGCCGACGTGCTGATTTGGGCGGCCAGCCAGATCGTGGCGGCGCGCGACGCGGGCCTATCTCCATCACGCCTGATGCGAGCTACGCCGTACGAGATCCTGCGTTTCATCGGGCGCGGGGTGTCGCTGCGCGACTACCAGCGACTCAAGGCCGCTCTGGATCGCCTGCAGTCGACCACGGTCGCCACGTCGATTCGCGAGACGACCGGGCGGCGACTGCACCGCTTCTCTTGGATCAACGAGTGGAAGGAGCTGGCCGACGCCCGCGGCGCGCCGCTGGGCATCGAGCTGATCTTGCCGGACTGGTTCTACGCAGGCGTGCTGGACGCCGCTCTGGTGCTGACCATCGACCCGGCGTACTTCCGGCTCACCGGCGGCATCGAGCGCTGGCTGTACCGCCTGGTGCGCAAGCATGGTGGCAAGCAGCCGGATGGCTGGCAGTTCGATTTCCGGCATCTGCACCGCAAGTCAGGCAGCACGGCGAGGCCCCACGACTTCGCCTGCGACCTGCGCGCTCTGGTGACGCGACAGTCGCTGCCCGGCTACGTGCTCGGCATCGAGCGGATTCCGGAGAGCAGCACGGAGCTGCTGACGTTCCGACCCGTGTCGGGCACGGCACGGGGGTAAGTGCGGGAAAACCTGTGGACGGGCTCGTGCTATCAGGCGTGCGAGGTATCGTGCTATCGGGCGTGTCCCTATCGTGCTATCAGGCGTGCGAAATCCTTTGCAGGCCCGAGACTGCGCGGCCTTCAGCTTCCCTTAACTTCTCTAACTTAAAAGCTCTAACTTTTTGTAGAAGCACGCCGTTTCGGTGGGTAACTTCAAAACGGCACGGCCAGACCTTCTCCATGAGGAGGGCCGAGTCATGATCATTGCCTTGCTCAACCAGAAAGGTGGTGTAGGCAAGACCACGCTTGCGACGCACATCGCGGGCGAACTGGCGTTGCGCGGCCAGCATGTCGTCCTCCTGGATGCCGACCCGCAGGGATCGGCACTTGACTGGACGCAGCGGCGCGCGCAGCAGGGTTTACCCAGGTTGTTCAGCGCGGTGGGCCTTGCCCGCGAAACTCTGCATCAGGAGGCGCCCGAACTGGCACGACGCGTCGATCACGTGATCATTGACGGACCTCCCCGCATCGCCGCTCTGGCGCGCTCCGCACTGCTGGCGGCCGAGCGAGTACTGATCCCCGTGCAGCCCAGTCCCTACGACCTCTGGGCCAGTGGCGATATGGTCGGGCTGATCCGCGAGGCGCAGGTGTTTCGCCCGCAGCTCGCGGCGGCATTCGTCATCAACCGGCGCGTCAGTACCACCGTCATCGGCCGCGAAGCGCGCCGGGCACTGGCCGTGCAGCCGCTGCCGGCGCTGCATGCTGAGGTTCGTCAACGTATCGTCTTCGCTGACAGCGTGACTTCCGGGCGACTTGTCCGCGAGACGGCACCGGACAGCGCCGCCGCGCACGAAATCGCCGCGCTGGTGGACGAGCTGTTGAGGTGGACGGTATGACACGCGCACCCGATAAGCGCACGGCGATCGGCTCTCGTCCCCCTGCGAACCCGCATGCTGAAGTCTGGATTCGCCAGGGCGACGCCAGCGGCGTGCAGAAAGGCGATCTCTACACCGCTCGCCTGACTCTCGACATCACGCCCGCAATGCGCGCCCGAATCAAGGTCTCGGCGTTCACCCAGGGGATAACGGTCGCCGACTTGCTGCGCGCGCTCCTGGAGCGCGAGTTCCCGGGGAGCACGCCATGAACGTCCAGCCTTCGGTGTCCATTCCTGAACGTCTGCCACCGCTTGCAGTGCTCGCCGGGCAGACCAACGCCGCGCAGCTGACCCGCGTGTCGCTCGCCTATGTGGAGCAACGCATCGAGCTCTACCTGCGTTTTGGCGAGGCGGCGAGCATCACCCGCCTGGATCATTGGCGACGTGTTGCGGTGTTCCTGCCTGGCGCCGTCTTTTGCCGCGTCGGCTGGCAGGCCAACGACTACGGCACGATCCGCTGGCAGCTGAGGGTGATGCAGGCGTGTACGCAACTGGAAGCGGCGCAGCGCATCCCCGGCGTGTTGCCCGGCGCGCGGCTACTGCTCGTCGCCGAGGGCGAGCCTGCGGTGCGCGCGGTGCTGGCGCAGATCGATGCCATCGAGGCGCTGGGCATCGCCCCGGCCAGCGTGTCGCCCGCGTACTGGCGCACGTTGGGCAACCGGCTCGCCGCGCGTCTGCCGCTGCCGGCGTACAACATTGAGCGGCATACCGCCTGGCTGGCGGGGACGGCGCTGACATGAGCACTCCTCGCTCGCGCCAGCGTGTGCGCTCCGTGTTGGCAGCACTATCCGCCTGCGGCCTCGCTGCGCTTGCCTGGGCGTCCCTTGTGCAGCCCGATGCTCGCGTTATCTACAACGCTTCGGACAGCGTCCCGGTCGGTTGGTATCGCATAGATCCTCTTGGACGACAGGCTGACTTGCCGGCAGTTGGCAGCATCGTGCTGATCCGGCTGCCAGATACTGTCGCTGCGCTTGCCGCACAACGTGGCTACCTGCCGATAGGCATCCCGTTGCTCAAGCGCGTGGGCGCGGTTGCGCCGCAGAAGGTGTGCGTCACTGACAGCATCGTGCGGATCGACGGCGTGCCCGTGGCTGCCGCACTGACTACTGATCGACAGGGCCGCCTATTGCAGGCTTGGCCGGGGTGTCGACGGCTTCGTCATGGTGAGCTATTTCTGCTGAGCACGACCAATCCGGCGTCGTTCGACAGTCGCTATTTCGGGCCGATTAGCACATCCGTCGTGCTCGGCGTTGCGCACCCGCTCTGGCTGGAGAGAAGCCAGTGATGGGCACCGACTCGCTGCGCTGCGTCGCGCCCTCTGGCATGTCGCCCTGTGGGCTAGCGCCGGGTCGTCGTGCGTGCAGCACGGGTGCGTTCGCACCGCGTCTGGCACGACCTGCGGCGCAGCCATCCAGCGTGCAGACGCCTAGCCTCGAGCGAACCCGACCAGCGGCCGTCACCGCTTTCGCCGACGGACCGGCTATGTGCAGCGAAACACCTCGGGGCGTTCGAGGACTGGAGCGTACGCGACAGAAAAAAACGGAAGGCAAGACAAAAGGGTGCGGCACTTGCTCGCCCAGAACGCCAGCCTGCACGTGGGGTAGGAGCAGCACGACAAACCTTCGTCGCCGTGCCGTATATGGCATGCAGAACCCGCCGATGCTGGCATGCCCGCGTGCTTCGTACGCGGGTGCACGCCCTGGCTTGCAGAGGAGATAACCATGGCCGATGGCCGCGACGACGACTTCCGCGTACGTCCCAACGCGCCAAAGAACCGCGACAAGGGCTTCGTTTCCAAAGTGCTCAAGCAGGTCGGCAAGGCGGGGGGGAAATCGGCAGTGCGGCGCCCGGCACTGGTCGGCGGCAAGGGGCAAAAACCCGGGCAGCGACCAGGCTCGCGGTTGGGGCGAGGGCACACGGCGGCGCGCTTCGCGGGAGCCTCGCTCACGCCATTCTCGCGCCGCGTGGCCATCAAGACTTTGTTGGTCAACCAGCGCCAGGCCAGCCCGCAGTCGCTGGCCAAACACCTGCGCTACATCGAGCGAGACGGTGCCGGCCGCGATGGCCAACCAGGCCAGGCCTACGGACCGCAGACGGACGAGGCCGACCTCGGTACCTTCAGGGAGTGCTGCACCGATGACCGCCACCATTTCCGCTTCATCGTCGCGCCGGAGGACGGCGCCGAACTGGACGATTTGCGGGCTTACATCCGGCAGTTGATGGGGCGCATGGAGGCCGACTTGGGGACGAGGCTGGATTGGGTGGCGGTGGATCACTGGAACACCGATAACCCGCACACCCATATCGTATTGCGCGGACGCGACGACACCGGCAAGGACCTCATTATTGCCAGCGACTATATCGCCCACGGCTTCCGCCACCGTGCCGCCGAAATCGCCACCGAGTGGCTGGGGCCGCGCACCGAGTTGGAGATTCAGCAGACGCTGCAGCGCGAAGTCGAGCAGGAGCGCTGGACGAGCCTGGATCGCACTTTGCGGCGGGAGGCGGGGGGCGATGGGACGCTGCAGGTCGAACGCCTCAACGAACCGCAGTTGCAGCGCCAACGCCTTTTGCTGATCGGTCGCCTGCAGCACTTGCAGCGCATGGCGCTAGCCGAAGAGGTTCGCCCCGGCGCTTGGACCATCCACGATGATGCCGAGAAAACCTTGCGTGCGCTGGGTGAGCGAGGCGACATCATTCGTATCCTACAACGCGCCATGAATAGCCAGCCACGAGAGCTGGCGGTATTCGAGCCGGGGGAGGAGGGGCGTGCCGTGCTCGGCCGGGTGGCGGCCAAGGGGATGGCCGACGAGCTGCGTGACCGAGGCTATCTGGTCACCGACGGCATCGACGGTAAGGCCCATTACGTCGCGCTCAATGCCCGCGACGAGCTGGCGAATTACCCGATAGGGTCGGTGGTGGAAGTGCGCGGCTCGGCCGAGCTACGCGCGGCCGACCGTAGCATCGCCGCGCTGGCGAGCGATGGCCTGTACCGCACTAGCCACCACCTCGCGATTGCCCAGGGGCAGGCACAGGCTGGCCGCGATCCGCATGAGGTCGTGGCAGCCCATGTTCGTCGGCTGGAAGCCCTGCGTCGTGCCGGCATAGTAGAACGGGTGGCGGAGGGGCTATGGAAGGTGCCCGGCGACCTGCCCGAGCGCGGCCGCCAGTACGACGTTCAGCGCCTAGGAAGCGTAGCTGTGCAGTTGAAGTCGCACCTGCCGATAGAGCAGCAAACCCGTGTGATCGGCGCCACCTGGCTCGACCAACAACTGATCGGCGGTGGGCGCGGGCTGGGCGAGCTCGGATTTGCTGGAGAAGTACGGCAGGCCATCCATCAGCGTGCCGATTTCCTGGTCGAGCAAGGGCTGGCAGAAAGGCGAGGTCAGCGTGTGGTCCTAACGCGCGATCTGCTGGCGACGCTACGCAGCCGAGAACTGGCCCAAACTGCCCGGGACATCGCCTCCAAAACGGGATTGGAGCACCGGCCTGCGCAAGAGGGGCAGCGGGTGACGGGCATCTATCGCCGTAGCGTCATGCTCGCCAGCGGACGTTACGCTGTGCTGGAAGATGGGAAGGGATTCAGCCTGGTGCCCTGGAAGCCGGTCATCGAGCAGCGGCTAGGGCAACAGCTCGCCGCGACAATGCGCGGCAGTGCGGTGTCCTGGGAGTTCGGGAGGTCTCGAGGTATTGGGATCTGATGGACCTCGGCGCGCTGTTCGATCGACCTACTGATCTCTCGGTACGCGACGATTGGTAGCGCTGACACCTGTCACCAATGCTTGCGACCCAGCGAGCCTCGGGAGTACGCCTGAGCCCTGCAGTAATTCAACCCGCAACTCTGAGGAGACAACTATGAGGTACCTGACACCGATACTGTGTGTGTTGGCACTCACCGCCTGTAGCGAGCCTGATAGGCCAGCGGCATCGCTGCCAACAGTTGAAGAGCTGGCCGCGGACCCGGTGCAGCTGAAAGAGCTTCGCCCGCAATGCAAGCTGGACCGCGCGAAACTAGGTGATCAATTGTGCAATCGGGTTGCAGAAGCCACACGCAAGCGGTTCTTGGGCGATGGGAAAGTGCCCTACACACCGCCGAAAGAACCGCCCAAGTTCTGAACGTCAGCGGTTCGCGATAAATTTTCCAGTTCCCTGTCGACACGCCGCAACGCGTTAATGCTTGCGGCGTTTTCTCTCTACTCGCTCGCGCATGAATTGATGCGTTTCAGTCCAGCTTTGTCCCGATAACGGTCTTTGACCGGCACCGGAACGGCACCGAATCTCCCCCCGTGCAGCCAGGTTGCGTGCTGCTTTCATCGTGAAATTGGGGGGAGCTGACTATGCTCGGGACGAACGTGCTGTTCGGACAGATCGCCGCCGTGTTTGGCATCGTGACCGTCGGTGTGTGGGGCGCCACGCAATGGACAGCCGCCACCCTGGGTTATCAAATACGCCTGGGCACGCCCTGGTTCGAGTGTTTCGGAACACCGGTTTATCACCCCTGGAGGCTGTTCGACTGGTGGTTCTTCTTCGGTGCCTATGCGCCGCAGGTTTTCGACATCGGCGGTGCCATTGCCGGAGCAAGCGGCATGGTGGCTGTGGGCGTCGCCATCGCTATGTCGGTCTGGCGCGCGCGCCAGTCGCGACAGGTCACGACCTATGGCTCGGCGCGCTGGGCCGAGACCAACGACATCCGCAAGGCGGGGCTGGACCGTCCGGCCGGTGTCCTCCTCGGGCTGTACGATGACCAGTACCTGCGCCACGACGGGCCGGAGCATGTCCTGGCCTTTGCGCCGACTCGCTCGGGCAAGGGCGTAGGCCTGGTGGTTCCTACCTTGCTGAGTTGGCCAGCCTCTGCCGTCATCCACGACATCAAGGGCGAGAACTGGAACCTCACCGCCGGCTGGCGCTCGCGCTTCTCGCACTGCCTGCTATTCAACCCCACCGATCCGCTTTCGGCCGCCTACAACCCGCTGCTGGAAGTGCGCCGGGGAGCGCATGAGGTGCGCGATGTGCAGAACATCGCCGACATTCTGGTCGACCCGGAAGGCGCGCTGGAGCGGCGCAACCATTGGGAGAAGACTTCGCATGCGCTGCTGGTCGGGGCCATCTTGCACGTACTTTACGCCGGCGAGGATAAGACGTTGCGTGGTGTCGCCAACTTCCTGAGCGACCCAGAATGTCCATTCGAGGTAACGCTGCACCGGATGATGACGACGCGGCACCTGGGTGACGAGACGCATCCGGTGGTGGCGTCCGCCGCCCGAGAGGTGCTCAACAAGAGCGACAACGAGCGCTCGGGTGTGCTGAGCACCGCCATGTCGTTCTTGGGGCTGTACCGCGATCCCACGGTGGCCCAGGTGACCTCGCACTGCGACTGGCGCATCGCCGACCTGATCGCCGCCGAGCATCCGGTGTCGCTGTACCTGGTGGTGCCGCCCTCGGATATCAGCCGTACCAAGCCGCTAATCCGCCTGATCCTCAACCAGATTGGCCGGCGCCTCACCGAATCACTCGACGGCAGCGATGGCGTGCAACGGCGCCACAAACTGTTATTGATGCTCGACGAGTTCCCCGCGCTCGGGCGACTGGACTTCTTCGAGTCGGCGCTGGCGTTCATGGCGGGCTATGGCCTGCGCGCATTCCTGATATCGCAATCGCTCAACCAGATCGACAAGGCGTACGGGCAGAACCATTCCATTCTCGACAACTGCCATGTGCGCGTGACCTTCGCCACCAACGACGAGCGCACGGCCAAGCGTATCTCCGAGACGCTCGGCACCGCGACGGAATTGCGCGCGCAGCGCAACTACGCGGGCCATCGGCTGGCCCCATGGCTGGGGCACCTGATGGTCTCGCGCCAGGAAACGGCGCGGCCGCTGCTGACCCCAGGCGAGGTGATGCAGCTCCCTCCGGACGAGGCCGTGGTGATGGTGTCCAGCGTCGCGCCGATCAAGGCGCGGAAGCTGCGCTACTACAGCGACGCCAACTTCAAGCGTCGCGTACTGCCGTCGCCAGCTCTCGTGGCTGGGCGCTACGCCGACGCACCGCCAGCGCGGGAAGATGACTGGAGCGGTCTGGCCCTGCCGGCGACGTCTGCGCCTTCGCCCTCGACACTCGGCGATGGTCCTGCTGCCAGCGCGGCGGACGATGGCGGCCCGCGCCTCCAGCCCGAACTGTCCGAAACCGTCACTTACAACCCGGAGCAGGCGGCTGCTGGCAACGACCTGGCGCTGCTCGATGATGACGACCTACAGCCCGTTCTGCCTCGCCAGTTCGATCCGGCCACGCAGCGCGTAGCCCGGCTGGCTGCCCTCGATCCCGACGACGGAATCCAGCTATGAGCCAGTACCGCCTCAATCTTTTCATCCAACCCGAGCATGCCCGCCGCCTGGATGAGTTGGCCGCTAAGAAGGGCGTGTCCAAGTCTTCCATCGTTGCGGCGGCCCTGGCGTCCTGGCTGTCGCCGGAGGCCGGCGACCAGCGCGAGGCCGCCGTCGCCAAGCGGCTGGATCGCCTGTCGCGGCAATTCGAGCGCCTGGAACGCGACCAGACCATCGAGATCGAGACGCTGGCGCTGTTCGTACGCTACTTCCTGACCGTCAGCACGCCTGTGCCCGAGGCCCACCAGGAGGCGGCCAAGGCCCAGGGCAAGGCGCGCTTCGAACAGTTCGTCGAGCAACTCGGTCGCCACCTGCTGCGTGGGCGGAGTCTGGTGCGGGACGTGGTGGATGAGTTGTACCCGGACGGCCAGCGCATGGATGGACCCGCAGGCGAAGCGCGGGAGCCGAATTCATGAGCGCCGCGCCTCAGTCCTTCATTGCTACCTCGCTGGACCGGCGTATCCGTATGTTGCGCACGGCGATGGGGCCGGTGATCGCCGCCGCGCTCGAAGATCCGGACGTGGTCGAGGTCATGCTCAATCCTGACCGCTCGCTGTGGGTGGATCGTTTGTCGTCGGGACGGGCGCCGCTGGGCGCGGAGCTATCCGAGGCAGACGGCGAGCGCATCATCCGCTTGGTGGCCGCGCATGTCGGCGCCGAGGTGCATCGCGGTCAACCGCTGCTGACTGCCGAACTACCGGAAACCGGCGAACGCTTCGAGGGCATCCTGCCGCCGGCGGCGCCGGGACCCGCCTTCGCCTTGCGCAAGCGGGCCGTGGGCGTCGTCCCGCTGGAGCGCTACGTGGCAGACGGGATGATGACCGCCGCACAAGCCTCGTTCCTGCGCGGCGCAGTGCTTGAGCGGCAGAACATCCTGATCGCCGGAGGTACCAGTACCGGGAAGACCACACTCGCCAATGCGCTGCTCGCCGAGATAGCTGCCACTGGCGACCGTGTACTGGTGCTTGAAGACACCATCGAGCTGCAATGTACCGCGCGCGATCACGTACCTCTACGCACCCGTGCGGGGGTCGTGTCGATGCGCGAACTGGTCCGCTCCACGATGCGACTGCGCCCTGATCGCGTGGTGGTTGGAGAGGTGCGCGGCAGCGAAGCGCTGGATCTTATCAAGGTGTGGGGCACTGGCCACCCGGGCGGCATCGCCACCATCCATGCCGGCTCCGTTCTAGGCGCACTGCTGCGGCTGGAGCAGCTGGTGCTGGAAGTAGCCATGAATCCGCCGCGCGCGCTGATTGCCGAGGCGGTCAACGTAGTGATCTTCATCGCCGGCCGTGGCCGCCTGCGCCGAGTCGAGAGCATCGCTCGCGTAGTCGGCTACGACGGGACGGGCTACCGCCTGGCTGACGTGCAGGACGCGTTACCCGCCACCCCAACCGTTCCTTCTTTGTCCACGACCACTCTTGGAGAATTGCCATGACCCCAGCACTCGCGCCTTTTAGTCGCTTTTCCGTAAACGCAGCTACCTGCCGGGCGCAGCTGCGCCACTTGGCCGCGCCTGTCCAGCGAGGCCTGCTGCTGGCTGTCGTAGCGCTGATGTCAGCCGGCACGGCGAGGGCCGCCGGCTCCTCAATGCCTTGGGAAGGCCCGCTCGAATCCATCCTCGAATCAATCCAGGGGCCGGTGGCGCGCATCGTCGCGGTGATCATCATCATCGCCACGGGGCTGGCGCTGGCCTTTGGCGATACCTCGGGCGGCTTCCGCAAGCTGATCCAGATCGTATTCGGCCTGAGCATCGCCTTCGCCGCATCGTCGTTCTTCCTGTCGTTCTTCAGCTTCGCCGGCGGGGCAGTCGTATGAGTACGGAAAGCGACCTGCCGGGCTTCGAGGTGCCGCTGCATCGGTCGCTGACCGAGCCGATCCTGCTCGGCGGCGCGCCGCGGACTGTGGCCATTGCCAACGGCACGCTGGCTGCCGCCGTCGGGCTGGGCCTGCAGCTCTGGCTCCCCGGGCTGGTGCTTTGGCTGGTCGGGCATGCGCTTGCGGTTTGGGGCGCGCGCGTCGATCCGCAGTTCGTGCAGGTATTTGCGCGGCACCTTAAAAACAAGTCGCTGCTGGACGTGTGAGGGGAGGGCGTCGCGATGCTGAACCTTGCCGAATACCGTAAGCGCCCAGCGCTGCTTGCCGATTGGCTACCGTGGGCCGGCGTGGTTGCGCCCGGCGTTGTGCTGAATAAGGACGGCTCGTTCCAGCGCACGGCGCGCTTCCGTGGCCCTGACCTCGACAGCGCGACGCAAGGCGAGCTGGTGGCCACTACCGCGAGACTAAACAACGCATTGCGCCGGCTCGGTGCTGGCTGGGCGTTGTTTGTCGAGGCTGAACGATGCCCAGCGAGAGGATATCCGCAGTCGCACTTCCCTGAGCCGCTGGCCTGGCTCGTGGACGAGGAGCGCCGCGCAACCTTCGAGGAGGTTGGTAACCACTTCGAGAGTCACTATCACCTCACGCTGCAGTACATGCCGCCCGAGGAGTCGCATGCCCGCGCAGCCAAACTGATCTATGAGAACACCTCGATGGCGGGCGTGGACTGGCGCGAGCGCCTCACGGCCTTCATTGCCGAGACCGAGCGCATCTTCGATCTTCTTATTGGCGTGATGCCGGAGATTGATTGGTTGGATGACGGCGAGACGCTGAGCTATCTGCATGCGACTGTCTCGACGCGGCGTTATCGCGTCGGAGTGCCGGAGATGCCGTTCCATCTCGACATGCTGCTGGCCGACGTGCCGCTGCTCGGTGGCCTGGCGCCGAGGTTGGGTGATGAATATCTGCGTGTGGTGACAGTGCGGGGTTTCCCGACCTCGACCTGGCCGGGTATTCTGGATGACCTCAACCGGCTGGGCTTTGCTTACCGTTGGAGCACACGCTTCCTCTATCTGGACAAGGACGAAGCGGAAAGAGAGCTTGGCCGCCTGCGCCGTCAGTGGTTCGCCAAGCGCAAGAGCGTGCTGGCGCTATTGCGCGAAACCCTCTTCCAGCAAGAAAGCCCGCTCGTCGATACCGATGCCAGCAACAAGGCGGCGGATGCGGATGCCGCTCTGCAGGCGCTGGGCAGCGACCAGGTCGCCTTCGGCTTCCTGACTGCAACCGTGACGGTGCTCGACACGGATGCCGACCTGGCCGACGAGAAGCTACGCAGGGTGGAGCGTGTCATCCAGGGCCGTGGCTTCGTCACCATCCCCGAATCTCTCAATGCGGTCGAAGCATGGCTGTCGTCGATTCCGGGCAACGCCTACGCCAACGTGCGGCAGCCTATCGTATCGACGCTGAACCTCTCACACCTGGTGCCGGTGTCGGCGGTCTGGGCCGGACCGGAGCGCAACACGCACCTCGACGGTCCGCCATTGATCGTGACGCGCACCGAGGGCGCAACGCCGTTCAGGCTGGTCACGCATATCGGCGACGTCGGGCACACGCTGGTCGTCGGCCCGACGGGCATGGGCAAGTCCGTTTTGCTCGCTACGCTGGCGATGCAGTTCCGCCGCTATCCGGGGTCGCGCGTGTTTGTGTTCGACATGGGGCGCTCGATGCGAGCGACGGTGTTGGGGCTGGGCGGCGAGCACTACGACCTGGGCGCCGATAATGCGATCGCCTTCCAGCCGCTCGCGCGTATCGACGAGGAGGGCAGTCGCAGCTGGGCAGCCGAGTGGGTCGAAGGGCGTCTGCTGCACGAGGGCGTGGCCGTTGGTCCTGATGAAAAGGCGGCCATCTGGTCGGCGCTTGGCAGCCTCGCTGGGGCTCCCGTCGAACAGCGCACGCTCACCGGCCTGTCGGTGCTGCTGCAGTCGAACGTGCTGCGCCAGGCGCTGGCACCCTATGTGCTGGGCGGAGCGCACGGCAAGCTGCTCGATGCTGACCTCGACTACCTGAGCATGCCCGATGTGCAATGTTTTGAGATGGCGGAGCTGATGCCCAGCAAAGCCGCGGTGCTGGCCGTGCTGGCTTACCTGTTCGCACGTATTGAGGAGCGTTTTGATGGTTCGCCGACGCTGCTGATCCTCGACGAATCCTGGCTGTTCCTCGACGATCCGCTGTTTGCCGCGCGTATTCGCCAGTGGCTCAAGACACTTCGCAAGAAGAATGTCAGCGTGATCTTCGCCACGCAGTCGCTGGCCGACATCAAGGATTCGACCATCGCCCCGGCGATCATCGAAAGCTGCGCGAGCCGCATCTTCCTGCCCAACCCACAGGCGACCGAGCCACAGATCCGCAAGATCTACGCGGGTTTCGGCCTCAATGAGCGGCAGATCGATATCGTCGCCACCGCCCAGCCCAAGCGCGATTACTACTACCAATCCCGTGCAGGGAATCGGCTGTTCGATCTCGACCTAGGGCCTGTCGCGCTCGCGTTCGCGGGGGCCTCGAAGCCCCAGGACCAGCGGGCCATCGACGGCGTGCTGCGCGATGTCGGCGTGCCGGGCTTCGCCGCTGCCTGGCTGCGTCATCGCGGCCTGGACTGGGCCGCCGAGTTGCTTTCATCCGCGCCATCCATGGCGACTGTCGTTTCTAATGATCCCCACAAGGACTGCCAATGAAGACCCGCGCCCTTTCGGTATCCCTCGCTGTCGCGCTTTCGTTGCCTGCGGTCCAGTCGGCATTGGCCTTGACGGTGGTCGACCCGACGAACCTCGTGCAGAACACGCTAACGGCAGTTCGCACGCTCGAGCAGATCAATAACCAGGTGCAGCAGCTACAGAACGAGTCGCGGATGCTCATCAACCAGGCTCGCAACCTGGCCAGCCTTGATTACAACGTGGTCAATCGTCTACGCGCATCACTGCTCAGAAGCGAGCGGTTGATTGCAGAGGCGCAGGGACTCGCCTACGACCTGCAGAACCTGGACAGCGAGTTCGCCCGGATTTACCCGGACAAATACGCCGCCACCGTTAGCGGAGACCAGATGTACCGGGACGCCCAAGAACGTTGGGCACATACGCTCAATGGCCTGCACACCGCGATGCGCATGCAGGCGCAGGTCTCTCGAAACCTCAGCGACGACGAAAGCTCGCTGGGGGACCTGGTGGGCCAGAGCCAGTCGGCCACCGGTGCCCTGCAGGCCATGCAGGCAACCAATCAGTTGCTGGCCCTGCAGGCAAAGCAGTCCATCCAGGCACAGCAGCTTCAACTCACCCAGGACCGAGCAGCCGCACTGGAGCTGGCCCGGCAGGCGGCGGCAACCGAGCGCGCACGAGAAGTCAGGCGGCGCTTCCTTGGAGAGGGCACGCCTTATACGCCGCATCCGGTCCAGTTCTACGGCAACTGACGGAGGTCATCATGCGATACGCCTTCGTGTTGTCGTTTGCAGCGCTGACGGCCTGTGGTCAGCCGTCCAGCGAAGGGCTGGCAAATAGAACCTACCGGCTTGAGGTGCTGCGCGCCCAGTGCGTAGCTGACGACGATAGCGCTTGCCGTGCCGCAGCCGAGGCGTATCGGCGTCGTTTCTTCGACGGTACGGGCGGCCCGGACGAGTACGGGGTTTTGGCGCAACTGCCGCCGATTCCACCGACTTTTGATAGCCCCATCGACGCTGAACCAGGGCATGAGCGGCACGCAGCTTTCGCTTCGGAGGACTCTCGATGAACGACGTGACAGTCATCGACCGCTTCCTCGATATCTTCTCGCGGTATATCGACTCAGGCTTTGGGCTGCTTCACGGCGAGGTCGCTTACCTAACCGCCGTCCTGGTCGCCATCGACATGACAATCGCCGGACTGTACTGGGCGCTCGGGCATACCGCCGGCCAGGGTGAGGATGTGATGGCCAAGCTGATCCGCAAGGTGCTCTATGTCGGTGCCTTCGCCTACATCATCGGCAATTTCAACTGGCTGGCCAGCATCGTCTTCCGTTCTTTTGCTGGGCTGGGCCTGATGGCAACCGGCTCGCTCGGTATGGAGACTTTCCTGCAGCCGGGGCGGTTGGCAAAGGCAGGCATCGACGCCGGCGCACCGATCCTCGAGCAGATCGGCGAGTTGACCGGCTTCCCCGAGGTATTCGTCAACCTCGAGCCGATTGTCATCTTGTTTCTGGCCTATCTGGTGGTCATCGCCTGCTTCTTCACGCTGGCGATACAGCTGTTCATCACCCTGATCGAGTTCAAGCTGACCACGCTCGCGGGCTTTGTGCTGGTGCCGTTCGCGCTGTGGAACAAGACCGCGTTCCTCGCCGAAAAGGTGTTGGGCAACGTGGTGTCCTCCGGTGTCAAGGTGCTGGTGCTGGCGGTCATCGTCGGCATCGGTACCGGGTTGTTCGCAGAGTTTCAGGTGCATCCCGATGAGCCCTCCATCGACCATGCGCTGGTCGTGGTGCTGGCCTCGCTGGCGTTGCTTGCCCTTGGCATTTTCGGTCCGGGCATCGCCACGGGATTGATCTCAGGTGGCCCGCAATTGGGAGCAGGAGCAATGGCAGGTGCCGCGCTCGGTACGGCGGGGATGGCTGTAGCTGCCGGCGCCGCAGCGACCGGTGTCGGCGCTGCGGTTGCAGCCGGCGCACGCATGGCACCAGCCGCGAAGTTGGCTGCTGGGATGCGGTCGCTTCATGACCGATTGGCTGCGGGAGGTGGGGCTTCTGTTGGCGGCAGTTCTGCCTCCCTGGGCAATGCGACCCAGGGCGCCTTCGATGCTAAGGCGCAACCCGCGTGGGCCAGGCGACTGCAGCGACGCCAGCAAATCAGTCATGCCGCCACCACCGTTGCGCACACGCTACGCGGTGGCGACGGCGGCGGTTCAGGCAGTGGCCCAAACCTGCGGGATTCGGATTCATAAGGAGGATGAACCATGCGCTTCAGACGACCGCGGGTGCGCTACGCCGAGACGCCGCTACCTGCCACCCCTTACCAGGCCGCCGCCCAGGCGTGGGACGAGCGCATCGGATCGGCTCGCGTGCAGGCGAAGAACTGGCGCCTGATGGCCTTCGGTTGCCTGGTGCTCGCCCTGTTGATGGCGGGTGGCCTGGTCTGGCGTTCGGCGCAGTCCATCGTTACGCCCTACGTGGTGGAGGTCGACCGGTCCGGGCAAGTGCGCGCGGTTGGCGAGGCTGCCACACCGTACCGGCCGGCCGATGCGCAAGTTGCCTATCACCTGGCGCGTTTCATCACGCTGGTGCGTTCGCTATCCATCGACCCGATCGTGGTGCGGCAGAACTGGCTCGACGCCTACGACTACACCACCGACCGTGGAGCGGCCGTGCTCAACGACTACGCGCGCACCAACGATCCGTTCGCCCGTATTGGCAAGGAGTCGGTGACGGTGCAAGTCAGCAGCGTCGTGCGGGCCAGCGACGCTTCTTTCAACGTGCGCTGGACGGAGAAGCGCTTCGTCAACGGCTCGCCTGCCAGCACCGAACGCTGGAACGCCGTGATTTCCACCGTCCTGCAATCCCCGCGTACCGAACAGCGCCTGCGCAAGAACCCCCTGGGCATCTACGTCAACGGGCTGTCGTGGAGCCGCGAGATCGATGTGCCCGAAGGAGCCAAGCCATGAATCTGTCCTTCCGTAAATCCGCTTTTCTCTTTATTCCGTTGGCCTTGGCCGGCTGCTCTAGCCAGAGCAAGCCTCCGCCGCGCATCACGCTCGACGAGCCGGTGCAAGCGCAGCTGCTGCCTGAGCCACCGAAGCCGGTGGAAGTGGTGGAGGTGCCCAAGGTGCTGCCGATGCCGGGGCAGGTGAAGCGCTTGCCAGATGAGGCCAGTCGGACTCCGGAGCCGGCCGACGAGAAGGTGAGGGTGTCGCGCGCGAACCGTGAGGCGAGGGTGGCGCCCACCCGCGAGGGCTACGTCAATGCGATTCAGGTTTGGCCCTACAGCGATGGCGCGCTGTACCAGGTCTACGCCGCGCCGGGGCGCGTGACGGTGATCGCGCTGCAGGCCGGCGAAGAGCTGGTGACGGTAGCTGCCGGCGACACGGTCCGCTGGATCGTTGGCGACACCTCTAGCGGGGCTGGCGATACGCTACGCGTTAATGTGCTGGTCAAACCGATCCGCTCGGATCTGAAGACCAACCTGGTCATCACCACCAGCCGGCGCACCTACCTGATTGAGCTGACCTCGACCGAGCGAGCCTGGATGGCCTCGGTATCCTGGGGCTACCCGAAGGACGAGATGTTGGCCCTGCAGCGCCGGGCGCGGGCCGCGCAGGCGAGCGCGCCGGTCGATACCGGCCTTTCGCTCGAGAAGATTCGCTTTAGGTATGCGTTCAGCGGCAGCAACCCACCGTGGCAACCGCTGCGGGCATTTGATGATGGCGAGAAGGTATACATCCAATTTCCTGCTGGCATCGCCCAGGGCGAGTTGCCACCACTGTTCGTAATCGGCGCGCAGGGCGATGGGCAATTGGTCAACTACCGCTTCCGCTCGCCGTACTACATCGTGGATCGGCTATTCGGCGCAGCCGAGCTGCGCCTGGGAGCCGACAAGGGCGACGTTGTGCGTATCGAGCGCACGGATGGTGTGGCACGGAGGAACTGAGCATGAGCCAGGACGACACTCCTGACCTTGCCGCGCCGCAGGTAGGCAAAGTCCCTCCCGAGTCGGTCGCGTTGCGTGCCCAGCCGCGCCCGGTCACGCGCTTGAACCGGCGCTCCTTAGTCGTGCTTGCCGGTGGATTCTCGGCCGCAGTGCTGGGTGCCACTCTCTGGTCCTTGCAGCCGCCGAAGCCCCGCGGAGGGAACGATCCGGCCGAGCTATATAATGTCGACCGCGTTTCCCGTTCCGAAGGGCTCGATCAGTTGCCCCCGGACTACTCCAAGTTGCCGCGTCCATCTCCTCCCGAACTAGGTCCACCTCTACCGGGCGACCTTGGCCCGGCCATCGTCCAGTCGCAGCGGCTGGCGGCGCCCAGTTACACGCCACCTGGGCACGATCCCGCTGAGGCCACGCGATTGGCTCGGCTGAAGGAGGCCGAGGAGGCGGCTGCGTCGTCTGTGTTCTTCCGCACCGCAAGTCACCGCCCAACTGCAACCGCACCGGACCAGCAGGTCGCGAAGGTGCCGGCACTGTCGGGCTTCGATCCCATGGGCGCCGGCCCGGACTCGACGGTGGCCCAGCCCGCCGACCCGACGGCCGCGCAGAATCGGCTGGAGCAGAAAGAGGCGTTCCCGCAAACCGGCTCTACGGAACCCCGTAATTCCGGGAATCTCCAGCTACCGGCGTCGCCATACCAGGTCATGGCCGGCACGGTGATCGCCGGCGCGCTGGTGACCGGCATTAAGTCGGATCTTCCGGGGGACGTGATCGGCACGGTGACGGAGCCGGTCTACGACACGGCGAGCGGCAAGTACCTGCTGATCCCACAGGGCTCGCGCCTCCTCGGTCGGTACGACAGCCAGGTCAGCTACGGGCAGAGCCGGGTGCATGTGGTGTGGAATCGCATCATTTTGCCGGACACATCCTCGCTGACGCTGAACAACCTCACGGGCACCGACCCGGCCGGTTACGCCGGTCTGGAAGACGGCGCCGATTGGCATTGGGATCGGATCTTCGCTGGCGCCGCGCTAACGACGCTGCTGGGCATCGGTGCAGAACTGGCCGCGCCCGAGAACCGTCAGGATGGCGACCGCATCATCATCGCCGGCCGTGACAGCGTGCAGGACAGCGCAAATCAGGTTGGGCAAGAAATGACCCGCCGAAACATCAACATTCAACCCACATTGACACAGCGTCCCGGGCTTCCGGTGCGCATCATCGTCAACCGGGATCTGGTGTTGCGGCCCTACCAACCGCTGTTCCTTAACCGAGGAGCCTCACGATGAGCACAACACGCAAGCTTCGGCTTGGGCCGCTACCCAAGACTGAGAGCATCAAGCTGGCCTTCGTCTGCCCAGCCAACCTCAAGGCAGATCTGGACCGCTACGCCGCGATGCATGCACACGCCTACGGAGAGCCGGTCGATGCCGTGACTCTGATTCCCTATATGCTGGAAGCATTCATGGCTGGGGATCGTGGATTCAAACGCGAAGGGAGCCGTTCCTGCGCAAGCAGCGTTTCACGGTCCGACAGCTAGAAGCGCTCGAAAGGCGCCTCTAGCGGCCAGGTGTAGATCCGAGACCGGTAAGTCGAATCAGTTACCTCAACGCTCCCAGGTGCACACCGCCGTCACCTGTGTGGCCGCTGGGTCATCCGTACACGGCGCGGTCCGAGTGACACGGTCGATGAAGCGACTCAGTGGCTCAGACGGCTCGATATCGCGTCGGACCAGGAAGGTGGTCAGTTTGCTATTGCCTGCCAGAGGACGGGTGACGATGTCCCGATTGTTCAATTCGGTGATTCGAGGCTGGCTTGAAAAGCCCAGACCGTAACCGGCCGCTACCAATGCCATCATGAGATCGAGGGTAGGGACTCGCTCTGCAATAGTCAGCCTGGGGGCAACGGGCTGGAGTACAAGCTGCAGTTGCTGCCAAAAGCCTTCGCACACTTGAGGCTCACATAGCACCAGTGGGTGCCTCGCGATTTCGTTGAGCGGAATCTCACGATAAGCGAGCAAGTGATGTCGGGAAGGCAGGGCGACGACAAGCGGATCATGCCATACGGGTATAGCCACAAGACCTTCGACCTGGTTTGTGGTTTGTATCAAACCCACATCGTACAGATCGTCCTGCAGGCCCTTGATCTGCGTTGCGGATGGCACCTCGCGCAAGAAAACTTCGACGTCGGGGTCTTCCTCGCGACTCAACGCCAGCAGGGCCGCCAGTCGTGACCGCGGCACGCCATCCGACAAGGCAACGCGCAGCTGCCCCCGGTAGCCCGCTGCGGCGCCTTTGACACTGGCCTTGGCCTGCTCGACGACGGCAATGATGCGCCGTGCCTCCTCCAGCAGAACAGTACCGGCCCAGGTCAGACGGGTGCGACGTGTCGTACGCTCGAAGAGCTGAACGCCCAACTTGTACTCAAGGTCCTTGATGATCCTCGAAAGGGGTGACTGCTCAATATGCAAGCGCGCAGCGGCGCGCGCGAAATGCAATTCCTCAGCAACCGCGACGAAACAGCGAAGATGACGAAGCTCCACGTCTCTACCTCCCGTATCGGTCAGTGGTTGGGTTGTGTCACGCTGGGCCAGCTCGGCTGGCGGCGCAAATTAACGACTTGAAGCAGGGCGCCGACCAGCGCAACCGCGCTCGCGCTGGCCGCGAGGGTCCAGGTGGGCATCTTCAGCAGCAGGACGAAACCACCTGCTGCCGCACCAATGGCGCTACCCAGGTACAACGCCGATTCATTGAGCGCGATGGCGAGATTTCCATCGCCATGTGACTGTCTGGCCAGGATCAGCTCGTTGTTTTGAGGGACTTGCAGCGCCCAGCCGACTGCGCCCCACAACGCGATGGGCACCACGGCCAGCCAAGCACCCAGCGCGGTGGCAAACGGCAGCAGAAACAGTGACGCAGCCAGGATCACCATGATTGCGAAGACGAGTACGGGGCCTCTCACACGATCCACGACGGGCCCGACGAAAAAGCTACCCAAAACTCCGCCAATGCCCCAGATCCAGAGGTAGGGTGTTACTGAGCGAACCGCGCCATGGTCCGGATCGGCGAGCAAAGGCGCGATGAAGGTGTACATGCCCAGGCTCGCAATTGCCGCCAACAGTGATACGAGTAGGATGGTTACCACATGCCCATCGGCGAGAATCGCCAGCTTTTGACGCAGCGAACTGGCAGGCGCTGCGGGTAAGGCGGGCAGCATGATCGACAGGCCCGCAAAAGCTAGCAGGCCAAGCAGCGTGACCAGCCAGAGCGCAGCCTGCCAGCCCACCTGATCCGCGATCATCAGGCTGAGCGGAACACCTAGCACCACGCCGCTAGCCATGCCGCCCATTATGATGGCAATGGATTTGCCGCGCCGCTCAGCCGTTGAGAGCGCGGCGGACGCGCCGATGCCCATGGCCAGATACACACCAGCGCCGATACCGGCCACGGCTCGCCAGATCATCAACGCATTGAAGCTCGTTGCCATCGCGCTTGCGGCGTTAGCAATGATGAACAACCCCAGGGCGAGCAGCAGGCCGGTGCGCTGCCGATCGGGTGGGGTCAGCGCGACGAAAACAGGGGACCCGAGACCGTAGGCCAACGTAAAGGCTGTCACAAGCTGTGCGGCGACAGCGACCGAAACCGAGAACGAGGCCTCAATCATGGGTATAAGCCCAGCCGTGACATAGGACGCCATGCCAAGCGCGAACGCGCCCAGTGCAATCAGGTAGATGGGGAGCTGGTTGGGGGTGGGGTTGCTCATAGGTGGCCCTCCACTAAATGTCAGGTGCGACGCGGCCCCACCGGGACCGCGTCCAGATGGGTTAAAGGTCGAGGCTGACGTCCTGCTCGACGAGCCAGGTGTTGAGTCCCACGGCGAGTTCCATGCCCATGCGGTCGTACATGGGCGATATCTCGCCAATCGGTTTGTCGAGCGTTTGTCTTACGCGTGCGGTATCGAGCAGCACGCGCACCGGGGCGTCAGGGCTGGCCACGATTTTGGTCAACGAGGCGCGTAGTGCTTGCTCGTACGCGGGGTCTTGCGTCGACGGATAGGGGCTTTTGACCCGATCGGCGATCGACTCTGGCAGGAGGTCGCGAGTCGCCGCGCGCAGGATGCTTTTCTCGCGTCCGTCGAATGCCTTCATTTCCCAAGGGATATTGAAGGCGTACTCGACCAGCCGGTGATCGCAGAACGGCACCCGGACTTCCAGGCCAACGGCCATGCTCATCCGATCCTTGCGATCGAGAAGCGTCTGGACGAAGCGGGTCAGGTTCAGGTAGCTCATCTGGCGCATACGCCGTTCCACCGGGCTTTCCGTGGCCAGGGTCGGGGTCTCGGCAATCGCCTGGCTGTAGCTATCGCCCAGGAAGCCCGGCATGTCCAATTGACGCAGGAGATCGATGTCGAACAGCGTCTTGCCGTCGAAATACTTGCCCGTCACGGATGTCAGCCATGGAAAGGTATCGGCCGCTATGGCTTCGGGGTCATGGAACCAGCGATAGCCACCAAAAACCTCGTCCGCGCTCTCTCCCGATAATGCGACGGTCGAGTGTTTGCGCACCTGCTGGAACAACCGATAGAGCGAGGGCCACATGTCGCCCCAGTAGGCTGGGGGTAGATCAAGCGCGCGTATGACCTGGCTGCGCAGCGCTGGGTCGGCCAGTTCGCGGCTGTCGAGCATTATCTCGTTGTGGCTGGAATGGATCCGCTCGACCAAATCCCGTACGAAGGGGGCATCCGGTGTGCCGCGAACGGCGTCGCTGGTAAAACCGTTCCCGTGGTCGAGGAAGTCGACCGAGAAGGATCGAATGTTCTCCTTGCCGGAGGCGAGCAGCTTCTTGGAGGCGAGGGCGGTGATGATCGACGAGTCGAGTCCACCCGATAGCAGGCTGCACAACGGAACGTCCGAAACGATTTGCCGCTCGACGATATCTTCCAGCAGATCCCGGGTATGGCGGATGGTTTGCTCCAAGGTGTGAGCATGCTCTCGCGCCTCGAGCTGCCAGTAGCGCCGGCGGGCAAGGCCTTTTCGATCAATTCGGACTACCTCGCCAGGCAGCACCTCGCGCATACCGTGAAAAACGGCATGCCCAGGTGTCTTCACCATCTCCAGAATCTCACGCAGCCCGTCCGCCCGGACTTTGCGCGGCACGAGTGGGTTGGCCAGCAGCGCCTTGGGCTCGGATCCGAAGATCACGCCATCTCCGGTCTGGTAGTAGTACAGTGGCTTTACGCCCATGCGGTCTCGGATCAAGAGCAATTGCTGGTTGCGCATATCCCAAAGGGCAAATGCGAACATGCCGTTTAGATGATCAACGAAGCCCTCACCCCATTCGAGATAGGCGCGCAGGACAACTTCGGTATCGCTGCGGCTTTCGAACCGGTGCCCTCGAACCTGTAGCTCCGCTCGAAGCTCCCGAAAGTTGTAGACCTCACCGCTATAGGTGATGGCCGCGAACTGCTGGCCATCGTCCTGGCGGACCAGCATCGGCTGCTTACCGCCTTCGAGATCGATGATCGACAGCCGACGATGTCCTAACCCGATTGGCCCGCTGATCCAGACACCCTCGGCATCCGGGCCCCTTAGTGCCATGGTGTCTGTCATGCGCTGCAAGGTGTCTTGTTGCGTCTGCATGTTGAGGCTGTAGGACAGCCATCCTGCGATTCCACACATAGTCTTCTCCCAATGATTCTATTAGCCAAGGCTTTCCAGATCGCTGCCCTCGGCTAGTAAGGCGCGTGTCTCGCCATGGTTGTAGCGAGCCGGGGGCGGTGTCTGGGCACGAGCTTCCAGCTCGTTGAGCAAGCGCTGCAGATCGAAGGCCGTGCGGAGGTCGGCAAAGGGCTGGGCGGGTGGTTCACGGTGCTCGACCCACCGCAAGACCTGCAGACAAAGCTGAGAAAGCTTGTGTAGCGTCTCCAGGCCTGGCTGATTTGGAGATGTCATCAGTTCGTGCAGGACGAGCTCTGTACCGTCCGTATCGCGCATCCACATACGCAGGTGATCGTGATCCCATCGGGGCGTATCGAAGACCAGTCGCGCGTGGATCAACTGGTCGTCTCGATCGACGAACGTAAAGTCCACCGTCCGCTGCCGGACGATGTTGACGAAGCTGCTGTAGCCGCTGACTGGAGCATTGCCGAGCGTTGCGGTCAGCTGCAGGGTGTTGAGTACCGCGCTGCCTGAAATCGAGAAGTCGGACCTGATGCCCAGCACGTCAGCCAGGCACAATGGGCCTGCGGCCGGGCAGATCCAGGACAGCAGATCCAGCGCGTGAATCGCCTCGCTAGTCACCCCGCACGTGGGGCGATAGTCGTTGATGCGATCCTTGCCCCAATGGAAGCTGGCGCGCGCCAGCTGCCAATCATGCCGAGCGACCCAGTCACGCAGCACTGCGCTCGCATCCGAATATCGCTCGACTAGATCCAGGGCGAATCCGCCGATATTGGCGAGGGCGGCCTCCACTTTCATGAGGTTATCGGTTGGAGTCGTCAGAGGCTTCTCGCAAATGACGAAGCCTCGAAACTCGGCCAACTGCTCCAAAACGCTGGCGTGACCTATATCGTTGACGCTGACCACCACGATGTCCGGCAAGAAATCTTGGAGCGCGCCATCGATGCGATCGAAATAACGCAGCGTCGTAGCTTTCTGCTGGCGATCGACATAGGCGAGCGAGACCGGGATGCCGTAGGTAATGCCAATGTGTTCGAAGGCGCGCCGGAAGCGCTGGCCGGCGTATCCGAGGCCAATAATCAGGACCTTCATTCGTGCGGCTCCTGACGGATCAGCAGGCGTTCGCTGCTGGCCTTGAAACCAAGGGCTTCGTAAAGCCGGCCAGCATCCTCGGTGCTCTGCAGCACCACGGCGCCGACATCTCTATTGGCGAACCAGCGAAGCAACTGATGCATCAGTTGCGTTGCGATCCCCTTCGCTCGCCACTGGGGGGCCACGACTACCGACTGAATCCAGCCTGAGAGGCCGTTGAGGCTGCCCGGGGCGGGTGCGCGAACGTCAATGATGCCGGTCGCACAACCGATAACCTGTCCCGAGTCGCGGTGCTCGATCGCAAGGATCTGCACGTCGTCGTTTACGCCAAGCGTACTCATCAACCAGCCACGGTAGGCCGCGCGCCAACGCGCGCGGTCTTCCGGGGTGCGGCTGGAGTAACTGGCCGAGGTCCCATCGAGCAGATGTGCGCGCAGTTCGATCAGGATGGGCACGTCAGTCGCTGTCGCGTTTCGAACGAGGAAGAACGGATCGCTCATCAGGCCACCTCAGTGCCGAACGCCTGCGAGGCAAGCGGTATGGAGAAATGCTCGAAGGTCTCACGCAGCGAGGCGGCGAGATGCTCGATCTGCTCGTGACCGTGGTTCGGTGTGGCGTTGATCCGGAACCGCTCGGTGCCCACAGGCACTGATGGATAGTTGATCGGCTGCAGGTACACGCCATGGGTATGCAGCAGGCGCTGCGCGGCCGCCTTGCACCGCTCCGCTTCGCCAACCAGCACCGGTAAGACGTGCGTTTGGGAGCAGGGCATGACGGGGATGTCGTAGCGTTTCAGAAGTTCGCGCAGGTACGCCGTGTTGCAGTGAAGCCGGTCGCGCTCCTCGTCGCTGGCCTTGAGGTGCTCGACGCTCGCCAGGCAGCCTGCTGTGACGGCAGGAGGTAGGGATGTGGTGAAAATGAAGCCGGTCGCAAAGGAGCGCACGGCATCGACGATGATCTGCGTTGAGGCAATGTAGCCTCCAATTACGCCGATGGCTTTGGCCATGGTGCCCTGAATGATATCAACCTGCCCGGCAATACCGCGCTCAGCGGCTATGCCGGCACCGCGAGGTCCGTACATGCCGACCGCGTGCACTTCGTCTAGGTAGGTCAGTGCGTTGAATCGTTTTGCGACCTCGACGATCTCGTCGATGGGTGCGATGTCACCGTCCATGGAATAGATCGACTCGAACACAACGAGCTTCGGTTGGAGGAGCGGATAGCTCGCCAGGATCTGCTCCAGATGACGTACGTCGTTGTGCCGAAAGACCTTGCGCTCGTTCGGCGTCGCACGGATGCCGCTGACGATCGAGGCGTGGTTTAACGCATCACTGGCGACTACACAATCGGGTATCTGTCGCAGCAGGCATTGAAGCGTCGCATCGTTGGAGCCAAACCCGGTAGGGAAAACCAGCGCCGCTTCCTTGCCATGCCAGTCCGCCAGACTGCTTTCAAGGTGCGCATACAGCTCATGGGACCCACCAATGTTGCGCGAGCCGCCGGAGCCCGCTCCATAGGTTTCCAGAGCTTGATGCATCCGCTCGCGTACCAATGGATGCTGAGACATACCCAGATAGTCGTTGCTGCACCAGACCACCACCGGATCCTGGCGCTTGCCCTCCACCTTCGCCAGCGGATATTGGCCACATATCGACTTAGAGTGGTGAAGGTGCGGTATTGGTTGGATGACTTCAGCAGCTCCAACTGTTCGCGAAGTAAAGATTGGTACATCCGTATATCTCCTGAGTGAGCGAATCGGCTCGGTCCGTGCGGCTCTGGTCCGGACCTTCTAAACGACAGGGAGCTATTCTTAGTACCGGTTTGATAGGGTTACAATTTGACAACTTATGCTATTACTGGAGGTAACCGGATGAGTGCGCCGCGCAGCCTTGAGCGAAACCGAGCAGAGCTGGCCGACTTCCTGCGTAACCGACGTGAGCGGATCACACCGCAGGAGGTTGGGCTTCCCGCAGGCGGGCGTCGCCGTACCCCTGGGTTACGGCGCGAGGAAGTGGCGGCGCTGGCGGGGGTCGGATTGTCTTGGTACACCTGGCTCGAGCAGGGCCGAGAGATCAGCGTCTCGGCTTCTTTCCTCGAAAATCTGTCCCGCACGTTGAAGCTGGATGCGACAGAGCGCCGCTACCTGTTTCTCCTGGCTCACCAGCGCTTGCCACCTGAGCCGGGCAAGACCTGGTGTGTCGTACCACCATTGATACACCGGCTGATTGGCGACCTGCCGTTGCGGCCGGCCTATGTATTGAACTTGCGATGGGACGTACTGGCCTGGAACGCGGCAGCGGACAAGGTATTTGGCTTCTCGAGCTATCCTGTTGAGCGTCGCAACTTGCTCTGGTTACTCTTTACCGCGCCGCCGATGCGAGCGCTGCTGGATCCCTGGGATGATCAAGCCCTTCAGATACTGTCGAGCTTTCGCCGTGACTTCGTCAGAGCGCCCCAGGACCCTGAGATCGGGGCTCTGGTCAAGGACCTGGAGAAAGTGGACCCGGACTTCAAGAGCTGGTGGCAACAACAGGATATCCATGGTGCTTGCCAGGGCATTCGCCATTTCCACATTGGCGATGTTGGTCCGGTGGTGTTCGATCACACCTCGCTGACCATCGACGTCGATCGGCATCTGCGCTTGGTCTACTACGCCGCCAAGCAGGGCCAAGCTCAGAGCCAGGTCTTCGAACAGTGGCTGCAAGAGGAGGCGGAGCAGGCGAACGTTGATGCCACGGCGATTAGCTGACGGAGGGGCCACGCTGGCGCCCGATCTGCCAGGAAACACTGTTTCCCTGGACGATCGCCGTCACGCTTTGCCCGAGTTTGGGCTCGATTACCGGCTTCCAGGGCACCAGGCTAAAGCCCATGCCATCCTCGAGCAGGGCGGTCTACGACCGGGACAGCCATGCCCAGTATTATTATCACGCTCATCGTGAAGGCGGAGTCGGGCATGGCCACTTCCATACCTTTATTCGTGCCAGGGCATCCCTCTGAGTTGCAACCGTTCTCAGCGCCAGAGACCGGCGAACCCTGGCCTAGTGGCGACGAGGCCATCGCTCAGCTGATCGCTGTGTCCATGGATGCCTGGGGACAAACCCATATGCCTGTTCGCCTGCAATCGCTGGGTGGCTGGCGAGACATGGTATCCCGCTAAAGCGGTGAAGCAGATGCTACCGGGCTTCGCCATCGACCATGCCTATCCTTCTCGGGCGACCAATCTGTGGCTGACCGCATTGCTGCAGCTGCCCGACTGCCATATCGAGGCTCTGCTCGAGCACCGCGACCGGATGATCGAGGCCTGGCGGGCGACGCACCCGGATGAGGATGTCTTCGAGGACCGGGCGCTAGAGGTCACCGGCTATCTATCCATCTCGGTGGGTGAGTGGGTCGAGGCGCTGAACCTGATGCGTGCCTTGCGGATCCTTCTCGAGGCCACCCGGGCGTGCCGAGATAAATGAAGGCACATTCATTCATTGGTAAATCATTAAGTTTAATACTGGAAGAATAGAACTGGCCCGCCGCTGCCTTGGTCGCTATCGACCCGGTCGATCAGACCCAAAAATCTGATCGACCTACCCGCTTAACGCGTGCCGACGCATAGAGGCTTTGGATTCGTAAACCGCTTCAGCCGTAGGGCGGGCGCTTCGACCAATCGCCACGACAAAACGGCAAAGCACAGCGTGACTGTCATGCTCGAAAGCGCGAACACTGCCAGGTTTATATCGGCACCAAACCATTGAATGAACAGCTGCTGCACAGGGAAGCCGAAGATGTACATGCCGTAGGAAAAATCACCGTGTTTACCGAAATGCGCCACCTTGGGCAGGCGCCTGTAGGCGAGATAGATAACCAGATATGGCAACGTGAACATGTGGACGACGAACCAGGCGGAGCTACCCAACGCCAGCACAGACGCCGCCAGCAGCAACAGCGCAATGCGACCATCCCAGCGAACCTGGTCCTGGAAGAGATACAGCGCAGCGCCACCGTAAAAGAAGAGCCCCAGACGGAACAACTTTGTGATGGTTACGCTTTCGACGCCCAGTGCCGGCAGCACAAAGAAATGTCCTGCCATCAACACGCCCAGCCCAAGCATGACCATGTGCCGCTTGAGCAGCTTCAGCGCTCCCAGCAACAGCACGCTGCAATACATCATTCCTTCTAGCGGCAGCGTCCAGAACGACCCGTTGACCACTTCGGGGAATGGATTGCCGGCAAATACCCCCGGCAACTCGTAGCGGGTCATCAGAAATACGTTAGTCAGAAATGCTGCCGTTTTACCGTCGCTGAAATATTCACCTAGCGGTAGCGGCGTTGTCAGCGGGCCGATCACCAGCAATGCAAATACCACCGCAAAGACAAGACCCGGGAAGATGCGCAGGGCCCGTTTGAGAACAAAGCTGAGGTTGCTACTGCCGTGCAAGTAAGAGGCAGTGATCAAAAAGCCGCTGATCACGAAGAAGACGTCTACCGCCAGGTCCGCCATATCGGTACCGCCAGTCAGCGGACGCAGCGGCTCTTCAGGAAGTCGCCCGCTCAGCCAGTAGCAGTGTCCCAGCAAGACCATTGTTGCTGCTACGAAGCGTAGAAAATCGAAGTTATTGTCCCGAACGCCCAACGACTGTCCCTGCATCTCTCTTCCCACCATGCTTGTTTTTTATCTTCCTGCCGATCCGTTTGATACTCGTCGACCTTTCGTTTGGTACGTTTTCGAAACCAGCCAAAGAAATCAGTTCCCCAAAAAATATCGTTTAGCCATACACGCATAATATGTGTGGTCAAAATTTAACCCGAGCGGTTAATTACAGCTCATTTATCTGCGCCGTCCCGCCTCAGAGCGGGTGAACATTACTCGTTCGGCGGAGGCGTACCGTCTTCGCCTTGACCAGACGGCTATACATGGTGGCTGGAAGGAAGGATCATCCAGGCTAAGAGGTAGGACCGTTCAGCCCGCCTGCGGAGGCTGGTATCAGGACAGTTATTGGCAAGCAGGAATCTGGCTCACAGAAACCAACGTTAATCTTGTACACCGGCACGCTCATCCAAGTTGACAAAGCCAACTGATAGGCCCATGCCCGTTCTGAAAAAAAAGACCTAGCAGCCTACCCCGCCATAGCGCTCCGCCCCCCGCAACATTTGCGATCGCCTGCCTTGCAAGCGGTTGCGTCTCGCGGTGCAGCCGCTTTTGATCGCGCTGTTCGCCAGGAATGGCTAGCTGCTGCGCTACATAATTTCCCGCTAGAATTTTCTGCCAGACACGCCGGGTCAGCTTATCGCCTCGATAAGCACCCGGCTACCGTTGTATACCAAGTCGGTTACTGTCCTCCCCCCCCGGGTGATACAGCGTCCCGTCGCTTAGCGTGAGTGACGCCGGGTCGCTGATCAGGGTCGCTATAACTGGTTGGGGCTGATGGATTGTACTGAGCTCAGTGTCGGGCCTTGCCTTCGCTGGAAGAGCCCACGCTGGCACCCGCCGTGTTCTCGATCAAGCTACCGGTCGCAGTCTGAATGAAGGCACTCAATTGCTGGAGAAGCACCTGATCCCTCGGACTGGCTTCGAGTCGCGTGCTTTGAGGTTGCGCACCCAGGCGGTACCGGTAAACCCGTGCATCCATGCCTTTGGGCAGTACTACAATACGGTCGCCGCTCAGCATGGCGACAGTTTGATCACCGCCAGAGGGCTTTATGATGCCAAAGCCTTGATCACTGGGGGCAAGGCTCAACAGATCACGCCCCCAGCATTGATGACGCACCGCTCCGTCCAGTCGCCCCATCACTGTCGGTACTACATCCACCTGTGTGCCTACGACATCCTGCATGCTACCGAATCGTTCCTGAATGCCAGGGCCGATCAGCAACAGAGGGACATGAAAGCGAAATAAATCCATTTCGGTTAACTGCTCTTCAGCACCGAAACCATGGTCGCCCACGACCACAAAAAGAGTGTCTTTGAAATAGGGTGTTTTTCTGGCCTTCTCGAAGAACTGGCCCAATGCCCAGTCGGAATACCGCATCGCGGTCAAATGCTGATCCAGTGAGCCATGGCCGTCGACCGGCTCGACCGGTAGGGGAGCGGGAAGCGCATAGGGCGTATGGTTAGAAAGCGTCTGGAGTAAGGCATAGAAGGGCTTACTGCGGTCTTGTTTGAGCAACTCTTCAGCCGCGCGATCGAACATGTCCTGATCGGATACGCCCCACGTTGGGTCGGAGACCACCGGATCGACATAATCGTTGCGCCCTATGAACCGGGTCATGCCCTGGTTACTGAAGAATCCCGACTGGTTGTCCCAGGCGAAATCGCCGTTGTAGACGTAGAGATCCTCATAGCCACGAGCGCCAAGTAATTGTGGCAGACCAGAAAACTGGTGGCCCCCCTCCGGCGTCTGCATCAGATATTCGAACCCGGGCAGATTGGGGAAGCAGGCCATGGTGGCGAACATGCCTTGGTGGGTATGGGTACCGTTGGAGAAGAATCGGCGGAACAGCAGGCCGTCCCTTGCCAGTCGGTCAAAGTTAGGGGTTATGCCGACCTGGCTGCCGAGCGCCCCGACGAAATGGCCTGCAAAGCTTTCCATCAAAATCACCACCACGTTGCGGATCGGCAGTCGAGTATCGGCGGGGCCTTGGTATTCACGCCGAACGACGGCTGTGTCTGAGTCGACCAGTTGATCGTTTGGGCCAAGCAGCAGCTCGCGGGTGACGGCGACGGCCTTGTCGGCCGGCATGGAGGATTTCCAGATGTTGTCCCGCTCGGCGGAGAGGCGGCTTTTTCCTGCCGCATATAGAGTCAGCGTGCCGTTCAAACCAAGCTGGTTGGCGAACATCGACTCGGTGGTGAATGCGTCGCCCCAGCGCAGAGGCGGGCCCTGGCGAAGGGTACCGCGGGCGGCGGCGACAGAGACCGTCAAGCAGAGCAGCAACGACAAGCACCGAGCGGGCCATGAGCCCGCGAGCCGGCGACTTCGCTGAGGCTCGTTCGTCTGCCCGCCGAGTGAGCGCCGCTGAGTCAGCTGATCTAGCCATGCAAAGAGCATAAACGCCGCCCCGCTCAGAGCCGTCCAAGCCAGCAAGAGACGCACCACAGGAAACCCGTGCCAGAGCATGCTCAGCACAGTCGCAGGGTCTTCCTGAATGTACTGGAAGACCAATCCGTTCAGGCGTTGATGAAATTCCCGGTAAAAATCCAGCTCTACGATGCCTAGAAATATTGTCAGGCTGGCTGCGACGCTTAGCCAATAACGCTGCCAGCGGCGGGCAGCCATCAACCGCGTGCTCAGCAACCCAAGGATCAAAGGAGCGCAGACATAGACGACGACGCGCAAGTCGAAGCGCAAACCGTTGAGAAGCGCCTCGGCAAAACTCGCCGCAGGCGTATCGCCGATCAGCTCGTGGTTGTAGATAAGCAGTCCTAGTCGAAGCAGAGAAAAGAGAACGAGAAGGACGATTGCGCTCGATATGGCAAAGGTGAGGTGTTCGAGGGTGCTTGGCGATGCTGCACGCGCCGCCGCACGACCCGCAGGGCGCTGGTTTGGATACATAGGGAACCTTCAGAGGCGATTCAGTTCTAGGATGCGATTGCGGCCCTGCTCAGCGAGCAGATAACGGCGAGGAGAGACAGGTAGCAGCGTTTGTGGCGAGCGCAGATGGTCAAGAACGACATGCTGGGTTCCGGTCTTGTCCATCAGCAACAGACGAGCCATGTGTGTGGCGTCCTCGCTGACCCAGAGCCCCTCATCAGTACAGAGGAGATAGCCGGGCTGGTTCAGGCCGGACCAAACGGTCTCATCCGCGCCGTCTTCTTTTAGGCGCTTGACCCAACCACGCGTTTTCTCGGCGTAAAACAGCTGTCCGTCGGGGCAGACGGTGACCGCCTCCGCTTCGTTAAGCCCATCACGGAGGACAACGGTTTTGCCGCTCTGTGGGTCGAAGCGCAGCAGTCGACCGCTGCTCTGGTCCTCGATGGCGTAAAGGTAATAGCCATCGCTTGCGAGCTGCTCGACACCCTGGCCGAGCAGCAGGCTGCTGGTTTGGCCGCCATGCATCCAAAGGACGGGTAGATTTCCCCCTTCCTGGCTAATGGCGAGACCGCCGCGATATGACAGCAGGCCATCCGGCTTGGACAGACCCTGCATGACCGGAATAAAGCGTCCGTCCGCCTGCTGCTGCAAAAGGGTCCCTTTGCCATCGTGGTATTCCTGGGTCGCGTAGAGCTCGTTCCGGTCGTCCTTAGCCAAGGCACTGACCCTCTCGATCGAGTTCCGGTATACGCTATGAGCCCAGCCGGTTTCGGCAGTTACTGACGCTAGGTGACGCCATGCTGGAAATGCCAGTGCCAACGCTAGGACTATGAGGACGCCAACCATCATTTTCAGGTAGCTGCGGAGCGGGTGCCGACCGGTGTCTGCCGCACGGGTTGAAAGGGTCCCGGTCATAAAAGGACCACTCCCCAGATAATCACGATAAGCGTCAGCGCGAGAAACTGGGCAGCACTGCCCATGTCCTTGGCGCGCTTGGATAGCGGATGGATCGCCAGAGAAATACGGTCAATAGCCGCTTCGATCGCCGAGTTGAGCAACTCCACAATCAAGGCCACGATGACCACCATGATTAGTATGGCCCGCTCGCTGCTGCTCACATCGAGCAGGCAGGCTATGGGAATCAGTAACAGGTTTAGTAGGAGTAACTGGCGGAATGCTGCTTCACCGACATAAGCGGCTTTCAGCCCGGCCAGCGAATAGCCAGTCGCATAAAAGATCCGGCCGAGGCCTGAGCGCCCTTTGAGGGCCTGCGCATTAGCTTCGCAATCCATCAGCTCATCGCTCATGCTGTACGCCCCCGAGAGAAGCGCCGAGCGCCCGGAGGTAGGTCTGGTGGAAAAGCAACCAGTCCTCCTGCGGCATGTCCTCTCTATGGCGGTACAGCTGTCGCAAATCGTGCCGCGAAGCCGCCGAAATGCTCCAACGTCGCCGACTCTTCTCCAAATCGAGCAAGGCGATATCGACCGGTGCTTCAACGCTGGGATTAGGAACCCTGACGAAGATGTGCTTGGGATAACAGCAACCGTGCTGCCAGCCAGCAAGGTGCAGACGTGCCAGGGTAGACGCCAGTTGCTCTAGCATCCGCCTGTTCAGCGCGCTGTCGTGTCGTTCCTGGCGAGCAGAGCCATACCATTCCTGCAAGCTAATAAACCCGTCCAATGCCTGTGTGACCAGCACGGCTTGCCACTGACCCGAAATTTTTCTCGAAGCGCAATAGACGATATTTGGGACGCGAATTCCGATTCGGCGAAACGCCTCAATAGCTTGTTGCTCGCGTAATGCGGTCGGGCGCCGAAAGGATGGAGCACCGAACGATAAATGTGCCCAGCTTGCCGCTTGCAATAGAGAACGGACCGGTGTGTGTCGCGGGGCACCAGACGCCTGACGCCGCTCTCACCACCGCGGCGCTGGTTGGGCGGTTCTACCCACTCGCCTTCGCTGTGCCACCAGCGTTCGAAGCGCGTATCGGGGCTCTGGGACGATTGCAGTTCGATCAAGGCTTTCATGGTCAGGCCACCTTGCGCAGCGTATAAACGCGCCACATGGCGTAGCCCGGCAGAAAGTCCTGGTGGCCGATAATCTGGAAGCCGGTTTGGCGGAATTCCGCTTCGATCACCTGGCGCTTTACTACGAAGCGGTTCTGGTTTTCCGACGCTCGGCCCTGGCTGGCGCGCTTGGCTTCCAGACGTTTGCGTTTCCAAGCCTTGTAATTGCCGTCCACCCAGAGCGAGATAATGACGGTGTCGCGCGTTACCCGACGAAATTCGCGGAGTATGGCCAGGCGGTGCTCTGCATCAGCGATGTGATGAAGCAGGCGGATGCAGAAGATGCAATCGACCGCATTAGGACCCAGGGTGATCTCGAAGGCCGAGGTTTGAAACGCCTCGACCCGCGAGACGACTTCAGCGGGTTGCGATGCCTGTGCAGTGGCCAGCATATGTGCCGAGTTGTCGGCCGCCAGAATCACACGGTTGGGCCGCTCCGCCAGCAGGGGCCAGAAGCGACCCGCACCGCATGGCAGGTCGAGCACCAGATTGGGCTCATCGGCCTGCTTGAGCGCCCGCCGGGCTAGCTGTTCATCACGCCAATGGGAGAGCCGCCGAGCCAGACCATCATGATGCTTGTGCAGGTATTGCACCGCATGTTCTTGATCATATTTGCGCGAAAACTCAAGTTCGATCGGAGGGGGTTTGGACATGTCGGGCCTTCCACAAAGGAGTACGCCCGATAATCTAAAGAGGCCTGAATCAAGCGGCCGTCAAAACCACGTGAAAAAAATGTCAACGCTTACGATTGTTGACCTTGGGCCAGCACGACTCGGAAGCTGCTGCCTCGGGGCGGCAGATCGCTGACCCTGATGGTCCAGCCTTGGTGTGCACAAATTCGTTTGACCAGTGAAAGCCCCAGGCCCAAGCCCTCGCCACGGGCGCGGTCGCCCCGCACGAACGGGTCAAAAATCCGCTCGTGCTGGTCAAAGGGTATACCTGGGCCGCTATCTTCAATCCGGAATCCACCCTTTTCGATGATCAAACGTACCCAACCCTCGTCGGTGTAATGCAGTGCGTTTCGCAAAAGATTAGACATTACCGTACGCAGGAAGGTGTGGTTGTAAGGCGTGGCGTCAACATCTTCTATCAGCAATTCAAACCGAAGACCCTTGTCTTGTATCGCCCCGCCCCAGCGTTTGCCTTGTTCCTCTGCAACGCTCTCCAGGGTGGCTTCTCCAGCCAGCGAGGCTTCTTCAGGTTTGCTTCGGGCAAGCGTAAGGAACGTTTGCACCAAATCGTTCATTTCATCGCGGCCGCGCGCCGATGCGCGCTACCTGTTCACTTTCCCGCGTGCCCAGCGGGGATGCCTCCAGCAATTCACACGAAGAGCTGACGATCATCAACGGAGTGCGCAATTCGTGGCTGACATCGCTGGTAAACAGGCGCTCGCGTTCCAGCGAGCGCCTCAGCTGTACAAGTGTGCTATCGAAAGCGGAGGCTAGGTGTCCGATCTCGTCGTCGGCATAGTCCGGCGCCAGGAGGGGGGCGATCGGGTGAAGCTGGTCGCGATGCTGTACCTGCTGAGCCAGCCTGGTCACTGGCGCCATGACTTTCTTTGCAACTATACGGCCAAGCAGCCACGCACCTGCGACACTTAGCAAGAAGCCAGCCAACACCACGTCGAATAACACTTGCTCACGGGCTTCGAACTCATGCTGCTCTTGTACCAATAGATAGCGTTCGTTGCCAACCTCTCGGGTGTATACATAGAACGCCTCGTCGCCGTTTACTACCTCGCTGAAGCCGGGCCGGGTTCGCGAAAATTGCGGGGGAATCGCGAATTCGATCGTGCTTGTGGCAAAAAAACGTGTGCTCGAATCAAGGCGTGGACGCAGCCCCTGCCGGATTTCCTGCAAGACGATGTTCAACTCACGGTCGAGCTCTTCAGAAACGAGATGCTCCTCGACGGAGTGCACGATGCCGACGATGCCGAGGGAGAAGAGTCCGCTCACAATCAGGGTCATCAGGGTGAAGGCGATGGCGATGCGGCGGGCGAAAGGTTGTTTAGACGGCATCTGGTTGCTCCGAAAGGCGATAGCCGACGCTATGAATCGTGTGCAACAACGGCTTGTCGAAGGGCTTGTCGATGACTTGGCGGAGCTGATGAATGTGGCTGCGCAGGCTATCGCTGTCGGGGGGGGTTCTCACCCCACAGCGCTTCCTCAAGCGCGTCCCGGCGGACCACCGCAGGGCTCCTGCGCATAAGAATTTGAAGTAATTTTAAACCGACCGGATTGAGCTTAAGGGTCCGCCCAGCACGGACCGCATGCAACGTATCAAGGTCGAGGGTCAGGTCGCTGACTTGAAGCATCCGTTTCCGGCTGCCCTGGCTGCGTCGAAGGATGGCCTCGATTCTTGCCACCAGTTCTGATAGTGCGAAGGGCTTGATCAGATAATCGTCAGCGCCAGCGTTGAGCCCCTGCAAGCGGTCATTCAAGGCGTCGCGCGCGGTAAGCATAATGATCGGTGTCTCCCGCCCAGCGTCTTCTCGAAGACGCTGGCAGACCTGATAGCCATCGATGCCCGGCAGCATGATGTCCAGCACGATAAGGTCGTACTGCTCGGTGGCGGCCAGATGTAGCCCACTTAGCCCGTCCCCGGCACAATCGACGGTAAAACCCTTGAGCTGCAGGTAGTCGAGTACGTTGGCGAGGATGTCACGATTGTCTTCGATTACGAGGATGCGCATAGGTACGGCTCACAGCGAAGTTGACGTTTTTTTCACAGCGTTTTTACGAAGGGCTCACGGGCCGAAGGGCAAAGTGCGGCACGTTCATCCACCAAGGATCATACGATGCCACCCCTCCGATATGCTCAGCTTCGCTATCTCTCATTGATTTTGACAACATGGCTGGCGGTGTTTTTTTTGACCCGCAGCGCGCTATTGATCGGCCACTTGGGCGATGCAAACGTCAGTGTCGCTCAACTGTTCGGTGTCTATGGCATCGGCGTGATGTATGACGTAGCGTTTTTGCTCTACGCGGCATTGCCACTGACACTCTATTTAGTCCTTTGCCCGCGCCGGCTTTGGGAAAAACCATGGCACAACGGGCTTATGCATATGCTGCTAGCAATCAGCCTGTTCGCTATGTTGTTCACAGCCGTGGCCGAGTGGCTGTTCTGGGACGAGTTTGGCGTGCGTTTCAACTTTATTTCGGTCGATTACCTGGTTTACTCCGACGAGGTGATCAGTAACATCCTTGAGTCCTATCCCATTTATCCTCTGCTGGCATTCCTTGCCCTGATAGCCGTCATAGGTACGGTGTTACTGCGCAAGGTCACCGATGCCGCGTTGCAGGCCCCACTGTTACGGTGGCGTGATACCTGGACGACGCTGACCGCATTATTATTCGCTGCCGTTGCCACTACTTTCGTCGTGGGTCAGGACTTTCCCCGCGGTACCGGCGGTAACGCCTATCAACGGGAATTGGCGAGCAACGGTCCGTTTCAGTTCTTCGCGGCGTTTCGCAACAACGAGCTGGAATACCCGCAGTTCTACGCGACGCTGCCCAAGCAGGAGGTGGCCGCTCAGCTTCGACAGGAGGTCAGTGAGCCTAACGCCCACTTTCTAGGCACCGATCCGCTGGACATCCGCCGGATGATTGACAACCCCGGCGAGCCGCTAAAACTCAATGTGATTCTTGTAACCATCGAAAGCCTTAGCGCTAAATACTTGGGAAGCTTTGGTGACGGTCGTGGGCTTACGCCGAATATGGACAAGCTCCGGCAACAGAGTCTGTTTTTTTAATAATTTCTATGCCACAGGCACACGTACTGATCGCGGACTGGAGGCGATCACATTGGCGATCCCGCCGACTCCGGGCCGCTCTATCGTCAAGCGGATCGGACGCGAGAGCGGGTTCGCCAGCCTGGGGCAGCAGTTCAAGGAGCAGGGCTACGACAGCGTCTTTATGTATGGCGGGCGCGGTTACTTCGATAACATGAACGCCTTCTTCGGCGGTAACGGCTATCGCATCGTCGACCAAAGCAGCGTTTCAGAGTCGGAGATTCACTTTAAGAATGCCTGGGGCATCGCCGACGAGGATCTTTACGCTCAGGCGATAAAACAGGCAGATGCAGATCACGCGACCGGAAAGCCATTTTTTCTGCAGCTTATGACGACGTCCAACCATCGCCCTTACACCTACCCCGAAGGGCGAATCGACATTCCATCTGGAGATGGTCGTGCCGGTGCGGTGAAATACACAGACTATGCCATAGGGCAGTTCCTGGAGCAGGCGCGGCAAAAACCTTGGTTCGATCGAACCATCTTCATCTTCGTAGCCGACCACACGGCTGGCAGTGCCGGAACCGAAGATCTGCCGGTGGCCAACTACCATATTCCGCTTTTCGTTTACGCGCCGAAGGTCATCGAGCCGCAGGAGGTTTCCGGGCTGACCAGCCAGATCGACTTGGCACCAACCCTGCTCGGCCTCCTCAACATGGATTACACCTCGACATTCTACGGCCGCAACGTACTGCGCGCGGACGCTGCCCCTGGACGGGCTCTGATTGGTAACTATCAGCACCTAGGGCTGTTCGATGGTGAGGATCTGGCCATCTTGAGCCCTCGGGGGGCGGTGCGCCGTCATAACGATGCGTTGCGGCTGAGCCACGAATCGGACGCCCAAATCAACGACCCGTTGGTCCAGCGAGACATTGCCTTCTATCAGGGTGCAAGTTACGCCTTTACGCGAGGCTTGCTGAGCTGGCAACCCGATCGTTCGAACCAGACCCAGCTCAGCCAGCGCTAAGTTATCGCCCCCTCTTGCCCCCGCTGTCGGGGGCACTGCTAGGAGTGTCACTATGTCCTGCCTCACCTCGAAAGGCTCCAGGCCCTTCAACTTCTATTTGGGCCTGGGTATCCCGCTCCTGTTGATGATCCTCTTGCTGATAAGCGAGCCGACCGGAATCGATTTTGCGATCGCCACTATTTTCTACGACCCGGAAAACGGATTCATCGGCCGGCACAGCTGGTTTCTTGAAGATGTACTGCACGACCGCGCCAAGCAAGCGGTCATCGCCGTCGGCGTTCTGGCTATTCTGGGTTTTTTGCTGAGCTTGCTGCCGACAAGGTTGAAAGCCTGGCGCCGACCGCTGGGCTATCTGGTACTGGCGCTAACCTTATCGACCAGCATTGTTACGCCATTAAAGGCGCTTACGGCGGTTCATTGCCCATGGAGCCTAAGCGATTTTGGGGGCTTGGAAACCTACACACCGTTACTGAGCGAGCGTGCCCCGACCCTCAAACCCGGACGTTGCTGGCCGGGCGGGCACGCGTCTGCCGGGTTTTCGCTGATTGCTCTTTATTTTTTTCTACGCGACCGCCGACCGCGCGCGGCGGCAGTGGGCACTTGGGCTAGCTCTGGGTTTGGGTGCAGTGTTCTCAGCTGGGCGCATGATGCAGGGCGCCCACTTTCTTTCCCATAATGTCTGGACACTGTTGTTCGACTGGGTGATCTGCCTTTCGACCTATCGGCTAGTTCTGTATCGAACGGTTGCAGAGACTGCCGGAGTGGCTAGTCATAATTCCCGCGTCGAGGTGCAGGCTCCGTCCATATGACCTTCGAAGAGTCCCGCTTCCAGCCTTCAGGTCGGGCAAAAACAAGCAGAAAGAATCGCAGCCTGAAAGATGCTAAAGCTGCGGCACCGTTCGTTAAGCGACTCACTTGCGTCGCAATGCCTGCCCCTTGGCTTGGTCGACATGATGCCGCCATTCCCGGTCGCGGTCGCGCCAGTTTCGGTCCCACGCCTGGCCCTCAGCGGAGCGATCCGCCGTGGCCTCGCATTGACGAAAGCCGTCGTTCCAGCCTTCCGCGTAAAGGGGTTGTGCGAGATAGCGAGGAACATCTTTTCGAAATTTATCTAGCGCACCTGCGGCTTGTCGCCCACTGCTGCAACCGGCCTCAAAACCGTCAGCAAACTCCACGGGATAACCCTCGGTGAGCAGTTGCTCGTGAGTGCTTTGGCATCCTGCCAGCGATACTGTGCCAAACAAGCCAGCAAGGAGGATAAGGCTGGGTATCCGAGCTACTGGCAGTGCTGTGCCTAGCCTGCAGCGGCGAAAGCTAAAGGTATAGAGATCCGCTAATTTCACTTGCACTTACTCCTGAAAGCTTGCCTGCAATAAATTATGCGCGACGGACTACCGAAAAACTTGCCCGAGAGGTTAGCCACTCATTAATGAAAATTTTGTCAAAACGGCCTAAACGTCTTGGATACGACGGGAAGCTAAACGGCAGTAAAGCTTGGGATTCGCCCGGTTTCTGTCCGATTGATGGGAAGACAGCTATGCGGCGTGTGCTCCGCAGAAAGCCATTCCAAAGCGGCTACTTCAGATGCTTCCGGCTTTATATATTTAAGCCGAGCCTTGTCTCAAGTATTGGAAAAATCTGCCGATAAGGGTATAGCTGACTAACCGACCTAGGGAACTTCCTTATCCAGGAACCCCAGCAGCATCGCAATCCCCAGCATCCGGAGTCCTAATGATTCGTGACCTCTCTGTAGGCGTTCGATTTAGCATAGCGTTTGGCTTGATCGGCTTTATCGTTCTCGCACTAGGTGCTTTCGCTCTAACGCAGATATCCAGCGTAAGAGACAAGGCCAGAGAGATAGATACCGTATGGCTGCCAGGAACGACTGCTCTCGGCAGCATCAATCAACATATTCTAAAAACTCGAGTAAATACGCTACATGTTTTTTTAGAGGATGACCCAGCTGTTGCGCAAGCGGCTAGGCAATCAATCTCGCAAATGAAACTCCAAGCTCTACCCTTGGAAAAAAATTATCAAGATAATATAACTACTGCAGATGACCAAGCGCTCTTCGAAAGTTATAAAACCATAAGAGGCGAATACTATGCGCTGCTTGATCGAATACTCACGCTAGAGCAGCAAGGCCAACATAATGAAGCCAAAGCCCTTATGCGTTCCCAGATGGATGCACTTTCCATCCGACTCAGCGAATCGTTGGGCAAGCTTATTGAACACAACGACCTAGAGTCTTCAAGGTCAGTTCAGGAAGCTACAGAAATCTTCGAAAAATCCCGCGTGACAATTATTGCTTCGACCGTTCTTGCCGCATTGTTTATCGCGCTTCTGGCATGGATGTTGACTCGCAGTATAGTGGGCCCGCTAGCCCTTGCTGTGAGTGTTTCGGAGACAATCACGACCGGTAATCTGACGCAGAAATTTGATGTAATAGGTAAGGATGAACCCGCGCGATTGCTACTCGCGATTAAAGAAATGCAAACTGCATTACGCGGCACCGTAAGTGAGATTGCAGGTTCTGCTTACCAAGTCGCTTCGGCGGCAGAAGAGCTCAATACCGTAACCGAAGATACTAGCCGTGGTCTGCATCAGCTAAATGATGAAATAGATCAAGCTGCAACTGCGGTAAACGAAATGACTGCTGCCGGAGACGAGGTTGCTAGCAACGCTGCGTCTACTTCCGATGCCTCCCGCGCCTCTGATGAATATGCGAAGCAAGGCCAAAAACAGGTAAGCGATACAAGTCAATCGATATCCCTCTTGGCAGCAGACGTAACCGAGACTGCAGAGCAAGTCGGCAATTTTGAAAGTAAAGCACAAGAAATAAGCAAAGTTTTGGACGTAATCAGAGAAATTGCGGGACAAACGAATCTATTAGCGCTGAACGCTGCGATTGAAGCTGCTCGTGCGGGTGAGGCGGGTAGGGGTTTCGCCGTAGTTGCGGATGAAGTTAGGGCTCTGGCTCTTCGGACGCAGCAGTCAACAGAAGAAATCGAGGAAATGATTAGCGGGATCGCAACCGGCACTCGTCGGGCGGTTGCAGCAATGGGCCAAAGTACGGCCCGTACTGCAGTGACTTTGGAATTAGCCAAGGCTGCAGGCGACGCGCTAGTTCAAATCACCTCAGCGATAGGACAAATTAGCGAACGCAACATGGTGATCGCTAGTGCCTCCGAGGAGCAAGCCCAGGTTGCTAGAGAGGTGGATAGAAACCTAGTCAATATCAGAGAACTTTCAACTCAGACCTCTGCTGGCGCGACCCAAACCAACGCAGCAAGCCAAGAGCTAGCCCGTCTGGCCATCGGTCTAAACGGAATTGTGGCGCGGTTTACGGTGTAAATCTGGCTTCGGCCTGTGCCGCACAGAATGCGGCCAGAAGCAGCGAACGGTGCGCCTGTTTCTTGGTTTGGATGCTCGACCAAACCGTGCTCTAAATCCCTGGACAGCAGCCTGTCGACGTCGACACCGTTGGTGTGGCGATTCAGCATCTCCCCAGCATCCGTCAAATAGATGCTGGGCGACCGTGACGATAAGAGATGGCTAATTAGTGAACTTATGCCATTAATGGCACTCTGAAATTGAGCGCATTGCTAGCCTTGGCCTCCCCTCCCAACGGCTAGCAACGTGCCAACCCAGTTGGCTGTTGCGACGGAGCTCGCATCTGCTTCAAGGATGAAGTGTGAAACCGTGGTTGGATACAGCCATTAAAGGCCCTGTAGTGATACAGGGCTTTTTTTAAATTGCTCAGATAGGACGGAGCTAACGCGGGACGTTGCGCCTTATGCTAATCAGTCATTATTGACGGTCGAGCAGGGCCCGGACATCAATGGTGAGCTCCTCAAGAGAGTCCTGTGTTCCCACGTTGGAAAAAAGCTAGTATATGAGTTGATTGATAATGGGGTGGCTAGAGTCGACGCCTCGCAAATTGCTCCATCTTCTGCGCCCCGCAAAGGCTGCGATGGAAGACGGTAAATGCGACGGTATGGCCGTTATCAATTAATGCGGAACACCCTCAACCACGCGGGGTTCAGAGACCCGTTGATGATGGAGTGGGAGTGATTGGTTCCCGATAGATCAAAAAGCCCCGGTCATACCGGGGCTTCGTCTTGTTGGGTGCCGGCTAATGCATGACCGCGGGCATATCGATACGGCGCCAAATCGCTTCGGCGAAGCTGTAGACGGCGAAGGCAACCAGCCCGAGACCAACCAGTGAAAGCCAGAACGTTCCAAAGGGCAGGCTCTGTAGCGCGTTCAGCGCATCTTCCAGGCTGGGCGGATCGGTGGGTTTGTAGCGCGCGCCGCCGCTGAAAAGCATTCCGGCGACGACGAGAAAGGCGACGCCGCGAGCGATCAGGCCTGCGCGTGAAATCGGCCGCACCCAGCGCATGACATCTTCGGAGGCGTAGAAATACTTCTCGAATTTGGCTTTCCAGCCTTTGACGATGTGGGCGATACCCACGCCAAGCGGAACGAGAGCGACCAGATAGACCAGGTAGTTCGAATACTCCCAGCCGAGCAGGCCTGTAAGGAAGTCGCTACCGCCAGAGCTACCTCCACCACCAGCGGATTCGCCGATGGAGCTGCCAAGCAGGCCAAGGGTGAACATCGCCAGAAGGGTATAGGCAACGGCGCTGCCGATCAGTCCCGCTCGAATCAGCAGCCCTTTGGCGTCGGTGCCGTGTAAGCGTCCAGCCAACTCACCTTCCGAACTCCAGCATTAAGGGCGATGGTGTCCGCGTTTTTTAAGCGGACGCGATAGCCCTTATCGCCGGGATTTCCATGCGCCAACGAAGCTCTTACCCCAAACCGTTCAAGGCCCAGGTTGTTCAGGAGTGCCTGCAATCCGGTGCTAGCGTTTCCAGCGTGGCCATACGCCATGGCATCAACGCCAACGTCATTCGCAAGTGGCTACCGCTTTACCGAGATCAGCCACCAGCGGCGTTGCCGGCTTTCGTTCCATTGAGGGCTACGCCTAAACGACCGGCTGAAGC
>NZ_QORI02000022.1 GCF_003325755.1 Pseudomonas sp. SST3 | reverse complement strand
CTTTGCGCGAAAGAAAAGTCGATCGGCTCCTGGGGCTGGCAGCATGCCCGACCGAGCAGGGCTCAGAAAGCGGCCCAGCCATAGGTCGCCTAGCGGCGAGTTCTTCTGCTGATTTGCCCCATCGCAACCGGCGTCTCCTAAGCATGTGCCCTTCCGATAGCGTCTTCCGAGCACCACCTTGGCGGCTTGTCCGAAGGGATTGATACGGCCGAAGCGGCCTTAGCGCGGCATGAACTCTTTACAAATCACCCGTAGTACCGTTGACACTGCCTTCCGAGGCTGGACGCGGCCGCACGCCCTGTTTTGGGTGTGGCAGCAAAATAGTGGGTTGTCCGAGCAGCCGGTGGCCTTTCTCGGTTGCACGAAAGGGCGCGCGCAGGGGAGCCGTTGCGTTTGCTTAAGCTCGCGCGTTACACGAGTCGTAACAGGGCTTGGAATGACCGTGTTGGGATCCAAAGAAACGGTTACGGTGTGGTCTAAGATTGCGTATGACTGACGCTATCGCTTTCGATGCAAGCTTGGCCGTTGGGTTGAAGCTCCCTGGCGCGGCAGCTCGCACAGCTCGGGTATGAAAGCTTTTGGGCTAAGAAGCGGGGACGAAGGAGAGAGTTAACCAGCCCGTGTCTCGGGCTGGCTGGTGTTCGATTCAGCTCACCGCTTCGGTCTTTTCTACGCGCCTTTGATCGCCTGTGAGCGGCATTGGCTCGGGCTGTTCACGACGTTTTATGAACTTCCAGTCCGCCTCGTCGATGTAAATCCCGCTTGGGCTGTTGCCGCCTTCCAGGTCGATGGCAACGTGCGCCGAGACCTGCGGCTTTACCGAGGCCAGAATCGGCACGAAGCCAAGTTGCAAGCTGGTTTCAATCAACGCCTGCTGGTTGCGCTCGTCAATATCAGCGGCTTCATCCAGGTAGTAGGGCAGACGAATGTGACCGGCCTGCTCGCGATCCATCAGGTGCAGCAACAGATACATATTGGTCAGCGCCTTGATGGTCATTGTCGTACCGTTTGATGCTGCCCCGTCGATGTCGGTGTGAATCACCGGCTGGCCGCCGACCTTGGTGATCTCGAAGGCGAGTTCGAACAGGTCTTTCAGGCCCAACTGGTTGTTGTTGGCAGCCACCAAGCGCGCTAGGTACTCCTTGGCCTCCTCGTTCTTGCTGTCCTGCTCGCTGCTCTGCTGCAGATCGAATACGGACAGCGTCTCGCCTTGCTCGTATTGCCCCGCGCTGTGGATGATCTGGTCGATGTGCTTGAGTGCTTCCTTGTTCGGCGCCAGCACAATGCGGAAGCTTTCGAGGTTGGATACCTGACGCTTGTTGATCTCGCGGTTGAACAGCGCTAGCTGATGTTCGAGGCTGTCGTAGTCGCTGCGGATGTTGCGCAAGGTCCGGGCGATATCGGTGACCGCGGCACGCCGTGCCTTGGCAAGCGTCAGGGCTTCGTCCTGGCGATGAGCATAGGCGTTGACCAACAGCTGGAGCCGACGCTCGGGATCTTCTTCGCTGTCGAACTTGGCGACACCTTTGAGACGCACCTGCGCGTACAGCGCTTCGATCTGACCATCGACGCGCTGCAGCGCCTGCCAGCTGTCCTGGTAGTCGTTGAGGAGCGGCTGGAGATTTTCCAGCGAATCATCGACGGGGTCCATGAATGGCGTGCCGAAGGGCAGATCTGCTGGAAGCAGCTGACGACGACGCAGTGCGTCCTCCAGCGTACGCTCCTTGGCTTCGAGATCCGCCAGCTGACGGCCGACGAGTTGCAGTTTTGCCGACAGGTGCTGGACCCGTTCGGTAAAGGCATCACTGGTTCGCTTGAGCTCGTCCTGCGCGGCCTCGGCCTGCGCAAGTAGTTCGAGTTTGCTACCTTCTTCGGCGGCAAGTGTCTGGCAGCGGCGGAAGTCCTCCAGCGCTTTCTGCGCATCGAGAACCTGCTGGTAAAGCCGCTCGGCCTGAGCCTTACTGGCGGCGCGGTCGACGGCGACCGAGTGCTGCGCCTTCAACTGCTTCAATTCACGCTCCAGCCGATCCTTCTGATCACGCAGGGCAGCACGGTCGGCCAATGCCTGGAGGGCCTGCGGTTCGATATGCGAGAGATCGATGGAGACGCCCGGCGCCTCGAAACGCTCGCCCTTGAAGCCATCCAGGACCGCTTCGAGTGATTTGACCCAGGCCTCGCCATCATCCAGCGCGATGCCCTTGTCCCCCAGAGGCAGGCTGAACAGCTGCCCATTGAACAGCCGCATCAGGCGATCAACGTCCGCTTGTGAGAACTCCTCACGCAGGCGGGAGTAGCTGTTGTTGTCCGCGTGGTCCAGTTGATGCCGGACCGACTTGAGCCGCTTCTCAAGGTCGCGCAGGCGCTCGTCGAGATCCTCGCTGGAGAACTGGCGCGATTGCGATAGCGCGCCGGCCAACTCGTCATGAGCATCCTTGGCGGCGAGCAACTGCTGCTCGAGCACATGAGCATCATCGACCAGCGCAAAGCGGTTTTTCAGCGAGGAGAGCTCGCCCAGCCAGCGTTGAATCTCGCTGATCTCACGCTCCAGCCGCATCAGTTCGGAGGTGCTTCCACGTTGTTCGTTCTGCAGACCGTCCTGCTCGCGGCGATAGTGTTGGGCCTGGATGACCAGCTCTTCCTTGCGCGCGCCGGCATAGTCCTGCCAAGTCCCGAGCAGCGAGTCGAGCAAAGGCGACAAGCGATGCAGTTTGCCGCGCAGCAGTTCTCGCTGCGCCACGCCGGCGGCGAGAGCTTCGACCAACGGGCCGGCTGCAACCAGCGCTTGATAGTCCTGCTCCATGCGGCGCACGTCGCGGAAAGCCTCTTCGGTAGCTGCGATGTAATCGACACTGCCGGAGCGCAGGCTGTGCTCGAACGCATCGAGAAACAGTTGCTTGAGCTTGGCCGCCGTGATCTCGCGCATGTGCAGCAGGTTGATGAACAAGGTGCGGAATGTCTTGAGGCTCTGCTCGCTGGTCGAACGCAGCGGAATCAGCGTCATGTCCAGCGGGATTGCGGTGTGCCCACCCACCAGCAGCCGGCGTAGTTCGTCCGGCTTGGCCTCGTAGGCCTTGATGCCGGCGCGCTCCAAATTGGCGAACAGCTCGCGTTGGCGCAGGCAGGTGCCATTCTTCTGGTAGTGATCGAGATCCAGCGAGCCCTGGTAGACGAAGAACTGGTGACCGAAGCCACCACCCGGCCCGCGACCAGCAACGCCGATCACATGAGCGCCATGGGGCAGGGCGACTTCAACGAGGATGTAGCTGGTGTCGCTGGCGAAGTAGAACTTGCGCGACTGCTCTAGGCTGTACTTGCCGAAACTCATGTCCGACATGCGCGCCAGAATCGGAAACTGCAGCGCATTGATCGACGCGGACTTGCCCAGGTTGTTCGCACCGTAAACAGATAACGGCGTTTCCAGCGGAAAGATGCCGAGGCTATAGCCGGCGGTGTTCAGCAGGGCGAAGCGGCGGATGCCGTAGCGTTCCTGGCTCATGCTTCAAGCTCCTTTTCTTCGGCGATGGCGCGTGCCAAGGCATCGTCTTCGCTATCGTCAGGGTCGCGGTCGATAACAATGATGTCGTCCTCTTCTTCCTCGGCCATGAGCTGAGGTGCCGCCAGTGCCAGATCGCTGCTGTGCAGGTTCGCCGCGAGGTCGCGGTCCTGCTGGACGGATAGGCAGACGTCGAGGAAGCGGTGCATCGGCGGCAGGAAACGGTAGATGCCGTTGCTGTCTTCGGCGAAGCCTAGTTGCGTCAGGCGGCGGATGATCTTTTCTTCCAGCTCGTCCTGGGTGGTCACCTCGGCCTGCAGGAACAGGTCGCGGTATTTGTCCAGCAAGGCTGGCAGTTCGTCCCGGCCGAGGGTGCCGCCGTCCAGCACGGCGAGTGGGTCGCGGCCCTGATCAGCCAGATGCTCGACCAGGATGAAGGTGAACAGCGCCAGTCGCTGGGCGGTCTTGTTGACCTGCGCGCCCATCTGCTCAGGAACGAAGTAGTAGAAGCCGCGCGGGTCACAGACCAGCTCGAAGCCGAGTGCCTTGAACAGCGCACGGTACTGGTCCTGCATGTTGGAGAGCTGGGCATAACATTCCGGCTCGCTGCGGGACAGGTGATAGCCCTTGAACAGCTCGCGGAAGATTGGCGCGAGCTGGGTCATCTCTTTCAGATCAATGTTCATACGCAATGCTCACGGCAATCATCGTGTGAAAACCGCGAAGCGCTTTTCACAAAAAGGAATTCGAGTCGGGACGGGCAGGGCGCTGCCCATCTAAAGCGAAGCTCAACCATCGGTGTTGGCCAGCAGCGCGAAGGAGCTGAGGCTGACCTGATGTTCGCGTGTCAGGTATTCGCGGCGCTCCAGGCGGTCGCGTTGGAAGCGTGCATCGCGCGACAAGCGGGAAAACCAATAGAGCAGCTCATCCGTCGCGCCTTCCGGCTCCCGCTCCAACAGCCATCGCATCAGGTCAGGCAGCGGTAGCGCCTGTTCGCATCGGTCAAGCATCTCCCGTGCTGTCAGCGGTGAGCGCGGTGCGTCGCTCTTGCGCTTGCTGCCGGCTCGGGGAAATTGCGCCGGCTTCGGCTCGAAGCGAGCCAGTGCGTAGACGTAGGCTTCAACCTGGCTGGCTGAGCCGAGAAAGGTGCTCTGCGGCCGGGTGAACAATGGCAACGAGGCCTGAGGCACGGCGTCGAGTCCCTTCTTGCGGATGGCCGACAAGGCCAGCGCGGCGCCGCGCGTTACCGCATTATGGCGGCGTGCTTCCTCTCGCAGCGGTAGCAACAGCTCGCGCGCGTGCCGCAGGGTGAGCTGGGCGGTGCTCTGCATTTCAAGGATGCGCGCATGGGTGCGCAGTAAAAGGTCGTCATCGACCAGCTGGCCGAGTCGCTGTTGCTCGCCGAGCAGCTTCATCAGGACCTGCTCGACGCGGTAAACGCCTTGTTCGAACGCGCCATCCGCTGCGACCAGCTGAATCATCGGCTCGACGTATTCGTCCCAGGTCGCCAACACTTCCGCATAACGCTGCCGTAGCGGGATCTGTCGATCGCTGGTCTTGGCTCGGTCGGCGACACCGATCAGGGCCTGCTCGTCGTTGGCAAGCTTCTTTAGTACGTCGCGCACGCGCATGTCGAGCAGGCGCAACTGACGGGCGAGGTCCTGGCCGTCGCGGATCTCGAAGGCGTCCTGAATATGCCCGGCCAGGCGTTCCAGGTGACGCAGGTAGGCTTCGATCTCCAGGCACAGGCCGAGCTGATGTTCGCGGCGCAGATAGGCGAGGAAGTCATGGATTTGCGCGTTGAGCTCGAAGCGATTCGGGCTTTTCGCCACCGGGACCAGGATATCCAGGCGGATCCACTGATCGAGCAGGGCAGTGATATCGGTGGGCGTGCCTTCCGGCAGTTGCGCGGCGAGCTGATGACGCAGTTCGATCAGGCTCAGGGTGCCGGCATCGAAGCGCTCGCACAGCGGCTCGAGCAACGTCCAGTGTTCGGCGAGGGCACGCAGTACGCGCTTGGGTTCGATCATCTGAATCGGTTCTGTCGGCTGCAAAAAATAGGCGGCAATTGTACTGCCTGACCCAGGTGCAAATCAGCCCAAACTGATCGTTGGGATGACGCAATGAGACGCTCGGCCTTCCCGCTTTGCTGGTTTCCGGCCACAATTCACACTTGAGGCGCCGCCTGAGTCCGCACGGCTGGCCAAGAGGAGTTCGACATGAGTAGCAACGACCGCGTCATCATCTTCGACACCACCCTGCGAGACGGCGAACAGAGCCCCGGGGCCTCCATGACCGGTGAAGAAAAGCTGCGCATTGCCAAGGCTCTCGAACGGCTGAAGGTGGACGTGATCGAAGCCGGCTTCGCGATCGCCAGTCCGGGGGATTTAGCCGCGGTCAAAGCGGTGGCCGATCACATCAAGGACAGCACCGTGTGCAGTCTGGCGCGTGCTGTCGATGCCGATATCGAGCGCGCCGCCGAAGCGCTGGCCGGTGCTAATTCCGGGCGCATCCACACCTTCATCGCCACCAGCCCGATCCACATGCAGTACAAGCTGCGCATGCAGCCGGATCAGGTGGTCGAGCAGGCTGTGCGCGCGGTGACGAAGGCCCGCAATCTCTGCGCCGACGTGGAGTTTTCCTGTGAAGACGCAGGACGTTCGGACATCGACTTCCTCTGTCGCATCATCGAAGCGGCCATCGATGCGGGCGCCCGCACGATCAACATTCCGGATACCGTCGGCTACGCCATCCCCCATCAGTACGCCGACATGATCCGCCAACTGCTCGAACGCATTCCCAACGCCGACAAGGCCGTGTTCTCCGTGCATTGCCACAACGACCTGGGCCTGGCGGTGGCCAACTCGCTGGCGGCGGTCGTTGCGGGTGCGCGGCAGGTCGAATGCACCATCAACGGACTGGGTGAACGCGCCGGTAACGCCGCGCTGGAAGAGATCGTCATGGCGATCAAGACCCGGCAGGATTTGCTCAACGTGCACACCCGCATCGAGACCGAGCACATCCTCAGCGCCTCGCGCCTGGTTTCCGGCATCACCGGCTTTCCGGTGCAGCCGAACAAGGCCATCGTCGGCGCCAACGCCTTTGCCCATGAATCCGGTATCCACCAGGATGGTGTGCTCAAGCACCGCGAAACCTACGAGATCATGTCCGCGCAATCGGTGGGCTGGAACGCCAACAAGATGGTCATGGGCAAGCATTCCGGGCGTGCCGCATTCCGTTCGCGGCTCGAGGAGCTCGGTATTGTCCTGCCGGGCGAGGGTGAGCTGAACGCGGCTTTTGCGCGCTTCAAGGAGCTGGCCGACAAAAAGCACGAGATCTTCGATGAAGACTTGCAAGCGCTGGTCTCCGATACCCTTGCTGAAGACGTGCAGGAGCATTTCAAGCTGGTAACGCTGGAGGTGGCGAGCAAGACCGGAGAAGTGCCGGACGCTAAGCTCGTCCTGAGCGTTGACGGGAACGAGCAACCTGCCTCAGGACAGGGCTCGGGTCCGGTTGATGCGACTTTCAAGGCTATCGAATCCGTGGCCAACTCTGGCGCCACGCTGCAGCTCTATTCGGTCAACGCCATCACCAAGGGCACCGATTCGCAGGGCGAGGTCACGGTGCGGTTGGAGAAGGGCGGTCGGATCGTCAATGGCAACGGCGCCGACACCGATATCGTCGTGGCGTCCGCCAAGGCCTACCTGAATGCCCTGAACCTGATGCAAGTTGGCGCCAAGGCGCATCCGCAGGTGGCCGGGGTTTGATTACTGAAAGTCGGCGTCGGGCCTTCCTCGACGCCATGCAGATCACCACGTGGCTGCCGCGAGCCGAGCTGCCGTTTGCGGCGCCGTCGCGGCCGGAGCTGTTGCAGCTCGTCGAGTCCGAAGCCATGCGCGCGCCAGTCGTCGAGCTTGAGCAGCCCGTCGCGCAGCCAGCCCCCTCGTCGCCCGCACCGGTAACAGACGCGCCAGCGACCACGGCGAGCCCAGCCGTCGATGCGGTGCGTGCGGCCATGCCACGCATCGCCATGCCCGAGCCGAAAAAGTCCACCACGAAAGCCCGTGATGTCGAATCGTCAGCGGCTGAGCAGAAGGTCACTGTGCCGCCACCGCGTTTCGCTCTGCAATTGCTGCGCGCGGGCAATTGCCTGCTGTTGGTCGAGCTGCCAACGGGTGAGTCATTTCAGAGCCGCGACCCCGCCTACCTGCTACTCAAGGATATGCTTCGCGCCGCGAGGCTCCCGGACAAGCCCCAACAGGTCGGGGATGGCGAGCCGATCCGCTGGCCACTCTTGCATCGCGGCAGCCTCGAGCAGGGCGCCGAAGCCGCCCGGGACTACGTACAGGGTGTCGTGGCCGCCGAGCTGGAGGAAATGGGCTGTGCCTGTATCTGGTTGGTCGGGCTCCCGGCGCTGCGTTTTGCCGGTGAAGTCGAGATGGACGCCTGCTATCGCGAGCTGCATATCGAAGGCATCGGTCACGCCCTGGCCATGCCCGGACTCGAGCAGCTGATGGAGCAGCCAAGCAGCAAGACTGAATTGTGGAAGGCGATGCGCCGCAGCATGTCGCGCTGGGTTACCGGTTTATGAGTAGTGCTTCATGAGTGATGCAGTCAGTTTTCGGCCCATGACGGCGGCGGATATCGAAACAGTTCTGAAGATCGAATACGCCGCCTTCAGTCATCCCTGGACTCGGGGGATCTTCACCGACGCTCTGAGCGCCTATGAGTGCTGGGTCATGTTCGAAGGCGAGCAGCAGGTCGGCCATGGTGTGATCAACGTGATCATCGACGAGGCTCACCTACTGAATATCACAATCAAGCCTCAGAGCCAGGGGCGCGGGCTGGGATTGCGGCTGCTTGAACATCTGATGCAGCGGGCCAGCGAGAGGGGGGGGCGTGAATGCTTCCTTGAGGTGCGCGCCAGCAATACCTCGGCGTATCGGTTGTACGAGCGCTACGGCTTCAACGAAGTTGGCCGTCGGCGCGCTTATTATCCGTCTGCCGATGGACGTGAAGATGCGCTGGTATTGGCCTGTACCCTGCTGGACTGACTTGCGAGTAGTGCTCCGATATTCCTCGTCGCGATCGCTGTGTATTGGCGCTTTATATTCAGCGGAGTAACCAGGGCGGGCGTTGACGGGTTTCGCTGCGTTCACCCGTCATACGGCCTGACGCCCGGGTTATCGGCCTGGCGCCTTGTCCCGCCCGGAATCCAGCGGCGCGTCGCCTTCGAGCTCGTTGTCATCCATTACGTCGTCCTTCTCGTGCAGCACGGCATCGCCGCCACCGAGTCCGGTGTCCGAATCGCCTTCGGCCGGACCATCCCACGGCTTGCCGTCCAACGGGTCATAGCGAGCCTTTTCCGCCTCGTCGAGGTCCACATCCGCGCCGATACGATGCTCGGAGACCTCGCTTAGATCTTGATCGGCCGGACCGCCGTGGCCGCGCTCGCGTGGCGAGCGTGAGCCGTCCTCCTGAATCAACGTTTCCGGTGCCAAATCGTCCATGGTGGTGTCGCCGTCTGGCACTTCACCCGTGGTCATGCCGGCCTCGGCGACCCGTTCCGGTGGGAACTTATCCTCGACCTCTTCGGCCGGTACCTCGTCACCGATACGGCCCTTTCGGTCGTCGCGATGTTGGTCGAAATCGAGCTGCTCCATCGAACCCATGCGGTCTTCGGTGTCGTCGATTTCCGTCGGCGTATAAGGCTTGCGATCGTTCATGACAACCTCCTGCGTGAGCTACGGTCTTGCAGGTTGTGACCCGGTGTTGATGCGAAGATTCAGGCTGATTGCTGGCCGGTTCAGGCTTTATGAACCAAGCTGGATAAATTCAGCCGATAGCGCCCAGGCGCTTGTGTTGGTGCAAAAAAGCGCGAACCACCGTCGACCATTCGGAGTCTCACGAAACATGAACGAACCTAATGACCGACCCGGGCGAGAGGTCCGGCGCTGCGCTTTTTTCTTCGATGTCGACGGCACCTTGGCCGAGATACAACCTCGTCCCGAACTTGTTTCCATTCCATCTCCTTCGCTGGTGGCGCTGGAACGCCTGCATCTCAGCGGAGTTCCCGTAGCGGTCATCTCCGGGCGGCCACTCAGCCAGGTCGATGCGCTGCTTTCGCCATTGCGCCTGCCGGCAGCCGGCGTGCATGGCGCCGAGCGGCGCACCGCTAACGGCGAGATGCAGAACCTGGTCCTCGACGGTGGGGTTTTTCATGCCATCGAGCAGGAGCTGGCGCAGGCATGTGCCCAGCATCCCGGCTTGTCGCTGGAAAACAAAACTGTCGCATTTGCCCTGCATTTCCGCCTGGCCCCCGAGCTGGAGGACACCGCCCGGGGGCTGGCTGAGCGCTTCGTCGAGCGCTACGGCGATGTGTTGGCGCTGCAGCCGGGCAAGTGCGTGTTTGAACTCAAACCGCGCGGTGCCATCAAGGGCGAGGTGATTCGTACCTTCATGCAGGAGGCGCCCTTCAAGGGCCGTACGCCTGTGTTTGTCGGCGACGATCTGACCGACGAGGCGGGCTTCAGGGTGATCAACGAGCTGGGCGGGCTTAGCATCAAAGTCGGAGCAGGTCCGACCGAAGCCGCCGAGCGTCTGGACTCGGTAGCGGCCGTCGGAACCTGGCTCGAAGGCTTGCTCAGCGCCTTGTCCGAGTCGCCAGAAAATCAATAAAACCAAACTGAAGCGAGAACGACCCATGAGTCGACTAGTAGTGGTTTCCAACCGAGTAGCGCCGATCAAGGCGGGCAAGGTCGCTGCTGGCGGGCTGGCAGTTGGTGTTTATGATGCGCTGCGTCAGGCGGGAGGCATCTGGTTTGGCTGGAGCGGCGACGTAGGCAGCACTCCCCAAACCAATACCGAGACCGTCGGCAACATCACCTACGTGACCCTTGGGCTGACCAAGCAGGACTACGACCAGTATTACCGCGGCTTTTCAAACGCTACGCTGTGGCCGATCTTTCATTACCGCATTGATCTGGCCCGCTACAACCGTCAGGAGTACGAAGGCTATCGGCGCGTCAATGCGATGCTGGCGGAGAAGCTCAAGCCGCTGCTCAAACCCGACGACATCATCTGGATTCACGATTACCACCTGATCCCGTTTGCCGAAGCCTGCCGTCAGCTGGGCATCCGCAACCGTATCGGCTTCTTCTTGCACATCCCGTTTCCGCCGCCGGAAATCCTCACGGTGATCCCGCCCCATAATGAATTGCTCAAGACGCTCTGCTTCTACGACCTCATCGGTTTCCAAACCGAAACCGACCGGCTGGCTTTCCAGGATTACATGACCCGCGAGGTGCGCGGCATCCTTGAGGCCGATGGCAGCCTGACCGCCTACGGGCAGAATTTCCGGGCCGGGGTCTATCCGATCGGCGTAGTGCCTGATGAGATTCAAGACCTTGCCGAATCCTACAAGACCCGCCGTAAGCCCATGCGGCGTACCACCGATGTCGCACGCAAAAAGATCATCAGCGTCGATCGGCTGGATTATTCCAAGGGGCTATTGGAGCGATTCAAGGCCTACGAGGCTTTTCTCGAGCGGTATCCGGAACACCGACGTGCCGTTGAATTCGTTCAGATCGCACCCACCTCCCGCTCTGATGTAAAAACCTACCAGCACATCCGCCAGCAGCTGGAAAGCGCGGCGGGGCACATCAATGGCTGGCTCTCGGATCTTGATTGGACACCACTGCACTACCTCAACAAGAGCCATGATCGGCGTGTGCTGATGGGCCTTTTCCGCAGTGCCGATATCGGCTTCGTCACGCCACTACGCGACGGCATGAACCTCGTCGCCAAGGAATACGTCGCCTCGCAGGATCCCGAAGACCCAGGTGTATTGGTGCTGTCGCGCTTTGCAGGCGCCGCCCGCGAGCTGACCTCGGCATTGATCGTCAACCCTTATGATTGCATTGGCATGGCCGAGGCCCTCGACCGGGCGCTGCGCATGTCCCTCGCCGAGCGCAAGGATCGCTACGAGCACATGATGCGGGCGATTCGCGCCGCGGACCTCGACGCCTGGCGCGACAACTTTCTACGCGATCTACGCGCGTTTTCTTCCCGGCCCAGGGCCGACGTGCAATCGAACCCACTGTTTACCGTCTAAGCTGTGACGTCCCGGTCCGCACACTTGTCAAAACACAGACCGATTCGTAACGTGCGTGTCGGAATGCAAGGCCAGAACAGATATGAACGATCTTGATCAGTTATTCGAGAACAATGCGCGCTGGGCAAAAGCCATCAACGAGGAAGATCCGACCTTCTTCGCCAAGCTGGCCAAGCAACAGGCACCGGAATATCTCTGGATCGGCTGCTCCGATGCGCGAGTCCCGGCCAACGAGATCGTTGGCATGCTGCCGGGGGATCTGTTCGTTCATCGCAACGTTGCCAACGTCGTGTTGCATACCGATCTGAATTGCTTATCGGTCATCCAGTACGCCGTCGACGTGCTCAAGGTAAAACATATTCTGGTCACCGGGCATTACGGCTGCGGTGGCGTACGCGCCTCCATGCGCGATGACCAGCTCGGCCTGATTGATGGCTGGCTGCGCACCATTCGCGATCTGTACTACAAGCACCGGGACCATATCGCCAGCTTCCCGACCGAGGAAGCGCAGGTGGATCGCCTGTGCGAGCTCAACGTTGTCCAGCAAGTGGCCAATGTCAGCCATACCAGCATCGTCCAGAATGCCTGGCACCGAGGCCAGCCTCTCGCCGTGCACGGATGTATCTACGGCATCAAGGACGGTATCTGGAAAGACCTGGATGTCACCATCAGCAGTCCCGAACAATTGCCTCAGCAATACCGCCTTCGGCCATACCGGCCGGTCTGATGGTCGGTCGCCAAGGATGGGCCTACACCGGCCTGCTGCTTGCTGTGCTCTGCTGGAGCGGTAATGCGCTGGTGGCGCGTGCCTTTCACGAAGCAATCCCGCCGCTGACCCTGTCGTTCTGGCGCTGGGTGTTGGCGACCTGTCTGCTACTGCCTTTCGTCGCGCCTTCGATCTGGGCCCACCGCGCAACCCTGCGCGCCGCAAGCTGGCGCCTGGTGATCATCGCCGCGCTTGGTATCAGCAGTTATAACTCGCTGCTTTACTCTGCGGCGCAGAGTACCGAAGCCATCAACCTTACCCTGGTCAACACCTGCCTGCCGCTGTTCACCTTTATCGGTGGCGGGCTGTTGCTAGGTGAATGGCCCGCACGGCGCGCCTGGTTCGGCATGGCGATCGCCGCGTGCGGTCTGATCTATCTCATCAGTCGCGGCAGTTGGGTGGTTTTCAGCAGCTTGTCTTTCCAGACGGGCGATTTGATCATGCTCGGGGCGGTAGTGGTTTGGGCGCTGTATTCCCTGCTTTTACGGCGCTGGGGCAGCTTTTTGCAGGTTCCACCGCTGACGCTACTGGGTGTGCTGATGCTGATCGGCACGCCGCTGATTCTGCCGTTCTACCTGTTCGAACTGAGCCAGGTCGGTGGCTTCACGCCAACCCTGACCAATCTCACCGCCATCGCCTACACCGCCATCTTCGCCTCGCTGGTGGCCTATCTCTCGTGGAACCACGGCGTTAAAACGGTCGGCGCGGCGAAAGCGGCCATGGCGACCTATCTGATGCCGGTCTTTACCGCGATGCTCGGCTGGCTGGTGCTGGGCGAGGGGCTGCGGACGTTCCACTGGGTGGGCGGTGGGCTGATCTTCACTGGGCTGCTGCTGGCAACCCGACCTGCTGCGCGTAGCGCAGTCCGCTAACGCCAAGCCGAACAAGAAGAGCCCCGCGTGCGCGGGGGCTCTTGTCATTTGCGCTTGTGGTTGTCCGGATCGTCTTCGTCGCTGCCGTTCATGCGGGTACGCGTGGGTTTCAGGCTATGCCCGACCGGTTGCGTACGGTCCGTATGGGCGGTGTTGCCGATCTCCACCTCGTCGGCGGTATTCGCCAGCTCGTGATCGCTCTTCTCGTGCGGGGTCGTCTTGTCGTCTTTGGCCATGCTGCACCTCATGGTTGTGGAAGACTCAAGATTTTGAACAGGCCTGCAGGGCGATGTTCATGCCAGTGGTCAGATCGCGGACGCAATGAGAGCAGTAGTTACTTAGCGTTTGCTATTGGCGCAGACCATGCGGCCCTTCATGGCCTCTTGCTTGACGATAAACTCCCCGAGCCGCGGACGGCTCTGCAGATAATGCTCGGTGGTTTTGTGATGTGCGAAAGCGGATTCGTCGCGATATAGCTCATAGAGATACACAAGATCGGGATCGGTCAGATCCTGCACCACATCGAAGACCAGGCAATCCGGCTCGTTCTGGACCGAGGCAGCGGCGTTAACTCGCATGGCTTCCATAAACTGAGCGAACGAGCCAGGCTTGAGCTGGGTTTTCAAAATGAGGCAGTACATAAGAATCCTGTTTTGTTTTATGGTTGCGACTTGATTGTATACAAAAAAAGGATCAAAACATGCCAAACCGTCCCGGTCGCCTTAATGGCCTGCGCCACCTGGCGCTTACCGCCCCGAATCTGGAAGAGTGCGAACGCTTTTATGTCGACGTGTTGGGCATGGAAGTGCTCAACCGCGCCAGCAAGGATCTCGTCTACCTGACCTGCGGCAACGACAACCTTTCTCTGGGACGCGCCTCGACAAAAAGCAGCGGCGTCCAGGCGATGAATCACTACGGCTTCATCGTCGACAGCCTGGACGAGCTACACGCCTGGTATGAATACTTGAAAACCCAGCATGTAACTCTGCTGGATCGCCCCTTCGCTCACAGCGACGGCGCCCACAGCTTTCATATGCTCGACCCTGCCGGAAATACCGTTCAGCCGCTTTATCATCCGGCGATATCGGGGCAGCGTTTGCGCTGATGTGAAGCGAGAACAGGGTTTGTGGCGGTGTTCGCCTGGGTCGCTTCGGCGGCTAACCGTTTGTGGCGAAACCGACTTACGCTGCGGATGTCCTTGCGCTCTCCGGATGTGCTGATTGGTAGCGGAGTTGGGCGAGGCAGGGCAGCGTCTTAGCGATGCAACGGACGAAAGCAGGCTTTGGCGGAGTCGACTTCTGGCAGGAGCGGACGCTCATCGTCTGATGCATAAAGCGGACTTTCACTAGCTGCTGAAGGGGTTACTGGAACTGGGCCTGCAGATAATCGACGCCGATTCGATAGCGGCGGGCAATCCGTCAGCGGAAGATCGTGGGACTACTTATTGGCCCCATGGTCCGCAACAGCATAGGCCTGCGAAAACCCGCAACGGCACAGACCTAGGCCGCGTGGCGGCGAGCGATCTGCTGCTCTGGAGCGGGCGGGCTCATACGAACGGCCAGACGAAACCTTCTCCTTGAATATCAACTGCGCTGTCAGAGTCGCTAATCGGTGGCGCCGCTACATCCCGCCGATTTCCTCGTGTCAGACAAAGCCGATCCAGCGGCCGGCTATGAGGATAGAAAGCCAAAGAATCGCGGATGCGACGGCCAGGGCGCGAACTCGCACAGTTGGTCGGCCGCCGCACAGGGCGATATCAAAGCGCTCTCCGCGATGCTGGAGTGCGATGTTGCAGATTGCCAGCACTAGCAGTGCGGCCTTGTAGAGGAAGGCTGGGTTCTCTGCGTACTCCGCCGGCTTCACAGAGAACAACCAAAGCCCCGTTATCACCGCAAGTGTGGCGCCCGTGGCCGCTGCGCGTACAAGAAAGGGTCCAATGACCGGCAGGTCCCGTCCGTGCCTTGAACGCAAAAGGAGCAAATCGAGCGGCAGGATCGCGCCTAGGAGTAGCCCTATGCCAAGGATGTGAGCTGCATTGACGACCAGATAGGCGATCCAGTATTCCTGTAGGACGACGGCACCGGGCCAGCCGGCAACTGATTGCAGAAAAACCGTCATCGCCGTGTCGTCATTCCTTGATGCGCTCCGGATACATGTCGTATTGCTTGCCGCCGACCGTGATGCGCACGGCTTTTATATGCGCTTCGTTCGGCTCCTTGGTGCGGTTGCCGAGTACGGTGATGTCATCTCCCACCTTGGCGGTATCGCCAGTGAAACCGGAACGTTGCGTCTGGTTCGGATTCCCCAGATCGACTTGCCATAAACGGCCGTCTTGGGCTTTTACGCGCAAGGCCGGATGAGGTGGGGCCATCGATATCTCGGTAATCGTGCCCTTCAACTCCGACTGCTCTTCTTCCGCCCAGGCCCAACCGTGGTGAGCGAAGGCCTGCGTTGCAAACAGCACCATAGCTGTGACGCAAAGCACTAAGACCATACGATGCGCAACATCGCGTGCGGTGATGGCGGTTGCTCGGGTGGCGGTTCGGTTTTCGCTTGATACGAACATAATCATGCTCCGTTGGGCGAATAAAAATGAGAGGCCGACACGTTGAACCCAGTTCCTGATTTCTCAGTACAAGAACTGCCTGTGCCTACGGTCCTTAAAGTAATGTGTAGCAGGCTTTTTCGAATCCGCCTTTGGCCGAGTAGCCTTATGGCGAATCTGAATGGTTTGAATATTTGTACGAAGGATGCATGAGGTCGGACGTAGGATTGTTTGTTAGCTTTGTATGAGCAGCACGAAACTCATTTCAGAGGTGCGATCTGTGTCCTTATCCCTTCGCAAAGGTAACTGGTACCACGGCTGGAACATCGTTGCTGCCGCCACGGTCCTCACGCTGCTGACGGTTGGAATGCGCCTCGGGATCGGGCCATTTTTCCTCCCGATGGCAGAAGACCTCGGCTTTAGCCGCAGCCTTCTGGCTACCATCGTTGGGATTGGCATGCTGTTCTATGGCTTAGCGATGCCTCTCGCGGGGTACCTTGTTGGGGTAATAGGAACGCGCTCCGTGTTGTTGCTCGGAACGACAATAGTCGTCGCCTCAACGGTATGGACAGTCGTTGCACGTACGCCTTTCACCTTTCTACTTTCATTCGGTGTGCTGCTGTCGATTGGTCTTGCGTTCACCAGCCCAGTGGCGCTAACGCCGGTCATTAGCCGATGGTTTACTCGGCAACGTGGTATGGCGCTGTTCTTCCTGTCTACTGGTTCAATGGCTGGTATGGCGGTACTGACGCCGCTGCTGACGCTGTCTATTACGTTATTTGATTGGCAAACCACACTTGTTGGCTTCGCTATTACATTCGCTGTGGTAACCGTGCCGGCAGCCTTATTCATCATTAAGGACGAGGCGCCGCAAAATTCGGATCTGCTACAAGCGACGCCTGATTCTGTGCCATCAACCAATGCGGCGCCTGAACTCACGTTCGGTGCCGCTATGCGCACTTCGCCCTTTTGGAAAATCGTGCTCGGTCTGTTCGCATGCGGATACAGCATGAATCTTCTTGGGACTCATGGCGTGCCTATGCTCATGGATCACGGATTCGATGCCATGACGAGCTCTTATGGCATCGGGCTCATCGGTCTTGTGGCCATTGCTGGAACGCTGGTACTGGGTCGATTGTCCGACCGGCTCCCTCGAAGGAACATCCTAGGGGCGATTTACTTCATTCGGGGCCTGGGGTTCTTTGCGCTGCTCCTAGTAGGTACCCATTGGGAGCTGTACATCGCGGCGGCTATTGGAGGAATGGTTTGGGCGGGCAGTATTGCAGCTTCGTCGGCCATACTCGCGGATGTATATGGCGTGCGGCTGGTCGGCGTTCTGTACGGAACTGCTTATTTGGGCCATCAGGTCGGAGCAATGATCAGCTCATGGCTAGGTGGGTGGGGGTTCGAGCAGTTCGGTACCCATTGGCTCGCTTTTGGTAGTTCGGGCGGGCTGCTTTTGATTGCCGCAGTGGTTTCGCTAAAGCTGCCGTTGAGTGGTTTTACATTTCCGCAGCCGGTAACGGTTTCTAAAGCCTGAGCCGGCGCGTTTCCGAAGCGCAGCAACTTGCTGTGGCGCGCCCATTCTGAGCGGCGTGCCAAAGTTGCTTAATGCGACTCAGCGAGGTGAACCGAATAATTTGTCGAGCTCCGCACCTGAGGGCGTATCGATAAACCCATCGAATCGACCCTGTTCACTCATCGTCCGGGCGGCGGTTATAAAACCGCCCCAAGCTGCTCGAGCCAAGGCACCACCCACGCTGATTCGCCTCACGCCAAGGTCGGCCAGATCTTGTACAGACAAGTCACTGGCCCAGCCGATGAGAACGTTCACAGGCTTAGGGGCTACCGCGCTCACAACCGTCTGGATTTCTTTCCGCGTCTTGAGGCCAGGGGCATACAAACAGTCGGCCCCCGCGTCCGAATAGGCAAGTAAACGCTCGATGGTATCGTCCAGGTCTGGGCGATCCACGAAGTAGTTCTCTGCACGTCCGACCAAGAGGGTGTCGCCGCCATTTGCATCGATAGCTGCACGGGCTGCCTGCATGCGCTCCACAGCTTCCGATTTGTCTCTCAACGGCTGTCTTGAGTCGCCTGTTGAGTCTTCAATCGAAAGGCCTGCCACGCCGGTATCGACAGCCATGCTGACACTTTCGAATATCCCCTCGGCGGTCATTGCATAACCGCTTTCGAAGTCCGCATTGATAGGAAGGTTGCTAATGGCGGCCATATAACGCATATGAGCCAACGTATCGGAGCGGGACAGCTGACCGTCAGCTCGTGATTGCGACCACGCATAGCCAGAGCTGGTAGTCGCTAGCGCTTTGTAACCGAGCGTCTCCAGGATACGGGCGCTGCCAGCGTCCCACGGGTTGGGTAATAAAAAGCATCCTGTCCGATGCATCTCACGAAATACCGCACGTTTTTCTGTAGCTGTGAGTTGAGCCATGGCTCCCTCCAAGGGACGGTATCTAGCCGGTATCTTGCTGGGGCAGAAGCCCGAATCAGGTTCGAGATTCGCCTCTAGTTTTGTAGAAGCTGCGATAGGCTGCAAATGACCGGACGCTGTCCGCTGTGAGAGGCAGTTTCGGCCATAAGCTGGCGCTCATGCGCGTCCGTATTAGAAGGGTTTTTCCGTCCTCACATAAGCGTTTGGGTGAACTGAACCAGGCGTCTGCAGCAATCCTCGATGCCTTCGTCTGGAACGTTGGTGACGCCCAGCAGTAAGCCGCTTAGGGCCTGCGCAGGGTCGGCATACCAGATAGATAACGGTAAGGGTGCAAGCCCGAATGCCAATGCCTTCTGGCTGATGGCAATATCGTCGGTGCCTTTAGGCAAGTGCAACAGCAAGGCAAGCCCCGCCATCGCCTCGCTCGTGGCTGGAACGCTCAAGGCACGCTGTAAGGCAGCCAACCGGGCGGTATAGGTGCGCTTCATTCTTCGCAGATGGCGTAGATAGTGGCCCTTGCGCATGAACTCCTTTAGCGCCCACTGGCTGGCAATCGACGCAGAGGGTGCCAGCGCAGCCGCTGTGTCTGCGACCCGGTTTGCCAGGGCGGTCGGCGACACGACAAAACCTAGACGCAGGCCCGGATTGATGGTCTTGCTAAAGGTCCCGATGTGAATGACCCGACCTGAACGATCCTGGGAGGCAAGCGCTGGGGCAGCCCGACCAGTAAGCTGAAGCTCACTCAGGTAATCATCTTCGATAATCCAGCTCCCGTTCTCATCCGCCCACTCCAACAGCCGAAGACGTCGTGACAGCGAAAGGGTCATGCCAAGCGGCGCCTGCTGACCTGCCGTCACCACCGCCAACGCAGCATTTGGCGCACGTTCAATACCTTCGTCGACGTTCAGGCCCTGTGCATCCACGCTGACCGGAACCGTTTCAATCCCTGCCATGGAAAGCGCTGTGCGTGTCATCGGATAGCCGGGATCTTCCATCCACGCCGTCTGCCCTCGCAAACCGAGCGCATGCAGGATCAGCCCAAGACCACCGGAGTAGCCCGAGGTGATGACGATCTGCTCTGGCGCACAGATGACGCCTCGCGCCACGGAAAGATAGGCGGCGATCTCGGTCCGCAAGCCGGGCTCTCCGCGAGGGTCCGGATAGCTGACCGGTGCCATTGCGGCCTGGCGGGCCGCGCTCGCGGCAATGCGTGACCACACCTTGTAGGGAAAAACGTCCTGCGCGGGGATACCCGCCTGAAACACCATGGGCGCGTTGCTGAATGAATGCTGGTAGAAGTCCGGCAATGGCGAGCGCAGACTGCTGGGGTCTGTCGGTCGGACCGTAGGCAATGGCTGCGCGACAAAAGTACCGGCAGCGCCACGGGAGACGATCAGCTGTTCGTCGATCAGCCGTTCATAAGCCGCCCGCACGGTGCCACGAGCAACGCCCAGCTGAACGCTGAGGTCCCGCCAGGACGGCAAGCGAGCGCCCGCATACAGATGTCCCTCGCTGATTGATCTGCCAATGGCTCCAACGATTTGCTCAACCAGAGAAAGCCCTGCCTCGCGGTTGAGTTCAATACGCAAATCTTCCATGCAGCTTTCACCCGCAGGCATTGATGGAAAAAGACGAAAACAATATCAGGCGCACCGATGGTACAGCCGGATTTGCTATTCATGGGCCTTTTTACTGAACCGTTAATCAATATGATGCAGCGTTAGAACGACCCATTCACGCCCATCCAGGCCAAGGAGCTTTCCTTTGCAATCACCGTTTCTGCTCTCTCTCATCAAGAAATTCCTGGCCCTGCTCGTGCTCGGTAGCGCACTCCACTTGGCTCACGCCGATGACAGCCTGGACGATGAGGGTGCGCGGCGGGCACGCACTGCCGGCGCTTCGCTGATCGGACAGCTTGCGCCGGTTGCAGTGCTCGAAACCATCGATGGGGAGAAGATCGACCTGGCTGAGCTGTACGGAAAAAAGCCGGTTTACCTGAAGTTCTGGGCCACATGGTGCGTGCCCTGCCGCCAGCAAATGCCCGGCTTTGAGCAGCTGCAACAGACGATGGGCGACAAGGTGCAGGTCATCGCGGTAAACACCGGCTTCAGCGACGACATTGATTCGATCCGTGCATACCGCAAGGAGCATCAGTTGACCATGCCGATCGTCATTGATGACGGCAGCCTGGCGGCGGACCTCAACCTACGGGTCACGCCCCAGCATGTGGTGATCGGCCGGGATGGGCGGATATTTCATATCGGTCACCTCGATGACCAGGCTCTGCATGCCGCGCTGGAAAATGCCGTATCAGAGCAAACAGCCTCTACCAGTCGCTCGCAGGCCAACGCAGCCCCAGAGACACCGCAGTTCACCCCAGGCGATACCGTGACCGACCTGAATATCGAGACGTTGGACGGCGAGCAGGTACAGCTAGGCAAGGGCGGCAAGCCGCGCGCACTGGTGTTCTTCGCGCCCTGGTGCGAGTCTTATCTTGAGGAAAGCAGGCCCGAGACATCCCTGGCCTGCCTACGGGTACGCAAGGATGTGGATAGCTTGATGGACCAGGGCGACATAGAGTGGCTGGGTGTTTCTTCAGGGCTGTGGGTCTCCGCCAGCGACCTGCAGGATTACAAAAACACCACGCCTACCACCCTGCCACTAGCGCTCGACGAGCAGGATGAACTGTTTCGTGCCTTCGCCATTCGCGACATTCCGACGGTGGTCCTCCTAGATGCGCAAGGCCGTGTCGCCAATATCCTCAAGCCGCAGGACAACAATCTCGTAGAGGCAGTCAAGGCGCTGCGTTGACCGGTTGCGTCCTGCGGTTCCGGGGGGGGGGGGCGGCGACAAGACGCCTGCTGCCATTTATCCACTCGATACCTTGCTCAGGAACCGCATGTCACTGCTATCGCTAAAAGGGCTCCTGCTCGGCTTTTGCCTGTGCGTTATCAACCTGCCTGGCCTGGCGGTCGAGATGCCCGGGCCTGACGATGTATTGATCGCATCGTCGCTGATCGCTTCAACCGAGGCGCCTTCATCTGGGTCGACCACAACATTGGCGATCTTCATGGAACCGCAGGGCGAATGGCATGGCTACTGGAAGCAACCAGGCGATGTCGGTCTCCCCGCCAAGTTCACCTGGCATCTGCCGGACGGTGTAACGGTGGGCGATCCCGCTTATCCGCTGCCGCAAACGCTGCTGATCGAAGGTCTGATGAACCATGTCTACGAGCATCCCTATGCGTTGCTTGTAGACCTGACCCTGGAAGACAACTTGCCAGACGGGACCGCATTGCCGATCCGTGTGGATATGCAATATCTGGCCTGCCGGTACGACGCCTGCGTCCCTGAGCGTGCCTCGTTGTACACGACATTGCACGTAGGCGACGGCCACCAGACCTCTGACGTTGCAGCCCGCTTCGCCAGTTGGCGCCAGGCGCTGCCCCGGCCGCTGGCTGCGCCGGCCAGTTTTGACGTAGAAGGCGATCTCTTAAGGCTTCGCGTGCCCCTTCCGGCCAGCGTATCGATCCATGATCCCCACCTGTTTTCCGCAACCAGGGGTGCGATCGACAACGCTGCCCCTCAACGCATCGAGCGACGCGGCGATGAGTTGATCATCGAAACGCCTGCGGGCGATCAAATAGCCGATGCTTTCCAGGCCACGCTAAAACTGAGCGCCAGCCTCGGGCTAGATATAGACGCGAAACGCGGCGGCGCGACGAGCGTGCCCGCCAGCACATCCGACAGCAGCTTGAGCGTCATCCTGTTTGCGTTGGCCGGCGCGATTGCCGGGGGGCTGTTGCTGAATCTGATGCCGTGCGTCTTTCCTATCCTCAGCCTCAAAGCCATGAGCCTGGCGCGCTCTGGGATCAGCCCGGCTATAGCTCGTCGCGACGCCGTGGCCTACACCAGCGGTGTGGTGCTGGTGTGCGTCTTGCTCGGCGCCGTTCTACTCGCCCTGCGTGCTGCTGGCGCCCAGGTCGGCTGGGCCTTCCAGCTGCAGAACGCTAGCGTGATTCTGACCCTGATGTTGCTCACCACTGGCATCGCTTTCAATTTAGCCGGGCTGTTCGAGTTGGCAACGATCGATGCTGGAGCCAAGCTAACCAAACAAAGCGGCGTCGGTGGTGCATTCTGGACCGGCGCGCTCGCGGCCTTCATCGCCACGCCTTGTTCCGGACCTTTCATGGCTGCGGCCCTTGGCGCAGCGCTGGTATTGCCGACTGCCGCAGCCATGCTGGTATTCGCCGGGCTCGGCCTGGGCATCGCTTTGCCTTTTCTACTGCTGGGGTTCATCCCCGCGCTGCAGCGGCGCCTGCCCAGACCTGGCCCTTGGATGGGAACCCTGCGCCGCCTCCTCGCAGTGCCGATGTTCCTCACCGTGCTCGCCCTCCTGTGGGTACTCAGCCAACAGGTCCCGGCCAATGCGCTGGTCGCATCCCTGGGCTGCGCCATGCTGCTTGCACTCGGGCTCTGGCTGACTGGCCTCTGGCAGCAGAAACTGAAACGCAATGCCTGGTTGCCCGCTGCTCTGGCATTGATTCTGGCGCTCGGCCTGGGCTGGAGCCAGGTCTCTGGGCAAACCGCGCCTGCCTTGGATGTGCAGCGACGCGCGTTCGACGAGCAGCAACTGGCCCAACTTCGCGCTGATAAGGTACCGGTGTTTCTCTACTTCACTGCCGACTGGTGCATCACGTGCAAGGTGAACGAGCAAGTCGCCATCAACCGTAAAGCGACCGCGCAGGCTTTTGCTGCTGCCGGGGTCGAAATGATGCGCGGCGACTGGACCAATGGCGATCCAGTCATTACCTCATTCCTCGAGCGTCAAGGTCGCTCAGGCGTTCCGCTGTACCTGTGGTACGGAGCGGGTGAAGCCGAGCCACGACTACTGCCCCAGATTCTCGGACCGGATTCGCTGCCTGAACTGGTGCAACGGTAATTCTGGATATCGAAAGACCAAGGAGTCGCTCATGGAACAATTGCTCGTCATCAACACCAGCCCGCAGCGCAGTGCGTCGTACAGTCGGCAAATGACAGAACGCTTTGTGCGTTCTTGGCGCATTCGATACCCGAGCGGCGAAATCGTCTACCGCGAGCTGGGCAACCAGCCGATTCCACACGTCGATGAGCGCTGGGTTGAGGCCGCTTTCACCCCGTCCGAGGCCCGAAACCCTCAACAGAAAGACGTCTTGGCGCTCAGCGATGAGCTGGTGAGCGAGCTGAAGCAGGCCACCCAGCTTGTGATCGGCTGTCCCATGCACAACCTGTCGGTGCCCAGTACGCTAAAAGCTTATATCGACCAGACCGTCCGCATGGGAGTGACGACCCGCCTGGTACCTGGCACACCTGGCAGCCCCTACGCCGGCCTACTGCACGACAAGAAGGCGTACCTGCTGCTTGTGAGAGGCGGCCATGGCTATGAGGAAGACGGAGCATACGCACACATGAACTTCCAGGAACCCTACTTGAGGGCGGTACTGGGCATGCTGGGCATCCACGACATAACGACGGTAAACCTTGAATACACGGCTATCGGCGGCGGCCAATTCGATGACGCCGTGAAGCGGGCCAATTTATGTATCGATGCGCTGTTGGGTTAGCCACATAGCTTTGCAGATGCCCCCGAAAGCGGTCTCTAGATATGCGGCATCTCCTAGGGTTAGCGAAGGGTAGGCATCAGCGTGCTGCTGGCAATGGTTTCTCACAGGGCGGCGATCTCGCCAACTGCGCACCGATGAATCAGCCGCGACGCGCGTCCAGATTGAAACGACCGGCACCGAACGCCACCACTGGCAGCGACCCACCCACCATGGCGAGGTTCTGGAAGAGGTGAATTATCCGGTTTTGGTCGCCTAGCTGGTTAATGGAACGCCAGCGCAGTCACCACGCTGAATTATGTTCAAACAAATAGAAAGAGCTGCTCAGCGCAGCAGCCTCAAGGTGAAAAAGCCTTGAGACAATGAGTACACAAGGAGAGGATTTACGTATCCAAGCCATCGCGTCGGAACCTGGCAGGAAGTGCTTATGAAAATCTCTGTAACAAGTGTGCTCGTCGACGACCAGACGAAGGCACTGGCCTTCTACCGAGATGTTCTCGGCTTCGAGCCGAAGCATGACATACCCATGGGCAAATACCGCTGGCTTACGCTCACCTCACCTGGCGACCCGAGCGGCGTCGAGTTGCTACTGGAGCCAGACGCGCATCCCGCTGCGAAGCCGTTCAAGTCCGCCCTTAAACAGGACGGAATACCCTGCACCTTCTTCTCGGTCGACGACGTGCAGGCATAGCATGCCCGGCTTTGTGCAGCCGGCGTACATTTCACGCAGCATCCCACGGCCATGGGAGACGTCACCATCGCCGTGTTCGACTACACGTGCGGCAATCTCATCCAGATCGTCGAACAGAAATAGAGATGCTGATGCGACCTGCGACCTGCGACCTGCGACCTGCGACCTGCGACCTGCGACCTGCGAACGCACGTAGCGGTGCGCACGTGGCCGGACCGCGTATGGCTCCGACAAGAGTGGAGAGAGCCGAAAGCGCTCGCTGCTTCCGAGCGCTATCGGCCATGAGCACGCAATCGCCGAATGTTGCTGATAGGTATGCTTAACTAGTCACTGTCCATTCGTTTGTGGGCTCTCAAACATGGGCACATGGATCAAATGGTCTTTACCTCTGACGCAATAATTAATCTGTTGGCCCATCGCATTGGCGTTTGCGTGCTGGGGTTCCTGAGCGGCGGCCGGTTCAAGGGTGTAAGCGGCTTTGCCTGGGGCTGGGCAGTCGTCCTTGGCGGTTTGGTACTGTTCGCCCCCTTCGTAGCCTTAATAGGCTGGCTCATCCATCTTCGCAGTTATTAACTGCTGTCATCCCTTTGGGTCGTTAGTGGACGATTACCAGCATGCAAGTCGGATATGGCAGGACCCAATGGGGAGCGGCAGCTTTCGTCCATAGCGTTGCGCGCCTCAATTGCTTGTAATTCAGGATCGACTCGAACCTGCCGATATGGGGAAAAGGGGTTGCTTACGGGCTGATTAGTCAGGACGAGATGATTGAAAGGAATAGTAACGTCCTGAAATTTCTGAAGCGCTTTCGGTATCCAATACTGGCATTGATGGTCATAGCCTCGCGGGTAAACGCTTTGTGCGCTTCGGTGGTGACTGGAGCCATTTCTGGTCAGTTCTGGCAGCACACGCATGGTTCATGCAAGCGGTGTTTGCGTACCTTCGGGGAGGATCGGTTGCCATTGGCCCAGCCGGTTTGTCCAAAGATGCAACCCCCTAGGGAGAGCGGCACTAGCTGCCACCGCATTCGTGTTTTATCTGCTGACATTTGCCTACGAGATCGATAACCACGCCGATTCGATTCACAAACCAAGAGCCTCGGACTGGACGATGCCCACCCGGGCGGAGCTCGGGGATAGACTGAGTAAGCCTCAGCTGACGCTGGCTAGCACGCCTATATCGCTTCTCTCGCAATCTATACCGGGTCACGGGCAGCTATCGGCCCAGTAGTCTCTCATAGTGCGCTCTCGGTGGGGCTTGGCTAAACAGCGGGCACAAAAAAAGGGCTCCGCTTTCGCTGAACCCTTTTTAATTTGGTGGCTACGCAGGGACTTGAACCCCGGACCCCAGCATTATGAATGCTATGCTCTAACCAACTGAGCTACGTAGCCAAGTGGCGCGCATTATTCTCGTCGTGCCTGTAGCTGTCAACCCTTCCTCGATGATTTTTCGTCCGTCTATCAAATGCTTATGCTGCCCCATCCGCGGCCGCCAGAGCCGGCTTGATGGAGCGTCTGTTTGCCTCGGATCGATCCACTTTGACGTGATGCCTGGGATTGCCAGATGATCGTGGCGACCGGTATATCTTCGTCGGTCAGGTGCGGCTCTCCGGCCGGCAGTTCGCGATAAGGCTTCCATGACTGGCCGGCCACTTCGGTAGGAGAGGTCTGGGCCGTCAGCACCAACAGCGCGTCGGTTCAGGTGGGCCGGATCAGGTCCACTGCCAAACTTGATAGGCCCCGAGTGCCACAGATGAAAACCACGCTCGACGAGTTGCAGGCGTTCACCGCCGTCATTGATACCGGCTCGATCTCCAGTGCCGCGGTGCAATTGGGGCAAACCGCCTCGGGAATCAGTCGCGCGTTGAGTCGGCTCGAAGCCAAACTGGCCACCACGCTGCTGCGCCGCACGACAAGACGGCTGGAGCTGACCGAGGAAGGCAGTGCCTTTCTGATTCAGGCGCGGCGAATTCTCGACGCGGTGGAAGAGGCCGAAGAGCAGATGTCGCGACGCCAGCAGCATCCCGCCGGGCGCCTACGCGTCAACGCCTCGGCGCCGTTCATGCTGCACGTGCTGGTGCCCTTGATTGGCGGGTTCCGCGAGCGCTACCCGGATATCGAACTGGAACTGCACAGCAGTGATCAGATCATCGATCTGCTGGAGCATCGCACCGATCTGGCGCTACGCCATGGCCCGCTGCGCGATTCCACTTTGCACGCCCGGCCGCTGGGCCGCAGCCGGCTGCGTGCGGTGGCCAGTCCTGATTATCTGGCGCGAAGGGGTGCCCCGCAGCAGGTGGAGGAGTTGGCGGCGCACAGCCTGATCGGCTTCACCCAGCCGGAGAGTCTCAATCAATGGCCGCTGCGCCATCCGCTCGGTGAAACCTGGCCCATCGTGCCGAGCCTATGGGCGTCGAGCGGGGAGACGGTGCGGCATCTGGCGTTGGCCGGCGAAGGTATCGCCTGTCTGTCTGATTTCATGACGGCACGGGATCGGGCCGAAGGTGCGCTGGTGGAAGTGCTGCCCGAGGCCAATACCAACGTGTTGCAACCGATTCACGCGGTGTACTACCGCAATACCGCATTGGCGGCGCGCATCACCTGCTTCCTTGATTACCTGAATGATTGCCTGGGAGAGCAGGCGTGGACGTGCGACGGATAACCGGTCCGAACGATGCCTGCGTGACTTTGCCTAACGCTGCAGGCACATCTGCGAGGAGAACTTCATGCTCAGCATCACCTTTCCAAGCGATCCGCCGCTTAATCCCTGGCTGGCCGACGAGTCGCCGCTGAACGATCTCGACGAGGCGGAGAGCGACACCGAACTGGACGACGGCGATACGCTGCCCGATGAAGTGGTCGAGCAACTGGAAAAAGAGCCGCCGCCGCCCGATCCGATGCCTGACCCAGGGGTGATGTAGCGGTTCGGTTGTATCTGATCGATAGGCTCATCGCCGCCCAGGATGCACCTGGCACTGGTTCCCACGCGAATGCGTAGAAACCATCGGTCTTCGACTCCGCAGTCATCGTACCCCACGCGCCTGCGTGGGGTACGATGGCACGCTATGTCTCAGCCTGCTGGCATAGCCGCTGCAGTGTTTGCCGCTTCCGTGACACCCATTGCGCGAGCGCTAAGGCCGGATGCGGAACTGCCGGCGTGAACGGTCGATTCCAAAATCTTCAAATATTTCTCTAAAGAGCAGAAGCATGAACAGGCGGTTACTGGTTGGGGTACTGCTGATTGGCCTGCATGTGTTCGTTGGCGTCACGTTGATTCCGGCTTTATCGCTTGGATTGCCGGGCAGCGTTCTGGCCTGCGGGTACCTCGCGCTTTCTGCAGTGCTGATGCGCTATGGCGTACTGGTGCGAGGGTCGGGTAGCGCGCCGCTGGCATGGTCCGGCTTGCTCGCCATGGGAATCTTTTCCAGCCTGGCGGTTCTTTCGCTGATTCGCGCCTTCATGCTGGCGCTGGCATCGCTGCTGGGCTGGGAGTCGGCAGCGTTCACGCAGAACTCAGCGTTGGCCGTGATCGCCGCGGTGCTGGCGGTGACGCTGTTCGGTCTGCTGAACGCGCGGCGAACCGCTCGGGTAGTGGAGCGTGACATCGCCCTGCGCAATCTGCCTGCCGCGCTGGACGGGTTCAGCATCGTTCAGCTCAGCGATATTCATGTGGGCCCGACGATCAAGCAGGGCTATATCGAGGCGATCGTGAAGCGGGTCAACGGATTGTCGCCCGACCTGGTGGCCATTACTGGCGACCTGGTGGACGGCAGCGTCGCTGATCTGGCCGACGACATCGCACCGCTGGCTCAGCTGAGGGCAGGTCACGGCGTCTACGTGGTGACCGGCAACCACGAGTACTACTCCGGTGCGGACAGCTGGATTGCTGAGTTCGAGCGACTGGGCATGGCGGTGCTGCTCAACCGTCACGTGCTGGTCGAACAGGCGGGCGCCCGGTTGGTGTTGGCGGGCATTGCCGACTATTCGGCCGAACTGTTCAGACCCAGCCATCGCAGCGATCCGGTCGCGGCGTTCGCGGGTGCACCGCCGGATGTGCCGCGCATCCTCCTGGCGCATCAGCCGCGGTCGGCGATGGCGGCAGTGGAGGCGGGTTGCGATCTGCAGCTATCCGGCCATACGCACGGCGGGCAGTTCTGGCCCTGGATGCATTTCGTGCGTTGGCAGCAGCCATGGGTGGCGGGCCTTCAGCGTGTCGGCGAGATGCAGATCTATATCAGCCGAGGCACGGGTTACTGGGGGCCACCGCTGCGTTTCGGCGCGCCATCGGAGATCACCCGTATTCGTTTGATCAGGACGGCAACCTAAGCCGTTCAGCTCGCCAACAGCTCGCGGCGCAGCAGTTCGTAGTCCTCGCCTTCCACTTGCCCACGGCGCAGCGGGTTGCGCGTGCAGTGCGCGGCGAAGCCGGCATCGACGAAGCGATAGGGCAAATGCTCATCGCGCCCGGTCGGGATGCCGAGCCGCGTAGTCTGGACGATGTCGGGGCGTGCGCCGATATCGTCGACTCGAAGTCGCGCGGGGTCCATGCGTTGCGCGTTCCATTCCTTGACCGTCAGGCCGAGCGCCTTGCACAGCAGCGTCTGGCCGGAGCAGAGGCGGGTCAGCGGCCGTGGGCCGCCAGCCGCGGCGGGGCTGTTGCAGCGCATGCGCTCGATGGATTCTTCACAGGACAGTGAATCGACCCAGGGGTAACCGGCCTTGATGCACACCGCGTTGCCGTCGCCCTGCACGCTGAAGTTCAGCGAATCACCGCCACGCGAGTAATAGAGGTACAGATGGCCGGCCGGCATGAACATTGCCCGCCGAGACGGGCTGTAGCCGAGCGAGGAGTGGCTGGCCCTCTCATCGACGTAGTAAGCCTCGGTCTCGATGATCCGTGCCGACAACCACAGACCATCGACGCAATGACGAATCACGGTTCCCAGCAGATCCTGGGCGACGAGTTGCGCGTCCCGATCGAAAAAAGCGTCGCTCAGGTAGTGCAGAGGTGGTTCGGTGAGGCTGTTCATCGATACTCCGGCGTCGGCAAGTCTGCCTGTTCCGACCACACAAGCGGGACGAATTTCCGCCGATGAGAACAACTTGCCTTACCAGTCGTCAGTAATACGTGCCGTAGAGCGAAGTTGTGCGGCCTGCCAAGCGGCCCGCTGCCCGTCAGGCCGTGGTGGGTCTCTCCGTGAAAAACTGGCGAGGACTGGGCTTCGAATCCACTATTCATTTATGGCCACACGCGCAAACAATCAATCGATGGTGCCTGGTACGACGTACCCGTCGTCTGTGATTGTGTTCCGCCGCGAGCGCTTTTCATGGCTGGCGAGGCAAGTCACCCTTCTGATCCCGGCATGGCCCGAGACGAATTAAGCGTGGTTCACCTATGAAAATCCATCCGCTCCCTCCGCTCAACAGCTTGGTGGCGTTTGAAGCGGCCGCGCGGCATCTGAGCTTTACCCTCGCCGCGCACGAGCTCAATGTCACCCAGGGCGCCATCAGCCGGCAGGTCCGCCTGCTCGAAGATTATCTGGGCAAGACCCTGTTCGAGCGCACCACCCGGTCGATCAACCTGAGCCCGACCGGGAGCCAGTACTACGAGACGGTGCGTGACGCGCTTACCCAGGTCGCCCAGGCCACCGGAGAAATTCGGCATTGGCGGGGGGCGCAACAGGTGACCGTCGCGACCAGTACGGCGATGGCCTCGTTGTGGCTATTGCCCAAGGTGGCCGAATTTCAGCGAGATAACGAAGAGATTGACCTGCGAATCATCGCCTACGACCACGTCAAGGATTACGCCCGCCTGGATTGCGACCTGGCGTTGTATTACTGCAGTACACCGCCGAAGGGTGTCCAGGTGATGCCGCTGTTTTCCGAAGAGGTGTTTCCGGTCTGCAGTCCCGGTTATCTGGCCAAGCATCCCGGGCTGACCGAGCCGCAGCAACTAGCCGGTTGCACCTGGCTGTGGCTGGAAGATCCGCAGATGGATTGGATCGGCTGGCAAGAGTGGTTCCGGCAACTCGGGGAGAAGGTGCCGGAGCCTAAGCGACGCATCAACATCAACAACTACTCAATGCTGATTCAGTCTGCGCTGAGTGGACAGGGGATCGCTCTCGGGTGGTCGAATCTGGTCGATGCCCATTTGCAGAGCGGGGCGTTGGTTCGCCCCATCGAGGCCGTGCTGAGGACAAAGGCGAAATTCTGCCTGCTCGAACCCCAGAGTCGCGGCATTAGCCGCCACAGCGTGACACGGTTTCGCAGCTGGCTGCTCGAACAGTTGCCGACGTCGATTGCCGAGGAATAGGCCTATCGAAGCCGAAAAACAACGGCCGCGGGCTTTTCGCCGACGGCCGTGTGGGAGCGAGGTGCCAGATTCAGGTGGCTGGCTGAAGCGTCCGCGTATCCTGCATGCGTGATGCCGGCCGAGCAGCCATGCTCTGGCCATGGCGGTTCGGATCCTGCTCCGGCTGATCAGCGTCGAGCGAATCATCCGGTTGTGGGATCGGCGTCGGCAGTCCGATAAAGGTCTCCTGGCGCAGGCAGCGCATCAAGCTGTAGCTCATTACCAGAATGAACACGGCAATCGGCAAACCGGCGGCAATCGAGGCCATCTGGATCGTCTTCAATCCCCCTGCGTACAGCAGCCCCATGGCGATAAATGCTTGCAGCACGCCCCACAGCAGACGAATGCTTTGTGGCGGTTCGGCATCGCCGCTGGAGCACAGGGTACAGAGCACCAGCGTGCCTGAGTCGGCCGAGGTGATGAAGTAGGTTGCCAGCATCAGGCAGACCAGAATGCTGAGCAGCTGCCCGACCACGCCGGCGTCTATCCGCTCCATCAGCATGAAGATCGCCGAAGTGGTTTCCGCCTTGGTCGCCGTCAGTATCTCGCCGCCGGTGAAGACAGCCGCTTCGCCAACCAGTTGGCCGCTCTCGACCTTCTGCTGGTGCGCCAGGCGGTCGTCCTGCTCGGCCTTCAGCGCCGAGCCGCCAAGAACGGACATCCAAACGACCGTCACCAGCGTCGGTACCAGCAGCGTGCCGGCGACCAGTTCGCGAATCGTGCGACCGCGGGAAACCCGAGCGATGAACAGCCCGACGAAAGGCCCCCAGGTCATCCACCAGGGCCAGTAGAACGCGGTCCACCAGTTCTGCCAGCCGCTGTCTTTCTGGGTGTCGCTCCAGAAGCTCAGGCCGACGATGTTGTGCAGATAATCGCCAGTAGTTTCCAGGGTGAGATTGAGCAGATAGCGGGTAGGACCGAGCAGCAGCACCACGGCGATCAGCAGAATGGACAGAATCATGTTCCATTCCGACAAGCGGCGGATGCCACGCGAGACGCCAGACATGACCGAGACAATGGCGCAGCCGCTGATCAGCGCAATCATCACCGCCTGCACGCCGAAGTTGACCGGCAGGCCGAACACCTGATTGAAGCCGGTATTGATCTGGGTTACGCCGAGTCCCAGCGATTGAGACACGCCGAACGCGGTGATCGCGACCGCGATGATATCGACGGTATGACCGATGGGTCCGTAGATACGATCGCCGATCAGCGGGTAGAGGATCGAGCGCATCGTCAAGGGCAAGCCCTTGCGATAGGCGAAGTAGGCCAGGGCCAGGCCGATCATGGTGAAGATCGCCCACGGATGCAGACCCCAGTGGAACATGGTGAGGCGCATGGCGGCGGTGGCGGCCTCGTCGGTCAGGCCTTCGGCGAGCGGGTTGCTGCCGTAGTGCAACATCGGTTCGCCGACTGACCAGAAGATCAAGCCGATGCCCATGCCGCCACTGAACAGCATGGCAATCCAGGACACGAACGAGAATTCCGGCTTCTCATGGTCGCGCCCCAGGCGTATGTGCCCGAAGCGACTGACCATCAGATATAGCAGCAAGCCCAGCACGCTGCTGACCAGGCTCAGGTAGAACCACTTGAAGTTGCCGAGAATGAAATCCGAGGTGTTCTGAAAGAACGCTCCAGCCTGTTCGGCGAGTACTGCACAAAGCACTACGAAGCCGATGACAAGCAGCTTGGAGATCACGGTAACGGTAGGGTTGAGGCCTCTGAACGGGCCTGATTGTGCACGCATCGCAATGTCCCTTTTTGTGTTTGTTGTAAAGGGTTTTGGTGCAGACCATGGAGAGCTCCATCCACAGCCTCGGCCAACTGGTCGAAGACAGCCACAAACAGGCTTGTGGCAGATGGAGCCGGTATCCCGGCCGCCCTTGTTGCGGCATCAAAGTGACGGCTGATGCCCGCAATCAACAAGCCATTTTTTCTCATTAACTCATGAGTTTTACGCATCCGCCGAGCGGCCACTTATTGCCCGTGTTGAGTTGCCTATCCAGGCGAGGGGTAGCTCGGTCCATGAGGAAATATCATTAATGTCGCCGGAAAAATCGTTTGTGGAGGCATTCAAAGGTTGATGAAACTCGCTGCCAACGGACCTGGCCAGCGTGCCAGCCGATCATAAGAAAAACCGTGCCTTGCAGTGGAGAACAACAATGACAACTTCCAGCTCTCGACTCATTCCGGTTCAACAACTGGAACGTATATTCAACCCGATCGAGCAAGCCACCGGGCTCGCCAATGAGTTTTACACGGACCAGCGCTATTTTGAGCTGGAGCGCGACGAAGTGTTGGGCAAGACTTGGGCGTGCGTCGGCTTCGCCAGCGATCTGGTCAAGAATGGCTCGGTCAAGCCGATCGACTTCATGGGCTTGCCGTTGCTGCTGATGCGCAACCGCGAAGGCCTGGTGCAGGTATTCCATAACGTCTGCAGCCATCGCGGCATGAAGCTGGTGCAGGAAGAGGGTGAAGTACAGGGCGTGATTCGCTGCCCGTACCATTCCTGGACCTATGATCTCAACGGCAAGCTGCGTGGCACGCCGCATGTCGGTGGGATCGATAACCACAAGGACGAGCGCTTCGCTTGCGAGAAGCACGGCCTGAAGCCGCTGCGCAGCTCGATCTGGATGGACATGGTGTTCATCAACCTGTCCGGCGATGCCCAGCCGCTGGAAGAGATGCTGGCGCCGCTGACCGCGCGCTGGTCGCAGTTCCTCGGCGACGAAGGCATGAGCCTGTTGCGCCGCCGCCCGGGTCAGGACGCCACCACCCTGGACATCAACTGCAACTGGAAACTGGCCGTCGAGAACTATTGCGAGGCCTACCACCTGCCCTGGGTGCATCCGAGCCTAAACAGCTATTCGCGGCTGGAAGATCACTACAACATCATGTTCGACGAGCGTTTCGCCGGGCAGGGCAGCCACGCCTACAACCTGTCGGATGTCGCCGGCACCCACCTACCGAAGTTTCCCAGCTGGCCGCAGGATCGTTTGCGCAACGCCGAATACGTGGCCTTCTTCCCCAACGTATTGCTCGGTATCCAGGCCGATCACGCGTTCGCCATGCAGCTGGAGCCGGTCGCGCCGGGCCGCACGCTTGAGCACCTGCGGGTGTTCTACGTGGGTGACGAAGCGCTGAGCGACGAGTACGCGGCCTGTCGCAACGCCGTGCTCGAATCCTGGAAGGTGGTGTTCGCCGAAGACATCAGTTCGGTGGAAGGCATGCAGAAAGGCCGCCTCTCGCCGGGCTATACCGGCGGCGTCTTCTCGCCGGTGATGGATGTCCCGACGCATTTCTTCCATCAGTGGGCTGCGCGTCAGCTGCTCGAAATCACGCCGTCTGCCTGAGGAAGCCGCCATGCATTCGATTGCCTCTCATTGGCTGAATTACATCGATGGTGAATGGGTCGACAGCCCGCAGCATCTGGTGGTGAACAACCCAGGTACTGCCGAGCCGCTGGCCACGGTCGCCCGCGCCGGTGTCGCCGACGCCGAGCGCGCGCTGCTGGCGGCGCGGCGTTGTGCCGACAGCGGTGCATTGAGTCGGGTGCGCCCGGCTCAGCGCGTCAGCTGGTTGCTGCGGATCGCCAGCGAGATTCGCGACCTGGCGAACGAAGGCGCCTGGGTGCTGTGTCAGGAAAATGGCAAGAGCCTGGCCGACGCCCGAGACGAGTTCACCGAGGCCGCACGTTATTTCGAATACTACGCCGGCATGGCCGACAAGATCGAGGGCACCTCGATTCCGCTGGGCGACGGCTACATGGATTTCACCGTTTACGACCCGATCGGCGTTTCGGCGCAGATCGTGCCCTGGAATTTCCCGGTATCCATCTGCGCGCGCTCATTGGCGCCGGCATTGGCTGCCGGCAATGCGGTGGTGATCAAATCCCCGGAGCTCTCGCCGTTGGGCATGTGCGTGCTGATCCGCGCCATCGCCAACGCGGGCTTGCCGAATGGGGCGGTCAATCTGATCTGCGGTCTGGGTCGAGAAACCGGTGCGCATCTGGTGAGCAGCGCCAAGGTGGACCAGATCGTCTTCACCGGCTCGGTTGCAACCGGACAATCGATCCTGCGCGCTGCGGCAGAGCACGCCATTCCCTGTGTCATGGAGCTCGGCGGCAAATCGGCGGCAATCGTCTTTGCCGATGCCGACCGCGAGCAGCTGCTGGCCAGCGTCAAGGGCGGGATTTTTTTCAACGCCGGCCAGGTCTGTTCGGCCATGTCGCGCTTGCTGGTGCAGCGTGACATCTACGAGGAAATCGTCTCGGACGTAGTGGCGCTGGCCGAAGGGCTCAGCGTCGGGCTCGGCCAGGACAACCCCGACCTCACTCCGGTGATCAGCGCCGGCCAGCTGGCCGGCATCGAAACCCTATGCCGACGCGCGGCTGACGAGGGGGCAGTGGCCGCCACCGGAGGCGAGGCGTTCAGCGACCGAAGCGGACACTTCATGCGGCCCACGGTGTTTCGCGATGTCAGCCCCGAGATGTCCATCGCCCAGCAGGAGGTGTTCGGTCCGGTGCTGACGGTGATTCCCTTCGACACGGAAGAGGAAGCCATCGCCATTGCCAACGGAACCGATTTCGGCCTCGTCGCTGGCGTGTTCACCCAGAACATCAATCGCGCCATGCGCTGTTCGCGCCGTTTGAAGGCGGGCCAGGTGTTCGTGAACGAATGGTATGCAGGCGGCATTGAGACGCCGTTCGGCGGCGTCGGCCTGTCGGGCTACGGCCGAGAAAAAGGCCAGGAGGCGTTGTACAGCTACGTTCGCACCAAGAACGTGGCGATCCGCGTGGCGGGGGAGTAATCGATATGTTCAAGACTTGGCTTTGTGTGGTTTGTGGCCTGATTTACGACGAAGCACTCGGCTGGCCACAGGACGGTATCGTCGCCGGCACGCGCTGGGCCGATGTGCCCGAAGAATGGAAATGCCCCGAATGCGGCGTCGGCAAGAGCGATTTCGAGATGCTCGACGTCAGCGAGTCGGTGATTGCCGATGTTGCCGCCAGCACGCCATTGCCGCAGCCGTCTGTCGTGCAATCCGCTCCGACGCCGCGTCAGCCGATCGTCATCATCGGTAGCGGTTATGCCGGCTACGGGCTGGCCCAGGCGCTGCGCAAGGCTGATCCGAAGGTCGAGATTCGCGTTTTGACTCGCGAATCCGGGCATCTGTATTCCAAGCCGGGCTTATCGATCGGTCTGGCTCAAGGCAAGACTGCCGAAGCGATGGCGGGTGAGCCTCCTCTGGCCATCGAAAAACGCCTGAATATCCGCGTTTACCCGCATTGTTCTGTCGAGCGTGTCGACAGCGCCGCGCGGCGGCTACACACCAGTTTCGGCGAGATGGAGTATGGCCAGCTGGTGCTGGCCTGTGGCGCTCAGCCGATCCGGCTACCTATCGAAGGTGCTACCGAGGCGTTGTGCAGCATCAACAATCTGCATGACTACCAGGGCTTTCGCCAGCGTCTGGTCGGTGCGCGGCGGGTGGCGATTCTCGGTGATGGCCTGATCGGCTGCGAATTCGCCAATGACCTGGCGAGCAACGGTTTCGAGGTCAGCGTGATCGGTCTCGGCCAGTGGCCGATGGAGCGTCTGCTGCCAGTCGAAGCGGGCCGGCACTTGCAGGCGGCGCTGGCCGAGCTGGGGGTGGACTGGTATCTGCAGAACACGCTGCAGCGGATCGATCCGCTGGAGCAGGGCTACCGCCTGAGCCTGGCCGATGGCCGGCAGCTGGATGCCGATCTGGTGCTTTCTGCGGTGGGCCTGCGTCCGGACCTGGGCCTGGCCGAAAGTGCTGGGGTTGCGGTGGGGCGCGGCATACGGGTCGATGCACAGCTACGCACCTCGCAGGAAGGAATCTACGCCCTGGGCGATGGCATCGAGATCGAAGGTCAGCTGTTGCCGTACCTGGCACCGATCAATCAGGGCATACAGGCGCTGAGCAAAACCCTGCTGGGGCAGCCGACGGAGGTCAGCTATCCGCTGATGCCGGTCACGGTGAAGACGCCCGTCGCCCCGCTGTGCCTACTGGCGCCGGCCGCTGGCTGTGCCGGTGAATGGCGGGTGACTCCCGCCGATGACGGTGTGAGTGCCGGTTTCTACGACAGCGAAGGGCAACTGTGCGGCTTCGTGCTGCTCGGTCGTCAGGCTCAGCTGCAACGCAATGCTTGGCTGCAATCCTGCCAGAGCGCACAACGGGCCGTTGCCTGAGGGGTCATCATGAAAAGCTCAATCAATCTGCCCCACGACGACGCCAGTTGTGGCTGGTACAGCGCATTGCCCGAAGCACAGGCTTGCACTCGCTTGCAGGGCGAGCAGCGCGCCGATTACGCGGTGATCGGCGCAGGTTTCGCCGGACTGGCGGCCGCACGGCGCCTCGCCGAACACCATCCGCAGGCGCGCATTCTGCTGGTCGACGCACAACGCGTCGGCTATGGCGCCTCGGGGCGCAACTCCGGTTTCGTCATCGATCTGCCGCACAAGTTTGCATTGGAGCATCCTGAGCCTGCGCATAAGCAGCGTCTGCTGGCGCTCAACCGTGCCGCCATTGCACAGCTGCAGGGTCTGATCCAGCGCCACGGCATCGAATGCCAGTGGTCGCACGCCGGTAAATATCAGGGTGCGGTGGGCTCTCGCGGGCTGGCCTATCTCGAGCATTTCGAGCATCTGCTCAAGGGACTTGGCGAGCCCTACCGGCGGGTCGAGCGCGGCGAGCTGGCCCAGGTTCTCGGTACCCAGCATTACAGCGGCGCGATCTTCACGCCGGGCTGTTACCTGATGCAGCCGGCAGCACTGGTCACCGGTTTGGCCCGATCGCTGCCTGGCAATGTCGAGCTGCTTGAAGAGTCGCCGATCCAGCGTCTCGAGCGTGATGGTCAGGGCGGCTGGTTGCTGCACGGTAGCAACGGGCGCATCCGCACCCCGCAATTGCTGCTCGGCACCAGCATCTTCACCCAGGAGTTCGGTTACCTGCGCAACCGCTTGCTGCCGGTGATGACATTCGCCAGCTGGACGCGCCCGTTGAGCGACGCCGAGCTGGCGGCCTATGGCGGGCAGCTCGACTGGGGCCTGACCCCGGCGGACCATGCCGGCACCACGGTGCGCATGACCCAGGACCGTCGAATCATCATCCGTAACACCTACAAGCATGTACCCAAGTATGGGCGCAGCAGCAGCGAGGCCATGCGCACCAGTATCCGCGAGGATCATCGCAAGGCCTTCCAGGCGCGCTTTCCGCAATTGGCTGAGGTGCCCTTCAGCCACACCTGGGGTGGGGTTTACGCCATCTCGCGCAACTTCACCAATTTCTTCGGTGAGTTGGAGCAGGGCGTTTACGCCTCGGCTTGTGACAACGGCGTCGGTGCGGCTTGGGGCACCATCTCCGGAACGTTGCTGGCGGATCTCGCGGTGCAGGCCGACTCGGCACAGCTGCGAGACATCCAGGCGGTGACCGGTATGCCCTCGCTTAATCCCCCTGAACCCTTCCTCGGTCTGGGCGTGCGCTCGCGCATTCGCCTGGCAGCCTGGAACAGTCGGAGTGAGCTATGAGCAAGGTCGTTTCCGGACGTGGGCCGGTGTTGCGGGTGGATCATCATGATCTCGATTTCATCCCCCGTGGCGGCCCACCGGGCGCTGCCTACGTGGCGCGCGCGATCAGCAACGAGGTGTCGCCGAACATCGGCATTGGCTTCGCTCGCTGGGAAGGCGCCGAGGTCGCCTGGACGTTACTTTATGACGAGGTAATTTTCGTCATCGAGGGCTGCTTCGAGCTGCAGGCCAACGGCGAGCTGTATCGGGTTGAACCGGGGCAGCTGCTGTGGATACCCGAAGGCACCGAACTGGTCTATGGCGGCCATGCCTTGTTCGGCTACGTGGTGCACCCGGGCGATTGGAAGCAGCGCCACGGCCTGGTCTGAAACGCGCCGAGGCAGGTGACGAGCGTTAGCGTCAGCGCTGAACGCTCGGTGTGCTTGTCATTCCGTTTGGTCGATTGGAATGTGACTGCATGGTAATGCCGGTCACGAATTGGCGCGCAGGGTTGGCGCTTATTGAAGGGAGGCCGGCCGGTGCTCGGACTGACCAAGACGTTTGGTGCGTTGTACCTGGCCACCTTGCTGATGCAGCTTGGCTCGACCCTGTTGATGACTTATCTGGCGCTGCGTCTGAACGCCGATGGCGTGGCCGAGCTGTGGGCCGGCGCGCTGATGGCGGCCAATGCGCTGGGCATGGTGCTGGGCGGCAAGGTGGGCCACGTGCTGATCGAGCGTGTCGGGCACATCCGTGCCTATGTCGCCTGTGCGGGTGTCATTTGCGCCGCTGTCCTGACCCATGAATTCAGCAGTGCCTTGCCGCTCTGGCTGTTACTGCGCGGCGTGGTAGGGCTCGCCATGATGTGCCAGTTGATGGTACTGGAAAGCTGGCTCAACGATCGCGCACAGAGCGATCAGCGAGGCAAGGTGCTGGGCATCTACATGGTCGCGGTGTATATCGGCATGATGCTTGGGCAACTGGCCCTGAGCCTGGGCGGTGACCTGGATATTCGCCTGATGCTCGGCGTCGCCATTGCGTTTGCGCTGTGTCTGGTGCCAGTGGCGCTGACTCGTAGCATGCATCCGGCCGATCTGCACCCGGCACCCATCGACATTCGTTTGTTCCTGCAGCGCGTGCCGCAATCGCTGATCACTTGCCTGGTTTCGGGCATCATCAACGGCGGCTTCTATGGCTTGGCGTCGATCTATGCGGCCAGACAGGGTCTGGGCACCGTCGAGATCGGCCAGTTCATGGCGTTGTCCATCGCCGCAGGTCTTGTGGCGCAGCTGCCCCTTGGCTGGCTATCGGATCGGCTACCGCGCGCCAGCCTGATTCGATGCGTGTCGGTGCTGCTGATCTTTGCATGCCTGCCGCTGGCATACCTCCAGCAGCTGACGTTCGCCTGGTTGCTGGTATTCGGCGGCTGCATCGGCTTTCTACAGTTCTGCCTCTACCCGCTGGGTGTCGCGCTCGCCAACGACAATATCGAACCCGAGATGAGGGTTTCGCTGGCTGGCTTGTTGCTGGGTGCATTCGGCGTCGGTGCCTGTGTCGGGCCGCTTCTGGCCGGTGCGTTGATGGAGGGTTTCGGTGCGCCGAGCCTGTATTACTTCTTTGCCGGCTGCAGCGCGCTGCTGGCGTTGGCGGTGGGGCAGGACCGGGTGACCGGCGAGCATCTGCAGGCGGATGCTCCGCTGCAGCACCAGGCCACACCCAACGGACTGGCCAGTGCGACCCTGGCGGCAGCGGTTGAGCCGGCCGATGAGGTGCAGGAGAGCGAAGCGTCGGCCACGGGGATCGCGGATCGAGAGACTCCGGTGATTTCTCTGGGTTCCTTGGGCGCAAAAAACCCCGTATCACGTTAGTGATTACGGGGTTCGGTGTGCTCTGCGAGGGCCGCCGTAGTACGGCTTTCCTGCGTCTCGCTATACGTTGAAACGGAAATGCATCACGTCGCCGTCCTTGACGATGTATTCCTTTCCTTCCAGGCGCCATTTGCCGGCTTCCTTGGCACCGGCTTCACCCTTGTACTGGATGAAATCGTTATAGGCGACCACTTCGGCGCGGATGAAGCCTTTCTCGAAATCGGTATGGATGACGGCGGCGGCCTGGGGGGCGGTGGCACCAACCCTGACGGTCCACGCACGGACTTCCTTCACACCGGCGGTGAAGTAGGTCTGCAGGTTGAGCAGTTCGTAACCGGCGCGGATCACGCGGTTCAAACCGGGTTCCTCGAGGCCGAGGGACTCGAGGAACATGTCCTTCTCCTCGCCATCGTCCAGCTCGGCGATTTCCGCTTCGATCTTGTTGCATACCGGCACCACGACAGCGCCTTCTTCGGCGGCGATGGCATTGACCACGTCCAGGTGCGGGTTGTTCTCGAAGCCGTCTTCAGCGACGTTGGCGATGTACATCACCGGCTTGCTGGTGAGCAGGTGGAAGCCCTTGGCCAGTTGAACTTCGTCATCGCCGAGCTTTTTTAGCAGAGTGCGGGCCGGCTTGCCTTCGGTGAAGTGGGGGATCAGCTTCTCCAGTAGCGCCTTTTGCGCCACGGCTTCCTTGTCGCCGCCCTTGGCGTTGCGGGTTACGCGTTGCAGCTGCTTTTCGCAGCTGTCGAGGTCGGCAAAGATCAGTTCCAGCTCGATGATTTCGATGTCGCGCTTGGGATCGACCGAGTTGGATACATGGATGACGTTTTCGTCTTCGAAGCAACGCACCACGTGGGCTATCGCATCGGTCTCGCGGATGTTGGCCAGGAACTTGTTGCCTAGGCCTTCGCCCTTGGAGGCCCCTTCGACGAGGCCGGCGATATCGACGAATTCCATGGTGGTCGGCACCACGCGCTCGGGTTTGACGATCTCGGCCAGCGCCTGCAGGCGTGGGTCGGGCATCGGCACGATCCCGCTGTTCGGCTCGATGGTGCAGAAGGGGAAGTTTTCCGCAGCGATACCGGACTTGGTCAGCGCGTTGAACAGGGTGGACTTGCCGACGTTGGGCAGGCCGACGATGCCGCAATTGAATCCCATGGTGTCTTGCCTCGGTGTTGGCTGGCAGCGTTGAGCTACCGGCATTGCCAAACTGCGTTAAACGGCTTTGGGCATGATAAGAAAGAACTGCCCGATCCCAGCCGTTGCCTTGTCTTGTATGCCTGTACTGCAGGCTTGCACGCTACGCCTTCTGGCTGTGCAGCCGCTGCATGGCACGTGTCCAGTCGCCAGCGAGAATTTCGGGCAGCACATCAAGGGCGAAATCGATACTGGCATCCAGCTTTTCGCGTTCCGCCTGCGGCGCGCGTCCCAACACATAGCCGGTAACCAGACTGCTGTGCCCGGGATGGCCGATGCCCAGACGCAGGCGGTAGAAACTGTTCTGATTACCGAGCCTGGCGATGATGTCGCGCAGCCCGTTATGCCCGCCATGGCCGCCGCCCTGTTTGAGCTTGGCGACGCCGGGGGGCATGTCGAGTTCATCATGGGCGACCAGGATGGACTCAGGAGAAATTCGGAAAAATCCGGCCAGTGCCGCCACCGCCTGACCGCTGCGGTTCATGAATGTGGTGGGGATCAGCAGGCGGACATCTTCGTCCTGGTGGCGAAACTTGCCGACCAGCCCGAAGTATTTACGATCGACGCTGAGGTTGACGCTCTTGTGGGCAGCCAGACGCTCAACGAAAAGGGCCCCTGCGTTATGCCGGGTCTGGTCGTATTCAGGGCCTGGATTACCCAGGCCAACGATCAGTTTGACGGCAGTCACGACAGAGGCCCTTCCTCAGGTGCTTGCGAGTGGATTACTCGGCAGCGCCTTCTTCTTTCGGAGTGTCTTCCTTGTTCACGCGCGGAGCATGAACGTTGGCCACCGGCAGGTCGCTGCCGTGCGACAGGGAAACCAGCTCGACGCCTTTCGGCAGCTTGAGATCGGTCATGTGCAGAACCTGGCCGATTTCAACTTTGGCCATGTCGACCTCGATGAACTCTGGCAGATCCTGCGGCAGGCAGGAGACTTCCACTTCGTTGATGTTGTGCAGGATTTCGCCACCTTGCTGCTTCACGCCAACCGAGGTTTCCTGGTTGAGGAAGTGCAGCGGAACGATAGCGGTCAGCTTGTGGCCGGCTACGACACGAACGAAGTCAGCGTGCAGGACGAAGCTCTTGGCCGGATGACGCTGCAGCGCCTTGATCAGAACGGACTCGTTCTGGCCGTCGACGTTGAGGGTCAGCACGTGGCTGAAGGACGCTTCGTTTTCCAGCATCTTGGCCAGGTCTTTGGCCAGCAGGCTGATGGATTGCGGAGCCTTGTCGCCACCATAGATGACGGCCGGGACGAGGTTGGCGTTACGACGCAGGCGGCGGCTCGCACCTTTCCCCAGGTCGGAACGCACTTGGGCATTCAGAGTGAAATCATTCATTGTGTTTCTCCAGGATAACAACGCTCCCGAAGTGCTCGCGACCAGCACTACCGGGCGGTTGGGCAAAAAGCCCCGCACGGGGCGGGGCACATTTTCGTTCTGCGCGAAGGGCTAAGCTTTCGGCTTAGCGGAACATCGCGCTGATCGATTCAGCATTGCTGATACGGCGAACCGCCTCAGCCACCATTGGCGCGATGTCCAATTGGCGAATACGGGTACAGGCTTGCGCCGCTGCGGACAGCGGAATGGTATTGGTCACCACCAGTTCGTCGAGGACCGAGCCTTCGATGTTCTCGATGGCGCGACCGGACAGAATCGGGTGAGTGCAATACGCGAAGACCTTGGCAGCGCCATGATCTTTCAGGGCAGTTGCGGCGTGGCACAGAGTGCCAGCGGTATCGACCATGTCATCGACGAGGATGCAGGTACGGCCTTCGATATCACCGATGATGTGCATCACTTCGGACTGGTTAGCCTTCGGGCGACGCTTGTCGATGATCGCCAGATCCACACCCAGCGACTTGGCGACGGCGCGAGCACGCACTACACCACCAATGTCGGGGGAAACGATCATCAGGTTCTCGAAGCGCTGGGCCTGAATGTCATCGACCAGGACCGGCGAACCGTAGATGTTGTCCACGGGCAAATCGAAGAAACCCTGAATCTGATCGGCATGCAGGTCAACGGTGAGGACGCGGTTGACGCCCACCACATCGAGCATGTCGGCCACGACCTTGGCGCTGATCGGCACACGTGCGGAGCGCGGACGGCGATCCTGACGGGCATAACCAAAGTAGGGGATGACGGCAGTAATGCGGGTGGCGGAGGACCGGCGGAAGGCATCTGCCATCACAACCAGTTCCATCAGATTGTCGTTGGTGGGCGCACAGGTCGGTTGAATCAGAAAGACGTCCTTACCGCGAACGTTCTCGTTGATCTCGACACTGATTTCGCCGTCGGAGAACTTTCCGACGTAGGCGTCACCGAGGGGGATATGCAGCTGACGTACAACACGCCGGGCCAGGTCGGGGTTGGCGTTCCCCGTGAAGACCATCATCTTGGACACGCGCAGTACCTGCCTGAGGGTGGATCCGATGAAACAAAAAGCTGTTCAAAAGGCCAGGCATTCTGAACAGCTCTCATGATGTTTGGCAGGGGCGGCTGGATTCGAACCAACGCATGCCAGGATCAAAACCTGGTGCCTTACCGCTTGGCGACGCCCCTGTAGATGTAGCCTTGAATGTGCTTGCAGTTGTACAAAACCCGAAAGGTTATGGCAGGGGCGGCTGGATTCGAACCAACGCATGCCAGGATCAAAACCTGGTGCCTTACCGCTTGGCGACGCCCCTGTAATGTACAACCTCTAACCACTCATTTCCTGCGCCAGTTGCGCGAGCCTTCGGTGCAGCATCGAAATGTTGCGCCCTTGAGCTACGAAAGCTGGTAAATCGACCGGAAGTTGGCGGCAAACTTTATCAGCCTCACCTTTGTTTGGGAAGCTCCCAAACACACAAGCTCCAGTGCCGGTCATCCTTGCTGGAACAAATTTGTTCAACAAGCTCAAAGCGTTACGCACTTCTGGATAACGCTTCTCGACCACCGGCTGACAGTCGTTATGACCGCCCCCTGCAAGAAGGCTGCGAACTGTAATGGCCGGGGTATTACGTGTCAACTCTGGGTCGGAAAATATTTCCGCTGTACTAACAGAGACTTGCGGGGCGATCACGAGGAACCAGGGTTCGCTCAATTCGACTGGCTGCAGGCATTCGCCGACCCCCTCGGCAAAGGCCGCGCGCCCTCTAACGAACACGGGCACATCGGCCCCAAGGCTAAGGCCAATCTCCGCCAGCGCGTCTTCATTCAGATGGGTTTGCCACAGCTGATCGAGGCCAAGCAGCGTGGTCGCCGCGTCGGAGCTGCCACCGCCTATACCGCCGCCCATGGGCAAGCGTTTGGTCAGTTGAATATCGGCGCCAAGTGCGCAACCACTGTGCGCTTGCAGCAGGCGGGCGGCGCGCACGATGAGGTTGCTATCGTGATCGACACCGGGCAGCTCGGTGCATAGGCGAATCTGGCCATCAGTGCGCAAGGTGAAGCTGAGCTCGTCGCCGTAATCGAGAAACTGGAAGAGGGTCTGCAGCTCGTGATAGCCGTCGGCGCGGCGACCGAGGATGTGCAGCATCAGGTTGAGTTTGGCCGGAGCCGGCAAGGTCAGTTTGTGCATCAGCGGCCGAGCCGGCGTGGCTGCCAGTCCTTGATGACGAGGGTGATTTGCAGGTCTCGACCGGCCAGCTTGATGCGTGCAGGCAGGGTATCGCCGTCTTCCTCGCTGTAGCCGAGATACTGAACATCCCAGCCATCCTGGTGAAGGCTGGCAAGGTGGCCGTTGGCGTCCAGTGCGATGCGACTGCGGCTATCCGGCGCGGGAAGGCCGCGCACCCACCAGAGCAAATTCGATACAGGCAGCTGCCAGCCGAGTTGGCTTTCAACCAACGCTTCCGGCGACTTGGCTTCGAAGCGACCCTCCCCTGCGACCTCCAGCGTGACTGCATCAGGACGACCGGTCAGGCGAGTGGCGCCGCGGCCCAGCGGGCCAGACAGGCGAATGTCGAAATAATCCTGGCGCTGCAGCCAGAACAAGGTGCCACTGCCCGAATCCTGCGGTGCTCGAATGCCGATCTTCCCGCTGATCTGCCAGCCATCGATTTCGCTGACCTGTGCTTTGTGCGCCTTCCAGTCTTCCGCGTTGCCGGGGCCTTCGACGGTTTCCTGGGGGGCAAGGCCGGCGCAGCCAGCCAGCAACAGGGCGAGGGCAGGGGTCAGCAGGTTACGCATCACCTTCATGAGTCAGGGTTTCTCCGTACCTGTTAGGCGTTTGATGGTTTCGCGCAGCACGGCGCTGTCCGGTTGCTGCTTCAGCGCTTCAGCCCAGATAGTCCGTGCTTCGCGCTGCTTGCCAGCGACCCAGAGCACCTCGCCGAGGTGGGCGGCGATTTCGTGGTCAGGAAGTCGCTCGTGTGCCTTTCGTAGCTGGGTTTCGGCCTCTTCCAGATTGCCCAGACGGTAATTGACCCAGCCGAGGCTGTCGAGAATGGCGGCATCATCGGGATTAAGCCGGTAAGCCTGCTCAATGAGAGCACGGGCCTCATCGTATCGGTCGGTGCGGTCAGCCAGCGTGTAACCCAGCGCGTTGATTGCCATGGCATTGTCTGGTTCGCGCTCGATGATAAAGCGCAGGTCCCGTTCCAGTTGGTCCAGATCGCCACGCTTTTCGGCGATCATGGCCCGGGTATAGAGCAGATTGAGGTCGTCGGGAAACTGCGCTAGAGCCTGTTCGGCAAGCTGCCAGGCCGCCTCGATCTGCTGCTGCGCTGAAAGGGCCTCGATCTCGATCAGGTATAGCTGGATCGCGTAATCGGGCTGTTCGTCACGCGCGCCGGCCAGCAGCTGTGATGCCTCCTGATTGCGGTTCAGGGAAAACAGCAGCTCCGCCTGCATGAGTTTCGCTGGTAGATATTCGTTGCCGGGGCCGACCTTGGTGAACGCCGCGAGCGCCTGCTCGTGTTCCCCCAACTCGCGATAAGCGCGGCCAAGGTTGAAGTGGGCGGCGTCGAGGTGGCTGCCGCGCTCGATCAGCTCTTCCAGATAAACGATGGCTTCACGCCAGGCTTGTGCTTCAAGACACACCAGTGCCATCGAGAAGCGCAGGTCGTCGTCCCCGGGGTGCTGCTGGACCAGAGTGGCGAATTCGCCCATGGCTTCCTCCAGGCGATCCTGCTCGACCAGCAGCCGTGCATAGGTCAGTCGCAGGCGCTTGTCCTCGGGGTGTCGACGGAGGCTTTTTTCCAGCAATGGCAGCGCTTCCTCGCCGCGCTCCAGCACCTGCAGCAAGCGAGCCTGGAGCAGGGTCGAGGGGATTTCCTGCTGGCTGGCGGGTTGCTCTTCGAGCAATGCGAGTGCTTCTTCAGGACGGCCATCCTGTTGTAGCAGCACCGCCTTGCCAAATTTCAGCTGGGGGTTGTCAGGATGCTTGGTCAGCAGCTGATCGAAGCTCTTAATCAGGCCGGTTCGTGTATCCGGATCCGTTTCGGCCGCGGATAGCGCGAGGAAGTCGAAGTGTGTATCGCCCTGGCCCTGCAGCACTTTTTCCATGAACCCCATGGATTCCTCGTAACGCCCGGCCCGTGCCAGCTGCACCGCCGCGGCACGCTGGGCCTCGAGGTTCTCCGGTGCGTTGCCTGCCCAGATCATCGCCGTATCCAGCGCTGCCTGCTCGGCACCGAGATATTCCGCGATTCGGAAACCCCGCTCGGCTACGCCGGGATCCTGGGTCGCGTTGGCCTGCTGGACATAGTTACCCAGCGCGATGTCGAAGCGGTTTCGCTGGCCCGCCAGCTCCGCCACCAACAGCGCATACAGTGTGTCGCTGCTGAACGAACCATACGAACTGGGGCCCGTTTCCACGGTTTTCGGTGCGGTCTCCTCGACCGGCGGGCTGCTGTCGGGAGCGCTCTGCATGAAACTTTGGCAGCCACCGAGAAGCAGGACGGCGCTGAGGGCGAGGAGTTTTTTCATAGGGAATATAGGCTGGTCTGCGGTCGCGGCATGATGACACAAGCCGTCAGGCAAGCACATGGGCCGGCTTGCCAGGCGAATCGGGTGGATCGAACACGTACAGACAATAACCGGCAACGGTTGTTCTGAGACAGGCGAAGTAGGAGAATCGCGCGCTCCGTTTTTCGAATCAGCGACCTGCATGGCTTTCATCGCGCTTGGCATCAATCACAAGACCGCATCGGTGGATGTGCGCGAGCGTGTTGCATTCACGCCCGAACAGATGGTCGAGGCGCTTCAACAGCTTTGCCGAGTCACGCCTACGCGCGAGGCGGCGATCCTGTCGACCTGTAATCGCAGCGAGCTCTATCTCGAACAGGATCAGGTCGAGGCCGAGGCCGTGCTGGCCTGGTTGGCCAGCTATCACCGCCTGAGCCTTGAGGATCTTAAGGCGTGCGCCTACGTTCATACCGATGATCAGGCTGTGCGCCACATGATGCGGGTCGCTTCGGGCCTGGACTCCCTTGTGCTAGGTGAGCCGCAGATCCTCGGGCAAATGAAATCCGCTTATGCCGTTGCGCGCGAGGCCGGCAGCGTCGGCCCGCTGTTGGGGCGACTGTTTCAGGCCACGTTCAGTACCGCCAAGACCGTGAGGACCGACACTGCCATCGGCGAAAATCCGGTCTCGGTGGCGTTTGCCGCGGTCAGCCTGGCCAAGCAGATCTTCGCCAACCTGCATCGCAGTCAGGCCTTGCTGATTGGCGCTGGCGAAACCATCACGCTGGTCGCTCGCCATCTGCACGAGCAGGGCGTCAAACGCATCGTGGTCGCCAACCGAACGCTCGAGCGGGCCAGCGCTCTGGCTGAGCAGTTCGGCGCGCATGCGATCCTGCTGGCCGATATCCCGCACGAGCTCTACAACAGCGATATCGTCATCAGTTCAACTGCCAGCCAATTGCCGATTCTGGGCAAGGGGGCCGTGGAGCAGGCGCTGAAGAAGCGCAAGCACAAGCCGATCTTCATGGTCGACATCGCCGTGCCCCGCGACATAGAAGCGCAGGTCGGCGAGCTGGACGATGTCTACCTCTATACCGTCGACGATCTGCATGAAGTGGTGGCGGAGAATCTCAAGAGCCGCCAGGGTGCCGCGCAGGCTGCCGAAGAGCTGGTCGCAGCCGGTACCGATGATTTCATGGTGCGGCTGCGTGAGCTGGCCGCCGTGGATGTGCTCAAGGCCTACCGCCAGCATGCCGAGCGGATTCGTGACGAAGAAATGCTCAAGGCCCAGCGACTATTGGCCAACGGCGGCACCCCCGAGGATGCGCTGGCGCAACTGGCCCGCGGGCTGACCAATAAACTGCTGCACGCACCCAGCGTTCAGCTGAAAAAACTTTCTGCCGAAGGGCGCATAGAGGCACTGGGCATCGTGCAGGAACTCTTCGCTTTGCCGGATAGCACGGACAAACCATGAAAGCGTCGCTGCTTAACAAACTCGACATCCTGCAGGACCGCTTCGAAGAGCTGACGGCGTTGCTTGGCGACGCCGAGGTGATCAGCGACCAGACTCGCTTTCGCGCCTACTCGCGCGAATACGCCGAGGTCGAGCCGGTTATCGCCACTTATCGCGAGTTCCTCAAGATGCAGTCCGATCTCGAAGGCGCTCAAGCGTTGCTCAAGGACAATGATCCGGACGTGCGCGAAATGGCTGAGGAGGAAGTTGCCGAAGCCCGCGGAAAGCTCGATGACATCGAGGCCCGCCTGCAGCGCATGTTGCTGCCGAAGGATCCCAAGGATGGCCGCAACGTTTTTCTCGAAATTCGCGCCGGTACCGGTGGCGACGAGGCGGCGATCTTCTCCGGTGATCTGTTCCGGATGTATTCCCGCTATGCCGAGCGGCAGGGATGGCGCGTCGAGATTCTGTCCGAAAGCCCTGGCGAGCACGGCGGCTACAAGGAAGTCATCTCCCGCGTCGAAGGCGACAACGTGTTCGCCAAGCTCAAGTTCGAATCCGGTGCGCATCGTGTCCAGCGCGTTCCCGAAACCGAATCCCAAGGGCGTATTCATACCTCGGCCTGCACCGTTGCCGTGCTGCCGGAGCCGGATGAGCAGGTCGCCATTGAAATCAACCCGGCCGATCTGCGAGTCGACACCTATCGCGCATCCGGCGCCGGCGGTCAGCACATCAACAAGACCGACTCGGCGGTGCGGATCACCCATATGCCAAGCGGCATCGTCGTCGAATGCCAGGAAGAGCGCTCACAGCACAAGAACCGTGCTCGAGCCATGTCCTGGCTCGCAGCCAAGCTGCAGGACGTGCAGGACAGCGCTGCGCATAAGGAAATCTCCGATACGCGTAAGCTGTTGGTCGGATCAGGTGATCGCTCCGAACGCATCCGGACTTATAACTTTCCGCAGGGACGAGTCACCGATCACCGTATCAACCTGACCCTGTACTCGCTTAGCGAAGTCATTGGTGGTGCAGTCGAGCAGGTGATCGAGCCGTTGCTTCAGGAGTACCAGGCGGACCAGCTGGCGGCTCTGGGCGATTGACCATCGGGCTGTTAGCGGATCGTGCAAGTCGCGCTCATTCACCCAATGACGAGGCTGACGTAACCTGGCATGCCGCGTCTGCCATCCGGTTCTTACGGAAACGCCAATATGGCCACCATCGAAACCCTGCTACGTGCCGCCGCCCTGCCGGACTCTCCCAGCGCCAAGCTTGATGCCGAATGGCTGCTGGCTGCGGCTCTGGATAAGCCGGCCAGCTATCTGCGTACCTGGCCGGAGCGCGAGGTGCCGTCGGAGTGCGAAGCGCGGTTCACCGCTGATCTGGCACGCCGCCGTCGCGGTGAGCCGGTGGCCTATATTCTCGGTCGCCAAGGTTTCTGGAGTCTCGATCTCGAGGTCGCGCCTCATACCTTGATCCCCAGGCCGGACACCGAGTTGCTGGTCGAAACTGCGCTGCAGCTGCTGTCGGCAACACCGGCTGATGTACTGGATCTCGGCACCGGTACCGGTGCGATCGCCTTGGCCCTGGCTCACGAGCGCCCGGGTTGGCGCGTCACTGGGGTTGACCGCATTGCCGAAGCCGTTGCCCTGGCGACCCGCAATGCCCAGCGCTTGCGGCTCGATAATGCCTTGTTCTGCGAAAGCCGATGGTTTTCCGCGCTCGATGGCAAGCAGTACTCGCTTATCGTCAGCAATCCGCCTTATATCCCGGCGCACGATCCGCATCTTCGGCAGGGCGATGTGCGTTTCGAGCCCAGCACCGCGCTCATTGCCGGGGACGATGGTCTGGACGACATTCGCAAGATTATTTCGAACGCACCGAATCATTTGTCGAACAATGGCTGGCTGCTGTTGGAGCACGGTTACGATCAGGCTTCGGCGGTGCGCGAACTGCTCGCAGAAAGCAGCTTCGCCGATATCCAGAGCCGCAGGGATTTCGGCGGGCACGAGCGTATCAGCCTCGGCCGCCGACCATGATTCATCATCCAGGGAGAATGACATGCTGAGCGATGACGAGCTGCTGCGTTACAGCCGGCAGATCTTGTTGAAACAGGTCGACATCGAGGGGCAACTGAAGCTCAAGCAGAGCAGGGTGCTGATCGTCGGGCTGGGCGGGCTGGGCTCGCCCGTGGCGCTTTATCTGGCGGCCGCTGGCGTAGGCGAGCTGCACCTGGCGGACTTTGACAGTGTTGACCTGACCAATCTGCAACGGCAAGTCGCTCATGATTCCCAATCGGTTGGCGTGCATAAAGTGGATTCGGCTATCGCGCGCCTGTCGTCGCTGAATCCCTTGCTGAAACTGGTGCCGCATCGCGCGGTGATGGATGCTGACACCCTTGGAGCGGCAGTCGCTGCTGTGGATCTGGTGCTCGACTGCACGGACAACTTCGCCGTACGCGAAGCGGTGAACGCGGCCTGCGTCATCGCCAGGAAACCTCTGGTGAGCGGCGCTGCGATCCGTCTCGAGGGGCAGCTGTCGGTGTTCGATCCACGTGTGGCAACCAGCCCCTGCTATCACTGCCTCTATGGTCATGGCAGCGAAACCGAGCTGACCTGCAGCGAAGCCGGGGTGCTGGGACCAGTCGTTGGGATGATTGGCACCTTGCAGGCGCTTGAGGCCATCAAGCTGCTGGTCGGGTTTGGTGAGCCGTTGGTGGGCAGGCTTCTTCTGGTGGACGCACTGTCCAGCCGCTTCCGCGAGCTGAAGGTCAAGCGCGATCCGGCCTGTGCCGTCTGCGGCAGCGTCAATGGCTGACAACGCGCCGGTCGGTGTCTTCGATTCGGGTGTCGGCGGCCTGTCGGTACTGCGAGAGATACGCGCGCGTCTGCCGGGCGAATCATTGCTGTATTTGGCTGACAGCGGCCACGTGCCCTATGGCGAAAAGAGTCCTGAGTTCATTCGCGAGCGTTGCCGGTCGATTGCCGATTTTCTGTTGGGGCAGGGCGCCAAGGCGCTGGTGCTGGCCTGTAATACGGCCACCGCTGCAGGTATTGCCGAGCTTCGCGCGCTGTATCCAGCTATCCCGCTGATAGGCATGGAACCGGCAGTCAAGCCGGCCGCTCAGGCGACCCGTAGTGGCGCGGTCGGGGTGTTGGCCACCACCGGTACATTGAAAAGCGCGAAATTCGCAGCCTTGCTGGATCGTTTTGCCAGCGACGTTCGCGTCATCACCCAGCCCTGTCCTGGCCTGGTTGAATGCATCGAGGCCGGCGAGCTTAATACCGAAGCGACTCGCTTATTGCTACAGGGTTTCGCCCAGCCCTTGATCGAGCAGGGCTGCGACACGCTGATTCTCGGTTGTACCCATTACCCCTTCATCAAGCCGCTGCTGCTCGAACTGTTACCGTCGACGGTCACCCTGGTCGATACCGGGGCGGCGGTGGCGCGGCATCTCGAAACGGTGCTGGCGGCGCGCAACCAGCTGGGGGATGGCGCGGCGATGACGCGCTTTTGGAGTAGCGGTGATCCCCGCCGATTGGCCACGGTACTGCCGGTACTTTGGGGTGAAAGCGGGGCGGTTGCCTACTATCCTGAGTAGGAACTCCCCGTCGCGCCTGCTATCTGTATTTGAGTTGATGTTCGAAAAACAACAAGCGATGCCAAAAATTTTCGACAAGGAAATTCTCAATGAAAAAACTGATCTCCCTCGCTGCGGTCGCGGCTGTTTCTCTAGGGCAAGTAGCTGCCGCTCATGCGTTGGATCTGACCGCTGCCGTTGGGCGAACCGGTGAGTCGACCATGACCTATCGCCTCGGTGCGCAATTGGACTTCAACCGCAGCTGGTTCCAGACCAGCGTTGGCCGGCTGACAGGCTATTGGGACGCCGGGTACACCTACTGGGAAGGCGATGAAACGGCCAGCAACCATAGCTTGTCGCTGGCCCCGGTATTCGTTTACGAGTTCGCCGGCGATGCGGTGAAGCCCTATCTGGAGGTGGGTATTGGTATCGCAGCTTTCGAGAACACCGAAGTGGAGGGCAACGACCTGGGGTCGTCGTTCCAGTTCGAGGATCGCTTCGGTGCAGGACTGCGGTTCGCTGGCGGCCAGGAAGTCGGCGTGCGTGCGATCCACTATTCCAACGCAGGTCTCAAAAACCCGAATGATGGCGTCGAAAGCTACGCCGTGCACTATCGCGCATCGTTCTGAGCGAGGTCATTCAGTGTGGCTGACGGCGCTAGTATCGCCGTCAGTCTCCGTTCAGATAGGCTGCCGCGGAGCCCTTCCGCTCCTCCAGGCAATCGTCCGAACCCAGTTCGAACTCCCGGCATATCAGTGGTCGCTGGGGGTAAATGGTGCAGCGCATGCTGTCCCGATCGAGCGCCACACACCAGCCGTCATCCAGACGGCGCATGACCTGCCCACCCCAGTCATCCTCATCGATGAAGCGTTCGGGAACCCCGGTATCGGTGAGCAATAGGACTTCGAGCCGGCAGCAGCAGGCGGCACAGGTTGAGCAACTGACGGAGCTATCAGCTGGCAATTGGCGATGGGGAATCACGGCGTAGGTCATCGCGGCAGTCTACGCGTCTGGTGCCGGGATGGCTGCAGAAGAAGATCCGGTACGACGAAGGAAGGCGCCAGCACACGGGGTGCTGGCGGCGGGTAGCGATTTCAGTTGTGTTCTTCGAGTTGCTTGTTCTTCCAGCCCTCGCCACCCGGAAGTACCAAGTTGAGAACCAGCGCGATGATCGCGCACAGTGAAATACCGGACAGGCTGAATTCCCCATAGCCGAAAGCCATGCCGCCGATACCGAACACCAAAGTCACTGATACGATGATGAGGTTGCGTGCTTCGGCCAGATCCACCTGATGGCGGATCAGCGTGCTCAGGCCGACCACGGCGATCGAGCCGAACAGCAGGCAAAGAATACCGCCCATGACTGGTACTGGAATGCTCAATAGCCCGGCGCCGAACTTGCCGATGAACGCCAGGACGATTGCGAAAATTGCTGCCCAGGTCATCACCTTCGGGTTGTAGTTCTTGGTCAGCATGACCGCGCCGGTGACTTCCGCGTAGGTGGTATTGGGCGGGCCGCCGAACAAGCCTGCGGCCGAGGTCGCCAGGCCATCGCCTAGCAGGGTGCGGTGCAGGCCAGGCTTCTTGATGAAGTTGTTGCCGGTCACGCCACCAATCGCCACGACGCCGCCGATGTGTTCGATCGCCGGGGCAAGCGCCACCGGGACCATGAACAGGATCGCGCCCCAGTGAAACTCCGGCGCGACAAAGTTCGGAACCGCCAGCCACGGTGCCGAGGCGATACCGGCGGTATCCACGACCCCGAAGGCGAACGACAGACCGTAACCCACCGCGACGCCTGCCAGGATCGGCACCAGGCGGAACAGTCCCTTGCCGAGCACCGCAACCAGCAGCGTAGTGAGCAAGGCTGACATCGAGATCATCATTGCTGTCTCGTAGGGGATCAGTTGAGCGCTACCGTCGCCGGCCTTGCCCATGGCCATATTCACCGCGACAGGTGACAGCGCCAGTCCGATGGAAATGATCACCGGAGCGATTACTACGGGTGGCAGCAGCCGGTCGATAAATCCCGGTCCTTTGAGGCGAACCGCAAAGCCGAGAATCATATAGACGATGCCTGCTGCAACCACGCCGCCGAGTACAGCAGGCAGGCCGAAGTCACCTTTGGCGGCGATGATCGGTGCGATGAAGGCGAAGCTCGAGGCCAGGAATACCGGAACCTGGCGCTTGGTGACCAACTGGAACAGGAGGGTGCCGATACCGGCGGTGAACAACGCGACGTTCGGGTCCATGCCAGTGATCAGTGGCATCAGTACCAGGGCGCCAAAGGCTACGAACAGCATCTGCGCGCCGGCCAATACCTGGCGTCCGAGCGGTTCTTCCATGGGGTGCGACATCTTAGACGTCCTTCTGCTTGGTGCCGAAGATCTTGTCTCCCGCGTCGCCCAGCCCTGGCATGATGTAGCCGTTTTCATCCAGGCGATCATCAATGGAGGCGGTATAGATAGTCACGTCTGGATGTGCTTTTTCGACGGCGTCGATGCCTTCCGGTGCAGCGACGAGCACCAATGCGCGGATTTCCTTGCAGCCGGCTTTTTTCAGCATGTCGATCGCAGCGACCATGGACCCACCGGTTGCGAGCATCGGATCGATGATCATCGCCAGTCGCTGGTCGAGATCGTCTACCAGACGCTCAAGATAGGTATGGGCCTGCAGGGTTTCCTCATTGCGCGCGATGCCTACCGCACTGACCTTGGCGCCGGGAATCAGGCTGAGCACACCATCGAGCATGCCGATGCCCGCACGCAGAATGGGTACCACCGTAATTTTCTTGCCGGAGATCTTCTGGACCTGGACCGGGCCACACCAGCCATCGATGCTGTAGTCTTCGAGCGGCAGATCGCGGGTCGCTTCGTACGTGAGGATCGAGCCAACCTCCTGCGCCAGTTCGCGGAAATTCTTGGTGCTGATATCGGCTCGACGCATCAACCCAAGTTTGTGGCGAATAAGCGGGTGGCGGATCTCTCGAATGGTCATGGGTGGCTCCGGCGGTCGAATAAACCGCCGTAGATTAATGCATCAAGTTGTTAGCGGCTATTGATGTGTCAAACAGGACTTGCCCTGCCCACCGCGGCATCGGTATCGTCGCGCCCTTTATTTGTGGGCAGCCGACCGAGCTGCATCCATCTTCTAACCAATCTTGGAGCATCGCGATGTCCGTCGATCTCGCACACATCCGCCAGATCATGGCCGAAGCAGACTGCCTCTATGCCGAAGCCGAAGTTGAAGCGGCGATCGACGCGGTGGCCGCAAAAATCAACGGCGAGCTGGCCGAGCGAAATCCAGTGGTGTTCTGTGTGATGAACGGCGGGCTGATTTTCTCCGGCAAGCTGGTTCCCAAGCTGAACTTTCCATTGGAGCTCTCCTATCTGCACGCGACGCGGTATCGCAACGAGACGAGCGGCGGTGAGTTGTTCTGGAAGGCCAAGCCGGAGATTTCATTCATCGACCGCGACGTGCTGATCGTCGATGACATTCTCGATGAAGGGCATACGCTTGGCGCGATCATCGACTTCTGCCGGCATGCCGGTGCAGCCTCTGTGCATACTGCCGTATTGGTCGACAAGAATCATCAGCGCAAGGCCCGCCCGGATCTGAAAGCCGACTACGTCGGGCTCAGCTGTGATGATCGATACGTGTTCGGGTATGGCATGGATTACAAGGGTTACTGGCGCAATGCCCCCGGTATCTACGCTGTTAAAGGCATGTAGGGCGGTCTATTAATATCTGTGTGAAGGGGCCGGACGTCGTTCGATCCTGAGCGCTGGCCGGCAACGGATGCCGTGCCGCAACCCTCTTCGCCTCGGTTGAGGAGCCTTCGCACCTCAGTGCGCACCGCTCTGGCTCGGCGTTCTCTCTTCGTAGGCCCGCGTGTGGTTCGTTCATCCGCGCGAGCGCCTGATTTTAGTCTGCTCCGGCTGAATGTTTCGTTTCGTCCCAGTCGCTGCGCTTCGGTAACGCTCCCGCGCGCTGCGTGTCGTTTCCAGCCGTCGAGGTGACGAGATGTAGGGCCTTACAGCGCGTTCTAATCCGAGCCGCCAATGCTTGATCGGGCACGTTCAGCTGAAATTTCCGCAAACAACGTCGCAGCTGCTCTATTTCGGAGGTTGCGCCAATTTTGCTTGCGGCTAAGCTCTCGGATAGCTTCGCTAGGGGCCGCGCTGCAATCACCGTGAGGTTCCGTTGCAGGCCAGTAGTGGGAAGGCTATTCATACTTTCGAATTACAAGCCAAATCAAACCTTAGTGCGCTTAACCCCCCGTTGCCGTGTGGTTAGGGTGAGCGTACTTCGAACCAACCAGGAGCGCCTCATGACAAAAACAACAAGGCAAGGAATCTTCCAGCCCAAGACATTGGCCCTCGCGGTCGCGCTGGGCATCGCCACACCGGCTTATGCGGTTACTTTCAATATTGGGGAAATTGAAGGGCAGTTCGACTCGGCCATGTCCATAGGCGCCAGCTGGTCAACGACGGACCGGGATATGGATTTGGTGGGTATCAACAATGGTGGAACGGGATACACTCAGACCGGTGATGATGGCCGTCTGAACTTTAAAAAAGGCGAAACTTTTTCGAAGATCTTTAAGGGCATTCATGACTTAGAGCTGCGCTACCGTGACAGCGGCGCCTTTATTCGTGGTAAGTATTGGTATGACTTTGAGCTGAAGGATGAAAATCGCCTGTTCAAGGACATCAGTGACAGCAACCGCAAGGAAGCTGCGCAATCTTCCGGTGCGCAGATTCTCGATGCTTTTCTCTACCACAACTATTATCTAGGCGATCTGCCTGGCACGGTCCGTGTCGGACGCCAAGTTGTGAGCTGGGGGGAGAGCACCTTTATCGGTAACTCGATTAACTCGATTAACCCTCTCGATGCTGCAGCATTCCGCCGCCCCGGTGCGGAGATTAAAGAGGGTCTGATTCCGGTAAATATGCTTTACGTCTCTCAGAGTGTAAGTGATCGCCTGAGCATGGAGGCGTTCTACCAACTTGAATGGGACCAGACAATTATCGACAACTGCGGCACGTTCTTCGCAGTCGACGTTGCCCAAGATGGCTGCGATAACAACTACCACGTCGGTAATCCGGCTATCGCACCGCTGCAGCCTGTTGCCGCGATGTTCGGGCAGGGCTTTGAGGTAACCCCGGAGGGGGTCGTGCTGCCTCGTGGCGGCGATCGTGACGCCCGTGATTCCGGGCAGTTCGGTCTGGCATTTCGCTGGCTCGGTGATGCCACCGAGTACGGTGCGTATTTCATGAATTACCACAGCCGCACGCCAAACGTGAGTACGCAGTCAGCAGGCTTGGGGACTGCCGCAGCCCTGCCGAGCATTATCGGTACGGCTGAGGGCATCATGCCAGGCTCCGGAATCGGTCTGGCCCAAAGCGTGATGCTGGGTAATGGCCAGTACTATCTGGAGTACCCAGAAGACATTCGCCTGTATGGTCTGAGCTTCTCGACCACTCTCCCTACAGGCACCGCCTGGTCGGGCGAGGTGAGCTATCGTCCTAATGCTCCAGTTCAGATCAATACGACAGACGTGACGCGGGCGCTGCTCAATCCGATTGCCCCGGGCATTTCTCCCGTCTCGAGTACATTCGGTGCGGACAACCGCGGTTATAACCGTAAGGAAATCACTCAGGTCCAGACCACATTCACTCACTTCATCGATCAGGTGCTTGGCGCGGGTCGCGTGACTCTGGTTGGCGAGGTCGGTTACGCGCATGTCGGCGGTTTGGAGAGCACGAGCGAACTCCGCTATGGCCGTGACGCAATCTACGGCACGCCTGATGATGCTGGCCAACTGGCGGCGTATGGAAATGACGGTTTCGTAACCGCCAATTCCTGGGGCTACCGCTTACGCGCACTGGCCAGCTACAGCAACGTCTTTGCCGGTGTGAACCTGACACCTAACCTGTCCTTCTCCCATGATGTCGATGGCTACGGACCGAACGGTTTGTTCAACGAAGGCGCCAAGGCCGTTAGTGTGGGTGTCGATGCTGAATACCAGAATACTTACACCGCCAGCCTGTCCTACACCGACTTTTTCGGTGGCGACTACAACACCCTGGTCGACCGTGACTTCCTCGCGCTTAGCATGGGCGTGAACTTCTAAGGAGGCCGCTTCAGATATCCCGGCGCGGAGCCCTGCTCAGGGCTCCGCACGTGGCTCGGTTATGCAAGGCCTCCGGCCAAAACAAGATCAAGAGGAACTGGAAACGTATGAAAACAACAAGAAAACTATTCAGTGTCTTGGCCCTCTCGCTGCTGGCAAGCAGCGTTATGGCTGCCGTATCTCCCGAAGAAGCCGCAAAGCTCGGCAACTCGCTGACCCCACTCGGCGCCGAGAAGGCTGGTAACGCCGATGGAACCATTCCCGAGTGGACTGGCGGTCTCCCTACTGATGCAGCGCCGTTAAAAGACGGGCATATAACCAACCCCTTCAAGGATGAGCAGCCCGAGTTCGTCATCACTGCGCAGAACGTCGACCAGTACAAGGACAAGCTGACCGCAGGCCAGCAGGCGATGTTCAAGCGTTATCCAGACACCTACAAGATTCGCGTGTTTCCGACACATCGCAGCGCTGCCGTGCCGGATCGCATTTATGAGGCCGCAAAGAAAAGTGCTCTGAATACCGAGCTGGTGGATGGCGGTAACGGTATCGCCAACTTTGCTGACAGCCGCTACTACGCGTTCCCGATTCCGAAGAACGGCCTGGAAGTCGTCTGGAACCACATCACCCGTTATCGCGGTGGCAACGTACGCCGTAACATCGTGCAGGCCACTCCACAAACGAATGGCAGCTACACCCTGGTGCACTTCGAGGACGAAGTGGCGTTTCCCAGCGACATGTCGGATCTGGACCCGGAGCGCGCCAAGAACGCACTGTTGTTTTTCAAGCAGCGGGTGACGGCTCCATCGCGTCTCGCCGGTAACGTCTTGCTGGTGCACGATTCGCTGGATCAGGTCAAAGAGCCACGCCAGGCCTGGATCTACAACGCCGGTCAGCGTCGCGTACGTCGTGCCCCGCAGGTCGCCTATGACGGACCCGGTACTGCGGCCGACGGCATGCGGACGACCGATAACTTCGACATGTTCAGTGGCGCCCCGGATCGTTACGACTGGAAACTGGTCGGCAAAAAGGAGCTGTACATTCCCTACAACAGCTTCGATATCAACTCCAGCGAGGTGAAATACAGCGATATTCTCAAGGCCGGTCATGTCAACCAGGATCTGGCGCGTTATGAGCTGCACCGGGTATGGGAGATCGAGGCCAACCTCAAAGATGGCGAACGTAATATCTACGCCAAGCGCCGTTTCTTCGTGGACGAAGATACCTGGACCATCGTGCAGTCCGAGCTTTATGACGGCCGTGGTCAGCTGTGGCGCGTCGGTGAAGCCCACATGCTGCAGTATTACCAGCACAAGGTTCCGGCTTATGCATTCGAAGCGCTCTACGATGTGATCTCCGGGCGCTATATTGCGATCGGCATGAGCAACGAGGAGAAAGCGCACGAGTTCGGCTACAAGACCTCGGCGCGAGACTTCACACCGGCTGCACTGCGTAACGCAGGGGTGCGCTGATCATCTAGCATCCATGTTGTGAATAAGGCGGCCAGTTGGCCGCCTTTTTTGTTCAGGCTCGGAGGAGGGTGATAGGTTTTAGCCATTAGGGGATCGGGTCGGACAGGGTTCGGCGATTCGGGCGAGTCGACAAAAGACGCGTAATCGTGCAGGTTGTTGCACACGCACCGACCTGGTCAGTGTGCCAGGTCAAGACTCGACCGATGGCTGCGCGCGTCGCGTTCCTCAATGGACTGATACGAATAAGAGAAACCTCGCTATGTCCGTACGCTTCAATCCTGGTGTACTCGGCACAGAAGCCGCCGCGCAGGTTCAAGTTGCGACTATTCCACGCCTTCCTCCTTCACATATTCCAAGGCCTCGGCTGGTTGAGGCGTTACTCGAGGCCCGCTGTCGCCTGCGTTTGATCTGCGCGCCGGCAGGTTTCGGCAAAAGCGTGCTGATGAACGAGTGTGCTCGGCTGGTACCTGCCGACACCCATCTCGTCTGGCTCGATCTCGGTGGCCGGCCTTTTTCCGCCGAAGCGCTTTATGCACAGCTGAGCCGGGTTCTCAATACTTCTTCCATACCCAGCGGGGACGTGCAGCTGGACCTCATCGCACTCATGGAGGGCTTTCCGCGGCCGCTGTGGATCATGCTGGACGATTACCCGCGTGACACGGCAGTGCAATTCGATGCGTGCCTCGACCAGCTTATTGAAAGGGGCCCTGAATCTGTCAGCTGGTGGGTGAGTAGCCGCCGGCAACCTGCCTGGAAACTGCCTCGGCTTTTACTGCAGGGCGACCTATTCGAATTGGAGGCCGAGGCGTTGGCTCTCACCGCCGGCGAGCTTAGGCAAGTACTCAAGGCGCACCGCCTGGATGTAGCCGACGATACATTCAAGCAATTGCTGACGGGCAGCGAGGGGTGGTTGGCCGGTGTCAGTTTGCTGCTATTGAATGCGAACGAGCAGGCCGTGCGCGAGCGATTGGTCGCGGGGACGCCGTTGTTGAGAGATTATATTCAGCGGGAAGTACTCGAAGGGCAGAGCGAAGATGTTCGCCGGGCTCTCTTTGCTCTGGCGCGGATGCCCCGCTTCTCACCGCCGCTCTGCGAGCATGTGCTTGACGGGATAGGCAGTGAGATTCTTGACGTTCTGAAGACTTTCCAGCTTTTCATCCGCCAGATCGACAACTGCGGCGAGTGGTTTCGCCTGTGGCGCCCGCTAGCGTTGATGTTGCAACGGATACCCGAAGCGGTATCGCCAACTCAGACTCATCTGCGTGCGTGTCAGTGGTTTGCCAATCGCGGTGAGATGCGCGAGGCAGTGGAGCATGCGCTGTGGGCGGGGCAGCCTGAGGTCGCAGCCAATTTTCTGCAGCGCTACGGGCAGGAACAGTTGCTTATCGGCGATAACGTTTCGCATTTCATGAAATGGCGGAGCGAGCTGCCACAGGATTTGTTCAATAGTACGACTCGGCTGATCGTGCTGCATGGCTGGGCGCTGATTATTTCTGCCCGGCTCGATGAGGTGGATGACTGTCTTGCCGGGCTGGCGAAGTTCTTCCCCCAGCCCGACGCTCGGCGCCAGGCACAGTTACTGGCTCAGTGGCAGGCCCTGCGCGGCTTTCTTGCGCGCTTACGTGGAGAGCCCGAGGCGCGCAGCTACTGTCTCCAAGCGTTGGAAGTTCTGTCCGATCACGCATGGGCGCAGCGGGTACTCTGTTACCAGGCGCTGTCTCAGCAGGCGATGGCGGAGAGTCAGCTCGAACTGGCGCAGCAGTACAACAGCGAAGGGATGAAGCTGGCGCGGCTCAAGGGCAGCGTGTTGTATGAAGCGATGCTCAATGTCGATCGAATCCAGCTGCTGGAACTTACCGGAGAATTCGAGCGGGCGGTCGGCGTACTGGAAGAGTCGCTTTTAGTGCTGCGCGATAGCGTCAGGCACAGCCCGATTATCGGTCGGTTGAAACTGCTACAGGGGCACCTGCTGGCCTATCAAGGGCTCGATGAGCCAGCCCGTGAGGCTTTTCAACAAGGGCGAATCGAGACTGAAACCTGTGGTGATTCCTATGTTTTCTTCGGCTACGCGGGGCTGGCGGAGCTGGCTGCGCGTAATCAAGAGTTCCCTACGGCCTATCACTGGTTACGCGAAGCCGAGCGGCTCACCCAGTGGCGGCACGTGCCAGAGGCGCGCTTTCGCGGAATCTTGCCTTTGATAACGGGGCTGACCTGGTTGCATCAGGGGCAGCTGAGAAAGGCGAGATGCGTCTTCCTGCAGGTACTAGAGCTTTATCAAGGGCATATGTATCTGGCGCCTTCCGGGTTCTATGAGCTGCTGCCGCGGGTTCAACGCTATCTCGCGGTGGTCGACCTGCTCTCGGGACGCTCGGCGTTAGCCATCGACACCCTTCGGGAGCTGATCGAGCAGAATCTTCGCTCGCAGCGGCTGGGCCTGGCTTGTGAATGCCGGTTTACCCTTGCGGAAGCCCTTCAGCTGGACGGTCGGCGCGACGAAGCGGAGCTGGAACTACGAAAGGCACTTGGCGAGGCCGCGCGACAGCAACTGGCCAAGCCTCTGTACGAATTGCAGCATCGCCAGCCGCAGTGGCTCGCCAGCGTGCTGCCCAACGGCAAGGGGGAAAGTCTTCGTGATCGCCTGCTGCAATTCGAACGCGAGCCTGAGGACGCCCTCGCCTCGGGTGACGAGGTCATTCTGAGCAACCGGGAACTCACGGTACTGCGCCTCATCGCCCAAGGCTGTTCGAACCAGGAAATAGCCGAGCAGCTCTTTATTTCCTTACACACGGTCAAGACCCATGCGCGGCGGATCAATACCAAGCTAGGCGTAGCCAGGCGCACGCAGGCCGTCGCACGAGCCAAGGCGTTGGCCTGGTTGTGAGTCGTATCGGCCGGCCCGCCAGGCACAGAAACGCACCGCGCCGGTGGAGTGCCGGATCAACAGATCTTATTATTGTTGTCGGAAGGTGGGCTGGGGCGGCCGTTTGCAGGCCGGCGGTCAGGCAGAGCTACTGAGCGGTTGAGTGTGAATGCTTGGTCAAACGATAGGAGCTGGACTGTTCGCCGCGCTCAATCGCGAGGCTGAATTGCAGGCTGGTAATTAAGCGTTCGAGTTGCTGCTGGTCCCGCCATTGACTAGAGCTGATGAAGCGCTTGACCGCCACGCCAGCGGCGTCGGTCAGAGTCAGCAGAATGCTACCGTCAGGTTTCTCAATGCTGAAATTGACGTTGTAGTCTGGCTGAAACACATCGCTGATTTTCTTGAATGGACTGTCCACGCCGGTTACCTGATTGGATGCCTGCACCAATGGACCGAGTCTGGATTAACTAGTTTCGCCCGCTGGGCGCGTTCCGCAGCGGCAAAACGTAGCATGCGATTCGCCGCTGTGCCTGGTTGCCGTTCGCCTCAGGACGCCTCAATCAACGTCGGGAGCTCCGCCAGCGCTTCAGGATTGTTCTTGAATGCCTTGGCAAACAGATCTCGGTGCCGCGCCATGAAAATGCCGATGTCGTCGGCCTGCTGCTCGCTCAGTGATGGCGAGGCCTTTTGCAGCGCAGCGGCCAGAGCCTCCGCCAGCTCAAGCATTTTGTCGTGACGATCGGCTTCGGCTTTATCCATGAACAAACGCTCCAGGTCCCGGCTGCTGCGGTATACCACTTCGACGGCCATCTACCACCTCGGCTGAATTGAATAAGTACTGGTTGTTTGTACAGGATAAGTCGCTTGGCGAAGAATGGAAAGCACTGCGTGTCAGATGGCCATCTTAGTTGGCGAATCGGCCCTGAAGCCGCTCGGCGCGAAACTCCAGGCTGCTGCTGCGGTAACCCGGGCGCAGCGGCGGCAAGGGGGCGCAGGATGTCCAGCGTTGGCCGGGTTGCAAATCGCCGGGGCCACGGTATTGCGGCGCATCGTAGTTAGAGGTCACGAGATTCAGGCTGGAGCCGGGCGGGTAGGCGGCTACCTCCCAGCGCAAACTTCGCAAGGGGCTCGGGCTACGGTTGTCGAGCGTGATATGCAGTGGCTGCGCAGGTGGGCAGGTGGAAGGTGCATATGCCAGTCGCAACTCGAGTTGAGCCAGTAGATGCTCTTCACGCTGTTCCTGCCAGATCACCCATGCGGCAACCAACCCCAAGCCTAGGAGCGCGCCCAGCGAAATCGGCACGGCTCGACGTGGGTAGCGGACCAGCAGGATCACCCAGGTGGCGATCAGCAGGGCGCCAATCAGCATGGCGAATCGCCTTGCAGGTGGATAGGCATCGGTACCTCTATTCGCTTGAGTTCGCAGACATCCTAACGCTGGCAGCGGCGGGTTGCGACACAGCCAAGCACCTGTTAACGCCCTCGAGGCGATCAGTCGTCGGTCGCTGGCCGCGCGTGGCTGGCGAGTCGCTCGAGCGCTGCCTTGAGTCTAGGGTCCGTGATGCCCTGCGCGGTTTCCTGAATGTTGTCCGCCGCCCGTGCCGACAGTTCCGGAGCCGGGCCAGGCTTATGCCGAGGCGTCTCGGGAGGCTGCACCTTGAACTGGATCCGGCTCAGCGCTCGGAATTCTTCCATGCCTTGCAGCTGACGCTGCAGGCGGCGTTGCTGATAGCGCAGACGCGTCGCCCAATGACCATCCGTGACGATCAGCAGGAGAGTGCCCTCGCGCCATGAGGCGACTCGGCAGTACTCGCGTGCGGCTGGTTGCAGTTGGCTTTCGACCAGTTGTTGCAGGCGGTCGAGTCGTCTTGCCTCACCGAACAAGGCTTTCAGCGGCTTCGCCTCGCGCAGCAACGTTGCGGGCGCTCGGGCTGGCGGGGGACGCAACGACATAGCAGGCATCCGGGGAGATGGAAGGTGAGCGGCAATCTTAGCAGAAGCGCCGGAGAGCCCGGGCTGATTGGGTATCGCGATCAATAGGCTTGCGATCGGACGAGCACGCCAACAGACAGCCCGCGACCGCGCTGGTCCGTACTGGCAGATTGCTCTGGCTGGCTATTGGCGTGACCGCCAGGTCGCAAAATTACGGCCTCGCTGGCTGCTGCAGCTGCGCAGTAGGCACCTTTCCTCGCGGGCGTTTCCGAGTAGAATGCCCCCTTTGCACGCAGCCGCGGTGGCCCTGCGGTCGTGCCTCCATCCCCAGCATGGAAGTCTTTGTCGATATGTTTGCGCCTTTAATGAAGAAGCTCTTTGGTAGCAAGAATGACCGTGAGGTCAAGCGCATGCTCAAGGCGGTACAGGCCGTCAATGCGCTCGAAGAGCAGATGCTGTCTCTCTCCGATGAGCAGCTGCGGAGCAAGACCGAAGCGTTCAAGGCCCGCCTCGGCCAAGGCGAGACCCTCGACCAGATTCTCCCCGAAGCCTTCGCTGTCTGCCGTGAAGCCGGCAAGCGAGTGATGGGCATGCGTCACTTCGATGTGCAGCTGATCGGTGGCATGACCTTGCATGAAGGCCGGATCGCCGAGATGCGTACCGGTGAAGGTAAGACTCTGGTGGCGACGCTTGCGGTCTATCTCAACGCCCTCGCTGGTAAAGGTGTTCACGTGGTGACGGTGAACGATTACCTGGCTCGCCGCGACGCCAACTGGATGCGTCCGCTATATGAATTTCTGGGCCTATCGGTGGGCATCGTCACGCCGTTCCAGCCGCCGGAAGAAAAACGAGCGGCTTATGCTGCCGACATTACTTACGGCACCAACAACGAGTTTGGCTTCGACTACCTGCGCGATAACATGGCGTTCAGCCTTGAGGAAAAGAATCAGCGCGAGCTCAATTTCGCGGTCATCGACGAGGTGGATTCGATCCTCATCGACGAAGCACGTACACCGCTGATCATTTCCGGTCAGGCCGAGGACAGCTCCAAGCTCTACCAGCAGATCAATCAGCTGATCCCGCTCCTCAAGCAGCACATCGAGGAAGAAGAGGGTGTCGTTACCCAGGAAGGCCACTTCAGTATCGATGAAAAGACCCGGCAGGTTGAGCTGAACGAGCAGGGGCATCAGTTCGTCGAAGAAATGCTGACCCAGGCGGGGCTGCTGGCAGAAGGCGAAAGCCTCTACTCTGCGCACAACCTAGGGTTGCTGACTCACGTCTATTCCAGCCTGCGCGCGCACAAGCTGTTCCATCGCAACGTCGAATACATCGTGCAGAACAACCAGGTCCTGCTGATCGATGAGCACACCGGTCGTACCATGCCGGGTCGCCGCCTTTCCGAAGGTCTGCACCAAGCCATCGAGGCGAAGGAAGCGCTGCCGATCCAGCCGGAAAGCCAGACCCTGGCGTCCACCACCTTCCAGAACTACTTCCGCCTGTACAAGAAGCTTTCGGGCATGACCGGCACCGCCGATACCGAAGCCTTCGAATTCATGCAGATCTACAACCTGCCAGTGATGGTCATCCCGACCAACAAGCCGCTGGCGCGCAAGGACTACAACGACCTGGTCTATCTGACGCAGGAAGAGAAGTTCGCTGCGATCATCGCTGACATCAAGGACTGCCAGAACAATGGTCGTCCCGTTCTGGTCGGCACCGCGACTATCGAGAGTTCGGAATACGTCTCGCGCCTGTTGGAAAAGGAAGGCATCGAGCACAAGGTGCTCAACGCCAAGCATCACGACAAGGAAGCCGAGATCATCGCCCAGGCCGGGCGTCCTGGCGCAGTGACCATTGCTACCAACATGGCTGGCCGGGGCACTGACATCCTGCTCGGTGGCAACTGGGAAGTCGAAGTCGCGGCGCTTGAAAATCCATCCGACGAGCAGGTCGCGCAGATCAAGGCCGATTGGCAGAAACGTCACCAGGCGGTGCTGGAAGCGGGTGGCCTGCATGTGATKCGTCCGAACGTCACGAATCGCGTCGTATCGACAATCAGCTGCGCGGCCGTGCAGGCCGTCAAGGGGATGCCGGTTCGAGCCGTTTCTACCTGTCCCTGGAAGACAGCCTGATGCGCATCTTCGCCTCGGATCGGGTGAAGAATTTCATGAAGGCGCTGGGCATGGAGTCCGGCGAGGCCATCGAGCACCGTATGGTGACCAACGCCATCGAGAAGGCCCAGCGCAAGGTCGAGGGCCGCAACTTCGACATGCGTAAGCAACTGCTCGAGTACGATGATGTCGCCAACGAGCAGCGCAAGGTGATCTATCACATGCGCAATAGCCTGCTGGCCGCCGACGAAATCGGCGAGACCATCAGCGAGTTCCGCCGTGAGGCGCTCGACCATGCAATCAGCCTGCACATCCCGCCGCAGTCGCTGCCGGAACAATGGGATATCGCTGGTCTCGAAGCCGTCCTCTACAGCGATTTCGGTACGCGGCTACCGGTTCAGCAGTGGCTTGATGAAGACGAAAAGCTGTACGAGGAAACCCTGCGCGAGCGCATCCTCCAGGCGTTGACCGACGCTTACCACGAGAAGGAAGAGCTGGCCGGCGCCGAAGCGCTGCGCACCTTCGAGAAACAGATCGTCCTGCGTGTACTCGATGATCTGTGGAAAGATCACCTATCGACGATGGATCATCTGCGTCATGGTATCCACCTTCGTGGTTATGCCCAGAAGAACCCGAAGCAGGAGTACAAGCGCGAGTCGTTCGCGCTGTTCCAGGATCTGCTCGAATCCATCAAGCGCGACAGCATCCGTGTACTGTCCCACGTACAGGTTCGTCGTGAAGATCCGGCCGAGGAAGAACAGCGCTTGCGCCGTGAGGCCGAAGCGCTGGCGCAGCGTATGCAGTTCCAACACGCTGAAGTATCGGCATTGGAGCAATCGGACGATGAGCCGGAAGCCGAGGGCGGCGTGGCTGCCGCCGCGCCGGTGCGTACCGAACAGAAGATCGGACGCAACGAGCCGTGCCCTTGTGGCTCCGGCAAGAAGTACAAGCATTGTCACGGACAGGTTCAATAACCAGAGCCGTTTTGTTATGACCCGCGCCGCGACCGGCCTAGCCGCTCGCGGCGTTTTTCGCCCTGTTTTTTACTGGTGGCTGAAAGCCATCCAAATGTCCTGAGGAGTGCATCAATGGCTGTCGGTCTTGGTCCCTTACCTACACTGCATCCGGTTCCCGGTTTCGAGCTCGGCATTGCCTCGGCTGGCATCAAGCGACCGGGGCGAAAGGATGTCGTGGTGATGCGCTGCGCCGAAGGATCGACGATTGCTGGTGTGTTTACCCTGAATGCGTTCTGCGCTGCGCCAGTGATTCTGGCCAAGCAGCGAGCGCAGGGAGCGGTTCGTTATCTGTTGACCAACACCGGTAACGCTAACGCCGGTACGGGCGAGCCGGGCATGCAGGCGGCGATGCGCAGCTGTGCCAGCCTCGCTAACCTTGCGGGCGTTGATGAAAAGAATGTTCTACCGTTTTCCACCGGCGTGATCGGCGAGCCGCTGCCTGTCGACAAGATCGAGGCTGCGTTGCCAGCAGCCCTGTCTGACCTGGACGAGAACCATTGGGCCGAAGCGGCCGCCGGCATCATGACCACCGATACCCTACCCAAGGGCGCCAGTCGGCAGTTCGAGCATCAGGGTGTCACCGTCACCGTTACCGGCATTTCCAAAGGCGCCGGCATGATCCGCCCGAACATGGCGACCATGCTTGGCTATATCGCCACGGATGCCAAAGTCAGCCAGGCGGTGTTACAGGACCTTGTGCGCGATGCGGCGGACAAGTCGTTCAATCGCATCACCATTGATGGCGATACCTCGACCAATGATTGCTGCATGCTGGTGGCGACCGGCAAGGCGGCATTGCCGGAGATCACCGAGGCCAGTGGCGAGTTGTTTATCAAGCTCAAGCAGGCCGTGTTCGACGTGAGCATGGAAGTGGCGCAATCCATCGTGCGAGATGGCGAGGGCGCGACCAAGTTCGTCACGGTGATAGTCAACGGCGGGAAAAATCATCAGGAATGTCTCGACGTCGGCTATGCCGTTGCGCATTCACCGCTGATCAAGACCGCGCTGTTCGCCTCCGACCCCAACTGGGGGCGCATTCTGGCGGCGGTTGGTCGTGCTGGGGTGCCTGAGCTGGACGTCAGCAAAATAGATGTCTATCTCGGGTCTGTCTGCATTGCCAGCCAGGGCGGGCGGTCGCCGAGCTACACCGAAGAGCAGGGCGCCGCGGTGATGGCCGAGGAGGAGATCGAAATTCGAATCGAGCTGGGTCGCGGCAGCTGCAGCGAGACTATCTGGACCACCGACCTTTCTCACGAGTACGTGCGTATCAATGCTGAATACCGTACCTGATGTCGCTGCGGCGACTGGCTGGCTGACAGATCGGGACCAGCTACTGCTTCCGTCCTGCAGCCCATGGCATGGAGCCGAGGCATGAAACGACTCCATGTAGCCGCCGGCGTAATTCGTCGGGGTGATGGTCATATACTGATCGCCAGGCGCCCGCTGGATAAGCATCAGGGCGGGCTGTGGGAGTTTCCTGGAGGCAAGGTCGAGGCGGGCGAAACAGCCGAGGCCGCACTGGCTCGTGAGCTGGCCGAAGAGTTAGGCATCGCCGTGGCTGCGGCGCGGCCGTTGATTAAGGTCCGTCACGATTACCCAGATAAACAGGTTTTGCTGGATGTCTGGGAAGTGCTGTCTTTCTCGGGCGAAGCCTACGGTGCAGAGGGGCAGGCATTAGCCTGGGTGGAACCCGAAGATCTGTCGAGTTACAGCTTTCCTGCTGCGAACCGGCCAATAGTGACTGCAGCGCGGTTACCGAATCATTACCTCATCACGCCGGATCATCTTGCCCCTCGCGAGCTGCTAGACGGGCTGGCGTTGGCATTGGACGCAGGTATTCGTCTGATCCAATTGCGTTCGACGTCCCTTGATGACGCCGATTACCGATCGCTGGCGACCGAGGTTTCGGATATGTGTGTCGGTCGTGCGAAGGTAATGCTCAAAGGGCCTCTGGAGTGGGCGGACGATTTTCCTGAAGCTGGCTGGCATCTGACCGCTCAGCAATTACGTCAGCATGAGGGGCAGGGCCGGCCATTGGCACCTGGACGCTGGCTGGCTGCGTCATGCCATGATGCGGCCGAAATGGGCATGGCGTCGACATTGGATGTTGATTTCATTACTGTCTCGCCGATACTGCGTACCGCGACCCACCCCGAAGCGCAGCCGTTGGGGTGGCGCCGCGCTGCCGAATTACTGTCAGGTTTCGGCCAGCCCGCCTATCTGCTGGGCGGTCTTGGTCCAAACGATCTGGCGCAAGCCTTGTGCGAGGGCGCGCAAGGCGTGGCGGCTATCCGGGCACTCTGGCCGCGATAAACAGCCGTTTCCGGCAGCCGAGTCGAAAGCGAGTCATCGCCCGAATTGCGGGGCCAAATCGGTGTCGTATCGAGTGCCGTCGCCAGTTGAAGAGCGCGTTGATAGGCATAGGCTATCGCCGCAATTTCTTCAATCAATTAACCGTATGCGGTTGTCTGCGGTATCGTAGGCGCCGTTAAAGTTCTGAATCCCAAAAGGAGTTAGCAGATGTCTCTGATCAACACCCAAGTCCAGCCGTTTAAAGTCAACGCTTTCCATAATGGCAAGTTCATCGAAGTTACCGAAGAGTCCCTGAAGGGCAAGTGGTCGGTGATGATCTTCATGCCGGCAGCTTTTACCTTCAACTGCCCGACCGAGATCGAAGATGCTGCCAACAGCTACGCCGAGTTCCAGAAGGCTGGTACCGAGGTGTACATCGTCACCACCGATACCCATTTCTCGCACAAGGTCTGGCACGAGACTTCCCCAGCGGTCGGCAAGGCCCAGTTCCCGCTGATCGGCGACCCGACTCACCAGCTGACCAACGCGTTCGGCGTCCACATTGCCGAAGAAGGTCTGGCTCTGCGCGGCACTTTCCTGATCAACCCGGAAGGCGTCATCAAGACTGTCGAGATCCACTCCAACGAGATCGCTCGCGACGTATCCGAGACTCTGCGTAAGCTGAAAGCCGCTCAGTACACTGCCGCTCATCCGGGCGAAGTGTGCCCAGCCAAGTGGAAAGAAGGCGAAGCCACTCTGGCCCCGTCGCTGGATCTGGTTGGCAAGATCTAAACGGCCATTCGGCGCTGCGTCTTGCGCAGCGCCAGCAAGGTTGTTTTTCGGACGTTTCGTCGATCCGAGCTCCAACGCCTGGGCGTGATCCGTCCGGGCGTTTTATTACCTGAATTTCGCAAGAAGGGGATCGCTGCTCATGTTGGACTCCAATCTCAAGACCCAGTTGAAGGCCTATCTTGAAAAGGTCACCCAGCCGTTCGAGATCGTTGCGTCCCTCGATGACGGTGCCAAATCCCAGGAAATGCTCAGCCTGCTGGAAGAGATCACCAGCCTGAGCGACAAGATTACGCTGCGTACTGACGGCGATGACGTGCGTAAGCCCTCGTTCGCACTCAACCGCATCGGTGGCAACATCAGCCTGCGTTTCGCTGGCATCCCGATGGGGCACGAATTCCACCTCGCTGGTGCTCGCCCTGCTGCAGGTTGGCGGCCATCCGTCGAAGACTGCACCGGAAGTCATCGAGCAGATCCAGAACCTCGATGGTGAATACAACTTCGAAAC
>NZ_QORI02000021.1 GCF_003325755.1 Pseudomonas sp. SST3 | reverse complement strand
GCGACCTCATCAAGGGTAAGGCCAACGCCTCGTCCGTCGGTACGCTGGTGGAACGCACCAGTGGCTACCTGATGCTGGTGAAGATGAACGACGCGACGGCGACTTCGGCGCTGGAAGGCTTCAGCGCCGCGCTCAATGGCATGCCGCTGGAGATGCGCAAGAGCATGACTTACGACCAGGGCCGGGAGATGGCGCGACACGCCGAGATCACCCAAAGAACCGGCGTGGCGATCTACTTCTGCGACCCGCACAGCCCCTGGCAGCGCGGCAGCAACGAAAACATCAACGGCCTGATTCGCCAGTACTTGCCCAAGGGCACAGACCTGTCGGTACATAGCCAAGAGGAGCTGGACGCCATTGCGCTGCAACTGAACATGCGACCGCGCAAGCGCTTCGACTTCAAATGCCCCATCGAGGTGATGGGAGAGGTCATGCAAAATGCCATGGCGATGCGGCATGATGCTCCGGCTTCAATTCAATAACCGTGTTGCGCTCAGCTCCTGCAACCGCCGACATTAATATGTTTGGCGTATGAAGAAGACGTGCGGAAAGCTCATGATCAGAAATTAGTTGCCAGTTGTAGAGTGCTTTATTCATGCCGTGCAAGCACAACATGCCGCATGCAAAATACAAGCACAAAAGTGAAATTGAAAAATAGTTCAAGGATTCAACTTCGATACCAATAAAGGGGATGGTATAGGAGGCTTTACCTATGCCGATAATGGCAACCAGATATGCAATACCTGACACGGTAATCCCAGAAATCATCGCCTTTTGAGCGAGAGCAAGGGAGTCGTGATAGTAGTTTATTGCAAGGTCATTGAGGTCCATTGCTTGATTGATACCCTAACGTTTGGTTAAGGGGCGGGCTTTAGCCCGTCCCAGTGAGCGGAGCGAACGGTTTGAACCACTTGTTAGGCTGAACTCATATGTCTGCTAGTTGCAATATTTCCTGTCCCATCAACAGGCAGCTGCTTTCAAGATGGTAATAAATAAAGCGCATTCTATATTGCGTTCTATATATTTGACCGCCCACCTCTAAAACTTGAAACTTTTGTTGTTTGTTGGCCGGATTTCGGACAGAAGGAAGTTCGCTAGAAATCGAGTCAATTTCTATTCGATCATCTTCACCGAAGTGGAAGGTGAGAAGCTTTTTGGCCTGAATAATGGCATCTTGTGAACACATTGGTTCTGAAGCATTGATGGTCGTGCTTGTGGCAATTAGTCCAAGTATAACTAGAGCGAGAAATGAATTTTTCATAAAGCCTAACGTTTGAGCTCAGGCCGCGGCCCGCCAGGGCCGTCGCGCCTGCAGCGAATGGTTAGGTTGCTCCTACGCGATAACGGGAATTCCTACGATGTAAGGTGCAAGACCCCGCGGATATCGCTGCATGCTACTCGCCAGATTCTGTTGAACGGCAGGGTTTGCTGCAACGGCAACTAGCCAATCTTCACAACTCGAAATGACGTCCTCGCAGAATCTCCTCACGTCAATGTTCAATGCATCATTCATGACATTGTTGTGCATCATGATCCCGTGATTCCCAGGCTCAACAAAGATGATTCGGCTGTACTGCATTTTTGGGTGAGCGGCTCGCCCCTGATGCAGGGCCGCGCAGCGATAGTAGTAACAGACCTCTCCCGAAAGTGAGGTGCCGCCGAAGAAGGAATATTTAGGCGCTACCCAGCGATCAAACCATGCCCGGTATCTTTGACCATTTGCGGTTCCGTCCTGTGACTCAAGTGCGCCACAAATATCGGGAATAGCCAGCGCAGAAAACAATGCGACGTAGTACAAACCGGCCTCATTCGCCGCTCTTATCTGATTTAGCACATCTCTCATAAGGACAACCTAACGTTAAGCTAAGGGGCGGGCTTTAGCCCGTCCCAGCGAACGAAGTGAGCGGTTTGAGCGACTTGTTATGCTCTTCATAACTTGAGTCTGCGTATAAATTCGACTATGGCACCGGCAAGTAGTGTCATTGTTAGGTCTTTTGTAATGAAATACACCGCCAGGTCTATTGTAAAATTGAGCAATACCCAGATTGTGTTATATGCAAGCTTTAACTCGGTAAGTAAATAGAGTTTTCCGTGATTAAGTTCGAAGCGTTCAGGCGCGTCTTCTGAGTACGGTTCACTCTGCTTTATTAGGTTGTAGTGTTTTAGATATTTCTCTCTAAGCAGTTCGATTATTTTGTTTTGGAATGACTTGTTGAAAAGGGTGGCTGGAATGAACTCCGCAAGAGGCTTGCGCCAACCGTTTGTCTCGCTCCCTATCTTAGGCTCGCGTGTTTCGTGATTGTATGACGCTGTATTTGATAGCATTTCAATAAGGTGCTCCCCCACGTATAGCTCTAGAGGTAACATTGCGAGCCATTTCAATGCGGATGTTTCTGTATCACCCCAGAAGAACACATTTTTAAAAATACTTTCTCTCAATGTTGATATGTCCTTGAGCGCTTTGCATAACGTTTGGTTAAGGGGCCGGCTTTAGCCGGTCCCGAGTGAGCGAAGCGAGCGACTTGAACCAATTGTTATGTTTACTTGTGCGAAAGATATTTTGTGAGCTCCTCGATTCTAGAGATGAGTATCTCTGGGTTTTCGAGTTTGTAGATACCTTCTCGATATTCACCGCATTGGTTTTGAGCTAGAACATATTCAGTGATTTTTGTGGTAAAGCCGCGTCGCTGATTGAATTTGATTCTTCGTTGAGCTTCTATGAAGTCGTTTTCACTTAAGACATTAATTGGAAAGCTCCCTTCCTCTAGAGTTCGGCGCTGGAGTTCGAGAGATTTGAATAGAGGCTCTGCGACCTCGTTGAACTCTTTCCTGCGTTCATTTGCTAGCGTTAGCCTGTTGCCTATAAACAAGCCGCCGAGGAATATGAGAACATCAACCGCTATGCTTAATTCCATTCTTGCTCTCTGGTTGCTTCGCAGTTGGCGAGGGAGTGAACATAACGTTTTGGTTAAGGGGCGGGCTTTAGCCCGTCCCAGTGAGCGAAGCGAACGGTTTGAACCATTTGTTAGTGTTGCACTGCAAGAATTTTCAGTTTTGCAATTTTGAAGAAATTTGTGATTTCCCCTATGTCCATCTTTGCTTCTGTTTCGAGGCCGCCAAACCATCCATAAGTATCTTCGTAAAGGGCATATGCTACTTCATGATGGTTATTGATGAAGTTCTGCAAAAGAGAACTTGTTACCCGGTTTAGCGAGCAATGGAATGAGCACTTATTCCTTACTGTTCGTAAGTCTTTTGCAAATGTTGTACTTAGCTCAAAATCTGTGAAATGCGAAAATTCATCTTTGCCGCTCCTGAGTAAAGACAACCTTCTGTTTATTGCTTTTTCAGCCTCAAATTGAATGTGCTTGTCAATTTCAGCACCAAATGATTTTTCATTAATTGAGCTTTCATTCGATACGATTTGAAGTGCTAGAAGGCACTCATACAAATGGCCGCACCACCTAGAATAACTGTCGAATGCCAATATTTGGATGTGTGGATTATCTTCCGGTATTGTTTCAGTAATTATTGTGCCGGCAATTTTGAAGAAGTTGTCGAAGGCAAGTTTTGCCCGGATTATCTCGAAGCGTATGCTTTTGTATAGAGCTTCTCGTTTTGAAGGGCTCACTTGGGCTTCCTTGCAACACTAACGTTTGGTTAAGGGGCGGGCTTTAGCCCGTCCCAGTGAGCGAAGCGAACGATTTGAACCAACAGTTAGAGGTTCTCGCGCACGGATGACTTATTCTTTGGCTCCCAATAACCGCCGCTACCGTGATATGTCTCGGCGTGTAGGGAAAAGCGCTCGCTGCAATTTGAACAACAAAAATTGTATTCAACAATGTCGCCCCATGCTTCGCCTGATGCAACAGCTTCAAATGAATTTTGATTTATAGAATCAAGGTCTGGCAGTTCGATGATTGTGCCGTCTTCCACGTTTTGCTTGGCGATTTTAATTGCTTTAAGCAAGTCATTTGGCTGCCGAATTGGGTAGCGAACACAAAGGTCGGCGCACTTCTCGCACGGCATCGGACGATAACCTCTAACGTTTGGTTAAGGGGCGGGCTTTAGCCCGTCCCGAGTGAGCGAAGCGAACGGCCTTGAACCACTTGTTAGATGCCCTACACCGAAGCAGGATGTTGCTCTTGTTGGTTTTCCAACAGGGCTAGTTTGTATTTTCCAAATTTTGCTTTGAGGAGCCAGCAGATATAGATATAAAAGAAAAATATTCCAGATACTAGACCGAGAACTGCGCCGCCAACACCTGCAATGCTTTCTATTGTTTCTTTGCTCCCTCCGGACAAGGCTACGATTAGCCCTACGACGAACCCAAACAGTGCTCCCAATATGGCGCCTGCAAGTCCGGATGCCACGCCTACTGTGAGTGCTCGCCAAAAGAAACCCCACAAAATTATCAGCCTTTCTTTGAAATTAAGCTCTTTTATTGTCACGTTGCGCATAGTTCTCTCTTTGTTTATTGAAGGATCTAACGTTTGGTTAAGGGGCGGGCTTTAGCCCGTCCCAGCGGGAGTGAGCGGCTTGAACCGCTTGTTAGGCAGCGGAGCATAGCGGGCCTCGCTGGCTGATACCGCAAATGGCTGAGTGGATTTGAACGTTCAAACCAATACGTGCTGACTGATTCACACCGCTGCATGCTTCTGGTAGCCGGACTCGGAGCCAGAGCGCGCAAAAACGACGCGCTAGCGGGCAATGCGACGGATACGTATTGAAAGAGAAACGGGCGGCGGCGAAACAAACTTCCATGTATGCACGAGCCTTAAAAGAAAATGACGCCTAACGTTTGGTTAAGGGGCGGGCTTTAGCCCGTCCCAGTGAGCGGAGCGAACGGTTTGAACCTATTGTTAGGGTAGTCCAACAGTGCCTCCCCAGGTTGCATATAGCGTTTTATTGGATAGTACCCAATTCTTAAAGTGCTCAATTGCCTCGGGTTGCGAAGCGAAAGACACCAGGTCGAATTTTCCACCACGCTCAAAGTAGAAGCACTCGATCTCATCGCCATAGTTGAGAATGCAAAAGCAACAGTCTTGGGGTGTTTCGTTGATGCGGATTTGCCCCATGCGGATTCCGGCAGATTTAAGCTCGGTGGCTAGGTTTGCGAATTGCGACATGGGAACCCTAACGTTTGGTTAAGGGGCGGGCTTTAGCCCGTCCCAGTGAGCGGAGCGAACGGTTTGAACCACTTGTTAGGCTGAACTCATATGTTTGCTAGTTGCAATATTTCCTGTCCCATCAACAGGCAGCTGCTTTCAAGATGGTAATAAATAAAGCGCATTCTATATTGCGTTCTATATATTTGACCGCCCACCTCTAAAACTTGAAACCTTTGTTGTTTGTTGGCCGGATTTCGGACAGAAGGAAGTTCGCTAGAAATCGAGTCAATTTCTATTCGATCATCTTCACCGAAGTGGAAGGTGAGAAGCTTTTTGGCCTGAATAATGGCATCTTGTGAACACATTGGTTCTGAAGCATTGATGGTCGTGCTTGTGGCAATTAGTCCAAGTATAACTAGAGCGAGAAATGAATTTTCATAAAGCCTAACGATTAAGCTAAAGGGCGGCGGCACGCCGTCCCAGCGAACGAAGTGAGCGATTTGAGCGACTTGTTATGAGCTAACATACCCCGATTCCGTGTAGAAAAACGCTGCTGCTTCTTTGAGCTTTTCAAACCTGCTGCGCTCTAGGATAGCTCCCCGCTCTTGATAGTAAACGTCATAGAACCCGAGGTGTTCTATAAGATGCCAGCCATCATTGAGATTATTCTTGTAGTTTAGCCAGCCACCAGCCACATCTAGAACTACAAGGTTTAGATAAACCTCATCGTCATCAAAAAGCTCGACAACTCGGCTCTTATCGCCGTCGAGCCTGTCGTTAACGAGTATTTCCAGATAGCTATGCGTGTCCATGCTGTTGGCTCATAACTATAATTAGACACCAAGTGGTGTATAAGACGCCGAGCGGGCGTGGTGTATAACATTCCTTGTCATCTTCGATCTCCTTGTCTAGTCTGGGCGGTTCCGAGGAAGGATGAATGTATAAAGGAGTTATACACCATGGATGGAAAGCCGCGATTACTCGATCAAGTTCGCGACCAGATCAGGCTGAAACATTACTCGATCAGAACTGAGCGCGTCTATTGCGAATGGATCAAGCGCTATGTACGGTTTCACAATTATCGCCACCCGATGGAAATGGGCGCTCCGGACGTCGAAGCGTTTCTTTCTGATCTGGCGGTTCGTCGTGATGTCTCAGCATCTACGCAGAATCAGGCACTGGCCGCGTTATTGTTTCTTTATAAACAGGTGCTCAAGCAGGATTTACCCTGGTTGGGCGAGGTAGTCCGTGCCAAGAAGCCGGCTCGGTTGCCGGTTGTGCTCTCCATTAGCGAGGTACAGCAGATCCTCGGACAGCTTGATGGAGACGTCGGGCTCATCGCGCGACTCTTGTATGGCGGTGGGCTTCGTTTGATGGAGGGCGTACGGCTTAGGGTTAAGGATGTGGATTTTTCGCGTAACGAAATCATCATCCGCGACGGCAAGGGTCAGAAGGATCGCGTCACGGTAATGCCGACAAGCTTGGTTTCACCGCTCAGGCAACATATTGCGCGGGTGCGGGCCGTTCACCAATGCGAACTGGCCGAGGGAAGGGGCGACGTCTACCTTCCGGATGCCTTGGCGCGGAAGTATCCCGGCGCACCGTTTGAGTGGGCTTGGCAATATGTCTTTCCGGCGGCGGGCTTGTCAGTCGACCCGCGCAGCGGGTCGGTGCGTCGGCATCATCTGGACGAGAAACGCGTGCAACGCGCGTTCAAGCGAGCAGTTAAGGCGTCAGGGCTCGCAAAGTTGGCGACCCCTCATACCCTGCGGCACAGTTTCGCCACCCATTTGTTGGAAAGCGGGCAGGACATTCGCACGGTCCAGGAACTGCTTGGGCATGCGGATGTGAAGACAACGATGATCTATACCCATGTGCTCAATCGGGGCGGCCTCGCGGTGCTAAGCCCGCTGGATCGGATGTAGAGCTGTCGTTGCGCTCAGGTCCGTTCGTGTTCGCGGTTTACCGTTTGAGCGAAGTATTTGCGTTCACCATGCTGCGGCGCTGAAGCGGGCGCCGAGGTGCAGGGGCACGGGGTGAAGTAGTTCAGCCGCACCGCGGATAATTGATTTGCTTCCCGGGGCGATCGGCGGGGCTGCTTGGGGCGCTCCGGCGCATTTCGCCTGCAGCGCAGGCGGGCGGCTGGGTAGGTCCAGGCGCCTGCGCCGTAAACGGCTTATCGATCGCGCTCGGAAGCGGTGCGTGTACGTGTCGGCTCGTCGGCTGGCGTTGTCGTGGGGGCGGTATTCGGTGCCGGCGCGGCGGTCGGTTCAGCCGCGGGTTCGCTTGAGGGGGCGGCGGTGGAAGTATCCACGCTTTGCGACGCGCCACGGCAGGTCAGCTCGGCGAACGGCTCATCAGGTGAATAGTCGCCCGGCACGCGCTCGACCCGTTGTGTATTCGGCGTCACCGTAAATACAGGCGGTGCGGAGGTATCAGCCCGAGCCTCATCGGGTACGTGAAATTCGCACGTCACGGTCTCTCCGGTCTTGTTCATGACCTTCACTGCCCGAATCCCGACCAACTCGCCCCCTGCTGCCGTGGTGGAGGTCGGAACGCCCATGGCACTGATTTCGATGTCCAGGCCGTTCAGGTGGGTGATCACCTCTGGCTTGGGCGTCTGAGCAAAGGCGACGGGCGCGCAAAATGCGATGCCGAGGGCGGTGAGCAGTGGCTTGGTCATGTGAACTCTCCTAGAGTCGATGCCTGCTTAGAAGGGTTCGAGGGGGATGGGTTCGATTCTCGTCGTATGGATTGATTGCAAAATAATGGACACATCATTTCGCATTGCGTCGTCTCGCTATCTGGCCGCTTTGATATTGCGCGCATAGAGCGACTTGCCGCCGGTGGATGTGGTGCCGCGAGCTTCGAGTTCGAAGCGTTTTGGCTGGGATTTGATCAGGTCGCTGAGTTTCTTGAACCCGTAGAGCCGGGGGTCGAAGGCGGGGCGGAGTTTGCTGATATTGGAACCAAGCTCGCCGAGCTGGACCCAGTCATCTTCATCATCGGCTATGTCGGCGAGCACCTTGGCGATGAAGTCCACCGGGACCTTCTGTGATTTGACCTGAACGCTCTTGTCGGTGGTCTTGGTGTCTTCCTTGGTATCGTCAGTCGTGATCTGTACCGACGGCTTTTCTCCATTGATCGGCGGCTCCTGTGACGTTTTGGGTGCATCGGCACGGAGGATTTCGGTGTAGATGAACTTGTCGCAGGCGGAGACGAAGGGCGAGGGCGTCTTCTGTTCGCCGAAACCGTAGACGGTCAGGCCTTCCTCGCGCAGACGCGCGGCCAGGCGGGTGAAGTCGCTGTCGCTGGAAACCAGGCAGAAGCCATCGAAACGCCGGGTATAGAGCAGATCCATGGCATCAATGATCAGCGAACTGTCGGTGGCGTTCTTGCCCGAGGTATAGGCGAACTGCTGGATCGGCTGGATGGAGTAATCGAGCAGTACCTTTTTCCAGCTGCCCAGGTTGGGTTTGGTCCAGTCGCCGTAGATGCGCTTGACGCTGGCGACGCCGTACTTGGCGATTTCTTCGAACAACCCTTCAACGATGGCGGCGGGCGCGTTGTCGGCGTCGATGAGCACGGCGAGATGGATCTGCTGACGGGTGTTGCTGGGCTTCGCGGCCATGGTTCGTCCTTGGAGGGAGGTGTACCGACCATAACGCCAGTTGCAGCCGCAGTGCTATAGCGCCGGCCGTTTCGATTGAACCCTTGCGGCCGAGTCGGTTCGGAGATTGCGTCCGTCTGCTAGACGCGCTGCGGCTGGTGCAGGCCTGCTTAGCGGCTAGAGTAAGCAGTACCCTTACGTCCCTCACGAAAAGGCGCCTACATGACCGCAATCATCGACTTCCTCAACACCATCTTCTGGGGCTACGTACTTATCTATGGCCTGCTGGCGGTCGGTGTGTTTTTCACCGTCCGCCTGGGCTTCCTGCAGTTTCTGCATTTCGGCGAGATGGTGCGGGCCATCAGAGGCGCACGGCAGAGCGATGCGTCCGGTATCTCGCCATTCCAGGCGCTGTGTACCAGCCTTGCTTCGCGGGTGGGTACCGGCAACCTGGCGGGCGTGGCGGTCGCACTGTATCTCGGTGGCGCCGGGGCGATCTTCTGGATGTGGATGGTGGCGCTGGTGGGGATGGCGACGGCCTACGCCGAGAGTTCGCTGGCTCAGCTCTACAAGGTGCGCGATGGCGAGGGCCAGTATCGTGGCGGTCCGGCGTTCTACATCGCCAAGGGCCTGAAGGCGCCGTGGGCCGGTGCGGTGTTTTCCGTTGCGCTGATCATCTCCTTCGGGCTGGTGTTCAACGCCGTGCAAGCCAACTCGATTGCGGATGCGATGGAAGGCGCGTTCGGCATTCCCAAGCTGTGGGTGGGCATCGCTGTCGCGATACTGGCGGGGGCGGTGATCTTCGGCGGGCTGCGTTCCGTTGCACGGTTTGCCGAACTGGTGGTACCGCTGATGGCCGGTCTCTATGTGCTGATGGCTCTGGTGGTGCTGGTGATGAACATTACCGAAGTGCCTGGTGTGCTGATGACCATCATCCGCAGCGCCTTCGGTCTCGAGGAGGCTGCCGGCGGTGTGGCGGGCTCGGTGACGGCGGCGATGCTCAACGGCATCAAGCGCGGCTTGTTCTCCAACGAGGCGGGCATGGGCTCCGCGCCGAACGTCGCGGCGACCGCTACACCTGCGCCGCATCATCCTTCCTCGCAGGGGCTGGTGCAGTCGATGGGCGTGTTCATCGACACCATTGTCATCTGCACCGCTACGGCGGTGATGATCCTGCTCGCGGGCGTGCTGGAGCCGGGCTCGGGCGTGACCGGCACACAGCTCACTCAGCAGGCGATGGAGAGCCATATCGGCGTAGCCGGAACCTATTTCATAGCCGTCGCGATCCTGTTCTTCGCCTTCACCTCGATCGTCGCCAATTACACCTATGCCGAGAATGCGCTGATCTTCCTCGGCGCGGGCAACAAGCTCGGGCTCACTCTGCTGCGTCTGGCGGCATTGGGCATGGTTATCTGGGGCGCTTACGAGGCGGTGACCACCGTGTTCAACGCCGCCGATGCCTCCATGGGCCTGATGGCGACGATCAACCTGATCGCCATCGTGCTGCTCTCGGGGACGGTGGTGAAGCTCACCAAGGACTACATGACGCAGATCAAGGCGGGCCAAGTACCAACCTTCAAGGCGGCGGATTACCCGGAGCTGAAGGCGAAGATCAACAACAACATCTGGCGCTGATGGATACGGCTGGACGCTCCGGCATCATGCCGGGGCGAAGCCTATCAGTGGCGTAGAAGTGGTGTTTTCAGGTCGCCGCTACCGCTGTGCGCGGGGCGGCGTGCTGCTGGACGGGGCGTTCGCGACACCGTTCTACAGCGGAATTACTCCGAACCCCCGTGCCATCAGTGTCGCGAACAGAGGAATCAGCAGCAGCGCGAGCAGCTCGACGCGAATGATCAGCCGGACCCAGCGCGCACTGGCCGGGCTGATGGTTGGGGCCTGGCCGGCTTTCAGGGCCGGACGCCACTTGAGAAAGGTTACCGTCGGGTAGATGGACAATAACGCGACGACCACGAACAGCGTGATCTTGGCGTGAAAGAAACTGTTGTTGAGGTAGTAGTCCATGCCCTTGCCATAGCGCATGGCACGGGCGAGGCCGGTGATCAGCACCAGGCCGGCGACGATGCCGAACGCGATATCGGTGCGGAACAGGCTGCGCGCTCGCTTGAAATCCAGCGGCTGGCTGAACAACTGGTGCTCCAGTGCCAGCAAGGCGAAGAGCAGGAGGATCGCCACAAAATGTAGGTAGGCGGCGACGGCGTAGGCCATTTTCAGTGTCCTTTCGGTGGGGTTGCTACGGCGGCGGCATGGGTCGAGCGGAACCATTGCTGCTGGTGCTGCAGGCGTCGGGCGATGCTGCCGAGACAGATACCCCGCAGCAGCATGAAGGCGAGAAAGGCCAACCACAATCCGTGATTGCCCAATGCGCGCAGCAGCCAGCCCAATGGTAGCGAAATCAGCACCGCCAGCAGCATCGCGTTGCGCATTTCCCGCGCGCGGGTGGCCCCGATGAACAGGCCATCGAGCAGATAGCTCCAGACGGCCACCAGCGGCAGCGCCGCCAGATAAGGCAGGTAGGCGATGGCCGTTTCGCGTACTGCGGGGATGTCGGTTTGAAGGCTGATGAACAGCTCGCCGCCGAGTAGGAAGAACAGGCCGAAGGCTAGGCTGGCGAGCAGTGACCAGCCTCCGGCGACTGTCAGGATCCGGCGCAGCTCGGTGCGGTTCTGCGCACCGATGGCATGACCGCTCAAGGCTTCCACCGCATGAGCCAGCCCATCCAGTGCGTGGGCGGTGAGCATCAGGCCATTGAGCAGCAGCGCGTTGGCAGCGACCGTGGCATCACCCAGCCGCGTGCCTTGCACCGTGACCAGGAAAAACACCAACTGCAGCGCCAGCGAGCGCAGGAAAATATCCCGATTGACCGACATCAACGGCTTCCAGTTGGCCCAACGGCGCATCGCATGGCGATCCAGTCGGCCGGAATAGCGCAACAGGGCTCCGCGGGTCAGCGTCAGGCCGACGAGCACGCCGCTCCATTCGGCAATCACCGAAGCGCGCGCGGCACCGGCCACCCCCCAGTCCAGGCCGATGACGAACCACAGGTCCAGCGCGACGTTGGTCAGGTTAGTGGTGAGCAGAATGGCCAGCGGTGCACGAGCGTTTTGGGTCCCTAGAAACCAGCCGATCAGGGCTAGATTCGCCAGGGCGGCGGGCAGGCCGAACAGGCGCGTATGGAAATAGCTTTCGGTGAGCGCATCGAGTTCCGCCGAGGGTTGCATCAGCTGCAACGCGTAGCCCTTGAGCGGCAATGCGACGAGGCTCAGCAACAGGGCGAAGGCAATTGCCAACAGCAACCCTTGTAGCAGCACCTGGCGCAGCGCACCGCCATCTTCGCGTCCGGCCGCTTGCGCCGCGAAACCGGTGGTGCCCATGCGTAGAAAGCCCATGACCCAGACCAGCAGGGTGTAAAGGCTGCCGCCCACTGCGACCGAGGCCAGTTGATGGGCATGCGGCAGATGACCGATCACGGCACTGTCGACCAGGGCCACCAGCGGCACGGACAGATTGGACAGGATCATTGGTGCAGCGAGCCCCCAGACCCGTTTATGGGTGGGGGCGTGCCGCCAGGCAAGCAGTAGCCGTGACATGTAAAACTCCAAGACAGCCGGGCATGATACGTCGCGGTCGTCCTGAAATCAGCCCAAGCGCGACGCATGTGCGCCGAAGGCGGGCATGTGGTACAGGTCAGAGCGTGGCACCGGGCGGCTACCAGCTACGAATCAGTGAATCAGCCAGCTCAGCAACCAGAGCCCCAGAAACAGATAGATCACCCCGGCGATGAACGAGCGCCGGAAGAACGCACGGAAGGCGCCAATCAGCAGCATCAGGCCGATCGCCAAGGCAATCAGGCTGATCAGCGAGCGGTCCATGCCCAGGGTCCGCGACAGGCCCCCGAGAAAGTTGGCACCGGCATCGGCAAACAATCCGAAGAAGCCGCTCAACGCATCGACGATGTACCGAATCACCGTGCCGAGCGCCTGGCCCAACCATTCGAAAAAGCCTTCCACCCGCATGTTGCTCTCCTGCTATACGATCCGAGGCTGCAGGCGCAGCCGTTTCCTTGGGGCATTGGGCTATCAATCCGCCTGGCAGTTCCCATGATCGATTGAACCCGCGTGTGGCGGGCGGGTCAGTACAAGGCTGTCGGCACCGGCTCATCGCCGTCATGCAATTGCAATCCTTCCCGAGCAGGCTGTGTGCCGTTGTTCTGATGAGATAAATCCATGTCGATTGTTACCGAGCTGCGATCACAGTGGTTGTCGGGTACGCGCCCCCGACTCTGGGCGCTGGGTATGCTGGTTGCCGGTTCGTTCTATGCCGCTGCCGCCCTTCATCTTGATGAAAGACTCTTCTACTCGGTGCAATCGGCCTGGAATGAGAGCCGTTGGGAGTCACGCAGCCTGTGGTTGCCCGAATACCAGGTGCGTGTCGATGCGTTGCCGGTGGCATCGGTTGCGAACAACCTCTCTGGGCTGACCTTTGATGAGCGTCGCAATCATCTGTGGGCCGTGGTGAACAACCCCGAGGAACTGATTGCGCTGGACCAGGATGGCCGGTTCCTTGCGCGCTATCCGTTGAAGGGATTCGAAGACGTCGAAGGTATCACCTACCTGGGCGACAACCTGCTTGCTGTCGTCGAGGAGCGAAGCCAAACAATCGTGATCATGCCTGTGCCGGCGGAGCCCGGTGAGCTGCAGCGTGACGACTATGCATCTGTCTCCCTGGGGTTGGGGGAAGGGGATAATGCCGGCTTCGAGGGGCTTGGCTACGATCGCGCCGGTGACCGGCTGTTCGTGGTCAAAGAGCATACGCCGCGCAAGCTCTACGAGATCCAGGGAATCAAGGCCAGCCTGCACGGCCAGCTGAACCTGAAAGTCATCGACCGCGAGGCCTGGATAGAAGACAAGGACATGGCCAGCGATCTGGCTTCGGTGCATTACGACGAGCGCACCGGTCACCTGGTGCTGCTCAGCGACGAAGCGAAGATGATGCTGGAGCTCGACAGCCAGGGTGAGATGGTCAGCTTTCGTTCGCTATGGAGTGGTTTCGCAGGGCTGAAAAACAGCGTGCCACAGGCCGAGGGCATGACCTTCGATGCGCGGGGGAATCTCTACCTGGTCAGCGAACCCAACCTGTTCTACGCCTTCGAGCGCAAGTAGCCGCTCTCGATCCGTCGCCATCAGCCGCGACGGATCATCCACACGCCGCCGAAGATCAGCAGCAATCCGGCAATCTTGCCGAGGGACACCGAGGACTGCCGGAACCCCGCCCAGCCGAAGTGATCGAGCAGCAGCGCCATGCCCAGCTGCCCTGCCAACACCAACGCCATGAACAGCAGTGCGCCGATACGCGGACCGGCAAAAGCCGCGGTGGCGATGAAGACGCAGCCCAGCAATCCGGTCGTCCAATGCCACCAGTTCAGGCTTTTCAATTCCTGAAGCGAAGGCACGTCTCGCTGGATCAAAACCACGCAGATCAGCGCCACGGTGCCGATTGCAAAGGACAGCAGCGCTGCGCCCATAACGCTGTTCAGGTGTTTGGCGACCTGCCCGTTGATGCCAGCCTGCAGCGGCAGAAATGACCCGGCAATCAAAGGCAGGACAAGGAGCCACCAGGCAACGACAGGCATGCGAATTTTACTCCGTTTGAATAGACAGAACGCCCGCCGCTCATCGCTGCGGCGAGTCAGAGATCGTTTATAGGCGCCGAATTCGCCGCGAGGCGCCTCAACCCGTTAGAAGGTAAACGCCGGATTCAGCGCAGGAGGCCCGCTTTCGGGGCGAAGCATTGCCGTTTTGGCAATCCGAAGCCCGTCACTGCGGCAGGCCGGGTTCGGAACGGAGCGCATTCTACTGCGGTGGGTATTGCGAAAGTACCTCGGTGACCGTTTCACGGAACATCCCGGCGCGCTCCTGGGGGCCGCCGGGATCGTTGCGCAGCACCTGCTCGGCACTGCCACGCCAAACCAGCTTGCCGTCATCGGCATCATAGAAGTCGATCTGCAGGGTTCCGACCTGGTAATGGATGGTCCGTGTATCGGCGAAGGTTGGCCCGCCCCAGAAACCATGCCAAGGACTGCCCCAAGCGCTCATTGAGGTGGTGGTGTACTGCTGGCTGCGCTCATCGATGATGAACCAGGCCTGAATCAGCACGTCCGGCTGAGCGCCGGGCTGGGCTTGGCGAAGGCCACGCTGATCCAGTTGCTCGCTGATCGCGCTGCGAATGCGCTGCTCGGTGAGGTCGCTCTTGATGCGCGGGTCATCCGGGCGGTACTGCAGCGCCGGCTCTTTCCAGCTCCAGCTGCGATAGGCAGAAAAGTCTCGCTGCGGATCGAAATCCCGCTGCACCTGCGTGGTCTGGCAGGCGGTCAGCAACACCAGCAAGGGAAGCATCAGTAGTGAGCGGAACATGGCGGTTCTCCTCGCAGGGGCGCGCGATCAGCGCGGCGGATAGTCGGCGAGCGCGCGGTTCACTGCATCGCGTGCTGCGTCTTTGCGTTCGGCCTGGCTGCTGCCGCTAAGGGCTTCGGCGCGGTTGCTCCACACGGTCTGGCCGGACGCGCTATCGATCATTTCGATGCGCACTGCGATGACCTGCTCTTCGTAGTTGCGCACCAACGGCGCGCTGGCGCCGATACCCACGCCCGAGCCGTAACCGGGACCGTATCCGCCATAGCGACCGGCGCCGACGCGGGTGCCATAGTCATCGTAGACCTGCCGCACCCGCGTCTCCATGCTGGCGCTGGCACTGATCTGCACATCACCCCTGGCGCCTTCGGGCGCCGGGCGCAGGCCGCGTTGATCGAGGGCGCCGGACACCATGTCCTGCAGCTCCTCGGCGGCGAGCGAAGCCGTTCCAGCCGGCGGGTTGCGCCAGCTCCAGTTCTGATAGCTGGAAAAGTCCCGCGGTGCGGCCGGGTAGGTCGGCGACTGCACCTGCTCGACCGGCGGCGCCGGCGGGATCGGATTGGATTCGCTGGTGTAAGGATTACTGCTCTGGCAGGCCGCGAGGCTCAGGCAAAGCAGGGACAGCCCTGCGCGTGTCAGCATCAATACCTCCGGCCGGCGCTCAGCTCGGCCGGCATAACCAGTGCAGGTAGCGCCCGAGGCCGGCAAACGCGGGATGGCGGCGGTAGGCCAATTCCATCTCGATCAGCTCGGCAGGCTCGGTGCGGGCCTGGAAATCGGCGGGCATGTAGTCGTGAAACACACGCACGCCACTGGTTGATTCGACACGCCAGTGCGGCGCGAGTTGCGCGGCCAGCTCGCGCGGATCAAGTGGCTGTTGCGGTGTCAGGCTCTTCCGTTCACCGGCGTAGGTCTGGCTGCGCAGCTTCTTGAAGTGGCCTTTGAGCAGGTTGCGGTAGATCAGCGCATCGCGGTTGTAGAAGGCCAGTGACAGCCAGCCGTCGGCCGCAACCAGACGATGCAGTACTGGCAGGATCGCCTGGGGCTCGGCTAGCCATTCCAGTACCGCGTGGCAGATGACCAGATCGAAACGGTCCGCGACGTGGTTTTCAACGTCCTGCCAGGGCGCCTGGATAAAAGTGGCGGCCTGGCCCGCCGCCGCGAACCGCTCGCGAGCGCCTTCGAGCATCGGTTCGGCAGGTTCGGCTAACGTCACAGCATGGCCTTGCTGCGCGAGCCAGAGGCTCATGTGGCCAAGGCCTGCGCCGACGTCCAGTACCCGCAGCGGGCGCTGCGGCAGTATCTCCGCAAGGTCCGCCTGCAGCACGGCGAGACGGATCGCGCCCTTGGCGCCGCCGTAGATTTTCTCGGCGAAGCGCGTCGCCAGCTCGTCGAAATGGCGATCGCTCATCGGGCGAACCGCCGCTCGTTGTCGGCCAGCTTGTCCAGCAGCGCCTGTTCCATGTCGATGCCCAGTTCGCTGCACATCAGCAACAGATACATAAGGATGTCGCCGACCTCCTGGCCGGCGTGCGCGAGCGTTTCGGCCGGTAACTGGCGCGATTCGTCTTCGCCGAGCCATTGAAAGATTTCCACCAGTTCGGCCATCTCCACGCTGGCGGCCATGGCAAGGTTCTTTGGGCTATGAAAGCGCTGCCAGTCGTTACGATCGCGGATCGCGTGCAGGCGTTGGGTAATGTGGTCGATGTTCATCAGGGAAAGGCGGGCTCGCTAAGGCAAATGGTCTGTGCGGCGGGTGAATGCACTCAGTTCGGATGCTCGTGGTTCGAGGCAAGGAGCGGCAACACCGAATCGGCGCCATGGATGCGGAAACCGATCAAGCCAAACAGGCCATAAGCTTCCGTCAGTGCGCCAGTGCCCGCAAGGGGCAGGGCGTTCAGAGCCGTCGTACCTTGAGTTCGCGTTCGATGGCCAGCACACCGGGACGGTAATCGCCCTGCTCGATGGCCCGGATCGCCTGCTCCAGCACCCGTTCCGCGATCTGCTCGTGCTGCTGGGAAATCGCGTTGACCCGGATCGGCAGAAAATCCAACAGCTGCGCATCACCAAAGGTGGCCAGGCGCAGTGCTTCGGGCCACAGCAGGTCGCGCTCGCGCAGCGCATCGAAGACGCCCTCGAGCAACACGTAAGCGGTGGTAATCAGTGCATCGGGCATCGGCCCGTGGTCGAGCAGGGCGAGCATTTGCTCGCGGCCACCGGTGCGGCTGAACTGATCGGCCTGTAACACGCTGATCTTTCCCTGATGCTGAGCAAGCGCTTGGCGAAAGCCTTCCTCACGCTGCTGGCTGATATGCAGGCCCGGCCGTGCGCTGATCAGCGCAATGTGCGCGTCGGCTGGGATGTTCAGCGAGCGGGTCAGCCGCGCCGCCGCTTCACCGTCATCGCTGATGACCGAGCAGAAGTGCCCGGCATCCAGCGCGCGGTCGAGGGCGATCACCGGCGTCCCGCCCGCCTGGACCTTGAGGTAGCTCCCGTCGTCCGGCGGCAGACAACTGGCGACGATCAGTGCATCGCAGCGGCGCGAGCGCAGCATCTGAATGACTTGGCGCTCGGTGTCCGGCTCGTCATCGGAGCCTGCGATCAGCAGCTGGTAACCGCGCTGGCGGGCACGTTGCTCGAGCAGTTTGGCCAGGCGTGCGTAGCTGGGGTTTTCCAGGTCCGGGACGATGAAACCGAGCGTGCGCGACTGTCCGCGGCGCAGACCAGCGGCTTGTTGATCGAGCTGAAAGCCTTGCTGTTCGGCCACAGACATGACTCGCTCGACCGTCGCCTGGCTGATCCGTCGCTGCGCGGCCTTGCCGTTGAGGACGTAGCTGGCGGTGGTCACTGAAACGTTGGCGAGGCGGGCGATGTCGGTCAGTTTCAACAGAGGGTCCTGAGACGGGTGGTATGAACTCGGGCTTCTAGAATTACCCAATATTGCGTAATGTGCCAGCCTTTGGTGAAACGTTTCAGCAGCTATTCGGTCATAAGCGCCAGCCCAGGATTCGGGCCGTGTCGGCGCCTCAGCCGACATAAACAATCGCGAGCCCGCAAGGAGTTCTCCATGCTTGAGTTGAATGCCCAGCATATCCACATGCATCAGGCCGCGGCGGACAAGCCCGCGGCCTTGGCCCTGCTGGGCGAGGTGCTGGTTGCCGACGGGCTGGTGGCGCCCGGTTACCTCGACGGGCTGCGCGCGCGGGAAGCGCAGGGTTCGACCTTTCTGGGACAAGGTATTGCCATTCCCCACGGGACGCCGGAGACCCGCGATCAGGTGTTCACCACTGGCGTCCGGCTGCTGCACTTCCCTAATGGAGTCGATTGGGGCAACGGCCAGCAGGTCTATCTTGCGATCGGCATTGCCGCGCGTTCGGATGAGCATCTGCGCCTGCTGCAGTTGCTGACCCGAGCGCTGGGCGAGGGCGATCTGAGCGAGGCGCTGCAGAAGGCGGAGTCCGCCGAAGTGATCATTGAGCTGCTGCAAGGCGCGCCGCAGGCGCTGGCGCTGGACGGCGAGCTGGTGGGGCTGGGCGTCGCCGCCGACGACTTCGACGAGCTGGCCTGGCAGGGCGTCAAACTGCTCAAGCGCGCGCAATGCGTGGAGCCTGGCTTCAATGCCAGCCTGCCGCTGAGCCAGGCGCTGCCGCTGGGTGACGGTCTTTGGTGGCTCAGTAGCGAGCAGTCGGTGCAGAGCCCGGGGCTGGCGTTCGTCACGCCGGCCTCGAACCTTGAACATCTGGGCCAGCCGCTAAACGGGCTGTTCGTGCTGGCCAGCCTGGGCGAGGCGCATCAAGCCATGCTCGAGCGCTTGTGCAATCTGTTGATCGAAGGACGCGGGCAGGAGCTGAGCCAGGCGACATCCAGTCGTGTGGTACTCGAAGCCTTGGGCGGTGAGGTGCCGGCAGACTGGCCGAGCGCCCAGGTGCCGCTGGCCAACGCCCATGGTTTGCATGCGCGCCCGGCGAAGACGTTGACCGAGGTCGCGCAAGCCTTCGATGGCGAGATTCGCGTGCGCCTGGCCGGTAGTGAAAGCGCGGGGGTGTCGGTCAAGAGCCTGAGCAAATTGCTGGCGATGGGCGCGCATCGCGGTCAGCTGCTCGAGTTTATCGCCGAGCCTTCAATTGCTGGCGATGCACTGCCGGCGCTGGTACGTGCTGTGGAAGAGGGGCTGGGCGAACAAGTCGAGCCCTTGCCTGCCCAGGGTGAGGGCGCGGAGCAACCGTTCATCGCAGCGCAGCCAGATGAGTCGGCCATCGAGCAGGCCGCATTGCGCGCTGGTGATCAGGTGAACGGGATTGCGGCGTCGCCCGGCATCGCCATCGGCCCGGTACTGGTGCGCAAGCCGCAGGTGATCGATTACCCCAAGCGGGGCAAGTCGCCGGCGATTGAATTGCAACGTCTGGATGCGGCGCTGGATCGTGTGCATAGCGAAATCGGCGTGCTGATCAGGGAAAGCCAGGTCGAAAGCATTCGCGACATCTTCACCACCCATCAGGCCATGCTCCGTGATCCGGCGCTGCGCGAGGAAGTGCAGGTTCGCCTGCAAAAAGGCTTGAGCGCCGAAGCGGCCTGGATGGAGGAAATCGAGAGCGCGGCGCAGCAGCAGGAATCCCTGCATGACAAGCTACTGGCCGAGCGTGCCGCCGACCTGCGTGACGTGGGTCGCCGCGTGTTGGCCTGTTTGACCGGCATCGAAGCCGAGCAGGCACCGGACGAACCCTACATCCTGGTGATGGATGAGGTGGCGCCTTCGGACGTTGCCACGCTCAATGCCCAGCGCGTGGCGGGCATCCTGACCGCAGGCGGTGGCGCCACTTCACACAGCGCCATCATCGCCCGCGCACTGGGTATTCCGGCCATCGTTGGCGCCGGGCCGGGTGTGCTCGGGTTGGCGCGAAACACCTTGTTGTTGCTCGATGGCGAGCGCGGCGAACTACTGGTTTCGCCGACTGCGACGCAGTTGGAACAGGCAAGAAGCGAACGCGACACGCGCGAGCAACGCAAGCGCTTGGCCGATGAGCGACGGATGGAACCGGCAATGACTCGCGACGGCCATCCGGTGGAAATCGCTGCCAACATCGGCGCAGCCGGCGAAACCCCCGAAGCGGTGGCGATGGGCGCCGAAGGCATCGGCCTGCTGCGTACCGAACTGGTGTTCATGAACCACACCCAGGCGCCGGACCAGGCGACCCAGGAAGCGGAGTACCGCCGTGTGCTGGAAGCGCTCGAAGGGCGGCCGCTGGTGGTGCGCACGCTGGACGTCGGCGGCGACAAGCCGCTGCCGTATTGGCCGATGCCCGCCGAGGAAAACCCTTTCCTCGGCGTGCGCGGGATTCGCCTGAGCCTGCAGCGCCCGGACATTCTCGAAACCCAGCTGCGTGCCTTGCTCGCGTCGGCCGATGGGCGACCGCTGCGAATCATGTTCCCCATGGTCGGTAACATCGATGAGTGGCGCACCGCCAAGGCCATGGTCGATCGTCTGCGTGTTGACCTGCCCGTGGCCGATTTACAGATCGGAATCATGATCGAGATCCCGTCCGCCGCGTTGATCGCGCCGGTGCTGGCGCAGGAAGTCGATTTCTTCAGCATCGGCACCAATGACCTCACCCAGTACACCCTGGCCATCGACCGCGGCCACCCGAGCCTGTCCGGTCAGGCCGATGGGCTGCACCCGGCGGTATTGCGGCTGATTGGCATGACGGTCGAGGCGGCGCATGCGCACGGCAAGTGGGTCGGTGTTTGCGGTGAGCTGGCCGCCGATGCGTTGGCGGTGCCGATGCTGGTGGGCCTGGGCGTCGACGAATTGAGTGTGTCGGCACGCAGCATCGCGCTGGTCAAGGCACGGGTGCGCGAGCTGGATTTCGCCGCCTGCCAACAATTGGCTCAGCAAGCCTTGATGCTGCCCGGTGCCCATGAAGTGCGTGCCTTCGTCGGGGAGCATTGCTGATGGCCCGCGTCCTGACCGTCACGCTCAATCCCGCGCTTGATTTGACCGTGCAGCTGCCATCGCTGCGCCTGGGTGAGGTCAACCGCGGCGAAAGCCTGCAGGTTCATGCTGCGGGCAAAGGTCTCAACGTGGCCCAGGTGTTGGCCGACCTCGGCCACCAGCTGACCGTCACCGGGTTCCTCGGAGAGGCCAATCCGCACGCCTTTGAGCAGTTGTTCGCCACACGTGGTTTCGCCGATGAGTTCGTCCGCGTCGCGGGCGAAACCCGCAGCAACATCAAACTGGCCGAGGCGGACGGGCAGGTCACCGATATCAACGGCCCTGGACTTGTGGTCGGTGATGCGCACCGTAGCGAACTGCTGGAGCGCATCAAGCGGCTGGCCCCGGCGCATGAGCTGGTGGTGGTGGCCGGCAGCCTGCCGCGCGGCGTCGACAGCGAGTGGTTCGTTGAGCTGCTACAAGCGTTCAAGGGACTTGGCGCACGCGTGGCGCTGGACACCAGTGGCCCGGCGCTGCGTGAGGGGCTGGCAACCGCGCCCTGGCTGATCAAGCCCAACGAAGAAGAGCTGGCCGAGGCGCGCGGCATCGAGTTTGTCGAGCCAGAGGCGCTAGCCCGTGAGGCTTGGCGCTTGCAGGCTGAAGGCATTGAGCATGTGGTGGTTTCGCAGGGCGCTGACGGCGTCAGCTGGTTTTCGCCGAGCGCGGCACTGCATGCCAATCCGCCCAAGGTTCGGGTGGTCAGCACCGTTGGCGCAGGGGACTCGTTGCTGGCCGGGATGCTTCACGGCCTGCTGGAAGGCTGGCCGGCTGAGCGCACGCTCACACACGCCACCGCCATCGCCGCGCAGGCGGTTGGGCAGGTCGGCTTCGGCATCACCGACACGGATGGACTCGCCGAGCTTGAAGCTGCGGTGCGCCTGCAGTTGCTCAGCCAATAATTCGAATAAGAGGTGAAAGAATGAATCTTCTCATCGTCACGGCCTGCCCCAACGGAATGGTCACCAGCGTGCTGACGTCACGCCTGCTTGAAGCGGCCGCCCATCGTCTGGGATGGTCGACTGCCGTGGAAGTCCACGATCCCAAGGCCATCGGTTCGCCGCTGACACCCGCGCAGATTGCTAACGCCGGTCTGGTCGTTGTGGTGAAAACCGGGCCGCTGTCGTTGCAGCGCTTCGTCGGCAAGCGCGTCGTGCAATCGACGCCGTCCGAAGCCCTGCTCGATCCTGAAGGCTTCCTGCGCAGTGCCGCCGATACGGCGACCGAGCTGCACGAGGCTGATGACGCCGATGCCGCTCACACCAGCGGCAAGCCCAAGCTGGTGGCTATCACGGCCTGCCCGACCGGTGTTGCACATACCTTCATGGCGGCTGAAGCCTTGCAGCAGGCCGCCATTCGCAAAGGTTACGATCTGCAGGTGGAAACCCGCGGCTCGGTGGGCGCACGCAACGTACTCGAACCCCAGGCCATCGAAGAGGCTGACGTGGTGCTGCTGGCCGCGGATATCGAGGTGGACGTCTCCCGTTTCGCCGGTAAGCGGGTGTTCCGTTGCGGCACCGGCGTTGCGCTCAAGCAACCCGAGGCGACGCTGGATCGCGCGCTGGAAGAGGGTGCAGTGCTCAGCGGTAATGCAGCGGCAACCAGTGCAAATGGCGAGCAGAAGGGTGAGAAAACGGGGGTCTACAAGCACCTGCTCACCGGCGTGTCCTACATGCTGCCAATGGTGGTCGCCGGCGGGTTGCTGATCGCGCTGTCGTTCGTGTTCGGCATCGAGGCGTTCAAGGAGGAGGGCACCCTGGCTGCCGCCTTGATGAAGATCGGCGGGGAAACAGCCTTCCAGCTGATGGTGCCGTTGCTGGCGGGCTACATCGCTTACTCGATTGCTGACCGGCCAGGCCTTGCGCCGGGCATGATCGGCGGTTTGCTGGCCGGCACCCTCGGCGCGGGCTTCATTGGCGGGATCATCGCCGGCTTCGTCGCGGGCTACGCGGCCAAGGCCATCAATCGCTGGATTCCCTTGCCGGCCAGCGTCGAATCGCTCAAGCCGATTCTGATCATCCCGCTGCTGGCCAGCCTGTTCACCGGCCTGGTGATGATCTACGTGGTTGGCACGCCGGTGGCGAAAATGCTCGCCGGACTCACCGGATTCCTCGACACCATGGGCACCTCCAACGCCATCCTGCTCGGGCTGCTACTCGGCACCATGATGTGCGTCGACCTCGGCGGGCCGGTGAACAAGGCGGCCTATGCATTCTCGGTGGGCCTGCTGGCGTCGCAGAGCTACGCGCCGATGGCCGCGACCATGGCGGCGGGCATGGTGCCGCCGATCGGCATGGGCATTGCGACGATTATCGCCCGACGCAAGTTCGCCCAGACCGAACGGGAAGCCGGCAAGGCGGCGCTGGTGCTGGGTTGCTGCTTCATTTCCGAAGGTGCCATTCCGTTCGCTGCCAAGGACCCGCTGCGGGTGATCCCGGCGAGCATCGCCGGCGGTGCCCTGACCGGCGCGTTGTCCATGGCCTTCGGCGCGAAGCTGTTGGCGCCCCACGGAGGGCTGTTCGTGCTGCTGATTCCCAACGCCATCAATCACGCGCTGTTGTATTTGCTGGCGATCCTGGCCGGCAGCCTGCTCACCGGGGTGATCTACGCCGTGATCAAGAAATCCGAGGCGCAACCGCTTGCCGTCGGGGCCGTCGCCTGAGCATCTGCCTGAAAAGGCTGAACTAAGGCCCCGCGACCGTATCCACTGATAGCGGGTGGGAGTTTGTTTCAGAAGGTTTCGCCGCAGGTTGCCTTGAAACGAGTCGGTTGGAGACTGCAGATGAGCATCGAATACGGGCCGCGTCCCTTGCGTATCACCCTGACCGCCATTGTCGTGCTGGTGTTGGGTGTACTCATGACGGTCGGCGGTGGCTATCTCGCGATATTAGGCGGGTCCTGGTACTACCTGGCCGCGGGTATCGGACTGCTTGTTGTCGCCGGTCTGCTGTTCGCCCGGCGTCGCGCGGCTATCTGGCTGTACGCCGTGTTGCTGCTGGCGACCCTGGCCTGGTCGATCTATGAGGTCCGTTTCGACTGGTGGCAGCTGGCGCCACGGATTGATCTCTGGTGCATCCTCGGCCTCTGGCTGATCCTGCCCTTCGTCAATCGCTGCGTGAGCGACCGGCTTGTCTGGCGTGACGGCGCCAGCGGCCTGCTCGGGCTCGGTCTGCTGGCCGGGGCCTTGATGGCGGGGTTCTCGCTGACCCAGGATTACCACTCGATCAAGGGGGCGTTCAGCGACGCGCAGATGCAGGGTCTCGATCCGCAGGGGCAGGCTGGTCGCTCGAACAGCGAGTGGCCTTCCTACGGCGGGTCAGAGCAGGGCGATCGGTATTCGACGGCTGCTCTGATCACCCCTGAAAACGTGGGCAAGCTGAAGAAAGCCTGGGAGTACCACACGGGTGATTTGCCGGGCCCGAACGATCCAGGCGAATTCACTTACGAGGTAACGCCGCTCAAGGTTGGCAATAGCCTGTTCATCTGCACACCACACAGCATCGCTATCGCCCTGGATGCCGACACCGGTGAGGAACGCTGGCGCTTCGACCCGAGCATCAATCGCGATGCCGCGTACTACCAACACATGACCTGCCGCGGCCTGGCCTTCCACGACGGCACCCGTTATTCCTCTCCGGGTTCGGCAGACGGCCAGCCGAACCAACCAACCGCACGTTGCGTGCGTCGGCTGTTTCTGCCCACCAACGACGCCACGTTGATCGCGCTCGATGTAGAAGATGGCAAACCCTGCGAGGATTTCGGCGAGGCCGGTGTTGTCGATCTGAAGTTGCGCCTGGGTGAGGGCGCATTGGGCATTTACCTGCCGACCTCGCCACCCGTCGTAACCGAGAAGCTGGTGATCGTGGGCGGCTCGGTCACCGACAATGGTGCCGTGGATTCTCCCGGCGGCGTCATTCGCGCCTACGACGTGAAGACTGGCCGCCTGGTGTGGAATTTCGATCCGGGCAATCCGGACGCTACCGAGCCGTTGCCATTGGGCGAAACCTACGTGCGCAGTACGCCGAATTCCTGGACCGTGGCGACGGCTGACGAGGCGCTGGGCCTGGTCTACATCCCTTCCGGCAATCAAACGCCGGACCAATGGGCGATTGACCGCACGGCACAGACCGAGCGCTTCACCGATGCCCTTATCGCGCTGGACCTGGCGACCGGCAAGGTGCGCTGGGAATTCCAGACCGTGCACCACGACCTCTGGGACCGCGACCTGCCCTCTCAGCCAACGCTGGTGGATATCGACCGGCCGGAAGGCAAGGTACCGGCGATCATCCAGGCGACCAAGCGTGGCGACCTCTATGTGCTGGACCGCCGCACCGGCGAGCCCATCGTGCCAGTCGAGGAAATACCTGTTCCGCAGGGCACCGACTACGGTGACTTCACCGCGCCCACTCAGCCGGTTTCCGCGCTCAGCTATGCACCTGAAGAGCCGTTGTACGAACGCGACATGTGGGGCGGCACGCCGCTGGATCAGATGATGTGCCGCATTCAGTTCCGCAAACTGCGTTACGAGGGCGACTTCACCCCGCCGTCGGAAAAGGGTTCGCTGATCTACCCGGGCAACGTGGGCACGTTCAACTGGCCGTCCGTGGCGGTCGACCCCAGCCGCCAGCTGCTGTTCGGCGCGCCGAACTACCTGGCATTCGTCTCGCAGATGTTCAAGCGCAGCGGGGTCGATCCCGAGGCGCGCACCGGGGGTGGCGAGACAGGACTGCAACCCAACCTTGGCGCGCCGTATATGGTGAGTCTGAAACCCTTCCTGTCGGTGCTGGGCCTGCCTTGCCAGAGCCCGCCGTGGGGTTATGTCACCGCCGTCGACCTGCGCACCATGAAGAAGGTCTGGATGCACAAGAACGGCACCAGCCGCGACAGTGCACCGCTGGGCATTCCCTTCCCGGTGGGTACGCCGGCCCTGGGCGGTCCGATCGTCACGGCCGGCGGGGTGGCCTTCATGAGCGGAACCTTGGACTACTACCTGCGCGCCTATGACCTGCAGACCGGTGAGGAGCTATGGAAAGGGCGGTTGCCCGCGGGCGGTCAGGCCACGCCGATGACTTACGTCTCGGAGCAAACCGGCAAACAGTACGTGGTGCAGGTGGCGGGCGGTCATGGGTCGTTCGGCACCAAGATCGGCGACTCGGTGATTGCCTGGACGCTTGAGGACGAGCAATAGCGGCAAGAACGCTCCGCTGAGCAAAGGCGTCGCTCCCAGCGACGCCTTTCCCGTTGTCTGCAGCGGTGAAAAATTCGAGGTTCACCAAGACGTTTTCCTGACTACCACTCGTCGGTGCGTCACGGTTCTGTCAAGCGTGTCGCTTAAACCCTTCTTCAGTCACTGATGAAGGGGACCGAACATGACCAGATCAACCAAAGCCGAACTGGACCAGACACGCCGCCGCCTCGTTCAAGGCATCGGCGCGGGCCTGGCGCTGCCAGCCATTGGCGTATCGCCGGCGATCATCGCGGCGCCTACTGCGCGTCCCTGGATCACTGACGGGGTCCAATCCGGCGACGTGCTGGCCGACCGCGCCGTGATCTGGAGCCGCTGTGATCGGCCGGCACGGCTGGTCGTGGAATGGGATACCACCAGCGGGTTCGGCAATGCCCGACGGATGATCTCACCCGTTACGGATGAACGGCTCGACTACACGGCGCGCCTCGATCTGCGAGGGCTGCCATCGGATCAATCGATCTTCTACCGGGCCTATTTCGAGGATGCTGGCGATCATGTCCGCAGCGAACCCTGGATGGGCCATCTGCGCACTGCACCCAGGCGAGCGCGGGATATCCGTTTCGTCTGGGGCGGCGATACCTGCGGCCAGGGTTGGGGCATCAACGCGGATTTCGGCGGCATGCGCATCTATGAAGCGATGCGCCAGCGCCGTCCGGACTTCTTCATCCAGAGTGGCGATGCCATCTACGCCGACGGCGTCATCCAGGCTGAAGTGACGGCCGAGGACGGGCGCCTCTGGCGCAACATCGTCACCGAAGCCAAAACCAAGGTCGCCGAGACGCTGGACGAGTTTCGCGGCAACTACCGCTACAACCTGCTCGACCACAACCTGCGCCAATTCAACGCCGAGGTGCCGCAGATCTGGCAATGGGACGATCATGAGGTGACTAACAACTGGTCGCCGGACAAGCAGCTGGACGATCGCTATCAGGTCAAGGACATTGAATTGCTGGCGCGTCGTGGTCGCCAGGCGTTTCTCGAGTACGCACCCATGCGCCTGGTTGGCCGGGATGCGTCCGGTCGGGTCTACCGCAAGATTGCCTACGGCCCGCAGCTGGATGTGTTCGTGCTGGACATGCGCAGCTACCGCGGCCCCAACACCCATAACCTGCAATCGGAACAGGGCCCCGAGACCGCTTTCCTCGGTGCCGAGCAGCTGGCCTGGCTCAAACGCGAACTGCGCCGCTCACGCGCCACCTGGAAAGTCATCGCTGCCGACATGCCCATCGGCCTGCACGTTCCGGATGGCACCGATGCGGCCGGCCGGGCGCGCTGGGAGGCGATCGCCAATGGGCAGGACGGTCCGGCAGCAGGGCGCGAGCTGGAGATCGCCGATCTGCTCGGCTTCCTTCGCCGCCACCGGGTGCGCAACACCCTGTGGCTCACCGCCGATGTGCACTATTGCGCGGCGCACCATTACCATCCCAACCGCGCAGTCTTCCAGGATTTCGATCCGTTCTGGGAATTCGTCGCCGGGCCGCTGAATGCGGGTAGCTTTGGTCCCAACCCGCTGGACGCCACCTTCGGTCCGCAAGTGGTCTTTCAGAAGGCGCCCCCGACCGCCAACGCATCGCCCTATGCCGGTTTTCAGTTTTTTGGTGAAGTCGAAATCGACTCCCGCAGCGGCACCTTGAGCGTCACCCTTCGCGACATCGATGGCACCTCGGTCTTTTCCAGAACCCTCGAACCCCAGCACGCCTGAGAGAACGGAGCGATAGCCATGCGCCGCAACGTCCGATTCAAACCGCACCCCCTGTCTGCCGCCTTGCTGGCAATCGCCTCGTTGGGCGCGAGCTCAATGGCTGCGGCCGACCTGCTGATTTCCGAATATGTGGAGGGCAGCGGCAATAACAAGGCGCTGGAGTTCTATAACGTTGGCGAGACGGCGATTTCCCTCGACGGGTACCGGGTCGACTTCTACTTCAATGGGTCGACCGCCAGCGGCCGAAGCATCAGTCTGGCGGGCGAAGTGGCACCGGGTGGCGTGCTTGTCCTGGCGCACGAAAGCGGCGACCCCGCGTTGCAAGCCACGGCGAACCAGCGCGGCAGCGGCAGTTGGTACAACGGCGACGATGCCATCGTGTTGCGCGGGCCGTCCGGTGAGGTTCTGGATAGCATCGGCCAGCTCGGCATCGATCCGGGCAGTGCGTGGGGCGTGGGGCAAACGCAGACTGCTGATCGCACGCTGACCCGCAGAACATCGATCCGAACCGGCGATCGCAACCCGCAAGACGCGTTCGATCCATCGACCGAGTGGCAGGGTTACGCCGTCAACACTTTTGCCTATCTCGGCCAATACGGTGGTGAAGGTGAGCCGGGCGGTGGCGATGCGGGGCGCCGCTCGATTGCCGAGGTGCAAGGTCGCAACGATGTCAGTCCGCTGGTGGATCAGCGCGTCATCGTCGAAGGCATCGTGGTTGCCGACTTCCAGGGTGCGGGCGAGCTGGGCGGTTTCTTTATCCAGGCACCGGACAGCGAGACGGACAACGACGCGTTGACCTCAGAAGGGTTGTACGTCTATGACGCCGGCAAGGGAACGGACGTGCAGGTTGGTGATCGCGTCCAGGTCAGCGGGACAGTTGCCGAACACAACGGTCTTACCGAGCTGACCTTGCCTCAGGTCAGCGTGCTGGCACGCGCCCAGCCGCTGCCGGCCGTGACGCAGATCAGCTTGCCGGTTTCCGCTCCTGATGCGCTGGAACGCTACGAGGGCATGCAGGTGCGTTTCGCCCAGACCCTGACCGTCAGCGAGGTCTACAATCTGGGCCGTTACGGTGAGGTCGTGTTGTCGTCTGGCGGACGGCTGTGGATTCCCACGAACAAGGTTTCGCCCGGCGAGCCGGCTCGGCAGCTGCAGGCGCAGAACAATCTCAACCGAATCGTCCTTGATGACGGTCGCAGCGGGCAAAACCCCGATCCGGTTCGCTATCCCTCACCGGAGCTCGACGCCTACCGCACGTTGCGGGTTGGTTACGAGGTCAACGAGGTGCAGGGCGTCTTGCACTACCTGGCCGGTAGCTATCGGGTGCAGCCCACGCAGACGCCGCAGTTCGTGCCGAAAAACCCCCGGCCGAGATCGCCCGCGTCCATTGATGGGCGACTGCGTGTGGCGAGTTTCAACGTACTCAACTACTTCAACGGCGACGGTCGTGGGGCCGGTTTCCCGACCTCGCGGGGCGCCGATACCGTCGAGGAATTCAACCGCCAGCGCGACAAGATCATCGCGGCGATACTCGGCGCCGATGCCCACATCATAGGGCTTATGGAAATCGAGAACGATGGCTACGGTGAGAACAGCGCCATCGCCGATCTGGTGGCCGGACTCAACGCCGCTTCACCGAACCGGGACCGCTACGCCTTCATCGACCCGCGCCGCAGCCGGTTAGGCACAGACGCAATTGCCGTCGGCCTGATCTACCGCCAGGACATGGTCAGCCCGCACAAGGCTGCGGCGGTGCTGGACGCATCCGTCGATCCACGTTTCGACGACACCCGTAACCGCCCGGCGCTGGCGCAGACCTTCCGCGAGCGGCGTAGCGGCGAGCGGCTGACCGTGGCGGTCAACCACCTGAAATCCAAGGGCTCGAGTTGCGATGATCGTGGCGACAAGGATGTGGGCGACGGCCAGGGCAACTGCAACCTGACTCGCGTACGCGCGGCCCAGGCACTGGTCGACTGGCTGGGTCGCGATCCGACCCGGTCCTACGATCCGGACCTGCTGATCATTGGCGACCTGAACGCCTACGCCAAGGAAGATCCGATCAACGTCATCCGCGCGGCGGGCTATACCGATCTGCTGGCGCGCTTCGGTGATGGCAAAGCCTACTCGTACGTATTCTCTGGCGAATCGGGCTACCTCGACCACAGCCTCGCCAGCGCCAGCCTGACGCCACAGATCAAGGGCGCCACCGAATGGCACATCAACGCCGACGAACCGCGTGTGCTGGACTACAACCTGGAGTTCAAGACGCCACGCCAGCAGAGCTTGATGTACAGCGCCGAGCCTTACCGGGCGTCGGATCATGATCCGTTGGTGATTGGGGTGGATTTGGGACGGTAGGTTCGGCAGGACCTCTGCTGAGCGTCGTGACATGAAGCAGTTCGCGAGCAAGCTCGCTCCTAAGAGGGCGCACGCTGTTTTTTGTAGGAGCGAGCTCGCTGGCGATCGGCTGTCTTCCTAGCATTCTGCGGTTGTCGGGAATGCCCAGGATCGCCAGCAAGCTGGCTCCTACGGGTCTAGGTTGCTTCGACCGTGTTGTTTCTCCCAAAGGCATTGCTTCGAGGGATCGAACCCTGTCCGCGCGTGCTTTTTGTAGGAGCCAGCTTGCTGGCGAAGCTTTCAGGGCGATTCGCGAGCAAGCTCGCTCCTACGGGCGAGGTGGTTGTTGCTCAAGTAGGACCAGCTTGCTGGCGAAGCTCTTGAGGATGAGCATCATCATAACCAAGTCGCATCCCAGAACGGATAGTCGCCGATGCGCTTGACCAGCCCGGCCCGCAACGGGTTCGCTACGATGTAGCGCGCTACGTCGCGCAGGTCTTCCTCATTGCGAATGGCACGGTCGTGATACCCCTTTTGCCAGATTGCCCCGTGTGTGCCGTGGAGTCTGTTCAAGGAGATTGCGCTCCGCGATTTTAGGCGCTGCATCAGCTGATTCAACGAGCCGGTTTTCAACTGCACAAGCCAGTGCAGATGGTCGGGCATTACTACCCAGGCCAGGGACTGAATCGCGTCCGATTGTCCAGTCTGATGAATCTCTTGCGCCAGCAACGACGCTGCCGGCCACTCGCCAAATGCTGCGGCTCGGCCCAGCGTCACACAGGTTAGTACATAGGTTTGGTCGGGTAGGTTGACTCGCCCTTTGCGTAAATCGCGTCCGTGAAAGCGCATTCCGTTGCGTCCTTCCGATTCATACCGAACTTGTGTCCCAGTGCCGCGCTTGCGGCTGCTGGCGAGATTCGCGAGCAGGCCTCCCACGGGGTGTCGTTGCTTTGTAGGAGCCAGCTTGCTGGCGAAGCTTTTTGGGACGGTTCGCGAGCAAGCTCGCTCCTACAAAAAGCTGCTCGCGATTGCCGCTCCGTCCGTCGCTTAGTGATGTTCCCGCGTAGCCCTGAACTTCACTTCCGGCCAGCGCTCTTCCATCAGTGCCAGATTCACCCGTGTCGGTGCGAGGTAGGTCAGGTGCCCGCCGCCATCGATCGCCAGGTTTTCATAGGCCTTGTCGCTGAACTCCTTGAGCTTCTTCTCGTTGTCGCACTCGATCCAGCGAGCCGACCAGACGTTGATCGCCTCGTAGGCGCACTCGACCTTGTATTCCTCTTTCAGCCGGCTGGCGACGACGTCGAACTGCAGCACGCCGACCGCGCCGAGGATGATGTCGTTGTTGCGCTCGGGGAAGAAGACCTGGGTGGCGCCTTCCTCGGCCAGTTCCTGCAGGCCTTGGCGCAGCTGCTTGGATTTCAGCGGATCCTTCAGACGTACGCGGCGAAACAGTTCCGGCGCGAAGTGCGGAATGCCGGTGAAACCGAGGTTCTCGCCTTCGGTGAAGGTGTCGCCGATCTGGATGGTGCCGTGGTTGTGCAGGCCGATGATGTCCCCAGCCCAGGCTTCTTCCAGTTGCTCACGCTCGCTGGAGAAGAAGGTCAGGGCATCGGCGATGCGGATGTCTTTGCCGATGCGCGCATGGCGCAGCTTCATACCTTTCTCGTACTTGCCCGAGCAGATGCGCATGAAAGCGATGCGGTCGCGATGCTTGGGATCCATGTTCGCCTGGATCTTGAAGACGAAACCGGTGAACTTGTCTTCGACCGGCTCGACCACCCGCTCGTTTGCGGCGCGTGGCAGCGGGCGCGGCGCCCAGTCAACGACCGCATCGAGTACGTGATCCACACCGAAGTTGCCTAGCGCGGTGCCGAAGAACACCGGGGTCAGCTGGCCCTGGATGAACTCGTCCTGGTCGAACTCGTGGCAGGCGCCCTGGACCAGCTCCAGCTGTTCGACGAAGCGGTCGTACTCGTCGCCGATGTGCTTGCGCGCCTCGTCGGAATCCAGGTTCTGGATGATCTTGACGTCGGTGCGCTCATGCCCGTGGCCTGGCGTGTAGACGATGATGTAGTCGTCCTTGAGGTGGTACACGCCTTTGAAGTCGCGGTAGCAGCCGATCGGCCAGGTGATCGGCGCGGCCTTGATCTTCAGCACCGCCTCGATCTCGTCGAGCAGTTCGATGGGGTCGCGAATGTCCCGGTCGAGCTTGTTGATGAAGCTGACGATGGGCGTGTCACGCAGGCGGCAGACGTCCATCAGGGCGATGGTGCGCGGCTCGACACCTTTACCGCCGTCGAGGACCATCAGCGCCGAGTCCACTGCAGTCAGAGTGCGGTAGGTATCTTCCGAGAAGTCTTCGTGGCCGGGGGTGTCGAGCAGGTTGATCATGTGCTCGCGGTAGGGAAACTGCATCACCGAGGTGGTGATGGAGATGCCGCGCTGCTTTTCCATTTCCATCCAGTCGGAGGTCGCGTGGCGGTCGGATTTACGCGACTTCACGGTACCGGCCACGGCAATGGCCTTGCCCATCAGCAGCAGCTTTTCGGTGATGGTGGTCTTGCCCGCATCGGGGTGGGAAATGATGGCGAAGGTGCGGCGCTTCGCGACTTCGGCGGCCTGAGAGGTCATGGCGGTCCCGGTATAGAAAGCGTGTCGGAAAAAGCCGGCGATTATAGCGCAATGCCGTGGGAGCGATGGCAATAGCCGGAGGCACCCGTCGTGTCGGGGGCACCCGTTTTTCAAAGGGCCCGTTGGGTCGCAGAAGGGCGTGGTGATCGAGCGAGCATCGGGGGCTCTGACCGGCGTCCGTCCGCCTTGCTTGAGGAACATCCCCGCGTCATATCGGTCGGTTTGAATACGGTAGGTTTGCCGAATGGTCAAAAAAAGGAGTGAGCGCGGATTTTTCGTTGATCTCAATCAGCTGTGGTTCTAAAGTTCGCGCCCGAACGTCCATGCTGGCAACGATCCATCCGGCTCAAGTACTGACGACGAGAGATCACGATTTTCACCAGACCGCTGCGGCAGTTGCCGTGGACCTGGCCGTGATGCTCGGCGACATGCCTTGGGAAGTAGGCGAACCAAAGTGGGGAAACTGATCAGGCGTTCACCCCTAATCCGACTTTACGTTTTCCCGATTTGGAGCCATGCATGTCGATCAAGATCGAAGACTACTATTCCCGTCCCACTTTCCAGAAGATGAAGGATTTCGCTGACCAGCACGAAACGCCGTTCGTGGTCATTGATACCCAGACCATCGACAAGGCGTACGACGAGCTGCGCGCCGGTTTCGAGTTCGCCAAGGTCTACTACGCGGTCAAGGCCAATCCGGCGGTCGAGATCATCGACCTGTTGCGTGACAAGGGCTCGAACTTCGACATCGCCTCGATCTACGAGCTGGACAAAGTCATGTCCCGCGGCGTTGGCCCGGAGCGCATCAGCTACGGCAACACCATCAAGAAAGCCAAGGACATCCGCTACTTCTACGACAAGGGTGTGCGTATGTTCGCCACCGACTCGGAAGCCGACCTGCGCAACATCGCCAAGGCCGCACCGGGTTCGAAAGTCTATGTGCGGATTCTCACCGAAGGTTCGACTACGGCTGACTGGCCGCTTTCGCGCAAGTTCGGCTGCCAGACCGATATGGCGATGGATCTGCTGATCCTGGCGCGCCAGTTGAAGCTAGAGCCCTACGGCATCTCCTTCCACGTGGGTTCCCAGCAGCGCGACATCTCCGTATGGGACGCCGCGATCGCCAAGGTCAAGGTGATCTTCGAGCGCCTGAAAGAAGAAGATGGCATCGAACTGAAGATGATCAACATGGGTGGCGGCTTCCCGGCCAACTACATCACCCGCACCAACAGCCTGGAGACCTACGCCGAGGAAATCATCCGCTTCCTCAAGGAAGACTTCGGTGACGACCTGCCGGAAATCATCCTCGAACCGGGCCGCTCGCTGATCGCCAACTCGGGCATTCTGGTCAGCGAAGTGGTGCTGGTGGCACGCAAGTCGCGGACCGCCGTCGAGCGTTGGGTCTACACCGATGTGGGCATGTTCTCCGGTCTCATCGAAACCATGGGCGAAGCCATCAAGTTCCCGATCTGGACCGAGAAGAAGGGCGAGATGGAAGAGGTGGTCATCGCTGGCCCGACCTGCGACAGCGCCGACATCATGTACGAGAATTACAAGTACGGCCTGCCGTTGAACCTGGCCATCGGCGACCGTATGTACTGGCTCTCCACCGGTGCCTACACCACCAGTTACAGCGCGGTGGAGTTCAACGGCTTCCCGCCGCTGAAGGCCTTTTACATCTAAGAGTCATTAGGCTTGGAAAAACCCGCTTCGGCGGGTTTTTCTATTCATCACGTTGACGTTCGCACGACCCGCTTTAGCCGCAGCGTCGCCTGCTGGCATCGACCATTGGCGTCGCTGTCGCCTCCTGGGCGGGTGCCAGTATCGCTGCAGAGGCGACCAATAGCGCAACACCGATGGAGCTGGACAGCGTTACGGTCACCGGTGAGCCAGGGTCAGTACAGATCCCGTTTATAGAGACCTTGTTCCGTCAGCTGCTGCAACCGCTCTTCACCGAGTGTGCCGGCAAGGATCTGCTGCACTTCGCGCCCCATGCCTTCGAGGCTGCCACAGATATAAAGCGCGGCGCCTGCATCGACCCAACGCCGCAATTCATCGGCCGCATCGCGCAGTAGGTGCTGTACATAGATCTTCTCCGGCTGATCGCGGGAAAACGCCAGGTCCAACCGCTGCAAATGGCCCGATTGCAGCCAGCCCTGTAGCTCGTCACGAAAGAAGTGATCGTGCTTTGCGCTGCGCTCGCCAAACAGCAGCCAGTTTACGGAGCCCGGCGTGCCGGCGCGCTCGCGCAGATGGGCGCGCAGCCCAGCAAGACCGGTCCCGTTGCCGATCAGGATCATCGGCGTGTCGGCAGCGGGCCCGTGGAAGCTCGGATTGCTGCGTACCCGTAGATCGATCTGCTGCCCGGTTGCGGCATGGTGGCAGAGCCAACCAGAACCTATTCCCAGACGACCGTCGGCATGTCGCGCTTCGCGAACAAGGAGTTGCAGCTGGCCATCAGCGGGAACCGAGGCGATGGAGTACTCGCGATGCGGCAAAAGCGGAAGTGTTACTAGCCCGTCGACATCAAGCCCGCGTAGCGTGGTTTCTTCGGGCAGCCGTCGCATGGACAGCGCTTCGGCGAGCGTGTGATGGGCGATTGACGCCTGCGGCTCATGACCCAGGCGTCGCAGCAGCGCGTCCATCGCGGCCAGCGAATGGCGCGGGCCGATCTCTGCGATGTCCCCGGCGCGCCAGTCGTGTGTGCCGTGGTGTGCGCTCAAACCCAAATGAAACACCGGCGCACCCTGACTGCCGGGGTTTAAACATTCACGCAGATCAAGGTGCCAATGCTGGTACGGCACCGGCTGCCAGTCGGTGAAGTCGCTGCGACCACTGATGTGACCGAGCTGCTGCTGCCAGTGGCGCAACACACCGGCATCGTTACGGTCGACTTCCAGGCGATCGAACAGCGGCATGGCGCCGAGCTCGCGTAGTCGGGTATCGAGTCGCCGGCCAAAGCCGCAGAAGCGGCGGTATTGACGGTCACCGAGAGCGAGCAGGGCGAATTCCAACGCGGAAAGATCGACATTCACATTCGACAGTCGTCGCTCGAAGTGAGCCGCGTTGTCCGGCGCTTCGCCTTCGCCATAACTGCTGACGATGAAGAGTACGCGGCGCTGTCTCGCGAGTGCCGTCTGACCAAGCGCGTTCAATGGCAGCACTTCGACCGCCACACCTGCAGTGCGAAGCTGTTCGGCGCTGCGCTCGGCCAGTTCGCGGGCTTGCCCGCCCTGGCTGGCATAGGCGATCAGTAGGGTGTCGGCACTGGGCCGAGTCGAAGTGGCGGCATCCGCTCGATGGCGATGCCAGATGGCCAGGCATACACCGAGATAGGCGATGACGATCAGTAGCGCAGAGACTTCCCGCGGGGGCTGCCACCTGAACAGCAGCGCGGCGAGCACCAGGCACGCCAGCAGCGGGGCATAGCGCGCGAGCGCGCGGAAGCGAAACAAGGTCGACCGTCTCCTGCAGTGGGCGAAGCGGTAGTTGGGCAAAACATCCAATCGATGCGCCAAATGCTCGCCATGGCCGCGAGCACGGATACGTTCAGTCTTGTGTTATGCCATGGTCGAGAAAGTGCAGCGGCAGCCTACCTTCACCGCTGCGATTCTTGCTCTCTTACTGCGGCAGTACTTCCAGCGTGGCGCTGTAGCTGGCGCGACGTTCGGTGGCAGGCTTACTCACGCCTTTATCCGTTTTCAGCTCGGCCTCCAGCCAGTACATGCCGGCTTCCGGCCAGGTTATGCCGACCTTGCCTTGCGCGTCGGTTGTCGCCTTGATCTCGCCCAACTGGTCGCGATAACGATTGCCGCCTGGAATCACGCTGATCTCGACGCCAGCGGCGGGCTTGCCATCGAGCAGGAAGGCGAAGTCTGCGGTTTCGCCGGCGAACAGGTCGTTGGGGTGGGTGACCGGTGCCAACTCAAGTCCTTTGCCAGTGGTTTTCAGCACTGTCTCGGTGGGATTGCCGGAGGTCACGAAGACTTCCATGCGGCTGCTGTTCTGGCTCACTTTCAGGTTGTCCGCCTCGGCTGGCACATCCTTGGCGAAGCTGTCCGGGCTGCCCATCCAGCGGCGTGTTTCACCATTCTCTTTCCAACTGGCGAACAACCCGTCGTTGGCAACGGCCAGCTTGTAGGTGCCTTTCTGGGGCAGGTGCAGGTCGAAGGTGCTGCGGTAGCGGCCCAGATTGCCGTTTTCGGCCTTGAGCTGAGAGCCGTCCGGCGCGATCAGCTGCAGTTCCGGCACTGGACGACGCATGCCCGGCGGGCCGCCGGCAGGGGCGTTATCGAGATTGCCGATGCCCTTGAGGCGCAGCGGGAAATGTTCGAAGTAGAACAAGTCGTTGGAAACCGCCGCATCGACGGTGATCCACGGGTCTTCGCCGGAAAGCACGGTCGCGGATGGCAGCATCCAAGCGCGGTGCGCCTGGGCAGAAAGAGGCAGGCAGACGGCAAGTGCCAGCGCGGTCCATTTGATCATCGGTTTCATGTCGGCTTCCTTATTCAGGGATTAACAGTGACGGAGATGGCACCCAGTTCGCTTTCGCCCTGAGCCTTATGCGTCTGTTGAGTGGTTGCTGGCCAGCTGAAGGGCACCCGCAGCAACTCGCGGCCACCGACTTCACGAGCGGCTTCGACCACCAGCCGGTATTCGCCAGCGGGCAGGTCTTTCAGCGGTGCCTGGGTGTCGTCGAACTTCAGCGTGTGGCTGCCCACCGCGCGGGTGGCCGAGCTGACGCCGTCCACCGGCATCTCCAGGCTACGGCCGCTGCGCCGCCACCACTGGCGCATATCCTTGAGCCATTTTTCGCCTTCCTGATCCTTCAATTTCAGGTCGTACCACACCGCCAGGTTGGCAGCATGGCTCTGATCCGGACGTTCCAGCCAGAGCGCGACGTAAGGGCGGTGGTACTCGGCGACCTGCAATCGAGGAATTTCGACGGAGACTTGCAGGTCGGCCGCCATCAGCGGTGCGCTGAGCAGGGCGAGGGGCAACAGCAGGGTTTTTCGCATTGCAGATCCTTAATGAATGAACAGCAGGGCCAGCAGCACCGGCACCACCAACCCCAGGCCCACCAGTGGCCAGGTGGTCGGGCGGCCGGCCGCGTGGCGCTGCAGCAGAAGCAGGCCGGTGAGGCTGAAGACCACGCAGGCCCCGGCGAAGATGTCGATGAACCAGTTCCAGGCGACGCCGGTATTTCGGCCCTTGTGCAGATCATTGAGGTAGGAGATCCAGCCGCGATCGGTGAATTCGTAGAGCAGCTCACCGCTTTCCAGTTCGAGGCTCAGCCAGGCATCACCGCCGGGGCGGGGCAGCGCGACATAGAGTTCGCCGTCAGTCCACTCGGCATCGCGCTCGGTGAGGTCGATTTCCAGTTCGCTTTCAAGCCAGATGCGCAGGGGTTCCGGCATACCCGCTTCGGGTGGTTGAGCCTGCAGTTCGCGCTGCAGTGCTTCGGGAAGCCGGGCCTGACGTTCGATTACCTGAGGGCTCGCCTCGATTTGTGCCGCATGATTGAGCGTGATGCCTGTCACGGCGAACAGCAGCATACCGACCAGGCACAGCGCGGAGCTGATCCAGTGCCATTGGCGCAGGGTGCCGAGCCAAAGGTGCATGGTGGTCCTTGAAAGCGAGGGGATGGATGGCAGGATTCTAAAGGCGGGGTGCGCGCGGATGCTAGGAATTTACAGACGACATACATTCGCGTTTGGCGCTGGGATAGCCACGGCAAAAGACGGGTACGTCTTTTGCCGTGTACGAGCTGATCAGAACGTGATGTTCGCCGAAAGCCAGAGACGGCGGCCTTCTTCGATGGTGCCTGCCCCGGCCGCGCCTCGAGAAATGTGAGCGTAGCTGGATGCCCATTGGGTGTCGCCAGCACTGTCGGTGTAGTAATCGCCTTCGAGGAAGTCCTTGTTGAACAGGTTATAGATAGTCGCGTTGAGGGTCAGGTTCTCCGAGGCGCGGAATGAGCCGCCGAGGTGAAATACTTTATAAGCCTCGAGGTCGCCAACCTGATTCTGCAGCGCCTGGTCGTCTGCGGCGAGGTTTGCGAATGTGTCGGTGAATCGGGTTCGTTCTCCGCGGTATTCGCCCTTAAGCCACAGTGTCAGGCGGTCGCTGGCGTTCCAGTTCAGCCGCGCGTGGGCCATATGTTCGGGGGTATTGGTCAGGGGAGCACCCTTGTTGGCACCGCTTTTCTGTTCGCTATCGCTGTAGGTGTAGTTACCGCTTAGCGTCCAGCGCGGCGCGAATTCCCAGCTGGCCGCCAGCTCCAGGCCTTGGGTTTCGGCTTCGCCGATGTTGATCTCTTGGGCAAAGCTGTCTTGGGTAAAACCGCTGCCATAGCCGACGCAGCCCGGCTGGTTCGGATTGGCCGCAGAAAAGCAGTTCGGAACTGGCGTGCCGGTATCGATCTTGTCCTTGAAGTCGTTATGGAAGAGCGTGGCGTTGGCATTGAAGCCGACGAGGTTGTCGTAGTAGACGCCCAGCTCGGTGTTGGTTGTTTCCTCTGGTTCAAGATTCGGGCTGCCGATGGTCAGGATGGTGCCCTGACCGGTGACGCCATTGATGCCGTCGTGCAGCTGGTTGAGGCTTGGCGTTCGGTAACCCTTGCTAACGCCGCCTTTCATGGTCCAGCTATCGGTGGTGTTCCAGACCAGATAAGCACGCGGGCTGACATGGCCGCCGAACGCCTCGTGATCTTCGTAACGGGCACCCAAGGTCAGAGCCAAATCGTCGCGCAGACGCCACTCATCCTCTACGAACAGCGCCCAGGAGGTCTGCTGGAAGTCTTCACCGGCGATGCCGTCAGTCAACTCAGCGTCCCAATACTGACCGCCAACCGAAAGCAGATGAGCGTCGCCAAGCGGCGCTACCAGTTTCGTATCGAATATCAGGTCGGTGGATTCGAGCTCACGGTCGCCACCGCCAACAATCGAGGCGTAAGGCGGTGCGTAGGGAACACCAACGGTTCCGGCAATGGTGCGGCCGATGGTTTCGGTGGTGTTGTGGGTCACGCTGCTTTCGAGCGTGCCGAAATTCAGGCGCGCGTTATGGCCCAATGCGAACTGGTCGCGCTCGAAGCGAAGCTCGTCCGCGTAGCCGTTTGCCGTGCCGGGTGAATCGGCGCAATTTCTATCCCTGCCATCGAGCGTGCCTAGCTGACATTCATCGTTGTTGTAGGCCTGGCGGCCACGTTCGAGGTCCAGATAGAAATCATGGTCTTCATGAGGAGTAAGGCTCAGGCGGCCACCGATATTGTAGTTGCGACCCTCCACCGGTGAGGCACCTCGCTTGGTGACCTCGGTGTTGTTGTCGAACGTGAGATCGGATGCGTCCCGGTCGTACAGACTGCCGCGAAGGGTCAGCCCGGCCAAGTCGTCTATCAGCGGACCACTGGTGTAAAAGCTGGTGTTGCTGGAGTCTCCGTAACTACTATCTTCCTGGAAAGTATGGTCCAGGCTGATGGAGGCGCCCCATTCGGACGCGACCTTCTTGGTGATGATATTGACCACGCCGCCCATTGCGTCCGAACCGTACAGGGTAGACATTGGGCCGCGGATCACTTCAATTCGCTCGATGGCTGACATCGGCGGCATGAAGCTAGTGGATGTATCGCCAAAGCCGTTCGGGGTAACGCTGCCGGCAGGGTTTTGTCGGCGGCCGTCGATCAGAATCAGGGTGTATTCGCTGGGCATGCCGCGAATGCTGATATTGAGGCCGCCTGTCTTGCCAGTGCTTTGCCGGATATCCACGCCCTCGACCCCGTCAATCGCCTGCGCCAAGTTGCTATAGCGATTCTGCTGCAGATCTTCTTGGCTGATCACGCTGATGCTGGCTGGCGCCTCGGTAATTTTCTGTTCGAAACCCGAGGCGCTGACAACGGTGTCGCTTAGCGTGACAGGATCAGCTGCGATGACATCGAGGCTAAAAACTAATACGGCGCTGGCGAGCGCGGTGCGGGCGAAGGGGGCGTACATCCATGGCTCCTTACTATCAAGAATTATTCGCAGCCCGCATGATAGTGATTCTCGCCCGCAGCTAAACATGATTCGCATCAGAATTTCATGAACAACCGCGTTGGAACGCCTCGATGCCCGGACGGGCCAGGCGTTGCGGTTATGTGTCAATTTGTTGCGATTGTGTTCTGGCGGGGCTGCGGAGCGATTTCAGGCTGTAGCGAGCGTGGATGGCGGGCGTCGCGCCTGGGTGGCGAGTCTCCGCGCGCAATGCGATAGCGTGGAGTCGCGGCGCCCGAGGGACACGCTCGAGGGCGCCGGTGTATCTGACGCCTCTTTAGCAGGCGTGCAGCGCTACCAAACTGGCATTCACAATGTCATGGCATCAGCACTTCGATCATGCCGTCGGCACTGATGCTGACCTGGCGGCTCCCGGCCTCGACCTCCGGGGTCGGCATCGAGTCCATGCTTTTCATGGCGAAGTTGCGCATTACCGGCTGGTAACCGCCACCGCTACCCAGGTTGAGATTGACGATGCGGTAGTCGGAACCGCCTAGCGCCTCGGTAGCCAGTTGTGCACGGGCGCGGAAGGCGTCGACGGCGTCCTTCAGCAGGGCATCTTCATTTTGCTTGCGGATGGCATCGGAAACGCTGAAGTGCATGCTGCCCATCTTCAGGCCCTGCATCAGCTCACCGGTCAGTTTGGACAGAGCGGCAAAGTCGCCACTTTCCAGGCGCAGCTCGGCACGCTCGCGCCAGGCGGTGATCTGCTGGCCCTTTTCCTCATAGACCGGATAGCTGCTGCGGCTGCCCTGGCTGACCACGATGCCTTTCGCCTGCCGTGCCCGTTGCAAGGCTTTATTCATGGCTTCGGTGGTTAGCGCGGCCAATTGCGCCGGGTCCTGATGCTGAGCTTCGCTGTATAGCGTGACGTGCATGCGGTCGTGTGCCACCTCGCTGCTGGCCTCGGCGCGCAGCGAAATCTGGTTGTAGCGTTGCTCGTCGGCAACAGCGGGAAGGCAGGCGATGCAGGCCAGCAGCGCAATGCTGCGGGGGGCGGATACGAACATGAAGGCTCCTGAGTTCGATGCACCAACGGTGCGGCGCAGAGACTTTAGCCCTTTGGTGCGAGCGCCGCAGATTTTCCGTGCGTCGCGTTGCCGCAGATCAGCTGTCTTTCCGATGGCTTGGTTATACTCGCGACTCCTTTGGAGACCCCATGTACGCATCCGTTCATCTGCTGTCTGCCAGCCGTCAGAACCTCCGTCTGCTCACCCTGATCCGCATCCTCGTGCTCGCTGCTCAGGCGGGTGCAGTGGGGCTCGCCTATGCGACTCAATTGTTTGCCCTGCCATGGTTGCATCTGGGCATCACATTGGCCGTCTCCGCGTTGATCTGCCTGGGCACGGCATTACGGCTGCGTGGACCCTGGCCGGTGACCGAGCTCGAATACGCGGTGCACCTGGCCGCCGACCTGCTGATTCACAGCGCGCTGCTGTATTACTCCGGCGGCTCGACCAATCCATTTGTTTCCTACTATCTGGTGCCGCTCACCATCGCCGCGGCAACGCTGCCGTGGTTGTATTCGATCGTACTGTCCGGCCTGGCACTGGTGGGTTATACGCTGATGCTGGTGTGGTACGACCCGGTCATCGCACCGCCCGTCGATCGCACGACGTTGCTGGTTTACGGGATGTGGCTGAGCTTTGCGCTGGCCGCGGCGCTGATCACCTTCTTCGTTGCGCGCATGGCCGAACAGTTGCGACGCCAGGAACAGTTCCAGGCCCAGCGCCGCGAAGAGAGCATGCGCGACCAGCAGTTATTGGCCGTGGCAACCCAGGCTGCCGGTGCCGCGCATGAACTGGGCACGCCGCTGGCGACCATGAGCGTGCTGCTCAAAGAGTTGCGCCAGGAATACCAGCAACCTCAGCTGAACGAAGACCTGGCTCTGCTCCAGTCACAGGTTCAGCTATGCAAGGAGAGTCTGCGCCAGTTGGTGCGCGCAGCCGAGGCGGATCGCCGTCAGGCCGTCGTTGAACAGACCGTGCGGGAATGGGTTGCGTCGGTCCTGCAGCGTTGGCATCTGATGCACCCCGAGGCAACCTATCGCTTCCAGTGTCTGGGCAAGGGTACCCCACCTCGTCTGATGCCCCCGGCGGATCTGGGCCAGTCGTTGCTTAACTTGCTGAACAATGCGACCGATGCCAGTCCGGACAACCTCGATATCCGTCTGGATTGGGATGCGCAGTGGATCAAATTGACGATTCGCGATCACGGCGCCGGTGTGCCTTTGGCCATCGCGGAACAAATCGGCCGACCTTTCATTACAACCAAGGGCAAGGGATTCGGCCTCGGCCTGTTCCTGAGCCAGGCCAGCGTCACGCGCGCTGGCGGTACGGTGAAGCTCTACAATCATGAAGACGGTGGCACCCTGACCGAGTTGCGCCTGCCGCATGGCTCGGTGCGGGTCTGACCCTAACGCGAGGAATCTAAGCATGACCGAAGAGTTGCAGCACGAAGGCGAAGAACAGCCCCATCTGCTGCTGGTGGATGATGATCCGACGTTTACCCGAGTCATGGCGAGAGCCATGAGCCGTCGCGGTTTACAGGTCAGCATCGCCGGGTCGGCTGAGGAAGGCCTGGAAATGGCGAAGCAGGACCTGCCCGACTACGCAGTGCTGGACCTGAAGATGGAGGGCGACTCCGGCCTGGTCCTGTTGCCCAAGCTGCTCGAGTTGGACCCGGAAATGAAGGTGCTGATTCTTACCGGTTATTCGAGCATCGCCACCGCCGTCGAAGCCATCAAGCGTGGCGCGTGCAATTACCTGTGCAAACCCGCCGATGCTGACGATGTGCTGGCCGCGCTGCTCTCCAAGCATGCCGACCTGGATACGCTGGTGCCGGAGAACCCGATGTCGGTGGATCGCCTGCAATGGGAGCACATCCAGCGCGTGCTCGCCGAGCACGACGGTAACATCTCCGCCACGGCACGGGCACTGGGCATGCACCGCCGGACGCTGCAGCGCAAACTGCAAAAGCGCCCGGTAAGGCGGTAGAAAAGCAGCCTCAAGCTGTAAGCGGTTTGGGGCAGCCCATACTTCCAGCTTCCAGCTTCCAGCTTCCAGCTTCCAGCTTCCAGCTCGTAAGCGATTACCATAGGCGGCCTCTTCGCACTCGAGCTCGCTCATGCTTTCCGTTGCCATTCAGACCCTGGGCATCACCGCTCCGGTCTTCATCATGTTGTTCATCGGTGTTGCGCTCAAGCGGCTGGGCTGGATCGATGCGGCGTTCGTCCAGACCGCATCGGCTCTGGTGTTCAAGGCCACGATGCCGACCCTGTTGTTTCTCTCGATTATCAATGCCGACCTGGACGCTGCGCTGCAGCCGGGCCTGTTGTTCTACTACGTCATGGCCACCGTGGCGACCTTTCTTCTGGCGTGGGTTTGGGCACTTTGGCGCTGCCCGCAGGCGGATCGCGGCGTCTATATCCAAGGCGCGTTTCGCGGCAACAACGGCATCGTCGGCCTGGCGCTCGCAACCAGCCTCTATGGTGACTATGGCTTGTCGCTGGGCGGCGTTCTGGCCGGTGTGGTGATACTCGTCTACAACAGCCTGTCGGCGCTGATTCTGGCCATCTACAGCCCGGACGGACGTGTCAGTGCTGGCGCCATTCTGTTCAGCATCCTGCGTAACCCGTTGGTGATCGGCGTGACGGCTGCCGTTCCCGTTGCCTATTGGCAGATTCCGTTGCCGGACTGGCTAATGACCTCCGGCCAGTACTTCGCCCAGATGACCCTGCCGTTGGCGCTTATCTGCATCGGCGGCACGCTGTCACTTTCGGTTCTGCGCGAGAGCAGCCGTATGGCGATGAGCTCAAGCCTGATGAAAATGGTTTGGCTCCCCGCGCTCGCCACGCTTGGCGCCGGGCTCTTTGGGTTCCGCGGCGCGGAGCTGGGCATCCTGTTTCTGTATTTCGCCAGCCCGACGGCCTCGGCCAGCTTCGTCATGGCGCGGGCGGTCAACGCCAATCATCAATTGGCCGCGGTCATCATCGTGATCACCACACTCATGGCCGCGGTGAGCATCAATGCCGGGCTGTTCCTGCTCGGCTGGCTGGGGTGGATCTAGGGTCTGTTGCCGTTTCGCTGCGGACCGCGTTGCTGCGCCAAATCTCGCCAGGCAAGGCGCGGGACGCAGGTAATGGTCGCTCCCTTACCAAGTCCCGCAACGCCGCATGGCGAGATTTGCCGCGCAACCCGTAGGGACGGGCCGGTTTTTGTGCGATACGGCGTTTCTCGTCGCTTATTTGGAACGACCAAACTGCGCGACTCGTGCCTTGTCTCGCGCAATAACCGGCTCCGTCGCGGCCGCGACGAAACGGGAACAGACCCTAGGCTCCGCCTGTCGTTGTTGTGATCGGTGTCGGCTTTTGCAGCTTAAGAAAAGCCTAGGGCGGTCGTAATCATCAATAGGCCTCAGAAAAAAATACCCGTTTCCGTCACATTGCCTCGGACAATCGACGGCTTACCAATCAGGGGCCGGCCGCCTTGAGTTCTGGGAATCGCATGATGTCGCTATTTACACCTTCGAGCCGTTCGCTGACCCGCGATGCCAATCGCGTCGTCAACCTACGCCGCAAGCTCGGTCCCGGTCTGGCGTTGCTACTGCTGCTGAATCTCGGCACCTTCGCCGGTGGCGTTTGGATCGGGCGGGATCTAGATGCTGTACAGCAACCTGTAAGCCTGGAAGAGCCGGGCCTTGGCAACGAAGGACGTTTCGCCATTGCGCGTGTCGGCAAAGTTGTGGGACGGCTAAAGTCGCTGGAGTCCGATGTGCTCGCACTGCAGCAGATGATGGGCGAGCAGCGCGTTCTGAGCGCACAACTTTCGGCTCTTGATCCAAGCCTGTTGCCACTGTTGCTGCCGAAGGATTCGCACAGTGGCAGCGCAGGGCAGGGCGGTATCTTGCTACCACCGCAAGGCTGCTCGGGTGAGCTGTTGCTGACAGCGGACAACGTATCGCTGGCCGATCTGGAGCGCACCGAGACGTCCGCCAGCTGCATGCGTGCTGTGCTGGATGAAATGATGCAGCGCGTAGCAGAACGCAATGCGGCGCTGATGGCCATTCCGTCCCGCCGGCCTGTCGGTGAGGCGCGCCTGGGTTCGGCCTATGGCAACCGCATCGATCCGTTCAAAAAGCAGGCCGCTTTCCATTCGGGAGTGGATTTTTCGTTGCGCTCCGGCTCGGATGTGCTCGCCGCCGCAGGCGGTCGGGTTCGCTTCGCCGGCACTCGTGGCGGATACGGCAAGCTGGTGATAATCGATCACGGCAATCAGCTCGTGACTCGCTATGCGCACCTGTCACGGATGCACGTTAAGAGAGGCGATGTGGTCACGCCAGAGCAGCTGATTGGAGCCGTCGGATCGACCGGGCGCTCCACTGGCCCGCACCTCCATTTCGAGGTGCTGCATAAGGGGCGATTCGTCGACCCTCAGCGTTTCCTTGCCCTGGGTGATCTGGAGCGGGTCAGCAATGCTCTGGCTGAAGACTAGAACGCCCGATACGCGCCAGCTGGTTCGTGCCGAGCATCGGCTGCTGATCACGCGCCGGTCGCGCTCGTGGCTCTGGGTAGTATTGGTCATGCTCTGCATGATCGCCGCGTTGGTGAATCTGCGTATCAGCGAGGGTGCCGCCCATGAGCAGCAGCTCATCGCACTGACAGCGGAGAATCAATCGCTTCAGGACGCTCTTGCACAGGGTGCCCTTCAACATCAGGAAGCCGAGGCGACACAAGAGCAACTGCTCGGGCGTATCGCCAAGTTGTCCGCGCAGATCGAGCGCTTGCAGACAGACCTGGCTTTCTTCCGTCAGCAGAAGAAAGCCCGTTAATTCATTGGAGTACATGATGTTCAACAAGAAAAAGCCGGTGCCTCGGGTCATCATTGACCAGTTCTCGAGCCTGATTTCCGGTAACGTCTCGCTGGTGGGCGACATGGCATTCGAAGAGGGGCTGAAGGTCAGCGGCACGGTGTGCGGCAACGTCTGCCACAAGCCAGGGACGCACAGCTTGCTGGCACTGAGCGCCGAAGGACGGATAGAAGGTAACGTCAGCAGCTACGATGCGCTGATCGACGGCACCATCGTCGGCGACCTGGTTGTCGAGCACCTGCTCGAACTGCATTCCAACGCGCGAGTGCGCGGCAATATCCGCTATCGTCAGTTGAGCATGGAGAACGGTGCCGTCGTCGACGGCACGCTCAATCGAATGGATGACGACGAGGAGACCGGGCAGGTCGTCGAGCTGCCGCGGCTGCAAGTTGGCGAGGGTTGAAGCCAGAGATTGCCGGACGAAGATCCGGCACTCAGCTGGTTTGAGCCGCTTTGCGTGAGCGCTATCGGATCAGCGCTGCTGCTTCCAGGCGCGGCTGGCGATCACCATCAAGGTCACCGCAGTCAGCGGTAGGACATAACCGATCATTGCGTCGCCAAAGGTTTCAGCAAATGGGCGCCCCGTGCTGATCATCACCAGGTAGACGGTGTAGGCCACGTAATAGGCCAGGAATAGCAGGCCTTCCCAGCGGTTGATGCTGTAGCCGGTGAAGAAGATCGGCAGGCAGGCCAATGCCACAGCGATCATGACCGGGAAGTCGAAGGCCAGCGCGTTGGCCGCGACGCCGATGGCCTGCGGCGATACCAGCGATGCCAGTCCCAGCACGCAGAGCAGGTTGAAGATATTGCTGCCGACGATGTTGCCTACGGCGATATCGCGCTCACCGCGGATGGCTGCAAGTATCGAGGTCGCCAGCTCCGGGAGCGAGGTACCCACGGCAATGACAGTCAAGCCGATCACCAGCTCCGACAGGCCCAGCGCCCGGGCCAGCGACACGGCGCCCTCCACCAGAAAGTTTGAGCCGGTTACCAGCAGCACCAGGCCAGCAAGTACGAGGCCGGCGTTGATCAGGCTGGCGTAGGGCTTGGGCTGGGCATCGAGGCCGAACTCCTTGGCGAATTCATCGTCCGCTGTCGCGGCGGCGTTGGCGCGGCGGCTGCTGATGATCAGGAACAGTGTGTAGGCGATTACGGCAGCGAATAGCAACGCACCATCAAGTCGGCTCAATGCGCCGTCCCAGGCCAGTGCGTAGGTAACCAAGCTGGCGCCGATCATGATCGGTACATCGAGGCGGATCAGCTGACGCGAGACGATCAGCGGCGCAACCAGGGATGTCATGCCGAGAATCAGCAGCACGTTAGCGATGTTGCTCCCGAGCACGTTGCCGATGGCGATGTCCCCACTGCCGTTCAGTGACGCCTGCACGCTCACCGCCGTTTCCGGCGCGCTGGTGCCGAAGGCCACCACGGTGAGCCCGATGATTAATGGTGGGATGCCGAACTGCGCGGCCAGCTTGGCCGCCCCTCGTACCAATACTTCGGCGCCAGCAACGAGCAGCACCAGGCCGGCTATCAAGTACACAAAGGTCATCAGGGTCACGAAAAGGTCGCTCCAGGGAAGGAAAGCAGAAGGCTCAGCGCTGGTGTTTCCAGGCGCGCAGAAAGATCACCAAAACCGTGATGGCGGTCAAGGGCAATACGTACCAAGTCATTGCATGGCGCAACAGGTTGATAGCCGGCAGGCCCGTGGAGAACATCACCAGATAGAGCGTATAGGCGAAGTAGTAGCCCAGGAACATCGTGCCTTCCCAGCGGTTGATGCGATATCCCGAGAAAAAGATCGGCAGGCAGGCCGCAAATACCGCCAGCATGACCGGCAGATCGAAGGCCAGTGCATTAGGCGAGATGGACAGCCCGTCGGACGAAATCAGCGCCCCAGCACCCAGTACCAACAGCAGGTTGAAAATGCAGCTGCCAACCACGTTGCCCACCGCGATATCGCGCTCGCCGCGGTAAACCGCCAGCAGCGAGGTCGCCAACTCGGGCATCGAGGTCCCGACGGCGATGACGGTGAGGCCGATCACCAGCTCCGACAGGCCAAGCGCACGTGCCAGGGCTACCGCGCCCTCGATCAGTAGATTGGATCCGAGCACCAGCAGGCCCAACCCAAGCAGGATCAGCAATAGTTGGAGCGCCCAGTCGAATGGTTTGGTCTGGTCCTCGGGGCCATACTCGAAGGTGAATTCATCCCTTTGCATGCGCTGCTTGTCGCGTTGGCTGGCGATGACCAGGAATAGCGTGTAGAGCAGCAGAAGCGCCAGCAGGATGCAGCCGTCCAGCCGGCTGACGTTGCCGTTCCAGGCGAGCGCAACGGTCAGTAGCCCGGCGCCAATCATCACCGGCACGTCGAGGCGCACGAGCTGGCGCGATACCAGCAGAGGCGCCACCAGTGCCGATAGCCCGAGGATTAGCAGAATGTTGGCGATGTTGCTGCCGATCACGTTGCCGACGGCAATGTCGCCATTGCCGTTCATGGAGGCCTGGATGCTCACCGCCGTTTCCGGCGCGCTGGTGCCAAACGCGACAACGGTCAGGCCGATGATCAATGGCGAGATACCGAAGCGTGCCGCCAGTTTCGCAGCGCCGCGTACCAGCGCCTCCGCACCTACTACCAGCAAGACCAGCCCGCCGATCAGGTAGGCGAATATCATCAAACTCATCAAAGCTCCGTGTGATTGAATCTGCGGGTTCTGTCAGTTCAGTTCTTCGATCTTCACGTCGACTATGCCGTCGTCGAGCAGGTCGAGCCTGGCGGCGGCGACCCGCGAAAGGTCGATGATGCGTCCCGGCTCGAAGGGACCGCGATCAACGATACGCACCGTGACCTGCTTGCCATTGTCCAGGTTGGTTACCTTCACCCGCGTGCCGAATGGCAAGGTTTTGTGTGCGGCGACCAGTTCGTTCTGATTAAAGGTTTCGCCGCTGGCGGTCTCCTCGCCATGAAAGGCGCGCGCGTAATACGAGGCCTTGCCCTGCTGGGTAAAGGTGGTCTCGGCTTTGGAGTGAGCATCCTGGTTATCGCCGCAGCCACCAAACAGACCGAGGAACAGCGGAACAAGCAGCAGTCTTCGCATGAGCCAATCCTTCCGAGCGGGACCAATCTGATGCCGGCCAGCGGATGGGTTCTATGGCCTCGAAAAACTTTGAGCGCTACTGGACGCAGCCGTTCAACGGTTTGGTGCGCGGTGGCAAATGCGGCGGTCCAATGGAAACGAGGCGGCCCTGGGCGGACCGCCTCGCCCGATCAGCCCTCGAGCTTGGTCTTGAGCAGTTGGTTGACCTGCGCAGGATTGGCCTTGCCCTTAGAGGCCTTCATGGCCTGACCGACGAAGAAGCCGAACATCTTGCCGCGCTTGGCTTCGTCGCTGGCGCGGTACTGCTCGACCTGCTCGGCGTTAGCGGCGAGCACCTCATCCAGCATCTTCTCGATCGCACCGGAATCAGTCACCTGCTTGAGGCCCTTCTTCTCGATGATCTCGTCGGCCGAGCCTTCGCCTGCCGCCATCGCCTCGAACACCATCTTGGCGATCTTGCCGCTGATGGTGTTGTCCTTGATGCGTTGGATCATGCCGCCAAGGTGCTCAGCCGATACTGGCGACTGGTCAATATCAAGATTGTCTTTGTTGAGCAGGCTGGAGAGTTCGCCCATGACCCAGTTGGCGGCCAGTTTGGCGTCGCCGCAGACCTGCTGCACCCCTTCGAAGTAATCGGCCATTTCCCGGCTCGCAGCCAGCACGTCGGCGTCGTAGGCGGACAGGCCGTATTCGCGCTGAAAACGCTCGCGCTTCTCCACCGGTAGTTCCGGCAGGCTGGCGCGCACTTCGTCGAGGAAGCGCTGCTCGATGACCACCGGCAACAGATCGGGGCAGGGGAAGTAGCGGTAATCGTTGGCTTCTTCCTTACTGCGCATGGAGCGCGTTTCGTCCTTGTTCGGGTCGTACAGACGAGTTTCCTGAACGACCTTGCCACCATCCTCGATTAGCTCGATCTGCCGCTGCACTTCGTGGTTGATTGCCTTTTCGATGAAGCGGAAGGAGTTGACGTTCTTGATCTCGGCCCGCGTGCCGAACTCAGCCTGTCCCTTCGGGCGTACCGAGACGTTGCAATCGCAGCGCAGCGAACCTTCGGCCATGTTGCCGTCGCAGATGCCCAGATAACGCACAAGGGCATGGATGGCTTTGACGTAAGCTACTGCTTCCTTGGCGCTGCGGATGTCCGGTTCGGAGACGATCTCCAGCAGCGGCGTGCCGGCACGGTTGAGGTCAATGCCGCTCATGCCGTGGAAATCTTCATGCAGGCTCTTGCCGGCGTCTTCTTCCAGGTGCGCACGGGTGATGCCGATGCGCTTCTGCGTGCCATCTTCCAGGGTAATGTCGAGGAAGCCTTTGCCGACGATGGGGTGGTCCATCTGGCTGGTCTGGTAACCCTTGGGCAGGTCCGGGTAGAAGTAATTCTTGCGCGCGAAGACGTTCTTCTCGGCGATCTCGGCATCGATCGCCAAGCCGAATTTGCAGGCCATGCGCACGGCTTCTGCGTTGAGCACCGGCAGGGTGCCCGGCATACCCAGATCAACCAGGCTGGCCTGGGTGTTGGGTTCGGCGCCGAATGTGGTGGCGCTGCCGGAGAAAATCTTCGAACGGGTGGCGAGCTGTGCGTGAATCTCCAGCCCGATTACGGTTTCCCATTGCATCATCAATCTCCTCAGAACCGGCCGGTGCTTGTTTATGCCACTCGGTGACCTGTTGGTACTGGTGCGCAACGTTGAGCAGGCGACCTTCCTGGAAGTATGGCGCGAGCAGCTGAACGCCTACCGGCAGGCCGTCGATAAAGCCCGCCGGCATTGAGATCCCCGGGATCCCCGCGAGGTTGGCGGTAATGGTGTAGATGTCTTCGAGGTAGGCGGAGACCGGATCGGCGTTCTTCTCGCCGAGTTTCCAGGCCAAGTTCGGCGTGGTCGGGCCGAGAATCACGTCGACCTCATCGAAGGCGTTGACGAAGTCGTTCTTGATCAGGCGGCGGATCTTCTGCGCCTTCAGGTAGTAGGCATCGTAATAACCGGCCGAGAGCGCATAGGTGCCGACCATGATGCGCCGTTTGACCTCGTCGCCGAACCCTTCGGCACGGGAACGCTTGTAGAGATCGGTCAGGTCGACCGGGTCCGCGCAGCGATAACCGAAGCGCACACCGTCGAAACGCGACAGGTTCGAGGAGGCCTCGGCTGGGGCGATTACATAATAGGAAGGGATGGCGTGCTGCATGTTCGGCAGGCTGATGTCCTTCACCGTGGCGCCGAGCCTCTTCAGCTCCTCGACGCAGGCCATGACTGCCGTAGCAATCTTGGCATCCAGGCCATCGCCAAAGTATTCCTTCGGCAGACCGATGCGCAGGCCAGTCAGTGGCTTGGTCAGAGCGGCCAGGTAATCGTCCAGCGGCTGGTCGACACTGGTCGAATCCTTCGGATCAAAGCCGGCCATGGCGCCTAGCATCAACGCACAGTCCTCGGCGGTGCGGGCCAGCGGGCCGCCCTGATCGAGGCTGGAGGCATAGGCGATCATGCCCCAGCGCGAGACGCGTCCGTAGGTGGGCTTGAGACCGGTGAGGTTGGTCAACGCCGCAGGCTGGCGGATCGAACCGCCGGTGTCGCTGCCGGTTGCCGCCGGTAGCAGGCGAGCGGCAACCGCCGCCGCCGAGCCGCCGGAGGAGCCGCCAGGCACGCGGGTGAGGTCCCAGGGGTTTTTCACCGCACCGTAGAAACTCGACTCGTTGGCTGAGCCCATGGCGAATTCGTCCATGTTCAGTTTGCCCAGCGATACGGCGCCCGCTGCAGCGAGCCGCTCGACGACCGTGGCGTCATAGGGTGACTTGAAACCATCGAGGATCTTCGAGCCGCAGCTGGTGCGCACACCTTGGGTGCAGAACAGGTCCTTGTGACCGATCGGCGCACCCAATAGCGCGCCGTTCTCGCCATTGGCGCGGCGGGCATCGGCGGCTTTTGCCTGGGCAAGCGCCTGTTCTTCGGTGACGGTGATAAAACTGTTCAGTTGCGGGTCGAGCGTCTGGATGCGTTCCAGCAGCGAGCGGGTCAGCTCTTCTGCCGAAAACTGCTTGTCGGCCAGTGCACGGGTGATCTCGGCGAGGGTCAGTTGATGCATGTCGGCGTCCTTCATTACTCGATCACTCGCGGAACCAGGTACAGGCCGTCTTCCACGGCCGGTGCGACCGTCTGATAGGCGTCGCGCTGGTTGTGCTCGGTGACTTCATCTGCACGCAGACGCTGGTGGGTTTCCAGCGGGTGGGCGAGCGGCTCGATGCCGGCGGTATCGACCGCTTGCATGCGGTCGATCAGGCCGAGGATGTTGTTCAGGGTCTCGGTGGTGCGGGGCAGGTCGTGTTCATTCAGACCCAGGCGGGCCAGATGAGCGATCTTTTCCACTTCGGAGCGTTCAAGCGCCATCGGGATTCTCCAGCGGGAAGCGAGTCGAGTACACCTTCCGTCGGCTAAGGCCGACGCAAGCGCAGCAGCGGTCGAGCCGCGGCGGTGGGCATTCAGGCCCGGAAAAGCCGTCAATCTTACATGCCTATGTCACTTGTCGGTAGCGCGGCCGCGGCTTGCCGTCCGTCCGGCCATTTATTGCATCTGTTCATTTATCGAGCAGTGGCTCACGTCTGGCCCGATGAGCGCCGACGTGCGCCTTGCCCTAAGTTCGCACCATTGTTAGAGTTTGCGGCACTTTTTTCCCCACGCGTTTGCCCCAGGGCCCTTTCTCCATGTTCAAGAAACTGCGTGGCATGTTTTCCAGCGATTTGTCGATCGACCTGGGCACTGCCAATACCCTTATTTATGTGCGCGATCGCGGCATCGTCTTGAACGAGCCGTCTGTGGTTGCCATCCGTTCCCACGGCAACCAGAAAAGTGTCGTCGCGGTGGGCACTGACGCCAAACGCATGCTCGGCCGTACCCCTGGCAACATCAACGCCATCCGCCCGATGAAAGACGGCGTGATCGCAGACTTCAGCGTCTGCGAAAAGATGCTGCAGTACTTTATCAACAAGGTTCACGAAAACAGCTTTCTGCAGCCCAGCCCCCGCGTTCTGATCTGCGTCCCTTGTAAGTCCACGCAGGTCGAGCGCCGCGCAATTCGTGAGTCGGCCCTCGGTGCCGGCGCGCGCGAAGTCTTCCTGATCGAGGAGCCCATGGCTGCCGCGATCGGTGCCGGCCTGCCCGTCGACGAAGCCCGCGGTTCGATGGTTGTAGACATCGGTGGCGGCACCACCGAGATCGCGCTGATTTCGCTTAACGGCGTGGTCTACGCTGAATCCGTACGTGTTGGCGGCGATCGCTTCGACGAGTCCATCGTGACCTATGTGCGCCGCAACTACGGCAGCCTGATCGGCGAATCCACCGCCGAGCGCATCAAGCAGGAAATCGGCACCGCGTTCCCGAGCAGCGATGTTCGCGAAGTCGACGTTCGCGGGCGTAACCTGGCTGAAGGTGTACCGCGCAGCTTCACCCTCAACTCCAACGAAGTCCTCGAGGCGTTGCAGGAATCCCTGGCGACCATCGTCCAGGCGGTCAAGAGTGCCTTGGAGCAATCGCCACCCGAGCTGGCGTCGGATATCGCCGAGCGCGGTCTGGTGCTGACCGGCGGCGGTGCGTTGTTGCGTGATCTTGACAAGCTGCTGGCACAAGAGACCGGTCTACCGGTCATCGTCGCCGAAGAGCCGTTGACCTGCGTTGCACGCGGTGGCGGTCGGGCACTCGAAATGATGGACCGTCATGCCATGGACCTGCTGTCCACGGAGTGAGCTACAAGCGATAAGCTCCAAGCGCAAGCCGAAAGCAGGGTCAGCTCTGCTCTCGGCTTGTCGCGTTTAGTTTGAAGCCTGCAGCTGCGAGGATCCGCCCATCAAGCCACTATTCGCCAAAGGACCCATGCTCGGAGTGCGCCTGCTGGTGCTTTCCGTGCTCTGTGTCGCGCTGATGGTGGTCGACGCTCGCTTCGAGACGCTGAAGCCCTTGCGCAGCCAGATGGGGCTGGTGCTGACGCCTTTCTACTGGCTGGCCGATCTACCGGTACGCACCTGGCAGCGTGCGACCGAGCAGATCAGCAGCAGTACCAGCCTGGCGGCGGAGAACGAGAAGCTTAAGGCCGAAGCGCTGCTGATGCAGCGGCGGCTGCAAAAGCTGGCGATGCTGACTGAGCAGAATGTGCGCCTGCGCGAGCTGCTCAACTCTGCAGCTCTGGTCGATGACAAGGTGATCGTCGGCGAGCTAATAGGCCTGGACCCCAACCCTTTTACACACCGTATTCTGATCGACAAAGGCGAGCGCGACGGCGTGTTTCTCGGCCAGCCGGTGCTCGACGCCAGCGGATTGATGGGGCAGGTTGTCGAAGTCATGCCCTACGCCGCCCGGGTGCTGTTGCTGACGGATGTCACCCATAGCATTCCGGTGCAGGTCAATCGCAACGGCCTGCGGGCGATTGCGGTCGGCACCGGCAGTCCCGATTACCTCGAGTTGCGTCATGTCGCCGAGACGGCCGATATCAAAGAAGGCGATCTGTTGGTCAGTTCCGGACTGGGGCAGCGCTTTCCCTCCGGTTATCCGGTTGCTCAGGTCACCGAGGTGGTACGCGGCTCCGGTCAGCCGTTCCTGATCGTCCGCGCCATTCCCACCGCGATGCTCAACCGCAGCCGCTATCTTTTGCTGGTTTTCAGCGATTCGCGGAGTCCCGAGGAGCGTGCCACGGCCGCGGCGCAAGCTCAGGAGTCGGCCGATCGCGAGGCCGCCGAGCAGGCAGCACCTGCCCCTGCTGAAGCGGCCCCGGAATCACAAGAACCGGAAGCCGCCCCGACTGTACCGGACGCGGCACCCCCGGCAAGCGAGGTTCGGCCATGATCAACGGGCGGCCGAACAACGGCTGGGTCATCTGGCTATCGCTGATGCTGGCGTTGCTGCTCAGCGTGGCACCCATGCCGGCTAGCTTCGGGCTAGCGCGTCCCCTCTGGCTCGGCATGTTCATCGCCTACTGGGCGATCGCCTTGCCCCATCGCGGTGGCATGGGTGCGGCGTTTTTCTTCGGCCTGATGCTCGACGTCCTGTCCGGCACCTTGCTCGGGCAGAACGGTCTTCCGCTGATCCTGCTTACCTTCCTGGTGCTGAGTCTGCAGCAGCGCCTGCGCATGTTCCCACTCCTGCAACAGAGCCTGGTGCTACTGGTGATTCTGGGGATCGCTCAGCTGGTGCAGCTGTGGCTCAATACGCTGACTGGCAATCGTCCGCCGACGCTGCTGTTCCTCATTCCTGTGCCGGTCAGTGCGCTGCTCTGGCCCTGGGTGTTCGTCGCCCTGCAATGGGCGCGGCGTCGCTTCAACGTCTACTGACCCGTCGTGCTTTCGGGCATCGCCTGGATATGCGAACCTGCTTCGCTCTTTTCTCCAAGGAGCCGGCATGCCCGCATTGTTTCTTGCCTCCGCGTCACCACGACGCCGTGAACTACTGACGCAGATCGGCGTTCCGTTTTCCCTTCTTTCGGTCTCGATCGACGAGACGCCCGCTGTGGCCGAATCGCCAGACGCCTACGTGCAACGCTTGGCGCGCGAGAAAGCGCTGGCGGGACTGGCGCTGGTCGGTGACGCCTCGGCCTGCGTGCTGGGTGCCGATACCACGGTGGTGCTGGATCAGCAGATCCTCTGCAAGCCGGCTGATAAGGCGGACGCACTAGCGATGCTGCAGGCGTTGTCCGGTCGCGAGCATCAGGTGATGACGGCGGTCGCGCTGGCCAGCCAGTCGGATTGCGTGGTTCGGCTGGTCACCAGTCGGGTGCGCTTCCGTTCGATCCGGCCCGACGAGATGGAGGCCTATTGGGCCAGCGGCGAGCCCCAGGACAAAGCAGGCAGCTACGCCATTCAGGGTTGGGGCGCAATCTTCGTCAGCACGTTGGAAGGCAGCTACTCGGGTGTGGTCGGCCTGCCATTATGCGAAACGGCTCAAATGCTAGACGCCTATGGCATCGGGTACTGGACTAAAAGCTCCGTCTAGAGCCTGTGGCTCGGCGGCGTATGCCGTTAGAATCGAGCCAAACTCGTCAGCTTCGGCTGTTCACCCGCCCATCGGCCGAGAATAACAATGAGCGAAGAGATCCTGATGAACATCACCCCCATGGAGTCCCGGGTGGCGGTGGTGGAAAACGGCGTCCTGCAGGAGGTGCACGTCGAGCGTACCCAACGCCGCGGCATCGTCGGCAATATCTACAAGGGCAAGGTAGTGCGGGTGCTTCCCGGTATGCAGGCGGCGTTTGTCGACATCGGCCTCGAGCGCGCGGCTTTTATTCATGCGTCGGAAATATCCAGCCGTGAAGGCAATGCGGTCGAACCCATCAGCGCGCTGGTCCATGAGGGGCAGGCGCTGGTGGTGCAAGTCACCAAGGACCCGATCGGTACCAAGGGCGCGCGGCTGACCACGCAGTTGTCGATACCCTCACGCTATCTGGTCTACATGCCCAAGACCAGCCATGTCGGGATCTCCCTGCGCATCGAAGAAGAAGCCGAGCGTGACCGACTCAAACAGGTGGTCGCCGAGTGCGTCGCGGCCGAAGGCATCAAGGAAACTGGCGGGTTCATCCTGCGCACCGCCGCCGAGGGGGCCGGCAGCGACGAAATCCTGATGGACATTCGCTATCTGCGCCGCCTGTGGGAGCAGATCGACGGCCAGATGAAAACCGCCGGCGCGCCCTCGGTCATCTATGAAGATCTGTCGCTCGCCATGCGCACCCTCCGCGATCTGGTCAATCCGCGTATCGAGAAGATTCGTATCGACTCGCGCGAGAACTTCCAGAAGGTCAGCCAGTTCGTCGGCGAGCTGATGCCCGAGCTGAGTGAGCATCTTGAACATTACCCAGGCGAACGGCCGATTTTCGATCTCTATAGCGTCGAGGACGAGATCCAGAAGGCGCTCGAACGCAAGGTCATGCTCAAGTCCGGCGGTTACCTGATCATCGACCCGGCCGAGGCGATGACCACCATCGATGTAAATACTGGCGCCTTTGTTGGTCATCGGACGCTTGAGGAAACCATCTTCAAGACTAACCTGGAGTCGGCCACCGCCATTGCTCGCCAGTTGCGGCTGCGCAATCTCGGCGGGATCATCATCATTGACTTCATCGACATGGAGGACGAGGAACATCGGCGGCAGGTCTTGCGTACGCTGGAAAAGCAGCTGGAGCGTGACCACGCCAAGACCAACATCATCGGCATTACCGAGTTGGGCCTGGTTCAGATGACCCGCAAGCGCACGCGCGAGAGCCTTGAGCAGGTGCTGTGCGAGCCCTGCCTGTGCTGCCAAGGGCGCGGCAAGTTGAAAACGCCGGAAACCGTTTGCTACGAGATCTTCCGTGAAATCCTGCGCGAGGCGCGCGCCTACCAACCCGAAGGCTACCGTGTGCTGGCGAACCAGAAGGTTATCGATCGGCTGCTCGATGAGGAGTCGGGCAATGTGGCGGACCTCGAAAGCTTTATCGGTCGTTCGATCAAGTTCCAAGTCGAAACCATGTACTCCCAGGAACAGTACGACGTGGTGCTGCTCTGAATAGATGCAAACCTAGCCATCCGGCCCTGGAAGGGTGGAGCGCATCCGTATGAGTCGGCTTCTGGCCCTTGTGCTCGTTTTCCTGCGCCGCAGCCTCTGGCTGGGCGCAATCGGGCTGATGCTGCTTGCGCTCTATGTGAGTCTTGGCCGGCAATTGGTCCCGCTGGTAGCCGAGTATCGCCTCGAAATCCAGGACAAGGCGCATGAGCTGCTGGATATGCCGGTCGCGCTCGGCAGGCTGGAAGGTCGCTGGGAGGGCTTTTCGCCGCGGTTACTGGGGCACGATGTGATTCTAGGCGAAGGCGATGCAGCGGTGCGGCTGGATCGCCTGGCGTTGGTGCCGGACGTTGCGGCCACTCTCCTGTCCCGTCAGCTGCAACTGAAGGCCATCGAGTTCACCGGTGTCCATCTGAGTCTGGTGCAAAACGCCGAAGGCAAATGGCGTATCGATGGGCTGCCTGAACGCGACGAACAGTCGCCGGCCGACCCGGCAAAGCTTTTTGCCGAGCTGCAGCGAATTCGAAGTCTGCGGCTTCTGGATAGCCAGATTACTTTCGAGGCGCATGCCGAAGCGCCGCTGACCCTGACGTATGCCAACCTGGAGCTGCGCATCGCCGGCGAGCGCTTGCGCCTGGATGGTCGTGTATTGCTGCCGAATGGCCAGCCACTGAGCCTGGGGGCCCAGGCACTGGTGCAAACAAACGACTGGCAGGCCAGTGAGGCCAAGCTCTATCTGAGCCTGCCGCAGAGCGATTGGGCCGCCTGGGTGCCGGCGGGCCTGGCCGGCAGCTGGAGCCTTGAGCAGCTCCAGGCTGGCGGCGAGATATGGATTGACTGGCGCGCACAGGGATTGGCGCGTGCGGTGGCTCGATTGAATGCGCCGACACTGCAATTGAGGCGACAGCAACGTGATCCCATGCTGATTGAGGATCTGGCTGTGAACGCTTATCTCGATCGGGCGGCTGATGGCTATCGCTTGCAGCTCGATGGTCTGGCCTTCACGCTCGAAGGGGAGCGCTGGCGGGATACCGCAGTAGTGATCCAACAACACGCCGCCGAAGATCGCTGGCGTCTGCAGGCCGATCACCTTGCTGTCGGGCCGGTGGCGGCTCTGGTTCACGCCGTGGCGCCATTGCCTGAGCTGGCAAACGAGTACCTGCTCGGGCTGGCACCGAGCGGAACGCTGCGCAATCTGCAGCTCGACTATCGCCCGGCGGCGCCCAGCGCCGAGCAATTGGTGTTCTCTGCCAATCTCGATTCGGTCAGCATCAGTGCACACAACTGGGTGCCTGCCGTGCGCAACGTCAGCGGCGCCGTACAGGGCACTCTTTCCGGGGGCGAGCTGCGTTTCGATAATCGTGATTTCGCGCTGCATCTGGCCCAGCTATTCCCGCGTCCCTGGGAGTACCATCGTGCCCGTGGCAGCCTACGCTGGACGCTGGATGACCAGGCCGTCACGCTCGCCGCGCCCTATCTGCAGGTCGACGGTGAAGAGGGGCGCATCGCCGGCGATTTCCTGATCCGCCTGATGCGCGATCCGGCGGTAGAAGATTACATGGACCTGCGGGTCGGCATCTCTGACGGGGATGCTCGCTACACGCAAAAGTATCTGCCGACACGTTCGCCCGCGCTGAGCCCGGCGTTGAGCGAGTGGCTGAATACGGCGATTCGCGGTGGCACGGTCGAGCAGGGCTACTTTCAGTATCAGGGCGCGCTGGCTGCGGGCGCTGACGACACCGCGCGGAGCCTGAGCCTCTATTTCAAGGTGAAAGATGCCGAGCTTGCGTTTCAACCCGGCTGGCCGGTGTTGCGCGAAGGTCGCGGCGAGGTGCTGATCGAAAATAGGGGCGTGCGGGTACGCCTGGCTGAGGCACGCATGCTCGACAGCCTTGTACATGACGCTACGGCCGAAGTTCCTCGCAACCGTGGCGCTCAGCCACTGCGGTTAGATGTCGAGGGTCAGGTGGATGGCTACCTGCGAGATGCGTTGGCGCTGATGCAGGTGGCGCCGATCGGCACCGGTGAACTGTTCGCCGGCTGGCGTGGTGATGGCCCGTTGAGCGGGACGCTCGAACTGGGTATTCCACTGGCCCAGGGCGGTCGGCCTCAGGTTGTGGCCGAGTTTGCCAGCAGCGATGCGTCACTGTTCATCGCGCAGGCGGATCTGCAGCTCGAAGCGCTGGGCGGTGAGTTTCGCTATGACAGTGAGCAAGGTTTCAGTGCAAAGACATTTCGTGGCCGTACGCTGGGCGCCTCGGTACAAGGCAAGGCAATCGCCACTGGAAAGCCAGGCAAGCCATCCACACGGATCGAGGCGTCCGGCACGGTAACGTTGGATCGCCTTCTGGCGTGGCGAAAAATCGAACAACCGCTGCCGGCTTCGGGGGATCTGCCGCTGCGGCTGACGCTTTTACTGGGCGGTACCGAGAACCGTCTTCAGGTGGATTCGTCGTTGTTGGGTACCGAGCTGGCGCTTCCGGCGCCGTTCGGCAAGGCATCCAAGGAGCGGCGTGATACCACGCTGCGAATGACCCTGGGTGGCGAGCGCCAGCGTTACACGCTCAGACACGACGCACTGGCGGCGCTGACCTTCGTCGCGCCGACCGGCAATTGGAGCGAGGGCGGCGGTGAACTGGTGTTGGGCGGCGCGGCGGCGAACCTGCGCACAGACCAGGGCCTTTATGTTCGCGGCGATATTTCGCGCTTCGATCTGAGCGAATGGCAAGCGCTGCTGGCGACCTACGGCGAGGCCTCGACGAATGAGACGGGGGCCTCGATGTTGCGCCAGGTCCAGCTCGATATCGGCACCTTCGAGGGCTTCGGCACTCAGATCGACAATCTCGGAGTCGCCGTGCAGCGACTTCCCACAGGCTGGTTGCTCGGACTGGATAGTGAGACCGTCATCGGCGCCGTTCGCCTGCCGGATAACGGCAGTGAGCCCATCGCGCTGGATCTGTCGCGATTGCGTCTGCCAGCGGCCGCCACGGATCAGGCGCAGGCGCAGCCCAGCGATGCGCTGGCCGATGTCGATCCGAAGCGCCTGCCGGCCATGGATATTGCCGTAGCCGAGTTGCTGCGGGGCGAGGAGTCGCTGGGTGCATGGTCGTTGAAGGTGCGGCCGAGCGCGGAGGGGGTGGCGTTCTCAGATCTCGATCTGGATCTCAAGGGTTTGAAACTTGGTGGCAACGGTGGCTGGAGTGGATCGCGAACCTGGTACAAAGGGCGGCTGGAGGGGGCGAATCTCGCCGATGTACTGCTGGCTTGGGGTTTCGCGCCTTCAACTACCAGCGAGGATTTTCGCTTGGACGTGGACGCCAGCTGGCCGGGCTCGCCGGCATTCTTCGCGCTGAATCGGTTGTCCGGCCAACTCGACGCTCGGCTGCGCAATGGCCAACTTCGCGAGGTGGATGGCGGCGCGCAGGCGCTGCGGGTGTTTGGTCTGCTCAATTTCGATTCAATCGGTCGGCGGCTGCGGCTGGACTTCTCGGATCTGTTCAGCAAGGGCTTGAGCTACGACCGGATCAAGGCCGAGCTGGTCGCGACCGACGGTATCTACGTGACCTCTCAGCCGCTGACGGTCACCGGGCCGTCCAGCAATCTTGAGCTGGATGGCAAACTGGATATGGTAAATGATCGTATCGACGCCAAGCTGCTGGTCACGCTTCCGGTCAGCAACAACCTGCCGCTGGCCGCATTGATTGTTGGCGCACCGGCCATTGGCGGCGCCCTTTTTGTCGTCGACAAGTTGCTGGGAGACAAAGTCGCGCGCTTTGCGACGGTCCAGTACAAGGTCGAGGGCCCTTGGCAGGCGCCCAAAATTACCTTCGACAAGCCTTTCGAGAAGCCCAACTGACTGTAGTGTTCTGCAGTGGGCCGAGCATGCGGAGCGTATTCATCTATGACCCTAGCCGTTATTCAAATGATCAGCCAGGCCGACATTCAGGCGAATCTAGCGGTCGCCAGGCGCTTGTTGGAGCAGGCCGCCGAGACCGGTGCACGGCTTGCGGTGTTGCCGGAGAACTTTGCCGCAATGGGGCGGACCGACTTGCCGGCGATCGGCCGTGCCGAAGCCGAGGGGATCGGGCCAATCCTGCCATGGTTGAAACGGACTGCACGTGACCTCAGGTTATGGATAGTCGCCGGCACGCTGCCGCTGCCGCCGGATGGCCAGCCGCGATCGAAAGTCAGGGCGTCCTCGCTGCTGGTTGATGACCAGGGACAGCGTGTTGCGCGGTACGACAAGCTGCACCTGTTCGACGCGGAAGTCAGTGATGCGCGTGGGCGTTATCGGGAATCGGATGACTACGCGGCGGGAGAGCGCCTGGTGGTGGTCGATACCCCGGTAGGCCGACTCGGCATGACGGTGTGTTACGACCTGCGTTTCGCCGAGCTGTATTCGGCGCTGCGCCTGGCCGGCGCTGAGTTGATCAGCGCGCCATCGGCTTTTACCAGCGTGACAGGCCAGGCGCATTGGGAGATGCTGATTCGCACGCGGGCCATCGAGACTCAATGTTATATGCTGGCGGCAGCGCAGGGCGGTGAACATCCTGGCGGGCGGCTTACCCACGGTCATTCGTCTATCGTGGATCATTGGGGACGCGTGCTGAGCACACATACATCTGGCGAAGCGGCACTGGTTGCCGACCGAGACCCGGCGGGACAGGCGGATACGCGCCAGCGCATGCCAGTGCTGGACCATCGCCGATTCACCGCGCCCTGCATGGTCTCGGACACTTTGGAGCAAATATGAGTGAACTGTTGTTACCTGTTACCGAGCGCCTGCTGACGCCGGGCGGGCTGGGGCTCGATGATCTGCCAGGCTTGCTCGGCGAACTGGCTGGTCCCGGTATCGATGCCGCGGATCTGTATTTTCAGGATCAGGTGACCGAGTCCTGGGTGCTGGAAGACGGCATCGTCAAAGAAGGCGGATTTCACCTCGAGCAAGGCGTGGGCGTCCGCGCGCTATCCGGTGAAAAGACCGGCTTCGCCTACAGCAATGCGATCACTGCCGATGCGCTGCGCCAGGCCGCCGAAGCGGCCCGCTCGATCGCTCGCGGCGGTCAGCAGGGCCGCGTTCAGGTGCTGTCCAAGGCTGCGTTCACCTCTTTGTATGACCGCGACAACCCGTTGGATGGGCTCGGCCGGGCGGAGAAAGTCGAGCTGCTCAAGCGGATCGACGTCGCCACGCGAGCGCTGGATCCACGCATCAAACAGGTCACTGTGAGCCTGGCAGGCGTCTGGGAGCACATTCTGGTGGCCGGTCTGGACGGCGGCATGGCGGCCGATATACGCCCGCTGGTGCGCTTCAACGTCAGCGTCATCGTCGAACAGAGCGGGCGCCGCGAGCGCGGCGGGCATGGTGGCGGCGGCCGTACCGGATACGATTACTTCCTCAGCGAAGACCGAGCGATGAGCTATGCTCGGGAGGCGCTGAGACAGGCGCTGGTGAATCTCGAAGCCGTTGCGGCGCCAGCGGGTACTTTACCAGTCGTGTTGGGGCCGGGCTGGTCGGGCGTGTTGCTACACGAGGCCGTCGGTCACGGGTTGGAAGGCGATTTCAATCGCAAGGGCAGTTCAGCCTATAGCGGCCGGATCGGCCAGCAGGTTGCCTCCAAGCTGTGCACCATCGTCGATGACGGCACCCTGGCCAACCGGCGCGGCTCGCTGAGCGTCGATGACGAAGGCACACCGACTCAGTGCACCACGCTGATCGAGAACGGAATACTCAAAGGCTACATCCAGGACAAGCTCAACGCGCGCTTGATGGGCGTTGCTCCCACCGGCAACGGCCGGCGCGAATCATACGCGCACCTGCCGATGCCACGGATGACCAACACCTATATGCGGGCGGGCGAAAGCGACCCGGAGGAAATCATCCGCTCGGTGAAGAGGGGCATCTACTGCGCGAGCCTCGGTGGCGGACAGGTGGATATCACCAGCGGCAAGTTCGTGTTCTCGACCAGCGAGGCCTATCTGATCGAGGACGGCAAGATTACCGCGCCAGTGAAGGGCGCTACCCTGATCGGCAACGGACCGGAGGTGATGAACAAGGTTTCGATGGTCGGTACCGACCTGGCTCTGGACAGTGGTGTCGGCACCTGCGGCAAGGATGGCCAGTCGGTGCCGGTCGGCGTCGGTCAGCCGACCTTGAAGATAGACGGCATAACGGTGGGAGGAACAGGGGCCTGACGAGGGCTTCAGCTTCAAGCCAGCGCAAGGTGCGCTTTGTTACTGTGTCGCTTGAAGCGTAAAGCTTGCAGCTGCTTGGTTAGCGCAGCCCGCGCTGGGTCTCGTCCAGCTCGCGGATGTACTTGAAGATCTTGCGGCTGGCGGCCGGCGGCTTGTTTCGCGCCGCTTCGTGCTGGGCATGGCGAATCAGCCCACGCAGGTGCTGACGGTCGGCCTCGGGGTAGTCAGTGACGAAGGCTTCGAGGGTCTCGTCGTTGCCGGCGATCAGACGGTCGCGCCAGCGTTCCAGTGCATGGAAGCGCTCGTTGTATTGGCGGGTTGAGGCATCGAGTTGGTCGACCAGAGCCAGAATGGCGTCGACGTCCTGATCGCGCATCAGCTTGCCGATGTACTGCAGATGGCGTTTGCGCGCGATATGGGCCGTGTGCTTCGGCGCATCGGCCATTGCTTTGCGCAGTGCATCGGTGAGTGGCAGACGGTCTAGTACATCGGGCTTGAGAGTCGTGAGGCGTTCACCCAGCTCCTGGAGGGCGTGCAGCTCACGCTTGACCTGGGTTTTGCTTTTCTCCTCGAAGCCGTCGAGATCGGAAATATCAGGCATGGGGCTGGTCCAGTAGGAAATGCCGCCATGATAACAGCAGCCTTGCCGCGGAGCTCAATCGAGCACCCTTGGCTGCGACTTGATCGAATCAGTTGTTGGAGTGTTTATGAGTGAAATTGAGGGGATCGGTCCGCACGCGTTACCCGGACTGCGCGAAAAGGTCGCGCGGATCATAGAGGAGGCCAGTCGACAGGGCGCAAGTGCCTGCGAAGTGTCCGTCTCGATGGAGCAGGGCCTGTCAACGACGGTCCGTCAGCGCGAAGTAGAGACGGTCGAGTTCAATCGCGACCAGGGCTTCGGTATTACCCTCTACGTCGGCCAGCGCAAAGGTTCGGCCAGTACCACCGGCAGCGGCGAAGAGGCGATTCGAGAAACGGTGGCTGCCGCGCTAGCGATCGCCAAACATGCCTCCGAAGATGAGTTTGCCGGTCTCGCCGATCCGGCGTTGATGGCGAAGGGCGTGCCGGATCTGGATCTGTACCACCCTTGGAGCATTTCCCCCGACGAGGCGGTAGAGCTGGCGCTCAGCTGCGAGGCGGCAGCCTTCGCTACCGACAAGCGCATCCTCAACGCTGACGGTACCAGCTTGAGCACCCACCAGGGCTGCCGGGGTTACGGCAATAGCAATGGCTTCATCGGAGCCTACTGCAGCTCTCGCCACAGTCTTAGTAGCGTGATGATCGCCGAGGCCGAAGGGCAGATGCAGCGGGATTACCACTACGATGTCTCCCGAGTCGCTGGTGACCTGGCGTCCGCCGAGTCCATTGGTCGACGTGCCGCCGAGCGCGCGGTTCGCCGCCTGGGTGCTCGTCCCGTACCGACCTGCGATGTACCGGTGCTGTTCTCGTCGGAGCTGGCGACGGGGCTGTTCGGCCATTTCCTCGCTGCGATTTCGGGCGGCAATCTCTACCGAAAGTCGTCTTATCTGGAAGACGCGTTGGGGCAAACGCTATTTCCCGAGTGGTTAAGTCTCGACGAGCGTCCGCATCTGCCGCGCGGATTGGCCAGTTCGGCCTATGACGGCGATGGCCTGGCGACCTATGCCAAGCCGTTCGTCGAGAACGGCAAACTGCTCTCCTATGTGTTGGGCACCTACTCCGGGCGCAAGTTGGGCATGGCCAGCACTGCCAATGCCGGCGGCGTGCACAACCTTTTCGTCACTCACGGTGATGAAGATCAGGCGGCTTTGATTCGTCGTATGGGACGTGGATTGCTGGTCACCGAGCTGATGGGGCAGGGCTTGAACCTGGTTACGGGCGACTATTCGCGTGGTGCCGGCGGTTTCTGGGTCGAGAACGGTGAAATCCAGTTCCCGGTGCAGGAAGTCACCATTGCCGGCAACCTGCGCGAAATGTTCCGTCAGATCGTCGCGGTGGGTTGCGATGTCGAGACGCGTAGCAGCATTCACACCGGGTCAGTGCTGATCGAGCGGATGAAGGTGGCGGGGAGTTAAGCCGCAATCGGGAAGCAGATGGAAAGCTGGACGGAATAGCAGCTGCAAGCTTGAAGCTAAAAGGTTGAAAGGGCTTGGCCGGGCTCGACACTGTTTCGCTTCCAGCTTCCAGCTTCCAGCTTCCAGCTTCCAGCTTCCAGCTTCCAGCTTCCAGCTTCCAGCTCGGCTACTCGCCCTCCTCGAAATAGTCTTCGATCAGCGCGGTCAACGCCTCGAGTGCCTCCTGGTCCTGTTCGCCCTGGGTGTGCAGGTGAAGCGTGGTGCCTTTGCTGGCGGCAAGCATCATGACGGCCATGATGCTTTTGCCATCGATGAGGCTGGCGGGGCAACGCCCGACCCGGATGTCACACGGAAAACGGCTAGCGACACCGACAAACTTGGCGGCTGCGCGGGCATGCAGGCCCAGCTTGTTGATGATTGTGATTTCGCACGAAGGCATGTAGGTTCCTAAGCCAGGTCGCGGTGACGGACCTGAACGTTCTTCAGGGGTTCGCGCAGTGCCTGCCCGAGCCGCTCAGCCAGGTAGACCGAGCGGTGATGCCCACCTGTGCAGCCGATAGCGACAGTGACATAGGCGCGATTGCTGGCCGCGAAGCGCGGAAGCCATTTGCTCAGATAGGCAAGGATGTCCTGAAACATCTCTTCAACATCTGCTTGCGTGGCCAGGTAATCGATGACGGGCTGGTCCAGTCCCGAAAAATCGCGCAGATCTGCCTTCCAGTACGGGTTGGGCAGACAACGGACATCAAACACCAGGTCGGCGTCAACCGGCATGCCGCGCTTGAAGCCAAATGACTCGAAGAGAAACGCCGTGCCCGGTTCAGGCTTGTTGAGCAGGCGCAGCTTCAGCGTGTCGCGCAGTTGATACAGGTTGAGGTGCGTCGTGTCGATCTTCAGATCGGCGTGATCAATGATGGGGGCCAGCAGCAGCTCTTCGTCACGGATGGCTTCGGCCAGGGAGCGGTTCTGGTTGGTCAGCGGATGACGCCTGCGCGTTTCGGAGAAGCGCTTGAGTAGCGTCTCGTCTGCGGCGTCGAGGTACAGCACATCGCACTGGATATAGCGGGCGCGGACATCCTCGAGCAGTTCGGGGAAGCGCTTCAGTTGGCTGGGTAGATTGCGCGCATCGATAGAGACTGCGACCTGCGGCTGCAGCAGCTCCGTGTGCAGCAGCGCCCGTTCTGCCAGCTCCGGTAGAAGGCCGGCGGGCAGGTTGTCGATACAGTAGAAGCCGTTGTCCTCGAGCACATCGAGCGCCGTGCTCTTGCCGGAACCGGAGCGGCCGCTGACGATGATCAGGCGCATTGCAGTGTCACGTTCGACAGGACGCGGGCCTGACAGCCATGCTGTACGCAGCGCGGGTAGGGTGGGAGTTTGCAGGTTTTGGGCACGTCTCTTCCTCACTCAGCGTAGGGCGATGAATGCCGTTTCGTCAGGGCCTCGGTTGCGGCCACAGCGAAACGTCAACAGGCCCTAGCGACCGCTCTGAATATCGACGACGGCCTGATACAGGTCCGGTCCCGTATTGGCCTGGCGGAGGCGTTCGCGGACCTCGTCGCGGTCCAGCATGCTGGCGATTTGCCGAAGCAGTTCAAGGTGTTCGTCGGTCGCTGCTTCCGGCACCAGCAGAACGAACAGCAGATCGACCGGCGCACCATCGATGGCATCGAAATCCACTGGTGTATCGAGCCGCAGCACCGCGCTGAGCGGTGACGTGCAGCCGGGCATCCGGCAATGAGGAATAGCAATTCCGTTGCCGAAGCCGGTAGAGCCGAGCTTCTCACGAGCAACGAAACTTTCGAAGATGGCTTGGGAGTCGAGGTCTGGAAGGTCTCGGCCGAGCACTTTGGCGATCTGTTCCAGGACGCGTTTCTTGCTGCCGCCCGGTACGTTCACCAGAGAACGTCCGGGGGTCAGTATGTTTTCGATTCGGATCATGATGGGTCAGCGAGCTAGGGCGCCCTGGTTATGGTCGAGCTGTTTTTCTTTGTGCTTGATGAGCTGTCGGTCCAGCTTGTCGACAAGCAGGTCTATGGCTGCGTACATGTCGCCATGTTCGGCATTGGCGACGACTTCGCGCCCGGCTACGTGCAGCGTGGCTTCGGCTTTCTGCTTGAGTTTCTCGACCTGAAGGATGACCTGAATGGCAATGATGCGATCGAAATGCCGCTCCAGTCGATCGAACTTCTCGTCGACGTAGTCACGCAGGGCTTCTGTGATTTCCAGGTGAAGGCCAGTGATGTTGACTTGCATACTGCATCTCCTTTTTGCCACAAACGGATTGGTGGGCTGAGGACCCGCCACCGGAAGACATCAATCAGGTGCCTGGCATTTACATCAGTCGCTTACGTTCGCTGGATGGCGCGATACCGAGTGACTCGCGGTACTTGGCGACGGTGCGACGCGCAACTTGAATACCCTGTGCCTCCAGTAGATCAGCGATCTTGCTGTCACTCAATGGCTTTTTGGCGTTTTCCGCCGCGACCAGCTTCTTGATCATCGCCCGTATCGCTGTGGACGAGCATTCGCCGCCCTCGGCTGTGCTGACGTGGCTGGAGAAGAAGTATTTCAGTTCGTAGATGCCGCGGGGCGTATGCATGAATTTCTGCGTCGTGACCCGGGAGATCGTTGACTCGTGCATCCCTACCGCCTCGGCGATGTCATGCAGCACCAGCGGCTTCATGGCTTCATCGCCGTGTTCGAAGAAGCCGCGCTGGTGCTCGACAATCTGCGTGGCGACCTTCATCAGTGTTTCGTTACGGCTGAGCAGGCTCTTGATGAACCAGCGCGCTTCCTGCAACTGGTTACGCATGAAGGTATTGTCGGCACTGGCGTCGGCACGTTTGACGAAGCCTGCATACTGCGCGTTCACCCGCAGGCGCGGCATCGCTTCCTGATTCAGCTCGACCAGCCAGCGGCCATTGTGCTTGCGCACGATCACGTCAGGCACGACGTACTCCGGCTCGCCTGCTTCGATCTGTGAGCCGGGGCGGGGATTGAGCGTCTGGATCAGATCAATGATCTGGCGCAGCTCGTCCTCCTTGAGCTTCATGCGGCGCATCAGCAGGCTGTAGTCGCGGCTGCCGAGGATATCCAGGTGATCGCTGACAAGTCGCGTTGCCTCGCTCAGCCAGGGGGTTCGCTCGGGAAGCTGGCGAAGCTGCAACAACAGGCACTCGCGCAGGTCACGGGCGCCGATGCCGGCCGGTTCGAACTGCTGGATGCGGCGCAGCACCACTTCGATCTCGTCGAGTTCGATTTCCAGTTCCGGATCGAACGACTCGAGCACCTCCTCGAGGGTTTCGTCGAGATAACCCTGTGGGTTGATGCAATCGATCAGGGTGGCCGCGATGAGACGGTCAGTGTCGCTCATTGGGGCCAGATTGAGTTGCCAGAGCAGATGACTCTGCAGGCTTTCGCCGGTGGAGGTGCGGCTGGTGAAATCCCACTCATCGTCATCATTGCTGGGCAAGCTACTGGCGCTAGTCTGGTAGATGTCTTCCCAGGCCGTGTCCACGGGCAGCTCGTTAGGGATGCGCTCGCTCCAGTCGCCTTCCTCAAGGTTCTCCACCGTGTTGATGGGTTCCTCGTAGTGATTGTCCGGCTCGCTCTGCTCGGCGGAGGTGTTTTCCGGCTTTTTCTCGATCGACTCGGCCATCGGGTCGGAGTTATCAAAGTCGTCTCCGTCCTCTTCGCGCTCGAGCATGGGATTGGAGTCCAGCGCTTCCTGAATCTCCTGCTGAAGATCGAGCGTGGATAACTGAAGCAATCGTATGGCTTGTTGCAGCTGCGGTGTCATCGTCAGCTGCTGGCCCATCTTCAGGACTAGCGATGGTTTCATGGCAGAGGACTTCGAACCTTGTTTGCCGGCGCAACCGCGCCTGTTCCGATTTCGCTGGCGCTGCTGGCGCCGATGTAAGCAAATTATATGCCTGCTGAAGAAGCCTTTGCCTAGCCCTAGGCGTGCGTCTCGGTGGAAAAAAGTAGGATCAGAGGCGGAATTCGTGTCCGAGGTAGACTTCCTTCACCAATTGGTTGGCCAGGATCGTCTCAGCGTCGCCCTCGGCGATCAGCTGACCGTCATTGACGATGTAAGCGGTTTCGCAGATGTCTAGCGTCTCGCGTACGTTGTGATCGGTGATGAGCACGCCGATGCCCTTGGCCTTCAGATGATGGATGATCTGTTTGATGTCACCAACCGAGATCGGGTCGACACCGGCGAATGGCTCGTCAAGAAGGATGAACTTGGGCGCCGTGGCCAGCGCGCGAGCGATCTCGACGCGACGCCGCTCGCCTCCGGAAAGGCTCATGCCGAGACTGTCGCGGATATGGTGGATGTGAAACTCCTGCAGCAGCCCTTCCAGCGCCTGCTGGCGACCGCTGCGATCGAGATCCTTGCGGGTTTCCAGGATCGCCATGATATTGTCGGTCACTGACAGCTTGCGGAAGATTGAAGCTTCCTGCGGCAGGTAGCCGATACCGGCCCGGGCGCGGCCATGCATCGGCAGATGGGTGACATCCTGCTCATCGATCAATACCCGCCCCTGATCGGCTTTGACCAGGCCTACGATCATGTAGAAGCACGTCGTCTTGCCTGCACCGTTGGGCCCTAGAAGGCCGACGATTTGTCCGCTTTCGATGGACAGGCTGACATCGCGTACGACCTGGCGGCTCTTGTAGCTTTTCGCCAAATGCTGGGCCTTCAGGATTGCCATTACTCGGTCTGCTCCGCTGCCTGCTCTTTCTTGCGCGGCTGGATGACCATATCCACGCGAGGGCGTGGCGTGGTGACATCGGCATTGGTAGCACGGCCGGCGTTGACGATCTGCCGCTGAGTGTCATAGACAATCTTTTCGCCTTCGAAAGTATTGCCTTCCTGCACCACTTTCGCCTGATCGATCAGCACGATGCGCTCGTTTGCTGCGAAATACTGGATAGTCAGGCCGTACGCCTTGACGATTTCCTTGTCCACGGCTGGCTTCTGCTCGTAGTAGGCAGGTTTGCCAATGGAG
>NZ_QORI02000020.1 GCF_003325755.1 Pseudomonas sp. SST3 | reverse complement strand
TCGCTCGCAAAGCGAAAGCAACACCGAAACACCATCACATACCCAATTAGGGGAAGCGACTCAACACCGACTCCCCAACCGAATTGCTTGACGACCATAGAGCGTTGGAACCACCTGATCCCATCCCGAACTCAGTAGTGAAACGACGCATCGCCGATGGTAGTGTGGGGTCTCCCCATGTGAGAGTAGGTCATCGTCAAGCTTCTACACCAAACCCCCGATCATCGAAAGATGGCCGGGGGTTTGTCTTTGCGCGAAAGAAAAGTCGATCGGCTCCTGGGGCTGGCAGCATGCCCGACCGAGCAGGGCTCAGAAAGCGGCCCAGCCATAGGTCGCCTAGCGGCGAGTTCGAATGACAATGCCAGCCTGCTACGGTGGATAGCCGTCGTCTACCCTATGAACAAGCTGTCCCAAAGCGTGGTGCTTGATCTGTACAGCAAGTTACCGACTAGTCGATCAAGTGACAGGATGGCCCGAAGAATCCTGTCGCGGAAAAGCGATTTGGCGGCGCCTGGATAACTGCCGTGGAGGCTTCTTTGGCATGCTCAGGCTAATAGCACGTATCGGATTCGCGACAAACGAGCGGGTCTGAGATAACTACCTTGAGCGGTTTCATAACCAAGGATGTGTTATCGAGGCGCTCGTCAGGATCGGAAGTTTTAGCTATCTGTAGGAAGAGCCCGGCGAGCGGATGAACATTTTAGGTTGCGGCTGTGAGAAGTGACTGAAGAGCGGCGCTGGTCTTGATGTCAAAACGTCGGAGCGCCATCGCCTTCTCAACGACGCCTCGACCATCGAACATAAAGTGTGAGTGCCAAACGACTTGGCAACTATCCAGAACTGTCTCGACAAGACAGTTAGATCCCACGGTACTCACAGCCACTTGTGCAGGTTTCGTGGATGCGTATCCGCGACAACTCCGGTAGTAGTGGCTTTAGCTTGTGCCAGATCCATTTTGCGAGGTTCTCGCTGGTCGGATTTTCCAGACCTGGCAAGTCGTTTAGATAGTTATGGTCGAGCTGATCGTAGAGCGGTTTGAAGATCTGTTTTATCTCACCGAAATCTCGAATCCAACCTGTGCGCGCGTCTACTTCGCCTTCCAGATAAATCGCGACCCGAAATGAATGACCGTGCAAACGTCCGCATTTATGGCCTTCGGGCACATGTGGCAAGCGGTGCGCTGACTCGAACGTGAATTCCTTGAATATTTCCATTGATCTGTCCAAAAAAAGAAGCGAATCGTCGCATCTTATCGTTTTGTATCTGCAAATCGCAGCTAAATAACCAGCGAAGGGAAGTCAGCGCAGAGCTTGTTTGATGTTTTGCAATAGCTCTTTGACACTCCAGCGAGCTTGAGGCAAAGTACGCGGCTTTTTACTGGCACGCGCCGCTTTGAGGAGTCAAGATGAACGCAGTAGTGGCAGCAGTTGGCATCATGCTGATCCTTAGTCTGTGTAAGGTCCATGTCGTTGTGGCGCTGATTGCCGGTGCTATCGCGGGCGGTGTGCTGGGCGGGCTGGGACTGGACGGTAGCCTCGCTGCGTTCAATAAAGGACTTGGTGGAGGCGCGACGGTTGCGCTGTCCTACGCGCTGCTTGGTGCGTTTGCAGTAGCGATCGGGAAGAGTGGGCTGGCTCACGCATTGGCTGATCGCGCACTGGCTATGGTCGGCAAGCGTGAGTCCCAGGCTGGCGGATCGGTCAAGTGGATGATGGTCGGCCTGCTGCTTGCGGTCGCCGTGTCATCGCAGAATATTCTTCCGATTCACATCGCCTTCATTCCCCTACTAGTCCCGCCACTGTTGTATGTACTGAGCAAGCTACAGATCGACCGACGACTGATTGCATGCGTATTGGCGTTTGGTTTGGTCACGCCATATATGTTTCTACCCGTTGGCTTCGGAAGCATCTTCCTGAAGGAGATCCTGCTCGCAAACGTTGCCAAGAGCGGAGCTGACATCGGCGGAATCAATGTGAGCCAGGCCATGCTGATACCGGCACTTGGAATGACGGCAGGCCTGCTGATAGCCATGTTCACCTATCGTAAGCCGCGCGCTTATGATCTGGCCAAAGTCGATCAATCGCAAACAACTGGTGCCAGCTACAGTCCGCTCACGCTGTTGGTAGCAGCTCTGGCTGTAGCTGCAGCGTTCATTGTCCAGCTCTGGTTGGACTCGATGATTATCGGGGCGCTGATAGGTTTCGTTATCTTCTCCGTCTCTGGAGTGGTGCGCTGGAAAGAGGCGGATGACCTATTCACCGAAGGCATGAAGATGATGGCGATGATCGGCTTCATCATGATCGCCGCCGCTGGGTTTGCGGAAGTGATGCGCGAGACTGGCGAGGTGAAAACGCTTGTTGACGCGTCTGCGGAATGGATCGGCAACAGCAAGGCCATCGGAGCCTTGATGATGTTGCTGGTGGGGCTATTAGTCACGATCGGCATCGGGTCGTCATTTTCAACGGTTCCGATCATCGCGGCAATTTTTGTCCCGCTCGGGCTTGAGCTCGGTTTTAGTCCATTGGCGATCGTCAGTCTGGTGGGGACGGCCGGCGCACTGGGTGACGCGGGCTCACCTGCTTCCGATTCGACATTGGGCCCAACAGCCGGATTGAACGCGGATGGCCAGCACAACCACATCTGGGACACCGTCGTGCCGACTTTTCTGCATTACAACCTGCCGCTCCTGGCATTTGGCTGGATTGCAGCCATGACCCTGTAATGATGGGTTAGCCCTTAACCCTCTCAGATTATGCGCCGTTGCGAAGACGGCGCCTCCACCACTGCCTATCGCTCGATTCAGCACTCCTTACGGCAATCGCTGACTAATAGATACAGCCGCAGCGATAGGATGCAGATAGTGAACGCCACCCTTGAGCAGAAAGTGTTTCTTGCTCTGTTACTCGTCGTAAGCATTGCATTCGGCTGGATACTGTTCCCGTATTACGGTGCGGTATTCTGGGCCGTCATTCTGGCCATCATCTTCGCGCCGCTGCAAAGCCGCCTCTCGCCTCATTTAGGTAACAGACGAAATCTGACTGCGCTGGTTACCTTACTGGTGTGTCTCGTTGTTGCGGTACTGCCGGTTATTCTGATTACAGGTCTGCTCGTTCAGGAGGGATCTTCGCTTTACAAACAGATTGAGAGCGGTGAGCTCGATATAGATAGTTTCGTCGGCGACGCTAGAGAATTGTTGCCCGCGTCGTTTCAGCTACAACTGCAGCGGTTTGGTCTTGGTGACGTCGATCAGATACGCGAACGCCTTGCAAGTGGCGCGCTAGAAGGCAGTCAGTTTCTTGCGACCAAAGCATTCAGTTTTGGTCAGGGAACCTTTCAGTTTCTCGTCAGCTTTTTCGTGATGCTGTATCTACTGTTCTTTCTTATTCGAGATGGACGGGAACTGGTGGTGCTGATCAGGCGAGCGCTGCCATTGAGCGACAATCAGAAACGCCGGCTGTTCAGCAAATTCACTCGAGTGGTCAGAGCGACCGTAAAAGGCAATATCGTGGTGGCGGCCACCCAAGGAGTTCTCGGCGGAGTGATCTTTGCCATTCTGGGCATTCCGGCGGCATTGCTCTGGGGTGTACTTATGGCGTTCTTGTCTCTGCTCCCAGCGATCGGCGCAGGGCTTATATGGACGCCAGTAGCGATCTATTTCTTGATGAACGGGATGATCATCCAGAGCGTGATCCTTACGCTTTATGGAATCCTGGTGATTGGCCTGGTTGATAACATCCTGAGGCCAGTTCTCGTGGGCAAGGACACTAAAATGCCCGATTACCTGGTATTAATCTCGACGTTGGGCGGGCTCGCACTATTCGGCCTGAACGGTTTCGTGATCGGCCCTCTTATCGCTGCGCTATTCATGTCTAGTTGGGGACTGTTTACCACAGCCGAAGGAAAATCGTCGGTCTAGTGCGCCCGGCTGTGCCGGACGCACCATCAGGCTAAAGCACTCGTCCGCCATCGTCACGGCTGATGATTACCGTCGCCGAGCGTGGGCGGCGACCCGGACCATCGGGCCATACGCTCGTGTAGTCAGTAGACGTTGAGCCTTCGCCAGGATGTTGAATATTGACGAATAGGGTGCGGAAGTCGGGGGTCGCGGTAATACCGGTTACTTCGGCCCCCTTCGGTCCAACGAGGAATCGCTTGGTTTCGCCTGATCTCGGGTCAGACACCAGCATCTGATTGTTGCCGAAGGGGCCGGTGCTCAGCTGGCTTCCGCTCATGTCTGTCTGGATCCAGAGCCGCCCGTCATTGTCGAACCAGAGTCCGTCCGGGCTTGCCAGAATGTTGTCTTCGTTCAGCGGCCCTCCACGTGGATCGCGGCTATCACTTTGTGGCCCGGCGAGCAGGTAAAGGTCCCACTTGAACTGCGTGCCAACGTGGTTTCGTCCGGCTTCGCGCCAACGAATGATGTGCCCGTAGCGGTTCGGTGCGCGAGGGTTTGCCGCCTCCGCATCCTCTCGAGCGCTATTGTTCGTCAGCGTGAAATACACCTCGCCCGTGTCGGGATGCACGGCGCCCCATTCCGGGCGATCCATTTTAGTCGCCCCGACGACATCGGCAGCGAGGCGAGTATTGATCATCACATCGCCTTGGTCAGCAAATACGACGTTGGCCGCGGCGCACGCCTGCTGAAATCCCGCATCGTCAAAGTCCAGTGGTAGCCAGTCTCCGCTGCCGTCCGGATTGAAACGAGCGACATACAACGTGCCCTCATCGAGGAGGCGGCTATCGCTGCGCAGAGGGCGGTACCTGTCGCGGCTGACGTACTTATAGATGTATTCGTTCTGCGAGTCGTCGCCGGAATAGCATACGACTGGCCAGCCAGGTTTGGCCGGCGCAAACACCAGCCCCTCGTGAGCAAAACGACCCAGAGCAGTATGCTTCACAGGTGTCGAGTCGGGATCGAACGGATCGATTTCGACGATCCAGCCAAAGGTGTTGGGCTCGTTGCGATAGTCGGCTCGGGGGTCCTCGGCGGAAACCGTAGCATCGAAACGCTGGAATTCATCGCCCTGAATTGTCTCCCAACCGTAGCGGCTCGTAGAGCGTAGTCCGTAGCGCTGCAAGTGGCGCGGGAGTTCGGTGTCTCGGCTCGCGAAATAGCCAGCCCAGTTTTCCTCGCAGGTCAGGTAAGTCCCCCAAGGGGTATAGCCGTTCGCGCAGTTATTCAACGTACCCCGAGTGGAGGTTCCGCTTGGGCTATAGCGGGTCTTCATCAGCTCATGGCCGCGTGCTGGGCCTTCGATCCGCATAGGGGTTGCGCCAGTGATGCGTCTGTTACGAGCCGACGGCAGCACTGCCCATTCGCCACGGGCGTTGCGGCGGATCTCCACGACCGATACACCATGAGCGTTGATCTCCTTCCGGACTTCATCGGCGTCGACGCGTTTGCCGTTAACCACAGAGGGGCCATTTCGGTGAAGTAAAGGCGCATCTATATACTCATGATTCAGCGCGAGCAGTCCATGATCGCTCTTGCGTCCCTTGAACTTTGCATCCATGGGGAAAAAATGCATGCCGTCATGGTGCATGCCAGTCTGCTGCGCTTGCTGTTCCGCTGTGTTGCTGGCGTCTTCCAGATAACCCGGGTAGCTTCCGCAAATAGGCGTACCCCAGGGAATGAAGACTTTCGCGGAATAGCCAGATGGGACCGTGACAGTATCGGCTCTGGTTATGCCCACCGCACCGAATGGGAGGCGGGTGCGTCGCTGGAAAGACAATCCACCGCCAGTGCCGGTAGGCTCGGCTGCCCCGGCAATCGCAGGGATACCGCCTAGAAAGGCAAGCGCGCCAATAGCTGCGCCGCCGGTCAGCACCTTGCGTCGCCCTAAACTGACGAGATCTTGAATATGAGGGTTGGCTGAACGGTTGCTGGGCAGCTCATCGCCATTGCCGAACATTGTTTTGTGGGTATCGTCAGTCACGACGCAGCTCCATTGGTTAATCGACGGAACTGTGACGCTAGGTGGGGCATGCGACAGCTTAATGACAGTCGCGTGGGCGGCGACAAGCGGTCCGTTTGACCGTTTGCCAACAAAACGAAACCCCGGCGATGCCGAGGTTTCGTTCACATTACCGACCCGGACCGCAAGCCGGGTTTGAATCCATTATTAGTGGAACTGGTTCATGGTGTTGTCTTTGCCGCTTGCCTTCAGAGCAGCTTCGCCAGCGAAGTACTCCTTGTGGTTGTCGCCGATGTCGGAGCCAGCCATGTTCTGGTGCTTGACGCAGGCAATGCCCTGACGCAGCTCCTGGCGTTGTACCCCTTTGACGTATGCAAGCATGCCTTCTTCTGCGAAGTAACCCTTAGCCAGGTTGTCGGTGGACAGCGCGGCGGTGTGGTAAGTCGGTAGAGTGATCAGGTGGTGGAAGATGCCTGCATGAGCGGAGCCGTCCTTCTGGAAGGTACGGATCTTCTCGTCGGCAACCTGAGCAAGCTCGGTCTCGTCGTATTCGACGCTCATCAGCTTGGCGCGGTCATAGGCCGAAACGTCCTTGCCTTCAGCAACGAACGCATCGAACACCTGCTGACGGAAGTTCAGGGTCCAGTTGAAGGACGGGCTGTTGTTGTAGACCAGCTTGGCGTTCGGGATAACCTTGCGGATTTCGTCAACCATGGCAGCGATCTGACCAACGTGCGGCTTCTCGGTTTCGATCCACAGCAGATCGGCACCGTTCTGCAGCGAAGTGACGCAGTCCAGTACGCAGCGAGCTTCGCCAGTGCCTTTGCGGAACTGGAAGAGGTTGCTTGGCAGGCGCTTCGGACGCAGCAGTTTGCCTTCGCGTTTGATCACGACGTCGCCGTTGCCGAGTTCGGCTTCGGTGATTTCTTCGCAATCCAGGAAGGAGTTGTACTGGTCGCCCAGGTCGCCTGGCTCTTTGGTTACGGCGATCTGCTTGGTCAGGCCGGCACCCAGGGAGTCGGTACGCGCAACGATTACGCCGTTGTCGATGCCCAGCTCCAGGAACGCGTAGCGAACGGCAGCGATCTTGGCGAGAAAGTCGGCGTGAGGAACGGTCACTTTACCGTCCTGGTGACCGCACTGCTTCTCGTCGGAGACCTGGTTCTCGATCTGGATGCAGCAAGCGCCTGCTTCGATCATGCGCTTTGCCAGCAGGTAGGTGGCTTCCGGGTTACCGAAGCCGGCGTCGATGTCGGCGATGATCGGGACGATGTGAGTTTCGTAGTTGTCGATCTGGTTCTGGATTTCAGCAGCCTTGGCGGTGTCGCCAGCTTCACGAGCGGCATCCAGGGCGGTGAACAGCAGGTCCAGTTCGCGGGAGTCGGCCTGACGCAGGAAGGTGTAGAGCTCTTCGATCAGATCGGAAACGGCAGTCTTTTCGTGCATCGACTGGTCGGGCAGCGGGCCGAACTCGGAACGCAGAGCAGCAACCATCCAGCCGGACAGGTAGAGGTAGCGCTTGTTGGTGGTCTTCAGGTGCTTTTTGATGGAGATTAGCTTCTGCTGACCGATGAAACCGTGCCAGCAACCCAGCGACTGAGTATAGACGGAGGAGTCGGCGTCATACTCAGCCATGTCCTTGCGCATGATGTCGGCGGTGTACTGGGCAATTTCCAGACCGGTCTTGAAACGGTTCTGAGCACGCATGCGAGCGACGGATTCAGGGTTGATAGCGCTCCAGCTGCTTCCAGCTACTTCTTTCAGAGCGGCAACGGCCTTGATGTCGTTTTGATAAGCGGACATGGTCAATCCTTCAAAAAAATTCGTGTTTGGTTGAGCACCGACTTTTCCCACCGAAACCTACGTGCTAGCGCTGATCATGCGGACAACACGCGGCAGAGCGTCGAAATACCGACCGGGACGAGGACTGAACCAAGGAGAGGAGGGGTGTGCAGTTACGATCGCGAAAGACGTCGGCTGGCTGCGGAATGATCGTGGCATTCCGGCGCGCAGTGGCAGAGGCCGTTGCGTGACTCAGCAGTACTGATGTCTCGAGCTGATGCGTTAATCGCTTCCCCGTCCCTCAGGACGACTCGTTCCAGTCGCAACCTCGTCAGTCCGCCTTGTGGGCAGTACAGTCACGGAACGCCTCTGCTGGTTGGCTGAGTGCGGTCCGGAGACCCTTGCCAGGGCCCCTGGTTAGCGGGAGCGGGGCCATAATGCGCTGACGAAAAACGTTCGTCAAACGTTTTGTAGTGCTTTTTTGAGGTCACTACATAATTCGCGGGATTGTGGCAGGACGGCCGAACTATTCTAATTCAGCGTGTCTACTTTCAGTCGTAGCGAAAGGTCTTGGCGTCCCTGCGTGGAATAGCGCCGCAGGCTCCCGCTCTGATTGGAAGTGGCGCTCTCGTCGATTCCGCCGAGGGAAATCCATTCTCCGAGTCGTCCGCTGACGCGGGTATCGGTCTCCTGAATGTCGATGGTGTCTGGGCGGGAAGAGCTCATGCGATCCTGGCGGCTGCTGATGGTTACCTGTACGCGATCCCCGTGCACCGTCGCCGTGGCATAGAATCCGCGGGTGACGTCGCGAAATTGGGTCTGCTGATAAATCTGGCCGTAGCTATCGGTGCCGCTGGTGGTGATCGGCACGCTCTGACCCACCTGAATGAGCGCCGGATACCCCTCGGTTGCCTGAACCTGCTGAACGCCACTGCCCTGGCTGGTCGTGCTGCGCCGGATGATACGCACCTGATCACGGCCGTTCTTCTCGCCACGTCCCGTCTGGACCTCGACATCGCCGACGCCGATCGAACCGTCGACGCGGTGACCGCTCTCGTCGCCCGCTGCCGAGTTTTGCGTATCGATGCTGATGAGCAACCTTCGGGGTTCGTTATCCAGCTGCGACAGCACATTACGCAGCTCGCTAATCACCGAGGAGGGCGCGTTGACGATCAGCTGATTGCCGTAGGCGTTCACCTTGCCCTGATCGCCGACAACGGATTGTGCGACCGGCAGAACGTCTTCGGCCAGGCGGAAGTTCAGCGGGATCACTTCGGTCGCAGCTTGAAGCGATAGGCTGGCCAGCAGCGAAAGGGCGGCGAGAAAGCAGCGAGTCATAGCAGAAAGCTCCCCAGGTCGGGATCGGACAGGCTGTGATCCCAGGCCGTGTCGAATTGTCGTTGAAGCTGGCGCGCACGTCCGGGGTCCCGATAAAGCGCATAGCCAATGAACTGATCCGGCTCAGGGCGAACCAGCAGGCCGCAGCCATCCGCCACAAGAAAGGCGCAGGTTTGCGCGGGATAATCCGGGTGAAGCTTGCGAATATGCATGTTACTGCTCAAACGGCGTGCCAGGTTGAGCAAGCGGTGACCCTGTTTGACGGCTCGAGAAGAATCCTTGAGCAGGACGCGCAGTTGGTTGCGCGGGTGCGTCAGGAGAAAGCGCACACAAGCCTGCTGAATGCTGCTGTGGTTGTACAGCAAGGGCTCGAAGTCAGGGCTGTAAAGCGTCAGAGTGCGCTGCGCCTGGCCGAGCAGAGCGAGTGCATGCCGGCGAGCATCATCGGGAGATTCGAATCGCTGGATCGTTGTTACAGTCCCAAGCACAAAGGGGGCGGGCTGCCACTGATCCGGTTGATCCGCTGACGCAGGCGGGTTGTGGACTATGAAGCGACCCGGCGATTGGAACTCGATCGCCGCCAGCTCAGGTGCGATGTTCGAACGATCCGGGTCGTCGGCGTTCATGCGAGATCAGCCGCTCTTGCGAAGCATGTCGACATGGGGTAAGCCTGCTTCGAGGAATTCATCACTGATCACCTCGAAACCAAGTCGTTCGTAGAACGCGGTGGCATGGACCTGCGCGGTGAGTCGCTGTTCGCTGAGGCCGCGACGCTCGGCCTCCTTGATCACAGCTTGCATCAAGGCGCCTCCGACGTTCATACCGCGCCAATCGCGAAGGACCGAAACACGTCCGATGTGACCGTCGCTGAGCAATCGCGCGGTACCGATTGGATAACCGCTTTCCAGTGCCAGAAAGTGGACCGCCTCTGCATCGTCCGCATCCCACTCCAGTTCAGGCGGTACCGACTGCTCTGCAATGAACACGGTCTCACGGATCCGGCGTAGTTCGGCGTTGTCCTGCTGCCAGTCGGCGATGCGAACCTCTATCTCACTCATCAGCAAACTCCAGACTTCCCTGTTTGACTAATTGCCACACCAGATTACGCCCATCCTCGTCGCTCAGCCAGGCAGCGAGGTTTTCTTTATGCAGCGCATCCGCCGAGCAGATCAGCTTCAGCAGATCCCGCAAGTGGCTCGGAAGCAGTCGGCTCTGACCACTGGCGAACAGCAGCAAGCCGATGTCCACTTCGCTCCAGGCCAGTCGGGCGCTCAGATTTCGCACCAGTATGGCGCCATCATTCAGCGTGGCGAGCAACTCCTGCTCTTCGATTTCGGGTCCTTGTACGCGCTCGGGGTAGCGAGGCTCAGTCATGAACTGACCAAACCAGGTGAGTAACAGACGCTCATCACCCATATGCTCGGCGAGCATGGCTCGCAGCCGCTCCAGCGCATCGTTTTGAATCTGGTGCGGGTCTTCGACCGGGACCAGGTCGGCATCGCTGTAACGCTCTTCCTCGGGCAGGAACTGCGCTAGAAAGTCTGTGAAGTGAGTCAGCACTTCTGCTGCGCTGGGTGCTCGGAAGCCCAGCGAGTAGGTCATGCAAGCATCTTCGGCTGTACCGAAATGCGCGAGGCGCGGCGGTAGATAGAGCATGTCGCCGGGCTCGAGGACCCATTCATCCGTGCCTTGGAAGTCCGCGAGGATACGTAAGTCGGCGTGTTGAAGTACCGGGCTGTCGCCGTCGCACATCTGTCCGACGCGCCAGCGGCGCTGGCCATGGGCCTGCAACAGGAATACATCGTAATTGTCGAAGTGAGGGCCGACACCGCCACCCGGCGCCGCGAAGCTGATCATCACATCATCGATTCGCCAGTTGGGTAAAAAGCGAAAGTGTTCGATGAGCTCAGCGACTTCCGGAACCAGCTGGTCAACCGCCTGGACCAGCAAGGTCCAATCGCGCTCTGGCAGGCTCTGGTAAGTATCTTCGCTGAACGGCCCGCGACGTAACTCCCAGGGGGTTTCACCATGCTCAATGACCAGGCGCGACTCGACTTCCTCTTCCAGTGAAAGGCCGGCCAGTTCGTCCGGGGACACCGGGCTTTCGAACGAAGGGATTGCCTGGCGGATCAGAAGCGGCTTTTTTTGCCAGTAATCGCGCAGGAACTCGCGCGAGCTGATGCCGCCGAGAATTTGCAAAGGGATATCGGAAGTCATGCCAGGTACCTTGCTCTGTTACAGAGCTGCAAATAAAAACGCCCGGCACAGCCGGGCGTGCAAAAAGAAGAGGGCGTTCAGATCCGCGCGGCTTGGGCCGCGGCATTGCCGATGTAGCTGGCCGGGGTGAGCTTGCGTAGCTCTGCCTTGGCTTCGGCCGGTATTTCGAGGCCATCGATGAATGCCTGTAGGGCCTCGGGGCTGATGCCCTTGCCCCGGGTGAGCTCCTTGAGCTTCTCGTAGGGGTTCTCGATGGCGTAGCGGCGCATGACGGTCTGAATCGGCTCGGCCAGCACTTCCCAGCAGGCGTCGAGGTCCTCGGCTATGCGCGCTTCGTTGAGCTCCAGCTTGCCGATGCCCTTGAGGCTCGCCTCGTAGGCAATGACGCTGTGTGCAAAGCCGACGCCGAGGTTACGCAGCACGGTCGAGTCGGTCAGGTCACGTTGCCAGCGGGAGATCGGCAACTTGCTCGCCAGGTGCTGCAGCAGCGCGTTGGCAATGCCCAGATTGCCTTCGGAGTTTTCGAAGTCGATCGGGTTGACCTTGTGCGGCATGGTCGAAGAGCCGATCTCGCCAGCGACGGTACGCTGCTTGAAATAGCCCAGCGAAATGTAGCCCCAGATGTCGCGATCGAAATCGATAAGAATCGTGTTGAAGCGTGCGACGGCGTCGAATAGCTCTGCGATGTAATCGTGAGGCTCGATCTGCGTCGTGTAGGGGTTCCACGACAGACCCAGGTCACCCTCAATGAATTCGCGCGCGTTGGCTTCCCAGTCGACGTTCGGATAGGCAGACAGGTGGGCGTTGTAGTTGCCGACCGCGCCGTTGATCTTGCCCAGCAGGGGGACGGCGGCGATCTGTGCGATCTGACGCTCGAGGCGGTAGACCACGTTGGCCAGTTCTTTGCCGAGTGTAGTGGGCGAGGCGGGCTGGCCATGCGTGCGCGACAGCATCGGAACGTCGGCATGGGTTACCGCCAGTGCGCGGATGGCCTCCGCGAGTTGGCGCATCAGCGGCAACAGTACGTCGTCGCGCCCCTCTCGCAGCATCAGCGCGTGGGAGAGGTTGTTGATGTCTTCGCTGGTGCAGGCGAAGTGGATGAACTCGTTGACTTTGGCCAGTTCGGGAAGCTGTTTGGCTTGCTCCTTCAGCAGGTACTCCACCGCTTTCACATCGTGGTTGGTGGTGCGCTCGAATTCCTTGACGCGCTCGGCGTGCTCGACCTGGAAGTTTTCGGCCAGCTGGTCGAGCAGGGCGTTGGCCTCGTCGGAGAAGGGGGCGACTTCCGGTACGCCGGCATGTGCTGCCAGGCGCTGCAACCAGCGAACTTCAACTTGAACGCGGCAGCGAATCAGACCGAACTCGCTGAAAATTGGACGCAGAGCGCTGGTTTTGCCGGCGTAGCGGCCATCGACAGGGGAAACCGCGGTAAGCGAGGAAAGCTGCATAGAGGGCGTTCTCGGACAGTCGGGCAACGAAAAGAGGGCGCAGATTATACATGAAAGCAGAGGGATGACTTCCGCCTTGGCTAGAACGGTTGTCGTATAGCCTCGTCCTGGCTTATTCCGAGCGGAGCATGGGGTAAAGCGCGTCTAGCATTTTGCGACGGCTGAAAACCATCTGCCAACGATGACCGCCCAGCTGACGCCAGAGTCGCGCGGAGCGAATTCCAGCTAAGAGAAGCGCGCGAATCTTGGCAGCATTGTCGGTCTGTTGAAGGTGGCGCATGTCGCCTTGCACCTGGATGCGTTGGCGAAAGGTGCTCAGGGTGTCCTGATACAGGCCGCCAAAGGAGGCGATTACGTTTTCATGGGTCAGCCCGAAATGGTCTGCTTGTTGCTGTATCTGGTCCAGCCGAGTGCCGATCACCTGCAACAGGTCGCTGCGTTTATCCAGCTGGCGCTCCAGTCCTATCATGGCCAGTGCGTAGCGCAGCGGCTCGCGCTGCAGGCTGCTGGTGTCGCGCTCAAGTGCGCCAACCAGGGCTCGATAGCCGTCGCGCAGGTTCAGGTCGTCGCCGCCGTATATCTCCAATGCAGGCTTGTCCTCGCGCACCAGCAGGCTGCCCAGGATGCTGGCGAGCGCAGCATTTGGGACCTGTCCGGTCCGAGCGATTCGGTCGACCAGCGTCGCGGCTTCGAATACCGCGCCGAGCGCTACCAGTTGTTCCCGCATCGGCGTCATGGGCGAACTCCGGCGAACCAGGGTTCCGCCGTCTCGATGACGCCGCCTCCGAGGCAGACATCGCCATCGTAAAACACCACGGATTGCCCCGGAGTGACGGCGCGTTGAGGTTCGTCGAATACAGCGCGATACCCCTTGGCGGTCCGCTCCACCGTGCAGGTCTGATCACTCTGACGATAGCGAACCTTGGCGGTGAGCCGTAAAGGTTCGGGCAGTTCGATCGGGTTGACCCAATAGATCTCCGAAGTGAGCAAGGCGCGGGAGAACAACCAGGGGTGATCGTTGCCTTGCCCGACGACCAGCACGTTGCGCTCCAGGTCCTTGCTCAGTACGTACCAGGGCTCGTCACTCGCATCCTTGAGCCCGCCGATGCCCAGTCCCTGGCGCTGGCCGATGGTGTGGTACATGAGGCCGTGGTGGCGACCGATGACTTCACCGTCGATCGTTTCGATGTCACCCGGTTGGGCAGGCAGATATTGCTTGAGAAAATCGCTGAAACGGCGCTCACCAATGAAGCAAATACCGGTGGAATCCTTCTTCTTCGCCGTCGCGAGGCCGTGCTTTTCGGCAAGTGCCCGGACGGCGGGCTTTTCCAGCTCTCCCACCGGAAACAGCGTCTTGCTCAGCTGATCACCGCCAACCGCGTGAAGGAAGTAGCTCTGATCCTTGTTCGGGTCGAGCCCCTTGAGCAACTCGCTGTGTCCGTCAATATCACGACGGCGCACGTAGTGCCCGGTCGCGATCATGTCCGCGCCAAGCGTAAGCGCATAGTCAAGGAACGCTTTGAACTTGATCTCGCGGTTACAGAGGATGTCCGGGTTCGGTGTCCGCCCGGCCTTGTACTCGGCAAGAAAGTGCTCGAACACGTTGTCCCAGTATTCGGCGGCAAAATTTGCGGTGTGCAGTTTTATACCGATCCGGTCGCAGACGGCCTGAGCATCGGCCAGATCTTCCCGCGCGGTGCAGTATTCGGTGCCGTCGTCTTCTTCCCAGTTCTTCATGAACAGGCCTTCGACCTGGTATCCCTGTTCGAGCAGAAGCAGGGCGGAAACCGAAGAGTCGACGCCGCCGGACATGCCGACGATGACGCGCAGGTTTTCAGGAGCAGCGGAGGTTGAATCAGACATAGAAACTCAGGGCTGACTGCAAAGGGCGAATTCTAACAGGCTGACCCAGTCAGCGGTTAAGGCGGATCAGTCGCGGACGACGGCGAGGCCGTAGGTTGGCCCGGCGAGGTAGTCATCAATGCAGCGCAGGATCAGCTCACTGCGCCAGCGTTCAGGCTGGGCCGCCAGTTCATCGCGCGTCATCCAGCGAGTGCCGACAATGCCCGTGTCGAGCTGTCGTTGCGGGTCGTGGCGAACAGCGTTGGCTGCGAAGCAGATGCGTTGATAGGTCACGCCATTGCTCGGGGCGGTATAGAGATAGATCCCTACTACGCCGCTTAGCTCGACGTCCCATCCTGTTTCTTCGAGCGTTTCGCGCAGAGCCGCCTGGCGGAGCGTCTCGCCGGATTCGAGATGGCCTGCGGGTTGATTCAATACCAGCCGGCCCCCTTTTGATTCTTCGACCATAAGGAAGCGGCCATCTGTTTCGACGATCGTAGCGACTGTGATATGGGGATGCCAGGTCATGTATGGGGTTGTCCTGTTAGGTTGGCGGTAGCGATCCGCCTGAATTGAAACGGAAAACCCCGGCGCCAGGCCGGGGTTTTCGTTACAGCAGCGCCACTCGGCGCCGAACGACTCAGGCCAGCGAGGCGAGCGCGCTGTTGAAGGTCGCGCTAGGACGCATGACCTGGCTGGTCAGTTCCGCGTTGGAGCGGTAGTAACCGCCGATCTCCACCGGCTTGCCTTGGACCTCGGCAAGCTCAGCGATGATGGCCTGCTCGTTGTCGCTCAACTGTTTGGCCAGTGGCGCAAAGTAGGCCTGCAGTTCCAGGTCTTCGGTCTGTGCTGCCAGTTCCTGCGCCCAGTACAGCGCCAGATAGAAGTGGCTGCCGCGGTTATCCAGCTCGCCGGTACGACGTGACGGAGACTTGTTATTGTCGAGCAGTTTGCCGGTGGCCGCATCCAGCGTTTTGCCAAGCAGCTTGGCTTTGATGTTCTCTGTCTTGATCCCGGTTTCTTCCAGCGATACCGCCAGCGCCAGGAACTCACCGAGCGAATCCCAGCGCAGATGGTTTTCTTCAATAAGCTGCTGTACGTGCTTGGGTGCTGAGCCACCGGCACCGGTTTCGTACATGCCACCGCCGGCCATCAGCGGAACGACCGAGAGCATTTTCGCCGACGTACCCAGTTCCATGATCGGGAACAGGTCAGTCAGGTAGTCGCGCAGCACGTTGCCGGTCACCGAAATGGTGTCCTGGCCGCGAATCAGACGTTCCATGCTGACACGGATCGCTTCGTTGTAGCCCATCATGCGGATATCCAGACCAGTCAGGTCGTGCTCCTGCAGGTAGGCTTCGACCTTCTTCTGAAGCTCACGATCGTGGGCGCGCTCGGGGTCAAGCCAGAAAATGGCCGGGGTGTCCGATTGGCGAGCGCGTGTAACGGCCAGCTTGACCCAGTCACGAATCGGAGCGTCCTTGGTCTGACAGGCACGCCAGATGTCGCCTTTCTCCACTTCGTGCTGCATCAATACGGTGCCGTCGGCGAGTACGACACGCATGGTGCCGTCGGCAGTCATTTCGAAGGTCTTGTCGTGAGAACCGTATTCCTCTGCCTTCTGCGCCATCAGGCCGACGTTCGGCACGCTACCCATGGTGGTCGGGTCGAAGGCACCATTAGTTTTGCAGAAGTTGATCATCTCTTGGTAGATGCGGGCGTAGGTGCTTTCCGGCATTACGGCCTTGGTGTCCTTGAGCTTGCCGTCCTTGCCCCACATCTGACCGGAACTGCGGATCATCGCCGGCATGGAGGCATCGACAATCACATCGCTTGGAATGTGCAGGTTGGTGATGCCCTTGACCGAATCAACCATGGCCATTTCCGGGCGACCGGCATAGCACGCATGGATGTCATGAAGGATCTCTTCCTGCTGCGAATCCGGCAGGGACTTGATCTTGTCGTAAACGCTACTGAGGCCATTGTTCGGGTTGACGCCCAGTTCCTTGAACAGCTCGCCATACTTGTCGAAAACGTCCTTGTAATAGACGCTCACGGCGTGGCCGAAGACGATCGGGTGAGAGATTTTCATCATCGTAGCTTTCACGTGCAGGGACCACATCACGCCGGTCTCCTTGCAATCCTGCAGCGTCTCTTCGAAGAACGCGCGGAGCTTATTGCAGCTCATGAACATGCCGTCGAGCACTTCGCCTTGCTGCAGGGGGATCTGCTTCTTGAGTTCGACTTGTCCGTCTTTGCCGACAAATTCGATGCGCACGTCTCCAGCGTTTTCCATGGTGATGGATTGCTCGCTGGAGAAGAAGTCGCCGCCACGCATGTAGTCAGCATGGGACTGCGAAGCCTTGCTCCATTTGCCCATGGAGTGCGGATGCTTACGAGCAAAAGCTTTTACTGCTGCGGGTGCGCGGCGGTCGGAGTTGCCTTCGCGCAGAACTGGGTTCACGGCGCTGCCGAGTACCTTGCTGTAACGCGCGCGCGCTTCCTTTTCCGCATCGGTCTGCGGGTCTTCTGGGTAGTTGGGGATGTTGTAACCGAGGGCTTGTAGCTCGGCAATGGCGGCCTTGAGCTGAGGAACCGAGGCGCTGATGTTCGGAAGCTTAATGATGTTCGCGTCGGGCTGAACGGTCAGCTCTGCGAGCTTGGCCAGATCATCGTCAACTGCCTTCCCGGCATCCAGTTGATCGGCAAAGCTTGCAAGAATGCGCCCTGCAAGAGAGATGTCACGTGTTTCGACGGCGATATCAGCGGAGGCGGCAAAGGCTTCTACAATAGGCAGAAGCGAATAAGTAGCCAGCGCTGGGGCTTCGTCGGTGAAGGTGTAGATAATCTTCGAGCGGGTGGACATGTAGAGTTGACTCTCTCTTGCTGGGCGTGCACAGAACCCCGAGGTGCGCAGGTAGGCGCTCTGGCTGCGTTTGGTGAGCCAGTCTCGAGATCCGCCGCGATGATGTTGGATACAGCACCACTAGAGTGTTGAGCGTTTTTCCGCCTGGCTGCGGTTGGCATCCTGGCGGGTCAGGAGCAAGGTCTCGTTGGAAACCGATTGGCCCCTCATGACTCGTTAGTCACCTAAGCAGTATATCACCGCGGCCCGTTGTCAAAGAATGCCCAGACCATAAGACGAACGCACATATGGTTTCGGCTGAATCAACTGGGTTACTCTTCGGAGATGACCGCTGTTTAATGTTTAACCATAGAAACGGAGTCCAGCATGGGATACCAAAAGATCCAGGTGCCTGCCAACGGTGACAAAATTACCGTCAATGCCGATAACACCCTGACCGTTCCCAGCAATCCGATCATCCCTTACATTGAGGGCGATGGGATTGGGGTTGATATCAGTCCGGTTATGATCAAGGTTGTCGATGCGGCAGTTGAAAAAGCCTACGGTGGTCAGCGCAAGATCTCCTGGATGGAAATCTACGCGGGAGAGAAGGCGACCCAGGTCTACGACCAGGACACCTGGCTACCAAAGGAAACCCTGGAGGCCGTGCGTGACTATGTTGTTTCCATCAAAGGCCCTCTGACCACGCCAGTTGGTGGCGGCATCCGCTCGCTGAACGTTGCATTGCGCCAAGAGCTCGATCTCTACGTCTGTCAGCGTCCGGTTCGCTGGTTCACTGGCGTGCCCAGCCCCGTGAAGAAGCCTGCCGATGTCGACATGGTGATCTTCCGTGAAAACTCGGAAGACATTTATGCCGGTGTCGAGTGGAAGGCCGGTTCCCCGGAGGCGGAGAAAGTCATCAAGTTTCTCACCGAAGAGATGGGTGTCAAAAAGATCCGCTTCACGGAAAACTGCGGCATAGGTATCAAGCCGGTTTCGCTGGAAGGTACCAAGCGTCTGGTTCGCAAGGCGCTGCAATACGCGGTGGATAACGATCGCAGCTCGGTGACGCTGGTGCACAAGGGCAACATCATGAAATTCACCGAAGGCGCCTTCAAAGAGTGGGGCTATGAGGTGGCGCGTGACGAGTTCGGTGCGCAGCTGCTCGATGGCGGTCCTTGGATGCAATTCAAGAATCCGGTGACCGGCAAGAATATTGTCGTCAAAGACACCATCGCCGACGCTATGCTGCAGCAAATTCTGTTACGTCCGGCCGAGTATGACGTGATCGCTACGCTCAACCTCAACGGTGATTACCTGTCCGATGCGCTGGCTGCCGAAGTGGGCGGCATCGGTATTGCTCCGGGTGCCAACCTGTCTGACACCGTGGCCATGTTCGAAGCGACCCACGGCACCGCGCCGAAGTACGCCGGTCAGGATAAGGTCAACCCGGGTTCGTTGATCCTCTCGGCCGAGATGATGCTGCGCCACATGGGTTGGGTAGAAGCGGCCGATCTGATCATCAAGTCGACCGAGAGCGCTATCGCAGCGAAGACGGTGACCTATGACTTCGAGCGTTTGCTGGACGGTGCGACGTTGCTGTCTTGCTCGGAATTCGGCGACGCTATGATCTCCCACATGTAGCGTGCGGGAGCAACACAAAAAGGCCGATCGATGATCGGCCTTTTTGCTGCCTGAATCAGGCGTCTACGGTCGAATCTTGTGAGGCCGGCGCCACTACTTCCGCAGTGGTCTGCAGCGACCGAATATTGGTTGCGTGCAAGCCCTTGGGACCTTGCAGAATGTCGAACATGACCGCTTGCCCAGCTTTCAGAGTTCTATACCCTTCCATCTGAATGGCAGAGTAGTGGGCGAACAGGTCCTCATCGCCGCCGTCTGCTACGATGAATCCATAGCCTTTGGCGTTGTTGAACCACTTGACCTTACCGCTTAGCATGCTGTTATCCCTCTGCAAAGGAGTCCATCACTGGAGTAACATCCATTTCATTCCGCGCTGATGCAGCTCATGGCCCACACGCGCAGCCCGTTGCCGTTGTGGCACATACTGTTTGTATCATCGTTTTGCCGATAGTCAAGGCGACTCGTCAGGTGGCTGTGAAGCCTTTCCACTTACCCGGCCTCGGCGCCCCGATCTAGAACCGTTATACCCATGCGTGCATCCCCAGAGATTCGACTAATATTCAATCAGGACCGTCCCAAGCCATTGGATGACGACTCGTCCGGCTTGGCCGTCGAAGAAGCCAAACCGCAACTGAAGGCACCACCGATGTTCAAAGTTGTCATGTTTAATGATGACTACACGCCAATGGATTTCGTCGTAGAGGTGCTCGAAGGAATTTTCAATCACAATCGGGAGCTTGCCACGAAGATCATGCTGGCGGTTCATACCGAAGGGCGGGCCGTCTGTGGTGTCTACACGCGGGACGTCGCTGAAACCAAAGCGATGCAGGTCAATCAATATGCAAGGGAATGCCAGCATCCGTTGCTTTGTGAGATCGAGAAGGACGGTTAACCCCGACTGCTGGGTAAGAGGTGAAAGATATGTTGAACCGTGAACTCGAAGTCACTCTGAATCTGGCGTTCAAGGAGGCTCGTACCAAGCGTCATGAATTCATGACGGTCGAGCACCTCCTGTTAGCCTTGCTGGACAACGAAGCAGCCGCAACGGTTTTGCGTGCTTGTGGGGCCAGCCTCGATAAACTGCGACATGACCTACAGGAGTTCATCGACTCCACCACGCCTCTGATTCCCCAACATGACGAAGAGCGCGAGACTCAGCCAACCTTGGGTTTCCAGCGCGTGCTTCAGCGTGCTGTTTTCCATGTCCAAAGCTCTGGCAAGCGCGAAGTCACTGGCGCGAACGTGCTGGTGGCAATCTTCAGCGAACAGGAAAGCCAGGCGGTCTTTCTGCTCAAGCAGCAGAATGTTGCCCGAATCGACGTCGTTAATTATATCGCCCATGGGATCTCCAAGGTGCCGGGTAGTAACGGCAATCCTGAAAGCGATTCGGAAATGCAGGACGAGGAGGGTGGTGAGTCGGCCGCTTCCGGTAATCCGCTCGATGCTTATGCGAGCAATCTCAATGACCTGGCTCGTCAGGGGCGTATAGACCCGCTGGTCGGGCGTGAGCACGAAGTTGAGCGAGTCGCCCAGATTCTGGCGCGGCGTCGCAAGAACAACCCGTTATTGGTTGGTGAGGCTGGAGTTGGTAAAACCGCAATTGCCGAAGGGCTGGCCAAGCGCATCGTCGACAATCAAGTGCCGGATCTGCTCGCGGACAGCGTCGTCTATTCTTTAGACCTCGGGGCCCTGCTGGCTGGCACAAAGTATCGGGGCGATTTCGAGAAGCGCTTCAAGGCGTTGCTGAACGAGCTTCGCAAGCGTCCCCAGGCGGTCCTGTTCATCGATGAAATCCACACGATTATCGGTGCTGGCGCAGCCTCGGGCGGCGTGATGGACGCTTCCAATTTGCTCAAACCTCTGCTGTCGTCTGGAGAGATTCGTTGCATCGGATCGACGACCTTCCAGGAGTTCCGCGGGATTTTCGAGAAAGATCGGGCGCTGGCTCGTCGCTTCCAGAAGGTCGACGTTTCCGAGCCGTCGGTCGAGGACACCATCGGCATACTGCGCGGTCTCAAAGGGCGCTTCGAGCAGCATCACAGCATCGAGTACAGTGATGAGTCACTCCGTGCGGCTGCGGAGCTGGCTTCTCGCTACATCAATGACCGGCACATGCCGGACAAGGCGATCGACGTAATTGACGAGGCGGGCGCTTATCAGCGCTTGCAGCCGGAAGATAAGCGCGTCGCTCGAATCGATGTTGAGCAGGTCGAAGATATCGTCGCCAAGATCGCGCGAATCCCGCCCAAGCATGTCAGTACCTCCGACAAGGAGCTGTTGCGCAACCTCCAGCGTGACTTGAAGCTGACCGTTTTCGGTCAGGACGATGCGATCGATTCGCTGGCTACTGCCATCAAGTTGTCTCGTGCCGGGCTGAAGGCGCCAGACAAGCCTGTAGGCTCCTTCCTCTTTGCAGGCCCCACGGGCGTCGGTAAGACGGAAGCTGCGCGGCAGTTGGCGAGGGCGCTGGGTATCGAGCTGGTGAGGTTCGACATGTCCGAGTACATGGAGCGGCACACCGTGTCACGGCTGATCGGTGCGCCACCGGGCTATGTCGGTTTCGATCAGGGTGGCCTACTGACAGAGGCGATTACCAAACAGCCACATTGCGTGCTTCTGCTCGATGAAATCGAAAAGGCGCATCCGGAAGTCTTCAATCTGCTGTTGCAAGTGATGGATCACGGGACGCTGACCGATAACAACGGCCGCAAGGCGGATTTCCGCAACGTTATTCTGATTATGACCACCAATGCGGGTGCTGAGACCGCAGCACGTGCGTCGATTGGCTTCACTCATCAGGATCACGCCTCGGATGCGATGGAGGTGATCAAGAAGAGCTTCACGCCGGAGTTCAGAAATCGTCTGGATACCATTATTCAGTTTGGTCGCCTGAGCCACGAAGTCATCAAGAGCATCGTCGACAAGTTCCTCATCGAGTTGCAGACGCAGCTTGAAGACAAGCATGTCACGCTCGAAGTGTCGGATGCGGCGCGCGGTTGGCTGGCTGAGCGCGGCTATGATGCCCAGATGGGCGCGCGGCCAATGGCTCGTTTGATTCAGGAAAAGATCAAGCGACCGCTGGCCGAGGAAATTCTCTTCGGTGAGCTGGCCGAACATGGCGGTGTGGTACACGTTGATATTCGAGACGGCGAACCGTTCTTTGACTTTGAAACGTCAGCCGAGTTGGCTTAACGCATACTGCGCAGAAACAGAAACGCCCGGCATTGCCGGGCGTTTTCTTTGATAGCTGTGTGAGCAGCAGTACCGGCGCAAATCCTGGCGAATCTGCCCGTACTCAAGGGATAAGCAGAGTTCGGTTGCTTCGGTTTCTGCGAGCACAAACAAAAAGCCCGGTCATTACCGGGCATTTTTTCTCGCGTCCTGTTAGCGGGCGCGGTAAGTGATGCGACCTTTGCTCAAGTCGTAAGGAGTCAGTTCCACACGAACCTTGTCACCGGTAAGAATCCGGATATAGTTCTTGCGCATCTTTCCGGAGATATGCGCAGTAACGACGTGCCCATTTTCCAACTCCACGCGAAACATGGTGTTAGGCAGGGTGTCGACGACAGTACCTTCCATTTCGAAGCTGTCTTCTTTCGACATTCAGTAAAGCCCTCGGTGTCCAATGATTGACCCGGCGCGAAGAATGCGCGGGTAAAAGCGGCAAGTATTGTGCCTGAAAGGGTTCCGAGAGCCAAGGGCTCAGCTCAGAGTAATCCAGCGCTGGTTGACCAGTAGTTCGATAGGACGGTATTCGGTCTTGTAGTTCATCTTGCGGCAGTTCTTGATCCAATAGCCCAAGTAGATTGCCTTCAGTCCAAGCCGTGCCGCCTCGCCCACCTGCCAGAGAATGGCGAAGCGGCCGAGGCTGCGGCGCTCCTCGTTGGGGTCGTAGAACGTATAAACCGCTGACAGGCCATTCGGTAGCACATCGGTCACCGCGAGAGCGAGCAGGCGACCTTCCAGGCGGAATTCGTAAAAGCGGGAGAAGGGCAGGTCGCGGACCAGGAAGGTATGGAACTGATCCCGGCTCGGTGGGTACATGTCACCGTCCGCGTGGCGCTGTTCGATATAGCTGGCGTAGAGCGAATAGTACTCTTCGGTAAAGGAAGGTCGAACATCGGTGACGGTCAGGTCGGCGTTGCGCTTGAGGATGCGTTTTTGCTGACGATTGAGCTGTAGCCCTTCGGCTGGTATCCGCGCGGGGATGCAGGCGGTGCAGCGCTGGCAATGCGGGCGATAGAGGTGATCACCGCTGCGGCGGAACCCCATTTCGGACAGTTCAGCGTACACCTGTACATCCATCGGCTGGCTGGGGTCGAGGAAGAGCGTGGTGGCCTGTTCGTCGGGCAGGTAACTGCACGCATGAGGCTGGGTGGCGTAGAACTTGAGACGAGCCAGTGAAGTCATGGTCAGCTCTCATAAATCTTGAAGTCAGTGTAGGTCAGCTTGGCTTCGTCGACTAGGGCTCCCATCGGGCTGAACTGGGTTCGTCCAGATATTTGGCGAGCGTCTCGGCAAAGGCCTGGCGGGCTATGGCTCGCGCGCCGAAACTGGCCAGGTGTTGCGTCGGCATCTGGCAGTCAATCATTTTGAATCCCCAGTCTCGGAGACGTTCCACTAATGTCACGAATCCAGCCTTGGACGCATCGGTCGTATGACTGAACATCGATTCGCCGAAGAATAGTCGACCCATGGCGAGGCCATAGAGGCCGCCGACCAGCTGTTGGTCCTGCCAGACTTCAACCGAGTGCGCGACGCCAAGCTGATGCAGCTTCACATAGGCATTCTGCATCGGTGTGGTGATCCAGGTCCCGTCGGTATAGCTGCGAGGGCCGGCGCAGCCTTCGATTACGTCTCGAAAGGAACGATCAAAAGTGATGTTAAAAGTGCCTTGCCGCAACTTCTTGCGCAGACTGCGCGAGACATGCAGTTCCTCGGGGTAAAGCACCGTGCGCGGGTCGGGTGACCACCAGAGCACCGGTTGCCCGTCCTGATACCAAGGGAAGCAGCCATGCCGATAGGCTGCTAGCAAGCGTTCGGGCGACAAGTCGCCTCCCGCAGCGAGCAATCCGTTGGGCTCGTGCATGGCCTTCTCTAACGGAGGAAATGACAGATCGTCGCGCTGCAGCCAGGTGAGCATATTGATAGTCACGAAAGGGCGGGGAGCCCGCCCCAGGGTGGGTTACTGATCCAGGTACTTTTCGGCATCGAGTGCGGCCATGCAGCCGGCACCTGCTGAGGTAATGGCCTGACGGTACACATGATCGGCCACATCGCCTGCCGCGAAAACGCCCGGAATCGTCGTGCAGGTAGCATCGCCTTCGCTGCCGCCTTTGATCTTGAGGTAGCCGTCTTTCATATCAAGCTGACCCTGGAATAGATCGGTGTTGGGCTTGTGGCCGATGGCGATGAACACACCCGACAGTTCGAGCTTTTGTTCTTCACCCGACAAGGTGCTTTTCAAGCGCACGCCGGTGACGCCGCTGGCGTCGCCCAGCACTTCTTCCATCGTGTGGTTCCAGTGCAGGCGAATATTTCCGTTGGTCGCCTTTTCCATAATCTTGTCCTGCAGAATCTTCTCGGAGCGCAGCTTGTCGCGACGATGGATCAGGTGCACTTCCTTGGCGATGTTTGACAGGTAAAGAGCTTCCTCGACGGCCGTATTGCCGCCGCCGATCACTGCCACGACCTGATTGCGGTAGAAGAAACCGTCGCAGGTAGCACACGCTGAAACGCCGCGCCCGGCAAATGCCTCTTCCGATGGCAGGCCGAGGTACTGAGCTGAGGCGCCGGTGGCGATGATCAGCGCATCGCAGCTGTAGGTGGCGCTGTCGCCCTTGAGGATGAACGGACGCTGCTGCAGTTCGGCGGTGTGGATATGGTCGAAGACCACTTCGGTATCGAAGCGCTCTGCATGCTTCTGCATCCGCTCCATCAATGCCGGACCGGTAAGGCCTTCGACATCGCCCGGCCAGTTGTCCACTTCGGTGGTGGTAGTGAGTTGGCCGCCAGGCTGGATGCCAGTGATCATGACCGGCTTCAGGTTGGCACGGGCGGCATATACCGCGGCGGTATAACCGGCCGGGCCCGAGCCGAGGATGATCAGACGTGAATGCTTGACTTCATTCATAAAAAGCCCTCATAAGCCTTTGTTGCAATTAGAGAAGCGTGCTCCAGTCGAGCCGCGCTGAAAAAACTGGCGTTTATGCTACACCGAAGCATCGAGAAAAGCCCAAGCTGGCGCGGAACCGGCATGCCATCGAATCGACAAACCCGTACAATGTCCAAGTTCAGGCTGACTACGGTTCATAGAGCGCGCCGCAGGCGCAGGAAATAAAGCGTTTTGAAGAATACCTCCTCTACAGCGCCGGCTTCCGTCTGGCGACAACAGTTGAATTACCGCCTCAAAGAGGGTGCCTTGATCGCGCTCGGCGCGCTGTGCGCCTACCTCTGGATGGCGCTGCTTACCTACGACCCGGCCGATCCCGGCTGGACCCACACCAGTAACGTCCAGCAGGTCCAGAACGCTGCCGGCCGCGCCGGGGCCTGGTTCGCCGATGTGTTGTTCATGGCGCTCGGCTATTTCGCTTACTTGTTTCCGCTGTTGCTGGGCATCAAGACCTGGCAGGTATTCCGCGCGCGGCATCAGCCCTGGACCTGGAACGGCTGGCTGTTCTCGTGGCGATTGATCGGGCTCGTTTTTCTGATTCTGTCCGGTTCCGCGCTGGCTTATATCCATTTCCAGTTCGCCAACGATCTGCCTGCGTCGGCCGGCGGCGCCTTGGGCGAAAGTCTCGGTCAGCTCGCTGAGGCTGCGCTCAATGTCCAGGGCAGCACCTTGCTGCTGCTAGCGTTCTTCCTGTTCGGCCTGACGGTATTCACTGATCTGTCCTGGTTCAAAGTGATGGATCTGACCGGCAAGATCACCCTCGATCTGATCGAACTGATTCAGAGTCTCTTCAGTCGGTGGTGGTCCGCCCGCAGCGAGCGCAAGCAGGTTGTCGCGCAACTGCGTGAAGCTGATGATGTAGTCAACGGGGTAGCCGGTTCGCTCTCTGACCGTCGTGAGCGCGCTAAGGTCAAGGAGCGGCTGCTTGAGCGCGAAGAGTCGCTGAGCAAGCACATGAGCGAGCGCGACAAGCGTCCGGCACCGGTCATACCGCCTGCGGTACCGCCGAAGCCGGTCGAGCAGAGCAAGCGCGCCTTGAAGGAAAAGCAGGCCAACCTGTTCGTCGACCCACTGATCGAAGGCAGCGTGCCGCCGCTGTCGCTGCTGGATGTCGCCGAAAAACAGCAGAAGCAATACTCGCCCGAATCGCTTGAAGCCATGTCGCGGCTGCTCGAGATCAAACTCAAGGAGTTTGGCGTTGAGGTCATCGTCGAGTCGGTTCATCCAGGTCCGGTGATCACGCGTTTCGAGATTCAGCCGGCCGCTGGCGTCAAGGTCAGCCGGATCTCCAACCTGGCGAAGGACCTGGCGCGTTCGCTTGCGGTAATCAGCGTGCGAGTGGTTGAGGTGATCCCGGGCAAGACGACCGTTGGTATCGAAATACCCAACGAGGATCGACAGATTGTACGGTTCTCGGAAGTACTGTCTTCGGCTCCGTATGACGACGCCAAGTCGCCGGTCACCATCGCTCTCGGCCACGATATCGGTGGCAAACCTGTGATTGCCGACTTGGCGAAGATGCCCCACCTGCTGGTCGCGGGTACCACCGGCTCGGGTAAGTCGGTCGGTGTGAACGCTATGATCTTGTCCATCCTGTTCAAGTCCACGCCAGAAGACGCGCGGCTGATCATGATCGACCCGAAGATGCTTGAGCTGTCGATCTACGAAGGCATTCCGCACCTGTTGTGCCCGGTTGTGACCGACATGAAGGAGGCGGCCAACGCGCTGCGGTGGAGCGTCGCGGAAATGGAACGGCGCTACAAGCTGATGGCGGCCATGGGTGTGCGTAACCTGGCGGGCTTCAACCGCAAGGTGAAGGATGCAGAGGAGGCCGGTACGCCGCTCACCGATCCACTTTATCGCCGCGAAAGCATGGAAGATGAAGCGCCGTTACTGAAGAAGCTGCCGACGATCGTCGTGGTGGTAGACGAATTCGCCGACATGATGATGATCGTCGGCAAGAAGGTCGAAGAATTGATCGCGCGTATTGCGCAGAAAGCCCGGGCCGCGGGCATTCACTTGATTCTCGCTACCCAGCGGCCGTCGGTGGACGTGATTACCGGTCTGATCAAGGCCAACATTCCGACTCGTATGGCCTTCCAGGTATCGAGCAAGATCGACTCGCGCACCATTCTCGACCAGGGCGGCGCCGAGCAACTGCTCGGTCACGGCGACATGCTTTATCTGCCGCCCGGTACCGGCTTACCGATCCGCGTACACGGCGCCTTCGTTTCCGACGAAGAAGTACACCGCGTTGTGGAGGCCTGGAAAGCACGGGGCGCGCCCGACTATATCGAAGAGATTCTGGTCGGTGTCGAGGAATCCGGTAGCGGCTTCGATGGCGGGGGTGGCGACAGCGGCAGCGGTGAGGACAGTGAGGACGATCCGCTTTACGACGAGGCCGTACGCTTTGTCACCGAAAGTCGCCGGGCATCGATTTCCGCTGTGCAGCGCAAGCTCAAGATCGGCTACAACCGCGCCGCGCGGATGATCGAAGCCATGGAAATGGCCGGTGTCGTGACCTCCATGAATACCAACGGCTCGCGCGAAGTGCTCGCGCCGCCTCCTACCCGCGACTAGTTCGCCGAGGGCTCCATGCAATTGATTCGTGCGTTGTTTGCATCCGCTCTGCTATTTGCCCTGGTTCCGGCTCAGGCCGACCAGGCCGCTTCTGTGCAGCGCCTGACGGGGCTTTTGCAGAAGGCCGAAACGCTGACCGGCCGTTTTTCCCAACTGTCGCTTGACGGCACCGGCACCCAGCTCCAGGAAACCTCCGGCGAGATGGCGCTGAAGCGGCCGGGTCAGTTTCGCTGGCACACTGACGAGCCGATGGAGCAGTTGCTGATCTCCAATGGCAAGAAGGTCTGGCTGTACGACCCGGACCTCGAGCAGGTGACCATCCAGACGCTGGACCAGCGCCTGACCCATACGCCGGCCCTGTTGCTCTCGGGCGACGTCTCGGCCATCAGCGAAAACTTCAATGTCTCGCATCAGGAAGCCGGCGAGGTCGTGGATTTCACCTTGAAGCCCAAGGCCAAGGACACCCTGTTCGACACCCTGCGCCTGTCCTTCCGCGGCGATGTGATCAATGACATGCAGATGGTCGACGGTGTCGGCCAGCGCACCAACATCCTGTTTCACGGCGTCAGACTGAACCAGCCACTCAAGGCCGATCTGTTCACCTTCGAGATTCCCGAGGGAACTGACGTCATTTCCGAATGATCTGCGTCGGTACGCTCGCCAACCGATACGGCCTGCTTTCCTGCAGGCCGTTTGCATAAGAGGTTCCCGTCCGCGATGGACCTGTTCAGTCGCGATCCTGTCGCCCAACCGTTAGCCGCGCGTTTGCGCGCCGCCAGTCTCGATGAATACGTCGGGCAGGAGCACCTGTTGGCGCGCGGCAAACCGTTGCGCGAAGCGCTGGAGCAGGGCGCACTGCATTCGATGGTGTTCTGGGGGCCGCCTGGCGTCGGCAAGACGACGCTGGCGCGATTGCTGGCCAAGGTCTCCGATGCCCATTTCGAGACCGTCTCGGCCGTACTGGCGGGCGTCAAGGAAATCCGCCAGGCGGTGGAAATCGCCAAGCAGCAGGCCGCTCAATACGGTAGACGCACCATTCTCTTTGTCGACGAGGTGCATCGTTTCAACAAGTCTCAGCAGGACGCTTTCCTTCCCTATGTCGAGGACGGCACGCTGATCTTCATCGGTGCCACCACCGAGAATCCCTCGTTCGAGCTGAACAACGCCTTGCTGTCCCGGGCGCGGGTCTATGTGCTCAAAAGCCTCGACGAGGCGGCGTTGCGCAAGCTGGTCGAGCGCGCTTTGACCGAAGCCAAGGGCTTGGGTGATCTGCGCCTGAGCCTGCCGGACGAGAGTTTCCGCATGCTCATGGCCGCGGCCGATGGCGATGGCCGGCGGCTGCTGAATCTCCTGGAAAACGCCTCTGACCTGGCCGAAGAGGGCGGCGAGATCAGCGTGGAGCTGCTGCAGGATCTGCTGGGTGACAGCCGTCGTCGCTTCGACAAGGGCGGCGAAGCTTTTTATGACCAGATATCAGCACTGCATAAATCTGTTCGCGGTTCGAACCCGGACGCCGCGCTGTACTGGTTCGCACGGATGATCGACGGCGGCTGCGATCCGCTCTACATCGCGCGGCGTGTGGTGCGAATGGCCAGCGAGGAGGTCGGTAACGCAGATCCGCGCGCGATGGGGTTGTGCCTCTCCGCCTGGGACGTTCAGGAGCGTCTGGGAAGCCCGGAAGGCGAACTGGCGGTCGCGCAGGCGATCGTCTATCTGGCCTGCGCGCCGAAGAGCAACGCCGTCTACATGGCCTACAAGGCGGCGTTGCGCGATGTCGCCGAGAACGGCTCGCAGGAAGTGCCTCTGCATCTGCGCAACGCACCGACTCGGTTGATGAAGGAGTTGGGCTACGGCAACGAGTACCGCTATGCCCACGACGAGCCCGATGCCTATGCAGCGGGTGAAGACTACTTCCCGGACGCCATGACGCCGCGGCAATACTATCAGCCAGTGCCGCGCGGGCTGGAAAGCAAGATTCGCGACAAGCTGGAACACCTGGCACGGCTCGATCGGGAAAGCCCGCGGCAACGGAGAAGGACATGATACGGATGGCGCTCGCGGTGGCGGCGGGTGGTGTGCTCGGTACCCTGATCCGCTTCGGCGTTGCGAGCTGGATCTCGACGCACTGGCCGCGTCATTTCTATCTTGCAACGCTAGGGGTCAACCTGCTTGGTTGCTTGCTGATTGGCTATCTGTACGCGTCCTTCCTGGTGCGCCCGGAGATATCACCCGAACTGCGCGGCGGCCTCATCATCGGTTTTCTCGGGGCGCTGACGACGTTCTCGAGCTTTTCGCTCGATGGCCTGCGCCTGCTCGAGAGCGGGCAATTTGCGACCACCTTCGGCTATATCGGCATCAGCGTGCTCGGCGGGCTGCTTGCGGCCTGGGTCGGGCTGGCGATAGGTAGGTTATGAACCTGGCCGCGATCACAGTAAACTCCGCTTCCTCTTCGCCATTCCTCAAAGCTTTCACAGACGAGACCCACCATGCTTGATTCGAAACTGGTACGCACACAGCTACAAGACGTCGCTGATCGCCTGGCTACTCGCGGCTACCAGCTGGATGTGGCGCGTATCGAGGCGCTGGAAGCTCAGCGTAAGACCGTGCAGACCCGCACCGAACAGCTGCAAGCCGAGCGTAACGCTCGCTCCAAGTCAATTGGCCAGGCCAAGCAACGCGGTGAAGACATCGCGCCCTTACTCGCCGATGTGGATCGCATGGCATCCGAGCTGGACGCCGGCAAGGTCGAGCTCGACGGCATCCAGGCCGAACTGGATCAATTGATGTTGAGCCTGCCGAACTTGCCGCACGAGTCGGTTCCGGTGGGCAAGAGCGAAGACGACAACGTTGAGGTGCGCCGCTGGGGCGCGCCAAAGACTTTCGATTTCGAAATCAAAGATCACGTGGCCGTGGGCGAACAGTATGGCTGGCTGGATTTCGAAACCGCCGCCAAGCTGTCCGGTGCACGCTTCGCCCTGATGCGTGGGCCGATTGCACGTCTGCATCGCGCATTGGCGCAGTTCATGCTCGACCTGCACACCCGGGAGCATGGCTACGAAGAGGCCTATACGCCGTATCTGGTCCAGGCACCGGCGTTGCAAGGAACCGGTCAATTGCCCAAGTTCGAGGAAGATCTCTTCAAGATCGCCCGCGAGAACGAAGCCGATCTGTATCTGATTCCGACTGCCGAGGTTTCGCTGACCAATATCGTGTCTGGCGAAATTCTCGATGCCAAGCAGTTGCCGCTGAAGTTCGTTGCGCACACGCCGTGCTTCCGCAGCGAAGCCGGTGCGTCTGGCCGCGATACGCGGGGAATGATTCGCCAGCATCAGTTCGATAAGGTCGAGATGGTCCAGATCGTTGAGCCGAGCCAATCGTTCGAGGCGCTTGAAAGCCTTACTGCCAATGCCGAGAAGGTCCTGCAGTTGCTGGGATTGCCGTACCGCGTGTTGGCGCTGTGCACCGGGGACATGGGGTTCGGCGCCACCAAGACCTACGATCTGGAAGTCTGGGTGCCAAGCCAGGACAAGTACCGCGAGATTTCGTCCTGCTCCAACTGTGGCGATTTCCAGGCGCGGCGCATGCAGGCGCGCTTCCGCAATCCAGAAACCGGCAAGCCGGAGCTGGTGCACACGCTCAATGGTTCCGGTCTGGCCGTGGGGCGAACGCTGGTCGCAGTGTTGGAGAATTACCAGCAGGCGGACGGCAGCATCCAGGTGCCGGACGTCTTGAAACCCTACATGGGTGGTATCGAAACCATCGGTTGAGTGCTCGGTGCGCCGTGTTGTCTGGAGTCGGAAACCGGTGCGGTGAATTGCCGCCCAACGGGCTGCTTGCCGGCACTATCCTGACTCCTTGATTACCGACAAGGGCTCTCTGCAGCGTAATGGTTGAGATGACCCAATCTTTCTTGGTCACCAGGGTTCGCTGATGGATTTTCTGCCGCTGTTCCACAACCTCAAGGGTCGCGCAGTGCTGGTCGTCGGCGGCGGCGAGATCGCCTTGCGCAAGGCGCGCCTGCTGTCCGAGGCCGGTGCGATGTTGCGTGTCGTGGCGCCTGAAATCGAGCCACAGCTGATCGAGCTGGTGGAGCAGGGCGGAGGGCAGGCTCTCATGCGTGGCTACGCCCACGACGACCTGCGTGGCTGTGTTCTGGCGATCGCCGCCACCGATGACGAGCCGCTGAACGCTCAGGTGTCGCAAGATGCGAAAGCGCTCGGCATGCCGGTCAACGTGGTGGATTCCCCCGAGCTGTGCACGGTTATCTTTCCCGCGATCGTCGATCGCTCGCCGCTGATGATTGCAGTATCCAGCGGCGGCGATGCGCCGGTGCTGGCGCGTCTGATGCGTGCACGCATCGAAACCTGGGTGCCGGCGGTGTACGGTCAGCTGGCCGGTCTGGCGAAGAAATTTCGTAGTCAGGTCAAGGCCAAGTTGCCAAACGTGCAGCAGCGGCGCGTGTTCTGGGAAGAGGTTTTTCAAGGCAACATTGCCGAACGAGCAATGGCAGGGCAGGTGCATGAGGCTGAGCGGCTGCTCGAGGAAAAACTCTCCGGCGCATCGTCGAAGAGCCTCGGTGAGGTGTATCTGGTCGGTGCCGGCCCCGGCGATCCGGACCTGTTGACCTTCCGCGCGCTGCGCCTGATGCAGCAGGCCGATGTGGTGCTATATGATCGTCTGGTCGCGCCGGCCATTCTCGATCTGTGTCGCCGCGATGCTGATCGGATCTACGTCGGCAAGCAGCGCGCCGACCATGCCGTCCCCCAGGAGCAGATCAACCAGCTGCTGGTGACGCTGGCTCGGCAGGGCAAGCGTGTGCTGCGCCTCAAAGGTGGCGATCCCTTCATCTTCGGTCGTGGCGGCGAGGAGATCGAGGAGCTGGCCGTCCATGACGTGCCATTCCAGGTCGTTCCCGGCATTACGGCCGCCAGTGGCTGCGCAGCCTATGCCGGTATTCCGCTGACCCATCGTGATCATGCGCAATCGGTCCGCTTCGTCACTGGCCATCTGAAGGATGGCAGCTGCGATCTGCCGTGGTCGGAATTGGTCGCGCCCAGCCAGACCCTGGTGTTTTACATGGGCTTGGTGGGACTACCGGTCATCTGCCAGCAGCTGATCGCCCATGGGCGCAATGCAGAGACGCCCGCCGCGCTGATCCAGCAAGGCACCACCAGCCATCAGCGGGTGTTTACCGGAACGCTTGCCAATCTGGCCGAGCGTGTCGCCAGCGAGCAGGTGCAGGCACCAACGCTGATCATCGTCGGTGAGGTAGTGCAGTTGCGAGAGAAACTCGCCTGGTTCGTAGGTCGCGATACCGCCGAGGCTGAATAGGCGCTGTTCCGCGTGCATTCGCAGCAGGACCGCTGCGAATGCCTCTGTTGGTAATCAGCGCGACCAGATTCCCTTGCCAGGTAGCCGTTCGCGATCGTGCACACGATCGAGTCCCAGCTCCGGCCCCTTGGGAATGATGCCGTTGGCATTGATATGGCGATGGCTCGCGTAGTAATGGCTTTTGATATGGGTGAGATCAACGGTTTCGGCGATCCCAGGCCATTGATACAGCTCACGCAACCAATTGGACAGATTGGGATAATCCTCGATTCGCCGCAGATTGCACTTGAAATGACCGTAATAGACCGAGTCGAAGCGAATGATGGTGGTGAATAACCGCCAGTCCGCCTCGGTCAGATACTGTCCCGTCAGGTAGCGCCGTTCACCGAGACGCAGATCCAGCCAGTCCAGTTCGTTGAACAGTTCGTCGAACGCGTCCTCATAGGCCTTTTGCGTGGAAGCGAATCCGGCGCGATAAACTCCGTTGTTTACCCGCGGATAGATCCGCTCGTTGAGCGCATCGATCTCGGCACGCAGGGGTTCGGGGTAGAGGTCCAGAGTCGAGCCGGTCAGACCATCGAACGCGGTGTTGAAAATGCGGATAAGCTCGGCCGACTCGTTGTTGACGATGCGCTGCTGCTGGCGATCCCAGAGCACCGGCACAGTGACGCGGCCGGTGTAGTTCTCATCGTCACGGGTATAGCGCTGGTGCAAATACTGCAAACTGTCCAATGCGTCCCCGCTGGAACCGGTGTACTTATCGAAAGTCCAGCCATGATCGGCCATCAGCCAGCTCACGACCGATACGTCGATCAGCGGTTCGAGTTGCTTGAGTTTGCGATAGATGAGTGTTCGGTTCGCCCAGGGGCACGCGAACGAAACATAGAGGTGATAGCGCCCGGCCTCGGCCTTGGTGGCCTGTTGACCGTCCGGGCCGGGCGAACCATCTGCCGTGACCCAGTCGCGTCGTTGCGCCTGTTCTCGCTGGAATTCGCCATCACGGCTGTTTTCGTACCAACGGTCCTGCCATTGCCCATCGACCAAGAGCCCCATATCTGCCTCCTCACGCTTTCAGATTAGGGCTCAGTCTATGAGGGATAGTTCGATGGATGGGTCGCAATCCCCGGTCAAACCCATCGCCTAGCTCGATGAGTTGCGCCGTTCCCAATGCTGTCGTGCCTCGGCGAACGCCTGCTCGCGCGACCGCCCAAGGCCTCGTAATGCCAGAGCCATGGTTGCCACCACGGCCAGTTCGCCATAGGCGTCTTCGGCAGTTCCTCGCCAGACGGCGAGCAGCTGCTGCGGGTCGAGCTGCGCGGGCTTCACATGGCGTTGCGGTGACAGGGCCGGCCAGTCCTCGTCCCAGGCCTCGCCAGCGTTGGCGCCGTACAGGTGCGCGACACCATCCGGGTTAACCTCGATTTCGCCGCCTTCGCCCTTGATGACAATGGCCGTGTCGCCAAGCAGGCGGCTGGCCTCGCGGTGATTGGCCTGATAGCCGGGGTGAAAGATGCTCTGCAGGCCGCAACGTGCGCCCAGCGGATTAAGGATGCGCGCCAGAGAATGGATCGGCGAGCGCAGGCCAAGGATGTTGCGCTGATCGATCATCCGCTGCAATCCAGGCATCCAGGCGCCCAGCGGCGTGAATGCAAGATTGGTGCGACCCAGCGCTGCGGAGACACTGTCCCAGCCTTCGCAGCGGGCGATACCCAGTAGTTGGAGTTGCTGTTCGGTGTATATCCGTCCGGCCGTATGGGCTCCGCCACCGTGCATCAGGATGCGAATGCCGTTCTGTGCGAGGCATTTGGCTGCGAGCAGGTACCAGGGCAGATGGCGCTTTTTGCCGGCATAGGTAGGCCAGTCGATATCCACGTCGATCGGCGGAGCGTGCAATCGCTCGCGTACGGCCTCGGTGAAGCCGGCGAGCTCTTCGGCGCTTTCTTCCTTATGTCGCAGCAGCATGAGAAAGGCTCCGAGCTGGGTCTCCTCGGTCTTGCCATCGAGCAGCATGCCCATGGCTTCGCGGGCTTCCTCTCGGGTGAGGTCGCGAGCGCCGCGCTTGCCTTTGCCCAGGATCCGGACGAAGACGGCGAAGGGGTGTTCGGGCGGGGTGACGAGGCTCATATGCAATTGCTCGGTTTCGGCAAGCCCGCCAGCTTCGCGGCGAGCTTGGCAGGTGTACCTTTGAATAGGCGATTGAGGTGCATGCTGTTGCCCTTTTCCGGGCCGAGTTTCAGCGCGGTGTATTTGATCAGCGGGCGCGTTGCGGGCGAAAGCTGGAACTCCTGATAGAACTTGCGCAGTAGATGCAGAATCTCCCAGTGTTCAGTTTCGAGATCGAGTCCTTCCGCTTCGGCCAGTGCTTCGGCAACCGGCTCGCTCCAGTCTGCGAGATCGATCAGAAATCCTTCCTGATCCACAGCAACCTCTGTGCCGTTAACCATCAACGCATTCATAGCCAGGCATTCGTCCGTGCGTACCGGCAGCAGAGCTCCACGAAGCCTGGATAATCGACCTGCTGCAAGCGTCCGGGCAGATCGCTCAGGCCGCGCGCGACGACGTCTTCTTCCAGCGCGAACAAGGCGATGTTGTCAGGCATCAACTCCAGTGCCTGGCGTTGGGTGGTTGCGCTCTGCAGCGCATAGACAGCATCGCCGCTGAGCAGCAGGGCATCGTCGGCGCTCAAAAGGTGCAGGCAGCTGGCCAGGCGGCCGTCGGTAAAGGGGGAGTCGGAAAGCAGGTGCAAGGTCGCCATCAGAGGGTGATCACATGGTCATAGCGGTTGATAAGGGCGCTAAGAGCGGCATCGTCGAGCACGTCGACCTGAAGCGGAAGCGCTGTCTCGTCCAGCCCTCGCTCGCTGAGGCTGCGTCTGGCCGCGAATAACGAATCGATGCCGAACATCGGCAATGCCTGCAGGTTGGCTGTCAGGTCTTTCTGCTGCAGGTGCGCCGCCTGCTGCGCAGGTGCCAGCTGGAACACGCCGTCATCGAGAAAAAGCAACCCAAGCGGAAGCTCGAAGGCGCCCCCGGCCAGCACGATGTCCAACGCTTCGCGCGCCGAGGGGCCGGACCAGGGCGACTGGCGGGTGATGATCAGCATCGAGCGAGCCATCAGTGGCCTCCAAAGCACACGAGACGATCAGCTTGCTGGCTGGCTTCGTGCAATTGGCCCAGCCCGGACAGCTCCCAGCCAGACGCGAGGTTCGCAGCCGGGCGCTGATGGCGCTTGGCCTCCTGCTCGTCCAGCACGCCACGACGCAGGCCGGCGGCGATGCACACCACCCCATCCAACTGATGGCGATCGACGAATTGGCTCCATTGCGCAGCGATATCCAGTTCGTCCTGTGCGCTCACGGTATTGGCCGACGCGCTATGTACACCGTCTTGGTAAAGGAACAATCGGACGATTTCGTGCCCACCTGCCAGCACCGCCTCGGCAAAGCGCAAGGCACGTCGCGAAGCAGGAGAGTGGGCGGGAGAGAACAGGGCGATAACGAATTTCATGAGGCACCGTTGATTTGCAGGGTGACATGATACGCCAGCTTCAAAAACGAAAAAGCCCGCCGAAGCGGGCTCATTCATTGGATGGCTATCAGTCGTCGCCGCCCATGATGCCCATCAGCTGCAGCAGGCTGATGAACAGGTTGTAGATCGAAACGTACAAGCCAATGGTGGCCATGATGTAGTTGCGCTCGCCGCCGTGGATGATCGCACTGGTCTGGTAAAGGATGCAGACCGAAGAGAACAGCACGAAGCCGGCGCTGATCGCCAGTTGCAGGCCGCTGATCTGGAAGAAGAAGCTCGCGACCATGGCGCCCAGTAGGACGAAGAAGCCCGCGGTGATGAAACCGCTCAGGAAGCTCATGTCCTTGCGGGTGATCAGCACGAAGGCCGACAGACCGAAGAACACCAGAGCCGTCATCGACAGCGCGGAGGCAATCAGTTCACCACCGTTGGCAGTGCCCAGATACATATTGAGGATCGGACCGAGCGTATAGCCCATGAAGCCGGTCAGAGCGAAGGTGGAAAGCAGGCCCCAGGCGGAGTTGCGCAGCTTGACGGTCAGGAAGAACAAACCGTAGAAGCCGATCAGCACCACGAAAATGTTCGGGTAGGCTGCGTTTGCCTGCATTGCCATGTAGGCGACCAGAGCACTGAAGCCCAGGGTGATGGCCAGAAGACCATAGGTGTTGCGCAGAACGCGGCTGACTTCCTGTTGTTCAACCTGCGTGTGCGTAGATGCGTACTGTTGCTTGAGCATGGCGACACTCCTGTAAATGAATTCAGCCTGAGGTGAATTGCCCCGGATCATAGCAGAGCTTTTGTTTCAGCCTAACAACAGAGTTTGACAGTGTGTTTCGTTCCGGTACTATTGCGCCCGCTCTCTGCGGAGGAGTGGCAGAGCGGTTGAATGCAACGGTCTTGAAAACCGTCGAAGGGGAAACTCTTCCGTGAGTTCGAATCTCACCTCCTCCGCCATATCGCAAACTGAAGGCTCCGTATTCCGGGGCCTTCGGCGTTTCTGAGGTAGGGGAACGCGGGCGTGAGTGTTCCCATATTGTTCCCGGCAGCTAAGACCGCTCACCAACCTCACCCGCATAATGGCAAGCCACCCACCGGTTATCGAGTGGCCGGAACACTGGCACTTCGGCACGACAACGTTCCGTGGCGTGCGGGCAACGGGTATGAAAAACGCAACCGCCGGGCGGGTCGAGCGGGTTGGGTAGTTCGCCGCTGACCCTGACTCTCGCCTTCGACGGATCGGGTCGGATACTTGGCGTCGCGGCCAGCAGCACCTGGGTATAGGGGTGCAGCGGGTGGGTATAAATCTGTTCGGCGGGGCCCCTTTCCATCGGGCTGCCGAAATACATCACCAGTACCTGATCGGCTACGTGGCGGACCACAGCAAGATCGTGAGAGATGAACACATAGCCTGCGTTAAACTGTTCCTGCAAGTCCATGAACAGATTCAGCACCTGCGCCTGGATTGATACGTCCAGTGCAGAGGTAGGTTCGTCAGCGATCAGCACTTTGGGGTTGAGCATCATTGCCCTGGCCAGGGCGATACGCTGGCGCTGCCCGCCGGAGAACATGTGAGGATAGCGCTGATAATGCTCGGGGCGCAGCCCGACCTGCTCCATCATCGCCTGGACGCGCTCACGACGTTCGCTGCGCGACAGCCCGGTGTTGATCACCAGAGGCTCTGCTAGCTGGTCGCCGATCTTCTGCCTTGGGTTCAACGAAGCGTAGGGGTTCTGAAACACCATCTGCACGTCGCGGCGCAGCTGTTTACGCTGGGCCTTGTTGGCACCGGCCACTTCTTGACCAGCGATCTGCAGCGAGCCGGAAGAGGGCTCCTCAATCAGCGTCAGGGCGCGAGCAAGGGTGGATTTGCCGCAGCCGGACTCGCCGACAACGGCCAGCGTCTCACCGGCTCCGAGCTCGAAGGAAACCCCGTTCAGCGCTCGAACCGTGGCATGGGGCTTGAACAGGCCGCAGGAAACATCGTAGTGACGGGTCAGTTCGCGCGCGGACAGTACGCTGCCAGTGGCTTGCTCAGTAGTGCGCATGAATACCTCCTGGCCGCTGGCTCTGAAGCTGAGCCTCGGGCGGCACATTCGGCGTTTCCTCCCGTGTCATGTTTCGTGGATAGAAGCAACGTACTTCGCCCCGGTCATACGGCTCCAGTGCCGGACGCTCTTGGCAGCGCGGCTGTGCGTAGGGGCAGCGTGGCGACAGCAGGCATCCGACAGGGCGGTCGTAGCGACCGGGCACGATGCCTGGCAACGTCGCCAATCGCCGGTTGTTCGAGTGCTCGGGGATCGAGGCCAGCAGCGCCTCGGTGTAAGGGTGTGCAGGTGCGTCGAACAGCTGCGGTACGCGGCCGGTCTCGACCGCCTGGCCGGCATACATCACGCACACGCGCTGAGCCGTTTCGGCCACGACAGCAAGATCATGGGTGATCAGGATCAGTGCCATGTTCTGGTCGTGCTGCAAACTCAGTAGCAGCTCCATGATCTGCGCCTGGATGGTTACGTCGAGTGCTGTGGTGGGCTCGTCAGCGATCAGCAGCTGTGGCTCCCCGGCGATGGCCATGGCAATCGCCACGCGCTGGCTCATGCCGCCGGATAGCTGGTGGGGAAAGGCATCCAGACGACTGGCGGCACCGGGGATCTCCACGCGTTCAAGCAGCTCAAGCGCACGCTGTCGAGCGACCTTGCCCTTGAGTCCTAGATGCTGGCGGAGCACTTCTTCAATCTGAAAGCCCACCGTGTAGCTGGGGTTGAGCGCTGTCATCGGGTCTTGGAAAACCATTGCCAGGTCCTTGCCGATCAATCGACGGCGCTGTCGGCCCTTGAGCGTCAGCAGATCTTGTCCGGCAAAACGGAGGCGGTCGGCAGCGACTTTGCCTGGCGCATCGACCAGCCCCATCAAGGCCATCATCGTGACCGACTTGCCGGAGCCGGATTCACCGACGATGGCCAGCACTTCGCCCTTATCGACACTGAGGTCGAGGCCGTCAACGACAGGCGGTGCGCCACCATCGCCGAAACGTACGCTGAGGTTCTGGATTTCCAGCAAGCTCATGACTGTATCTCCGTTGGCTGTCGATGGGTTTGAAGCGTTGGAACAGGCATCGAACGCATGCTCATGCCGCGTTCTTCAATTTCGGATCCAACGCATCTCGCAGGCCATCGCCCAGCAGGTTGATGGCTAGCACGCTGAGCAGAATGGCCAGTCCAGGCAGCGACACCACCCACCAGGCGCGCTCGATATAGTCCCGTGCCGAGGCCAGCATCGTGCCCCACTCAGGAGTGGGTGGTTGCACGCCGAGGCCGAGAAAGCCCAGCGCGGCAGCGTCGAGGATCGCTGAAGAGAAGCTCAGCGTGGCCTGGACGATCAGCGGTGCCATGCAGTTGGGCAGCACGCTGATGAACATCAATCGAAGGGTGCCGGCGCCTGCCAGGCGTGAGGCGGTAACGTAGTCTCGGTTGAGTTCGGTCATCACCGCGGCGCGCGTCAGACGCACATAAGAGGGCAAGGAGACGATGGCGATGGCGAAGATCGTGTTGATCAGGCCCGGGCGAGGATCGCCACAATGGCGACTGCAAGCAGCAATGAGGGCAAGGCCAGCATGACGTCCATCAGGCGCATGATGAACGGCCCCAGCCCGGTCGGAGAGAACCCAGCCAAAAGACCTAGAAGAATCCCTGGAATCAGCGAAAAGACAACGGACGCCAGCCCGATCAGCAACGACAGGCGTGCGCCGTGGATCAAGCGTGAGAGCATGTCACGGCCCAGCTCGTCAGTGCCGAGAAGAAATTGTGCGGTGCCGGCTTCCTGCCAGGCGGGCGGCGTGAGCAGAAAGTCGCGGAACTGCTCGCTGGGGTCGTAGGGTGCCAGCGCCGGGGCGAACAAGGCACAGGCGACCAGCAGTAACATGTAGACCAAGCCGCCCAGGGCGCCTTTGTTACGCCGAAAGGCGGTCCAGAACTCGCCTAATGGTGATGGGTAAAAGGTGGTCGGTTCGGCTGCCGGCAGGGTCGTCGATGCTGTTCATGCGTCCGGCCTCCTTAGCGCTGATGACGAATGCGGGGATTGGCGAGGCCGTAGAGAATGTCCACGGTGAAATTGACCAGGATAACCAGGCATGCGACCAGCAGAATGCCGTTCTGCACGACTGGATAATCGCGCGCGCCGATGGACTCGATCAGCCATTTGCCGATGCCTGGCCAGGAAAAGATGGTCTCGGTGAGCACGGCTCCGGCCAGCAGCGTACCGATCTGCAAGCCGAAAACGGTCAGCACCGGAATCAGCGCATTACGCAGGCCATGCACGAACACCACCCGTTTCGGCGATAAGCCTTTGGCGCGGGCGGTGCGCACGTAATCCTCACGCAGCACTTCGAGCATCGCCGATCGGGTCATCCGGGCAATGACCGCCAGCGGAATCGTCGCGAGTACGATCGCGGGCAGGATCATGTGGTGGAGGGCGTCCAAGAAGGCGCCTTCCTCGTCGCTTAGCAGCGTGTCGATGAGCATGAAACCGGTGACTGGCGGTATGTCGTAAAACAGATCGATGCGCCCCGATACCGGCGTCCAGCCGAGGCCGACCGAGAAGAACATGATCAGGATCAGCCCCCACCAGAAGATCGGCATCGAATAACCCACCAGCGATACGCCCATGACGCCATGATCGAACAGCGAGCCGCGTTTCAAGGCCGCCATGACCCCCGCCAGAACACCGAGAGTTCCGGCAATGATCAGCGCCGCGAATGCCAGCTCGAGCGTGGCCGGGAACAACGTGGTGAATTCTTTCCAGACGCTGGTGCGGGTGCGCAGCGATTCACCCAGATCGCCTTGTGCGAGCTTACCGATGTAGTCGAGATACTGTTGGTGAAGCGGTTTGTTCAGGCCGAGGCGTTCCATGGCCTGCGCATGCATCTCTGGATCGACGCGACGTTCGCCCATCATGACTTCCACTGGATCGCCTGGAATCATGCGAATCAGTGCAAAGGTGAGCAGGGTGATGCCGAAGAAGGTCGGGATCAACAGACCCAGCCGGCGTGCGATAAAGCTGAACATTGTGGCAAAACTCCTGCTCGAGCTATGGCCAGGCACAGCGCCGCCGCGGTTCTCTGGCCTGCTAGTACGGGGTGGCGACCTGGACTACGCCCTGGCCGAGGGCGGCTAGCTGTGCGGTGGCAGCAAAGGGTGGGCGGAATGTCCTGTAACCGCCAGGCAGACCGCTGGGACTGCCTGGCGCATTCGCGTTAGCGCTGGTTTTCCACGCCGTAGAAGGAGTTGCGGCCGAACGGGCTGATCTGGAAACCCGTCACGCTATCTCGCATCGGCTGGTAGACCGTGGAGTGCGCGATGGGTGTGATCGGCAACTGTTGCTGAATGATCTGCTGAGCCTGCTTGTACAGCTCGGTACGCTCGTCCTGATCTGTGATGCGTTTGGCTTGCTTGACCAGTTTGTCGTATTCGGCGTCGCACCACTTCGACCAGTTGTTCCCTTCCACGGCATCGCAGCCATACAGCGTGTTCAGCCAGTTATCAGGGTCACCATTGTCGCCGGTCCAGCCAATCAGCATGGCGTCGTGTTCGCCCGCATGGCCGCGCTTGATGTACTCACCCCATTCGTAGCTGACGATTCGAGCGTTGATGCCGATTTTCGCCCAGTCAGCTTGGATCATCTCGGCCATGAGCTTGGCGTTGGGGTTGTAGGGTCGCTGCACCGGCATCGCCCATAGGGTGATTTCGGTGCCTTCCTCCACCCCGGCCTGCTTGAGCAGTTCGCGGGCCTTCTCGGGGTTGTATTCGGTGCCCTCAATGCTCTCGTCATAGGACCACTGGGTCGGGGGCATGGCGTTGACGGCCAGTTGCCCCGCGCCCTGATAGACCGCCTCGATAATGGATTTTTTGTCTACCGCCATATCCAGCGCCTTGCGCACTTCAAGCTTGCCGAGCGGCTCGTGGGTTACGTTGTAGGCGATGTAACCGAGGTTGAACCCAGGCTGGCTAGGCACCTGGATGTTCGGATCTTTTTGCAGTGCTTCGAGATCCGCTGGGCGCGGGTTCAGTGTGAGCTGGCACTCGCCTGCGCGTAGCTTCTGTGCACGTACTGAGGCGTCGGTGGTGATGGCAAAGATCAGGTTGTCGATCTTCACGTCGTCCGGGTTCCAGTAGTCCTTGTTGCCCTTGAAGCGGATCTGCGCGTCCTTCTGATAACGGCTGAATACGAACGGGCCGGTGCCAATCGGCTTCTGGTTGATCTGCTTGCTATTGCCGGCTTTCAGCAGCTGATCGGCATATTCAGCGGAGTGGATCGCGGCGAAATTCATCGCCAGGTTCTGAATGAATGCGGCATCCACGTGGTTGAGTTTGAAACGAACGGTGAGGTCGTCGAGCTTTTCCACGCTGACGATGTTCTTGTCCATTCCCATGTCGGTGAAGTAGGGGAACTCGCTGGGGTAGGCCTTGCGGAACGGGTGCTCCTTGTCGAGCATGCGCTGGAAGGTGAATAGCACATCGTCAGCGTTGAATTCGCGGGTTGGCTTGAAATAATCGGTGGTGTGGAAGCTGACACCGGGCCGTAAATGGAAGGTATAGCTGAGACCATCCTCGGCAACCTCCCACTTCGTGGCGAGAGCGGGAAGGGCACGGGTACCGCCGCGCTCGAACTGCGCCAGACGGTTGAATACCGTTTCCGAGGCTGCATCGAAATCAGTGCCGGTGGTGTACTGGCCGGGGTCGAAACCGGCAGGGCTGCCTTCGGAGCAATAGACCAGGTTGCTGGCTGCAAAGGAGAGAGGGGAGCCGAGGATCAAACCGGCGGCGAGCAAAGCTCGGATAGAACTGTTGTTTCGCATGCAAACCTCATTCTTTTTATTTGTCGAGGGTCGGTCTCGTGGACCCGACAGTGTCTGACTGCACGCCGGTTTCGCCGTGGGGGTGTTGCCCGCCTGGCGCAGAACACTGTTGGCTGCGGTACTCCGATGCACCGCCTTAGCCTGGGCCGAAATTAAGTCATACTGAAATTTGGGTCAACCTGAATTAAGCGATGCTGAAGCAGCTCGACCCGGATCCGGGCGAGCCCAGCCGAAGCCAGCGCCAGCTAGCGCGTAACGAGGTCGTCGAACAGCCCCATCGTTGTCACTGTCAGCACTTCGGCGGTTTGATCGCCGACGTTGGCCAAGTGATGAGGCTTACCCGCATCGAAGTGGATCGAGTCGCCACTGGTCAGCGGGTAATCGCGGCCATCGATGGTATAGACGATTCTTCCTGACAGCACATAGGCGAATTCGGCGCCTTCGTGGGAGATGAGCTCGGACTGGTAACCAACCGGCATGCTGACCTTGACGGCGTTCAACAGGTTGCCTGGAAAGCTCGTAGAAAGGCGCTCGTAGGCCAGCGGCTGGCCCTCGATGGTGTAGCGTACGCGTTCGCCCTGGTGCGAATCAGGCTGGGCCTGGCTGGGCTGGTCAAATAATGAATTGAGCGGCACACCCAACGATTTCGCGATGTTTGCCAGCGAGGAAATCGATACGCCGGTCAGGTTGCGTTCGGCCTGGGACAGGAAGCTGGCGGTCAAACAGGATTCCTTCGCGACCTGACTCAACGTCTTCTTGGCGGCACGCCTGTGACGGCGCAGGCGCTCACCGATACGATCAACTGTCATGGGATTCGCCCGTGGTTAAAGTGGCCAGTATACGGCCAGCGCAACGCTATCGTGCCAGCCTTCGTTCGACCCGTTGCTTGCCTGGCGAAGAAAAGCTTTGCATGAAAATTTAAGCTGTACTTAAATCTGGCGACTCAATCAGGTCCAGTTGGAGGCGCGCATGACGATCGGTGTCGGTGGCACTACCGCAGAAGAGGCGCTTGGTCGCCTGCGGAATATGCTCGGTGGGGTCGAGCCGATAACTTCGAATGAATACCGGATGCGTATCGGCAACGCCCAGATGCGCATGCGGCACCTGGGCCTGGAAGCGATCTTTCTCAATGCCGGCAGTAATCTCGAATATTTCACCGGGGTGCGCTGGAGCCCGAGCGAGCGCATGGTGGGCGCCATCCTCCCCGCCAGTGGGGATATCGAGTACCTGGCGCCAGCCTTCGAAGAGGGCACCATTCGGGATTTCATGGCGGTCGAAGGGGCAGTCAACGGCTGGCAGGAGCACGAGAGTCCGTACCGCCTGCTGTTCAGCTGCCTCCGGCGCATGGGCATCGGGCCGAACCCTGGCGCGCGTCCAACAATTGGTTTGTGCCCTTCGTTGCCGTTCTTCATGTTCGACGGCCTACGGAGGCTGGACCCCGGTTATGCATTCACCGATGCAGGCGCCGTTACAGGCTATTGCCGGCAGCGTAAATCGGCAGCCGAGATTGCGCTGATGCAACGCGCAAAGGATATGACGCTCGAGGTGCACAGGGCAGCGGCGAGCATTCTTCGCGAGGGGATCAGCTCCACTGAGGTGGCTGAGTTCATCCATCAGGCCCATCGCAAGGTAGGCGCGCCTGGATCAACCTTCTGCATCGTTCTGTTTGGTCAGGCGAGCGCGTACCCACATGGCGTTAAGTATCCACAGGCGCTCAAACGCGGCGACATGGTGCTTATCGACACAGGCTGCCGAGTGCACAGTTATCTTTCCGACATTACGCGCAGCTATGTTTTCGGTGAGCCGGACGAGCGTCAGCGGGCGCTTTGGGCGTTCGAGAAGGAGGCGCAGCTGGCCGCTTTCGCCGCAGCGCAGCTGGGCACCCCCTGCGAAGAGGTGGACGCGGCTGCACGCGGCGCGCTCGAAGCCTGTGGCCTGGGGCCGGATTACCAGTTGCCCGGGTTGCCGCACCGCACGGGCCACGGCATCGGTCTCGACATTCATGAAAGTCCGTATCTGGTACGCGGTGATCAGACGCCCATCGAGGTTGGGATGTGTTTCAGCAACGAGCCGATGATCTGCGTACCCGGCGAGTTCGGAATTCGTCTCGAAGATCACTTCTACATGACCGAGACCGGCCCGCGCTGGTTCACAGAACCGAGCCACAGCGTGGATGATCCCTTCGGGCTGACGTGCTAAGAGAATGGGTGCCTCAACTGCACCGTCAAACAAATTCCTGACTGTGCTTATCGTTCCACTCATCGGCTGTCTAGAATCACTGATTCATCGTCCCGTTCGGGCTTGTCTCATGCCTTCGCGCTTCCCGCTCCTCCTCGTGGGCGCTTTTCTTGCGCTCTATCTGATCTGGGGCTCAACCTATTTCGTGATCAAGCTGGGGGTGCAGGCCTGGCCCCCAATGCTTCTGGCCGGGCTGCGGTTCGTCATTGCGGGCAGTCTGATGTTCGCGTGGCTGTGCTGGCGCGGTGTGCCGATGCCCACCGCGAAGGAATGGCGGTCGTGTGCGATCGTCGGCTTTCTGCTACTCAGTTGCGGCAATGGTGGTGTGACGATCGCCGAGCATCTCGGCGTGGCGTCGGCGGTGGCCGCGCTGGCAATTGCGACCGTGCCGTTGTTCGCGCTGCTGTTCGGACTGATCTGGAGACAGCGGACCACGGCGCTGGAGTGGGGCGGCATTCTGCTTGGATTGATCGGTATCGGTCTGCTCAATCTCGGTCATAACCTGCAGGCCAGCCCGTTGGGTGCGGTACTGGTATTGCTCGCGGCGGCCAGCTGGGCGTTCGGTTCGATGTGGAGCCGTCATCTCAGCCTGCCAGGTGGCGCCATGGCCAGCGCGGCGCAGATGCTCGTCGGTGGCGCGGTCCTGCTGCTCGGCAGCGCGGCAAGCGGTGAGCGCCTGCAGGAAATGCCGGATCTTGCGGGCTGGCTCGCTCTTGTTTTATCTGACGCTGCTCGGCTCAATCGTCGCCTTCAGTGCCTATCTCTATCTGCTCAAGCACGTTCGACCCGCGGCGGCCACCAGCTACGCTTACGTCAACCCGGTGGTCGCGGTGCTGTTGGGCATCACCTTTGCCGGAGAGCGGATTGGTACCGAAGAGTGGCTGGCAATGACGGTCATCGTATCTGCTGTTGTGCTGATCGGTTTGCCTCAGTGGCGTAGACCAGCTGTTGCGGGCGATGCGGAGCCAGTTTGAATCACCATTCCCTGCCGGCTCCGCTGCGGTTGTATGATGAGTTCTGTTTTGGCAAGATCTCAGAATCGTTCGGGCATGGGCGCATGCTCCTCGTCTTTACCTGAGCTTCGCTGATCCGGCACGCCATCTCATCCGCGTACAGTCACATCCACAGGCGAACCGATGCCCGCTGCCAAAACACCTGCTGCCAACGACACCTTCTTCATCCTTTCGTTGGTGGTGTTCAATTTCATCTCGTTCATCTCCATTGGTATTCCGCTGGCATCGCTGCCTGGCTATATCCATGAAAGTCTGGGTTTCAGCACAGCCATCGCCGGTATCGTTATCGGTGCGCAATACCTGACGACCTTGCTTTGCCGCCCCCTCGCAGGGCGGCTGGCAGATGAGCGGGGCGCGAAAAAAACCGTGTTGATCGGCATGGCGTCCGGCCTGGCCAGCGGGCTGCTACTGCTGATCTCGGCATTGCTTGAATCCTCGCCGATGGCGAGCATCGGTGTAATGCTGGCGAGCCGGTTGATTCTTGGCTTCGCGCAGAGCCTTATCGGCATCTCGGCGATTAGCTGGGGCATCAGTCGGTTGGGCCCGGAAAGCACCGCGCGGATGATTTCCTGGAACGGCGTGGCCGCTTATGGCGGGGTCGGGATTGGCGCCCCGTTGGGCGTTTTCTTGTCGCAATCGCTGGGGTTGTGGAGTCTGGGTGTGGTGACCATGGTGTTGGCTGCGACCGGATTGGCTCTGGCCTGGCGCCGAGGCGACGCGCCGCTCAACCCCGGCGAGCGATTGCCGTTCGGCAAGGTGCTATGGAAGGTCGCTCCGCTTGGCCTCAGCCTGTCACTAGCCACCATCGGCTACGGGACGCTGACCGCTTTTATCGCGCTGTACTACGACGCACGCGGGTGGGACGGCGCTGCCTGGTGCCTGACGGCTTTTGCGTTCGCCTTTATCGGGACACGCTTGCTGCTCCCTAACCTGATCAACCGTGTCGGGGGCTATTCGGTTGCGGTCGTCTGTCTGGTAGTGGAGATACTCGGCCTGACCATGCTTTGGCTTGCCGAGGCGCCGAGCATCGCTTTGGCCGGATCGGCCCTGACCGGGTGCGGGCTGTCCTTGCTGTATCCGGCGCTGGGTGTGGGCGTGGTATCTCGCGTCGGGGCCGTCAACCGTAGCTCGGGACTCAGCGTCTTTGCCATGTTCTTCGATCTGGCGCTGGGGTTGTCCGGCGCGATCATGGGCGCGCTGGCCGTCTATATCGGCATGCAGAGTATCTTCCTCGGCGCAGCGCTGGTGGCGGCGGCTGGTCTTGCGATTGTCTGGACCCTGCTCAAACAGGAGCGCAAGGCCGAAGGTTGATTGGCACAACGCGCACAGTGCCGTTCGGCAGAGGTCATGGCTCGGTGGCGGGCGCCGAGGACGACTCGGCTGGTGCCTCGGTGCGGTCCAGCGCGATGCTGCCAAGGTCGGTCTGCAGCTTGCTCAGATAATGCAGAAAGTTGACGCTGTCGTCGAAACTGAAACCCTTCAAGCCCTGCTCATAGAACTGGTAGATGCGCTGCTGCAGGGCATCCCAGTAGGTACGTCCCTGACCGGTCAGCCTCACCAGTCGCGCACGACCATCGTCAGGATGCGGTACTCGCTCCACATGATGGTCCCGCTCCATACGCTTCAATACACCATCCAGGCTTTGACGGCTGACCACCAGATACTCGGTCAGCTGGTTGAAGGAAATCCCGTCTTCGTAGCCGGGGCGCGAAAGCGCGCCCAGCACGGCCCATTGCACGGTGCTGATGCCCATTTCCTTTTGCACCTGCCGCTGCAACACGTTACCCGTCTGAAACAACCGGAAGAAAAGCCGGTTGGGAATGCTCTTGGTTTCGATCGCAGTCATCTGATTTCCTTGCGGGGTGGCGGTGCGCGGCCGGTCGGCAACCGATACGGTCATCGGGGGATGCACTCGCGGGCGATGATATTTTTCATGATCTGCGCCGTGCCGTCACCAATCTGCAGCCCTAGCACGTCGCGCATGCGCTGCGAGAAGGGCAGGTCTTCGCCCCAGCCGGTATGTCCGTGGGCGAGCATGCATTGCTTGACCACATCGAATGCCAGCTTCGGGCCCCACCATTTGTTCATTGCTGCCTCGGCATTGTGCGGCTGCCCCGAGTCCTTCAGCCAAAGCGCGTAATAGCACTGCAGGCGGGCGGCCTGAACGTAGGTCTGGTATTCGGCGAGCGGGTGGGTCAGGCCCTGAAACGCAGCGAGCTTCTGCCCGAAGGCCTCGCGCTCGGTCAACCACTGCCAGGTTTCATCCAGTGATTGCTGGGCCGTGGCCAGGCACTGGAGACCGATCAGCGCGCGGCTGTAGTCAAACCCCTGCATGACCTGCTTGAAGCCCTGGCCTTCATCACCCAGGCGATGGCTGGCCGGCACCCGGACGTTGTCGAAGAAGATCGAGCCACGGCCGATGCAGCGCTGGCCTGCGTCATCGAAACGAGTGGTGCTGATGCCCGCGAGATCCATAGGGACCAAGAAGGCGCTGATGCCGCTGGCCCGTGACTCCTGGGTTCCGGTGCGGGCGAACACCACCGCCACGTCGGCTTGGTCGGCCATGGAAATTGAAGTTTTTTCGCCGTTGAGGATGTAACAATCACCGCTGCGCTCGGCCTTTAGCCGCAGGTTCGCCGCATCCGAGCCGCCACCGGGTTCGGTCAGCGCAATGCACACCAGCTTGCGCCCGGCGGTGATCTCACCGAGCCATTCCCGTGCCAGTTCGGGTGAGGCGTGCTGGGCGATGATCTGGCCGTTGAGTGAGGCCAGTAACGGGATATAGCCCACATTGAAATCGCCACGAGAGATTTCCTCGATGATGATCCCGGTGGTAACGCAATCGAGGCCGCTACCGCCGAAGGTGTCCGGCAGTTCGCCACCGAGCAGGCCCATTTCGCCCATCTGCTGGATCAAGGGCCGCTCGATGAACCCTTCGCGCTCACGACGGCGGTAGCCGGGCTTGAGCACCTCGGTGCTGAAGCGCGCGACGCTATCGCGAATGGCGCTTTGTTGCTCATTGAAGGCGAAGTTCATCATGTTCTCCAGCCAAAGCCAGTATCGAGGGGGATCATCCGCCCCCTCATGGTCAGGGTCACTTGTAGAACTGGCGGAAGTTCGGTTTGCGCTTTTCCTTGAATGCCGCCGTGCCTTCCTTGGCTTCATCGGTTTCGTAGTACAGGCTAAGAGCCTGCATGCCGAGCCCCCCGATGCCTCCGATGTTGGCGCTGTCGGCGTTGAAGGAACGCTTGGCAATGGAGAGGGCGGTAGGGCTCTTTTCCAGGATTTCGTCGCACCACTTGCTCACTTCCGCATCGAGTTCTTGGTGGGGTACCACGGCATTGACCAAGCCCCAGTCGTACGCCTGTTGGGCGCTGTACTTGCGGCACAGGTACCAGATCTCGCGTGCGCGTTTCTCGCCGATGACCCGACTCAGATAGGCGGTGCCATAGCCTGGGTCGACCGAGCCAACCTTCGGCCCAACCTGGCCGAAAACGGCTGTCTCCGAGGCGATGCTCAAATCGCAGACCACGTGCAACACGTGACCACCGCCAATGGCGAAGCCATTGACCCGCGCGATGACCGGCTTGGGCACTTCGCGAATCAGATTCTGCAGTTCCTCGACCGGCAAGCCGATCAGGCCGCGACCGTCGTACTGGCCTTCATGTGCGCTCTGATCGCCACCGGTACAGAATGCCTTGTCGCCTGCGCCGGTAAGCACGATGACGCCGATGGCCTTGTTCCAGCCGGCCCGGTTGAATGCGTCGAGCAGCTCCATACAGGTCTGGCCGCGGAAGGCGTTGTAGCGCTCGGGACGATTGATGGTAATAGTCGCGACGCCATCGGCTTCGGTGTAGAGGATGTCTTCATAGTTCATGGTGATCTCCTGTTCAGCCGGCCATGGTCAGGCCGCCGGACACGCTGATGACCTGTCCGGTAATGAAATCGGCGTCGTCGCTGGCGAGCAGGCAGACGATCCCGGGATAGTCTTCCGGTTGGCCAAGGCGGCGTTTGGGTACGGCGTTCTTGAAGGCCTCAAGCAGCTTTTCCGGATTGTTCGAGGTCGCTGCCACGCTTTTCAGCAATGCGGTATCGGTGGGGCCGGGACAGACCACGTTGAAGTTGATGTTTTTGCTCGCGAGCTCCCGAGCCAGGGTTTTCGACAGCCCAATCAAGCCGGCTTTGCAGGCGGCATAGACCGCCTCCCCGGAGGAGCCGACACGGGCGGCATCGGACGCAATATTGATCACCTTGCCGCCGCCGGCTTCGAGCATCTTCGGCAGTACCACGTGGTGCATGTTGAGTGCGCCGGTCAGGTTGATGTCGATCAGCTGCTGCCACATGCCAGGCTCGGTCTTCAGGAACGGCATGAAACGATCGAAACCGGCGTTATTGACCAGTACGGTCGGCACACCGAGCTCGCTCTGCACTTTGTCCACCGTCTCGACGATCGCGGCGTAATCGGTGATGTCGGCGGCGAAGGCCATCGCCTTGCCGCCGGTTTCGGCGATGAGGTCGGCGGTCGTCTGCGCGGCCGCCGCGTCACGGTCGAGGACGGCGACACGGCTGCCTTCGGCTGCAAAACGCAGGCACAGGGCACGGCCAATGCCGCCGCCACCGCCGGTAATGATCACGGTTTTTCCAGATAAGCCCTTCATATCGGTTCTCCAGGGAATGCAATTGGACGTGGCGCTCAAGCAGGCTTCGCCGCCGCGAGACTGATGCTCTTGGCCTGTTCACGCAGTTTGAATTTCTGGATCTTTCCCGACGGCGTGCGTGGCAACGCCGGCAGCACTTCGAGGTGTTCGGGCAGGTAGTTGCGGGTCAGCTGCTTTTCGAGCAAGAAGCTGACCACCTCCTGAAGGCTCAGCGATCGATGGCCTTCATGCAGTGTCACGTACGCGCAAAGGCGCTCACCTAGGCGTGCATCGGGGCATCCGACCAGGGCCACCGCCGAAATGGCCGGATGCTTGTAGAGCAGGTTTTCGATTTCCACTACCGGCACGTTCTCGCCGCCGCGGATTACCACGTCCTTGGTGCGGCCGGTGATGCGGATGTAGCCCTGGGCGTCCATGCGCGCCAGGTCACCGGTAGGAAACCAGCCGTGCTCATCCACGTCGTAGAGATCCGGGCGCTTCAGGTAACCGATGAATAAGCTGGCGCCGCGCACCAGGAGATTGCCCTCGGTGCCCTGCGGAACCTCTGCACCGCTCTCATCGACGACGCGTACTTCCATGTGAGGCAAGGCGACGCCGTCGCTGTTGATGGCCCGCTCCGGGTCATCTTCGGGGCGAGTCATGGTCACCGCGCCGTTCTCGGTCATGCCCCAGGCGGATACGATTCGGGCGTTGATCGCGGCACCGGCGCGTTCAACCAGCGCGCCCGGTATCGGCGCGCCAGCGGAAACGAAAATACGCAGCGATGACAGCTCTTCGGGATACTGTGGCGCGATCTCGATCAGATCGGCCAGAAACGGCGTTGATGCCATGGTGAAGGTAGGCCGCTCGGCCTTGGCAACCTGAACGGCGAAGGCCGGGTCCCACGCGTCTTGCAGCACGGCGGCGCTCTTCAGGTATATGGGCATCATCAGGCCGTAGAGGAAGCCGGTCTGATGGGCCATCGGTGAGGCCATGAAGACGATGTCTTTGCTGCCTAGATGCAGCCGCTCGGCATAGGGGCGGATGTTGCTCCAAAGCGTATTGCTGCTGTGCAGGACCCCCTTCGGCTCGCCAGTGGTACCGGAGGTATAGAGCAGCTGTACCACATCGTCCCCGGCAGGTCGCCGTTCATTGAACAGCGCGTCGGTGTCGACTTCCTCTTCCCTGGCACGGTCCAGTAAAACACGTTGGAAGCATCGGCTTTCATCGTTGCTGTCGATCACCAGCACATGGCTGAGTGCTGGCAGCTCAGCACGCAGGCCATCCACCATCGCGGCGTAGTCGAAACCGCGGAACGACTGTGGAACGACCAGCACACGGCTCTGCGCATGGCTGAGCATGAAGCGCAGCTCATGTTCGCGGAATATCGGCATCAACGGATTGAACACCGCGCCTATGCGGACGCAGGCGAGGTGCAGCGCAGTCATCTGCCACCAGTTGGGCAGCTGGCAGGACACAACCTCGCCTTTGTTCACGCCCAATGAAGCCAGGCAGGCCGCCATGCGGCTAACCACCTGATTCAGCTCCAGATAACTGAGGGAGCGTCGCTCGTTCTGATTGACGCGATACGAGATAAGGGCCGGGGAATCGGCCATGCTGGAGACCGCTTGATCCAGATAGTCTGTAATGATCATGTCATTCCATGCGTCGGATTCGATCATGGAGGCGCGGCGCTCGCCTGACACCGTTGCGGTGATGTTCATATGCTCATGCACCTTCTTCGTTTGGTTTACGTTTGTTCTTATAGTCGGCGAAGGAAACGTCAGATCGCTGGATTGAAGATAGGACCCCAGGATTAACTATGTCAATGTCATTACGTTAATTTGCGATGACAGGCTGCGGCTGGCGAGGCATGGCGCCTCGCGCATTGCTCGCGCAGTGAGTAAGGACTGGGTAACGAAGGGTCTGACCGCCATTAGTGGGTGCTACGAAGTCCAACGGCGTGAGCGGACGGGTCGCGTCGTGCCGACGGTAGCCATGAGGGAGGCTTACGAATCCCGGCGCAGATTGCCGGTACTCGGAAGTAGTGCTGAAGATGCGCAGGGAAGCGATCAACTCAGGCATTCGGGGGAGGTCGAACCAGCAGCATGAAACTCGAACGTCGCCTGCTGCACGCGAGTTGCGTCGCCGTGGATAGGAAGAGGGCGGGCAGGATTGATTCAGGCGAGTCCAGTGCCGGGCTCACCGCCACGCCGCTGTGGCAGACTCCGCAGCGGCACAAAGAAAGCCCAGAACACGGTTATCGTGCAGTCGCGCAAATTCCCGGGTCCATCGACGCACGTCTCGCCAGCGCGGCGGCACTGGGCCGGTAGTTGCCCTTGCCTCGTTGCAGCTGCTTCCAGAACTCCAGCGGTTGCTTGGTGCTGAGGTCGGATTGCCTCAACAGATTTTCCAGGGTCTTGCTGCTCATACGGCCTCCAATAGCTCGGTCGAGTGGTTGGTGGTCCCTTGGGGCGCGCATCCCTGCGCTAGCCGTCGCGGCTTTCCATAGAGCTCAGATTGCCTGGGATGAGTTACAGCTTGTTGACAACCAATCCATGCCCCGCCGGGGCGGACGGGCGGTAGACTTTAAACGCTCACGCTAATGCAGGACGTATCTAAGCCTTGCAGTAGTTGAAACTACCGCTTCGTTGCTATTGAACTGCAATCATCCGGTCAGCGTTTATAAAGCGTTGGAAGGTCGCGCTTAAATCAACCGCTCATCGTCAAGTGCGAATAAATTTCGAACCATCTTCTGTATATCGCTTTCGGAGATAGTGAGGCGGTTGTAATGCAGTCGCCATTGTTTCTTAAGTACCACCACGTAACTGGAGAGATCTCATGTCGAATGATAAGAGCGGAAATCCGGGTAACTTTGCAAATGATCGCGAAAAGGCTTCCGAAGCTGGACAGAAGGGCGGCCACAACAGCGGCGGCAATTTTGCCAACGATCCGCAACGCGCATCCGAAGCTGGCCAGAAAGGCGGCCAAAACAGTGGCGGTAACTTTGCCAATGATCGGGAGCGTGCGTCCGAAGCTGGCCAGAAAGGCGGCCAAAATAGCGGTGGCAACTTTGCCAACGACCGCGAGAAGGCTTCCGAAGCCGGTAAGAAGGGCGGCCAGAATAGCCATGGCGGTGGCCGCAGCTCCTGATGAACTAGCATACCGCTAGCTTCGGTAAAGGCGAACTCGAAACCGAGTTCCGCCTTTTTTATATCTGTTCATCTACCGCTTCGAGTTATTTAATGGCTGGGCCTGCTTATTAAAATTCCCTATAGCTTATAGCGCCGCAATATATGCGTAGCTGCTCCCTGTTTCTTTAGGGAATGGACTAAGTGGGCTCGCACTTGGATAAATAAAACTGGCAGCGCGTGCCCAACCTATTGCCAAGTGCATGACACGTTCCGGTTGCTGGGCGATGCGCGAGGAGGAGGGAACGAGCCCAACACTTCGTGTTCCGTTGCGTATGACGCTTCGGAAAATCATTCGAAGGCGGACACTCGCAACGCGGAGGACTCTCAATGGCCGAGGCCAAGCAAGATGAGCAAGTGAGCTTGGAGCAGGTGATCGATGGGATCATCAATCTCGGCAAGGATCAGGACAGGGTTCACGTCAGCGATATGCAGGACAGGCTCGGGCAACGTAGCTTCGGACCCTTTCTGTTCGTTCCGGCGATCATCGAAATAAGCCCCGTTGGCGGTATCCCAGGCGTACCAACGATACTCGCGCTAATCGTTGCGCTATTTGCCATCCAGATGCTGTTCGGGCGCGATCACTTTTGGATTCCGGGCTTCCTCAGCAAGCGCTCGGTCAGCGGTGAGAAGCTCGACAAGGGCCTGAACAAGATTCGACCGGTGATTCGCTGGCTGGACAAGATCAGCCGCACGCGTCTCAACTGGGCCGTCAGCCAGGGGTTTCTTCGCGTGCTCGCAGTGCTATGTGTGTTGCTGGCCACTTCTGTACCGCCACTGGAGCTGTTGCCGTTTGCCAGTACCGCTCCGTTTTCTGCGATCGCGTTGTTCGGCCTTGGCATTACGACCCAGGATGGTCTGCTGATCGTATTCGGCCTGATTATTACGGTCGGCGCCTTTGTGCTGGTCGGCGCGGGCGTGATGGGCTAGCCAGGAGGCGCTCTCTCGCTCGGACGCGGCTACTCTTCCCTTTGCGCGTCCAAATCCGCCGTCCGCGGTGGCGTCGGCCCGGGCCTACGCGCATGAAGGCGCGTCAACGGCGCTGCGCTGACGCCGTGAAGCATGATCGAGGCAAAGATCAATGCGCTCGCCGCATGCCAGAACTGCGGGTCGTGCAGATGGCTATGGGCAAGAGCGGCGTAGTAGATGGCCGCGATGCCAATCGGGCCGAACCAGCCGAGGAAAGCCGCATCATGCTTGTTGAGTTGTTGTCGCCAGGTAGGCGCGAGCATCATCAGAACCGGCAGGCGGCGCAGTAGTAGAACCAGCAGTGCTAGCCAGAACAATGGCCAGCCCAGCGACGTCCACTCGCTCAAAGGCAGCGCGATGCCGAAGATGACGAACATGGGCAACGTGAAGAGCTTGGCGACCGCCTCCTGAGTGTTTTCTTCCTCGTGCTCCTCCTGCCGGTCACTAAACATGTTGAACAGCAAGCCTGCGACGAATACGGCAAGCACACCGTCGGTGTGCAGCAGCTTGGCCAGGCCTAGCGTCAGCAGCGAAAAAGCAACGGAATAACCAAGCAGAGAAGTGCCTGCGACCAAGTCGTGACGTTCGGCGAACGCCAACAGTTTCGCCGCGAAAAAGCCTATGAGCGCACCCAGCAGCGACGCTCCGATCACACCGGTCAGCACTGATTCCAACAGCCAACGAGACACCGCCTGATCCGGCGTATGGCTAATCATCAGGATCGGCAGCATGACGAACACATAGGCGAGTCCGTCATTGCTCCCTGACTCGGCCGACAGCGTGTCGCGCAGCCGCAGGGGCAGGTGTTGTTTGGCAAACTTGCCGGTGACGATGGAGCTGGCAACCACAGGGTCGGTAGGCGTCAGGATTGCGCCCAGCAGCAGGGCGGTCCACAGCGACAGGCCAAGCAACCAGCCGGCCAGCATCGATGAGATCAGCCACATCCCCAGCATGCCCAGCGTGAGCAGGAGGGCGATCGGGCGTATCAAGGCCTTGATCGCCTCTCGCTTGAGCCGCAGCGCCACGCCCATCAGGCCGATCGCCAAGGTTAATCGGGCTGCTTGCTCGAGCACCATATACGGATCACCCCAAAGCGCCAGATCCAACCAGCCCAGCCCGTATGGGCCGACCGCCAGGCCGATCAGCACGGCAATGGACGGTTCCGAAACGGGACTGCCTTGATAAGCGCTGAGAGCAGAGCGATACCGGCCGCGACGCTGCCCATGATGGCGAGCGCAATGTTCAGCTGGGTCATGGCGATCCCGTTTGTTGCCAATCGTCCTATTGCGAGTTGCATCGGTCGGGAATCGTTCCGCCAGTCGCTCAGCTGCGGGCGCGTTTCATGCAGGCCAGGTGCCGGTCGTTGACTCGATTGGCAAACCAGGCGGTGGTCAGGTTGCGCGTAATCTTCGGGCTCTCCAGGCGGATACCAGGAAGCACCGCACGCGGCAGCGGTTTACCCACACGCTTCTCCGCCAGGGCGAACACCTGCTCGTAAAGTCGGGTTTTCTCAAAGCCATGCGTGTCGCCGTGCTCCAGGGCGTTGCGAATCGCCGTTTCACTCATGTCGAGCTTGCTGGCCAGCGAACGTACCGCTCGCTCGGTCTGCCCGGCCTTGCTGCTGCCATGAATGATCAGGTCGCCATCGAGCGCCAGCTTGGTACCGCTGGCCCGCGCCACTGCATTCTGGAAGGCGGCATTGCGGCTGGCGTACCAGCCGGCGTTGAAATCGGCGAAGCGATACAGCGGCTGCGTATAGCTGGCGGGGTAATCCAGCAGATGGGCGATGCCAAAGTACATGCCGCCACGACGAGTAAACACTTCGTCGCGTATCGAGCCCTTGTAGTCAAAGGGATATTCCCAACGGCGGTGTTCGGCGAAGGCGATGCTGACCTGCATTGGCCCGCCGGTCTTGACCGGGTTGAGCGTGCCGAAGAGTTGCTTGCCAAGCGGCATGATGCCGAGAAAGTCATCAAATATTGCGCTCAGTTGCTCTTCAGTGCGCACCGCATTCAGGCGTTCACTATAGGTCCTGCCGTTGGGCGAACGGACATCCAGGGCGGCGTTAACTACGAAACGCGGGACATGCAGCCGGGCGGCACGACGGTAGATTTCTTCCCGTGCGATCTTCGCCAGGCCGGGCACGGGAGGTGTCGCCTGGAACGTGGACTCCTGAACGGTGACCGCGAGCACTGCACAGAGGTTTTCATCGGTCGGTGGAATCTCCAGCGCATCGAACGCGGCGTAGATATCCGTCGCCCAGCCCTTGCGGTCGGGGATATCGGCTGGAATCAGGCTCACGATCTTGCTGCGGACCTCATCGGGACGCGGCGCGGGTGTTTCCGGCTGCTGGCTGCCACAGCCGGCCAGGCTCAGCAGCACGAGCCCGCCGATACCGGCCAGCATGCGATGCAAGAGCGGCGTGGCAACGGCCTGCCGCGGCAATGCCGTCGGTGAGGTGGAGCCGGCCGAAGCCTGCGGTTGATAGAAATGAAAAGCCATGCCGCCTCGTTCGTCTTGTGCTGTGGGGCTTGGACAATAAAACAAACGAAGCTGCTGCGCAGTCTGCGTGAATGGCTGTCGGCAAAGGCAGACGGATACAGGATGAACTTGCACCGCACGCGCTGTCCCAATTCAGACGAACCCACCTGCGTCGCGCCTGCTGGCGCCATGTGCCAATCGAGACCGATCAATGAGTGACAAGAACTTCGACATCCGTCGGCTGGAGCGTTACGACAACAGCGCCAGCGAGTATCTGCTGGCGATTATCACCGACGAGGACCATGCCTCTCAGGTCGAGCTGAACGATGGTCGGGTCAGCTGGCAGTCGACGCTGCGCCATGATCGCCTCCATCGTAGGCTCGACCCGCAAACCGGGCGGCCAGGTTATCGCTTTGAAGACATCCCGGAAGCCCAGGGCGGCGAGTTCCGGCTGGTCAGCCTATTCGCCGAGGGCGGGCGGGGCGCCGAATTTTCCGAACTGGTAATGTTCGGTAAACGCCTGGTGACCTTCGATGATCGAACTGGGCTGGTCTGCGAAATTCGCGATCAACACAAGCTGGTGCCGCGGCAGATCCTCATGACCGGCAGCGGTGATGAAGCGTTCAAGGGCTTCAAGAGCGAATGGGCGACGCTCTGGGGGGATCAACTGATCGTTGGCAGTCATGGCAAGCGGCCGGCCGAAGAGTGGGTGAAGCTGATCGATCGCAACTACGGCGTGCGCAGTGTTGACTGGGCTGACCGCTACCAGCGCATTCGTGATGCATTGGGCATCGGGCCGGACGGTTACGTTATCCACGAGGCGGTTGAATGGCATCCGTACCGTCGCGAGTGGCTGTTCTTCCCGCGCAAAATCTCCTCCTCGCCGTTCGATCTGGCCGTTGACGAGTGCGAGCGGGGCGCCAACACCTTGATCATTGCCAACGAAGACTTCAGTGAAATCCGCACGCTGCAGGTCGGCGACTGCAACCCCGAGCGCGGCATTTCCTCATTCAAGATCCTGCCGGGGCATCCCGACGAATGCATCGGGCTCAAAAGCGTGGAAATCGGCGATCGCACCGAAAGCTATCTGTTCTGTTTCAACCTCGACGGTGAAGTGCTGCAAGACGATATTTTCATCGGTGATTACAAATGTGAAGGGTTGGAGATCCTCTGATGCCCGAGCACTAGAGATGCTTCGCTGCGCAGGCAAGGTCTTTCGCCGAGTGCCCAACCGAAACAGCGCAGACATACTCTGCAAGCTCATCGCGTTTTCGACTAGGCTGATCTCTTCCAGCGTGGCAGACCCGAACATGTACCCGACCCAGTCGAACCTCACACCACAACCGGCAGATGCGGGCTCCAGCTTCTGGCGGGACGCGGCGCTGCCTTTTATCGAATCCCGTACGGTGGTGGACGGGCGGCGCGTCTGTTACGCCAGGCACAGTCATGAAACCTTCTCCGTTGGCCTGATTGATAGCGGCTCCAGCACTTACATCAACGGCCGGCAGCAGTGCCGCATCGACGCCGGGACGCTGGTGCTGATGAATCCCGGCGATGTCCACGCCTGCAATCCGATCGAGAACCAGCCCTGGGCGTATCGCATGCTCTACCTCGACGCTGGCTGGCTTGCCGATCTGCAGGCTGAACTGGGCGTGGGTTGCAGCGGGTTTCGGAGGTTCTCACCGATACTGACGCGCGATCCGCTGCTGCAGGCAGGGTTCAGGCGCCTCCATACAGTGCTAACCGATGATCAGGCGGATCACTTACAAAAACACAGCACCGCGGTGGAGTTCTTCAGCGCCATGCACCGACGATTAGGAATGGAGACGGCAGCCTCAGTGAGCGATCCGAAGCTGAAGCGAGCAGCCGAGTTCATCGCCGACAACTACCAGCGCTCGCTAAAGCTGGATGAAATCTGCTCGACGGTGGGGGTGTCGCCATCCGCCCTGATCCGTTCATTCAAAAAGCACTACGGCATGACACCGCACGCCTATCTGACCAACCGTCGGGTGCAGTTCGCCCGCACCGAATTGCGCCGCGGCATGCCGATCGCGGAGGCGGCGCTGGCCGCCGGCTTCGCCGATCAGGCGCATCTGCAACGCGCCTTCAAGCAACTACTGGCGGCAACGCCCGGGCATTATCGCGGCCAACGTCGAGCCTGAAGAGAGCGACGCTGTCTTTCGATATGACGGTAGGGTCCGGGGCTGCTATGACAGCAACAGATAAGCTGCACAGCCGACCAGCAGCGCGGCCATGATCCGGTTGAACAATCGCAGCCGCGCCGCATTACCCAGATAATGCCGCAAGAAGCTGCCAGCATAGGCCCAGCAAGCCAGCGAGGCGTAGCAGATCACGAAATAGATCACCGCGAAGCGCCATACCGATGGCGCATCACCGGCGGTGGCGAACAGCCCCATGCCGGCCACCGAGGCGAGCCAGGCTTTCGGATTCAGCCACTGCATCATCGCCCCGTAGAGCATCGTCGGTTGCAGCGTTGCTCTGGTGCTAAGCCGGCCATCATCGCTCGCCAGCCGATAAGCCATGTACAGCAGAAATGCGACGCCGGCCAGACGGATGGATTCAGTCAACCAGGGCCAGCGACTCAGCACCTCGCTTAGCCCCAGACCGATCAGCAACAGCAGCACGGTAAAACCGATGGTGGCCCCGCTGACGTGGCGCATGGCGGCACGCAGGCCGAACTGAGCGCCGGCAGTGAGCGCAACGATGTTGACTGGGCCGGGCGAGATGGAAGAGGCCAGCGCAAAGGCGGCCATTGAGAGAAGCAAGGTCATCGAAACTCCTCGTTTCGCGCAGGATTACTGCGCGAAGATAGGAGCCGAGATGGCGCTGGTATTGAACGAAATGCGCGCTCGGGGTTTTACCAGCGCAGCAGACGCGGCCCCAGCGAGGCGCCGAGTGCGGTGGGGACCGCCATGCCCAGCACATACCAGACCGCCCAGAAGGCAACGCTCATCTCCGGGCAGTGCAGGCTGTAAGCGAGTGTCGCCATCGAGCCGGCCAGCAGGCCGCCCGCGGCCCCTGCCAGACGCAGCCGGGTGGGTGCCAGTCCGCGCATGGCCCAAAACACCGTGACGAACGCAGGTACCGAAAGCACGGCAATGTTGAGCGGGCAGACCTGCCAGGTCTCGCCAAACACCAGTACCCAGCGGCGCTCGGCGGATGCGCTGAGCAGCAGTCCCGCTGCCGCCAGCCATACGGCACCCACCGGCAAGCTGATTGCCGCCCAGCTGGCGCCGGCGCGCACGCCGGGCCGAGCCAGGCGCGTGCTCATCATCAGGGAGCCGCCAAGCAGGGTGGCCGGCAGCGCGACCTTGCCCCAGAACAACGGCGTGGTCGCCACTTCGGCGAGGTCCGGACGCACGCCGAAGAACGTCAGCAGCCCCAGCAGTGCGAGCAGCAGGCCAATCACGACCGCAAGGCTGAAGCGCCAGGCGACGATTCGGTTTCCCGTGGGGGGGACGTTGCTGGCGAGCATTGAAATCAGGTCATCGGTTTTCATCGGGCACCTCTAATCAGGGCGGCCAGCGCCTTCAGGCCGCGATGCACGCCAACTTTCACGGCGGAGACGGAGAGCCCCGTGAGTGCGGCTGCCTCGCTCACTGAGAGCCCCTGCACCTTGACGTAAAGTATCGGCAAACGCTGCTTGTCCGGTAATTGCTCCAGCAGCAGGGTCAGATCGCGCTGTGCCTGGTCGGCCAGGTGGTCTTCACCGGCGAGCAGCATCGCTTCGTCGTCTAGCGGATTGTTGAGCGCATCGCGCCGTGCATGGGCGCGGAAATAATCCATCAGCTTGTAGCGCGCGATGGCCTGTACCCAGACGGTGAGCGGTTGGTCGGAGCGATAGGTGTGACGCGCGTTGTGCACCGCCAGCAACGTTTCCTGCAGCAGGTCTTCGACGTCTGCTGTTTGCAACCGGCGCCGCAGAAAGCTGCGCAGATGCGCCCCGAGCAGCATGAGGAATTGCCGGTAAGCCGCCTCGTTGCCCTCTAGTCCCTGCAGCAGAAGTGCTTGCAGGCGGGCCTCGCGCTCTTTTAACGCTTTATGACTGGTAGTTCGTTGCATCGAGCGCTCTGGTTACAGAGGGAAGGAGTTTTCGCCGCGACAATTCAATTGCGTGTTACCAGCCGCCAGGCCGCCGCACGTCGCTACGGTAGAGCGGGCGAAAAATATCTCAAAGAAAATCTCCATCACTGTAACCGCGAGCGGTCGCCGCGCGAACTAACGATTGAGTGGCCATCAACAACTGTTGGCCGCATGTCGCGAATCGCATGGAGAACTACCAATATGAACAATCTCGCCCTTGCCGCCGCAGCTGTTGCCCTTGCATCCCTTGCCGCCGGAGCCACGGCTGCCGAAAAAACCGAAGGCGCCATGGAAAAATGCTATGGCGTCGCGCTTGCGGGCCAGAACGACTGTAAAGCCGGCGCCGGCACCAGTTGTGCTGGCACCTCGAAGACGGACTATCAGGGCAACGCCTGGAAGAACGTACCAGAGGGCACCTGCACCTCGATCGAGACGCCTAATGGCACTGGCTCGCTGACGCCGATCGACGCCTGATCGAGGACGCTGCCGATGGTCATGTCAGCTCACCTGGGGGCTGGTCTCAGCCTTAAGCCTGAGTACTACGAGGCGGCACAGGAATGTGGCGCCTGCGGAGTCTGGTTCGAGGTGCACCCGGAGAACTACATGGCTGACGGCGGCGCCCGTCTTGCCTGGCTGGAGGCAGTCGGAGAACGCCATTCGCTTTCGCTGCACGGCGTGTCGCTGTCGCTGGCAGCCGACTGCCCACCGGACAAGGCACATCTGCAGCGACTCAAAACGCTGGCTGAGCGGGTTCGGCCAGCCTTGATTTCAGAACACCTCGCTTGGTCCGCCTGGCGAGGGCAGTACCATCCCGATCTGTTGCCATTTCCACGCACCGATGCCGCGCTGACGCGGATCGTCGACAACGTTCAGCGCACCCAAGACCTGCTCGGGCGGCAGATCGCTGTGGAGAACCCCAGCCATTACCTGCGTATCGAGGGGCACGAGTGGGACGAAATCGACTTTCTTACCGAGCTGGTCCGGCGCAGTGGCTGCGGCTTGCTGTTGGACATCAACAACGTATTCGTCAGTGCACATAACCTCGATTTCGACGCGCTTACTTATGTCGATCAGTTCCCCGCTCAGGCCGTCATCGAGGTGCACCTGGCCGGGCACAGCCAGGATTGGCAGGGAGATTCCGGTCTGTTGATCGATTCCCACGATGCACCCATCACCGCTGCGGTATGGGCGTTGTACCAGCGTCTGATCGAGCGAATTGGTGCGAGGCCCACCTTGATCGAACGTGACGACCAGTTGCCGTCGTTCGCAGAGTTGCTGGACGAGCGCGACTGTGCACAGCGGTTGCTCGATCGGCAGAGGAGGGTGGGATGAGCGTATCGCTTGGAAGATTTCAAGACGCGTTCGTCGAGGCCTTGCAGGGTGTCGAGCCCGAGGGCTCCGAAGACGCGGAATGGATGCGCGCGTTGACCAAGCAGCCAGGCTTCGCGGTGTACCGCAATACGGTAATGAAAGGCTGTGTGGACGCGCTGCGAGCCAACTTTCCCACTGTCGAGCGACTGGTGGGCCCCCAGTGGTTCGCCGCGACCGCCGCACACTATGTCCGTAGATCGCCCCCGGTACTGGCGCAACTGATCGAATATGGCGTCGATTTCGCTGACTTCCTGCACACCTTCGAGCCGGCGCGCGAGTTGCCCTATCTCGCCGATGTGGCTCGGCTCGACCGTCTCTGGATCGAAGTGTTCTGTGCCGCCGAACAACCGCGTCTCACACTGAATGCGCTTGCCTCGCAGGCACCTGGCGGGCTGGCTGGAATGCGCCTGCGGCCTTGCGCGGCAGTGCGCTGGCAGTGGTTTCCACTGCCTGTATTCACCATCTGGAGCTGCAACCGTGAACGGACTGATTTGCCTCAGCCACTCGTCTGGCAGGGCGAAGGGGCGCTGGTGTGCCGTCTGGATGGATGCGTTGGCTGGCAGACGCTGAGCGTTGGCGGCCGCACCTTTCTCGACGCCTGCGCAGCGGGGCATACGCTGGATGAAGCCTCGACGTTGGCTCTGCGGGCCCAGCCCGAACTGGACTTCACCGACCTGCTGGCACGCCTGTTCGCGGCCGGCGTATTTGTCGCTGAGTACGGCGACCCGATGAGCAATGGAGACCGCTGATATGGATGCGCTACGCAAAACTTCAGCCAGCCCGGGATCGCGGCTGTTGCAACACTGGAACCGAGTCGCCGGCTGGCTGCAGGCCGTTATCGGTGATTCTGCGCTGAGCCTGGTGGCGCGCCTGGCGATCGCAGCAGTGTTCTTCAATTCCGGTCGGACCAAAGTCAGCGGTGTGCTCACGATCAAGCCAGGCACGTACGGCCTGTTCGAGACCGAATACGCCGTGCCGCTGCTGTCACCTCAACTGGCGGCGCATCTTGCTACCTATGCCGAGCACCTGTTTCCGCTATTGTTGGTGTTGGGCCTGCTGGCGCGACTGTCGGCACTGGCACTGCTGGGGATGACACTGGTGATCCAGATATTCGTCTATCCGGATGCCTGGCCCACCCATCTGACCTGGATCGGCTTGATGTTGATCGTGATCGGCCGCGGCGCGGGTTGGTGGTCAGTTGATCGGCTGCTGGGGATTCGCTGAGCCGCCCTAATGATTGGGTCACCAAAGAGGCGGTAAAACTCGACGGGCTTGTTGCAGTCCAAGGCCTGTCTCCGCTTCTGGAGGCGTCGCGCCATTGCCGCGCATTCACCACCAGGAGATCCGATGGCCACTATCGACCTGCTGATCAGCGATTGCGATGGCGTTATCGTCGACAGCGAAATCATCAGCCACCGTGTGCTGTTCGAGGCGCTGAGCCTGTATGTGCCAGCCGACCGATTAAGTAGCGCATTGGAGGGTACCTTCGGCCTGACGGTGCCGAGCATCATCGACCTCATCGAAAAACGCTTCGACCTGACGATGCCATCGACTTTCGATGCAGACCTGCGTCGGCAAAGCGAAAAAGTGGTTGCCGAGGAGGTCCAGGCGATCCCAGGCGTACGGGAGGCGCTGTATGCCATCGATCTGCCTCTGGCGGTAGCGTCCAACAGCCGTCTGCACAATGTCGAATCATCGCTACGCCGCGCGGGTCTGACCGAGCGGGTCGCGGGCAACATCTTCTGTGCTGACATGGTGCCTTCTCCCAAACCGGCTCCGGATGTTTATTTGTTGGCTGCCGAACGCATGGGTGTGGCGCCCGGGCATTGTCTGGTGGTGGAAGATAGCCCGACCGGCGTACTGGCCGCGCGCACCGCCGGGATGCAGGTGATCGGCTTCACCGGCGCCAGCCATATTCCGGCCGGCCACGATCAGGCGTTGCGTGAACTGGGCGTTTCGGCAGTGATCGATGACATGCGCGACCTGCCGGCTATGGTTGCGCGCTTTCTGGAAGGCTGAACGATCGGCCTTCCGACTGGGAAGGCAACAAACTGCTCGCCTTGCGCAACGGTCCTGGCCTGGCCTTGTCTGTAATGAAACGGACAGATGGCGGATAACAGATGGTCGAACGTTGGAAGTGGTTTCTCATCCGCATCAGCAAGCGGCCCTGGTTCAGGGCCAGCCTGTTTTCGGTTCTGGGCGTCGCGACCGCGCTGCTGGCTTTGGCGGTAGCGCCCTATATCCCTGACGACGTTCCGACCAAGATCGGTTCGGATGCGGTCGACAACATCCTTGGCGTGCTGGCCTCGAGCATGCTCGCGGTGACGACGTTTTCGTTGAGCATCATGGTCGCGGCCTATGGTTCAGCGACCAGTAACGTAACCCCGCGTGCCATTTCGCTATTGGTGGAAGACCCCACGACGCAGAATACGTTGTCGACCTTTATCGGTTCGTTCATTTTCAGCCTGGTCGGCATCATCGCGTTGAGCACGGGGCTTTATGGTGCGGAAGGTCGCGTCGTATTGTTTGCGGCGACCATCGCCGTGGTCATCCTGGTGGTTTATGCCCTCTTGCGTTGGATCGACCAGCTGTCAGGGCTGGGCAGGGTCGCGGAAACCACGGCGAGGGTCGAGCGCGCCGCTACCCGAGCGCTGTGCCAACGAATGAAGCAGCCCTATCTTGGCGGCTGTCCGCTTGAAGTAGACCCTCGAGCGCTGCCGGGTGCGCGTGCGCTATATGCCGACAAGGTTGGCTTCGTGCAACACATCGACATGCCTGCGCTGGGCGGGCTGACCCAGTCGGAGCAGCATTCGATCTACATCTGCGTACTGCCTGGCATTTTTGTGGAACCGACCCAGCCGATCGCCTGGTCGATAGGCATCGATGAGCAGTGTGACGACACGCTGCGCGATGCTTTTGTCATCGGCGCGCAGCGAACCTTCGACCGTGACCCGCGCTTCGGCATAACCGTAATGGCTGAAATCGCATCCCGGGCATTGTCACCGGCGATCAACGACCAGGGCACAGCCATCGATGTCATCGGTCGCGGTGTACGCGTGCTGTCGCACCTGTCCCGACCTTCACCGCCTGAAGAGCCTGAGTTCGATCGGGTATTCGCACCAGGGCTCAGCGTGGCGGACATGCTGAATGACTTCTTCACGCCTATTGCCCGCGACGGCGCGGCAGTGGTGGAAGTGGGTATGGGGCTGCAGCAGGCGCTGGCTTCGCTGGCACGGCTTGGCGACGCATCGATCTCGGTTGCCGCGCGCCGACAGGCCGAGCTGGCGCTCAAACGAGCTGAAACAGCGTTGACGCTGCCCGAAGACCATCAGCGCGTGCGGCGAGCTGCGATAGATGCAGGCTTTGCGGGATAAGTGCGCTAGCCACTGTAAGCCCGATGGAGCGGCTGACAACGCGAGACAAAACTTACTTTCCCTTTACGTCCGCTTCACACGAAGCTGACCATCATGGGAGTAAAGTCCGGTTCAGGCTGACGGAACAGCCGGCTCCATTGGGTGGGCTTGCCGCGGCGGGCTGTCGTATCGTCAAACGGCCGTGCAAACGCGGCGGCCCGCTGCTTTTTTGACCTAGACTTTCGCATCCCGCCAGAGTGGGTCGGTCTTAAATATTTCGTGGGGAGACCAGTCACCATGATCCTTCATAAGAATTTCCTTGCTGTCGTGGCAGGCGTCGCGTTGTTCGGGCAGGCGGTCGTCGCTCAGGCAGAACTTCCGGATTTCACACCGCTGGTCGAGGATGCCTCGCCGGCGGTGGTCAATATCAGCACCAAGCAGAGTAAACCCGTCCGCGGTGGGCCAGCGCAAATGCCTGACCTCGAAGGTATACCGCCGATGTTCCGGGAGTTCTTCGAGCGTGGGCTGCCGCAGCAGCCTGACCGTCGTCGCGAGGCTCAATCGCTGGGTTCCGGTTTCATCATTTCGGAGGATGGCTACATCCTGACCAACAACCACGTAGTCGCCGATGCCGATGAAATCATGGTGCGTCTGCCGGACCGCAGCGAACTGCAAGCCAAGCTGGTGGGCGCCGACCCACGCAGTGACGTCGCTCTACTCAAGATCGATGGTGATGATCTGCCAATCGTGAAGATCGGCAACTCCGAGGAGCTAAAGGCGGGCGAGTGGGTCGTCGCCATCGGCTCACCGTTCGGCTTCGACCACACGGTGACGGCGGGTGTGGTCAGCGCGACCGGTCGCAGCCTGCCGAACGAAAGCTATGTGCCCTTCATTCAGACCGATGTAGCGATCAATCCGGGCAACTCCGGTGGCCCGCTGTTCAATCTGGAAGGTGAGGTGGTCGGCATCAACTCGCAAATTTTCACTCGATCAGGCGGCTTCATGGGCTTGTCGTTCGCCATTCCGATCGACGTCGCGATGGATGTCGCCAATCAACTGCGTGAGGACGGGAAGGTAAGCCGCGGCTGGCTCGGGGTGGTCATTCAGGAAGTGAACAAGGACCTTGCCGAGTCGTTCGGTCTCGAACGTCCTGCCGGTGCGCTCGTTGCGCAGGTAATGGACGGAGGGCCAGCAGCCAAGGGCGGCCTGAAGGTCGGTGATGTGATTCTGAGCCTGAATGACAAATCCATCGATATGTCGGGTGATCTGCCCCATCTGGTTGGCGCGATGAAGCCGGGCAGCACTGCCAAGCTTGAGGTAGTTCGTGACGGCGACCGCAAGACGCTGAGCATCGATATCGGCGCGCTGCCCGAGGACGGTGATCTCCTGGCTTCTGGCGGTGGTGCAGGTGGCAGCACGCATAGCGACAATCGACTGGGCGTCGCCGTGGCCGAGCTGAGCGAGGCACAACGCCAGGCGCTCGAAATCGGCGGCGGCGTGGTCATCAGGGAAATCAGCCAGGGGCCCGCGGCGATGATCGGCTTGCGCCCGGGTGACGTCATTACCCATCTCAATAATCAAGCCATTGATTCGGTGGAGACCTTCAGTCAGGTGGTCAAAGCCTTGCCGAACAACCGCTCCGTGTCGATGCGTGTGCTACGTGAAGGGCGGGCGAGCTTCATCACGTTCAAGCTGCCGAAGTAATCCCTGGCACGATCGGAGAAGGCCCGCTTAGAGCGGGCCTTTTTTCGTCCGGCGACGTTGGGTGCAAGCTGCGTGCGCCTGCGCGAACTCGACTGGCGGGCAGCGGCTCCATATGGGGTGAACATGTATCTGGAGGCTTCGATGAAAATCTTTTTGACGCTGGGATTGCTGATACTGCCGGGCCTGACCGCGGCCGCTCCGCTGGAGCTCGAACGTGAACTGAACGATCTCCACCTCGATGTGGAGGTCAGTGAGCTGAACACCGACACGCAAGCGGGCATCGAATCCGGGCGGGTGCAGGTGATGATCACCAATCACGAGCGCTTCAAGGTAGCGTGCCAACTGCATCCGGGGGCGACCGAGGCATCCCCCGGCCTGGACAGCACTCCCATCACCGTCATCGCGCCGGAGGGACGCCGCGCGCTCACGATGAGTGGCGAGTACGGTGACTCGACGTTGAATGCGTTGCTGAGGTGTATCCGCGACGAGTGATCGACACGTGAGTTTAATAGGCCGTCTATGGTCGATTTGCTGTTTTGAATGGTCTATCGAATATCCCTCGAGCCCCGGTGACAAAGGTTGACGAGGCGGACCGGCCAAGTGAAACGACGCCAAAGTAGGGCATCGTCGTTTCACTGGAATCGCTTAAGCTAAAGTGCCCGCCCAGAGTTGCATCCGTTTTTGAATGTCGGTGGGTTTGAGCCACTGCCGACGCCCTCATCCGGCCGGGCATCAGAGGTAAAGCCAATTGAGTCACGCAAGTGGAGCGAAGCCGGCCCGGTCGGTACCGTTGCGCAGTCGTCTGCTGACCATCGCGCTTGCTGGGATCCTACCGCTGGCCGTGGTGGCCGGTCTGGGTCTGATATCGATCGTCAGCGAACAAAAGCAGATGGCGCAGCAACGCAGCCTCGAAGCAACACGCCTTGCCGCTACGGCAGTTGAAATCGAACTTGTGCGGTCACTGAACGTGCTGCAGGCGCTGTCGCAGTCACCGTTGCTTGGAGAGGGAGCGCTCGACAGCTTTTCCGACATGGTCCAGCGCGTGTTGCCAACGGTCCCCGCCTGGCATTCGCTGCTGATCATCACGCCGGAGGGTGAGGTCATCCGGCGGATTTCCTTGGATGCCCCGCCTGAATCCAATGCGATAGCGGAGCCGGAAAGCTTCGCCGAAGTGATGCGCACGGGCGAACCGCAGGTAGGCAACATGGGATTCGGGCCTGGCGACATATGGGGTATCCCGTTGCGTGTACCTGTGCATGTTGGCACCGAGATTCGCTATGTTCTTACGGCCGTGCTCAAGCCCACGGCCGTCGGCAACGTCATCAGTAATCGCCGGCTACCAGAGGGGTGGGTGACCACGGTGCTGGATGCCAATGGTTTGCGCATTACCAGAACCCACCGTGATATCGAGACGCGGGGGCAGCCGGCTTCTCCGTCCCTGGTGGAAATACTGAAGGAGAACAAGGCGGACCAGGGCATTCGTATGTCGACGACCGTGGAGGGTACGCCGGTCTTCACTGCGTTCGTGCGGTTGACTCCTTCGAGGTGGGTCGTGGCGACCGGGGTACCCACTAGCGAAGTTCAGGCCGGTGCTATCAGGGCCTTCACGTTGTATGGCGGGGGGCTGCTGCTGTCACTGCTGTTGGCGGTTGCCGCGGCACTGTTCGCCACTCGACGAATCAACGTGCCGATGCGTCAGTTGCGCCGCGCGCGCAGGCAATCGGCCAAGGCCAATCGGTGCACCAAACGCCGGACAGCGAAATTGAAGAAATCCGCGAGGTCGGTCGGGCTCTGGCCGCCGCCGCGCAGGCGCGCAAGGCTAGCGAAGCTGAGCGTGACAGTATGCTGTCACGGCTGGAGCTGGCCCAGCAGGACCTCACCGAGCAGGTCAGCGATCTGAAATCGCTTCAGGCACTCGGCAACCGACTGCTTCAGTTGCCGACGCTGGACACGCAGCTGCAGGCTATCGTCGAGGTGCTTTGTGAACTTCACGGTGCGGAACACGGCCTGCTAACTCTCAGAGAGGAGACGTCCACGCTACGCATTCATGCCTCTGAAGGCTTCTCACGCTCATCGCTTGATCAACTGAACAAACTGCCTTCGGGGGCGAGCGTGGATGCCACGGCCATTCTCGAAGGTCGCCGGGTTATGGTCGAAGACACCGAAGCGGATCCGCGGTTTGCCGGGCTGCTTCCGATAGCTCGTACCGAGGGCTTCCGGTCGTTACATGCAACGCCGATCAGACACAGCGATGACAGGGTGCTAGGGACCTTGTCCGTTCAGCTCCGTGAGCCGCGTCTCCCTACCGAGCGCGAGGTACGCCTGGCGGATCTTGCGGCGGGGCTCGCGGCCGTTTTCATCGACCGCGCGCGAGCCCAGACCAAGGCCGGCATGTTCGAGCAGCGTCTGCGGGTCGCCCTAGAGTCATCCACGGTGCCATTCAGCATTCTGTCTACGCTGCACGATGCGAGAGGCGAGGTGGAGGACTTCCTGCTGGCGTTCATCAACCCAACGGGAGCCGCCGCCTTGCGCGGAACGGTGGCGGATCTGACCGGACGCCGCCTCACCGAAGTACTGGGGCCGAACGCCAATGCGCAGGCCCTGGAGACACTAGTGGCAGTGGCTACACATCAGCAGCCGCGCGATCTGGAGTTGCGTAGCACGGCGTTCGGTGGTGACCGCTGGGTGCGCCTGGTTGCCACCCCGTACGAGCAGAGCATCGCCGTCTGGTTTGCCGACGTGACCGAATCAAAGCACCAGGAGCAGGCGATCCTGGAAGCTGATCGGCGTAAGGACGAGTTCCTCGCCACCTTGGCACATGAGCTGCGTAACCCACTGGCACCCATACGCCTGGCGGCTGGTCTCGTCGGTTCGCCGACTGCCTCCGAAGCGCAGAAGCAGCGTAGCCAACAGATCATCGAGCGGCAGGTCCGGCACATGGCGTTGCTGCTGGATGACCTGTTCGATATTTCTCGTATCACCCTCGGCAAGCTGGCGCTGCGCAAGGAGTCGCTGGATCTTGGCACGGTGGTTGAGGCAGCGGTCGAGACTGTTCGGGCCAAGATCGAAGCGAAACAGCACGAGCTCATCTTGAATTTGCCTGAAGCGCCGATCCAGGTGGAAGCGGACCCTCTGCGATTGGAGCAAATTCTCGTCAATCTGCTGAACAATGCCGCCAAGTTCACTCCCCCTGGCGGGCGGATTCAGGTTAGCGCCGCATTGGTGGATGGGACCGCAACGGTATCGGTTATCGACAATGGATTGGGCATCGCACGCGAACACCTCAAGCTGATCTTTGAACGCTTTGCCCAGGTGCCCATGAGCCGGACGCAGGTCAACACCGGTTTGGGGATTGGCCTGGCGCTGGCGAAGGGCCTGGCAAACCTTCATGGCGGTGACATTCGCGTTAGCAGTGCTGGGTTGGAGCAGGGGGCGGAGTTCAGGCTGAGCCTGCCAGCGCTCGCGGTGCAATCAACCGACACACAACAGACAGAGCAAGGCAGGGCTACCATCAACATGCGGCGCGTCCTGGTTGCCGACGACAACCGGGACATCGCAGAGACCATGGCTGAAGTCCTTCGGTTGGAAGGACATGAAGTGCATCTGGCTTTTGATGGCAACGAGGCGTTCGAACGCTATCAGCAGCTCAAGCCGGAAGTGGTACTGCTGGACATTGGCATGCCCGGCCTACGGGGCGATGAGGTCGCGCGGATGATTCGTTCGCAGCCCTCGGATTTCCGCGTTCGGCTGATCGCCATTACCGGTTGGGGGCAGCCGAGTGACAAGGAGAATGCACTGGAGGCCGGATTCGACGTGCATATGACCAAGCCCGTCGATATTGCCCGGTTGATCGCTATTGTGGGATCGTAAAGAAGTATCCCCCAGCCTGCTTGATCGGACCGCTGTGATCGTTTCGGGGCCGTAGGAGCGAGATGCACCACGCTCCGTGGCGAGCGTTTCCGGTCGCTTGTTGCTCCGGGTGGATCGCTCTTCGGTTGGCCGCAAAAAGCGAGTGCCATAACGGGATTTTTCTGGCACCTTTGCAACCTAAGTGGCAGTCGCCAGGCGTCGTTGATCGTGCTGGTGCACATGGTGTGGTATCGGGAGAGACTGTAGCGGCATCGCCGCCTGCAGCGCCGAAGGAGCAACCGCCCCGGAAACTCTCAGGCAAAAGGACCGATACCACAGCTTTAGACTCTGAAGAGCCGCCGGGCCGTCGTCGCCCGCCGCACCGAAGGAGCAAGTGGGTGCCGCTATGGCTGCTCATGAAACTCTCAGGTCCAGAACAGAGGGGGCGTCTGATCCGCCTATTGCGGACGGGCTCTAACCCTGACGTTCTGGAGCTTCAAGATGAAAACGATCGCTGTCATTGGTGGCGGTATCACCGGCATCACTACCGCTTACGCGCTGGCCAAACGCGGATTTGCCGTCACTCTGTTTGAAAAGCACCGCTATGCCGCGATGGAAACTTCCTTCGCCAACGGCGGCCAGCTCTCCGCGTCGAATGCCGAGGTCTGGAACCACTGGTCGACCATCATCAAGGGTCTCAAGTGGATGCTCAAGAGCGATGCGCCTCTCTTGGTCAACCCTAAGCCGAGTTGGCATAAGCTGTCCTGGTTCGCCGAGTTCATCGGCTCCATTCCGCAGTACCGTCGCAACACCATCGAAACCGCACGTCTGGCTATTGCCGCCCGCGAGCATCTGTTCGCCTGGGCCGAGGAAGAGGGCATCGCCTTCGATCTGAAGAAGGTCGGCATCTTGCACATCTACCGCGACAAGGCTGGTTTTGACCATGCAGGTAAGGTCTCGACTCTACTAGCCCAAGGTGGCCTGCCGCGCCGAAGCGTGACACCGGACGAGATGCGTGCCATCGAACCGACGCTGGCAGGGCAATATTACGGCGGCTATTACACCGAATGCGATTCCACCGGCGACATCCACTTGTTCACCAACGGCCTCGCGGCGGCGGCCGTTCGTCTGGGTGTCGAATGCCGTTACGGGCAGGAGGTGAAAGGCGTGACGACCAATGGCCGACAGGCCTCCGTTATCCTCGGCACGCCGGGTGGCGAAGAAACCCTGGAGTTCGACGGTATGGTGATCTGCGCCGGAACGGCCAGCCGGGCGTTGGCTGCTCAGTTGGGCGATCGCGTGAACATCTACCCGGTAAAAGGCTATTCGATCACTGTCAACCTCAATGATGAGGCCAGCCGCGCCGCCGCGCCGACCGTCAGCCTGCTGGACGATGAAACCAAGCTCGTCACCAGTCGTCTCGGCGATCACCGTCTGCGCGTCGCCGGTACGGCCGAGTTCAATGGCTACAACCGTGACATCCGCGCCGATCGAATCCGTCCGCTGGTGGACTGGGTCGCCGAGTGCTTTCCCGGCGTCAGCACCCAAAGCGTCGTGCCTTGGGCCGGCTTGCGCCCGATGATGCCGAACATGATGCCGAAGGTTGGCCGCGGCAGCTCTGCGTGCGTGTTCTACAACACTGGCCACGGGCACCTCGGCTGGACCCTGAGCGCCATCACCGCAGATATGATCGGCGATGTGGTGGGTCAATCGCTGGGCTCGCCACAGGTCGTCCAAGCCGCCACTCAGCAGACCGCCCTGGCTTGATAGGCCACAACGACCGCGGGGAAGCCGCGGTCGCTTCAGTCATCCCGCGTCAGCACTTCCAGCAGCTCGATTTCGAACAGCAGGTTCGAGTTCGGTGTGATGTGTTCGCCGATCTGGCGTTCGCTATAGGCGAGGTGGGCGGGGACGAAGAGCTTGCGCTTGCCACCAACCTTCATGCCCATCAGACCGATGTCCCAGCTTCGACATTAGTGAACACGCGGGTAACATGCGGTTTCTCAACAATCCTAGGCCGCATGGCATGGCTAAGCAGGCGATCCCGTACATCAGATTCAGCAGCGTCAAACAAACTGAAGGGAACAGCTACCAGAGGCAGAAAGAGGCTGTAGACAAGTGGTGTGCCCAGCACTCGGAGTACACGCGGTCGAACCTTGTCTTTGAGGACCTCGGGCGCTCTGGTTTTTCGACAAAAGCCAGCAAGAAAGCATCGGGTATGTTCAAAATTCGTGAGGCAATCGAAGCTGGGCTTATCAAAGCTGGGGATGCGATCCTGATAGAAGCATTTGATAGAGCGACTCGACAGCAAGCTCTCGATGCTTTTGAACTGATCACGCCGATTTTGAAAGCTGGCGTATCCATTATCACGCTGGACGATAGAGTCGAATACACGCGAGAAAGCCTAAACGGCAGTCAGGCGTTCTTGTTGGTCGCCAAGATTCAGGCGGCACATGGGTATTCGAAAATACTCTCAGAGCGGGTAAGACAGTCGTACGAAATACGTCGAGAAAAGGCTAGGGGTGGGGAAATAGTAAAACGTTTCACCCCCGTTTGGCTGGACGCAAATGGAACTGTTGTCCGAGATGTCGCAGATCAGATCAGTCTGGTTTTCGATTGGTATATTGCTGGTATGGGCAAGCATACGATAGCCGCAAGGATCAGAAGCTCAGGAGTCGAAAAGCTAGCCAAATGCTCAGGGCCAACAGTTCAGGGATGGCTAACCAACGCTGCTGCGATAGGAGCATGGGCCAACAAAGATTCAACTGAAGACTCCATTCCGAACGTGTACCCCGCGATCATTGAGGCAGAGAAGTTTTACCTAGTGCAGCGGCTGCTGAACGAACGTGCAACAGTCAGGGGAAGGACCAGCAAGCATTTTCTAGTCGGGCTGGTTAAGTGCGCTCACTGCGACAAATCGATGGTTATGCATAGAGCTCAGGGTAGGCCCATCGCAATGCGGTGCCTTACTCACCATCGACTTAAAGTAGCAGGTTGTCCTAATAGTAAGTCGATTCCCATCAATGTCATTAGGTATGTCCAAGTACTGACATCGAATCTCGCTTTCAAGCGTGCGCTCGCCAAGCAAACCTTAACAGCCTCTGAAAAAAGGAGGCTCACTGTAGAGTCAGAAATTGACAAAGTGACGAGAGAAATCGGCAAGCTGGTCACGCTAGCGCTAGCTGTGGAACTTACGGAGGTAGAAGAAAGGCTGATCGAACTCAAACAGCAGCGCAAAGGGCTGGAATCTGAGTTGAAGGCCATAGAAGGTGGAGATAAGGTTTTCAGCGACTCAATCAAAGTTCTCCGAGATGAGAGCTCGTTGCTAGATTCCGACCCAATTGTACTGAATGCCCTGCTTAAAGATGCAGGGTATGCGATCCGTTGTAATGTGGAGGGACATATCACTAACACGGAGAACACTCATGAATGGGATTACCTTGGTGTTAAGCGGAAGCCAAGAAGCAACAGCACTGAAGCATACCGGCTTAGGGAATGCCTAGGGTTGAACGTCCTGCTTATCAACCCTGATGTCTCAGTCGAAACACTACCAATTAATTTTGAGACAGTAGCGCTAGAGGTAGACATCCGATATCAACGCTATGCAAATCTTGTGATTGGCCAGGAAGGCGAGGAGGAAGAGCACCTTGACCCGCCATATGTGAATTGGCAGTGAACACGCTGCTGTGATGCTCTGCCGCAAGTGGTGGGATGCTTACCTATCCATCTGATCGCTGTAACGCTGCGTCGGAGAGCACGGCACCAGACCGAAATTACGCCCGAGGCTTGCTTAAGCGTCTAGGGAATCGGTAGGACAAGTATCTACAAAATCCCAGCCCGCCGCCGAAATTAACTTGCTATTAGATGGAATGCTTGGGTTCAGCGGGAATAAATATCAGAGAGTTCTACTTGAGGTGTTTGACAGAATGCAGAGGCCTTCACCCCGAACCGCCGAAAAATCCAAGTATCCAAGGACCTTTGAGCGGCCTGCAAGCTGTTAAAGATACAAGTCTAAGCTCACCTTGTACAGGAAGCGGCTAGCATCGGGTAAGGCATCAGGCTGCTACGTTCCACAGGCGTTTGATGGTTGAAAGACTGACTTCCAGCTTTTCGGCTACTTCACTCTGGGTTAGGTCAAGAGCTTTCAGCGCTTGCACTTGTGCTGCGCTCGTGGCGGACGGACGGCCTAGAATTTTACCCTCGGATTTCGCACGCTGTAGGCCGGCCTGAGTACGCTCGATTAGCAAGTCACGCTCGAACTCAGCAACCGAGGCGATTACGCTCATTGTCATCTTACCAGCTGGGGAGGTGAGGTCTACGCCACCAAGTGCAAGGCAGTGAATGCGGATGCCTTTGCTATCAAGCAGCTCGACTGTAGAGCGGACATCCATAGCGTTACGGCCTAAACGGTCGAGCTTCGTCACAACCAGCACGTCTGTGGCTTCCATGCGATCCAACAGCATATTGAATCCTTTACGCTCAGCAGCAGGCATAGAGCCAGACACCTGTTCTTCGATAATCCGCTGATGCTGAATATCGAAGCCTGCTGCTCTAACTTCATGCACTTGATTTTCTGTGGTCTGCCCTACTGTGGAAACACGTGCGTAGAGAAATGTCCGGCTCATGAAGGTCACCAATGGTGTCTTAATCGTAGGCTCATAATGACAGATGGGGTCAGAATGGCAAAGCCTATTTTATGACACCAATCGTTAACCCGTTTTGCTAGGTGTCACAAACGGTGGTATTTGGTCGCAAATCTGACGCGTCCCCAATAGACATCGCTGAGTCAACGAAAGCGAGCTAGGCGCTCGGTACTCGTCTTGCATTTGCTCCGCTGATGTGACCCAATCTGGGCCAGACGAGATCACGCTTTAAGGAGGCGGTAGCGCATGGACAAAAAAACAGCGGGTTCTTGGTTGATTCATCACAGCAGCAAGCTGCAAGGCGTGAATAATCCGCTCAGCTTCGAAAAAACACTTGTTGCAGGAAAGGCGGGCATTCTCCTATCGGCCATTTCAGCCGACACCGAACGAACAATTTCTACCGAGAAGGTGAACGCTTTAGGGATGGTCTGAAAAAGACTTCCCGAATCTGGTGAAATACGCCGATCCCGTTGCCCGAGTTTCCCGATGAAGCAAATGACCTTCGCCGACGCCGAGTACGCCGGCAAGCGCAAGCAGACCCGCAAAGAGTTGTTCCTGATCGAGATGGATCAGGTGGTGCCGTGGAAGGGTTTGATTGCCCTGATCGAGCCGCACTACCCCAAGGGTGAAGGTGGTCGTCCGGCGTATCAGCTGATGGCGAT
>NZ_QORI02000019.1 GCF_003325755.1 Pseudomonas sp. SST3 | reverse complement strand
TCTTCCTGCTGGTCTGGCGATAGCAGGTCGACCCACAGGACGTTGTCGGGCAAGGTCTGCAGGTTTTCGGTAACGCGCCGCACCAGCGCGCCATTTTCTAGGCAGTACAGAGTGATCATTGCGGTAGTCGGGCTCTCGATAGTCCATAGTAGGAGTAGAAACCGCACCAAGCGAAGCGTTCAGGCAGCCCCACCGCCGATGCCAGCTTGCCGCTACTCAGCGAAACACGCTATCGAGATCTTCCCTGACGAGAATTGCGACATGACCGATGCTACTTCCGACGACGATGAAACTTTCGCCGAAGAAACCCTGATCCAGGCGATCGAGAACCAGCTTGAAGCCGGCGAGCCCGCCGCCACCCAGGCTACGCTGAACAAGCTGACGCTGGTCGGCTACGAGCGCGACGAGATACTCAAGATGATGGCTTTGGTGCTGGCCCACGAGATTCGGCAGATGCTCGAGCAAGACCGTCCATTCGATACCGAAGGGTACGAAACGCAGCTGCGCAACCTGCCCGATCTGCCCGAATAACCCGAGCGTACGCCTGCCTGAACCCGCCGACGCGGCAGGCGCGCGCAGAGCATCTACACTTCGCAAACAGGGCCCAGACCCACCACCCGAGGAGCAAACATGTCATACACCCCCGAACTGGTAGCCGAGCTGGAAATTCTTCGCCTGTTCAACCTGGACAACACACTCGAAGGTCTCAAGGTCCATCACGATGCCGGTCACACGGCCATCGCCGCTGCCCAGCGCCTGCATGCCAAGGGGCTGACAACGCAGCCAGACGGCGGCTACCTGACCAGCCTCGGTCGCGACGCCGCGGAGCATGCGCAAGTGCTGTTGACCATTCTTTCGGAAACCGTGCCGGCCTGACTCAGTCGGTGACGCCGCAATGCGAGCGCCGCGCCTGGAGGCGTTCGTCGCAACCCAACCGAGCTGCCAATTGGCCACAGCCGCCGTTGCGGCTTTTCCTTCCAGCCTACGCACGTGTTACTTTTCCGCCCTTAATGCTCCATCAGGGCGGAATCCCACCCGTTTTGCACGAACTGCCTGAATGATTCGCCACCAGGAAATCCGCCCCTTACTCGAAGAGGGTATCGACCGCAAGGTACTCGGCGCGCTCCGCGAGCGCTTTCTGTCGGTGAATTCCGGTCGCCTGGAGCGCACCCGACTGGCCATGTCGCCACGCCAGCAGGCGCTACTCAAGCTGTTGCCGCTGCTGTTTCATGTCAATCATCCGATCCTGCCAGGATACGTCTCGGGCACTGCGCCAGCCGGGCTGTCCGGCTTCGAGCCGGATGCCGAAACCCTGGCGGAGGCCCAGCGCCTGAGCCGTTCGTTTTCCTACAAGCCGCTGCGCGGCAAGCCGCCACAGCCAATCCTCGGCCTGTTTCTGATGGGTAGCCTTGGCACCGTCGCGCAGGACGAGCAGAGCGATCTGGATGTCTGGGTCTGCCACGACCCGGACTTGTCTGAACAGCAGCTCGACGAACTGCGACGCAAATGCGATCAGCTGCAGGCCTGGGCCGCCACCCAGGGCAGCGAGGCACATTTCTTTCTGGTCGATCCGGTGCGCTTCACCCTGGGCGAACGCGAGGCGAAACTGACCTCCGATGACTGCGGCACCACCCAGCATTACCTGCTGCTCGATGAGTTTTACCGCACCGCCATCTGGCTTGGCGGGCGCACCCCGCTCTGGTGGCTGGTGCCGGATTACGAGGAACATCGCTACCACGACTACGCCCGCACGCTGCTCGACAAACGCTTCGTGCGCAGCGATGAGGTGCTGGATCTCGGCAGTCTCGGCAACATCCCACCGGGGGAGTATCTGGGCGCAGGCCTGTGGCAGCTCTACAAGGCCATCGAGTCGCCCTATAAATCGCTGTTCAAGCTCCTGCTGGTTGAGGTGTATGCCAGCGAGCATCCACAGGTGCGATGCCTGAGCCTCGATTTCAAGCAGGCGGTTTACGCCAACCGGCTGGATCTAGACGATCTAGACCCCTATCTCGTCGCGTACCGCCGCATTGAGCGGTATCTCGCCGGCCGTGGCGATCTTGAGCGCCTGGCCCTGCTGCGACGCTGCCTGTATCTGAAAATTAACAAACCGTTGAGCCAGCCACCGGCCAACCGCAACAAAAGCTGGAAGCGGCGCCTGCTCGAACGCCTCATCAGCGACTGGGCCTGGGATGAGCGTCAGTTCGCGCTGCTCGACCGCCGCAGCCAATGGAAAGCTCGACAGGTCGATCAGGAGCGACGCGCGCTGGTCAACGAACTGACCTATGGTTACCGCTTCCTCAGTGAGTTTGCCCGACGCCTACAGATCACCAGCAGCATCAATGGGCGCGATTTCGGCGTGCTCGGCCGACGCCTGCATGCTGCCATCGAGCGCAAGGCGGGAAAAATCGAGGCGATAAACTTCGGCATTTCTCCAGACATGGCCGAACACAGCCTGACGCTGGTGCAGGGCTACGATGCGGTCGGCGATATCTACTGGGCGCTCTATGAGGGCAATATGAGCGCCCGGGAAGTCGCCAACTTTTCACCGTTGAAGCGCTCCCGTGACCTGATACCACTGCTCGGTTGGTGCCATCGCAACGGCATCGTCGACATCGCCACCCACATCGCGCTGCATCCGGGCGATAGCGGTCTGACCGAGGCCGAGCTGTTCTCCCAATTGACCGACCTGCGCCAGGCGTTTCCGATGCCGCTCACGGCCGTGGCAGAGCCTGCCCTGTTGACCGCGGCCATACCGACCCAGGTGCTGCTGTTGATCAATATCGGGCTTGACCCGTTCAGCCCCGAGTACCCACTCTCGCTCGACGAGCGCAACGATCCGTTCGGCTATGGAGCGGCGCGGGAAAACCTGGTTCTAACGGTTGACCAGCTCACTCTGAACAGCTGGAACGAGTTGTCCGCCAGCCGCTACGAAGGCGCCTCAGCGCTGCCCGAGTGCCTGCGCGACTACCTCGACACGCTACCCGCGAACGGCACACGCCCCGGTTTGCAGGTGCGCTGCTTCTGCCGCCATTCCGGGCTGGCCATTGCGCGACGGGTGGAAACGCTGTTCAGCGACGCCCAGAGCAGCCTCGACGAAGCGAATGATGGGCGCTACCTGCTGCAGGTTCGTCAGCAGTTTCATATGTTCGACCTGACCCCAGGCAGCGTTCGTCACACGAAGCTCGACGACCTGCCGGCGTTGATTCTAGATCTGGGCGAGGCGCACCAGCGGGACCGACCGGTGCGAGTGGATCGCCATGCATTGGAGGGCGAGGATCTCTCGCTGATTTTGGCTCAGGCCAGAACGCAATGCCTGCAGGTGTTCTATCGTGTCCAGGGAGCGCTCGCGGAGCTGACAGTGCTGGACGAGTTCAACGCGCTGTGGCGTCAGCAGCTTATTTTTCGTGACGAACAGAGCCTGCTGACCCCTCTGCTGCGCTTTCTGCAATCGGTGAGCTACCGCCGTACTACCCAGCTGCCGTTCGAGGAGCATCGACTCGCGGCGATGGAAATCCTGTTCTATCGGCTCCAACAGTCCGCACCGGATCGCCCTTTATCGATCGAGCGAAAGGCGGCGCCACGCGAGGAAGCCAGCGATCCGTTCTACGATATCCAGGCAATCATCGAACCCAGCGAAAAAGGCCGCTCGCAGGTCACCCTGTATTGCAACCACCAGGAGTTCTCCAGCCTGGAATATGGCGCCGAACTGTTCGCCGCCGTGGCCCGTTACATCCTTGCGCAGCGCAGCGGCGGCGAGCGCTACCCCTGCTACATCACCGATCTGGATCTGTCCGCCCTGCACGCCAGCGGGCGAACTCAGACCGTGCAGCACCTGCGCTACAAGGCGCATCTCGAAGCCGCACTCAATCAGGCGCTAAGGTCAGTCTGACCAGAGACCGCGCGATGACGCCAGCGCGCGCTACAGATTAACGTCACCAGCCGCTTCCGGCTGATATTCGACCGCCAGCAGGGTGAGTTTGAGCACCTTGCCGCCAGGTGTCGGCCAGTCGATATGCTGACCCACGCTCATGCCCAGCAGCGCGGTGCCAACCGGCGCCAATACCGAGACAGTGCCATCCTGGCGAGCGTCCTGCGGATAGACCAGCGTCAGGTGATAATCCTTGCCGCTGCCATCTTCGCGGCAGTGGACACGAGAATTCATGGACACCACGCCAGCGGGCAGCTCGCTGCGCTCCACCACCTGGGCGCGGGACAGCTCCTCTTCGAGCGCCTCGGCGGCCGGACCGTAGTCAGCCAGGCCATCGAGCAGCCGCTCGAGCCGCTGCAGATCGGGTTGGGTGATGATAATAGGCGGTGCACTGGTCATGGCTCCGGGTGAGCTCCTTTAGAAAGTAGACTGGCAAAAAAAGCAAAACCCCGCCCGAAGGCGGGGTTTTTAAACCTGAACTCGACCCTATCACAGCCCGTTAAATAAGCAAGGGGGCCCGAACAAGGTCGCTCACAGTGACGCGGGACGGATAGCGCCTCGCCTCACAGCTCTTCGAAGTCGAGCCCCTCGCCACCCTGTTCCTGCGTGACCCGAGTCAACAGCTCGCCAAGGCGCTCGTCGTTGGCATCGCAGATCCATAACGAGGACGCTTCGTCATAATCGAAGTGGAAGCCGCCCGAGCGCGCCGCCACCCATAATTGGCGCAACGGCGGCTGGCGGCTGAAGATCAGCTGCGTGCCGTTTTCGAAACGCACGGTAAGGACGCCACCAGAATTCTCCAGGTCGACATCCATGCCACTGTGATCGAACACATCTTCGATTTCTTCCTGCGCGGCGTCGACAAGATCGTGAAAGCGGGCTTCGCTCAGACTCATGAATCGATTTCCTTCGGTACGGGTTGTACGGCGACACCAGGGCCACCGACGTTGCTGGCGAGCTTAGCAGGCCGCCACCGCCTCTAGCGAGCGGCTACCCGACCAGCCGCTCGACGCCGGTGCCAGCCAGCGTGGCCGAATAGGCAATCCGACGGGTGCTGGGTATACTCCGGCCCATCGATTTTTCTAGGATTGCACCCCAATGAAGCGTCTATTGCTTCCACTCATTGCACTCGCGGTTCTCGCTTCCGCACTTACCGGCTGCGGCCAGAAAGGCCCGCTTTATCTCCCGGACGACGAGGCAACCGCCAAAGAACGTTCCAAAGACCGTTTCGAACTGTAAAGGAGGCATTCCATGGAGGCCTTCTCGTACCGCGACGGTCAACTCTTCGCGGAGGGTGTGGCGCTGCCCGCTCTCGCGCAACGCTTCGGCACCCCTACCTACGTGTACTCGCGCGCCCATATCGAGGCTCAATACCGCGCCTATGCCGACGCCCTGACGGGCATGCCGCATCTGGTCTGCTTCGCCGTCAAAGCGAACTCGAACCTGGGCGTATTGAACGTACTGGCGCGGCTTGGCGCCGGTTTCGACATCGTTTCGCGCGGTGAACTGGAGCGTGTGCTGGCCGCTGGTGGCCTGCCGGAACGCATCGTATTCTCCGGCGTCGGTAAGACCCGTGACGACATGCGCCGCGCCCTGGAAGTCGGCGTGCATTGCTTCAATGTCGAATCCACCGAAGAGCTCGAACGCCTGCAGCAGGTTGCCGCCGAGCTCGGCGTAATGGCACCCGTGTCGCTGCGGGTTAATCCCGATGTCGATGCCGGCACCCATCCGTACATTTCCACGGGCCTCAAGGAAAACAAGTTCGGCATCGCCATCGCCGATGCCGAAGCGGTCTACCTGCGAGCGCACGAGCTGAGCAACCTCGACGTCGTCGGCGTCGATTGCCATATTGGCTCCCAGCTCACCAGCCTGCCGCCGTTCCTCGACGCGCTCGACCGCCTATTGGCGCTGATTGATCGCCTGGCGGTGCGTGGCATCCGCATTCGGCACCTGGATCTGGGTGGCGGGCTCGGCGTGCGCTATCGCGAAGAGCAGCCGCCACTGGCCGGCGATTACATCCAGGCCGTGCGCAAGCGCATCGACGGGCGTGATCTGGCACTGGTGTTCGAGCCCGGCCGCTCGATCGTGGCCAACGCCGGCTTGTTGCTGACCCGCGTGGAATACCTCAAGCACACCGAGCACAAGGACTTCGCCATCGTCGATGCGGCAATGAACGACCTGATCCGCCCGGCGCTGTATCAAGCCTGGATGGATGTGGTGCCGGTGCAGCCGCGTGAAGGCGAGGCACGTCACTACGACATCGTCGGCCCGATCTGCGAAACCGGCGATTTCCTCGCCAAGGAACGTTCGCTGAGCCTGGCCGAAGGCGATCTGCTGGCCGTTCGCTCGGCCGGTGCCTACGGTTTCGTCATGAGCTCCAACTACAACACCCGCGGCCGTGCAGCCGAGGTGCTGGTAGACGGCGACCAAGCCTACGAAGTGCGCCGCCGCGAAAGCGTGCAGGAGCTATACGCCGGCGAAAGCCTGCTGCCTGCCTGAGGCCACCACGATGCTTTTGCGTTTTACCAAGATGCACGGCCTGGGCAACGATTTCATGGTCATCGACCTGATCAGCCAGCACGCGCATATCCAGCCGAAACACGCCAAGCAATGGGGTGATCGGCATACGGGCGTCGGCTTCGATCAGCTCTTGCTGGTCGAGCCGCCGCACGACCCCGACGTTGACTTCCGCTACCGCATCTTCAATTCCGACGGCTCGGAAGTGGAGCAATGCGGCAACGGCGCGCGGTGCTTTGCACGTTTCGTGCTCGACAAGCGTCTGACCATGAAGCGGCAGATTCGCGTCGAGACCAAAGGCGGGATCATCGAATTGGACATCCGCGCCGACGGGCAGATCAGTGTCGACATGGGTCCTCCACGTCTGGTGCCGGCCGATATTCCGTTCCAGGCCGATGGCGAAGCCCTCAGCTACCCCTTGAATGTCGACGGCCAGCAGCTGGAGATCGCCGCGTTGTCCATGGGCAATCCGCATGCGGTGCTGCGCGTGGATGATGTCACGAACGCACCGGTGCACGAGCTAGGACCGAAGATCGAGCATCATCCGCGCTTCCCGCAGCGGGTCAACGCTGGCTTCTTGCAGGTCGTCGACCGCCAACACGCGAAACTGCGGGTCTGGGAACGCGGCGCAGGGGAAACCCAGGCGTGCGGCACCGGTGCCTGCGCTGCGGCGGTTGCTGCGATTCGCCAGGGCTGGATGGATTCGCCGGTGCAGATCGATCTGCCGGGTGGCCGTCTGTCCATCGAATGGGCAGGCCCGGGACAGCCAGTTATGATGACCGGCCCCGCCGTTCGCGTTTTCGAAGGACAGGTTCGCCTATGACCGAGCAAAACCAGGACAAGCCGCAATTGCCGGATGCCGAAAGCGTTGCGGCCTACCTGCGTATCCATCCGGAATTCTTTGTCGATCACGATGAGTTGATTCCCGAGCTGCGCATTCCGCATCTGCCCGGCGGCGCGGTGTCGCTGGTCGAACGCCAGGTGAAGCTGCTGCGCGAGCGCAACATCGAAATGCGCCATCGCCTGTCGCAACTGATGGACGTGGCCCGTGACAACGACAGGTTGTTCGACAAGACCCGTCGGCTGGTCCTCGACCTGCTCGATGCCAACAGCCTGGAGGAAATCATTGGCGCGGTGGACGAAAGCCTGCGGCACGAGTTCCAGGTGCCCTACGTCAGCCTGATCCTGTTCAGCGAGTCACCATTGCCGGTCGGCCGCAGCGTAACCACGGCCGAGGCGCAACAGGCAATCGGCGGCCTGCTCGGTACCGGCAAGACTGTCTGTGGTGTGCTTCGCCCGCACGAGCTGGCGTTCCTGTTCGGTGAGGAGGAAAGCATCGACATCGGCTCAGCCGCAGTAGTCGCGCTCAACCAGCAGCAAGGCATTCTGGCGATCGGCAGCCAGGACCCGCAGCATTACAAGAGTTCGCTAGGTACGCTGTTTCTCGGTTATATCGCCGAAGTGCTGACTCGGGTCCTGCCGCACTATTCGGCGCCGTTGCGCTCGGTGCGCTAGCGCCAGCCATCGGCGTGGAGGCTCAGTATCGAACCGGGGCTGGCAACTTGCGTGTTTACTTGCAGCTTAGGCCTATAGCTGCTTCTTCGACCGATGGAGCCTTCCGATGCAAGCCGATCTCGACGCCTATTTCGAGCACCTGCGCAGTGAACGGCAGGTGTCACCCCATACTCTCGATGGCTATCGGCGCGACCTGATCAAGGCCACAGCCTACTGCCAGGAGCAGCATCTGGCAGGATGGGCAGAGCTGAAGAGCACCCACGTTCGCCAATTGATCGCCGAACAACATCGTCAGGGTCAATCCAGCCGCAGCCTCGCCCGCCTGCTGTCGTCGCTACGTGGCCTCTATCGCTACCTCAACCAGGAAGGGCGCTGCGCCCATGATCCGGCGGTTGGCATTTCCGCCCCCAAGGGCGAGAAGCGTCTGCCGCGCCTGCTCGACACCGACCGAGCCATGCAACTGCTCGACGGTGGCGTCGAAGACGACTTCATTGGTCATCGCGACCAGGCCATCCTCGAGCTGTTCTACTCATCGGGATTGCGGCTGGCTGAACTGGTCGGGCTAAATCTCGATCAGCTCGATCTGTCTGCCAGGCTGGTTCATGTCCACGGTAAGGGCAACAAGGAGCGCGTGCTACCCATCGGTCGCAAGGCACTCGAAGCGCTGCAGACCTGGCTGCCGCTGCGGGCCCTGAGCAACCCCGCCGATCGTGCAGTGTTCGTTAGCCAGCAGGGCCGCCGCCTCGGTGCCCGTGCGGTACAACTTCGAGTACGCCAGGCCGGCGTGCGTGAACTTGGCCAGCACCTGCATCCGCACATGCTCCGCCACAGCTTCGCCAGTCATATACTGGAATCCTCGCAGGACCTGCGCTCGGTGCAGGAGTTGCTCGGCCATGCTGATATCGGCACCACGCAGATCTACACACACCTGGACTTTCAGCACCTGGCCAAGGTCTATGACCAGGCGCATCCACGTGCCCGACGCAAACAGGACAGCGAGCAATGAGTATCCAGCTGATTACCTTCGACCTCGACGACACGCTCTGGGATGTAGGCCCCGTCATTCACAGCGCGGAGATCCGTCTGCGGGACTGGCTCGACCAAAACGCATCGCGTCTAGGAGGCTTTCCGGTGGAGTCGCTGGCCGCGATCCGGCGCATGCTGGTCGAGTCCGATCCGGGTCTGAAGCACCGTATCAGCGAGCTGCGTCGGCGCATTCTGTTCCATGCTCTGCATGACGCTGGCTATCCGGATGGAGAAGCACGCGCTATCGCCGATCAGGCGTTCGAGGTGTTCCTGGAAGCCCGGCATGCCATTGATCTGTTCCCCGATGTGCACCCCACCCTGGAGCATCTGGCTAATCACTACACACTCGGTGTACTGACCAACGGTAATGCTGACGTGCGGCGGCTAGGTCTGGCCGACTATTTCCAGTTCACCCTGTGCGCGGAAGACCTCGGCATCGGCAAGCCGGACCCGCGCCCGTTTCAGGAAGCGCTTGAGCGCGCTGGCGTGAAGGCTGAACATGCCGTGCACATCGGCGATCACCCTGACGACGATATTGGCGGGGCGCAGCGCGCCGGTGTTAGAGCGATCTGGTTCAATCCCGGCGGCAAACCCTGGCAGCACGAAGGCCAACCAGACGCTGAAGTACAAAGCCTGGCGGAGCTTCCGGCGTTACTGGCGCGCTGGTCATAATCAACTAATCACCCCTGCGGATACGACAAAGCCCAACACGGCAGTGTTGGGCTTTGCTGCGGTCACGCATCGGGAACGAGCGGCTGGGTAACGACCCGACCGTTACAGACGTGAGATGGCACGCCTGTGCAATCGCGGCGTCACCGGCTCAGATAGGTCGGCTGCCATACTTGCTGTCGGGCTTCTTGGGCGGGTCAGCAACGACATTGGGTTCAACCTCCTGCACACGCCCACCGCGCGCCAGGAACTCCTCCATCGCACGGGCCAGCTCGTCACGCTCTTTCTGCTTGGCTTCCGGGCTCGGCAATTCCTCGACTACGACCGTCTTGGCCTTGGCCTTCTTGCTCGTCGGGGTCGCGCGTTCGCTGTCGGTGCCCTCGTCGTCGGCGCTGTTGTCAGCCTCGCCGTCGTCCGCAGCGGCCAGCTCCTCGCCATCCTCCTCGTCGCTAACGTCCAGATCGTCTTGTTCTAATTCTTCGTCACTCATGTTCAACCTCGTACCTTGCCAAAGCGGAAGTTATAGCCCAGCGATGAACTTTGTTCGCCATCGCCAAAAAAAATTCAACTTGCCATCCCGTACAGCGTCGCAAGGATCTGTCTGGCGCCACCCTGGTCCCGGTGTTCGCCCAGATAGATACCCTGCCAAGCCCCCAATGCCAGTCGCCCCTCGCTGACCGGCAAACTCACTTGGCAACCGAGAAGGCTCGCCTTGAAATGTGCCGGCAGATCATCCGGCCCTTCGTAGTCATGTTCGTAGCCGCCCTGGCCTTGCGGCACCAGGCGATTGAAAAACCGCTCGAAATCGCGGCGCACCGCACCGTCGGCGTTCTCGTTGATAGTCAGCGAGGCCGAGGTATGACGCAGCCACAGGTGTAACAGACCGACCGGGCATTGTTGCAGTTCCGGTAGTTGTGCAAGCAGCTCGTCGGTAATCAGGTGGAAACCTCGCGGCCTCGGATGCAACGTGATCATCGTCTGTTGCCACATGCTGGAAGCCTCTGTGATCACCTGAACGGGCGCATTCTAGCGCGACGCCAGAAAAAACAAAGGGCGCCCGCAGGCGCCCTCGTCATCCGCCTGCCAATCAGCGCTTGCTGGTAAATTCCGGGTAGGCTTCGAGGCCGCATTCGACGACGTCGACCCCTTCGTATTCCTCCTCTTCGCTGACGCGCAGGCCGATCACCGCCTTGAGAATGCCCCAGACGATCAGGCTGGCGATGAATACCCAGGCGAAGATCGAAACCAGACCCAGCAACTGCGCACCGAAGGTTGCATCGGCGTTGGTCAGCGGCACCGCCAGCAAGCCCCACATACCGGCCACACCATGCACCGAAATGGCGCCGACCGGGTCATCGAGCTTGAGCTTGTCCAGGCCGAGGATGCTGAACACCACCAGCACACCACCGACACCACCGATCAGCACGGACTGCAGGGCGGTCGGCGTCAGCGGTTCGGCCGTAATGGCCACCAGCCCGGCCAGCGCCCCGTTCAGGACCATGGTCAGGTCGGACTTGCCGAACAGCAGACGGGCCGTGATCAGCGCGGCAACCAAGCCACCGGCTGCTGCCATGTTGGTGTTGGTGAACACCTGAGCGACCGCGTTGGCGTCTTCGATGGTGCTCATCTTCAGCTGCGAACCACCATTGAAGCCGAACCAGCCCATCCACAGAATGAACGTGCCCAGAGTCGCCAGCGGCAGGTTCGCCCCTGGAATCGCATTGATCTGGCCGTTGGAGCCGTACTTTCCTTTACGCGGACCGAGCAGCAGCACGCCAGCCAGAGCCGCGGAGGCGCCTGCCATGTGCACCAGGCCGGAGCCGGCGAAATCGAGGAAGCCAGCCGCATCGAGGAAACCGCCGCCCCATTTCCAGAAGCCCTGTACCGGATAGATGAAGCCGGTCATCACCACCGCGAAGGCGATGAATGCCCACAGCTTCATGCGTTCTGCAACCGCGCCGGACACCACCGACATACAAGTCGCTGCGAACACGATCTGGAAGAAGAAGTCGGCGCGCGCGGAATAATAGGGTGCGTCCTCGCCACCGGCAGCAACCACGTCCACCGAGTTCTCGTCACCGATCAGGAAGCCCAGGCTCGGCAGGATGCCGCCGTCCGGGCTGGAGTACATGATGTAGTAGCCGATCAGCAGGTACATGATCGACGCCACCGCATAGAGCACGATGTTCTTGGTGAGTATCTCGGCGGTGTTCTTCGCCCGGACCAGACCGGCTTCGAGCATGGAGAAACCGGCCGCCATCCACATGACCAGCGCGCCGCAGATCAGGAAGTAGAAGGTATCGAGTCCGTACTGGACGGGTATCAGTGCTGTGCTATCCATTTTTTATCACCTTTTGCCGAGCGCCTAGGCGCTGTTCGGTTAAAGCACCCGGGCTGGCTCCGGGCGCGCTCCGTGTGCTTACAGGTTGTAGCCGCGCTCGTTGTGCAGGCTGAGGTCGAGGCCGATGGTTTCTTCCTCCTCGCTGACTCGCAGGCCCATCACCACGTCGATCACCTTGAGAATCAGGAAAGTGACGATGGCGGTGTACACGACGGTGAAGAGCACGCCCTTGAACTGAATCCAAAGCTGCAGCGCGATGTTCTCCACTTCACCGAAGCCACCCAGCGCCGGCGCTGCGAATACACCCGTCAACAATGCACCGACGATGCCACCGACCCCATGCACGCCAAAGGCATCCAGGGAATCGTCGTAGCCGAGCTTGCGTTTCAGGCTGGTGGCGCAGAAGAAGCAGACGACGCCAGACGCCAGGCCGATGGCCAGTGCCCCCATCGGTCCGACGGTACCGGCAGCCGGAGTGATGGCGACCAGACCGGCAACCACGCCCGAGGCAATGCCCAGCGCGCTGGGTTTGCCGTGCGTCAGCCACTCGGCGAACATCCAAGCCAGTGCTGCGGCAGCCGTCGCGATCTGGGTTACCAGCATGGCCATACCGGCCGTGCCGTTGGCGCCCAGAGAGGAACCGGCGTTGAAGCCGAACCAGCCGATCCAGAGCATCGCTGCGCCGACCAGGGTCAGCCCCAGGTTGTGCGGTGCCATCGGCGTGGTCGGAAAGCCCCTGCGCTTGCCGAGCACGATGCAGGCCACCAGCCCGGCGATACCGGCGTTGATATGCACCACGGTGCCACCGGCGAAGTCGAGCACGCCCCAGTCCCACATCAGGCCGCCATCGCCGCCCCAGACCATATGCGCGATCGGCGCATAGACCAGCGTGAACCAGACGCCCATGAACACCAGCATCGCGGAGAACTTCATGCGCTCGGCGAAAGCACCGACGATCAGCGCCGGAGTGACGATGGCGAAGGTCATCTGGAAGGTGATAAAGACGCTCTCCGGAACAGTACCGGTGAGGGCGTCAGGGGTCAGTCCGCTGAGAAAAACGCGGTCGAGCCCACCGATGAAGGAACTGAGATTGGTGACCCTCGCTTCCATGCCAGTCGTGTCGAACGCCAGGCTGTAGCCGTAGACCATCCAGAGAATGCTTATCAGGCCAGTGATAGCGAAGCATTGCATCATGACCGACAAGATATTTTTGGCGCGGACCATGCCGCTGTAGAACAGCGCCAGGCCCGGAATCGTCATGAACAGGACCAGCGCGGTGGCTGTAAGCATCCATGCCGTATCGCCTGAATCCAGCGTTGCCTCTTGCGCCATGGCGATGCCAGGGCTTATCAGAGACAAAAGGGCTCCTAGCCCTGCGATTTTTCGCAGAGTCATGGTTTTACTCCTGGGGCGTGGGGGTTCGTAGGCCTGCTAACGGCAGGCAATCGCAATGATCGGGTCGTGCGTGGAGGCGTGAAGCCAGACTCGGTTGGCCTGGCTAGCTTCGGCCACTACGCGACCTGGCCGATCAGATCGCGTCGGTATCGGTTTCGCCTGTGCGGATGCGGATGGCCTGCTCAAGATTGACAACGAAGATCTTGCCGTCACCGATCTTGCCGGTATTGGCCGCCTTGGTGATGGCCTCGATCACACGATCGAGCTGATCGTCGGCAATCGCAACGTCGATCTTCACTTTCGGAAGGAAATCGACCACGTATTCGGCACCGCGATAAAGCTCGGTATGGCCTTTCTGGCGCCCGAAACCCTTGACCTCGGTTACCGTGATGCCCTGAACGCCGATCTCGGACAATGACTCGCGTACGTCGTCCAGCTTGAACGGCTTGATGATGGCAGTGACTAGTTTCATTAAACTTCTCCCGTTTAGGTGGACTTGCCCCAGAAATACGAACCCGGCTCAAGTCTAAGCTCAGTGTCCGGCTCTTGTAACGCGCCGGCGTAGTCGAACGGCTCCCGACGCCATCAGCCAATCCGACGAAACGTCCTGAATCGCCTTGGCACCGCAACGCTCTGGTGCATCGTCACGGGCAACCAAGCAGAATCGGTGCCAATTCTCCGAAAGGACCGGCCTGGCGCGCTCCGTGGCGTCAGGGCGCTGCCGCAGCACCACGAATCAGCGAAACCGCGCACCAATGCTGCGCACCGAGACGCAAACCCCTGTCCATAAACGTGCACGCTGGCGAAAATTGCCCCCAGACAGGCCGTGCTACACTGCCGGCCGCTCAGAAACAGGTGATGCTCATGTTCCCACCCAAAGCTTTTCTCGACGCCATCGGTTCCCAGGCTTCGCGCCTGTTCAATGGCGAGACGTCGCTGCCCCGTCCTGAAATCGAAGCGCAGCTCAAAGGAATCGTGCAGGGCGCACTGAGCAAGCTGGACGTTGTCAGCCGCGATGAGTTCGACAGCCAGATGGTTGTCCTCGCACGCACCCGAGCGCGCCTTGAGGCTCTGGAAGCCAAGGTTGCCGAATTGGAAGAGAAACTCGCGCCGCCCGCGTCCGAATAGACCGGAAGGCGTCACGATCAAGGAGTGATCGGATGTCCCTCGCAATCGTCCATAGCCGCGCCCAGGTGGGCGTGGAAGCCCCCGCCGTGACGGTGGAAGCGCACCTCGCCAATGGATTGCCTTCACTGGCATTGGTCGGCCTGCCGGAGACTGCAGTCAAGGAGAGCAAGGACCGCGTGCGCAGCGCAATCCTGACCTCCGGATTCGACTTCCCAGCCCGCCGCATCACTCTCAATCTCGCCCCTGCTGATCTGCCGAAAGATGGCGGCCGCTTTGACCTGGCCATCGCCCTGGGCATTCTCGCGGCGAGTGGACAGATTCCCGCGGATCGCCTCGACACCCTCGAGTGCCTGGGTGAGCTGGCCCTGTCCGGTGCGCTACGCCCCGTCCAGGGTGTGCTGCCTGCCGCGCTGGCAGCGCGCCAGGCCGGCCGCGCCCTGCTGGTGCCAAAGGCGAATGCCGAAGAAGCCAGCCTGGCGTCCGGCCTGATCGTCTATGCAGCCGATCATCTGCTTGAGGTGGCCGCGCACATTAACGGCGCAACGATAATCCCGCCCTTCCAGGCACAGGGCCTGCTGCGCCAAGTGCTGCCCTACCCCGACCTGGCCGACGTACAGGGTCAAGCGGCCGCCAAACGTGGCCTGCTGGTGGCCGCCGCAGGCGCGCACAACCTGCTCTTTTCCGGTCCGCCTGGCACGGGCAAGACGCTGCTGGCCAGCCGCCTTCCCGGCTTGCTACCCCCGCTTGAAGAGCAGGAGGCGCTGGAAGTCGCGGCCATCCACTCGGTCGCCAGCCAGTCGCCGCTGGAGCATTGGCCGCAACGGCCGTTTCGACAGCCCCATCACAGTGCATCGGGTCCGGCACTGGTGGGCGGCGGCAGCCGGCCACGGCCGGGCGAAATCACCCTGGCGCACCAGGGCGTGCTGTTTCTGGATGAATTGCCGGAGTTCGACCGCAAGGTACTGGAGGTGCTTCGCGAGCCGCTGGAATCAGGCTGCATCGTTATCGCCCGAGCCCGCGACAAGGTGCGCTTTCCGGCGCGATTCCAATTGGTTGCGGCGATGAATCCCTGCCCCTGTGGTTACCTGGGTGATCCCAGCGGGCGTTGCCGCTGCTCACCGGACCAGATCCAGCGCTACCGTGGCAAGCTGTCCGGGCCCTTGCTGGACCGCATCGACCTGCACCTGACGGTTGCCCGCGAAGCCACCGCACTGAATGCCCCACCGGCCAGCCACGAAACCACTCTGCTGGTCGCCGAGCAGGTGGCTGATGCCAGGCGCATCCAGCTTCGGCGTCAGGGCTGTGCCAATGCCTTCCTCGACCTCGCCGGTCTGCGCAGCCATTGCCAACTGCAGCCCGAGGATCAGCAATGGCTTGAGCGCGCCTGTGAGCGCCTCGGCTTGTCGCTACGCGCCGCACACCGAATCCTCAAAGTGGCACGCACGCTGGCAGACCTGCAACAGGTGGAGTCCATTGGCCGCCCGCACCTGGCCGAAGCTCTGCAATATCGTCCCAGCAGCCAGGCGGTCTGAGCCGCTAACCGGCATCTGCGCGACGATGCCGGCACCCATCGAGCGGTTGGAGATAAGACCAGAACGCTTGCTGCAACCTGCTCCTTCAGGCGGTCACATCCTCGGTAGCACCTTCGTCGACGCGGAACGGCGCCGGTCAAAAGCTGACCAGTATGTTAGATTGCGCCCTCTTCGCCACAGGCGGCCACTCCCGAATCGGTAATCAAAGGAGCGCAGCATGGAGGCCAAAAAGTCTTCTTCTCCCACGCTAAACCCACCCGTTTTCTACGGCTCTGCCGTTCTGATTCTGCTGCTGGTGATCTACAGCGTCGCCACCCCGGAACACGCCCAAAGTGTCTTCAGCGAGGTTCAGGCCTGGATCATCGCCAACGTCAGCTGGCTCTATATTCTTGCCGTTGCGATCATCCTGCTGATGGTCGTACTGCTGGCGCTCAGCCGTTATGGAGAAATCAAACTCGGTCCCGACCACAGTGAGCCGGATTACAGCCACCTGACCTGGTTTTCGATGCTGTTCTCGGCAGGCATGGGCATCGGCCTGATGTTCTTCGGCGTGGCCGAGCCGGTCATGCACTTCCTCTCGCCACCGGTTGGTGAAGGCGGCACGGTTGCTGCGGCACGCGAAGCGATGAAGATCACCTTCTTCCACTGGGGCCTGCACGCCTGGGCGATCTACGCCATCGTGGCGATGATTCTGGCGTATTTCAGCTATCGCCAGGGGCTGCCACTTACGCTGCGCTCAGCCCTGTACCCGCTGATCGGCGAACGCATTCATGGTCCCATCGGCCATGCGGTAGACATCTTCGCCATCATCGGCACCGTGCTCGGCGTTGCGACCTCGCTGGGCCTGGGTGTCACACAGATCAATACCGGCCTGAATCACCTGTATGGATTGCCAATTTCAGTACCGGTGCAGATCGCACTGATCGCGGGCACCACGCTGCTGGCGACCATCTCGGTGGTCACCGGCCTGGACAAGGGCGTACGCCGACTGTCCGAGCTGAACCTGACGCTGGCCGTGCTGTTGTTGCTGCTGGTACTGATTGCCGGGCCAACCGTATTCATCCTGCAGACCTTCGTGCAGAACACCGGCAACTACTTCTCGCAGATCGTCACTGCCACCTTCAATCTCTACGCCTACGAGCCCAACGACTGGATCGGCGGTTGGACGCTGTTCTACTGGGGCTGGTGGCTGGCCTGGTCGCCCTTCGTCGGCCTGTTCATCGCCCGTATATCGCGCGGTCGTACCATCCGCGAATTCGTCACCGGCGTGTTGCTGGTGCCGACTGCCTTCACCCTGCTGTGGATGACGGTGTTCGGCGACACAGCCATCCACATGATCCTGTGGGACCACGTCACCAGCCTGGGTGAAGCCATCGAACGCGACAGCTCCCTCGCGCTGTTCGCCTTCCTCGAGCATTTCCCATTCGCCTCGCTGCTATCGCTGATCGCGATCATCATGGTGGTGGTGTTCTTCGTCACTTCGGCGGACTCCGGCGCGCTGGTCGTCGACATGCTCGCCTCCGGTGGCGAAGGCCAGACGCCAGCCTGGCAACGCGTCTTCTGGGCCTGTTCCATGGGCGCCGTGGCTATTGCCCTGCTGCTCGCCGATGGCCTGACCGCGCTACAGACTGCGACTATCGCCAGCGCCCTGCCTTTCACCCTGGTGCTGCTCTGCGCCATGTGGGGCCTGCTCAAAGCGTTGCGCGTCGATGCCACCAAACAGGGCCTGCGTTATCAAACGATCAGTACCACACCTACAGCGCCGCAAGAGGGCGGATGGCGTCGTCGGGTGCAGAACCTGACCAAGTATCCGCGCCGCCGCGACGTAGAGCGCTTCATTAGCGAAATCGCAACCCCAGCCTGCGCGGCCGTGGCAGATGAGTTGCGCCAGCAGGGCTACGGCGTTGAACTGACTACCGACGAGGACAACCGTACCGGGCTGCAGATCACCCACGAGGGAGCACCTGACTTTATCTACCAGATTCGCCCGCGCGGCTATCCGATGCCGAGTTTCGTCGCCAATGAGACCGACGGCGACGAGCCCACTTACTTCCGCGCCGAAGTGCATCTCAAGGAAGGCGGGCAGAACTACGACGTGATGGGCTGGAGCCGTGAGGGCGTCATCGGCGACATCCTCGACCAGTACGAAAAGCACATGCACTTCCTGCACATGGTCCGATAAGCGGTCGCCGGAGAGCGTTGCGGTTGGCTTAGCCTTCGGCAGCGCTCTCCGGCTGGTCATGGTCACTCAGGTATTTTTCCAGCTCCACCAGCGGCAGGGGCTTGCTGATCAGATAGCCCTGTACCTGATTCGCACCATAGCGCTCCAGCAGCGTCAGCTGCGCGGCATGTTCTACGCCTTCGGCCACCACTTCCAATCCCAGCTCATGGGCCAGGCCGATCATCGCCTGTACCAGACTGTTGTCGGTCTTGGTGGTTACGCCGTCGACGAAGCTTTTGTCGATCTTCAGCAGGCTGATGGGCAGCCTGTTTAAATGCACGAACGACGAAAACCCGGTACCGAAATCATCCAGGGAAAAGCGCACGCCGAGTTTCGCCAGTGCCGTCATGGTGCCGCTGACTTGCTCGCTGCGGCGCATCACCGCGGTCTCGGTGAGTTCGAATTCCAACCAGTGCGGGTCCACACCACGCTCCTCGATCAGCCGCTGCAGAGTGACCAGCAGCTGGCTGTCCTGAAACTGACGGAACGACAGATTGACCGCCATGTGCAGTTCGCCGGCACCGCTCTTGCGAAGGCACTGCATGTCACGCAGCGCGCGGGAAATGACCCAGTAACCCAGCGGCACGATCAGCCCGCTCTCTTCGGCCATCGGAATGAATTCGTTCGGTGCCAGCAGGCCACGCGAGGCATGACGCCATCGCACCAACGCTTCCAGGCCAACGATGCGTCCGGTTGCAATGCATAATCGCGGCTGGTAATGCAATTCCAGATCGTCGCGGCGTAACGCTCGGCGCAACTCGCCTTCGAGGTCCGCCAGGCTGCTGGCGCTGCGATTGACCCGCTCGTTGTACAGATACCAGGTGCACCCTTGCCTGGCTTTGGCGTGGCGCATCGCAACCTGCGCCAGCCACGACAGCTGATCGGCATCGCTATCGGCCTTGGCATGGGCCAGCCCGAGACTACAACCGAGCATCAGGCTTTCACCATCGAGCCAGTACGGCTCGGCCAACGCCTCCACCACACGGTCGGCCACCTTTTCAGCGCGCCCGGAGCGGCGTGCGGTATCGAGCAGCAGCGCGAACTCGTCGCCCCCCAATCGGCCGACCCAGTCACCCACTTCAAGCTGCGCCTTCAATCGCGCCACGACCTGCAGGATCAACCGGTCACCGGCCTGATGGCCAAGGGAGTCGTTGACTCGACGAAAATTGTCCATATCCAGCAGCCCCAGCGCCAACCCCTCGCCGTCATGCTCGGCCAGCTGAGCCTCGAGCAATGCACGGAATCCCTGACGATTGACGATCCCAGTCAGCGGATCCTGCTCAGCCAGCCGCTGCAGCGTAGCGTGCAGGCTGCAGCGTTCGCGGGCGTAGCGCAGGCAACGGCGCAACACATCGGGGGTGAACTGCGAGCCCACCAGCCAATCCACGACACCTTCGGGCGCCTCGTCGGGCTCTTCGTCAAGCAGGAGAATGGTCGGCCAGGGAAAACGACCCGAAGCAGGACGGCGCTGTGGCGTGGTGAGTACCAGGGTGTGCCCGCCCTCGGCCAGATGCGCAGACACCTCCTGCCAGCCCTCGACAACCACCAGCAGATGATGGCTACGCAGCGCCGCCAGCGCGACGCGCAGGCGCTCGCTCCACTCAGGCTCATCGGCCAGCAGAACCAGGCGCATAGGTTGTACGGGCAATGTCACGGTGTTTCTCCGGTGCGTGCGGAGCGGAAAATGACTGGCCACCTCGACGGAACACATTCAGGGTGAAGCGGGCCGGCGGGCTGAGCAGCCGAAAACAGGCTCCGCGCCTCTAGACTAAAGCATTCTGTCGTCGTTCCATTGCCTACCGGCGACGACTGGTAGGCGCAGCACTCAGGCGGCGCCATTTTGCGCCGCCAGCCCTGCTAAACTCTCGCCCCCGCTCCAACAGACCAAACGAGAATGTCCCGACTCAATCCCCGGCAGCAGGAAGCCGTGAACTACGTCGGCGGCCCGATGCTGGTGCTCGCCGGCGCCGGTTCCGGCAAGACCAGCGTGATCACCCGCAAAATCGCCTACCTGATCCAGCAATGCGGCATCCGTGCGCAATACATCGTCGCCGTGACCTTCACCAACAAGGCCGCGCGCGAGATGAAAGAGCGCGTCAGCAGCCTGCTGCGCGGCGGCGAAGGTCGTGGGTTGACCGTGTCGACCTTCCACAACCTGGGCCTGAATATCATCCGCAAGGAATACGTGAAACTCGGCTACAAGCCCGGTTTTTCGATCTTTGACGAGGGCGACATCAAGGCGCTGCTGACCGACATCATGCAGAAAGAATACGCCGGCGATGACGGCGTGGACGAGATCAAGAACTACATCGGCAGTTGGAAGAACGACCTGATCCTGCCCGAAGAGGCGCTGGCCGCGGCGCGCAACCCCAAGGAGCAGACCGCTGCCATCGTCTACACCCACTACCAGCGCACGCTCAAGGCGTACAACGCGGTGGATTTCGACGACCTCATCATGCAGCCGGTGAAGCTCTTCCAGAACCACCCCGAGGTGCTGGAGAAGTGGCGCAACAAGGTCCGCTACATGCTGGTGGACGAGTACCAGGACACCAACGCCAGCCAGTACCTGCTGGTGAAGATGCTGGTGCAGGAGCGCGCGCATTTCACCGTGGTGGGCGACGATGACCAGTCGATCTACGCCTGGCGCGGCGCGCGGCCGGAAAACCTCATGCAGCTGAAAGAGGATTTCCCTTCGCTGAAAGTGGTGATGCTGGAGCAGAACTACCGCTCCACCAGCCGCATCCTCAAATGCGCCAACGTGCTGATTTCCAACAACCCGCACGCCTTCGAAAAGCAGCTGTGGTCGGAGATGGGCAATGGCGACCCGATTCGGGTGATCCGCTGCCGCAACGAGGAAGCCGAGGCCGAGCGCGTGGCAATGGAAATCCTCACGCTGCACCTGAAGACCGAGCGACCCTACAGCGATTTCGCCATCCTCTACCGCGGCAACTACCAGGCCAAGCTGATCGAGCTGAAGCTGCAGCACCACCAGATTCCCTATCGCCTGTCGGGCGGCACCAGCTTCTTCGGCCGCCAGGAAGTGAAGGACCTGATGAGCTACTTCCGCCTGCTGGTGAACCCCGACGACGACAATGCCTTTCTGCGGGTGATCAACGTACCGCGGCGGGAGATCGGTTCGACCACCCTGGAAAAGCTCGGCAACTACGCCACCGAACGCAAGATCTCCATGTACGCCGCCTGCGACGAGATGGGCCTGGGCGCGCACATGGACAGCCGCTTCACCGACCGGCTGTCACGCTTCAAGCGCTACATGGACAATTTGCGCCAACAATGTGCGCAGAACGACCCAATTGCCGCGCTGCGCAGCATGGTCATGGACATCGACTACGAGACCTGGGTGCGCGGCCAGACCTCCAGCGACAAAGCCGCAGATTTCCGCATGGGCAACGTCTGGTTCCTGATCGACGCGCTGAAGAACACCCTGGAGCGCGACGAAGAAGGCGAGATGACCATCGAGGAAGCCATCGCCAAGCTGGTGCTGCGCGACATGCTCGAACGTCAGCAGGAAGAGGAAGAAGGCGCAGAAGGCGTGCAGATGATGACGCTGCATGCGTCCAAGGGGCTGGAGTTTCCCTACGTGTTCATCCTCGGCATGGAGGAGGAAATTCTCCCGCACCGCTCCAGCATCGAGGCCGACACTATCGAGGAAGAACGCCGCCTGGCCTACGTCGGCATCACCCGTGCGCGGCAGAACCTGGCAATGACCTTCGCCGCCAAGCGCAAGCAGTACGGCGAGATCATCGAGTGCATGCCCAGCCGCTTCCTCGACGAACTGCCGCCGGAAGACCTGGAATGGGAAGGCCAGGAAGATGCACCCGTGGAGGTCAAGGCCGCGCGCGGCAATGACGCGCTGGCGGCGATGCGGGCGATGCTCAAGCGCTAGGGCCGACTCATTGATGAAGCGCTTGAAGCGCTCATCCTCGTCCTGACCCAATATCAGGCAGGCGCGGCATTGGCGCGCTTTTGTAGGAGCCAGCTTGTTGGCGAAGCCTTTCACCCGGTTCGCGAGCAAGCTCGCTCCTACAGACCAGGCCCGTGGCCGCAGCTGGTGGGCTGAAGCTCACCCTACAGAACTGATCAAATATCAAGCAGGCGCGGCATTGCGCGCCTTTGCAGGAGCCAGCTTGCTGGCGAAGCCTTTCACCCGGTTCGCGAGCAAGCTCGCTCCTACAGACCAGGCCCGTGGGCGCAGATGGTGGACTGAAGCTCACCCTACAGAACTGATTAAATATCAAGCAGGCGCGGCATTGCGCGCCTTTGTAGGAGCCAGCTTGCTGGCGAAGCCTTTCACCCGGTTCGCGAGCAAGCTCGCTCCTACAGACCAGGCCCGTGGGCGCAGCTGGTGGGCTGAAGCTCACCCTACAGAACTCAAGCAGACGTAGGGTGGATCACGCTTCATCGATCCACCGGGTGGCGCTCCACCGGGTGGTGCTTAACCGAGCGGGATCACGGCGGATGGAAAGAGCGTCATCCACCCTACCTGCTCAGCCACTGACAATCGCCTCTAGCTCCGTAGCAGCCGCGCGCAGACGCGGCACGAACGCCAGCAGTTGCTCCATGCCACAACGAATCACCGGCGCATGGGTGAACAGGCAGGCGCTCAGCTCGCCGCGGCCATCGCGCACCGGCACGGCGCAGGCGACCATGCCGTCGATGAACTCCTCCGAATCGGTGGACAGGTCTTCCTCGCGAATACGTGCCAGATCGTCGCGCAGGGCGCTCAAGTCAGTGATGGTGTTGCGTGCCAGCTGCCGGATCGGCAGGCGCGGGAGAATCTTTTCCAGCTGTTCCAGCGGCAACGAGGCGAGATATAGCTTGCCGCTAGCCGTGCACCAGAGCGGCGTGTGACTGCCGATGGGCAGGTTGATCTGCAAAGGCCAATTGGTCTGCACCCGATCGAAATAGAGCATGTCCAACCCATCCGGCACCGACAGGCCGCAGGTTTCGCCGATTTCTTCGGACAGCTCGCGCAGGATCGCCTGGCGCAATGCCTTGTGCCGCCCCCTGCCAAGAATATTCACCGCGGTGGCATGCAGGCGATCACCGGGCAACAACCCGCCACGCAGACCGAATTGCAGGAAGCCTTCCTTCTCCAGGGTTTGCACCAGTCGATGGGCGCTGGCCTTGGGGATATCGAGCTTTTCCGCCAGCGCGCTGGGTGTCAGCGGCTCCGCAGCACCGGCCACGGCCTCGATAATCTCCAGCACGCGGGTGATAGAAGAGCCTTTTTCGCGGGGAGTACTGCGCATTGATCGAAGCCCGTTGCGGTAGATGGAGAAACAGCCGCCCGGAAGGGCGGCAAAGTCTAAATGAAAGATCGGGAACCGGGGCGAGGCGAATTTCACTGCCTGCAATCGCCTTACCTGATAGCTAGCATCAAGGAATCCGTACCGGCAGTAGGGTGGGCTTCAGCCCACCAGCACCACACAGCGCTCCGGGGATCACAGCAGCAGGCCTCGCCAGCTGAGCACTTTGCACGCGTTGCGGCGGTCCATTGGTGGGCTGAAGCCCACCCTACGCTAAGCCCGCCTACAGCAAGCCCGCGGAGCCCTGTTACTTCATCGTCGGCATGGAAAAATCGGCACCCGCGCGGATGCCGGTTGGCCAGCGCCGGGTCACGGTTTTCATGCGGGTGAAGAACCGCACGCCGTCCGGGCCGTGCATGTTCAGCGGGCCGAACACCGAGCGCTTCCAGCCGCCGAAGCAGTGGAATGCCATGGGCACCGGAATCGGTACGTTGACGCCGACCATGCCAACCTTCACGTTCTCCTCGAACTGCCGCGCGGTGTCGCCATCGCGGGTGAAGATCGAGGTGCCGTTGCCGTATTCGTGGTCGTTGACCAGCTGCAGCGCCTCGTCGAAGGAACCGACCCGCACCACTACGAGTACCGGGCCGAAAATTTCCTCTTGGTAGATGCGCATCTGCGGCGTGACCTGGTCGAACAGCGTCGGGCCGATGTAGAAGCCGTTCTCGTAGCCTTGGACTTTCAGCCCGCGGCCGTCACACACCAGCGTCGCGCCCTCTTCTACGCCCAGGTCGATGTAGCCGGACACCTTCTGCTGATGTTCGCGCGTGACCAGCGGGCCCATGTGCGGCTCGGGCTCGACGCCAGTGCCAGGCCCGGTGCGCATCTGCGCGATCTCGCCCTTGAGCATCTCCACCAGCTTGTCGCCCACTTCGTCACCGACACAGACCGCCACCGAGATCGCCATGCAGCGCTCGCCAGCCGAACCATAGGCCGCGCCCATCAGCGAGCTGACCACCTGCTGCGGATCGGCGTCGGGCATTATCACCATGTGGTTCTTCGCGCCGCCCAAGGCCTGGCAGCGCTTGCCGTGCGCCGAAGCGGTGGCGTAGATGTACTCGGCGATCGGCGTCGAGCCGACGAAACTCACTGACTGCACGCGCTCATCGGTCAGCAGCACGTCCACCGCTTCCTTGTCGCCGTTGACGATATTCAGCACACCGGCTGGCAGCCCGGCTTCGGCCAGCAGTTCGCCAAGCAGCATGGTGGCGCTCGGGTCCTTTTCCGACGGCTTGAGCACGAACGTATTACCGCAGGCGATGGCCACCGGCAGCATCCACAGCGGCACCATCGCCGGGAAGTTGAACGGCGTGATGCCAACACAGACACCCAGTGGCTGCATCAGCGAGTTGGAATCGATATCGCGACCGACGTTGGATGAGAACTCGCCCTTGAGCAGATGCGGAATCCCGCAGGCGAACTCCACCACTTCCAAACCCCGGGTCACTTCGCCTTGGGCATCGGAAAACACCTTGCCGTGCTCCAGCGAAATCAGGCGCGCGACCTCGTCACGACGCGCTTCGAGCAACGCCTTGAAGCGGAACATGACACGTGCGCGTACCAGCGGTGGCGTCTTTGACCAGCTTTCGAAGGCTGCCTGAGCGGCGGCAATGGCTTCGCGGGTTTCGTCCGCAGATGACAGCGAAACGTACAAGCGCGGCTCGCCAGTGGCCGGGTTATAGACGGTCGCGTGGCGTTCGGAGCGGCCAGCGACGGCCTCGTTGTTGATCAGATTACCGAGGGTCTGCATGGGGTTACTCCTGGTTCCAGACGATTTCGTAGAGGTCGATGATTTCCGCTTCCGTAGGCACACGCGGGTTGTTGCCCGGCGAGCCCGATGCCAGCGCCTGTCGCGCCATGGTTTCGCGCAGTTCGAAGAAACGATCGCGCTGAATGCCGAATTGCTCCGGGCCGGGCACCTGCAATTCCTTGTTGATCGCACGCAACTCGACCAGCAGCTTGCTGTTGGCCGTCTCTATGCTGTCGTTCTCGCCCGCCACGCCCATGGCGCGTGCGCAATCGGCGTAACGCTCGGGCGCGGCCGGAATCGAGAACTCGGTGATGGCCGGCAGCAACATGGCATTGGATAGCCCGTGCGGCACATGGAAGAAGGCGCCGATGGGCCGGCTCATGCCGTGCACCAGCGCCACTGAGGCATTGGAGAAAGCGATGCCGGCCAGCGTTGCACCGAGCATCATCGCCTCGCGCGCCGCATGGTTGCCGGGTTCGTGATAAGCCGCGCGCAGATTCGGTGCCAGTAGACGCATGGCCTGCAGCGCCTGAGCATCGCTGTAGAGGCTGGCTTTGCGGCTGACGTAGGCCTCCATGGCATGGGTCAGGGCATCGATACCGGTATCGGCGGTCACCCGCGGCGGCAACGACAGGGTCAGCTCGTAGTCGATCAGTGCAGCCACCGGCATGAAGCCGAGGCCCGCGCAGAGCATTTTCTCGTCGCTGGTCTCGTCGGTGATGATGGTGAAGCGCGTCGCCTCCGAGCCGGTACCGGCGGTGGTCGGAATGGCGATCAGCGGCAGGCCGGCCTCGCTGACATCACGCGGGAAGCGGTAGTCGCGCATCTCCCCACCGAACTTGCCGAGGATGCCGATGGCCTTGGCCGAATCAATCGGACTGCCGCCACCGAGTGCGATGATCGAGTCGTAGTCGCCCTGACGAACCATGTCGACACCGGCGCGAATGGACGCCGCGGTCGGCTCCGGCAGCGTGTCGGCGAAGCAGTCGCTGGGGATATCCGCCTGCGCCAGGATTTCGCTGATGCGGCTGACGTAACCCAACTCGACCATCATCCGGTCGGTCACGATTAGGGGACGTTTGCAGCCAAGGCTGTGCAATACCGAGACGATCTGCTGACTGGCGCCAGCGCCTACTTCCATCAGGCGTGGCAGGACGATGCGATGGCTCATGGGGTTCTCCGGTGGGCGTTCGCGATGCGATCGGACGGGCGTCGAGGCCCGCCAGACGAAGCGTCATGCACGAACGGGTTGCATGAGGAGACCTCAGGTCTCGATTGTTATTTTGAGATGGTTCGTCTCACTTGGCTTTGAGACTAGGAACAATACTTTCTGGCGTCAACCTAAAACGAGACGTTTATTCTCGTTATAGGAAAGTTGGTTCGCCAGTGCCGTCTGGGTGTTGATCGCGTGAAGGTCTGGGATCAGATCGCCAGCAAGCTGGCTCCTACAACTGCAGCGCAGGCGTCACACGCTCGTGTAAAGCGAGCTTTCCGCAGGAGCACATTGCTGGGGATCATTTACACCGCTAGCGAGACCGAACCTGACCGAGCAATTGCTGCAAGAGCCCGTCACCCTCGGCCTGCAGGCGTTGGCGTGTTCGCCCGGCCTGGTCCTGGGCAGAGGCATCATCAAGACTCGCCATATCGGCATCGACATTGATCAGGGCCGCGCTGAGCCCGGCGTGGATAAGCACGGCGCCGGCCTGGACATCGCTTTGGACTATCGGCGCCGTACAAGGCCAGGCGTTGACGGCGAGTTCGAGCGCCTCCAGGCAGCAATGAGCCAGAGCCAGCGGCACGGCACAGGCCTGACGGGACGCCGCCTGCTTTTGCTTGGGCTCATCCTCTCGCGACGCGCTCAGGTACTCGCTGAAGGCCTGCATGTCATCGTCAGCGAAAGCGCCCGGCCTTCCCAGTAGCGCTTGAGCCGATTGCGTCAGCTCAAGGCGAGTCGGGTCGGACGTATGGGCCTCGCTGATGCGCAGGCCTTTGAGTACCAGCGCGAGCCCAATGTCAGCCGTGACAGCCGCCGCCGCGCCGCAACCGGGCGTTGGCTGGCGCGCAGCCGTAGCCCTCCGGAACTCCGCCAGCCGTTGCGTCCAGACGCTCGCACCGTCGTTCATCCAAACGATCCGATCAGGCGGCCTGCGCCGTGCCGTCACCCCAGGCCAGCAGCACGTCGAGCATGCGATTTGAGAATGCCCATTCGTTGTCATACCAGGCCAGCACTTTGATCAATTCGTCCTGTACACGGGTATGGCTGAGATCAGCGACGCAGGAGATTGGATAACCAATGAAGTCGCGCGAAACCAACGGCAGGTCGTTGCACTCCATCACCCCGAGCGGCATTTTCTGCGCCCCTGCCCGCAAGATCTGGTTCACCGCCTCGACACCGGCCGGCGGTCGCTCGGCAATGAAGGTGAGGTCCACCAGCGAGACGTTGGGCGTCGGCACCCGTACCGACAACCCATCCAGTCGCCCGGCCAGCTCCGGCAGGACCAAACCGATGGCCTTGGCCGCGCCGGTAGTGGACGGAATCATCGACTCCGCCGCGGCACGGGCGCGGTAGAGATCCTTGTGAGCCTTGTCGAGCAAGCTCTGGTCATTGGTGTAGGAATGCACGGTATTGAGCAGCCCCTGACGGATCCCTACCGCCTCGTGCAACACCTTGGCCAGCGGCGCCAGGCAGTTGGTGGTGCAGGACGCGTTGGAGATCACCCGCTGGCTGCCATCGAGCAATTCATGGTTGATGCCGTAGACCACCGTCAGATCAGCGTCATCGAGCGGATGCGAGGCGAACACGCGCTCGGCTCCGGCCTGCAGGTGCTGGTCGATCAATGCACGCTTCTTGAACTTGCCCGAACATTCCAGCACCACATCGACCCCGAGCTGCTTCCACGGCAGCTGGCTGGGATCGCGCTCATGCAGCAGACGGATCGATTGGCCACGGATCTGCATCACGTCGTCATGCAGATCGACCTGCCCCTGGAAACGCCCGAAGGTGGTATCGAAGCGCGTCAAGTGCGCCATCGCGCTCCGGTCGCTGAGGTCGTTGATGGCCTCGATGTGGATCCGGTTTTCCAGATTTCTCTCGAACAGGGCTCGCAACACGGCTCGGCCGATACGGCCATAACCATTGATGGCAATACGCAACATGGCGGTCTCCTGGGTCGTTGAAGCAGCTGCAAGGTTAGTCGGAGTATGGTCTGTGGCGTTCAATACCGTCCGACGGAGATCAACGAAGCTGGGAAACCCGAGCACCGTTCGTCAGTCCTAAACCTCACAGGCCGCCCACCGGACCTGCCGAAACACCGGACAGAGGGGACAAGCATGAGCGAGTCAACCCAGCCACCCTGGTGGAAAGGCGCCACCGTCTATCAGATCTATCCGCGATCTTTTGCCGACAGCAACAGTGACGGCATCGGCGACCTCGACGGTGTGCTGCGCCATCTCGACCACCTGCAATATCTGGGCGTCGACGCGCTGTGGCTGTCGCCGATCTTCCGCTCACCGATGGCCGACGCCGGTTACGACATCAGTGACTATTGCGATATCGATCCGCTATTCGGCTCGCTGGACGACATCGACCGGCTGATCGCCGAGACGCATGCCCGCGGGATCCGAGTGCTGCTCGATTTCGTGCCCAACCACACCTCCGACCAGCATCCCTGGTTCATCGAGTCGCGCAGCTCGCGGGACAGCCCCAAGCGCGACTGGTACATCTGGCGCGACGAGCCGAACAACTGGCGCGCCGCACTCAACGCCGGCAGCGCCTGGACCTGGGACGAACACAGCCAGCAGTATTACCTGCACCTGTTCCTGCCCGAGCAGCCGGATCTGAACTGGCGCAACCCTGAAGTGATCGAGGCGATGCACGGCGTGCTGCGCTTCTGGCTCGATCGCGGCATCGATGGCTTTCGTGTCGATGTCATCCATTGCACCGGCAAGGACCCGAGCTTCGCCGATGATCCACGCTGCCTGGCCGGCCAGCCGCTGGTGGAGTTCAACGACCAGCCCTACAGCCACGAAGTGCTGCGCGGCCTGCGCCGGCTGGTCGACAGCTACCCCGGCGAGCGCGTGCTGGTCGGCGAGGTGAACATCCGCTCCACCGAGCGGGTCCTGCAGTACTACGGGGCCGGCGACGAGTTGCACATGTCTTTCAACTTCCAGCCGCTGGATGCGCCCTGGGAACCGGTGCTGTTCCGCACCTGCATTCGCGACGTCGAGGCACTGCTCAAACCGGCCAACGCCTGGCCTACCTGGGTGTTGTCCAACCACGACAATCATCGTCAGCGCAGCCGCTATCACGGCTCGCTGCGCAGCGCCCATGCCGCCGCGGTGCTATTGCTAACGCTGCGCGGAACACCGTTCGTTTACCAGGGCGAGGAACTGGGGCTGGAAGATGCAGTGGTCGAACCGGACGAGCAGGTCGACCCCGGTGGTCGCGATGGCTGCCGCGCCCCAATCCCCTGGCTCGCCGCGCCGCCCCATGGCTGGGAAGGCAGTCCTCCGTGGCTGCCGTTCCCACCGGACAGCGACGAGCTGGCCGCCGAACGGCAGCGACAGGCGCCCGGCTCGACACTCGAGCTTTACCGCCGACTGATCGCCGCGCGCAAACGCAGCCCCGCTCTGCTTCATGGCAATTGGGAAGAACTGCGATCACACCCGAACGTACTCGCCTACCGGCGGCAGCTGGGCGATGACCAGCGCGTGATCTGCCTGAACTTTGCTGACGAACCCCATGCCTTTCCGATCAATGGACACTGGCAGATCGAAATCGCCAGCGACGGCCAGGGCGAGGACGAACCTTACAGCGGCGAGCTGGCAGCAGGCCAGGCACTGGTGCTCAGACCGGAGGAACATTGAAATGAGACCACTTTGGTATCGCAACGCGGTGATCTATCAGATCGACCCGTCACTGTTCCTCGACATCAACGGTGATGGCTGTGGTGATCTGCGCGGCGTCACCGAGCGCCTGGATTACGTCCGCGGCCTGGGCGCTACGGCCATCTGGCTGATGCCCTTCTATCAGTCGCCCTTCCGCGATGCGGGCTACGATGTCAGCGATCACCTGCAGGTCGATCCGCGCTTCGGTGATCTCGCCGACGTGGTCTATTTGCTGGAGAAGGCCGAGGAGCTGGGCCTGCATGTGATGATCGAACTGGTGGTGCAACACACCTCGATCGAGCATCGCTGGTTTCAGGAAGCACGACGCGACCCGCAGTCGCCTTACCGGGATTTCTATATCTGGGCGGACGAGCCGGATGACAGCATCGAGCCGATTTTCCCCACCATAGAGAAGAGCGTCTGGACCTGGGACGAAGACGCCGGGCAGTACTACCGCCACCTGTTCTACAACCATGAGCCTGACCTGAACCTGGGCAACCCGACGGTGGTCAAGGAAATCGAGCGGATCATCGCCTTCTGGCTGCGCCTGGGGGTATCGGGTTTTCGCGTCGATGCCGCCTCGCACCTGATCGAGCAGGCCGGTGACGGTGATAGCAACGGCTACTGGCTGCTCGAACACATGCGCGACTTCGTTACCCTGCGCCGCCCCGAAGCGGTGCTGCTGGGCGAGGTAGATGTCGAGCCGGAGCAGTACCGCGACTATTTCGGCGAAGGTGATCGGCTGACTCTGTTATTGAACTTCTGGGCCAACAATCATTTTTTCCTCGCCCTCGCCCGCAGCGAAGCCGAGCCCCTGCATCGTGCGCTGGAGCGCCAGCCGGAACCACCCGAGCGCGCGCAGTACGCGATCTGGCTGCGCAATCATGACGAACTGGATCTGGAACGGCTGACCGACGATGAGCGCGAAGAAGTCATGCAGGCCTTCGCCCCCGACCCTGACATGCGCGCCTACAACCGAGGCATCCGTCGGCGCCTGGCGCCGATGCTCGACGGCAACGAGCGGCGCATTGGCATGGCCCACGCTCTGCTGTTCGCGCTTCCCGGCACGCCGATCATCCGCTATGGAGAGGAGATCGGCATGGGCGACGATCTGTCGCGCCCGGAGCGCCTGGCGGTACGCACACCGATGCAGTGGTCAAACGAACCCAACGCCGGCTTCTCCTGTGCTGATACCCCGCAGCAACTGGCGGCGCCGCTGATCGACGGGGGCGACTTCGGTTATGAGCAGCGCAACGTCTATGCGCAGACCCTGCGCGACGATTCACTGCTAGCCAGGACCGGCACCATGATTCGCACCCGTATCGGACTGCGCGAGATTGGCGGTGGCCGACATCGTGCGGTCGAGACGGGCTGCCCGTCGGTTTTCGCCATTCGCCATGACAACGATTCCACCGTGCTGATGCTCGTGAACCTGGCGGACCGGGAGGTCGAGGTCGTAATCGCCGAGGACGACCTTCAGGAAATGGTCGATGTGCTGGCCGACAGCGATTATGAACAGCCCGAGGGGCATCCGCTGCGGATACGCCTGACCGGCTACGGCTATCGCTGGCTGCGGCGCAAGCAGCAGCTGTTCGGCTAAGACGATGCAAAGAACACTCGACGCCGATGAGTGGCGCGGCTGGCACACCGGCGGCTTTCCCGTCGGCAACTGGCGAAGCCGCGACGGCGAGCTGCAGGCCATCGCCGGTGCTCTGCGAATCGATCTGATCTCGCGGCAGCGCTACCGGAATTTCGCCTTCCGTTTCGAATTCGCACTGCCCATCGCCGGCAACTCCGGCGTGCTCTACCGTGTGGAGGAAGACGTCGAGCTCAGCTGGCACAGTGGTCCGGAAATGCAGCTGTTGGATGACGCCGGCCACCCAGACGGCCGCGAGCCCACCACCCGCAACGGCGCTCTGTATGGATTGATGGCTGCCGAACCGGAAACGTCTATGGAGCCTGGCGAGTTCATCGAGGCGGAGCTGATCGTCGACGATGGGCATGTCGAGCACTGGCTACGCGGCCGCCGTGTGCTGCGCTATCGATTCGACGGCCTGCATGCGCGCATCGTCCAGAGCAAGTTCGCCGGCTTTCCACGCTTCGCCCAGGCCGACGAGGGCCATCTGGTGTTGCAGCATCATGGCGAGGCCGCCCGCTTTCGCCGCTTGTCGATCGAAACACCTGACTGAACGGTCCACTTGGACCCACGCACGGAATTGAGCGAGAATGCGCGGCTTTCCAGGCTGCGGGAAACGCTGGCGAATGGATGCAGGATCGAAACGGGCTGGGCGCTCGCCATCGTGGCGCAGCGCCCAGCCGGTTTTCGGGAGCGCGAAACCGTCAGAGGTACCGGGCCGCCCACGCTTGAGGTAGCGCGTTCGTGGAACAGCTGAAACAGAAGATCCGCAATGAAGGCATCGTACTCTCCGACCGAGTGCTTAAGGTCGATGCCTTCCTGAATCACCAGATCGACCCCGTGCTGATGCAGCAGATCGGCCAGGAATTTGCCCGGCTGTTCCGCGACGAAGGCATCACCAAGATCGTCACCATCGAGGCCTCCGGCATCGCTCCAGCGATCATGGCGGGACTGGAGCTCGGCGTTCCGGTGATCTTCGCGCGCAAGCATCAATCCCTGACGCTGACTGACCACCTCCTGACCGCTTCGGTGTATTCCTTCACCAAGCAGGTCGAAAGCACCATTGCGATTTCGACCAATCACCTGTCCGCGCCGATCGCGTGTTGATCATCGATGACTTCCTGGCCAACGGCAAAGCCGCCAAGGGCCTGATCTCCATCATCCAGCAGGCCGGTGCCAGCATCGCCGGGCTGGGTATCGTCATCGAGAAATCCTTCCAGGCAGGTCGCCAGGAATTGGAAGAAGCGGGCTTCCGCGTCGAGTCGCTGGCCCGCGTCGCCGCGCTCAGTGACGGTCAGGTAGTTTTCGTCGACTAGGATCTGCGACGCGCCAACAGCGCTCGCGGCCAATCATCGAAGGGCTCGAGCGCCGCGCTTCATTCATGGCGCCATAGTGTGACCAGCGCACCTTGGGTGCCGGCGATCGGATCACTCACCGGTACGCCGACCCGCTCGGCGCGAGCGCGCGCTTCGTCATGGCCGCTCTCGCCGGGACGCAGCAGATCGTACTGCTGATCGACCGGATAGCCCGCCACCACCTCGAATTCCTCGCTCGCGGTCAATCGGCAATGACCGGTGCCGGCGGGCAGCACCAGCGCATCCCCGGCGCGAACCTCCACCTCCTGGCCATGCTCACCGCCGAGCATCAGCCGCGCCGAGCCACGCGAAACTCCAAGCACCTCATGGGCGGTGGAATGGAAGTGGTGATAGTCGTAGACACTTGCGCGCCATTGCGCTGGCCACAGATGACTGTTGAACAGGTTTTCGAACGCCGCGGCATAGTCGTCTTCGGCCAGCGGCAGCTGACGATACACCAGCACCGGGTGCGGGCTATTCGGCGTGCGGCCGTCGCTGGCGAACTGCAGCTGCTCAGGTTGCGGGGCAGAGCTGGGCATGGGTACCTCTCATAGGGCCGAACATCACAAGGCCGAACACCTTTGCATCTGGCCTCCGGCAACGGCTTTGTCATTTCGACCCGGTGCCGCGCCGCTTTACTCCCCATGAAACGACAAAGCCGCCCGAAGGCGGCTATGTTGGACCGGCTGGCGCTTAGAGGCCGGACATATGCTTGATGGCAGCCATCAGCTCGTCGTCCGAGCAATCGGCACAGGTGCCCTTCGGCGGCATGGCGTTGATACCGCTGATCGCGGTGGCCAGCAAGCCATCGAGACCACCTTGCTTGTCAGCGCGTGCTTGCCAGGCGGCTGTATCGCCCACTTTCGGCGAATTCAGCAAGCCGGTGCCGTGGCAGGCGTTGCAGAATTTGCCGACCACCTCTTCACCGCTGCGGGCAGCGCCGCCAGCGGCAGCAGTTGCAGCGCCAGCAGCCGCACACTCCTCGCCTTGTATACATACTTCGCCCACCGGCTTGAGTCGCTCGGCGATGTCGTCATTGGTCGCAGCCTGAGCGCTCACTGCCCACAGGGCCACTACGGCAGTCTGTGCTACCAGGATCTTCTTAATCAGGTTCACCTTACACCCTCATGTGGCTAGACACGCCCGCGGCCACGGTTACGCGAGCGGCGGCTAGTATAGCGGCAAGCCATGCTTGCCGAAACAACCCATGTTGCGCAGGCATCTCCAGCGACGCTGTGTCGCACCGCAAGTGCCGGCCTGAGCCTGGGACCGTTAATCTGGATCAGAAATTCGCTGGTGTCGTCGCGCTGATCAGCCTGGCCGGCGCGTCGTAGGGGTTACGAAAACGATGCGGCTTGCTGCTCTCGAAGTAATAGCTGTCGCCCGTTTCGAGCACATAGGTCTGGCCATTCACCGTCAGTTCCAGGCGCCCCTCGATCAGCATGCCGGCCTCCTCGCCCTGGTGCGCCAGCATGTCCGTACCGGTATCGGAACCGGGCGGATAGATCTCCGCCAGAAACGCGATTGCCCGCCCAGGATGCGCCTTGCCGATGAGCTTCATGCTTACCGCGCCGTCGGAAATATCGATCAACTCACCCGCCTTATAGACCACCTGGGTATCGCTGTCCTGTTCGAAATCGGGCGAGAAAAATTCGACCAACGACATCGGAATGCCGCTCAGCACCTTTTTCAGCGAGCTGATCGAGGGGCTGACGCTGTTCTTCTCGATCATCGAGATGGTGCTGTTGGTGACGCCTGCACGCTTGGCGAGCTCGCGCTGGGACAGGCCCTTGAGTTTGCGGATGGTTTGCAGTCGAACACCGACGTCCAATACGGGAGCCCCCAATCAAGCACAACAAATAGAGGTCGCTATGATGGCGAGGGCGTTCAGTATTTTCAACACGACAGGATGAAATGACCTGCCGGTCGGCAGCTCGGGTATGTCAGTCCGGCAGCGCAGCCACCACCGAGAGTTCGACCAGGATTTCTGGCTCACACAACTTGGCTTCGACGGTGGCCCGTGCCGGCGCGACACCCTCGGGTAGCCAGGTGTCCCAGACGGCGTTCATGCCGGCGAAATCGGCATCGATATTTCGGAGGTAAATGGTCACCGAAAGAATGTGCTGTTTGTCGGTGCCGGCCTGACGCAGCAGCCGTTCGATATTATCGAGGGTTTCGCGGGTCTGTTGTTCGATACCGGCACTCATGTCTTCACCTACCTGGCCGGCCAGGTAAACCGTGCCACGGTGAATGACGATCTGACTCATGCGTGAATTAGTGTGCAGGCGCTGTATGAGCATGCTTGCGGGACTCCTTGGTCGTGCCGTAACGGGATATATCCAGGCCATCCGTACTGATCTGGGTTCGCTTGCGGGCCAGGAGATCGGCCAACAGGCGACCAGAGCCGCACGCCATGGTCCAGCCAAGGGTACCGTGGCCGGTATTGAGATAGAGGTTGCGATAGGCGGTCGCGCCGATGACCGGCGTGCCATCCGGCGTGGCGGGCCGCAGCCCGGTCCAGAGTTCGGCGCTGCTCGGATCGCCTCCCAGCGGGAACAAATCGCCAACCACCATCTCCAGGGTTTCGCGTCGACGCGGATTCAGCGACAGGTCATGGCCGGCGATCTCGGCCATGCCACCGACCCGGATACGCTGATCGAAGCGAGTGATGGCAACCTTGTAGGTCTCATCCAGCACCGTCGAAACCGGCGCCATCGACGGATCGCTGATCGGTACCGTGAGCGAGTAGCCCTTGAGCGGATAGACCGGGGCACGAATACCCAACGGTTTGAGCATCTGCGGGCTGTAACTACCCAGCGCCAGCACGTAGCGATCGGCCTTCTCCAGCTTGCCATCGATCCAGACGCCATCGAGACGATCACCGGAAAAATCCAGCCGCTGGATATCCTGGTTGAAGCGAAACTCCACGCCGAGCCCACGCGCCATCTCGGCCAGCCTGGTGGTGAACATCTGACAATCGCCGGTCTGATCGTTAGGTAGGCGCAGGGCCCCGCTGAGCTTATCCGCTACACGTGCCAGGGCCGGTTCGACCCGGGCGACGCCGGCACGGTCGAGCAGCTCGTAAGGCACGCCGGAGGCCTTCAGCACGGCGATGTCCTTGGCCGCGTTATCCAGTTGGGCCTGGGTGCGAAACAGCTGTGTGGTGCCACATTGCCGGCCCTCGTAGTCAATACCGGTCTCAGCGCGTAGCTCATCGAGACAGTCACGGCTGTATTCGGACAACCGCACCATGCGCTCCTTGTTCACCGCGTAGCGCGCCGCCGTGCAGTTGCGCAGCATTTGCGCCATCCACAGGTATTGCTGCATATCGCCGGTAAGCTTGATGGCCAGCGGTGCGTGGCGCTGCATCAGCCATTTCACTGCCTTCAGCGGCACGCCGGGTGCGGCCCAGGGCGAAGCATAGCCGGGCGAGATCTGACCGGCATTGGCGAAGCTGGTCTCCATCGCAACGGCGGGCTGGCGGTCGACCACCACCACCTCGAACCCAGCGCGAGCCAGATAATAGGCACTGGTTGTGCCGATCACGCCGCTACCCATCACCAGAACACGCATTTGCGCCTCCTATCCGGCCACGACCGGATTTTGCGAATCACTATTAAGGCGGAGTATAAAAAGCGCTTGCCAGTGGCTTTCACCATATAACGTGCGATCTTTGCGATTTATTCACGCCATAAATCGCTTTTCAGGAGGCGATACGCCTATGCGAACCAAACATCAGACCCGCCGCGAGCTGGACAAGATCGACCGTCAGATCCTTCGCCTTCTTCAAGCTGAAGGGCGCATGCCGTTCACCGAGCTGGGCGAGCGTATCGGCTTGTCCACCACGCCCTGCACCGAGCGCGTCCGCCGGCTGGAGCGCGAAGGCATCATCATGGGCTATACCGCTCGGCTGAATCCCCAGCATCTCAAGGGCGGGCTGCTGGTGTTTGTCGAGATCAGCCTGGCCTACAAATCCGGCGATATCTTCGAGGAGTTCCGCCGTGCCGTACTCAAGCTGCCGCACGTGCTGGAATGCCACTTGGTATCAGGCGACTTCGACTACCTGATCAAGGCGCGCATCTCGGAGATGGCTTCGTATCGAAAACTTCTGGGCGACATTCTGCTCAAGCTGCCGCATGTCCGCGAATCGAAGAGCTACATCGTCATGGAAGAGGTGAAGGAATCCCTCGAGCTGCCAGTACCGGACTGACCTTTGTACAGCGAGCTCGGCCGACGGCTTTGCTCCGCAGACCCGGTCCGGTCTACCCTTCGAGACAGGCACACAGTCCAAGGCTCGACCATGATGACCCGGCAAACCGCCGTCCACGCCCAAGATCACGCCCCCTCCTACTATGCCGCCAGCACCAATCGCGCGCTCAACCTCGCCCCGCTGCAGGGTGAGCAAGAGGCGGACGTCTGTGTCGTCGGGGGCGGTTTCAGTGGGCTCAACACGGCCATCGAACTGGCTGAGCGCGGCTTTTCAGTCGCACTGCTGGAAGCGCATCGGATCGGCTGGGGCGCTAGCGGGCGCAACGGCGGTCAGCTGATTCGCGGCGTCGGCCATGATGTCGAACAGTTCCAGTCGGTGCTTAGCGCCGAGGGTGTCGACGCGCTCAAGCGCATGGGCTTCGAAGCTGTCGATATCGTCCGACAACGCATCGAGCGCTACGCCATCGATTGCGACCTGACCTGGGGCTATTGCGATCTAGCGACCAAGCAGCGGCACGTTGATGGTTTCGAGGCGGAGCATGCCGACCTCGAACGTCTCGGTTATCCCTATCCGCTGCGCTTGGTTCCCCGGAGCGACATGCACGAGGTGATCGGCTCCGATCGCTACCTCGGCGGACTGGTGGACATGGGCTCGGGACACCTGCATCCGCTCAATCTGGCTCTGGGTGAGGCCGCTGCGGCGCAGTCGCTGGGCGTGCGGCTGTTCGAAGGCGCAGCAGTCGAGCGGATAGATTACGGCCCGCAGGTGCGTGTACATACGGCAGAGGGCAGCGTCCGCGCCAAACACCTGGTACTCGCCTGCAACGCCTATCTGCGTGGGCTGCAACCGGCCCTCGCGGGCAAGGTGCTGCCGGCTGGCAGCTACATCATCGCCACCGAGCCGTTGCCCGAGGCGCTTGCCCATGAACTGCTGCCGCAGAATATGGCGGTCTGCGATCAACGTGTAGCGCTGGATTACTTCCGTCTTTCCGGCGACAACCGCCTACTGTTCGGCGGCGCCTGCCACTACTCCGGCCGTGACCCGAAGGACATCGCCGCCTACATGCAACCCAAAATGCTCAAGGTGTTTCCACAGCTGCAAGGCACCATTGTCGACTACCAATGGGGTGGCATGATCGGCATCGGTGCGAACCGGCTGCCGCAGATCGGCCGGCTCACCGATCACCCCAACGTCTACTACGCCCAGGCCTACTCCGGCCATGGGCTGAACGCTACTCATCTAGCTGGCCGGCTGCTCGCCGAGGCCATCAGCGGCCAGGCTCAGGGACGCTTCGACCTGTTCGCTCGCGTGCCGCATCCGACTTTCCCCGGCGGTCAGCGGCTGCGCTCGCCACTGCTGGCGCTGGGCATGCTCTGGTACCGGCTCAAGGACCTGTTCTGAATTTCGCCGTTGCGCTGGCGTCCAATTGCCAAGGATCGATAACAACGAAACGGAGCGGACCCTTGCGCATATCTCTGATGTTCCTGGCGCTGCTGTTGCTGGCTGGCTGCGCCGGGCACGTGGTTTCCCCGCCCCCGTCGCATGTCCTGCCGAACCAGGATTCGGAACTGGCTCGGCATGTCGATTCGCTGGCTGTCGACCAGTCGGTCGGCGACTCGGGCTTCCGTCTGTTGCCGGCCAGCGCTGAAGCGTTCGCGGCGCGGATCCAAATGATCCGGGCCGCCGAAACGAGCCTTGATATTCAGTACTACATCGTCCACGACGGCTTGAGCACGCGGGCGCTGATCGACGAGCTGATCAAGGCCGCAGATCGTGGTGTCAGGGTCCGGCTGCTGCTCGATGACATCGGCAGCAGTGGCAGCGATTACCAGATCGCAATACTGGCAGCCCATCCGAACATCCTCATTCGCATCTTCAATCCGCTGCATGTCGGCCGCAGCAACATCGTCACCCGCACGCTGGGCAGGCTGTTGCAGCTCTCCCAGCAACACCGACGCATGCACAACAAGCTGATGTTGGCCGACAGCAGCCTGGCCATCGTGGGCGGCCGCAATCTGGGCGACGAATATTTCGACGCCGACAAGGGCCTCAACTTCACGGACATCGACCTGCTCGGCGCAGGGCCGGTTGCCCGGCAGCTGGCAACCAGCTTCGATCAGTATTGGAACCATTCCCTTAGCGTCCCCATCCAGCATTTTTTGCGACGCCCTCCTCGCCTCGAGGAGCTGGACGAGGCTCGCCGACAGATCACTCAGTATTTGCAAGCCGAGCAGCAGGGAAATCCGCAGCGGTATGAGCGCCTGATGGCCGAACTGGACGAACCACCGCTGAAGAAGTGGCTGAATGACCTGATCTGGGCGCCGGGTGAGGCCATGTGGGATCACCCGGAAAAGATCAACGCCAGCGGCATTCCCGACGAGCATCTACTGCTGACCACTCAGCTGCAGCCGAGCATGGACGCGGTGACGCGTGAGATGACGTTGATTTCGGCCTATTTCGTTCCCGCCCAGGAAGGTGTCGACTACCTCGCCGCTCATGCCGAAAACGGCGTGGCCATTCGGGTCCTGACCAATTCGCTGGAAGCCACCGATGTCCCCCTCGTTCACGGCGGCTATGCGCCCTATCGTCGCCCGCTCCTCAAGGCTGGCGTGCGGTTGTTCGAATTGCGTCGGCAGCCCGATCAGGAGACGTCTTACAACCTGAGCGGCGAATCGGAATCGAGCCTACACAGCAAGGCGGCAATATTCGACCGGCAGGATGTGTTTCTCGGCTCGTTGAATTTCGACCCACGATCGATTCTCTGGAATACAGAGGTCGGCATCCTGATCGAGAGCGCCGAGCTGGCCAGCGAAGTGCAGCGACTAACGCTCGAAGGTACTTCGCCGGCGATCAGCTACGAAGTCCGCCTAGTAGAACTCGACGGTCAGGAGCGGTTGGTGTGGATCGCCGAAGACAACGGTCGTCGCAAGGTGCTGCTGGACGAACCCGGCGGCGCCTGGCGGCGCTTCAACGCCTGGTTCAGTCAGATGATCGGGCTGGAACGGATGCTCTGAGGGACGCCTACTGAGTGTTGAGGTTGCATGACGATCCGGCCAAGATAGCCTGCCAAATTGCCGTTCCGCTTGATTTCACCCCTTCGTGTGATACCAAGTTGCCATCGGCTGGCTAGGCTGCCGTACCGATGCCAATACGGCACCTGCTTCTATAAAAATAAAAAGGAGCGCGACATGCATCATCGCAAATGGATATGGATGGCCGTTGTGCTGGCGAGCTGGTTTCCAGCACTGCTCAATCCCGCCCAGGCTCAGACATTCACCGCACTGGAGGGCATGCAAATACATGCCAACCGCGCCACCAGCAGCCTGCTGCTCTATCGCGGCGAGGGTTTTCAGAAAGCGCATCTGGCCCGCATGGAGAACGATCTCAAGGCGCTGGCCAATACCGTTGCCAGCTTTCCTGGCAGCAGCAACGAGCTGCGCGAGCTGCACCAGACGCTGCAGGCTACGCTGCGCGAAGGCGCAAGCTTCGGCTACGAAGAGGACGACATGCCCTGGGGTTGGCCGTTGCAGATGAGCAAGGCGTTACGCGATTTCCTGACGGCGGTGCGCAGCCAGCAGGGCGCCGATTTCCGCGCCGAACTGCCGGCCAAGGTGGAATATCTGACCGTCCAGTACCTGAGCCGCGCCTATGTCGGCTCCTTTGAAACCGCTCGAGAGCAACCGGATACCTACCTCGGCCAGGATGAGCGGCGCCTGGTGCCCTCTATCGACGAGCAGCTCACCGCGCTCGACAGCCAATCGGACCCTGCCATCGCCAGGCTGAAAACCCGCTGGGATTTTCTCAAGGTGGCGCTGGAAGATATGAATAGCGGCAACAACAGTTTCAATACCGCCTCGGGCCGAGCGTTTGCGCCGATCATGGTCGACCGCCATGCCCGCAGCCTCAGCGATCAGTGGATGGCACTCGCCACCAACTGAAGGCCCTGCAGTCAGGCATCGATCGGGCGCTGGCGCAGCCGTACCGGTCCCACCCGCGCCTCGATGGCCTGACGCAGCGGCTCACGCATACCCAGCAGGAACCCCAGCTCGGCCGCGACGAATAGCGGCCCGATGATCAGCCCGGTGAGGTCATCAACGAACGCCGGCTTGCGGCCTTCGAAGTAGTGCCCGACGAACTGGATGATCCAACCCACCACGAACAGACCGGCGCCGGCACTCAGCCAGACCGCCGTCGACTGCTGCGCCAATCCTGCGCCGATCCATACGCAAAGCAGCAGCGCCGCCCCCATGAGCAAGGCAAAGCGAAAGTCCAATCGGAGATAGAACAGAGTCGCGGCCAACGCAACCGGCACCACCGGACTCAGCCATAGCCCGAACGCCTCGATTCCGGGACGTGAGAGCAGCACAGCAACCGCCAGCACTATCATCGGAATGCCGATGAAATGGCTCAACAGGTTGCGAGGGTCACGGTGATAGGCCGCGTACTGCGCCAAATGATCAGTCAGGGTTTTCATGGGCGAGCTCCGGATGGCTTTGTGCAGCAAGCTTAGCCAGCTTGCCGATATGCAGCGCGGCGACGAGTGATGTTCGAGTGCCAAAGGCCACGGCGCTTGTGCCAACACACCGCGCACCTTTATTTATTGCTCGGGGCGGTAACCCAGCCGCAGGCCGCCCCAATGACGACCATTTACCATGATCGGTACCGAAAGGTCATGCATCAGTTCGCCGGTGTCGCGGCTGTAAGTCTGCAGCAGAACCTTGCGTTCATGGCTGCCGCAGCGCCCACCCGTGCGGTCATTGAATAGCCGCTTGCTGCGGCTCTTGACCTTGTCGATCTCTGGATCGCCCACCGGGGGCTGGCTGAAGGCGCGGTTGTGGGTTGGCACGTAGCCATCCGGTGTGGTGGCAATGGCATAGATCAACGCATCATCACGCGCGAGCAGCGGCTCCTGGATCGCCGGCAGGACTTCATCGGCGTAGCGGTCGAAGCGGGTGCTGTAGCGAACTGGATTGGTCCCCGGCTGCGCCTGGTAATTGCGATCGAAAAGATCATCGGCGGTGAGACGCCCGGTTTGCAGATCCGCCTCGAAGCGCGCACCAACGGCTGCCGCACCCTCTCGGGCGAGGTCGAAGATGCGCTGATGGTAGTCATCGAGCTGCACCTCCGCGAGCTGCTCGCTGACGGTTTCCGCCTGGCCGACGAGCGTCTCGGCAGCCTGCTCCAGCTGACGGGTCTGGGTTCCGCTCTCCAGCGCATCGCCGCGCAGTTGCTCCAGCGCCACGAACAGCTGCGCGAGCCGTTCGTGATTGCTGGCCGTGCCGGACGCAATCTCGGCCACCTGGGTTTCGACATTTCCGGCCAAGTCGGCGATGCCGCTCAGCTGGGTCCCGGTTCCGGCAATCTGCGCCGCGGCCTGGTCAAGCTCACTGGCCTGTTTCTGTATATGGCTGACTACCGCCCCGCTCTGTTCGCGGATATCACTGACCATTCGGCCGACTTCCTCGGTGGCGCTGCTGGTACGGCCGGCAAGGTTGCGCACCTCATCCGCCACCACGGCAAATCCGCGACCGGCCTCCCCGGCACGGGCGGCCTCGATCGCGGCATTGAGCGCAAGCAGGTTGGTCTGGCTAGCGATGGACTGGATCACATCGGTGATCTGTCGTATCTCTTCGGTACGCGCCGAAAGCCCGTCCAGCAGCTCGCGACTCGCTTCGGTCTGCGCGCTGAGTTGTTGCATTCGCTCGATGGCATGCTGCAATTCTGCCCGCCCGTTATCGCTGCTGCGTCGCACCGCTTCGGCCGCGTCGAGCGTCTGGCGCGCACGGGTGGCGCTGTCCTGCTCGGTCGCGGTCATAGCCTCTGCGCCCTGCGCGATCTCGCTGATCGCCGTCAGCTGCGATTGCAGGCGCGCCGCCAGCTGCTCGGCACTGAACGAAACCTGTGCAGCGGACAGAGCGTTATGGCAGGTATGACGCGAAAGACTCTTGCTCAGGGCAGCGGAGCTCAAGGTATCGGTGTCGGCTGCGGCCGGGACGTTCGCCTCGGTGCGCCAGGGTCCAAACCAGGGCCACAGGCCAAGTAGCAGAATAGAGATCGCAGTCAGATAGAACGGCAGTCCCATCCAGCCATGAAACAGCAGCAGTCCCAGCAAGGCTGCTGCGTGCAACAGACAGGCCTTGGGGTGAAGACGGAAGGCAGGGCGCATCGGTGGCCTCTTGTTTTCATCCGGTAAAAAGGTGTTGTACCACCCCTGCCACCAATAAACATCGTTCCTTGGTAGCACATAGCCACCCCGACCAGCAGAAAACGACTCCATGACGTTTTCTGCCGCCTGGGATGGCCGGGTCTACCGGGTTAGCGGCAGCCACTCGCCAACCTTAAGCCGCCCCTCGAGTGCGAATGCTTGCTCCTGTCTCGCGTCACTCAGCGCGGCATGTCCGGCGCGCTCAGCGGCAGACCGAGCTGCACCCGGCGACGCAGCCATGGGCTTGGGCGATAACGAGGTTCATGGCCGTAGCAGGTCTGCATGCCCTCGAGAATCGTGAGGATCCGCGCAGGATTGTAGTGCGCGGCAAATCCCAAGGGGCCCTTCGGATAGCCGAGGGCAATGGTCACAGCGCGATCGAGCGTGTCTGGCGAGGCGATGCCCTTCTGCGCGATTTCGCAGCCGAGATTGACGATGCTGGCTACGATTCGTTGGCTGACGAAGCCCGGGGAATCGTTGATCACCTCCACGGGCACGCCATCCGCCCCCAACGCCTGACGCGCCTGCGCTTCCAGCGCCGGATCGAGTGCAGGCTGGCGCATCAGCACGCGGCGTCTGTCGAGGTCGCTGAAGATATCCAGTGCGATGGTACGGACCGCGGGCAGCGCCAGCCGCTCGATGCAGCTGCTGGCATCCTCGCCCAGCGGCGTTATCAGGCAGATCGCCTCATTAGACGGCTCGGCACCGTCTTCGAGCACGGCACCGGCTTGCTGCAGAACCGAGCCGATATGACTGCGCAGCTCGGGCTCGATGCTGTCGAGCCAGAACGGACGGTCGATGATCACCGGCTCGAAGCGGGGCTCCGGCGAGCGAATCTGCTGGCCGTTCTCATAACGGTAGAAACCCTGGCCGGTCTTGCGTCCGAGCAACCCTCCGGCGACCCGCTGCGCCGCGAGGTAGGAAGGTGTGTAGCGTGGGTCGTAATAGAACTGGTCGTGCACCGACTCCATCACTGCATGGGAGATATCCAGACCGGTCAGATCGAACAGCTCGAACGGGCCCATACGGAAGCCGGGGCCATCACGCAGGATGCGGTCGATCTGTTCCGGCGTAGCGATGCCCTCGCTGAGAATTCGCTGCGCCTCAGTGCCATAGGCGCGGCCGGCGTGGTTGACGAGAAAACCGGGGGTGTCGGGAGTGATGGCGGGGAAGTGTCCGGCATGCTCTGCCAGTTCCACCAGCCGGTCGACAACTGTCGGATCGGTGCGCTCGCCGCGGACCACTTCGACGAGCTTCATCAAAGTGACCGGGTTGAAAAAGTGATAGCCCGCTACCCGTTCAGGGCGTGTGCAGGCGCTGGCGATGCGGGTCACCGACAGCGACGAGGTATTGGTTGCGAGGACGGCGTCAGCGGCAATCAAGCCTTCCAGCTCGACGAACAGGCTCTGCTTGGCTTCGAGGTTCTCGACGATGGCTTCGATCAGCAAATCGCAGCCGGACAGCTCGGCCAACTGATGGGCCGGCTGCATGCGTTCAAGAATCGGCGGCAGCTCATCGGCGATCAGACGCCCCTTGGCAACACTGCGCTCGAGCAGCTCTCGGTTGAATTGCAAGGCCTGCTCAATGGCTTCGGGGCGACTGTCATACAGCCAAACCTGCTGGCCGGCACTGGCGAACAACTGCGCGATGCCGCGCCCCATGGCGCCGGCGCCGATGATGCCGATACGGGAAAACATGCGAACCTCCTCAATGGATGGCGTTGCGACTGTCTGTGGCTTACCACTTTCATTCCGCAGTGCGAAATTAGATTCCGCCTTTATTGACCAAGAGCCTAATGACTGCCAGTCTCCTTAGCAAGCTATCCGTGATCGAACGCCATGCCCAACTCTGACTATTCGCCCGCCCAGTTACAGCAGGTTCACGCCTCCGTTACCGGCTTTTTTCAGGACATCGGCTGCGAGCTGCTGGCGTATGGTCCGGAGCACGCCACCCTCGCGCTGGAGCTGCTTCCGCGCCACTTGAACAATGCTAGCAACATGCATGGCGGTGTCATGGCCACTTTGATGGATGTCGCCATGGGCCTGTGCGGCACCTGGGAGACGGCCCCGGCAGAGCGCCGAGTGGCGCTGACGCTTTCAATGAACATCAATTTCACCGCCCCCGCGGCCGCGGGCAGCCGCATCAGAGCCGTGGCTCGGTGTCGCTCCGGCGGACACAAGGTGTTCATGGCCAGCTGCGACCCTCTGGATGAAAGCGATCGGCTGATCGCCTTCGGCGAAGGGGTATTCAAGCGTGGCGCCTTGCGCCGTGAGCTGCCCGCCTAGATGACTGCGCTACTGCCCCTGGCACTGCTATTTGAGCTATTGGCGCTGATCACTCGGTTTCAGTTGCTGAGTATCATCAGTGGTTCCCTTCTGGCGGTGTTCTTCGTCTGGCACTGGCGCTCGCTGATGCCTTATCCGCGGCGGCTCGGGATGGTCACTCTGGCGCTGTTCGGCTACTGGCTGCTGGCCGGAGATGCGAGCTGGCAACAGGGCGCACGCATGCTGTCTTCGGCGGCCTATTACGCCGCCTTTATCGGCGCGCTGGGGCTAATGCATTGTCTGGTCAAGCGCCTGAAAAAGCTCAGCGAGCTGCATCGTCTATTACTGGCAGGCCCACGCGCCTGGCTCTATCCCGGCTATCTCATGAGTACCTTCGCGATCAGCTCGGTGCTTAGCTTCGGCATGCTCAACCTGATTTGCGGATCGCTGGAAAGTCATTTCGAGCACCGCCGGTATAGCGACACACAGCGCCGCGAAGGCCGGCGTGGCGTCATGGTCACCGCCCTGCGCGGATTCGCGCTGGTGCCCCTGCTGGCACCCACCAGCGTCGCGGTGGCGATCCTGACCCGCGAGCTCCCCGGTCTCAGTTGGAGCATGCTATTGCCATTCGGGCTAATCGGAGGCCTGCTCCTGTTGCTATTCGGCTGGCCAACCGAAAACCGTCGCCTGCAGCAGCTCATCGACCATCCGCCCGCGCATGAGCCGAACGCGCAACAGCCCAGCGGTAGCTTGCGCGGACTGCTTATCGGAAGTTTGATCGGTATCGCCCTAATCGCCCTCCTTGCTGCGCTGACCTGGCTTTCCGCCACCCAGGCCGCCATGCTGCTGGTGCCCATCGCGGTCATCGTGATCCTGCTATGGCAACGGATCGCACCTCGGCAGGTGTTCAGCGAGGTCAGCGAAACACTCATCGGCATGCGCAACGAGACGTTCATCTTCGCCAGCGCGGCACTGCTCGCCGGTCTGGTTGCAGCAGTGCTGCCAGTGCACCACCTTGCGGGCCAGCTCGGCAGTACGCCATTGGTGCTGTTCGCGCTCGGCACCTTCGGCGCACTGGCCATCATGGCGCTGGCGCTGCTCGGCGTCGCCCCGCTGATTTCGCTGAACCTATGCGCGGCGCTGCTGGCCCAGCTGGCAAGTCAGGGTCTGGACGTGATGCAGCCGGCAGTGGCGCTGCTCTTCGGCTTCTCGCTGGCAATGCTGCTCTCGCCTTACGGACCTTCTGCGTTATTGCTGGCCCGCCATGCCCAGCTCTCCCCCTGGCGCATCGCCGTTGGCTGGAATGGCCGTTTCGTCTTGAGCGTGCTGCTCCCGCTGTTGCTGGTTCCACTGCTGGCATGAGGAACGGTGGAGGCCTACATCCAGCCGTATTCGGCCATGGACAACGGTTCGCCGTCGCCGACGATGAAATGATCAAGCACCCGTACGTCTATCATGCCCAGCGCATCGGTGAGTTTGCGCGTCAGTTGCCGATCGGCCTGGCTCGGTTCGGCCACCCCGGATGGGTGGTTATGGGTGAGAATCACCGCGGCGGCATTTTGTGCCAATGCGCGTTTGACCACCTGCCGCGGGTAGACGCTGGCGCCGTCGATAGTGCCGTGAAACAGCACCTCAAAGGCCAGCACGCGGTGTTTCGAATCAAGGAACAGGCAGGCGAACAACTCATGCGGCTCGTGCCTCAGCCGCGCTTTGAGGTAGTCGCGCACAGCCTGCGGGCTTTCCAGCGCAGAATCGCGACGGATACGCTCGGCCAGATGCCGCCGCGCCATCTCCAGCACCGCCTGCAACTGCGCGAACTTGGCCGGCCCGAGCCCTAAGTGGCTGCTGAATTGCTCGAGATCACTCTCCAGCAGCGCACGCAGGCTGCCGAACTCGCTGAGCAGATGCCGTGCCAGGTCCACCGCGCTCTTGCCGGCCACCCCGGTCCGCAGAAAGATCGCCAGCAATTCCGCGTCGGACAGCACCGCTGCGCCTTGCTCCAGAAGCTTTTCCCGCGGGCGTTCCGCCGCAGGCCAGTCACGAATGCTCATGTCACCTCCATGTCGAGCGTGCGTCCTTTTCCAGTTAGGTCGCTGTGCTATCTTAGCGACCTTTTATCCACGGCAACCGGCCCCCGCCGGAACCAGTTCTCACCCGTAACAAGGCAGGCCTATGCAGCGGCTTTATCGTAAACGCATCGTCCTGGGCGTCGGCGGCGGCATCGCTGCCTACAAGAGTGCCGAGCTGGTTCGCCGGCTCCGCGACCAGGGCGCCGAAGTTCGCGTCGTGATGACCAGCGGCGGTCGCGAATTCATCACCCCGCTCACCCTCCAGGCTCTTTCTGGCCATCCGGTCCATCTGGACCTGCTCGACCCCGCTGCCGAGGCCGCGATGGGCCATATCGAACTGGCACGCTGGGCCGATCTCGTACTGGTTGCGCCCGCCACGGCGGATCTCATGGCACGCTTGGCACAAGGCGTCGCTAACGATCTGCTGACCACCCTGGTGCTGGCAACCAATGCCCCGGTCACCCTGGCCCCGGCCATGAACCAGGCCATGTGGGCCGATCCGGCGACCCAGGCCAACCGGGTCCTGTTGCAACAACGGGGCATTCGCCTGTTCGGCCCCGCCTCTGGCAGCCAGGCCTGCGGCGATGTTGGCATGGGCCGAATGCTGGAGGCGGACGACCTGGCCCAGGCCGCCGCCGACTGCTTCGAACGCAGTCTGCTGACCGGCCTCCATCTATTGATCACCGCCGGGCCGACTCAGGAAAACATCGACCCGGTGCGCTACATCACCAATCACAGCTCCGGCAAAATGGGGTTCGCGCTGGCCGAAGCCGCCGCCGAAGCCGGTGCTCGCGTAACGCTGGTCGCCGGGCCGGTGTTCCTGCCGACACCCGACCGTGTGCAGCGCATCGACGTGGTCAGCGCCCGCGACATGCTCCTCGCCTGCGAGGCGGCGATGCCCTGCGATCTGTTCATTGCCGCGGCGGCCGTTGCCGATTACCGCCCGGAAGTGGTCGCACCGCACAAGCTGAAAAAAGATCCCACCAAAGGTGACGGTCTGCTTCTGCAAATGGTCCGCAATCCCGATATTCTCGCCACCCTTGCCGGACGTGACGACCGCCCTTTCAGCGTCGGCTTCGCCGCCGAAACCGAAAACCTGCTGGAATATGCGACGCGCAAACTGCGTGACAAGAACCTCGACCTGATCGTGGCCAATGACGTGGCCAACCCCAGCATCGGTTTCAATAGCGAAGAAAATGCCGTCACGGTCATCGACCGACAGCAGCACGAAACCCGTTTCAGCCAGGCTAGCAAGGGGCACATTGCCCGCCAGCTGATCGCCTTCATCGCCGACCGCTTTCATCAGGCCTAATCATGCACAAACTCCAAGCGAAGATCCTCGACCCGCGCCTCGGCCGGGATTTCCCCCTGCCCGAATATGCCACCAGCGGTTCCGCCGGGCTCGACCTGCGCGCCATGCTGCAAGCCGATACCACACTTGAGCCGGGCCAGACCCTACTGATCCCCACCGGACTGTCGATTCATATCGCCGACCCGAATCTGGCGGCGCTGGTGCTGCCGCGCTCCGGGCTCGGCCATAAGCACGGCATTGTGCTCGGCAACCTGGTCGGACTGATCGACTCCGATTACCAGGGCGAACTGATGGTGTCCTGCTGGAACCGCGGCCAGTCGAGTTTCAACATTGCGGTGGGCGAGCGCATCGCGCAGTTGATGCTGGTGCCGGTTATCCAGGCGCAGTTCGAACTGGTCAACGAATTCGACAGCAGCGACCGCGGCGCCGGCGGCTTCGGTCATTCCGGCAGCCACTGAGCCAGCCCCGCTTTTTAAGGACGATTCGAGGAGCTCCATGAAACTCTTCAAGCGCACAGCCAAGGACGCCGGCGTACTCAACCCCGCCGATGCCACCTCCTCACCGCCCCGCCGTAGCGCAGGCCTCAAGACACTGATGCCCGGCCTGCTGCCGGGTTTGCTGGGGCTAGCTGCGGCCAGTGCGCTGCTCTGGATCGCCTACCAATCCAGCCAGCAACAACACGCATCCGAACTGGCCGAGGCCTGGGGCCAGAGCCAAGCCTCGGCCGTCGAGCAGGCGCTTCGGCAGCTGGCCGATGATACCCAGGCAGCCGCCCGTGACCCTCAGCTGCTCGATGCCCTGCGTAGCGAGCAACCCCAGCGTATACGTGCCGCCGAGCGTGAACTGGGCTATCGCGACGGTGTAATCGATGCGCATATCAGCCTGCGTGGTCAGGCTCGGCAGAATCCTGACCGTGCCGGCCCGCTTAATTTCGCCGCGCTCGATCTACTGCAGCGGGCGGAAAACGGCGCTCCCCCCGCGCCTGAGGCGTTCAGAATCGGTAATCGTTGGTTGCTATACAGCGCCGCGGCCTTGCGTCCGAGCCAGCAAGAGCCGGTCGAAGGGACACTCCTGATGGTGACCAGCCTGGAACGCTTCCTGGCTACTCTGCCGACGCTGCCGGCCGAAGCTGGTCAGCTTCGGCTGGTCCAGCAGTTCAGTAGCGGCCCGGCACAATTGCTCGCCCAGCGGGGCGGCGCGGGGGAGGAAAGCGAGGCGATCAACCTGCCCTCCACCAACCCGAACTGGAAACTCAGCTTTCTGCCTGGCGCAGCACTAAGCGCCACGACGCTGCCTCCCCTGCTGTTGCTCGCAGCCGCACTGGCTGCACTCTGCGGTCTTCTGCTGGGGCTACAGATGGTACTGAGCGCCCAGCAGAGGCGGCTTCGTGAAGATGTCATGCACTTGGGGCGGATGGTCCAGGAACTCTCCACCGGCAAGACCATCCAAACACCGACTTTGAGCCTGCCGGCGCTCGATGCGCTGGCCAAGAGCTTAGCCCGCCTGCCGCTGCGAGCAGCTGGGCCGGCCAAAGTCAAAGCGCCAGCCACGCCGCCGCCAGCGGTTCGGCAAGCCCAATTCACCGAGTACGTCGATCCCCTGTTCCAGGGCACCGATATTCTCGACATCGACATTCTCGACGAGGACCAGGACTGGCTTGGCCTCGACACCAAGGAGCGAGAAACCGCAATGAGCGCCCCCAAAGCCCCGCAACTGCCTGCCAGCATCTTTCGTGCGTACGATATCCGTGGCGTGGTCGGCGACACCCTGACCAACGATACCGCTTACTGGATAGGCCGGGCGGTCGGCTCCGAGAGCCTGGCTCAGGGCGAGCCGAACGTGTCGGTTGGCCGCGATGGCCGGCTGTCCGGCCCGGAGTTGGTTCAGCACCTGATTCAGGGCCTGGTAGATAGCGGTTGCAGCGTTAGCGATGTCGGCATGGTGCCGACGCCTGTGCTCTATTACGCGGCCAACGTCCTGGCCGGCAAATCCGGCGTGATGCTCACCGGCAGTCATAATCCGCCGGACTACAACGGCTTCAAGATCGTCATTGCTGGCGACACCCTGGCCAACGAGCAGATCCAGGCGCTACGCCAGCGCATCGAGACTGGCAATCTCAACGAAGGCGTCGGCCAGGCCGAACAGGTTGATGTGCTGGAGAGCTACTTCAAACGCATCCGCGACGACATAGCGCTGGCCAAGCCGCTCAAGGTGGTGGTCGACTGCGGCAATGGGGTAGCCGGCGTCATTGCCCCGCAACTGATCGAGGCGCTGGGTTGCACGGTTATTCCGCTGTTCTGCGATGTCGACGGCAACTTCCCCAACCATCACCCGGACCCGGGCAAGCTGGAAAATCTCGAAGATCTGATCGCCAAGGTCAAGTCGGAGAATGCCGACCTGGGCCTGGCCTTTGATGGCGATGGTGACCGCGTCGGCGTGGTAACCAATACCGGCACAGTGGTGTTTCCCGACCGCCTGCTGATGTTGTTCGCCAAGGACGTGGTGTCGCGTAACCCAGGCGCTGACATCATCTTCGACGTCAAATGCACGCGCCGCCTGACCCCGCTGATCAGCGGCTACGGCGGTCGCCCGGTGATGTGGAAGACCGGCCACTCGCTGATCAAGAAGAAGATGAAGGAAACCGGCGCCTTGCTCGCGGGCGAAATGAGCGGCCATATCTTCTTCAAGGAGCGCTGGTACGGCTTCGACGACGGCATCTACAGCGCCGTGCGGCTGCTGGAAATCCTCAGCCAGGACAAGCGCAGTGCCGAGCAGGTTTTCTCGGCGTTCCCCAACGACCTGTCGACCCCCGAAATCAACATCACGGTCACCGAAGAAAGCAAGTTCACCATCATCGAAGCGCTGCATCGCGACGCCCACTGGGGCGAGGCCAATATCACCACGCTCGACGGTGTGCGCGTCGACTACCCGAAAGGCTGGGGCCTGGTTCGCGCGTCCAACACCACACCGGTACTGGTGCTGCGTTTCGAGGCTGAAAGCGAGGAAGAACTCAAGCGCATACAGGAAGTCTTCCGAGCGCAGCTTTATACTGTCGCGCCTGATCTCACCCTGCCGTTCTGACCTGCGGAGCCCTGCATGACCCTCAGCCGTGAAGCCGCCACCCAATTCGCCCAGGTTCTATCCGAAGCATTGCCCTATATTCGCCGGTTCGTCGGCAAGACGCTGGTCATCAAGTACGGCGGTAACGCGATGGAAAGCGAGGAGCTGAAAACCGGCTTCGCCCGTGACATCGTGCTGATGAAGGCGGTCGGCATCAACCCGGTCGTGGTGCATGGCGGCGGCCCGCAGATCGGCGATCTGCTCAAGCGCCTGAACATTGAAAGCCACTTTATCGATGGCATGCGAGTCACCGACAGCCAGACCATGGATGTGGTCGAAATGGTCCTTGGCGGTCAGGTCAACAAGAGCATCGTCAGCCTGATCAACCAGCACGGCGGCGCCGCTATCGGCCTGACCGGCAAGGATGCCAAGCTGATCCGCGCCAAGAAGCTCAAGGCCACGCGGCAGACACCGGAGATGACCTCGCCGGAAATCATCGACATCGGCCATGTCGGGGAAGTCACCGGCGTGAATACCGAGCTTCTGGAGATGCTGGTGCGCGGCAACTTCATTCCGGTCATCGCGCCGATCGGCGTTGGTCCGGATGGCGAGTCGTACAACATCAACGCGGATCTGGTGGCTGGCAAAGTAGCCGAGGCGCTCAGGTCGGAAAAACTGATGCTACTCACCAACATCGCCGGACTGATGGACAAGCAGGGGCAGGTCCTCACCGGGCTGACTACAGCGCAAGTCGACGAGCTGATCGCCGATGGCACTATCTACGGAGGCATGCTACCGAAGATCCGTTGCGCGCTCGAAGCGGTCCAGGGGGGCGTGCACAGTGCGCATATCATCGATGGCCGGGTTCCCAATGCGGTATTGCTGGAAATCTTTACTGACATCGGCGTCGGCACTCTGATCACCAACCGCAAGTAAGTGTTGAATCGCTACGCGAAAACCCAGCGCTTCCATCGAGAACGCTGGGTTTTTTATCGGTTGCTGTTCGAACCCACCTACCTGGATTGCCCGAGCAGCTCGCCGACTCGCTGGTGCTCCCGGACGAAACTGGCTTCAGCCTGCTTGCGTGCCTGATTGTAGCGCTCGATATCGCGCCGTAGGCTGGCCTGTTCTTTGCGGAGATTGTCGATCTGCGTCAACAGTTGTTCGGGCACCTCACGCCCGGCCCGCTCGTGCCCTGCCGCCTGGCTCTGCAGATTAGCCTGCTGGGTCCGCAGCGATTGCAGGTTGCCACGCGTGATACCAATCACGCTGTCGAGCTCCGACAACTTTCGCGCCTTGGCACGCTCGACATCCTTGACGCTTGCATACAGACGCAGCAGCTGAGCATCCGAACTGGCGCGCGCCTTGGCTTCGAGTAGCCGCTGGCGCTCCTCGGGCGTCGGCGCAGCCGGCACAACCCGAGTGACCCGGCCCTGATCGTTGAGCACTTCATAGCCCTTGCCAATGTGCTGGGGCGGGACGCCCTGGCGATTGAGCACTACCACTCCCTTGTCGTCGACATAACGATACAGTTCAGCCTGAACGACCGTTGTCGCCAACAAGCCGCACAACATCGACACTCTGATCGCTATCCGCATATTTCTGTCGCTTCCATCTCGGTTGGCTCCGTAAACCCGCAGCCGCGCCTGTGTTTCCCATGGCCTGGCCGGCATCCAGCTTATACAAAATTGGCAGCTTTGCGCACTTCGGCACACCGCCCCGTTCGTGAAGCATAACCACCCGCGCGCGAACAGTCAGGGGCCGATAGCGGGAAGCATACTGCGGGCACAAAAAAGGGGAGCGAACGCTCCCCTCGTTTTCACTCACTTTTTCATTCACTCGTGGATGCGAAACGTCTCCAGCAGCGCGGGGACTCCGGGGAACATTCCGATCGCCGCCATCACCGCGCATAGCAGGAAGAATACGATGGTCGGAATCACCCAGCGGTCGGTGTGCGACAGCCCCTGGCCACGCTCCTTGTCGCCGACCAGCCCCAAATTGTCCAACAACACGGTCAACGACCAGCCGAACACGGGATTCACCAGAGCTGATGAAAAGATCACGATGGCGGCCGACTGAGAAGTCTTGCCTTCTCGCGTCATCTGCATGCCCGCCTCCAGAAGCGGCAGAAAAACGCCAACCATCAACGCCACGCTGAGCACTGGCGGCCAGATTGCGAGGTCGATCGGATAACCCCAGAGCGCCGCCACGACACAAAGCAGGCCAGTCAGCAACGCCCCGGCGACAATCGGCCGCTTGGCGATTGCCGCCGGCACCACATAGGTGCCCCAGGAAGAAGCAAGGTTTCCGCCGCCAAGAACGGTCCCCACAACTTGCCGCGCCGCCGCGACACACATGGTGTCATCGATGCTCATCAGCACCTTCCTGGCTTTCGGTGGGTAGTTCAGCTGTTGGAACACTCGATGACCAAGAAAGTCCGGCGACCACATGGCCACTGCCAGTACGGCAAATGGCGTAACGGCGATGAAATGGTGCAATTGCGGCCAGCCTAGCTCCCAACCGGTACCCTCTCCCCACCAATAACGCGGATCGAGATTGGGAATGCCCGGCTGGGTAGTGAATTCGAATGGCGCACCCAGGGCGAATGCAATCAGCGCCGCAAGCCCTGATCCTAGAGGAATCGCCAACCAGCGCATCCGAACATGCTCCAGGTAGGCGTACATGACGATCGTCGCGAATACCACGACAAAAGCGATATAGCCCATATCGAAGCCATTCGCCCAGGCGAACAGCTTGCCGATCTGCGAGGTGACACCGATGAACCCTAGGTAGAGCAGCAGTCCGCCGCAGACCCCATCACTGGTCAAGCGCGCCAACAGGCTGCCGCCCCGGAAGATGCCCAGGGTGAAGCCGAGCACGCCGACCATGATACCCAGCGCCATCGGATGACCACCCGACGCCACAATCAAGGGAATCAGCGGAATCAGCGGCCCATGCGTGCCGGCCAGGTTAGCGGTAGGGTTGAAAAAGCCCGAGACGAGCACCACGAACAACACGGCCGCGATCAGCATCTCGAAGCGCGCGTTCTCGATGACAAATTCATCGGACAAGCCCAGCGGGCCGGCGAAGGCCGCTACCACAGCGGCAACCATGACGATCTTGCCAATCGTCGCTGCCAGCGCCGGCACCCAGTCTTCCCACTCGAAACGGTAGTCCCGAAATGGCAGGTTCGGCCGCCAGCGCCGCGGCGCCATGATGGTCAGTTCGTGATCGAGGTAGTCGGAACGAGAGGAAAAGGAACGACTGGGCTTATGTAATTCTCGGTAGTTGTGATTATTGTCGGTCATTGGTTGCTTTCAAAAAAGTTAGACGGAATCGAGGGCGACCGAGGCCGACCTACCGTGGCTACCTTTTTTTATTTTTTATTCTTGAATGACCGAAATATGGCCATAAGCAGGCATCGAGCGTACTGAGCGCCCGAGATTTCTAATACTTGTTCGAGACCTGCGAATCGACCGGCCGATTAGATTCCGTACTGATCGCGGTAGGCTTCCACCGCCGGCAAATGCTGCTTGAGCTGTGCGTCCTGGCCCAGGAATTCTAACACCTGAGCCAGAGAAACAATGCTCACTACAGGCATACCATAGTCGTGTTCCACTTCCTGAATTGCCGATAACTCACCCTGCCCACGCTCTTGCCGATTGAGCGCGATCAGTACACCAGCCGCCTCCGCGCCTTGCGCACGGATGATCTGCATGACCTCTCGAATGGCCGTTCCGGCAGTAATGACATCATCGACAATCAGCACGCGCCCGGTGAGCGGCGAGCCCACCAGCGTGCCACCTTCGCCATGGTCCTTGGCCTCCTTGCGGTTGAAACACCAGGGCAGGTCGCGCTGATGGTGCTCGGCCAGAGAGATCGCCGTCGCCGCCGCCAAAGGGATGCCCTTGTAGGCGGGGCCAAAGATCACATCGAAATCGATACCGCTGTCGGCCACTGCCGCCGCGTAGAAGCGCCCCAGCTGAGCCAGCGCCGAGCCGGTATTGAACAGTCCGGCATTGAAGAAATAAGGACTGGTGCGTCCGGATTTCAGGGTGAATTCACCGAAACGCAGAACTCCGCGTTCGATGGCGAAGCGAATGAAGTCGCGCTGGTACGCCTGCATGAAGAATATTCCCGGAAGACACTGGTTTAGCTAATTACAAAGAGCTTGGGTTATCATACACGCACGTGTTTTTAGGGGCCATTTATGCGGATCATCAGCGTCAACGTGAATGGCATTCAAGCGGCGGCACAGCGGGGTCTTCTCAGCTGGCTGCAAGCGCAGAATGCCGATGTCATCTGCCTGCAGGATACCCGCGCCTCCGTAGTTGAACTCGACGATCCGGCTTACCAGCTCGATGGCTATTTTCTCTACACCGTCGACGCGGAAATACCCGAACAGGGCGGCGTTGCGCTGTATTCACGACTGCAGCCAAAAGCCGTGATCATGGGGCTCGGTTTCGAAACGGCCGACCGCTACGGCCGATACCTCCAGGCCGACTTCGACAAGGTCAGTATCGCCAGCCTGCTGCTGCCCACAGGGCGCGGCGGCGATGAGGAGCTGAACCAGAAGTTCAAGTTCATGGACGACTTCGCCCACTATCTGGACAAGCAGCGCCGCAAGCGCCGCGAATATATCTATTGCGGCTCGTTGCATGTAGCTCATCAGAAGCTGGACGTGAAGAACTGGCGCGACTGCCAGCAATCCACCGGATTCCTGGCGCCTGAGCGCGCTTGGCTTGACGAGATATTTGGCAACATGGGCTATATCGACGCGCTGCGCGAAGCCAGCCGCGAGGGTGACCTGTACAGCTGGTGGCCGGATACGGAACAGGCGCAGATGCTCAATCTGGGCTGGCGTTTCGATTATCAGATCCTTACTTCGGGCATGCGTCGCTTCGTACGTAGCGCCCGCCTGCCGCGTCAACCACGCTTCTCGCAGCACGCCCCGCTGGTGATCGATTACGACTGGACGCTGAGCCTTTAAGCTGGAAGCCAGGCTGAATCAGAGCCGAGCACTGCTAGGCTCTGATTCAGGTTTCAGGCTATTTGACGATCCGCCAGCAGAACGGATAGCGATAAGGCCGGCCTTCGTTTGCGCGAATGCCGGCGATCACCACCAGCACCAACGCTACCACGCTGATTAGCGCCATCAGCGGGAAGCCGATCAAAATCCACGCCAGCACGCCACAAATCATCAGCAGGATGCTGAACGTGATCTGGAAATTCAGTGCTTCCTTGCCCTGTTCATCGACGAACGGGTCCATGTCCTTTTTCAGCTGCCAGACGATCAACGGGCCCAGCACGTTGCCGATCATCGGCACCAGAAACCAAAAGAACGCCGAGTAATGACAGAACATTGCCCACTGCCGCGCCTCCGGTGAGGGCTGCGGCATCAGTTCCTGATCAGACATGGCGTTCTCCTTTGGCTCAGTCGGCGAGCGCAGCCAGTTGCAGACCAAACAGCTCTTTCATGCCGTCTTGCGCCAGCGCGAGCATGGCATTAAGTTCTTCCGGCTGGAAGGGAGCACCTTCAGCGGTTCCCTGCACCTCGATGAAACCACCAGCACCGGTCATCACCACGTTCAGATCGGTTTCGGCGGCCGAGTCTTCCAGGTAGTCCAGGTCGAGCACGGGCTCACCCTGATAGATCCCTACCGAAACCGCAGCAACCATTTGCTTGAGCGGATCGCCGCCCTTCAGCCCACCGCGCTTCTTCAACAGCTTCAGCGCGTCGACAAGTGCCACCATCGCCCCGGTAATCGAGGCAGTGCGCGTGCCGCCATCGGCCTGAATCACGTCGCAATCGATATAGATGGTGTTCTCGCCCAGCTTGCTCATATCCAGTGATGCGCGCAGCGAGCGCCCGATCAGCCGCTGGATCTCCAGGGTGCGGCCGCCCTGTTTGCCACGGCTGGCTTCACGCTGGTTACGCTCGCCCGTGGCGCGGGGCAGCATGCCGTATTCGGCCGTGAGCCAACCCTGGCCTTGACCTTTAAGGAAACGCGGCACGCCATTTTCGATACTGGCAGTGCAGATCACCTTGGTATCACCAAACTCCACCAACACCGAACCCTCGGCATGCTTGGTGTAGTTGCGGGTGATGCGGATCGAACGCAGCTGGTCGGCGGCGCGGCCACTGGGTCGCTTCATGTGATTTGTCCTGCTTCAGGGAATGATTTGCGCCCATTATAGAGGTGTCGGGCGGAATGAGGGCCACCGCCGAGCCATTCTGCACTTCGCCTTCACGTAAACTGGCCGCCCCCACCGAACCAGGCGCCTACCAAGGCAATGCGCGTACGCCAATGCGCGTTTTTCCTTTACAATCCTCCGCCTTTCGCACCGCACCGAGGGGTTACCCAATGATCCACAGCATGACGGCCTTCGCACGCGCCGAGCAGGCCGGCGGCCACGGCACCCTCAGCTGGGAGATCCGCTCGGTGAACCATCGCTATATGGAGCCGCATCTGCGTCTTCCGGACGCCTTCCGAGACCTGGAGGGAGCGGTCCGCGACGCGTTGCGCAAGGGCCTTTCGCGCGGCAAGGTCGAATGCACGCTGCGCTTCGCGGAGGACGCCACGGGTCGCTCGATGCAAGTGGACAGCGATCGCGCCAGACAGTTGATTGCCGCAGCGGAAAACGTTGCCGCGCTGATCAAGCAGCCCGCCGCGATCAACCCATTGGAAGTGCTCTCCTGGCCAGGCGTGCTGGTGGGCGATTCGGCCGATCCGCAAGCACTCAACAGCGCGGCCCTGCAACTGTTCCACGACACCCTGACGCAGTTGAAAAGCGGCCGTCAACGCGAGGGCGAAGAGCTGGCCCGACTCATCAATGAACGCCTTGATGCGATCACCGAGGAAACCGCAACGCTACGCTCGCAGGTCCCGCAGATGCTCGCCGCACAGCGCCAGAAGATTCTCGAACGCTGTGCCGACATGCGCGTCGAACTGGATCCGCAGCGCCTCGAACAGGAAATGGTGATGCTGGCGCAGAAGAGCGACGTCGCCGAAGAGCTTGACCGCCTGACTACTCACGTCAACGAAGTGCGCCGGGTACTGAAATCCGGCGGCGCTGCCGGGCGGCGCCTGGACTTCCTCATGCAGGAGCTCAATCGCGAAGCCAATACCCTGGGCTCCAAGGCATTCGACCCACGCAGCACGCAGGCGGCAGTGAGCCTCAAGGTGCTCATCGAGCAGATGCGCGAACAGGTCCAGAACATCGAATAGCAACTACGCTTGGCCTTGAATCGCGGACCGACCGCCTGCCAGGCATACCTTAGCAACCGTACAGAGAATTACATGTCAGCCTCCACCGGTACGCTCTACATTGTTTCCGCGCCTTCCGGGGCCGGCAAGACCAGCCTGGTCAAGGCCTTGCTCGATGCGCAGCCGCAGGTCCGGGTTTCGGTTTCGCACACGACACGCTCCATGCGTCCAGGCGAGGTCGACGGGGTCAATTACCATTTCGTCAGCCGTGAGGAGTTCGTTGAGCGCCTTGAGCATGGTGAATTTCTCGAGCACGCCGAGGTCTTCGGCAACCTCTACGGTACGTCGCAGCGCTGGCTTGAGCAGACCCTGAGCGAGGGCTACGACCTGATTCTGGAAATCGATTGGCAGGGCGCCCAGCAAGTCCGTCGAGTGATGCCACAGGCAAAATCGATTTTCATCCTGCCGCCCACTCAAGAGGCACTGCGCCAGCGGCTGACCAACCGCGGCCAGGACAGCGATGATGTGATCGAGAAGCGCATGCGCGAGGCGGTCAGCGAAATGACCCACTACGTCGAATACGATTACTTGGTCATCAACGATGATTTCGCCCACGCGCTGATCGATCTACAGGCGATTTTCCGCGCCAACCAGTTGCTGCAAACCGCTCAGCAGAAACGCTTCCGCGGCCTGCTGGAGGAACTGCTGGCCTGAGTCAGCCCGCAATTGAGAGGCCGCGCCAGTACACCGGTCGGCCTGGCGGAGTCCCGCCATGCCCTGAGCCTGGACGCGGGACGTTTTACCGCTTCCCTATTGGCTGGTGATTTTTTAGACTATCCCGTCCGCTCGCCCAATTTGGGCATGCTTTACCGTTATTGATGAGGAACACCATGGCCCGCGTTACCGTTGAAGACTGTCTGGACAACGTAGATAACCGCTTCGAGCTGGTCATGCTCGCCACCAAGCGCTCGCGTCAGCTGGCTACCGGCGGCAAGGAGCCGAAAGTGGCTTGGGAAAACGACAAGCCAACCGTGGTTGCCCTGCGTGAAATCGCCTCTGGTCTGGTGGATTACGATGTCATCGCACAAGACGATATCGTTGATGACGAGCCACTGTTCGTTCAGTACGAGGAAGAGCCCAACGAGGCCCTCTAACTAAATGCCAGGTCGAAGTCGAACCGCATACATAGCGCCCCGCCGGCAAGGAGCAATCCGTTGCCAGCCATAGACGCTCTTGCCGATCGCCTTTCGACCTACCTCGGCGCCGACCAGGTCGACCTGGTACGCCGTGCCTATTTCTATGCTGAGCAGGCCCATGACGGCCAGCGTCGGCGCAGCGGCGAAGCCTACGTCACCCATCCCCTCGCGGTCGCTAATATTCTCGCTGACATGCACATGGACCATCAGAGCCTGATGGCCGCGATGCTGCATGACGTCATCGAGGACACCGGCATCGCCAAGGAGGCGCTCACAGCGCAGTTCGGGGAGACCGTCGCCGAACTGGTGGACGGGGTCAGCAAGCTGACCCAGATGAAGTTCGAAACCAAGGCCGAGGCACAGGCCGAGAACTTCCAGAAGATGGCGATGGCCATGGCGCGCGATATACGCGTCATCCTGGTCAAGCTCGCCGACCGCCTGCACAACATGCGCACCCTTGAAGTGCTGGCCGGCGAGAAGCGTCGGCGCATCGCCAAGGAAACCCTGGAAATCTACGCACCCATCGCCAACCGGCTGGGCATGCACGCCATGCGGGTGGAGTTCGAGGATCTCGGATTCAAGGCCATGCACCCGATGCGTTCGGAGCGCATCCGCGCCGCCGTCCGCCGAGCCCGCGGCAACCGCAACGAAATCGTCGACAAGATCGAACAATCGCTGATTCACTGCCTCGAGCGCGACGGCCTCGAAGGCGAGGTGGTGGGCCGCGAGAAGCACCTGTTCAGCATCTACAAGAAGATGCGCGGCAAGCGCAAGGCGTTCAACGAGATCATGGACGTCTACGCCTTTCGCATCGTGGTCGACAAGGTCGACACCTGCTACCGCGTGCTCGGCGCGGTGCATAGCCTCTATAAACCGCTGCCTGGCCGGTTCAAGGATTACATCGCTATTCCCAAGGCCAACGGCTACCAGTCGCTGCACACGACACTATTCGGCATGCACGGCGTACCCATCGAGATCCAGATCCGCACCCGTGAGATGGAAGAGATGGCCAACAACGGCATCGCCGCACACTGGCTGTACAAATCCAACGATGACGAAACTCCCAAGGGCACCCACGCCCGCGCGCGACAGTGGGTCAAGGGCGTGCTGGAGCTGCAGGAACGCGCCGGCAACTCGCTGGAATTCATCGAGAGCGTGAAGATCGACCTGTTCCCGGATGAGGTCTATGTCTTCACGCCCAAGGGCAGCATCATGGAGCTGCCGAAAGGCTCCACGGCGGTGGATTTCGCCTACGCGGTGCACACCGACGTCGGCAACACCTGCATCGCCTGCCGCGTCAATCGCCGCCTGGCGCCGCTTTCGCAAGCCCTGGAAAGTGGCAGCACCGTGGAAGTCGTCACTGCCCCCGGCGCAAGGCCAAACCCCGCGTGGCTCAATTTCGTGGTCACGGGGAAGGCGCGCACGCACATTCGCCATGCACTCAAACTGCAACGCCGCTCGGAGTCGATCAACCTCGGCGAGCGCCTGTTGAACAAGGTGCTCACCGGGTTCGAAACCAATCTGGACAGGATTTCCCCTGAGCGCATCCAGGCAGTGCTCAATGAATACCATATGGAAGTGGTCGAGGATTTGCTTGAGGACATTGGTCTGGGCAATCGCATGGCCTACGTGATCGCCCGACGCTTGCTGGCCAGTGAAGGCGAGCAGGCACCGAGCGTCGAGGGACCGCTGGCCATTCGCGGCACCGAGGGCCTCGTGCTCAACTACGCCAAATGCTGCACGCCGATCCCAGGTGATCCCATCGTTGGCCATCTATCCGCCGGCAAAGGCATGGTGGTGCACCTGGACACCTGCCGGAACATTGCCGAGGTCCGCCACAGCCCGGACAAATGCATCCAGCTATCCTGGTCCAAGGACGTCACTGGTGAGTTCAACGTTGAACTGCGCGTCGAGCTGGAACACCAGCGCGGCTTGATCGCCCTGCTGGCCGGTAGCGTCAACGCCGCCGACGGCAACATCGAGAAGATCGGCATGGATGAGCGCGACGGTCGCATCAGCGTCGTTCAGCTGGTCGTCAGCGTGCATGACCGCGTGCATCTGGCCCGCGTGATCAAGAAGCTGCGCGCGATCAAGGGCGTCATGCGCATCACCCGAATGAAAGCCTGATTCGACTGGTCACCTCTCCAACCGATACGGGGTGTAGGGCTTTTGCAACCCCGCCTCAGCCCGTATGCTCTGGGGCCGCATTCTTCTACCAGGAGCACCTCCATGAGCAAAACCGTGATTCACAGCGACAACGCGCCCGCGGCCATTGGCCCCTATTCCCAGGCGATCAAGGCCGGCAATACCGTTTACATGTCCGGGCAGATTCCCCTCGACCCGAAGACCATGGAACTGGTGGAGGGCTTCGAAGCGCAGACCGTACAAGTATTCGAGAACCTCAAGTCGGTAGCCGAAGCCGCTGGCGGCTCGCTGAAAGACATCGTCAAGCTGAACATCTTCCTCACCGACCTGGGCAACTTCGCCACGGTCAACGAAGTCATGAGCCGCTACTTTCAGCAGCCCTACCCGGCCCGCGCCGCCATCGGCATCGCCGCGCTGCCAAAGGCCGCACAGGTGGAAATGGACGCTATTCTGGTGCTCGACTGAGCCAGCCTAGCCAACCGGCCGGTTGCGGGGAGCGCGACTGATGATACTGCCCCGAATTCGGGCGCCGCGCCTGCTACTCGCGATGGCCGGATTGCTTGCTGCTTGCGCGCTATATCTAACCGAACCACTGATGCTGCAAAGCTTGCGCAACAGCCTGTTCGATCAGTACCAACGCTGGCAGCCTAGGCCAGCGCCCGAGCAGACCGTGGTTCGGGTGGTGGACATCGACGAAGCCAGTCTCGCACGCCTCGGACAATGGCCCTGGTCACGGGATCTGCTGGCACAGTTGGTGGAACGCTTGCACGATGCCGGCGCCGCAGTGGTGGTGTTCGATGTGCTGTTCGCCGAGCCGGACCGCAGCTCCCCGCACCGTCTTGTAAACCAGTTGAAGCTGCCGCCCGGCCTCGCCGAAACGCTTGGCACCTTGCCCAACCACGACCGACTTTTCGCCGCTGCGCTCGAGCGCCAGCCCAGCGTCCTCGGCTTCGCCACCACACGCTCACCTTCGCCGATCACGCCGCTAAGCCGCTTCGGCATCCAATCTCACGCGGACGCGAAACCGCCCGGCTTTTCTGTCTACGCCGGGACCACCAGCGCGCTACCTTTACTTGAGAGGGCTGCCGTCGGTAGCGGCGCCATGGCCTTCAGGGCCGACGCCGATGGCGTGGTGCGACGTGTGCCCGTGATGATTCGCGTCGGCGAGCATCTGCTCCCCTCGCTGACTGCCGAAGCGCTTCGGGTCTATCTAGGACAGAACCACTATCGCATCGAGACCGCGGCGGGCGGTGCGGTCGAGCAGGTCAGGATCGGCCGATTGACTCTCCCGACCAATCGCCGGGGTGAACTCTGGCTGCACTATCGCCGCGACCTGGTCGCACAGACGGTGCCCGCCTGGCGCGTGCTGGACGGGGCGTCCATGGGGCCATTAAAGGGCAGCATCGTGTTGATCGGCAGCTCGGCTCAGGGCTTGCAGGATCTTCGCTTCAGCCCACTCGGAGGGATGATTCCAGGCGTCCAGGTGCACGCCCAGGCAATCGAACAGGCATTGGCCGGTACGCCACTGCGGCGCCCGTTCTGGGCCAGTCCGGTGGAGGCGTTTACGCTGCTGCTGGCTGGCCTGATGCTGTGTCTTCTGACCCTGAGGAGCGGTGCGTTTACCGCCGCCTGGGTCGCCGTAGCCATGGTGGCGGCGCTGCATGCCGCGGCCTGGTGGGCCTATTCGCGGCAGGGGCTGCTGCTCGATGCGCTCACGCTCTCGATTGGCCTGCTGGTGATCTACCTCGGCACCAGCCTCGCACGCCACCGCGCCAGCGAGCGGCAACAACGCTGGATGCGCAATGCATTCTCACGCTATATCTCGCCGAATCTGGTCAACCATCTGGTCCGCCATCCCGAGCAGCTGCGGCTCGGCGGCGAGCGACGCTGCTGCAGTTTCGTCTTCACCGACATCACCGACTTCACCAGTCTGATGGAGCGGCAGTCACCGGAACAGGTCGTGGGCATGCTGAATGAATATCTGGAGGGCATCATTCAAATTGCCTTCCGCCACGAAGGCACGCTCGAGCGCATCGTTGGTGATGGCATGGCGATCCTTTTCTCAGCCCCTCTGGTGCAGCCTGACCACCAACGGCGCGCCCTGGCTTGTGCATTGGAGATTCGCGATTTCACCCGAACCTTCACGGCTGCCCAGCATGCTGCCGGCATCCCACTCGGACGCACGCGCATCAGCGCGCACAGCGGTGAGGTTGTCGTCGGCAACTTTGGTGGTAAAACCCTGTTCGATTACCGCGCGTTGGGCGATGCGGTTAACGTGGCGGCGCGCTTGGAAGGTATGAACCGCTATCTAGGCACTGAGCTCTGCGTATCGGAAACCATCCGCACAGCTAACCCGAACGTGCCGATGCGCGCCGTCGGCGATGTGTTGCTCAAGGGTAAAGCGCGACAGATCCGCCTTTACGAGCCCTGTGAAACGAAAGATGACTGCGGCTATGACGCAGCCTATGCGCTGCTCGTTAGCGAACATGAAGAGGCTACCGAGACCTTCGAACGGCTGCACGCCGAGCGACCCGATGACGCCTTGGTGCACTACCAGTTGCAGCGGCTACGGGCCGGACAGCGCGGCGAGCGCATCCTGATGACGGAAAAGTGAAGCGGCTCAGCGAATGCTGACTTCGACCCGGCGGTTGCGCGGTTCGGACACGCCATCCGGCGTATCGATCAACAGGTTGCGCTCGCCATGCGAGGAAACGCTCAGCTCGATCACCTCCATGGCTCGGCTGCGCAACATGTCCGCAATCGCCTGAGCACGGATCAGGCCCAGCTGCTCGTTCCAGACCGGACCGCTTAGCGTATCGGTATGACCGATGACCGAGACGGCAGACGGCCCGCGCAAGCGGATCGCCTCGAAAACCTGCTCGATGGCTCGCTGCGATTGCTCGGTCAGCTCGGCGCTGCCGATCTGGAAGTACAGCTGGAAGCGCTGTGGCAAGGTCGGCTGGGCGGCCAGCGCCTCGGAGAAATCGTGGTTAATGCGCCGCTCGCCGACATTGAACGGACGCGAGCCAGGCCCGCGGCTGCCGATCGCCACAGCCTGATGCGTACGATCGAGGCGAGTCTGGCCATCGGCATCCTCCACCAGCACCGCGCCGGTAGTGCCGTCCGGACTCTCCAGCAGCACCACGTAATCTCCCGTCACGCAGCCCGGCAACCAAACGAAGCACAGCAGCATGAATCCGTATCGCAGCATCTTTATCACTGGCCGACCTTCACCAGAAAGTGAGTACCGCGCACTCCGATGGTGCCTGTGGGGGTTTTCAGCTCGACCGCCTCGGGCTTGAGCTTGGCGATCACGCCAGAAATGAAATTCAACGTACCGCGACTGATGCGAGCGCTAAGCCGCAGCTCCTCGCGGATGGGTTCGAACTCGTATTCATCGAGAATGAATTCACTGTTGGGGCCGAAGGACATCACAGTGTTATCGCTGAGCGTCACGCCCATCGAGCCCTGCGCACCGGTACGCAGCACCGCGCCGAGGATCACGGCCTGGCCGACGGCCGCGTCGATCGTCTGTCCGCGGCTGGTAACCGTCGCCTCGCCCTTCACCTTCATGATGTAGCCGATCGGCTCGCTCAATTCCTGCGCCTGCCCCAACGAGGGCAGTGCCAGCAGAGCGACGATCAGCATCGATCGGGCGCTCTTCAGCATGGCGAAGCTGCTTTCATACATCATCATTTCCGGTCTCCGTAACGGGTCGCCGACCTTGCGATCACTGCCCGAGGCACTCTCGTCGGCGGCCTGACGCGCGCGTCAGGCGAACGCTGCAGAATGCCGGATGACCTTTGCGAAATACAAGCGAAACGGCGAGACCTGAGCCACAGAGTGACCCCTCGGGCCGCGCCCTGACGCTGCGGAGAAAAGGCGTGGGCTAGACGGAAGCGAGTCGTCCAGCGGACAGCGCGGTGCCACCATCCCAGAGGTTCTGATCGGCGAGCTGGCATGTATCGACATAGCGCGGCGCACCATTGATCTCTTCCAGCTCGGTCATGCCTGCCAGCTGACTGACAATGCGGTAACGCCTACCGGCGGACTTGTCTTGCAATGGATACAGCGACGCGATCTGCTGCGCCAGCTCGGTGAGGGTAGACATGGTGCGGGTACTGCTCTGACTGCGAAAGGCAGGCTATGTACTACGAATCCGGAACGAATTCGCTAAACGTCCGACGTTCAGCAGCCCACTCATCGGAAACGATGTTTCCTCTCGCGAAAAACGTCATGCCGTGAGCTTCGTCAAAGGACGCGCGTGCTTGGCGAGGTTTTGGAAGCCCGCCGATCAGCCTTGTTCGCCGCTCATGAGCTATAGCCCATCGCAGTCATTTCGTTCCGCGACCGAACGGTCATTCGTCGAAAACCGGCCCGCCATTCGTCGCAACGCCACGCGCATGGTGGCACTTGCCGTATCCTCGCCGGCTATCGGAGCCCAAGTGCCCGATAGGCAGTCCGGCATATAAATCGCATCCCACAAGCGAGCACTGCCCAGCGCCACCCAATTGGCGCCTGCGGGGCTTCCCCGTGAATAACTGTGGTCCGCCTCCAAGGCGGTTGTTTGTCGAACATCGGGCTTCCCCGATTGGATGTGAAATGAAAACACCACGTCTGCTGCAAGGTCGTCGCGGCCCTGTGCTATCCGTTTTGCTGGTGCTGGTCATCGCTGCTTGTGTGGCCTACTGGCAGTTCAAGCCTGCGGCCCCGGCCACGCCCTCGACAGGCGCTGCCGCCAGTATGCTCGAGGCTCTGCGGCAATCCACCGATCCCTGGGAAACCAACCGCCAGGACCTTTCGGTGCTCATGAATGATCTGCGTGGCGCAACCATATCAAGCGCCGCGCTCGGCAAGGATGCGGTCTACATCAGCCGGAACGATGGTTTGCGTTACTGGCTGCCGGATCAATCCGGTCGTGTCGCCCAGCTGCTACTCAACCATTACGCCAGCAGCGAAGGCCAGCTGTTCCCGCTGACCCTGTTCGAAACCGACGGTGAGGCGCCCTGGTACAAGTCGGTCGTGCCCTATGCGCCATTCATCCTTCTGCTGGTCGGCGCGCTTATCTATCTGGCGATCAAGAGTCAGGCCTTCCAGGTACAGCGCAAGGGTAGCGGCGTCAGCTTTGCCGACGTGATCGGCGCCAGCGAAGCCAAGCAGGCACTCACCGATGTCACCAGCTATCTCCGCGATCCCGCGGCCTATACGGCGCTGGGCGCCCGCCCACCCAAGGGGGTACTGCTGACCGGCGAACCCGGCACCGGCAAGACCCAGCTGGCCAAGGCCCTGGCCACCGAGTCCAACGCCAGCTTCATTCAGGTGACCGGTAGCGACTTCTCCTCGATGTACTTCGGCGTGGGCATTCAGAAGGTCAAGGCGCTGTTTCGTACCGCCCGCAAGCAGGCACCGTGCATCATCTTTATCGATGAGATCGATGGCATTGGCAAACGCGCCGAGCAGCAGCGCTCCAGCGATGCCGAGAGCAATCGCATCATCAACCAGTTCCTCGCCGAGATGGATGGCTTCGACGGCGCCAGCGGCGTGCTGGTACTGGGCGCTACCAACTTCCCCAATTCGCTGGACCCGGCGCTGGTCCGTGAGGGGCGTTTCGACCGTTCGATCGCCGTCGGCCTGCCGGGGCTGAACGACCGAGAGGCGCTGTTCCGCCTGTACGCGGACAAGATTCGCGCTGAACAGGACCTGGATTTCGCCCAACTGGCGCGTAACACCGTGGGCCTGACGCCGGCCGCTATCGCCTATATCGCCAACCATGCCGCCCTGCTCGCTGCGCGTGGCGCCGCAACGACGGTCACCATGGCGCATTTCGTCGACGCGGTGGAAACCTGCCGCATCGGCGAGCAACCATCGGGGGTGACGCCCATGTCGCCCACCGACCGCAAACGCATCGCCGTGCACGAGGCCGGCCATGCGCTGGTCGCTGCTGCGCTGAAAACCGGCCGAGTGGAAAAAGTCACCATACTACCGCGCGGCCAGGCGCTAGGCGTGACGTTGGTAACGCCGGTCGAAGACAAGCGTCTGCATATGGAATCCGAGCTGCGCAACCGCATCCAGATGCTGCTGGCCGGCCGCGGCGCCGAGCAACTGTACTTCCACGAGGTCTCCTCCGGTGCCGGTCAGGATCTGCAGGAAGCCTCAAAGATCGCGCTGTCGATGGTTGGCGCGCTGGGGATGGGGCCTAACGGTTCGCTGCTCAGCCTGCAGGCGGTGCGCGACGCGCACATCGAGTTCGATTCCGGCGAATCCATCCGGGCGGCCGACACCCTGCTCAAGCAGCTCGACCGGGAATGCATGGCCCTGCTGCAGCGGCTCAAGCCAGCACTGGATGAGATCGCCGACAAGCTGCTAGCCGAGGAAACCGTTCCGGGTGAAGAAGTGCTCGCGGCCATCGAGCGCCTGCCCGAGCATCATCACGAAGCCAGCGTCAGCTCGATCATTGGCCATGCCATGAGCAGCATCGACCGGGTGGCCGCCAGCGCCATGGAGAACACTGAGTTCCTCGATCTGGCGCCGGTGGAACAACCCGAGGACGACGGTCCGGGGATGCTCTGAACCCGGCGCCCGACCTCAGGCTGCAACGGTTATCGAAACCAACGCCACCGTCCTAGGTGGCGCATCGTCAAGGGCGACAGTCGGCACCTGACGTCGTCCGTCAACCCGCTCAATGCGCACCGACTGCGGCGGCTGGCGTCGCCACGCTGGCCAAGCGCCGCGCCAATACACCGAAGCGTCGGCGATACTGGGCTGGCGTCAGGCCCACCTTGCGCCGGAACAGCCGGCCGAAGAATCCGGCGTCTTGATAGCCCACTTCCCAGGCGATGGCTTCCACCGGAAGGTCTCCGCTTTCCAGCAATTGTTTGGCTTCCTCCAGCCGCAGGGTGTGCACGTAGTCCAGAGGCGACAGCCCGGTGGCCTGGGCGAAGCGGCGCTGGAAGGTTCGCTCCTGCAAGCCGCTGATCCGCACCATCGCCGCCACCGGGGCTTCGCCGTCGTAATGCTGCGCGGCCCATTCCTGACAACGCGCAATGACCGGATCGGCAAGCTGGCCGGTGCGCATCATCGCGGCGTAAGCAAGCGGGCTGGTCGCATCCCAGTCGAACAGGTTGAGCCGCGCCACCTCCATGGCCTCACGCGCGCCGATGAAGCGCGCAATGAGAAAGAGCGCCAGTGCGTGCCAGCTGCTACCGCTGCCTGACACCACCAGCCGCTGACCGACCCCGGCGGTCACCAACGCCTTATCCGGCTGCCAATGGACCTCGGGGTATTCGCGGCGCAGGCAGTCGCAATAGCCCCAGTGAGAAGTGCCTTCGCAGCCTTTCAGCAAGCCGGTACGGGCCAGCAATATTGCGCCCGAACAGGCCGACGCCAGCGTCGCGCCTGCCTCGTAACGCTCACGCATCCATTGCGCTTCCTGGTCGTAGCGGTCATCCAGCGGTTCGAACGGACTGATCGCCAGGTTGCTGACGATCACCACATCGACCGGCGGCGCGTTGCCAAGGCTGGCGTGAGGCTGAATCGGGACATCGTTGTATGCCCGCAGCGGTTGCCCGTCGCGGCTGACGATCAGCGGGAGAAAGGGTGATTCGACGTCGGTCTGGTTGATCAGCTGCTGCCAATCGCGGCGGGTGCCTAACAATAAATCGTAGAGGCCGAACAAGGTCGAGGCCGTGCTGTCCGGCGTCGCCAGGAGGGCGACGGTCAAGGGTGACAGGCTTTCAGCATGATCCGAGCGTGTCATGGCGGAAATGGCCGTTTTGTTTCCAGGATGACTTTAGTCCGACTCCCCTGCCGCCTCGACTATAGGCTCCGTTGGCACCTGCCAACGAACTGGACTCATGGAGCATAGAACAATGAAAGACGCACATGGCTACCAACTGACCGGCTGCAATGGCCAGGCGCAGGTCCTGCTGGACCAGGCCCTCGCGCAGTTTCGCTGCCTGCGCACCGATTCGCTGGCGAGCACCGAAGCCGCTCTCGAGGCTTCCCCTGAACTGGTGATGGGCCACATCCTGCATGCCTGGCTCTATCTACTGGGCACCGAAGCGGCCGCTATACCGGTTGCGCAAGCATCGCTGGAGCACGCCCAGGCACTGCCGCAAAACGACCGCGAGGCGCGCCATATACAGGCCTTGCAACTGTTGATCGCTGGGCGCTGGCATGCATCGGGACGCACGCTTGAAGACCTCAGCCTCGATTACCCTCATGACCTGCTGTCGTTGCAGGCAGGTCATCAACTGGACTTCTTCACCGGCGATGCCCGCATGCTGCGTGACCGTATCGCCCGCGCTTTGCCGGACTGGTCAGCGGCCGTTCCCGGCTATCACGCCGTGCTCGGCATGTACGCCTTCGGGTTGGAAGAAACCGGTGACTATCAGCGTGGCGAGCGCTATGGCCGCGAAGCCGTGTCGCTGCAGCCCGACGATGCCTGGGCGCAACATGCCGTCGCCCACGTGTTGGAAATGCAGGACCGCCGCGAGGAAGGCATCGCCTGGATGCGCGGCAATCCGGCCTGGCAACAGGACAGCATGCTCGCCGTGCATAACTGGTGGCACCTGACGCTGCACTACCTGGAGCAAGACGACTTCGAAACAGTGCTGGCGCTTTTCGATGGGCCGATCGACGGCCATCAAGGTACCCTTGCACTGGAGCTGATCGATGCCAGCTCGATGCTGTGGCGCCTGCAATTACGAGGGGTCGATGTGGGTAACCGTTGGACGGGCGTGGCCGAACGCTGGGCGGCGATGGCCGAGGATGGCCGTTATGCCTTCAACGACTTCCATGCGGCCATGGCCTTCGCCTGCAGCGGTCGCGAAGAATTGCTCGGCCAGCTGCGTGAAGCACAACAGCGTGCCTGCCAGCGCGACGATGACAATGCGCGCTTCACCCAGCTGATCGGCGCACCAGCAGTGGAAGCGGCAGTGGCGTTCGTTGAAGGTCGATATGGCCGCTGCGTCGAGCTGTTGCGGTCAGTTCGCAGCCAGGCCCACGTGTTCGGCGGTAGCCACGCACAACGTGACCTGATCGACCAGACACTGATTGCCGCGGCCCGTCGCAGCGATCAGAACAGCCTGGTTCGCGGTCTGCAGCGCGAGCGTGAGTTGCTCGCCCGACAGCGCAGCGTGGCCTGAGGCGAGAGGGATGTCGGCGGCGCTGACATCCCTCTTTCTAAAGCTAAGGCAGCACGACCAGATGATTCGGCAGCTCGTTGCGCTCGTGGGTCGCCGGTACATGCTGCGAGAGCAGCGAGCCACAGGCTTCGATGCATCCGAGAAACCCATCCAACACCTTGCCGTTACGCACATCGTGGGTAAAGGTCTCGACGATGGATTCCCAAGCGCTGTTATCGATGCGACTGGAAATGCCTCGATCCACCAGGATCTCCACATAACGCTCGGCCTCGGAGACGAAGATCAGCATGCCGGTACCGCCGTCCGTGTGATGCAGGTTCAGTTCGATGAACTGACGCCGTGCCAGATTGCAGGCCCGCCAGTGGCGGACCGAGCGTGGGATCAACCGACTGGTTAGCTTGGGGATACGGAATATCACTGCGAGTACGATAAAGGTCAGCCATTGCACCAGCAGCAGCTGCCAGGCGGCCAGCCAGCCGCTGAAAAACAGCAGCGCGCCGGGCACCAGCAGCGAGATCAGACTCGCCCAGAGTAACGGGATGTAGCGATAGTCATCGGCCTGCGCTGCCAGCACCGTTACCAGCTCGGCATCCGTGTCACGCTCGATACGGTCGATCGCCTCGGCTACCTGCCGCAGCTCGTTTTCGCTCAAAAGAGTCATTGCGTATCCATCATTGAGAGGCTCTTGTCTTATTGGTTGGGTCACGCATCGGCCAACGCGGCTGAATAAATGCTGCCGCGTCGCTCAGTGTGCTGCGCGCTGGGTGGATGCTCGGGGTGAGGCCGGTCACACCGTCGTCACCAACCACCGGAGGCACCACCGCCGCCAAAGCCGCCGCCACCACCGCCGAAGCCGCCTCCTCCGCCAAAGCCGCCTCCGCCACCACGACCCATGCCGCCGAGCAGCGCACCGAGGAGCAGCGCACGTCCCGCTCCGCGGCCGCCGCCACGACCGCCCCGTCCGCCACCAATCACAAAGATCGCCACCAGCATCAGGAAGAAGCCCAAAATGCCAAGCCCGCCGGGCTCCTGCGCCCCCATGGGCATGGCCGGACGCATCGCAGCCGTCTGCAGCGGATCACCTCCCAGCACCTGAACCATCGCGGCCGCGCCCTCGGTAATCCCGCGGGTAAAGTCGCCGTCGCGGAAAGCGGGGGTGATGATGCGGTTGATGATGACTGACGACTGCGCATCAGTGAGCCGCCCCTCCAGACCGTAGCCGACTTCAATACGAACCCGGCGGTCGTCACGGGCGACAATCAGCAGCGCGCCTGTGTCTTCATCCTTCTGCCCGATGCCCCACTCACGGCCCAAGGCGACACCGAACTCTTCGATGCTGCGCCCCTGGAGGTCCGGCACGGTGACGACGACCACCTGCTCGCCACTGGCCTGCTCATGGGCAGCGAGCATGCTGGTCAGCCGCGCCTCGGCCTGGGTATCGAGCAGTTCGGCCTGATCAACAACCCTGCCGCTCAGTGCCGGCAGCTCGACTTCCTGAGCGACCACACCGCTCGCCCAGAACAGCAGCGCCAGAGTCAGCGAAAGCGGACGCGTCATTGAAACTGCACTTGCGGCGCCTGCTCGGCGTTCTCCGCCGTCGCCTCGAAGTTCTCGCGGATCGGCATGTCGCTGTACATCAGGCTGTGCCAGATACGCCCGGGAAACGTCCGGATCTCGGTGTTGTAACGCTCAACAGCAGCGATGAAGTCGCGGCGTGCCACGGCAATACGGTTCTCGGTGCCTTCGAGCTGCGACTGCAGCGCAAGGAAGTTCTGATTGGATTTCAGGTCCGGGTAGCGCTCGGACACCGCCATCAACCGGCTCAAGGCGCCGGTCAGCTGGTTTTGCGCCTGCTGGAATTGCTGCAGCTTCTGCGGGTCGTCGAGATCGTCCGCGCTGAGCTGAATCGAGGTAGCCCGCGAGCGAGCTTCGATGACCGCGGTCAGGGTTTCCTGCTCCTGACGGGCAAAGCCTTTGACGGTCTCAACCAGATTGGGAATGAGGTCGGCGCGGCGCTGGTACTGGTTTTCCACCTGAGACCAGGCCGACTTCACCTGCTCGTCGTATTGGGGAATGTTATTGATGCCGCAGCCGGCCAGCAGCCAGGACATGAACACGACAGCCATCAGCTGTCCGGTGATTCGATAACGCTGCGTCTGCATGATTCGCTCGTCCATCCAAAAATCCAGGGTACAGGAATAAAGATAGCCAAGCGTCTCGAGAGTTCAGGCGCGCAAGGATCAGATCACGCCGGACTGGCGCAGGGAAAGGATCTTCTCGAAGCTCAGGCCAAGCAGTTCGTGCAGCACTGTTTCGCTGTGCTCACCGAGCAATGGCGGCGCCTTGCGGTATTCCACCGGCGTTTCGGAAAGACGGATCGGACTGGCCACCTGCGGCACGCTTCCCGCCAATTGATGCGGCATTTCGACGTGCAGCCCGCGCGCCTGCACCTGCGGGTCGGCAAACACCTGCGCCAGATCGTTGATTGGCCCGCACGGCACCCCGGCCTGCTCCAGCGCCGCCACCCATTCGGCTGTGGTGCGGAACACCGTGACCTGGCGAATCATCGGCACCAGTTCTTGACGATGGGCCACACGCGCCTTGTTGCTGGCGAAACGGTCATCGGTCGCCCACTCCGGATGTCCGGCGACTTCGGCGAACTTGCGGAACTGTCCGTCGTTTCCGATGGTGAGAATGATATCGCCGTCGGCGGTGGGGAAATCCTGATAGGGCACGATGTTCGGGTGCGCGTTCCCCATGCGTTTGGGTGACACGCCGGTGGTGAGGTAGTTCATGGCCTGGTTGGCCAGACAGGCGACCTGCACGTCCAGCAGCGCCAGCTCGACATGCTGGCCCACCCCCGTCTGCTCGCGGTGATTGAGCGCGGCCAGCACACCGACCGTGGCGTAAAGCCCGGTGAGAATGTCGGTGAGCGCCACGCCGACCTTGACCGGCCCGGCGCCCTCCTCACCTTCGGCACGCCCGGTCAGGCTCATCAGGCCGCCGAGCCCCTGAATCATGAAATCGTAACCAGCACGATTGGCATAAGGGCCATCACTGCCGAAGCCGGTAATCGAGCAGTAGATCAGCTTCGGATTGATTGCCTTGAGGCTTTCATAATCCAACCCGTAAGCCGCCAGGCCGCCGACCTTGAAGTTCTCCAGCAGCACATCGCAGCTGGCGACCAGATCGCGAATGATCCGCTGGCCTTCGGGCTGGGTGAAGTCCAGCGTCAGCGACTGCTTGTTACGGTTGGCCGACAGGTAATAGGCGGCTTCCGATGTGTTCTCGCCCTGCGCATCCTTGAGATACGGCGGTCCCCAGTGACGGGTGTCATCGCCTGTGCGGGGGCGCTCGATCTTGATCACCTCGGCGCCGAGGTCACCAAGAATCTGCCCAGCCCAGGGGCCGGCAAGCACGCGCGACAGATCGAGGACGCGGATATGGGAAAGGGCGCCGGACATGGGTGAAGCCTCGAATTTCAAGTGAACGTAGGGTGGATCGGCGCGCCTAGCTGACGCTTTACCCATCCACCGCAAGGGAGTGAAGGTGGATGAGAGAAGCGTCATCCACCCTACGGGCAGGCTTAGAAGAACGCCTGGATGCCCGTCTGCGCGCGGCCGAGAATCAGCGCGTGCACGTCGTGGGTACCTTCGTAGGTGTTGACCACTTCCAGGTTGACCAGATGACGCGCCACGCCGAATTCGTCGCTGATGCCGTTGCCGCCCAGCATGTCGCGGGCCAGGCGCGCCACGTCCAGGGCCTTGCCGCAACTGTTGCGCTTCATGATCGAGGTAATTTCCACGGCAGCGGTGCCCTCGTCCTTCATCCGGCCCAGACGCAGACAGCCCTGCAGCCCCAGGGTGATCTCGGTCTGCATGTCGGCGAGCTTCTTCTGGATCAGCTGGTTGGCAGCCAGCGGGCGGCCGAATTGCTGGCGGTCCAGGGTGTATTGGCGGGCGGTGTGCCAGCAAAACTCGGCGGCGCCCAACGCGCCCCAGCTGATGCCGTAGCGGGCTGAATCCAGGCAGGTGAAGGGTCCGCGCAGGCCGCGCACATCGGGGAAGGCGTTCTCTTCCGGGCAGAACACATTGTCCATGACGATTTCACCGGTGATCGAGGCGCGCAGACCGACCTTGCCGTGAATTGCCGGAGCGCTCAGACCTTCCCAGCCCTTTTCCAGCACGAAGCCGCGGATGGCGCCCTCGTCGTCCTTCGCCCAGACCACGAAGACGTCGGCGATGGGGCTGTTGGTGATCCACATCTTCGCGCCGGACAGGCGGTAGCCGCCGTCGACCTTTTTCGCGCGAGTGACCATCGAGCCCGGATCGGAACCGTGGTTCGGCTCGGTCAGGCCGAAGCAGCCAATGAATTCACCGCTGGCCAACTTCGGCAGGTACTTCTGCTTGGTTCCCTCATTGCCGAACTCATTGATCGGCACCATCACCAGCGACGACTGCACGCTCATCATCGAGCGGTAGCCGGAATCGATGCGCTCCACCTCGCGGGCGATCAGGCCGTAGCACACGTAGTTCAGGCCGCTGCCGCCGTAGGCTTCGGGGATGGTCGCGCCGAGCAGACCGGTATCGCCCATCTCGCGGAAGATCGCCGGGTCGGTCCTTTCATGGCGGAAGGCTTCCAGCACGCGCGGCGCCAGCTTGTCGGCAGCGAACTGCGCGGCACTATCGCGCACCATGCGCTCTTCTTCGGTGAGCTGCTGATCAAGCAGCAGCGGATCGATCCAGTTGAAGCTTGCTTTGCCGGCCATGGGTGGTCCTCTTGTCGTAGGCGATGAACCGGACTCAGTGCCCGGTGCAGCATTCGGATGCATTGATCCTAGAAGCTGCGGTGCCAGGCGGCAAACGAGTAATTCGCAACGGTCTGTGCGATTTAGTCACTCCGAGATATCCTAAAGCGCCTGAACACCAGCAGATTAGTGAGGCTGTCGCACAATGCGCCGCAAGATTCCCAGCACCGCCGCGCTCATCGCCTTCGAAGCGGCCGCACGCCACCAGAGCTTTACCCGTGCTGCCGAAGAGCTGGCGCTGACCCAGAGCGCAATCTGCCGACAGATCGGCGGGCTGGAAGAGTTCCTCGGGCTGGAACTGTTCCGCCGTTCCCGCCGCGGCGTGAAACTGACCGAGGCCGGGCAATCTTATGCGCGACGAGTCGCCAGCCAGCTTGATGCGGTGGAGCGCGATACGCTGTCAGTGATGGGCCAACAGGGTGCGCAGACCATCGAATTGGCGCTGGTGCCAACCTTTGGCACGCAATGGCTGCTGCCACGGCTGCGGCAGTTTCAGGCGTTGCACCCGGAAATAACCGTCAACCTGACGAACCGCACCCGCCCCTTCCTGTTCGCTGACACCGAGTTCGACGCGGCGATCTATTTCGGCGATGGCGACTGGTCCGGTACCGCCGCACATCCGCTGATGCCGGAACAGTCGGTGCCGGTGTGCAGCCCTGCCCTGCTGAAGAGCGGGGACACGCTAGCGCCACGGACCATCGCTGAAATGCCCTTGTTGCAGCAGACCACACGGCCCTACGCCTGGCGGCAGTGGTTCGACTCGCTGGGGATGAAAGTGGCGCGGGACATGACCGGTCCGCGACTAGAGCTGTTCTCGATGCTCGCCCAGGCCGCCGAACACCAGATGGGCGTCGCGCTGATCCCGCCCTTCCTGATCCAGCGAGAGCTCGCAGAGGGGCGCCTGATAATCGCGCATCCGCACGCCTATCGACTTGAAGGACAGGCCTACCACCTGATGATTCCCGAACGCCGCGTGGAATCATCCGCCATGAATGCCTTTCGCGACTGGCTGCTCGCCGAAGCCCGCGCCTGGACGGCGCAGCAGGCTCCGATCGCACCACAGTGAAAATGCTGTTCCTGGCTCGAAACCGCCAGGCCGACCGCACGCTTTGTGAACGGGCTGCTTGAATCGACGCTGGCTGTCGTTCCTACTACCTTCCGCGCCGTGACCAACAGGATGTAGCTCGACGGCGCCTGTCCACCCAAGATCATCCAGCCTCACTTGCCAGGGAAAGGTAGAAGCATGAGCGGTTACGTCCCCAACATTCCGCAAGCCAAGCGTGAAGCCGAGCTGCGAAACATCGAGCCGGTCGACATCCATGTCCAGCGTTGGGCGGAATATGAACGCCACGCCAAGCAACCCGCCAAGCCAGCCAAAAAGACACAGCTGGCCCTGCGTATCGGCGTGTTTTTCGACGGCACCGGCAACAACGCGACCAACACCGCACTAGGTATCGCCTGCGGTGCACATCACCCGATCAAGCCAGAAGATCTGGCAACTAGCTGCAAACTCTATATGGCTGACCCAAGCAGTAGCTATGGAAACGACGTTACCAATATCAAAAAACTGAGCGAGCTGTACCACGCTCCTCCGTCCCCTGAGGGCACCGGTTCGCAAAAGCATGCCTTTCGTAAGCTGTATATCGATGGCATCGGCACCAACGCAGGTGAAAAAGATAGCGCGCTAGGCTTGGGGGCGGGCCGAGGTGATACGGGCGTCGCAGGGTGCGTACAGAAAGCCTTTAACGGGATCAAAGACCTGATCGATAGACTTAATAGAGAGTATCCAGACAGTGAGATCAACTCGCTAATTTTCGATACTTTTGGCTTTAGTCGCGGTGCCGCTGCAGCAAAGCACTTCGCTAACGAAATCGTTCGAGGCATAGACGGGCCCTTAAGGAGAGCGTTGCAAGACAACAGCAGGGCGTTCAGTTCGAGCTTCACTCACCGTTATCAACGCGGTATCAACATGGGATTCATTGGACTGTTCGACACCGTCGCTTCTGTGGCCGGCCTAGCGAATCTGGGAAATATCCAAAGTTCCACCACGCCTTGGCTGAAACAGCACCTGCCTCGGAAATACTTCACAGATGTTATCCATCTCGTAGCGCGAGACGAAGTACGCGCCAACTTTCCTCTAAGGATGGTCTGAAAAAGACTTCCCGAATCTGGTGAAATACGCCGATCCCGTTGCCCGAGTTTCCCGATGAAGCAAATGACCTTCGCCGACGCCGAGTACGCCGGCAAGCGCAAGCAGACCCGCAAAGAGTTGTTCCTGATCGAGATGGATCAGGTGGTGCCGTGGAAGGGTTTGATTGCCCTGATCGAGCCGCACTACCCCAAGGGTGAAGGTGGTCGTCCGGCGTATCAGCTGATGGCGATGCTGCGCGTACATTTGATGCAGAACTGGTTCGGCTACAGCGATCCGGCGATGGAGGAGGCGCTGTACGAGACCACAATCTTGCGCCAGTTTGCCG
>NZ_QORI02000018.1 GCF_003325755.1 Pseudomonas sp. SST3 | reverse complement strand
TTCACGACTGGCGGCGAAAGCCTCATTAACATCACCTTCGAGCAATGCAAGCCCCTCCTCGGCCTTGCCCTGTGCTGCCAGAACTCGGGCCAGGCGCTGGCGAGCCAGCTCCTCGAGGGTTTTGTCGGCCGGTTTGTCCAGCACGCTTTGCAACTCTGTCGCGGCCTCATCGAGACGATCAGACTCCACCGCTACCTTAGCCACGAAAAGGCTGCCGTATTGAGCGTAATGCGAGCCGGCGAACTCCTTCTTCAGCAAATTGCCCAGGCGCGAAACCTCGGCGGCATCCACCCCACCCTCCTCCAGCGCAGCATTCAGCAACTGCTGATAGACGGTCGAGGCGTTCTGTGCCTGATTAAGCTGATGCTTCTGCCAGAACTGCCAGCCAAACACCAACACCAGAGCGAGTGCGCCCCCCAACAGCAACGGCATGCCGTTACGCTGCCACCACTCCTTGATCTGCGCCAGCTGTTCTTCATCGGTACCCGAGGTCACACTGTCACTCCTTACATTCGCTGAATTCAGACCCGTCCGATCAAGCCAGACAGGCAGCCAGACGCTCGGGTAGAGCATCCCAGGCAATGCTTTGCTGTTCGCTGTCGTCGCGCAGCGGCTTGCAACCTACCACGCGCTCGGCCAGTTCGTCGTCACCCAGAATCAGCGCAAACCGCGCCCCGCTCTTGTCGGCCTTCTTGAACTGGCTCTTGAAGCTACCGCCACCGGCGTTGACCAACAGACGAAGACCCGGCAGGGCGTCACGGAGCCGTTCCGCCAGCGCCAGTGCCGCCAGTTCGGCGGCCTCGCCGAAGGCACAGATGAATGCGTGTGCCGGTTGGTTGAGTTCTTCGGGAATCAACTCGAGAGTCTCCAGCAGCAGCACCAGACGCTCGATACCCATGGCGAAGCCTACCCCCGGCGTCGGTTTGCCGCCGAACTGGCTGACCAGACCGTCATAACGGCCGCCTGCGCAGACGGTACCCTGCGAGCCAAGTTTATCGGTCACCCACTCGAACACGGTGCGACCGTAGTAATCGAGGCCACGAACCAGTTTGGGATTGATCTGATAGACGATTCCGGCCGCGTCGAGCCGAGCCTTGAGGCCGTCAAAATGGGCCCGCGATTCGTCGTCCAGATAGTCGTGCAGGGTCGGTGCGTCGGCCAGCAGCGCCTGGGTCTGGGCATTCTTGCTGTCCAGGATACGCAGCGGATTACTGGTCAGACGGCGCTGACTGTCTTCGTCGAGCTGATCGAAATGCTGCTGCAGATAGGCTACTAGGGCGTCCCGATAGGTCGCGCGCGCTTCGCTGGAGCCCAGGCTGTTCAGCTGCAGGGTGACCGCATCGGACATGCCGAGCTGCTTCCACAGCCGGGCCGTAAGCACGATCAGCTCGGCATCGACATCCGGCCCCGGCTGATTGAAAACCTCCACCCCAATCTGATGAAACTGGCGATAGCGGCCCTTCTGCGGCTTCTCGTAACGAAACATGGGACCGGCATACCAGAGCTTCTGCACCTGGCCGCCGCCGGTCATGCCATGTTCGAGCACGGCTCTGACGCAACCGGCAGTACCCTCGGGGCGCAACGTCAGGGATTCCTCGTTACGGTCGAAGAAGGTGTACATCTCCTTGTCGACCACGTCGGTCCCCTCGCCGATGCCGCGGGCGAACAGATCGGTAAATTCGAGGATTGGCAGACGGATCTCGCTGTAGCCATAGCTATCGAGCAGCTGCGCGAAGGTCGTTTCCAGATAGCGCCAGACCGGCGTCTGGGCCGGCAGGATATCGTTCATGCCACGAATGGCTTGCAGGGACTTGCTCAATTCGGTTCCTTAAATCAGCTGCGCACGATCAGCGCGGCATCGGTCTCGGCCTTCTCCGCGGCTTTGCGGCGAATCAGCTGCTCCAGTTCGTCGACCAGATTCTCATTGTTCAGCTTCTGCGCCGGCTTGCCGTCGATGTAGATGAGGTTGTTCGGCGTGCCGCCTGTGAGGCCGATGTGTGCTTCCTTGGCCTCTCCCGGGCCGTTGACGATGCAGCCAATCACCGCTACGTCCAGCGGCACCAGCAGATCGTCGAGCCGCCCTTCGAGCTCGTTCATGGTTTTGACCACGTCGAAGTTCTGCCGCGAGCAACTCGGGCAGGCGATAAAGTTGATCCCTCGCGAACGTAGACGCAGCGATTTGAGGATATCGAAACCAACCTTGATTTCTTCCACCGGATCGGCGGCCAGCGAGATGCGGATGGTATCGCCGATACCTTCGGCTAGCAGCATGCCCAGCCCGACCGCTGATTTCACCGTACCCGAACGTAGCCCGCCGGCTTCGGTGATACCCAGGTGCAACGGCTGCTCGATCTTATCCGCCAGGAGCCGATACGCAGCGACCGCCATGAAGACGTCGGATGCCTTTACGCTGACTTTAAAGTCCGGGAAATTAAGCCGATCAAGGTGCTCGACATGGCGTAACGCGGATTCGACCAACGCCTCAGGTGTCGGCTCGCCATACTTCTTCTGTAGATCTTTCTCCAACGAGCCGGCGTTGACCCCGATACGAATCGGAATGCCCCGGTCACGAGCTGCTTCCACCACAGCCCGAACACGATCCTCGCGGCCTATGTTGCCCGGGTTGATGCGCAGGCAATCGACGCCGAGCTCGGCGACGCGCAGGGCAATCTGATAATCGAAATGAATGTCGGCGACCAGCGGCAAGCCAACGCGCTGCTTGATCTTGCCGAATGCCTCGGCGGCGTCCATTGACGGCACTGACACGCGGACGATGTCGGCGCCGGCATTCTGCAGCCTTTCGATCTGCGCGACAGTCGCTTCGACGTCGCAGGTTTCGGTATTGGTCATGCTCTGTACGGCGATAGGCGCATCGCCACCGACCGGTACGTTGCCGACCCAGATCTTTCGGGTGTGACGCCGCTTGATGGGAGATTCACTATGCATGATTACTGTCCGAGCTTGAGACGCGCGGTCTCGCCACGCGTTTTGCCAGAAAGACTGACGGCTTCGCCGTTGAAGCTGACTTGCACACCAGAAGCGAAGCCGAGATGCAGATCCAGCGGGGTTTGCCCGACCAGAGTCCGACTGCTGCCGGCTTTCGCCAATCCGCTGTAAAGCACCTTGCCATTTGCATCGGTAACGCGTGTCCAGCAGTCCGCGGTGTAATCCAGCGTCAACCGCCCTTCGCCCGGCGCAACGGCCTCCGTTTCAGCCACCGGAGCCACGCTAGCACCCGCTTCCGGGGCCGTCGCCGGTGCTTCGCCGGCAGGTACCGTCTCGCTCTGCTCCGCGGGTGTTTCGATTGCCGGCTGCTCGTCAAGCGACAAACTTTCGGTTACCGGATCCTGCGCTTCCTCGCCTACTGATAAGGGCGCCGAGCCAACCTCCTCGCTCGGAGCGAGGTCAACAGGCTCCTCGGGTCGATCCAGCAGATGAATCTCCGTGGTTCCGTCTGCCGCCTCGACTTCAATCCGCTCCAGCGCCGTGACAGACGGGCCGGCTTCGGTGCGGGCCATACGATCCTGCCACCAGAAGAAAGCACCGGCTCCAATAACCAGCGTCAGGATAAAGGTGAAGAAACGCACCATGCTGCGCGACAGACGCACAGGTTGATCGATATGGCCGAGACTGTTGACGCTGCTACCGGTTGCATCCGTGCCGGTATGCTGGTCGAACTGCTGCACGAGACGATTCTGGTCCAATCCCAGCAGCTTGGCGTAAGCACGAACGTAGCCACGGGCAAATGTATGACCGGGCAACTGACTGAAGTCACCGGCCTCGATCTGCATGAGTGAACGCTCCGACAGATTGAGCTGCTTGGCTACCGAAGAAAGCGACCAGTTCTTGCTCTCGCGCGCAGCGCGGAGCGTATCGCCTGGGTTGGTCAGCGTTGTCGGGGCAGCGGCTTCAGAATGTGGCGCTATCATCGTTGCTCCGAAAGAAACTGTTGATATTCAGGCGTTCCGGGATAAAGACGTTTGAGCTGCAAACCAAGACTCGCCGCCTGATCCCGGTCCTGATGGATCTGCGCCAGACGGATACCCAAGAGCAGACTTCGGGCATTCTGCTCGGAAAGGCTGCTGAATCCATCGTAATAACGCTTTGCCGGGACGTACTGTTTGGCTTCGTAGGCCAGCAATGCCAGCTCGAGCAGCGCACGCGGCTGGCGGCTATCGAGGCGCAAGGCACGGGTGAAGTAGGTCTCGGCCTGCTCGTGCTGACCGAGTTTCAACGCGGTCATGCCCATGTTCTGGAAGACATGCGAGCGTCCCGAGTAAAGATTATCTTCCGATGCCTGCGTGAAGCGCTCCATCGCCTCCTGATAGCGTTTCTGCTCGAAGAGAAAACTGCCGTAGTTGTTCAGGATGCGCGCGTCATTGCGATTGGATAAGGCCTTGCGATAATGCTCGTCGGCCAACTGGTTTTCCATTTCATTCTGGAACACCAGAGCCAGTGCCGCATGGGCGTCCGCGCTATTCGGGTCTAGTTCGAGCGCTTTGCGAAGCGGCGTTTTAGCGCGGGAGGCCTCGCCCTGTTGCAGATAGCCGATGCCAAGCTGGATATAGGCGTCTCGCGCTTCGTCGCGACCTTCCGAGGTGCGCATCGGATTACCCGATCCGGAGGACACGCAACCAGCCATAAGGCCGGCGAGCAGAAACAGCAGCGCAACGCGCAATATCATCAACAGCATCCCCCTCAGGAACGGTTCGTAGCAATGGACGCCGTACCTGGCTCGGACTGCAGCTCACGCACTGCGATATAACGCTCGCTTCGGCGTGTGCGATCCATTACCTGTCCGACCAGTTGGCCGCAGGCTGCATCGATATCCTCACCACGGGTGGTACGTACCGTTACATTGTGCCCGGCTTTATGCAGGATGTCCTGAAAACGACGGATCGCATTGTTGCTCGGCCGCTCATATCCGGAATGAGGGAAGGGATTGAAGGGAATCAGATTTATCTTGCAGGGAATCTTCGCTAAGAGCGCGATCATCTGCTCGGCGTGTTCGGGCTGGTCATTAATGCCCTGTAGAAGCGTGTATTCAATCGTGAGAACGCGCTTCTCGCCCAAATTGGAGATATAGCGCTGGCAGGCGGCCAGTAGCATATCCAACGGATACTTCTTGTTGATCGGCACCAACTGATCACGCAGCGCATCGTTCGGCGCATGCAATGACAGCGCCAGGGATACGTCGATGACCTTGGAAAGCTCATCGATCATGGGCACCACGCCGGATGTCGACAGCGTTACCTTGCGCTTGGAAATACCGTAGCCCAAATCGTCCATCATGATCTGCATGGCGGCAACTACGTTGTCGAAATTGAGCAAGGGTTCGCCCATGCCCATCATCACCACGTTGGTAATGGCGCGATCGACCTTGGCCGGGATGGTGCCGAACGATTTATTGGCAATCCACACCTGCCCGATCACTTCGGCGGCGGTGAGATTGCTGTTGAAACCTTGTTTGCCGGTCGAGCAGAAACTGCAATCCAGTGCGCAGCCGGCCTGAGAGGAGACACAGAGCGTGCCGCGTCCGCCTTGAGGAATGTAGACGGTTTCCACACAGCTACCCGAAGCCACACGCACGACCCACTTACGGGTGCCGTCGGTGGAGATGTCTTCGCTGACAATTTCGGGGCCGCGGATCTCGGCAGAGGCCTTGAGCTTTTCGCGCAGGGCCTTGCCGATGTTGCTCATGGCATCGAAGTCATCGACGCCAAAATGGTGAATCCATTTCATGACCTGACCGGCACGAAAGCGCTTCTCCCCTATTGAATCGAAGAAGCTTTCCAGCTGGGGCTGGGTCAGCCCCAGCAGATTCACTTTACCGGTCGTAACAGTCATTTGAATTCACCTTCGCCTGATCAGCGAATGCGGGCACACACTTCGGTGGCGGAGAAGAAGTAGGCGATCTCGCGAGCAGCGGACGCTTCGGAATCGGAACCGTGAACGGCGTTCTCATCGATGGACACGGCGAAATCGGCGCGGATGGTACCCGGAGCAGCTTCCTTCGGATTGGTAGCGCCCATCAGCTCACGGTTCTTGGCGATGGCGTCTTCGCCTTCCAGAACCTGAACGATGACCGGACCGGAGACCATGAAAGCAACCAGGTCTTTGAAGAAGCCGCGCTCACTGTGCTCGGCATAGAAACCGCCAGCTTCGCGCTCGGACAGCTGGACCATCTTCGACGCAACGACGCGCAACCCGGCCTTCTCGAAACGGGAGGTGATCTCGCCGATCACATTCTTGGCGACGGCGTCAGGCTTGATGATGGAGAAAGTGCGTTGCAGGGCCATTTGAAACTCCAGAAATCGATAGGTTAAAACAAACGAGTAAACCCGCGAATTATACGCGGGTCACGAATGAAAATATAAGAGTAGCTGTGACCTGCTGATTGGCAGCGAAGGCCGTGCGCTCGCTTCTGCCTTGAAGAGCGCGGCGCCAGGCTGCCTACCGGATCTAGGCTTCTTCTATCCAGGCGGCCTGTATGGCTTCGAGCACCTTTTCGCCACCGCGCTTCGGATCGTCCGAAAAATCCGGCAGCTCGACGACCCAACGATGCAGCTCGACAAAGTTCACGTAACGCGGATCCACATCCGGCTTGCTTTCGGCCAGCTCAATCGCAATATCCAGCACATCGGACCACTTTAGCGCCATGCTTCACCCCGTCCTCAATGGCCTTCGGAGACTTGATTGATGGTGTACTTCGGAATCTCGACCACCAGATCGACATCCGCAACCGCCGCCTGACAGGACAACCGAGAATTGGGTTCAAGCCCCCATGCCTTGTCCAGCATGTCATCCTCAAGCTCATCAGATGCTTCCAGCGAGGCAAAGCCCTCACGGATCACCACGTGGCAGGTTGTGCAGGCGCAGGATTTTTCACAGGCATGCTCGATGTCGATGCCATTTCGCAGCGCGGCGTCAAGCACCGTCTCACCGGGCTGCGCTTCCACCACCGCCCCTTCGGGGCAATGGTCGACATGGGGCAGGAAAACAATCTGCGGCATCTGGGTCATTCCTCGATATCGTTAAGCCGTCGCCCAGCCAACGCGGCCTTGACGGTTGAATCTAGCCTGCGCGCGGCAAAGGCATCGGTAATCTGGCTCAAGCGCTTGATCTGGCGCTCGATGGCAACTCCATCCTGACTATCGAGAAGCTCGCGAAGACTCTGCATCTGGGAATCGATCGCCGCGCGCTCCTCTTCACTGAGCAGACGCTCACCGTCTACGACCAGGGCGCCCTCGACCGCTTCGAGCAGCCGTTGCGCATCGACCAGTTGCTCACGTAGCGCACGAGCCGCCTTGTCTTCGTTGGCTTTATGGAAAGAATCTTCAAGCATGCGAGTGATCTCGCCGTCGGTCAGCCCGTAAGAAGGCTTCACCTGAATGCTCGACTCGACGCCGGACGCCAGTTCACGGGCCGATACGCTGAGCAGCCCGTCGGCGTCGACCTGAAAGGTCACACGGATCTTCGCGGCACCGGCCACCATCGGCGGGATCCCCCGCAGCTCGAAGCGAGCCAGCGAGCGACAATCAGCGATGAGCTCGCGCTCTCCTTGCAGCACGTGGATCATCATGGCCGACTGGCCATCCTTATAGGTCGTGAAATCCTGCGCACGTGCAACTGGAATAGTGGTGTTGCGCGGAATGATCTTTTCCATCAAACCGCCCATAGTCTCCAAGCCCAACGACAGCGGGATGACGTCGAGCAGGAGCAGCTCCTCGCCATCGCGATTGTTGCCGGCCAATGTCTCGGCCTGGATCGCTGCACCGATGGCGACGACCTGGTCGGGATCGATGTCGGTCAGCGGCTCCCGACCGAACATCTCACCAACCCGCTCGCGCACCCGTGGCACCCGGGTGGAGCCGCCGACCATCACCACCGCCTGGACCTCTTCCATTTCGACCGACGAATCACGCAACGCACGCCGACAGGATTTGAGACTGAGCGCGATCAGCGGGTCAATGAGCTCATTAAAGGTTGCACGCGTCAGAGCACCCTGCCAACCGTCGTAGCGCAACTCGACGGACTCGGCGTTGCTGAGCTGCTCCTTGGCATCACAAGCTATCTTCAGCACCTCTCGCTGGGCACCTGGATCGAGGTCTTCGGAGGCACCAGCCTGCGCCAGAATCCAGCCGGCGACGGCATGATCGAAGTCGTCGCCCCCGAGCGCCGTATCTCCACCGGTGGCCAAGACCTCGAATACGCCCTTGGTCAGACGCAAAATGGAAATATCGAAGGTTCCACCACCCAGATCATAGATCGCCACGACGCCTTCAGCCTCGCGGTCCAGACCATAAGCGACAGCGGCAGCCGTAGGCTCATTGAGCAGACGCAGCACATTCAGATTGGCTAGTCGGGCAGCGTCCTTGGTCGCTTGCCGTTGCGCCTCATCGAAATACGCCGGCACCGTGATTACCGCACCGACAAGCTCGCCGCCCAGCGCGGCTTCCGCGCGCTCACGCAATGCACGAAGGATTTCGGCAGAGACTTCCACCGGACTCTTGGCACCTAGCACCGTCTCGATGAAGGGCATCTGCGATTGCCCTTCAGTGAATCGATACGGCAGTTGTCCACCCAGCTGCTTAACATCTCCGATGCCGCGACCCATCAGACGCTTGACTGACAGGATTGTGTTCAACGGATCGCTGGATGCCGCGCGCTTTGCAGCATGTCCTACCTCGACGCGATCGCTGTGATAACGCACCGCCGAAGGCAGAATCACCTCGCCATCAATGTCAGCCAGTGGCGCCGTAACACCACTGCGCAATGCGGCCACAAGTGAATTGGTGGTGCCCAGATCGATGCCAACCGCCAGGCGGCGCTGGTGGGGTTGTGGGCTTTGTCCGGGTTCAGCTATCTGAAGTAAGGCCATGTCTGTCTGATATCTGGCGCAGCGTCTGGCGCTACGCGGGGTTAATCGTCGAGGCGCTCTTCCAACTGGCGCACTTCCTGAGACAGCTTGTCGAGAAACTGCATTCGACGCACCAGCCGCTCCGCCTGCTCGCGCTGCGATTCCTGCCGCCATACCTGCGCGAAGGAGTCATTGAGATCCTGCTGAGCAGCTTTGAGCCGAGTCTTGAAGGAAGCGATGCCGGCAATATCCGCGTCGCCCTGCAGCTCTTCGAGCTCTTCTCGCCACTGCATCTGCTGCATGAGGAAAGCAGGATCCTGGACGGTTGCCTCAAGCGGCATTTCGCGCCCCTGCAGAGTCAGCAGATAGCGAGCCCGACGCGACGGGCTTTTAAGGGTCTGATAGGCCTCGTTCAAGTTCGCCGAGCACTCGATGGCATGGCGCTGCTCCGCTTCCCCGGCGTCAGCAAACCGATCGGGATGGACCTTGCGGGCAAGCTCGCGATAACGAGACGAAAGCGTTTCCGGATCGATATCGAAGGCGGGCTGCAATTCGAACAGCGCGTAGTGACAGGGAGTTCCCACAGCGTCCTCAGATATTGAAGCTTTCGCCGCAGCCGCATTCGCCACGCACGTTGGGATTGTTGAACTTGAAGCCTTCGTTCAGTCCTTCGCGGACGAAATCAAGCTCCGTACCATCGAGGTACGCCAGGCTTTTGGGATCGATGATGATCTTCACACCGTGATTATCGAAAACCGAATCCTCTGCTGCCGCCTCGTCAACGAACTCGAGCACGTAGGCCAGGCCGGAGCAGCCGGTGGTGCGTACGCCCAACCGGACCCCCAGCCCTTTGCCGCGCCCTTCCAGGGAACGGCGCACGTGATCAGCGGCGGCGGTTGTCATGCTGATAGCCATCGATACCTCCTTAGGCTTGCGGCAACCCTTTCTTTTCACGGTAATCGCGAACGGCCGCCTTGATGGCATCCTCTGCCAGTACCGAGCAATGGATCTTCACCGGCGGCAGCGCCAGCTCTTCAGCCAGCTGAGTGTTCTTGATGGTTTCGGCCTCTTCCAGCGTCTTACCCTTCATCCACTCGGTGGCGAGGGAGCTGGAGGCGATGGCCGAACCGCAACCATAGGTCTTGAACTTGGCGTCTTCGATGACGCCCTGCTCGTTGACCTTGATCTGCAGACGCATCACATCGCCGCAGGCCGCGCGCCGACCATACCGGTGCCGATGGAAGGATCCTCAGCGTCGAACTTGCCGACGTTGCGGGGATTTTCGTAATGGTCAATGACCTTCTCACTGTATGCCATGGTGCAATCCTCATTGAATCAGGCTATGCGGAACTCGACGACTCAGCGGATCAGTGGGCTGCCCACTCGACCTGCGAGATATCGACGCCATCCTTGAACATGTCCCACAAGGGTGAAAGCTCACGCAATTTCGTTACCGCCTCGCTGACCTTCTGCGCGGCGTAGTCGACTTCTTCTTCGGTAGTGAAGCGGCCGAACGTGAAACGGATCGAGCTGTGTGCCAGTTCGTCGTTGCGCCCCAGCGCGCGGAGCACGTAGGACGGCTCCAGCGAAGCAGAAGTGCAGGCCGAACCGGAGGAAACCGCGAGGTCCTTGAGCGCCATGATCAGCGACTCGCCCTCGACATAGTTGAAGCTCAGGTTCAGGTTGTGCGGCACACGCGAAGTCATGCTGCCGTTCACATAGAGCTCTTCCAGATGCTCAACCTGCTTGAAGAAGCGGTCGCGCAGCTTGGTGATGCGCTCATTCTCAGCAGCCATTTCTTCCTTGGCGATGCGGAACGCCTCACCCATGCCGACCGACTGGTGGGCCGCCAGCGTGCCAGAGCGCATGCCGCGCTCATGACCACCGCCATGCATCTGCGCCTCAAGACGAACGCGTGGCTTACGACGCACGTACAGCGCACCGACACCTTTCGGACCGTAGGTCTTGTGAGCGGAGAAGGACATCAGATCAACCTTCATGCGCTCCAGATCAATCTCCACCTTACCGGTGGACTGAGCGGCGTCGACATGAAACAGCACGCCGCGCGAGCGGGTGAGCTCACCGATGGCGGCAATATCGTTGATTGTTCCGATCTCATTGTTCACGTGCATGATGGACACCAGCACGGTGTCATCGCGCAGCGCTGCTTCGACCATGGCAGGGGTAATTACCCCGTCTTCGCCAGGCTCGAGATAGGTCACCTCGAAACCTTCCCGCTCGAGCTGACGGGTCGTATCCAGAACGGCCTTGTGCTCGATCTTGCTGGTCACGATGTGCTTGCCCTTAGAGGCATAGAAGTGCGCAACACCCTTGATTGCCAGGTTATCCGACTCGGTCGCACCGGAGGTCCAGACGATTTCGCGAGGATCTGCATTGACCAGTTCTGCAACTTGGCGGCGTGCGTTCTCGACAGCCTCTTCGGCTTTCCAGCCAAAGGCGTGGGAGCGCGACGCAGGATTACCGAAGTTGCCTTCGGCAGTCAGGCACTCGACCATCTTCTCGGCGACGCGAGGATCGACTGGTGTGGTAGCGGAGTAATCCAGGTAAATCGGCAACTTCATCAGGTATCTCCTATCAGGCTGTCGTCCTGCTCATTCGACGGCGGACGCTTCAATCTTATCCAGCTGCGAAATCTGGCCATTGGTGCGGCGCATATCCTGGCGCAAAGCTACTTCCTGAACCTCACGACGCATCACCAGATCCGCCAGACTGATACCGCTTAGAAACTCATGGATCTGCTGGCTCAAATCGCACCACAAATGGTGAGTCAGACAGGTATCACCCGAATGACAGTCGCCCAGCCCTTGGCAGCGGGTAGCGTCGACCGACTCGTTGACCGCATCGATAACTTGGGCAACCTGAATACCCGCCATTTCGCGGGAAAGCTGATAGCCGCCGCCCGGCCCGCGTACGCTTGTAACCAGGCTGCCACGGCGCAGCTTGGCAAATAACTGTTCGAGATAGGAAAGCGAGATGCCTTGCCGCTCGGAAATATCCGCAAGGGACACCGGCCCGTGCTGCGCATGCAGCGCGAGATCGAGCATCGCAGTGACGGCGTAACGGCCTTTAGTAGTCAATCGCATCGGCTTGCACCAAGCATCATGGTTTGGGCAAGTATGCAATACCCGACTATTTGGATCAACTATAAGTCCGATTAAATTAGTAGGACTTTAGCCGCACGAAGATGGACCCCGGAACGAAGCCAGGCGCCGCGCTTCAAAACACGCGCATCATAGCAGGACGCCTACCTTATGGCACTTCAGGTACGCGGCTCGTCGCCCGCATCCTTGACCTCGGCAAAATCCTCTTCGCGTAACTCGGGCATCTGCTTCGCGCAATAATCACTGCCAAGTGCAGTCAATGCCTGGCACATGCCCTCCATACGCTCCTCGACCGCCTGAACGTGATCAAGCAGCTGGCCGATAGCGCGCGCCACCGGATCAGGCATATCTTCAGTCACACCGTAAGCGTCGAAGCCGATCTTCTCGGCTATCGCCTTGCGCTTGGCTTCCTGCTCGTCATCGGACTTGACGATCACGCGCCCGGGAATGCCCACCGCGGTGGCTCCAGTCGGAACTGCCCGGGTAACGACCGCATTGGAGCCGACCTTGGCACCGGCTCCCACCGTGAACGGGCCGAGGATCTTCGCTCCGGCGCCGACGATTACACCGTCCTCGAGCGTGGGGTGGCGTTTACCCTTGTTCCAACTGGTGCCGCCCAAGGTCACCCCATGGTAGAGCGTCACGTCGTCGCCGATTTGCGCCGTCTCACCAATGACGATCCCCATCCCATGATCGATGAAGAAACGCCGACCGATCTGCGCTCCAGGATGTATTTCTATCCCGGTCAGCCAGCGCGCCAGGTTCGAATTCATCCGCGCCAGCCACTTGCAATCGTTAAGCCACAGCCAATGGGAAACCCGATGAAACCAGACAGCGTGCAGCCCCGGGTAGCAGGTAATGACCTCGAATGCGTTTCGCGCTGCCGGATCGCGATGAAAAACACTCTGGATATCTTCGCGCATGCGCTCGAACATCAATCAGATCTCCGCTTGTGGGGTTCGCCGCGGACGGCTTTTTGGGTTTCGGTAAGGATTCCGCGCAGGATATTCATTTCCAGCTTGCTTATACCGCTACGACCGTAAAGCCTGCGCAGACGCGGCATAAGGTGCCGAGGTTTCTGCGGGTCAAGAAAGCCGATATCGACCAGAGTTTGCTCGAGATGCCCGTAGTAATGCTCCAGCTCGTCAGCGGTAACCGGCTGCGCATTGAGCATCGAAGTGGTTTCGAGCTTCTCGGGCTTGCTTGGCTGGTTATTTGCTGCGAGCCAGGCTATGCGCACCTCATAGGCAAGCACCTGCACCGCCGCCGCCAGGTTCAGCGAACTGAAGTCAGGATCGGACGGAATGTGCACATGGTACTGGCAGCGCTGAAGCTCTTCATTTGTAAGTCCGGCATATTCACGCCCGAACACCAAGGCGACCTCGCCGCCCCGCTCGACTTGCTCCAGGCAGACCGCGCCAGTTTCGCGCGGGTCCAGCACCGGCCAGGGGATGCGCCGATCCCGCGCACTGGTACCCAGCACCAGACTGCATCCCACCAGCGCCTCCTCGAGCGTTGCAACGACCTGCGCCGAATCGAGAATATCCGTCGCACCGGACGCACGGGCGATGGCGTTCGGACTGGGAAAATCTTCTGGGTCTACCAGTACCAAGCGGGACAACCCCATGTTTTTCATGGCCCTGGCTGCGCCGCCGATGTTACCGGCATGACTGGTATTGACCAGCACCACACGAATGTTCTGAAGCGACACTGTTGTTCTCGATCGAAAGGCAAAGCGAAAGCTTACAGGAAGGCCCCGCGGCTCCGCCATTACCACCCCGGCGGCCTCCAACCACATAACATCCCGAACGACCTTTCTGATAGAATTGCCGGCTTTCTTTAAACGACCAGGTATTTAATCGATGCAGCCCATGCTGAATATCGCGCTGCGCGCCGCCCGTAGCGCTGGCGAAATGATTGTTCGTTCCACCGAGCGCCTGGACGTGATCTCGGTTAGCGAAAAGGACGCGCGCGATTACGTCTCGGAAATCGACCGTACCGCCGAACAGCTCATCGTAGCAGCGCTGCGCAAAGCTTATCCGAACCACGGCATATTGGGTGAGGAAGGCGGGCTACTGGAGGGCAGCGGCGACGGCAAGGATTACCTATGGGTGATCGATCCGCTAGATGGCACAACCAATTTCCTGCGTGGCGTCCCGCATTATGCGGTCAGCATCGCCTGCAAATACCGCGGCCGCCTTGAGCATGCCGTAGTCCTCGATCCGGTACGCCAGGAAGAGTTCACGGCGAGTCGTGGCCGCGGCGCTGCACTCAATGGACGCCGCCTACGCGTGAGCGCGCGCAAGAGCCTGGAAGGCGCCCTGCTCGGCACCGGCTTCCCGTTCCGCGATGGGCAGATGGACAACATGGACAGCTACCTGAACATGTTCCGCAGCCTGGTCGGTCAGACTGCAGGTCTGCGTCGCGCCGGCGCCGCGAGTCTGGATTTGGCCTATGTAGCGGCTGGCCGCTATGATGCCTTCTGGGAATTCGGCCTCTCTGAATGGGACATGGCCGCTGGCGCACTGCTGATTCAGGAAGCAGGAGGCCTAGTCAGCGACTTCAGCGGCAGCCACGACTTCCTCGAGAAGGGCCAGATCGTCGCCGGCAACACCAAGTGCTTCAAGGCCGTACTGACCGCTATCCAGCCACACCTGACGCCCTCCCTGAAGCGCTAAGGAACGGCAAAAAAACGCCCATTGGGCGTTTTTTTGTGCTTCGAGTCAGCTCACCGCTGCGTCAGCACCAGCTGACCGTCGCGATATGGAATCCGTCCGCCAGGGTCCCGGTCCATCCGGACCTGACCGACCTCGCCATCCAGATCATATTTCACGTCGTAACCGACGACCTTGTCATGGGTGTCAGTTATGGTATCGCAGCGGGTTTCTGTAGTCGTATAGGTATCATTTGCCTGCATACGACCCTGCACCTGATTACCGGCATAACCGCCACCTACCGCCCCGACAACTGTCGCAATTTTCTTGCCATTGCCGCCGCCGACCTGGTTTCCCAGCAAGCCTCCGACAACCGCTCCCACAGCCGTGCCGGCGACTCGATTGGCGTCCTGCACTGGCCGTTGCCGCGTCACCGTCACATCACGGCAAACCTCGCGAGGTGTCTCAATGGTTTCCTTGATCGGCTCAACAGCCAGCACCTCGGCAAACTGCGGCCCGCGATCGACCAGCGTATAGGTGGCAAAAGCACCGCCAGCCGTGACGACCACAGCTCCGTAAACACCACCCACCAGCATCGACTTGTTCATTGACTCTTCCTTCTTCTGACGGGCCAGGCCCGCGGCGGCGCGTTGGGCAGCGCAGCCGGTCAGAAGTTCAAAAGCCGTTCAGGGGCGCTCATCGACTTCTTCCACCACTGGTGGTATCAGGTCATCGCGCGTCAGGTTCAGCCAAACCAGCAACATGCCGGCGACATAAACCGACGAATAGGTACCCGCGCCGACGCCAATCAGCAGCGCCAAGGAAAAGGCCCAAAGATTCTCGCCACCAAAGAACATCAGCGCACCGACCGCCAGCAAGGTGGATACGGAGGTTGCCAGGGTGCGCAGCAACGTCTGCGTGGTGGAGATATTGATGTTCTCCAGCAGCTCCGCCTTGCGCAGCATGCGGAAGTTCTCTCGAATCCGATCGAAGATCACGATGGTGTCGTTGAGCGAGTAACCGATCACCGCGAGCACCGCAGCCAGCACCGTAAGGTCGAACGAAATCTGGAAGAACGAGAAGACCCCAAGCACAAGAATCACGTCATGAAACAGCGAAAGCACTGCACCCAGCCCGAACTTCCACTGAAAGCGAAAGGCGACGTAGACGAGAATGCCGCCCAGGGCAAGCAACATGCCCAAACCACCCTGATCGCGAAGCTCCTCTCCCACGGCCGGCCCGACGAACTCGACTCGCTTGACCGTGATGGCGTTCGCGGAGGCATCGCCACGTAGCGCTTCGGCGATACGCTCGCCCAGCATCGGATCATCTCCGGGCATTCTTACCAGTACGTCAGTGGTCGCCCCGAAGCTCTGCACCACAGCTTCACCGTAGCCAGAGCTGGAAAGCTGTGTCCGCACCTGCTCCAGACTCACCGGCTGCGCATAGGACAACTCGACCAGGGTTCCGCCAGTGAAATCCAGGCCGAAATTCAAGCCCTTCACCGCCAGACTGGCCAGGGAGGCGAGAGTGATCAGTACGGTCAGGGCGAACGCCACATGACGCACGCCCATGAAATTAATTACGCGTTTCATCGTGCTAGCCCCTTAAATCCACAACTTCTTGAGATCGCGGCCACCGTAGATCAGGTTGACCATGGCTCGGGTCACAATGATTGCAGTGAACATGGAAGTCAGAATTCCAAGCGAGAGGGTCACGGCAAAGCCTTTGATCGGACCGGTGCCCATGGCGAACAGGATGCCGCCGACCAGCAGCGTGGTCAGGTTTCCGTCCACAATCGCGGAAAACGCCCGGTCAAAGCCTTCGTGAATAGCGCGCTGGATCGACATGCCGTTGCCTATTTCCTCGCGGATACGCGAGAAAATCAGCACGTTGGCATCGACCGCCATACCCATCGTCAACACGATACCGGCGATGCCTGGCAACGTCAGCGTGGCCCCCAGCATCGACATCAAAGCAGTCAGCACCACCATGTTGAACAACAGCGCAACCGTGGCCAGCACCCCGAAGAACTTGTAGATCAGCACCATGAAGACCGCGACGAAGAGAAAGCCCCACATCGCCGCCTCAACGCCTAGCTTGATATTTTCGGCACCCAGACTCGGACCAATGGTGCGCTCCTCAGCGAAATACATCGGCGCTGCAAGCCCGCCAGCACGAAGCAGGAGAGCCAACTCGGACGACTCACCCTGACCATCCAGACCAGTGATACGGAACTGACTACCCAGGGGCGACTGAATGGTCGCCAGACTGATGATCTTCTTTTCTTCCTGGAAGGTCTCGACGCGCACTTCCTGCTCGACGCCCTCGACCATTTGCTTGATATAGCGCGTGGTCGGGCGCTGCTCGATGAAAATCACCGCCATGCTGCGACCAACGTTGTTACGAGTGGCGCGATTCATCAGGTCGCCGCCATGGCCATCCAGACGAATGTTGACCTGCGGACGGCCATTTTCGTCATAGCTGGCCTGAGCATCGGTGACCTGATCGCCAGTGATGATCAGGCTACGCTCAAGCTGTACAGGCGGACGTCCCTCTTCACGAAACTCGAAGGTCTCGGTTGTGGCTCGAGGCGCATCAGCCTCGGCCGCCAGACGGAACTCGAGGTTAGCGGTCTTGCCGAGGATACGCTTGGCTTCGGCGGTGTCTTGCACACCCGGGAGCTCGACAACGATGCGGTTCGCGCCTTGGCGTTGAACCAACGGCTCGGAAACCCCAAGCTCATTTACCCGATTACGGACCGTGGTCAGGTTCTGCTTGATGGAATATTCACGGATCTCCGCCAGCTTGGCCTCGGTGATCGCTAGGCGCAGAACCTGCTGACCATTGCGCTCACTGGAAGTCAGCTCGAAGTCGTTGAAGTTCTTGCGGATCAGCGACTGGGCAGCCGACAGCGCGGCGTCGTCAGCAAAGCCGAGCTGCACAGCATTTCCGGACGGCGGGAGGCTGCGATAACGCACACGCTCCTTACGCAGCAGGCTCTTGATCTCGCCTTCGTAGACGTTGAGGCGCGTCTCGATCGCCTTGTCCATGTCGACTTCGAGCAGGAAGTGCACCCCACCAGACAGGTCCAAACCCAGCTTCATCGGGCTCGCACCCAAATTGCGCAGCCATTCAGGCGTAGTGGGCGCAAGGTTGAGCGCAACGACGTAGGCATCACCCAGGGCGCGGCGCACCACATCCTTGGCTGGCAGCTGATCGTCCTGATTGATCAGCCGCAACAGACCGCCACGGCCCTGCTCGTCCAGGCTCGCTGCCTTGACCTCGATGCCGGCCTCAGCAAGCGCCTTGCTAGCACGGTCGAGATCGGCCTCGGTGACGTTGAGCGAAGCCGCCGCGCCAGTAACCTGAACCGCCGGGTCATCGGGGTAGAGGTTTGGCGCCGAATAAGTGAAGGCAATGCCTAGCACTACCAGTATCAGCAGGTATTTCCAGAGAGGGAATCTATTGAGCATGACGCAGCCCGTCTAATGACGCGGGGCGCCTTGCGCGCCCCGTCGTTGGTGTTGAGTAGTAGTCAGCTCAGATGGCTTTCAACGTGCCCTTGGGCAGCGTTGCGGCAATAGCCACCTTCTGGAATTTCAGCTCAACCGAGTCGGAAACTTCGATCACGACGAAATCATCGGAAACCTTGGTCACCTTGCCCGCGATACCACCGGAGGTAACTACCTCGTCGCCCTTTTGCAGGCCGCCGATCAGATTCTTGTGCTCCTTGGCGCGCTTGGCCTGCGGGCGCCAGATCATCAGGTAGAAGATGACCAGAAAACCAACCAGGAACAGCCACTCGAAGCCACTACCAGCGGGACCAGCGGCAGCCTCTTGAGCGTAGGCGGCGGGAATCAGAAAGCTCATGTAGCACTCCTGTTGCAGAGATCAGTTTAGTTATGGATTCGTCACGCAAGCGGCGGCGTTGGCAGGCCGCGCTTGGCATAGAAGGCGTCGACAAAGGCCGCCAATGTACCCTGTTGAATAGCATCGCGTAAACCAGCCATCAGACGCTGGTAATGACGCAAGTTATGGATTGTATTCAACATGCTGCCCAACATTTCGCCACACTTATCCAAATGATGCAGATAGGCGCGGGAGAAGTGTTTGCAGGTGTAACAATCGCAGCCGGCATCCAGCGGAGAATCGTCATGCCGGTGCATGGCGTTGCGAATCTTGACCACGCCACTGTCGGTAAACAGGTGCCCGTTACGTGCATTGCGAGTTGGCATTACGCAATCGAACATGTCCACACCACGACGCACGCCTTCGACCAGATCTTCCGGCTTGCCCACCCCCATCAGGTAGCGCGGCTTATCGGTCGGCATCTGCGGCGGCAGAAAGTCGAGCACGCGGATCATTTCTTCCTTGGGCTCGCCGACCGAAAGTCCTCCGATCGCCAGACCATCGAAACCGATCTCGCACAAGCCTTCCAACGAGCGCATGCGCAGCGACTCGTGCATGCCGCCCTGAACGATACCGAATAGCGCCGCAGGACTATCGCCGTGCGCATCCTTGGAGCGTCGCGCCCAGCGCAGCGACAATTCCATCGAGCGCCGCGCGACGTCCTCGTCGGCCGGATAGGGCGTGCATTCATCAAAGATCATCACGATGTCGGAGCCGAGATCGCGCTGCACCTGCATGGACTCTTCGGGCCCCATGAAGACCTTGGCGCCATCGACTGGCGAAGCGAAGTAGACGCCCTCCTCCTTGATCTTGCGCATCGCACCCAGACTGAATACCTGAAAACCGCCAGAGTCGGTCAGGATCGGCCCCTGCCACTGCATGAAGTCGTGAAGGTCACCGTGCGCCTTGATCACTTCAGTACCCGGCCTCAGCCAAAGATGGAATGTATTGCCGAGAATGATCTGCGCCCCGATCCCCTCGATATCGCGCGGCAGCATGCCCTTCACCGTGCCATACGTGCCCACCGGCATGAACGCCGGCGTTTCCACCGTGCCTCGTGGAAAGGTCAAACGCCCACGTCGGGCTTTGCCTTCGGTGGCGAGCAGCTCGAACGACATATGGCAGGTACGACTCATTGGAAATCCTCAGGGCCGCGCGGGGCCGGGTTGCGCGTGATGAACATGGCATCACCGTAACTGAAAAAACGATAATTGTTGGCGATCGCCTCGGCATAGGCGGCCATGGTTTCCGGATAACCGGCGAATGCGGAGACCAGCATCAGCAACGTGGATTCGGGCAGGTGGAAATTGGTCACCAGCGCATCGACCACGTGAAATGGCTTGCCTGGGTAGAGGAATATATCGGTGTCGCCGCTGAATGCCTTGAGCACGCCGTCACGCGCCGCGCTTTCCAGCGAGCGCACACTGGTGGTGCCAACCGCAACTACTCTGCCGCCACGCGCCCGACAGGCCGCGACCGCATCGACCACGTCCTGACCGACTTCCAGCCACTCACGGTGCATGTGATGTTCTTCAATGCGATCGACACGCACCGGCTGAAACGTACCCGCCCCTACATGCAGCGTGACGAAAGCGCGCTCGACACCCTTCTCTTGCAGCGACGCCAGCAATTCAGCATCGAAATGCAAACCCGCCGTCGGCGCGGCGACCGCTCCCGCTCTCTGCGCATAGACGGTCTGATAGCGTTCGCGATCAGCGGTATCGTCTGGCCGATCTATATAAGGAGGCAGAGGCATATGCCCGACGCGGTCGAGCAATGACAAGACGTCCTCGCCGAATTCCAGTTCGAACAGCGCCTCGTGGCGCTCCAGCATCAATGCTTCTCCGCCGCCGTCGACATGGATCTTCGTCCCAGGCTTCGGCGATTTGCTCGAGCGGATATGCGCCAGAACGCGGCGATCATCAAGCAGCCGCTCGACAAGCACTTCGACCTTTCCGCCGGTGGTCTTCTGACCGAACAGGCGCGCCGGAATGACCCGCGTGTTGTTGAAGATCATCAAATCGCCGGGGCGCAGAAAATCGAGCAGCTCGGCGAACCCACGATGCTCCAGCCGACCGGTCGGGCCATCGAGCACCAGCAACCGGCTGGCGCGACGTTCGGCCAGCGGGTGGCGGGCGATCAGCGAATCGGGCAACTGGAAGGAAAAATCGGAGACTTGCATTGAAATGATCGGCGCAGGGCTTTGGAGGGCGCAAAGCTTATCGGAAACACTTCAATCTGGCCACGCCAGACGATTGACCGCTTCGCATTGCATCCCTATACTGCGCCGCCACTGTGCCTCGATGGCGGAATCGGTAGACGCAGCGGATTCAAAATCCGCCGTTGGTAACAACGTGAGAGTTCGAGTCTCTCTCGAGGCACCATGAATCAAGCACCGGAGGCTGCCGATAGCCTTTGGTACAGGGGAACCGCTTAGCAACAGCGGCATCGCCCCAAGCAGCAGTCGATGCATCCATGCATCGAGCAAACGCAACAGACGTCATCAAAGCCGGCCCGCGGCAGAACGGCCCTTTTTTTGGCGTTGAGTGGTTTGATTGAAATCACTCCAAGGCATCGCACGACAGCAACATCACACAGATCCGCACCACCCAAACACGCCAAAAAGCGTAGCTTGCTGTGGGCAAACTCTATGACTCCGAGGGCTTGGCATCGGCCGGCGAGTTATCGTAGAGTGTGCCCACTGTGTTTGCATGGGTCGCCGTTGAATCGTGACCTGGTGCAGTAGATCTCAAGATCCGCTACATCCCGTTCGACTCTATTACTCCTTGCAACCAGTCTCCGCCTTCTGCCCTATGCAGAGGCGTTTCTACTATTGAGTTTCAAGGATACAACGCTATGTCGAATCGTCAGAACGGTACCGTCAAGTGGTTTAACGACGAGAAAGGTTTTGGTTTCATCACTCCCGAGAGCGGTCCGGATCTGTTCGTGCATTTCCGCGCGATCGAAGGCAACGGCTTCAAGAGCCTGAAAGAAGGCCAGAAAGTCAGCTTCATCGCTGTGCAAGGTCAAAAGGGTATGCAGGCTGACCAGGTTCAAATCCAGGAATAAGCCCCGCTCCGCAAAAGCCCCTGATGACTACATCAGGGGCTTTTTTATGCGCGCAATTCCGTAGAATGCGCGCTGCCATTCTCTGCGAGACTTCCATGCGCAACCATTTGCTCAGCCCACAGGGCCAGTTTCCTGCCGCCGGCCTGACCCGCCGACTCGCCGCGATCTTCTACGATGCTTTTCTTTCGATTGCATTGATGATGGTGGTCACACTGTTCTACCAGCAGGTCGTGCTGCGCCTGGTTTATGGCAGCGAAGGTCTCAAGGCACTGGCGGATACCGGCGGGCTGGATATCGACCCAATCTTGTCCACTCTACTGCTATTCAGTCTGTTTGGTTTTTTCGCCAAGTTCTGGACCCATAACGGCCAGACGCTCGGCATGCAGGTCTGGGGCGTGCGCATTCAGAACGCCGACGGCAGGGCCATCGACCTGTGGCAGGCGCTGCTGCGTTTTCTGATCGCGGTCATTTCCTGGCTTGCCCTCGGACTGGGCTATTGGTGGATGCTTTGGGACAAGCAGCATCGGACCTGGCACGACATCTATTCAGAAAGCCTGGTCGTTCAGCTGCCGAAAAACATCCATAAGAAGTGACGCTAGCGGCCCTTCTCTTCGGGCCGCCGCACTAGCCAGCCCGACGCAGCAGGAAAACGCCTGCAAGCGCACAGATCCCAGCCGGAACCGCCACGGCCAACAACGGCGAGAATCCGAACACCTGACTCGCCGGCCCCAGCAGATCCTGCAGAATGCGGAACACGAAGCCAACGATTACACCGGTGAAGATCCGCTGGCCGAGCGTCACCGAGCGCAACGGCCCGAAAATGAACGAGATCGCCAGCAACACCAATGCCACCGTCACAGCCGGCTGTAACACCTTGGTCCAGAAGGCTAGCCAGTAGCGGCCATTATTCAGCCCCTGGTCACCCAGGTAGTGAATGTAGCGCCACAGCCCTGTTATCGATAAAGCATCGGGTTCCATGACGACGGTACCGACCAGCTGTGGCGTGAGTTGCACGTCCCAGCGCTCTTCGGCCGCCTTGATCACCTCGGTATGATCACCGCGAAAATGCGTCGTGGCGACGTCGCTGAGCAACCACTCGCCGCCGTCGTAGCGTGCCCTGCGGGCAAAGCTTGCCGAGAGCAACTGCCGTTGCTCGTCGAAGCGATAACGGGTGACGCCGAGCAATGCCCCGCTTGGTTGCACCGCATTGATGTGCACGAACTCCTCACCCTGGCGATGCCAGAGACCGCGTTTGCTGCTTTGCGCTTCACCCGCACCCTGTGCCGAGGAGCGGCTGGCCTGTGCGATATTTTCGCTCCAAGGCGCCACGTACTCACCGATAAGCACGCCAACCAGCATCAGCAGCAGCATCGGCTTCATCACCGCCAGTACGATTCGCCCGAGCGACACACCGGCGGCGCGCATGATGGTCAGCTCGCTGCTGCTGGCGAGCGTGCCAAGGCCGATGAGGCAGCCGATCAGAGCTGCCATCGGCAGCATCTCGTAAACGCGCGACGGGGTCGTGAGCAGTACGTAGACGGCGGCATTCAGCGTGCCGTAACTGCCCTTCACATCACCCAGTTCATCGATGAAGGCGAACAGCAACGCCAGGCCGACTATGATGCCGAGCACGGTTAGAATCGCCAGCAGCACGTGGCTGCCGATATAGCGATCGAGCTTACGCATGAGCAACCCTCGACACGGCGCGACGCTTATCGATGGCGAGTCGCAGCGGTTCCCAGTAGAGCATCAGCATCCCTATCGCGAAAAAGATTCCATGCACCCACCAGAGCCCCAGTGCCGGCGGGATTCGCCCCTTGTCCAGCGAACCACGAGCCGCGATCAGCAAGGCCAGATAGGTCATGTACAAGAGGATGGCGGGCAATAACTTGAGAAAGCGTCCCTGACGCGGGTTCACCTTTGACAGTGGCACCGCCAGCAGCGTAACGATGAATACCAGAAGCGGCAGCGACAGTCGCCATTGCAACTCGGACTGCAACCGGATGTTATCGCTGCCGAAGAGATCGCGGGTCGGCATCGCCTCGCGGTCGCTCAATTCGACACTGACTTCCGGTTTGGGCAGTAGCACACCATAGGTGTCGTACTGGATCGCCCGATAATTGGCCTGCCCCGGGTTGCCATCATAGCGATAGCCATTTTCCAGAATCAGGTAGCGACTTCCATCAGGCTGGATTTCCTGCCGCCCACTTTCAGCCACCAGCACGGAGAGCCCGCGTTTTTCGCCGGTCGCGCTGGACAGATTGGTCTCGGATATGAAAACGCCGGCCAGCTCGGTGCGATCATCAGTCAGTTCGCGAGTATAGGTCACGCGAGTTCCGTCGCGCAGGGTCTGGAAACGCCCAGGCACCAGCGTATCGAACTCTGTCAAAGAATCCTGCTCATTGAGAATACGATCAACCTCAGCGACACCTTGCGGAGCCAATCCGAGGCTGAGCCAGCCAACCAACCCCGCGATCAGCGCGGCCGGTGCCAAACTGTAGGCCAGCAGACGGCGCTGGCTCATACCCGTGGCAGAAAGGACGGTCATCTCGCTATCGAGATAGAGCCGCCCGTACGCAAGCAGAATGCCAAGGAACAAACCCAGCGGCAGAATCAGCTGAAGGAACCCCGGCAGACGGAAGCCCATGATCATGAGCAGTACACCCGGATCAAGGAGCCCCTGCGCGGCCTGCGCCAGGTATTTGATAAAGCGACCACTCATGATGATCACCAGCAGCACGGCGCTAACGGCGCTCAGAGTGACCAGAAGCTCACGGGACAGGTAACGAAAGACGATCAAACCGGACACTCCAGGGTTGTCAGGCTCCGGCGGCTACGCTCAAACTAGCCGCCAAGCAGCCGGCCCGCCAGCAACAGGACGTTGGACATTACGCAGTTTTCCCAACGCCCCGGTGTACGAACCACCGGAAAACAAGCCCGGCATTATCCTGCAAACCCGACTCTTTGTCTTGGGGACTCGACGCCATGGAATTTGTTGTAAAAAACGCCAAAGCAGCTGCGGCAAAAACGGCCACACTGGTTCTACCAGTCGGTGAAAACCAACAGCTTGGCGCCATTGCGCAGAGCGTGGACCAGGCCAGCGGTGGCGCGATCAGCGCCGTCCTCAAACGTGGCGACCTGCAAGGCAAGCCGGGCCAGACCCTGCTGCTGCACAACCTGCCGGAGCTCAAAGCCGAACGTGTGCTATTGGTCGGCACTGGCAAGGAAGACGAACTCGACGCGCGCCAATGGCGCAAAACCGCCGGCGCCGCGCTCGCTGTCCTCAAGGGGCTCGGCGGCAGCGATGCGACCTTTGCCATGCAGGATGTCCAGGTCAAGGACCGCGACACCTACGCTCGCACCCGCATGCTGATCGAGGTGTTGGCGGACGGTCAGTATGTATTCGATCAGTTCAAGAGCAAGAAGAGCGAAGCCCCTTCCTTAGGCAAGATTACCCTCCTCGCGGACAAGGCAGGACAACCTCAGGTAGAGCGCGCTACACGCCATGCAGCCGCGATTGCCGCAGGCATGAGCTTCGCCCGTGACCTGGGCAACCTGCCGCCAAATATCTGCCATCCGAGCTATATGGCCGACCAGGCCAAACAGCTCGGCAAAACGTATAAAGGCCTTAAAGTCGAAGTCCTCGACGAAAAGAAGCTGCGTGAACTTGGCGCCGGCTCCTTCCTGGCCGTCTCCCAAGGCAGCGATCAGCCGGGCTGCATCGTCGTCATGCAGTACAACGGCGGCAAGAAGGGCGAGCAGCCCTATGCGCTGGTCGGCAAGGGCATCACGTTCGATACCGGCGGCATCAGCCTCAAGCCTGGCCAGGGCATGGACGAAATGAAGTACGACATGTGTGGCGCAGCCAGCGTGCTCGGCACCTTCCGCGCGGCACTGGAGCTGCAGTTGCCGATCAATCTCGTCGGTCTGCTCGCCTGCGCGGAAAACATGCCCAGCGGCAACGCCACACGCCCGGGCGACATTGTCACCACCATGAGCGGCCAGACCGTCGAGATTCTCAACACCGATGCCGAAGGCCGCCTGGTGCTTTGCGATACGCTGACCTACGCCGAACGCTTCAAGCCACGCGCCGTGATTGATGTTGCTACCTTGACCGGCGCATGCATCGTTGCGCTGGGCAGCAACACCTCAGGCTTGCTAGGAAATAACGATGAGCTGCTGCAGCAGGTACTGGGCGCCGGGCAGAAAGCCGACGACCGCGCCTGGCAACTGCCGCTGTTCGATGAATACCAAGAGCAGCTGGACAGCCCCTTCGCCGACATCGCCAACATTGGCGGCCCCAAGGCCGGCACCATCACCGCGGCCTGTTTCCTCTCTCGCTTTACCAAGGCCTACCCCTGGGCGCACCTGGACGTCGCCGGCACCGCATGGACCAGTGGCGGCAAGGAAAAAGGCGCGACAGGTCGTCCGGTGCCGCTACTGACCCAATATCTGCTGGATCGAGCCGAGCAGGCATGAGCCAAGCGAGCGGATACCGGGCATGACGCGCATCGAATTTTACGTACTGCCTGACAGCGAACCGGCGGGCCGCGCCCGAGCAGCCTGCCAGCTGGCTAGCAAGGGCTGGCAGCACGGCATGCCCGTATTCATCCGTTGCCAGGACAGTCAGCAATGCACCGAACTGGATCAGCTGCTGTGGAGTTTTCGCGCCGAACGCTTCATTCCTCACGAGCTCCACGAGGACGATCCACAGGCGCCTGTGGTGATCGGCACGGAGCAGCCGCCCGCCACCGCACAGGGTCTGCTGATCAACCTGTCGCCCACTTTGTCGCCGCATACCGATCAGTTCAGCCGCGTGATCGAGATCGTCAACCAGCAGCCGGAGCTATTGACCGTTTGCCGGGACAATTTTCGGCTCTATCGGCAGCGCGGCTATGATCCAAAGAGAGTCGAACTGTAGCGAGCGATGGCTGACGGCGAACTCACTCCAGTACAGCCGGTCAACAACGATTGCGATCGGGCCAATGCCCGTTTCAGGAGCGCCAATACTCGCCTGGACGCTTAAATCTTCGGAAACCACCGTACATGACGCAGACGCCACCCTCAAAAGCCTCCCACCTTCTCGACGACCTGGAATCCATCCGTGCGTTGCTCGGCGACCAGGACCCACCTGTGCTAAGCGAGATGGTGGACCCTGACAGTATCCCGCTACTCTCTGACGTCGTCGCGCGGCCTGCAACGGCAGCGACGCAAGCCGAGATCGAACCGCGCGAGCCAGCCGTGCGTACGGCTTTTCGTACGCTTGCCGAGCGCCACCTCGATCATGAGCTGCGCACTGCTGCGCAACTGATCTTGCAGGATGTCATCGATGACTTCGTGCCGCAGATAGAGGCCGAACTGCGTAGCCGCCTGGAGTCCAGGGCGGAACAGTTGCTCAAATCCCATCGGCCATAAGGGCTCGCTAGCACCGTCCAAGGCGCGCTTGACTACGTTCCGCTCTGCGCGCCAGTGCAGCTCATCCGCCGCGGCGGATTAAAAGCGGCACTGCGATTCGGTCGCTCGTGCACTTTGCCTTTATACTTGCCCGCTTTTCCGATCAGCCGTTCTAAGGGTCCCGCCGCATGGACAAGACCTACCAGCCGCATGCCATCGAAACTTCCTGGTACCAGACCTGGGAATCGAACAATTACTTCGCCCCCCAGGGTTCAGGCGAGTCCTACACCATCATGATCCCGCCGCCAAATGTCACCGGCAGCCTGCACATGGGTCATGGCTTCAACAACGCGATCATGGATGCGCTGATTCGCTTCCGCCGTATGCAGGGCCGCAACACGCTGTGGCAACCGGGTACGGATCATGCGGGCATCGCCACGCAGATGGTCGTCGAGCGTCAGCTCGGCGCGCAGGGCGTTAGCCGTCACGATCTGGGCCGCGAGAAGTTTCTCGAAAAGGTCTGGGAGTGGAAGGAGGAATCCGGCGGCAACATCACTCGTCAGATCCGCCGCCTGGGCTCTTCGGTGGACTGGTCGCGCGAACGCTTCACCATGGATGCCGGCCTGTCCAACGCCGTGAAGGAAGCCTTTGTCCGACTGCATGAAGATGGCCTGATCTACCGCGGCAAGCGCCTGGTCAACTGGGACACCAAGCTGCACACGGCGATTTCCGATCTCGAAGTCGAGAACCATGACGAGAAGGGTCACCTGTGGCACCTGCGCTATCCGCTGGCCGATGGCTGCATGACGGCGGATGGCAAAGATTACCTGGTCGTTGCCACCACCCGACCGGAAACCATGCTGGGTGATGCTGCAGTTGCGGTACATCCGGAGGACGAGCGCTACAAGAACCTCATCGGCCGCCACATCATGCTGCCGCTGGTGAACCGCCTGATTCCAATCGTGGCTGACGACTATGTCGATCTCGAGTTCGGTACCGGCTGTGTGAAGATTACCCCAGCTCACGACTTCAACGACTACGAAGTCGGTAAGCGCCATCGCCTGCCACTGATCAACATCTTCGATCGCAACGCGGCCATACTCGGCCGCGCGCAGGTATTCAACATCGATGGCACGCCGAATGACAAGGTGGACGCCAGCCTGCCCGACGGTTACGCGCACATGGATCGTTTCGATGCGCGCAAGGCCATCGTTGCCGAATTCGAAGCCATGAGCCTGCTGGAAAAGATCGACGACCACGCGCTGAAAGTCCCTCGTGGAGACCGCTCCGGCACGATCATCGAGCCCTGGCTGACCGATCAGTGGTACGTCTCGACCAAGCCTCTGGCAGACAAGGCAATCAAGGCCGTCGAAAGCGGCGAAATCCAGTTCGTACCCAAGCAATACGAGAATATGTACTTCAGCTGGATGCGTGACATCCAGGACTGGTGCATCAGCCGCCAACTATGGTGGGGCCATCGGATTCCGGCCTGGTATGACGAGGCCGGCAATGTCTACGTCGGTCGCGACGAGATGGAAGCGCGTACGCGCTACAACCTCGGCAACGAGGTCCAGTTGCGCCAGGATGAGGATGTACTGGATACATGGTTCAGCTCCGGGCTGTGGACGTTCTCCACGCTCGGCTGGCCAGAGCAGACCGACTTCCTGAAGACGTTCCACCCGACCGATGTGTTGGTCACCGGCTTCGACATCATCTTCTTCTGGGTCGCCCGGATGATCATGCTGTCGACTCATCTGACCGGGCAGATCCCGTTCAAGACCGTCTATGTACACGGCCTGGTCCGCGATGGCCAAGGCCAGAAGATGTCCAAGTCCAAGGGCAACGTGCTCGACCCATTGGACATCGTCGACGGGATCGATCTGGACGAGCTGCTGCAGAAACGCACCAGCGGCATGATGCAGCCCAAACTTGCCGAGAAGATCGCCAAGCAAACCCGTGCCGAATTTCCGGAAGGCATCGCCAGCTATGGCACCGATGCCCTGCGCTTCACGTTTTGCTCGCTGGCCTCCACCGGCCGCGATGTCAAATTCGACATGGGTCGTGTCGAGGGTTATCGCAACTTCTGCAACAAGATCTGGAACGCCGCCAACTTCGTCTTCGAGAACACCGAAGGCAAAGACACCGGCGTGGATGGCGCGCCGGTTGAGCTGTCGCCCGTCGACCGCTGGATCATTTCGGCCCTGCAGCGTACCGAGGCTGAAGTCACCCGCCAGCTCGAGGCCTTCCGCTTCGATTTAGCGGCCCAGGCACTCTATGAGTTCATCTGGGATGAATATTGCGCCTGGTATCTGGAACTGGTGAAGCCGGTACTCTGGGACGAGAGCGCCAGCCTCGAACGCCAGCGCGGGACTCGCCGCACGCTGGTGCGCGTACTGGAAACCGCGCTGCGTCTGGCGCATCCATTCATGCCCTTCATCACCGAAGAGATCTGGCAGCGCGTCTCGCCACTGGCAGGCAAGTCCGGACCGACCCTGATGCTGCAACCCTGGCCGGAATTCAATCCGGAGCGCCTCGATGAGGCCGCCGAGGGCGATATCGAGTGGGTCAAGGCGTTCATGCTCGGCATCCGCCAGATCCGTGGCGAGATGAATATCTCCATGGCCAAGCGGATCGACGTGGTCCTCAGCAATGCCTCCGACACGGACCAGCGTCGTCTGGCTGACAATGAGCCATTGTTGAAGAAGCTGGCCAAGCTCGAGAGCATTCGCATACTTGCCGCCAGCGAAGAACCGCCAATGTCCGCCACGGCGCTGGTCGGTGATATGCAAGTGCTGGTGCCGATGGCCGGGCTGATCGACAAGGACGCCGAGCTCGCTCGCCTCGACAAGGAGATCGGCAAGCTCGAAGGCGAGGTGAAACGCGTCGGTGGCAAGCTCGGCAATGCCGGCTTCGTCGACAAGGCACCGGCCGAGGTGATCGACAAGGAACGCGCCAAACTGGCCGAGGCCGAGCAGGCCAAAGCGCGACTGGTGGAACAGCGCGAGCGCATCGCCAGCCTGTAATGAAGCCAAAGGCCAGCACTTGATGTGCTGGCCTTTTTGCTTACGCAAATCCTCTTGATTGATGACAAGTTACTGCCGGTGCGGCTGGTACACTATGTCGCACATCGAAATATCCGATTACAACTGGCAGGCTCGAATCGACGCAGAAAGCTCTACGACATTGAAGTAAGCCCGCAGCGAAGCACCCCCGAGTGGGGTGGCCGTACGCGCAGCCGTTCACGACGCAGTTCCCGCCGTCCGTATCGCGGTTTCAACTTAATTCACTCGCATAGCCAGTCGCCCCTTCTTTTTAAGCCCGCCAGCAACCCGAGCCAGTTTCGCCAAACGGGCCGGTACGGTTTCTAAAAGTGGAGCCCCTCCGATGTATGTACTCATGGCTGTTGTGTTTGTCATTGGCTATCTATGCATAGCCTTCGAACATCCTCTGAAGATAGACAAGGCGGCCGCCGCGATTCTGACCGCGGTGCTTTGCTGGACGGTGCTGGTATTAGGCGCGGACGCCATCGTCCCGCTGTTGCAGCCGGGCAGCCATGATCCGGGCAACTCGTCCGCCGTGGTGGTCGAGGCGCTGCGGCATCACCTGGGAGAGATATCGGAAATCCTGTTCTTTCTGCTCGGTGCAATGACCATCGTCGAGCTGATCGATTCCCACGAAGGTTTCAAGGTCATCACCGACCGCATTCAGACTCGCAAGCGCGTCCACCTGCTTTGGATCATCGGCTTCCTGACGTTCTTCCTGTCTGCCGCACTGGACAACCTGACCACCACCATCGTCATGGTCTCGCTACTGCGCAAGCTGATCCGCGGCCGTCCGGAGCGCTGGCTTTTCGTCGGCGTTGTGGTGATCGCCGCCAACGCTGGTGGTGCCTGGTCGCCCATTGGCGACGTAACCACCACCATGCTCTGGATCGGCAATCAGATCACCGCACCAGGCGTGATCGTCGGGCTGTTTGTACCGAGCCTGGTTTGCCTGCTGGTACCGCTGCTGATCCTCAGCTTCCGCCTGCGCGGCGAGGTGCCCCGCCCTCGGGCCCGCGCGCATCTGGCCGAGCGCCATCCGTCGGCTACCACAGCCTTCGAACGCAACCTGGTACTGGCCCTGGGCCTGAGCGCACTGGTATTCGTGCCGGTGTTTAAGACGGTTACGCACCTGCCACCTTACATGGGCATCCTGTTCGGCCTTGGCGTCCTCTGGGTCGCCACTGAATTCCTCCATCGCCACAAGGAAGAAGAGCACAAGCATCCCCTCTCGGTCGTGGGCGTGCTGCGCAAGGTCGATACTCCGAGTGTGTTGTTTTTCCTCGGCATCTTGCTGGCTGTCGCGGCGCTAGCCACCGCCGGTCACCTGACCCAGGTGGCCACGTTGCTGCGCGAGTCGATGGGTCACATCTATCCGATCAACTACACCATCGGCCTGCTTTCGGCCGTGGTCGATAACGTGCCACTGGTAGCCGGGTCGATGAAAATGTATCCGCTGGTCAGTCCTGCCGTACTTGCGGCGGCCGCGCCGGGTGAGGTCGCCTGGCTGTCGCAGTTCGTGGTCGACGGTAATTTCTGGGAGATGCTCGCCTATTGCGCCGGCACCGGAGGCAGCACTCTGATCATCGGTTCGGCGGCCGGTGTCGCAGCCATGGGCATGGAAAAGATCAGTTTCACCTGGTACGTCAAGCGTGTCAGCCTACTGGCTTTCCTCGGTTACACGGCCGGCACGGTCACCTACATCGGCATGCTCGCCCTGCGTTGATGCGTGGCAATCCTCGAGTCGTCGAAGCCGTATAAAGCGGGCTTCAACGGCCCGGGTTTCAAATCATGGAATCGCGATGACCATCAGCAAGACCAAGAGCAGTTTCTACCGACGCCTCTACGTCGCCTGGCTGATCGACACCGGAGCGGCCACCAGCGTGCCAGCGTTGATGGCTGCAACCGGTATGCCCAGACGCACCGCTCAGGACACCCTGGCCGCATTGGCCGATCTCGATATTGACTGCCGGTTCACCCAGGAAGACGGTGAGCGACATAACGCCGGCCAGTACCGTATTTACGATTGGGGTGCGATCGACCAGCAATGGATCGAGCGCAACCTCGCCCAACTCAAATCTGTTCTCGGTTATCCATGACTTGCGCCCGGCGGCGAGGCGCCGCCGATAGGGTTACGCTCCGCTCTCCCATGCACTGACACACGCGCCATACTATCCATCGGTCGCGTGTTCGTTTATCGCGGGTATCGCTAAGCTGTGGATCTTTTCGCTGGATGGTCCGCTCCCGATGCCCCAACGCCCCGCCCTATTCCCGACTCTGCTGGCCGGTGCCACGCTGCTGCTGGTCGTTCACGGCCTTGGCCGCTTCGTCTATACACCGCTACTGCCGTGGCTGGTGCAAGACGGACTGCTGACGGTACAGGAAGGCGCCAGCATCGCCAGCTGGAACTACCTGGGCTATCTCATCGGGGCGCTCCTTGCGTTGCGCTGGCACCGGGTTGCTCAGATCCGCCGCAGCCTGCCGTGGGCGCTGGTCCTGCATGGGCTCAGCACGCTGGCGCAGACTCAGGTCGAATCAGCCGACGCGCTCTCCGCGCTGCGCCTGCTCAACGGCATCAGCAATGGGCTGGTTTTCGTCCAGGCCCCTTCATTGATCCTCGAGTGGCTTGCGCGCCATCGCCGCGTGTCCTCCAGCGGCCTGGTCTACCTAGGCGTGGGTGTCGGGATGATCCTTTCCAGCCTCCTGGTGAGCCTGAGCAACGGCGTGCTCGAAGGTGCCGATCGCTGGTGGCCGGCCGCGCTGCTGTCCATTCCGCTGGCATGGTGGGGCTGGTGGCGGCTGGCCCGCCTGGACATGCCGGAAGCTGAGCCCACCGAGGAACCAGTACACGTACCAAGCGGGCGTCTGCTGGATCGCGCCAGCACACCGCTATTTCTCTCCTACGCTGGCGCCGGTATGGGCTACATCCTGCCGATGACCTTCCTACCCATGGTGGCTAGCCTGCAGGTCGACCCGAGTGATTTCCTCATCGAAAGCAGCTGGTTGGTGGTCGCGCTCGCGACGCTCCCCTCGCCCTGGTTGTGGAACCGTCTTGGTGCGCTGCTCGGAGACATCCTGGCCCTGCGTCTAAGTTATGTCGCCCAACTGGCCGGCGTACTGGCCGCCCTATTACTGCCGGGTGCGCCGGGCATCTTGCTTTGTGGGGTATTGGTCGGCGGAACCTTCCTCGGCACTGTGTTGCTGACCCAGCGACTGGCCCGCGCCCTGCATCCGCACCAGGGGCCGCGACTGTCCGCCGCGCTGATCGCGCTCTACAGCCTTACCCAGTTGGCCGGCCCCTGGCTCACTGGCATCTGGCTGAATATGGGCGGCTCCCTGCACAGCGCCTTCTGGCTCGGTGCCGGTGCGCTGCTATGGGGTTTGATCTGGACGCTGCTGGTTCCACGTCGCACCTGAAAGCTGTGGGACAATACGGACTTTTCAACCGCTACCAGCAGCCGAACATGACCGTCTCGAAATCAGCCAAGGCGCCATCGCGCGCCGCCAAGCCCGCCGCTGACAAGACCGCTTTGCACCCCCGTAATCGGCACACCGGACGATACGATTTCCCTGGCCTGATAGCCGCCAGTCCGGAGCTGGCCGAATTCGTGATCATCAACCCCTACGGCAAGCAAAGCATCGACTTCGCCAACCCGGATGCGGTGCGGGTGTTCAACCGGGCGCTGCTGAAGCAGTTCTACGGAATCGCGCACTGGAATATTCCACAGGGCTACCTGTGCCCGCCGATTCCTGGCCGGGCCGATTATCTGCATGGACTCGCCGATCTGCTGGCCGACGAAAATGCCGGCCAGATCCCTCGTGGCGCAAGCATTCATGCGCTGGACATCGGCACCGGCGCCAACTGCATCTATCCGCTGATCGGCTTGCGCGAATATGGCTGGCGCTTTACCGGCTCGGACATCGACGCCACTGCGCTGGCTTCGGCGCGTACCATCGTCGCGGCGAACAAGCTGGGCAAGAGCATCACCCTGCGCCAGCAAACTGACCCACGCCACGTTTTCGAGAAGCTGCTGCAGCCGGATGATCGCTTCGACATCACGCTTTGCAACCCACCCTTCCACGCCTCGCAGGCCGAGGCCAGCAGTGGTAGCCAACGCAAGTGGCGCAACCTCGGCAAGCTCGACCCCAAGCGCAAGCTACCGGCGTTGAACTTTGGTGGCCAGGCGGCCGAGCTCTGGTGCGAAGGGGGCGAGGCGGCATTCACCGCTCGACTGGCGGACGAAAGCCACAGTGTGGCGCAGCAAGTCTGCTGGTTCAGCACGCTGGTATCCAAAGCAGGCAATGTGCAACCGCTACAGGCCCGGCTGAAGAAGCTCGGCGCCCGGCTGGTACGGGTCTCGGACATGTCTCAAGGGCAGAAACGTAGTCGATTCGTCGCGTGGACCTTCTTGACCGAACAGCAGCGGAGCGAGTGGCGCGCGACGCGCTGGAACCGTCGGCCCGGCTGATTCAGGTCGTCAGCGAGCGGCGAAAGTACTTCGGTGCATCTTCGTAGCCCAGTCTCGTATAGAAGCGATGGGCCGCGTCGCGACGAACATCGCAATGGAGCTCCAGGCGATCACAGCCACGGGCACGGGCTCGCTGTTCAGCAGCCTTCGCCAGCAGCGACCCGACACCCAGGCCGCGTGCCCTCGAGTCGACGCAGAAATAGCTGATGCGGCAGAAGTCGCCTTCAAGGGCGAGCTGCACAACGAAATGGAGGGAGATGAACCCCATCAATTGACCATCGTCCCCTTCCGCCACCAGCAGACAGGCATCAGCGTGATTCAGCTGTTGTTGTAGGCGATGGTCGATGAACTTACCGGTCCCTGGGTAACCCAGTTCGGCAAGCAGATGGGTTATCGCTGCAGCATCGCCGCAATGCGCGTCGCGCACGTGAGCCATGGCTCAGATTGCCACGTCCCATAATTGTTTGTTCTTCAGCGCCATGGTCTGGATGTAGCGCGGCTCGCCATTGATCTCCTCCAGCTCGGTCATTCCGGCAAGCTCGCCTACCACGCGGTAGCGCTTGCCAACACGCTTGTCCTGTAGAGGGTAGAGCTGGGCGATCTGTTGGGCGAGTTCGGTGAGAGTAGACATGGGTTCGGTGGCTCCAGATAACTGCATGCCGCAGCTTTTTACAGATCTTCGATGACGATTGCGCGACAACTTTCAATCGTCTCGTTTGTTGGAGCCACTGGTTGGCGAATTGATTCCATCGCTGACGATAAAAACGACCAAACGGTTGATCAGCAGATGCCGACGCCCAGCTGCAGCAGAGCCAGTCCACCCTGATGCCAGCCCCACCAGGCCGCAGCCAGCACCAGCGACGCCAGCACGATGCCGCCTGCCCAGAGTCCAGCGTTACGCATCAGGCGGTTCCCGCAGCCAGGCGCACCCGCTCGACCGGTTGCTCGCGAATCGGCCAGTTCAGTGCGGCGGCCATCAGGCTAAGCGCGATGGAAATTTGCCAGACCAGATCGTAGCTGCCGGTCTGGTCGTATACCCAACCACCCAACCAACCTCCAAAGAACGAGCCGATCTGATGAAACAGGAAGACGATGCCACCGAGCATCGACAAGTTGCGCACACCGAATAACGTCGCCACGGTGCCATTGGTCAGCGGCACCGTGGACAGCCACAGCAGACCCATGGCGATGCCGAAAGCATAGGCGGTCCAGAGCGTCAGCGGAGCGAAGAAAAACGCGCTGATCACCACCGCCCGCAGCAGATAAAGCGCCGTCAGCAGCTTGGGTTTCGAATAGCAGCCACCCAGCCAACCGGCGGTATAGGTACCGACGATATTGAACAGCCCTACCAGCGCCAGGACCGTGGTGCCCGCCATGGCCGGCAGTTGCTGATCCACCAGATACGCCGGCAGGTGAACGCCGATGAACACCACCTGGAAACCACAGACGAAAAAACCCAGCGCCAACAGGCGAAAGCCCGGATGCGCAACAGCCTCTCGCAGCGCCTCAGCCAGCGACTGCTGCGGTCCGGTCACCGGCGCGGGTGGACCGCTGCGCAGCATCAGCGCCAGCGGCATGATCAACGCCACCAGAAGCCCCAAGGCCAGCAAGGCCGAGGACCAGCCCAGCCAGCCGATCAGTCCGAGTGTGCCGGGCAGCATGGCAAACTGGCCGAAGGATCCCGCTGCACTGGCGATACCCATCGCCATGCTGCGCTTCTCCGCCGGTACGGCGCGACCGACCGCGCCGAGAATTACCGAAAACGAGGTGCCGGAAAGCCCCAGCCCGATCAGCAGTCCGGCGCTCAGCGAGAGCGACAGCGGCGAATCCGCGCCAGCCATAAATAACAGACCGACCGCGTAAAGCACGCCGCCAATCAGTACCGCCCGGGCGACCCCGAAACGATCGGCCAGAGCGCCGGTGACCGGCTGCGCCAGGCCCCAGATCAGGTTCTGCAGAGCGATGGCGAACGCGAAGACCTCGCGCCCCCAACCGAACTCCGCACTCATGGGTGGCAGGAACAAGCCGAACCCATGTCGCGTCCCCAAAGAAACGGCCAAGATCAGGGAACCACCCAGCAGAATCCAGACACTGTTGCGCCATATCGCATTCATCGCCGACACACTTAACAAAAAACGAGGGGGATCCATCTTACTCGTATACCCCTACCCGCTCGCATCCACTTTTTTGCTCTGCGGAGGACGTGGATGCTCGGGTAAACTGCCGCCTGCCTGTCTCACCCGACGCGAGTAACCCATGCCGATTCGCCACTGCATTGTCCACCTGATCGAGAAAAAGCCGGACGGCACCCCTGCCGTGCTTCACGCCCGCGACTCGGAGCTGGGCGAGTCCCAGGCCATCGAAAATCTGCTGGCCGATCTTAACGAGAGTTACAACGCCAAGCAGGGCAAGGCCTGGGGCTTCTTCCACGAGGAATCCGGCGCCTATCCGTTCAGCGGCTGGCTCGCGCAGTACATGGAAAGCAATCAAGACTTCGCCGCGTTCAGCCGTCAGGCAGTCGAGCATCTGCAGAAGCTGATGGAAGAATCCAACCTGTCCACCGGCGGCCACGTACTGTTCGCCCACTACCAGCAGGGCATGACCGATTACCTCGCCATCGCCCTGCTGCACCACAGCAACGGCGTCACCGTCACGGACTCGCTGGACGTCACCGAAGCCAGGCACCTCGACCTCAGCCAACTGCACTTGGCCACGCGGATCAACATCTCCGAGTGGCAGAACAACAAGCAGTCCAAGCAGTACATCTCCTTCATCAAGGGCAAGAACGGCAAGAAGGTTTCGGAGTACTTTCGCGACTTCATCGGTTGCCAGGAAGGCGTCGACGGCCCCGGCGAGACACGAACGCTGCTCAAGGCCTTCAGTGATTACGTCGAGAGCGAAGACCTCCCGGACGAGAAGGCGCGCGAGAAAACCAGCGCCCTGGTGGGTTACGCCAGCAGCCAGGCGAAGATCGGCGAGCCGATGTCGCTTGAGGAGCTGTCCGGCGTGATCGATGAGGAACGCCCGCGAGCCTTCTACGAGCACATCCGCAACAAGGACTACGGACTCTCGCCGGAGATTCCGGCGGACAAGCGCACTCTCAGCCAATTCCAGCGCTTCACCGGGCGCGCCGAGGGGTTGTCGATCAGCTTCGAGTCCCATTTGCTGGGCTCGAAGGTCGAATACGACGAAGCCCGCGATATGTTGATCATCCGGCAACTCCCGACCCAGCTGACCGATCAACTCAAGCGCCGCAAGGGCTGAGCCGCCAACCAGCGGAGACAGCTGACGCTACTTTCTCATCTTGGTTGCAGACAGCCGCTGCTACAGCGGCTCGGGTCATGCCGGCGCCGGTTCACTGAGCGGAACGAATTCCAACCGCTGCTGAATGAAACGCCGGTTTGTCAGTCACATGGGCTGCTCTATTGGAGCAGCAAACGTGCACGACCCGTTCTGGTAAGGATTCACAATGGATTGGCTTCACCTGATTGTTCTGTCCCTGGTTCAGGGCATCACCGAATTTCTCCCGATCTCCTCCTCCGCTCACTTGATCCTCCCGTCGCAGGTTCTCGGCTGGCCGGACCAGGGCCAGGCGTTCGACGTCGCCGTGCACGTGGGCACCTTGTTCGCCGTGCTGATCTGCTTCCGCCATGAAGTGATCGCCACCAGCCGCGGCTGGCTGTCGCATGTGTTCCGCCAGCAGGCCAGTGCCGAAAGCCGGCTGGGTTGGGCGATCATCATCGGTACGCTGCCGGCGGCGATCATCGGACTGCTGCTGGAGGACTACATCGAGCAGTACACCCGCTCCATGCTGTTCATCGCTGCCACCACGATCATTTTCGGCTTGCTGCTGTGGCACGCGGACGTCAAGGGCAGACGCGTCTCCGAGATGGATCAACTGACCTGGAAGAGCGCACTGATCATCGGCTGCGCCCAGGCGCTGGCATTGATTCCCGGCACGTCACGCTCAGGCATCACCATGACCGCGGCGCTGCTGCTCGGGTTCACCCGGCAGACCGCTGCTCGCTTCTCGTTTCTGCTGTCGATACCGCTGATTCTCGCGGCGGGTGGACTGAAGGCCGTCGAACTGGCCCAATCAGGAGAAGATGCGCAGTGGAACGACATTTTCATCGGTGCAGCGCTGTCCTTCGTCGCCGCCTTTCTTTGCATCAAGCTGTTCCTGAAGGCACTGGATGCAATGGGCATGCTGCCGTTCGTGATCTACCGATTGCTGCTGGGCGTTACCCTGCTGTTCATTGCGCTGTAACTGCAGGGGCCGGAGCGACCCGCGGCGCGGCGATCGCCGTACCGCGGGCCATACGCATCAGAGCGCGTCGATTCGATAGCCGATACGCGGGAAATGCACGTGCACCACCCCGGCGCGCTCGTCTTCACGGCGCAGGATCAGCTCCTCGACACCGGCAAATTGCAACTCACCGGCCACCGGTTCGGTCCCGTAATCCACGGCGCTGATGCTGACCTGCTGGCCGAGCTTGAAACCGTTGGGTTCGACGAATGCCTCATCCGGCAACGCGGCGGGCGAGGCATCCCTGGAGATTGTCAGCGCATCTTCGGAAGACAGTTCGCTATACGAGCCATGCCCGACACCCAGGATCTTGCTCAGCCAGACAGCGACCTCAGGGTAATTGTCGACAAGCGGCGAAGTCACCGGCGTGCCCTTGAGGAACCACAGGCAATGAGCCACCGCGAAATCAGCCACACAGGGCGCATTGCCCAACAGGAACTCACCATCCTCCCGTGCCAGCTGTTGCTGCAGGCGCGCCATCAGTACCGGCCACTGACTCTTGGCCTGCTCCAGTGGAATGCGCGCTACCGAGCCGCTGCTGAATAACGCGGCGCGATCCTTGCTGAACACCTGCACGAATTCCTTGGGTACCTGAGCGAAACGCACCGCCATCGACTCGGGCTGGAATGCCAGGCTCACGGCATGTAGAAACAACACCGAATCAGCCCACTGTGCCAAGGTCGCCGCTACGAATTCCTGGCCTTCAGGAAATAGCGCCGGGGTGCTTTTCTCGGCTTCGAGGCGGCGGGCCATCAGTGCGGTATCGCAATACACATCGGCCCCGATCTGCAGCACCGGCGTGCGGCGATAACCCCCCGTTAATGCAGTGAGATCCGGTTTGGGCATGATCGGTGGAATGGCCACCGAGCGCCAGGAGAGCTGTTTGAAGCCCAGCATCAGGCGCGCCTTTTCGGCGAACGGAGAGGTGGGATAGTGGTGCAGAATGATCTCGTGCATTGCAGGCTCCGCCAGTCTTGTAAGTAGACCGGCAGCTTACTCGCGCGCGACGAAGCAGCCCAGCCGTTCAGCTGATTGGCGCAGTATTCATCAGGTCGCAGCCACCCTGCATGGCGACCAGCCCTTCCTTGGCCGGCTTCTTCAGCCGCTTGATTGCACGCTCCCGGCGTAGCGCATCACCCTTGCTCTCGCAGGCTTCGACATAGACCAAAGCCACTGCCGGGCTCGAATGAAAGAAACGCGCCCCTCGCCCGGCCTGGTGCGCGGCGAAACGTCGCTGCGCATCATCGCTGATCCCGCAGTACAGCGAGCCGTTGGCGGCCCGTACCAGGTAGACGAACCAGGGTTTTGCAGCAACGACGCTCATGCGACGGAATCCTCGACGCGGATGGGTAACCACCCGGATATACCGGATAGCCCGGCCATGATCGGCAGATTTTCCCGGTCCGCAGCGCCCACGGCAAGCTCGCCAGGCTGCCGAGTACGCACCCAGGCGACCAACCCTGGCAGCGCCAACGACCGGTACGGCAATGCCTCGAAACATGTGCACCCTGACAGGCGAACTCAATAGGCCCCAAGCAGCCCGGTATCACCAGCGCCCTCTGCCGCGCTTAGCAAAGTCCGTCGATCCTGTCGAGATATGGTGGCGGTTCGCCTTTGCGTATACTGCGCCGATGTTTGCCCAAACCGCGTTCCGCAAGCGCTGCACCTCCTGGTTGCTGGCGACCGGACTCTTCCTGATGCTCAGCAGCTGCGCTGAACCGCCCAGCGCACTCGAGCGTATTAAGGAGGAAGGCGTACTGCGCGTGATCACCCGCAACAGCCCGTCCACCTATTTCCAGGACCGCAACGGCGAGGCCGGCTTCGAGTACGAGTTGGTCAAGCGCTTTGCCAGTCATCTCGGCGTCAAGCTGCAAATCGAAACCGCCGATAGCATCGAAGAGATTTTCACCCGCCTTAATCGCCCCGGCGGCCCTACGTTGGCGGCGGCCGGCCTGGTGGCCAGCGAAGGACGTAAAGATCTGGCGCGCTTCACCAAACCCTACCTGGACGTCACCACACAGGTGGTTTACCGCCGTGGACAACGCCGACCGACCGAGCCCGAAGATATGGTCGGCAAGCGCATTCTCGTACTCAAGGGCAGCAGCCAGGCGGAAAAACTCAAGGCGCTGCAGGCCGAACTGCCGGATCTGCGCTATGAGGAATCCGACGCGGTGGAAGTGGTCGACCTGCTGCGCATGGTCGACGAAGGTCAGGTGGACCTGACGCTGGTCGAGTCGAATGAACTGGCGCTCAATCAGGTGTACTTCACCAATGCACGGGTGGCCTTTGACCTGGGCGAGCAGAACAGCCTGTCGTGGATCATTGGCAAGGGTGAAGACGACACGGTGCTAGAGGCCGCGAACCAGTTTCTCGATCTGGCTCAGGAGAACGGTACTCTGCAGCGCTTGCGCGAGCGCTATTACGGTCATGTCGACGTGCTCGGCTACGTCGGCGCCTACGCCTTCGCAAAACACCTGCAGCAGCGCTTGCCTCGCTATGAAAAAGTCTTTCGCGAAACGGCCAAGGAACATGGCGTCGACTGGCGTCTACTCGCCGCGATCGGCTATCAGGAATCCCACTGGCAGCCGGAAGCGACATCGAAAACCGGCGTGCGCGGCCTGATGATGCTGACACTGAATACCGCCAAGGCCATGGGCGTGACCAACCGCCTCGACCCTGTCCAGAGCATTCAGGGTGGCGGCAAGTACATCGCCCGGGTTCATGCCAACCTGCCAGACAGCATCAAGGAACCGGACCGCACATGGTTCGCCCTGGCCGCCTACAACGTCGGCGGAGGCCATTTGGAAGACGCACGCAAGCTCGCCGAGAGCGAAGGGCTGGATCCGAACAAGTGGCTGGACGTGAAGCAGATGCTGCCACGCCTGTCGCAGAAACAGTGGTACACCAAGACGCGCTACGGGTATGCGCGCGGAGGCGAACCGGTGCACTTCGTCGCCAACATCCGCCGCTACTACGACATCCTGACCTGGGTAACCCAGCCGCAAATGGAAGGCCAGCAGCTGGTTCACAACGAGATTCACATCCCCGGCATCAACGATACCGACCTCGGCGAGATCCTGCCGCCGCTCTGACCCACTCAGCCGCCCAGCCTGATCAAGGCCGGCCGATCGGCGCGAAGCTGCCGCCGGTGTGCTCGGCCAACATCTCGGCCAACAATTCCACCTCCAATCCTCGCCGCCCGGCACTGACATAGATGCTCGGTTGCGCCTGAGCCGAACTGTCTATAAAGGTACGAAGCCGTTTCTTCTGACCCAGCGGACTGATACCACCCACCAAATAGCCCGTCGCCCGCTGCGCCGCCATGGGATCGGCCATGTCGACCTTTTTCACCCCCGCCGCCTGCGCCAACGCCTTGAGATCGAGGCTACCGGCGACGGGCACGACGGCGACCAGCAGTTCGTTCTTCTCGCTGCAGGCTAGCAGCGTTTTGAACACCCGCGCGGGTTCCAGGCCGAGCTTTTCGGCCGCCTCGAGCCCATAGGAAGCGGATTTCGGGTCGTGCTCGTAGCTGTGGATGCGATGGTCAGCCTTGGCTTTTTTCAGCAGATCGATAGCGGGCGTCATTACGGTAAGGTCATTGAATGAGAGCCGCTACATTAGCCAAAAACACAACGGCCCGCACAGTGTGCAGGCCGAACAGGTCGCAGCGGGATCGAGCGGGGCCACGACCGATCCTGGCTCAGGCCACCTTTGCCCGCTGCGCCAAACGTAGCTGCCGAGCCGCGGCGACCATGTTGACTAGCGCTGCCTCGGTTTCCGGCCAGCCGCGAGTCTTCAAGCCGCAGTCCGGATTGACCCAAAGTCGATCCGCGGGGATGCGCTCGCAGGCCTTCTCCAGCAGCTGAACCATCTCGCCCGTATCCGGCACCCGCGGAGAATGGATGTCATAGACGCCCGGGCCGATGTCGTTGGGATAGTCGAAGGCGCGGAAGGCCTCAAGCAGCTCCATCTGCGAGCGCGAGGTCTCGATGGTGATGACATCGGCGTCCATCGCCGCGATCGACTCGATCACATCGTTGAACTCGCTGTAACACATGTGTGTATGAATCTGCGTCTCATCGCGTACTCCACTGGCGCACAGGCGGAACGCCTCGACCGCCCAATCGAGATAGCCCTGCCACTGTGCACGACGCAACGGCAGGCCTTCACGGAACGCCGCTTCGTCGATCTGCACGATTTTTATACCTGCCGCTTCGAGATCGCAGACCTCGTCGCGGATTGCCAGCGCCAGCTGTCGTGCCTGCTGCTCTCGGCTGACGTCCTCGCGGGTGAACGACCACATCAGCATCGTCACCGGGCCGGTCAGCATCCCCTTCATGATCTTCCCGGTCTGCTGCTGTGCGTAGTGAATCCACTCCACCGTCATGGGTGCCGGGCGGCTCAGATCACCGTAAATGACCGCCGGCTTCACGCAGCGCGAGCCGTAACTCTGCACCCAGCCAAAGCGTGTGAAGGCGTAACCATCCAGCTGCTCAGCGAAATACTCCACCATGTCGTTGCGCTCGGCCTCGCCGTGCACCAATACGTCCAGACCTAGCTGCTCCTGTACCGCGACGGCGTGCCGAATCTCCGCCTGCATCGTCTCGGTGTAGTCGGCCGGCGCCAGCCTGCCCTGCTTGAACGCCTGACGCGCCAGGCGGATAGCTGGCGTCTGCGGAAACGAACCGATGGTTGTGGTCGGAAACGGTGGTAGATCCAGCCGTGCGCGCTGTTTCTCGATCCGCTCGGCAAAGCGTGACTGGCGCTGACTATGGCGCGGCTTGATCGCAGCCTGACGCGCTTGCACCTCGGGCTTATGGATACGCGGCGATTGCGCACGGCTGGCCTGCACGGCGCGACTATCCTGCAACGCTGCCTGCACCTGGGCATCTTCGGAACTATTCAACGCACGCGAGAGAATCGAGACTTCAGAGCATTTTTGCACCGCGAAGGCGAGCCAGCTTTTCAGCTCGGCATCCAACTGGTCTTCCCGTGCTAGATCCACCGGCGTATGCAGCAAGGAACAGGAAGGTGCGACCCAAAGCCGCTCGCCGAGCCGCTCGTCAGCATGCCGAAGCACCGCCAGCGCCTTGTCCAGATCGCAACGCCAGACGTTACGTCCGTTGACCAGGCCGAGCGACAGGATCTTGTAAGCCGGTAGGCGGTCGAGAATCACCGGGTATTGCTCCGGGGCGCGGACCAGATCGATGTGAAGACCATCTACCGGCAGCGCAGAGGCAAGTCCCAGATTGTCTTCCAGACCACCGAAATAGGTCGCGACCAGCTTCTTCAAAGGCGCACGCTGCAACAGGTTATAGGCTCGCTCGAAGGCATTCTTCCAATCCTGCGGCAAATCCAGCACCAGAATCGGTTCGTCGATCTGTACCCATTCGACGCCTTGCGCAGCCAACCGCTCAAGCACTTCGCCGTAGATCGGCAGCAGCCGTTCGAGCAATTCCAGCTTGTCGAATGCATCGCCCTTGGCCTTGCCCTGCCAGAGGTAGGTCAGTGGGCCTATCAGCACCGGCTTGATTGCATGGCCCAGCGTCCGGGCTTCCTCGACTTCTTCGAACAGCTGCATCCAGGACAGGCTGAACTGCTGGTCCGCAGTAAATTCGGGCACCAGATAGTGATAGTTGGTATCAAACCACTTGGTCATTTCCTGCGCCTGGGCTCCGCCGCAGCAGCTCTTGGTGACGCCACGCGCCATGGCGAACAGGGTATCCAGCGTCGGAATACCATCGACAGGGCGAAACCGCTCCGGAATCACGCCGAACATCAACGAGTGGGTCAGCACCTGGTCGTACCAGGCAAAGTCGCCGACCGGCAGCAGTTTGATACCTGCATCGGCCTGCAGCTGCCAATGGGCAGCGCGTAATTGCCGGCCGACCTGACGCAGCTCACCCTCGCTCAGCTCGCCCTTCCAGTACGCCTCCAGTGCCTTCTTCAATTCACGATCGGCGCCAATGCGTGGAAAACCCAGGGAATGAGCAATAGCCATAACAATCTCCAATTCATCTCGTTCTTCGATGAAGGGATTGTCGGCGCATGGAATCGATGAAACAAACTCATCTAATTTGATTCAAACCGTAGAATTCTTCATGTTGGACATTTCGTCCGGTTTGCTCTCTAACAACCTACACGCAGTGAGACGACCGAAAAATGATTGCCGAAGAACAACCGCAGAACCTCCGAACCCTCCTTGAACACCTTGCCCAGGCCGGCGAACCCGGCGAACCGATCACCATCGAGAGCATGCTCGAAGCGACCGGTCACCGCAGCTTCGGTGCCTTGTTACTGGTGCCGGGATTGCTGGTATTCTCCCCATTGTCGGGTATCCCCGGGCTACCGAGCTTCTTCGCCGTGATGGTGGGGCTAATCGCACTCCAGTTGCTGATGGGGCGCAAGCATTTCTGGCTACCTCGGTGGTTGCTTGGACGCTGCGCTTCGCGTGGTAAATATGATCGCGCCATCGCTTTTCTCAAGCGCCCCGCGCGTCTGGTCGATCGAATGCTGCGCCATCGCCTGACGTTCCTTACCGAAGGCATCGCGGTATATTTCAATGCAGTGGTCTGCCTGCTGATCGCCGCCACCATGCCTCCACTCGAGCTGATTCCGTTCGGCAATTCCATCGCGGGTGCGGCGCTGAGTTTCCTCGGGCTGGGCATGATGGCGCGCGACGGCGCACTGGTCCTCGTCGCCCTCCTGTTTCTTGTCGTGCTGGCCTATCTCGTGAGCCGCATCTGGATGTAAATCACGCAGTTGCCAGCTGAAACGGCTCGCCGTCTCCCACTCGACAATCGCCATCGCGCTGGGACAAACTTCGCCATCACGATGAGCGGTGTTCAAGTCGCCGGCTTATCCCTGATCGAGCCCAAACTCGTATCCAGGCCCCGAAACAGCAGGAAGCCGTCGCATGCTGGAAATTCGTCACCTGAAAACCCTTCATGCACTGCGCGAGACGGACAGCCTCGTCGAGGCGGCCGAACGCCTGCATCTGACCCAGTCGGCGCTGTCGCACCAGTTCAAGGAACTGGAAGAGCGCTTAGGCCTTCAGCTTTTCGTGCGTAAGACTCGGCCGGTTCGCTTCACCAGCGCCGGTTTGCGTCTGCTGCAACTGGCAGACAGCCTGCTGCCACAGCTGCGCAGCGCCGAGCGTGACCTGGCCAGATTGGCCGGGGGGACCGCCGGCCGCCTGCACATGGCGATCGAGTGCCACAGTTGCTTTCAGTGGTTGATGCCGACCATTGATCAATTCCGCGATGCCTGGCCGGAGGTCGAGCTCGATCTGGCATCGGGGTTCTCTTTCGCGCCCCTACCGGCGCTGGCACGGGGCGATCTGGATCTGGTAGTGACGTCCGACCCGATCGAGCTGCCCGGCATTACCTACGTTCCACTGTTTACCTACGAAGCGTTGCTGGCGGTCGCCAACCAACATCCACTGGCAACCAGGCCTTACGTGCGCGCCGAAGACCTCGCCAGCGAAACCTTGATCACCTATCCGGTGGACCACGATCGGCTGGACATCTTCACCCGCTTCCTCGAGCCGGCGGATGTGGAGCCGGCCCAGGTCCGCACCTCGGAGCTCACAGTGATGATGATGCAGCTGGTGGCGTCAGGCCGCGGCGTTTGCTGCGTACCGAACTGGGCGCTGCACGAATACAGCACGCGCGGCTATGTCACCGCCAAGCGCTTGGGTGAGAAAGGCCTGTTCGCCACCCTGTTTGCTGGCATTCGTGCCGACATGCTGGATTCACCCTTCATGCGTGATTTTCTGCTGACCGCCAAGGACACCTCCTTTGCCACGCTCGAAGGCGTCAGCGCAGCGCCGAAGGCGAAATAGCACCTGCTCAGCCTTGCCGATAGGGCAGCGCGTCACGCGCCGCCTCGGCATAGCGCAGTACGCCCAGGCGTTCCTGCTCGAGAAATTCGCTGACCGCAGCGTGCAGTCCCGGATGCACCAGATAATGCCATGAGCGCGTAATCACCGGCTCGAACCCGCGGATCAGCTTGTGCTCGCCCTGGGCGCCGGCGTCGAAACGAGGCAATCCAGCAGCAATCGCCTGATCGATGCCCTGATAGAAGCAGGTCTCGAAGTGCAGCCGATCGAAATCGGCGAGACAGCCCCAGTAGCGGCCATAGAGCCCGCACGCGCCGATCAGGCTAAAGGCCATGGCCACCGGCCGGCCGCCCTGGCGGGCCAGCACCACCCGGATCGCCTCGGGCATCCGCTCGGCCAGCAGAGTGAAAAAGCCGCGCGTCAGGTACGGTGCCTGGCCGCGCACGTGGTAGGTGTTGGCATAACAGGCGTAGACGAAATCCCACTCGGCCTCGCCAAGCTGGTGGCCCTCGCGCCAATCGAACTCGATCCCCTGTCCCGCCACATACTCGCGCTCCTTGCGTAGCTGCTTGCGCTTGCGCGAGGTGAGGCCGTCAAGGAAGTCTTGAAAGTCCCGGTAGCCACGGTTTTGCCAGTGGAACTGGCAGCCAATTCGCTCCAGCCAGCCGTCGCGACCCTGAAAAATCGCGTCGGCATCCGGCTCGGTGAAATTGACGTGCAGGCTGGACTGCCCCGTCTCAACAAGCCCGGCAGTGAGCTGATCGAGCAGCTGGCCAGCCGCCGCGCGATCACCCAGCAAGCGCGCACCGGTCACCGGCGAAAACGGCACCGCGCAAAGCAGCTTGGGGTAATACTCGATTCCGGCCCGATGGCAGGCATCGGCCCAGCCCCAGTCGAATACGTACTCGCCGTTGGAATTGGTCTTGCGGTACAGCGGTAGCGCGGCGATCGCCTCACCCTGCGCATCGCTGAGCAATTGATGCTGCGCATGCCAACCCGAGCGCCCACCGACGCTGCCGCTGTCCTCCAGGGAAGACAGGAAGGCATGCCGTACAAATGGCTGCGGATTGTCACCGAGTAGCGCGTCCCAACGAGCGGGGTCGATGTCGGCAAGTCGGGAAAGAGTCTGAATAGGCATGGACGCCAGTCTGGCGGGTAACCGGGACGAAAAAAAGCCCCATGAAACATGGGGCTTGAAAGGGAGCATTACGGATGAAGCGGTGTTGCGTTAGAACACGTACTGAGCGCGCAGGCTGATGGCGTCACCATCGTCATCGCCATTGGCGTTGACCACGTCATCCACGCTGGTCTTCAGGTAATTGGCAGAGATCTTTACCGCCTCGTTGGCGTACCAGTTGACGCCGATGGTGTGGGTCTTCGCCGCAGCTTCGGCGTTGTCGACCGTCAGGCCAGCAACCGGCACGGCTGCACCTTCGCCGACTGGAAGCATCGCGGTTTCGTCGACAGTGATGTTGTCGTAACGATAGAACACTTCCCAGGCACCGATCTGCTTGTTTTCCGGCTTGATCTTATCGAACTTGCCGCCGTTCAGCTTGTAGCTGCGCGATTCGCCAGTCAGCGTATAAGCAAGCTGAACGTTGTAGCCGGTAGCTTCCAGATCGTTGTCGTTGCCGTTCAGAGCAGCATCACCATCCGCTGTGCGGTTGAGATACTCACCCTGTACCGAGAACGGGCCAATCATGTAGGCCGCTTCGAGCCCCCAAGCCTGATCGGTGCCGTCCAGAGCCGCGCCGCCGAACAGAGCACGGTTGCCATTCGGACCGTCTTCGGTGGTGCCGCGTACCGACAGGCGCGACTCGATTTCTTCTTCAAAGCCGGCTTCGACTTCGCGCGTCGCGAAGTTCAGACCGAAGTGCAGCACCTGGTCGTCCTGAACGATCGGAGCGATCACGCCACGCGCGATAAAGGATGTGTTGTTCTGCCCATCTTCGTCTTCGTTGCCGCTCTGACGATAGCCGCCGACTTCGCCGTGGAACATGCCCATAGTGGTACGCAGGCGAATGCCTTCACCGTTTTCATGGCTGTTCAGCCAGGGAGCCAGGTCGTACATCGAAGAACGTTCGATTGCCGTAATCCACTTGGAACTGACCGCCTCTTCCAGGCCGAAAGTCGGGTTGATACGGCCGATCGACAGCTGCATTGGCTTCCAGCCATTGTAGTGGATCGCTAGTTCGTGCCAGTTACTGGCGCTGTCGCTGAAGTTACGGTTAAAGGTGTAGCCCCAGTCTGTGAAGGCGACACCGGATATTTCGAGACGCGCGCGGCGGAAGTAGGACTCGTCAGCCCGCTCACCGTTCTGGGTGTAGAAACCATCGAAGCTGTCGGCATCGGCTTGCAGACGACCGTTGATCTTGAAGGAGAACTCCTTGTCCGTCGTCCCTACTTCCAGACCACCCTTGGTCTTGATCATGATATCGGCGCCATCGGTGGTGACGGTGCCGGCGAAAGCCTGGGCGGAAACGGCCAAAGCGAGGGCGCTGGCGGCGAAACCGGCGAAGTGCTTACGGATCATCAAAATTCCCCTTAAAGGTCAGCGTTGGTGAACACAGGAGGTTGGCTCTTTGTGCTGCGGGAATCTTGGCCAGCCGTTGTGTCAGCCAAGTGGCTGTTTGATAAAGCTTTTATTACAAGAGGAACTAAAACACCGTCCGTTTATCGCCAGAACGGGCTGCCAAAACTACATCGCCGCTGACGTTTGCCGCCTTTGGAACAAAATTCGAGCGCAAAAAAAGGGCGGGCCCGAGCCCACCCTTCATGCCCTCTGGCTGGGATCAACGCTTACGCAAAATCACGCTGCCGATCGAGTAACCCGCGCCAAACGAGCTGAGCACGCCGAGACTGCCGCTGGGCAGGTCGTCCTGATGCTTGTGGAATGCGATTACCGAACCGGCCGAGCTGGTGTTGGCGTAGGTATCCAGAATCACCGGCGCCTCTTCCGGACTGGCGTCGCGGCCGAGCAGCTTGCGCACGATCAAGTGGTTCATGTTCAGGTTGGCCTGGTGCAACCAGAAGCGCTTGACCGAGCCGACCTCGATGTCATTTTCCTTCAGGTGTTCGCCGATCAGCTCAGCCACCATGGGACAGACTTCCTTGAATACCTTGCGGCCTTCTTGGACGAACAGCTTGTCCGGGTTGGTCATGTATTCCTCGGCCGTGCGATTGAGGAAGCCGAAGTTGTTGCGGATGTTGTTGGAAAATTCGGTCACCAGCTTGGTGCTAACCACATCCCATTGATAGGCGGAAGTCGCCAGATCGGCGCGCTCGACGATCACCGCGGTGCAGGCATCGCCAAAAATGAAGTGGCTGTCACGGTCGCGGAAGTTCATGTGGCCGGTGCAGATTTCCGGATTGACCATCAGCACCGCCCGCGCCTGGCCCAGCTGCACCGAGTTGGCGGCATTCTGAATGCCGAAGGTGGCGGAGGAGCAAGCCACATTCATATCGAATCCGAAGCCCTTGATGCCCAACGCCGCCTGAACTTCGATGGCGACGGCTGGGTAGGCACGTTGCAGGTTAGAGCAGGCAACGATCACGCCGTCGATATCCGCAGCCGACTTGCCGGCCCGCTCGAGTGCCTGCTGAGCGGCCTTGACCGACATCTCACAAAGAATCGACCACTCGTCATTGCTACGCTCGGGGATGCGAGGGACCATGCGGTCCGGATCAAGGATACCGGCCTTGTCGGTAACGAAGCGGCTCTTGATACCCGATGCTTTCTCAATGAAGGCCGAGCTGGACTCCGGCATCGGCTGCACCTCGCCAGCTTCGATGGCCGAGGCATGCTCGGCGTTGAAGCGACGGGAGTAGATGTTGAAGGATTCAACCAGTTCGTCGTTGGAAATGCTGTTGGCAGGGGTATAAAGGCCGGTACCGCTGATGACGACGTTATGCACAGTCGTTCCTCTTGAAATTGGCTGATCGTTGTCTGGCGTCGGAACAGAGCGATGCCGGCCAACGCCGATCGCCATCGTCATCCCGCCTCCGTTTATATGGCGGCTATTGTGCACGAAAACCTAACAGAAACAGCAGCTGCGCTTTGAAAATGCAGACAAACGATCACAGCTCTGACACAACGCCAGCACGGATGCCGGCCGGGACTTCATGACCGACTGGATGTCGCCCACGCATATCGATCCGCATGGAGCGATCCAACCGGAGGCGCACAGCTTTCGGTTATTCTTGCGTACCCAACAAGCAGGACCGCCAGATGAAAGATCAACTCGCCGAACTGATCACCCTGATCAGCTCGGGCTGCATGAGCGAAGACGAAACCAATCGGCTCGCCGACGAAGCAGCGCAAGCCTACGCTGATCCCCAAGCGTTCCTGCAGGCCAACCCGGACATCATCTACGACGATGACTTCCCCATTCCGCTGGGCGAATGGATGGTCGTCGGCAGCCTGCCGGATACCGTGCTGTTCCAGGCCGATGATTACCAGACCCTGTTCGAGTACATCCTCGGCTCGTTCGGGCCGGATGTGCCCTTCGTGCTCAAACCCAAACAGTTGGCCAAGACCGAACCGCTCAAGGCGCTCAACCGCATCCAGACGCAGCTCAGCAGCCTGTACCCGGAGAAAGGCGGCTATGTGCTGGTGGATTTCAGCGAACCCCTGGACGACGAGCTACAGGCCGTACTGGTCTATACCTGCGATCTGGATCGGGTGATGGTTCTGGCGGTCGAGATCGGTATCTACGCCGCGCCGGCGCTGGCTGCGCTGCAGGCTGAACAGAGCGAATAAACGAGGGGCCGCACCTGCTCGCGCACGACCACGCGAGGTCTAGCGCCGCCGCAGCGGGTCGAGCAGGGACGACAGTCCGTTGTGGTCGATTTCCTGCATAAGCGCCAGGAGCTGACCAATCTCACCGGGCGGAAAACCGACCCGAGCGAACCAGTTCAGGTAGTTGCCCGGCAGATCGGCAATCAGACGCCCCTTGTACTTGCCGTAGGGCATCGTCTGGGTCACCAAGCGTTCGAGATCTTCTGGTTTCATGGCTGCAGGTCGATTAAAAGCGCAAATACTGCCACAGCCCTTCGATGGCGGCAGCCCTGCCGGACGGACCGCTTCGACGTAGCTCTTCGTCGCAAGCAGCGCGCTAGCGGCAAGGTCTAAGCGCCATTGCGCTTTAGCCTGCATCGCATCGCGGCCTGACCCAAGACTGAAAGACCGATCTCGTGGCTGTTCTGAATATGCTCGGAATCGCAGGACGAAGGGCATTCGATACAAACGGGCTATACCGGGCATAGCGATCGTCATGGCGCCTTTTGCGCTATCGCTTGTCAGAATGAGCACGCGCCGGTGGGTACCGCCGACGATGCCTCAATCAAGGAGCCGCCCATGACCAAGCCCGACCAACCCAAACCCGAATTAGACGACGCCGCCCTGGCTTTTGCCGAACAGGTGTTCGAAAGCACGCGCAAAGGCGATGCCGCTCGCCTCGCCGACCTGCTCGGCCGCGGTCTGCCGGCCAATATCCGCAACCATAATGGCGACAGCCTGCTGATGCTCGCGGCCTATCACGGCCATCTCGATACGTCGCGCGTATTGCTGGAATACGGCGCCGACCCGCAGCTGCGCAATGACAAAGGCCAGACGCCGCTGGCCGGCGCCGCCTTCAAGGGTGATCTGGCGATGATCAAATTGCTACTCGAACATGGTGCCGACGTCGAGGGTGCGTCGCCCGACGGCAAGACCGCGCTGATGATGGCAGCCATGTTCAACCGTACCGAGATCGTTGAATACCTGATTGCCCACGGCGCCAACCCGCACGCTGCCGACAGCAACGGCGCCACACCACTCGCCGCCGCGGCGATGATGGGCGCCACCGACACCCATGCGCTGTTGAGCCGGATCGCCAGCTGACCGACGCAGATTGAACGGTTGCATCGCCATGGGTTGCGAAAACCAATGCCCCGTGGCATGCGGTTGAACCAGCACGTCATCTCGCTCTTCGTCGACTGATCCGATAGCGGCAGCACTCCCCTTTCAGGCCGCCCGTACGGGATAATCCCGCGCTTTCCCACCCCTCCGAGGTACACCATGACGGCTCACGCCAACCCGCCGATGCCGCGCTTTTCGCCGCGCGCCATCCTGTTGATCGAGCTGGCGCTGGCCATGGGCGGTTTCGCCATCGGCACCGGCGAGTTCGCCATCATGGGGCTGATGCCCAACGTCGCGCAGGGGCTGGGCATCAGCGAGCCGCAGGTCGGCCATGTGATCAGTACCTACGCGCTTGGCGTGGTGGTCGGTGCGCCGCTGCTGGCGATTATGGGCTCACGGATGTTCCGCCGGCACCTGCTGTTGCTTTTGATGAGCTTCTTCGCGCTGGGCAACTTCGCCAGCGCCATGGCGCCGGATTACCACTCGCTGATGCTGTTCCGCTTCATCGCCGGGCTACCCCACGGCGCCTATTTCGGCGTGGCAATGCTGGTGGCCGCGTCGATGGTGGCGCCGGATCAGCGGGCCAAGGCGGTCAGCCGTGTGCTGGCCGGACTGACCATCGCCATGCTGATCGGCAACCCCACCGCCACCTGGCTGGGGCAATGGCTCAGCTGGCGCTGGGCGTTCGGTCTGGTGGGCATAATCGCGCTGTTGACCGTCCTGCTGGTGGCCATGTTCCTGCCGCTCGATCGGAGTGAGCCGCGCAACGATCCGACGCGCGAGCTGCGCGACTTCAACCGAAAGCCGGTCTGGCTGGCGCTGGCCATCAGCTCGATCGGCTTTGCCGGAATGTTCTGCGTGTTCAGCTATCTGGCGCCGACCATGTTGGAGGTCACCGGGGTCGGCGAGAATTGGATTCCGGTGGGCCTAGCGGCTTTCGGGCTGGGCGGCATCGTCGGGAACATCTTCGGTGGCTGGCTGTTCGACAAGCTGCGTTTCAAGGCCATCGCCTGGTTGCTGCTCTGGAGCATCTTCGTCCTGCTGGTATTTCCCTTCGCGACGCACTCGCTGTGGACCATCCTGCCGGCCGCCTTCGCCGTGGGCACTATGGTCGCGCTGTCTCCAGCGCTGCAAACGCATCTGATGGACGTCGCCGCCAATGCGCAGACGCTGGCGGCAGCTTCCAACCATTCGGCATTCAACGTTGCGAACGCGCTCGGCCCGTGGCTTGGCGGGCTGGCCATCAGCGCAGGTTTTGGCTGGACCTCCACCGGCTACATTGGCGCCGCCACCGGAGCGGTCGGCCTGCTGGTGTTCTGGTGGGCCTTGACCGCTCAGGATAGCTCCGCCAGTGCCGCCAGACCGGCAACCGCCAGCGATTGACCTCAGTGTTCGCAGAGGCGATGGGATAGAAACCGCTGGGGCCGAGTCGCGCGCGAATATCTCGACGCTGGGCTTAAGTTTTTTCGGATGCCGGTCGCCTTACTGGACCTTGTTTTCCTCACCGGCAGTTATCAATGCATCTCTCCCTGAAACAGAAAATGATCCTTCTGGCGTTGCTGCCTGTGCTACTGCTCGCGCTGGTGCTGTGCGGCGGGACGGCAAAAATCCTCGCGGATCGCGCCGAGACCGAGATCGCCGACAGGCGCGAACGGCTCATGGCACAGAGCAAAAAAGAGCTGAAGGGCTACGTCGAGGTGGCGCTCACTGCCATCGATGACCTCTATGAAAACTCGCCCAACGGCGACATGGCCGCCCGCGCCGAAGCCATCAAGCGGCTGTCACGTATCAAGTTCGATAACAGCGGATATTTCTACGGCCACGACTCGAACATCGTCCGTCTGTTCCGTGGCACCAACCCGGACGGTGTCGGCACCAGCATGAAGGATCGTCGCGATCAACAAGGCATGCTGATCAACACCGAACTGGTACGCGCCGCGAAGGATGGCAGCCATTACCTCCGGTATTTTTCCTCGATGCCGGGCAACGACAGCGTGCTGCTACCGAAGCTGTCCTATAACCACTACCTGCCGAAGTGGGATATGGCCATCGGCACCTCGATCAATATCGACAGCATCGACGCCGAACTGGAACAGATCCAGACGCAGATCGATGAACGAATCGAGGCAATCATCACCGGTACCATCGTGCTGGCGGCCATCATGCTGGTCGCACTTGGCCTCGTCGGGCTGGCGCTGAGCAACTCAATAGTGCGCCCTATCCAGCGCATCAAAGACAACCTCGACGACATCGCCGCCGGCGACGGCGACCTGACCCATCGGCTGCAGATCACCAGTCAGGACGAAGTCGGCGAACTGGCATCCTCGTTCAACCGTTTTGTCGACAAGATTCACGGCATGGTCGGCCAGATGGTCGAGGTCACCTCTCAGCTGACCGAGCTGGTTGGTGAGGTGGCCGCGCAGGCGCGGCGCTCCGAAATCGCCATGGCGCAGCAGCGCCAGGAAACCGACCAGGTGGCCACCGCCATTCATGAAATGTCCGCCGCTGCGCAGGAAGTGGCACAGAGCGCACAGAATGCGGCCAACGCCGCGCAACAAACCGATCAGGAAGGTCAGGACGCCAAGCGGGTAGTGAACGTCAGTGTTCAGCGCATTCATGCGCTGGTGCAGGACATCCGTGAAAGCGGCGCGTCCATCAACAATCTGCAAAAGGACGTGGAGTCGATCATTAATGTGCTGGGCGTGATCCGCTCGATTGCCGACCAGACCAATCTGCTCGCGCTCAACGCGGCCATCGAGGCGGCACGCGCCGGCGAGGCTGGCCGAGGCTTTGCTGTCGTCGCCGATGAGGTACGCGCGCTAGCCAGCCGGACTCAGCAGAGCACTCAGGAAATCCAGGGCATGATTGACCGCCTAGAGCAAGGCACGCAAAGCGCAGTCAACGCCATGATCCGTTCCAGCGAAGCGGGCGAGAGCAGCAGCGAACAGGCCAATCGCGCGGGCGTTTCCCTGGATGCGATCGCTCAGCTGATTGGCACCATCAACGCCATGAACGCGCAGATCGCCAGTGCCGCCGAAGAGCAGACCTCGGTTGCCGAGGAGATCAACCGCAGCGTGCATCAGATCGCCGTCTCGGTCGATCAGGTCGCCGACGAGACCCAGCAAGGCGCGCAGACGGCGCGCAACCTGGAACAGCTGGGCAACCGCCTGGGCGCACTGGTCAAGCAGTTCCGGATCTGACCTGCAATCCAATCGCCTCGCGCCAGTGCAGCGATCGGACCAAGCTAGTCAGGGAAACCGTCATCGCAGGTCGCCAGAAAGACTGGCGGCCTGCCAGCCAGTGCCGGTCTCGATCTGCTGACCATGCCGCACTCAGCATGCCCGGCATTCGGTCGACTCAACGGGGGCCGTTGTCCATGGATTGCGGCCCTCGTCTATCCAGGCCAGGGTCGCCTGCCAGAAGCCGTGCCGGTGGCGCTCGTGGAACAGATCGAAATGCCCGACCCGCGCCAGCCCCAGCTCGGCGGGGCTGAGCCTCACGTGTTCGCAGACGCTGTTTCGGTAATAACTCAACCCTCGCTCGATAGCCGGCAACGTGCCGTATTCATCATCCGTGACGCTTACCGCGAGAATCGGCGCACGCACTGCGGCAAAGCGTTGTACCACTTCGTCACGTTCGTGGGCCGGATAGCTGCTTTCCAACCGAGCGCGGCGAAACGCCCATTCCAGCGCGACACCGGCCGGCAGGTCTTCCAGCCAGCCCAGGCGCCGCCCGGGGAAATAACCGCATAGCGCCGTCACGGCCGGCATGAACAGGTGCCACTTGGCGAACATCTGCCAGCGCTGCGCCGCGGCGTAATCCGGCCAATAGGCGTATTGCGCACCGACACTGAGAAAGCGATCCACTTCCGTTGCCGCCGTCGCGAAGCCAGGCAGGAAGCCGCCGATGCTGTGCCCGACCGCCACCAGCAGCCCCTCTGGATCGCGAGCACGCATCCAGCGCACTGCCGCATCGAAGTCATAGTCGCCCCAGTCGCGCCAACGCATGCTGAAGCCACGCAGGCTCGCCGGTCGCGACCCGCCGATACCACGGTAGTCGTAGGTCAGCACCGCATAGCCCTGCTCGCGCAAAAAAACGGCGTAACGCGCGTAGTAGCGGGCCAGCACGCCGGTCGCACTGCTGACGATCACCGAGCCGCGCGCCTCGCCAGCGGGCAACCAGAGTTGCGCGGCGAGCGGATAGCCATCGCGGCATTGCAGAAGGATATGCTTGGGCATAAAGGTCGCCGGTCCGTGAGGTCCCGTACAACCTTGCCCGCTTGCATCGATTTTGGCCAGTTTGATGACGGAGCTGAGAGCCACGCCTTGCCCGGCACACCGCCGAACGGCCGGGCTGGAGCGTTCTGGACACTTCTCGGCGAAACGACAGCCGCGAACAGGAAGCTGGCACAGCGGCCGGTCCTCGGGATAATGTGGTCTCGCTGCGACGCCCGTTTCACACGAACGACCGCGTCCATCCAACCGCCCTGCCCGCCGCTTCTCTCCGATCGCGGCCGCTGCCTTCCGGAGTTATCCATGCAAAGCGATCAGCTGATCGTATTCGCCGTTCTGGCTGCGACGCTGGGCCTGTTCGTGTGGAATCGCTGGCGCTACGACATTGTCGCGCTCGGTGCATTGCTAGTCGTCACCCTGGCCGGCATCGTGCCAGCCGAGAAGGCGTTCATGGGCCTGGGTCATCCAGCGGTGATCACCGTCGCGGCGGTGCTGGTGCTCAGCCGCGGCCTGCTCAACAGCGGCGTGGTGGATTCACTGGCGCGCCATCTCACCAAAGTCGGCGATCGACCTTGGGTCCAGGTGCTGACGCTCACCGGTATCGTCGCGCTGTGCTCGGGTTTCATGAATAACGTCGGCGCGCTAGCGCTGTTCATGCCAGTTGCCGTGTGGATGTCGCGCCAGAGCGGCCGATCACCCTCGTACCTGTTAATGCCGCTGGCGTTCGGCTCGCTGCTCGGCGGCACGCTAACGCTGATCGGTACGCCGCCCAACATCATCATTGCAGGCTATCGACGCGAAGTCGGCGACGCGCCATTTCGCATGTTCGATTTCCTCCCCGTCGGCCTCGCAATCACTGCCGCGGGCTTGCTGCTCATCGTCTTGCTCTGGCGCCTGATACCACGTCGTGAAGACCGGGGCGGCGATCAGGAGCTGTTCGAGATCAGCGCCTACATGACCGAGCTGACAATCCCCGACGGCAGCAAATATGCCGGCCGCACGCTGCGTGACCTGATCGTCGCGGGCAGTGACGAGGCGGACGTGATGGTCATCGCCCTGGTGCGGGCCGGTCGTTATCAGGCCATGCCGTCGACCTACGAAGTGCTGCACGACAGGGACGTGCTGCTGGTAGAAGCCGACTCGGACAGCCTCAAGAAATTTCTCGATGTCACACACCTGCAGCTCGCCGCCGAGGCCGACAGCAAAGCGGAAGCACGCGAGAAAGCCGAACAGGACAAACAGGCGGCAAAGAACGGGGGCCAGAACGAGACAGACGACAGCGAATCCGGCAGCGATCGCCACCGCGATCGAGCACTAGCCGAGGCGATCGTCACGCCGGGATCGTCATTGATCGGCACGACGGCGACCGGCCTGTCGCTACGCGAGCGCCACGGGGTGAATGTGCTAGCCGTGGCGCGTCAAGGTCAGCGCTTGCGCGAACGCCTGGGAAAGATCCGTTTTGCCGCTGGCGATATTCTGTTGTTGCAGGCACGCGAAGATCAGCTGCAATCGACGCTGAATAATCTCGGCTGCTTGCCGCTGGCATCACGCGGCTTGCGCATCACCGCCCCTCGCCAGGTGATGTTGGCAAGCAGCATCTTCGCCGCAGCGCTGGTGCTCATCGCGCTGGGCGTGGTTCCGCCCGTCATTTCGCTGGTAGGCGCTGCGCTGGCCATGATTCTCGTCGGGCTGGTGCCCAGCGGCGATATTTACAAGAGCATCGACATGTCGATCATCGTTCTGATCGCCGCCATGCTGCCCATCGGTGAAGCACTGGAGACCACTGGCGGCTCGCGGCTGATCGCCCATGCCCTGCTGGAGATCGGTCAGGCGGCACCGCCCGCGGCGACCGTGGCGATACTGATGGCCGGCGTGATGCTGCTATCGAACGTGGTCAACAATGCCGCCGCTGCGGTACTCGCCGCACCGGTGGCAATCAGCCTGTCACGCGGCATGGAGGCCTCTGCCGATCCGCTGCTGATGGCGGTGGCCATCGGCGCTTCCTGCGCCTTTCTCACGCCCATTGGCCATCAATCGAACACGCTGGTGATGGCGCCGGGCGGCTACCGCTTCGGTGATTACTGGCGCCTGGGGTTGCCGCTGTCGGTTCTGGTCGTGCTGGTGGCCGTGCCGGTCATTCTCTGGGTCTGGCCGCTCTAGGGGTATCGTCGAGCGGCCGTGCAACAGCATGAGTCGGTGCGCTACCCGCGGTGCCAGTCAGCGCCCCCTGAGCCCTTTCAGCAACGCCTTATGGAACACATCTGGCGCCTCGACCTGCGGTGAATGCCCCAGCTCAGGGAACGGCACGAGCGTCGCATTGGGAATCATCGCCGCGGCCTGCCGACCGAGTTCAGGGTAATTACCCAGACGCTGTGCGACGTCATCCGGCGCACGATTGGCACCCGGCGCAGTGCGGTCCTTCCCACCGATCAGCAACAAGGCGGGCATGCTGATTTTTCCGAACTCGTGGATCACCGGTTGGGTAAAAAGCATCTCCGATGTCTGCGCCTGATTCCAGGCAACGATTTCCTTGCCTTCTCCGGCGTACATCCCAGCCAGCATGGCTACCCAACGGTCATATTCGGGCTTCCATTCGCCGTTGTAGTAGAACTTTTTCTGATAGGCCTTGATCTTCTCGAAGTCGGTTTTCAACTCGCTCTGGTACAACTGGTCGATCGACGCATAAGGCACGCCTTCGGCCTGCCAGTCCTCCAGGCCGATTGGGTTGACCAGCACCAGTTGTTCGACCATCTGCGGGTAGTTTAGGGCGAACCGCGAGGCCAGCATGCCGCCCATGGAGTGGCCGACCACGGTGACCTGATCGAGATCCAGCGACCGCAGCAGGGCCTGGGTGTTGTGCGCCAGCTGCGCGAAACTGAACTGGTAGCCCTTAGGCTTGCTGGAGCTGCAGAAGCCGATCTGGTCCGGAGCGATCACCCGATAGCCATTTTGCGAAAGTACGGCGATGCTCTCCTGCCAGGTCGCCGCGCAAAAATTCTTGCCATGCATGAGCACAATCGTGCGCCCGTTGGCCCTGCCCGTTGGCTGCACATCCATATAAGCCATCGATAGCGGTTGCCGCTGGGATGAAAACCCGAAGCGCTTGATCGGATGGGGATAACTGAAGCCTTCGAGGTGCGGACCATATACCGGCCGTTGCTCGGCATGCAGTGATGGGATTAGGGCAAGCCCGGCGACAAGCATCAGGGAAGACATGGCTTTGTTCACGCATCGACTCCTTGCAGGCGGCCGCTGGGCCGCATTGGCGTAGGCCGTTGTGTATCACGGACGCTGAAGGCCACGTAACAACGGCATGCCTAAATCGGAGCAAGAAACATGCGCGAGGTTCTGTGGTGCCGGAACGAGAATGTTTCGCCGTTATTCCATCGTGCAGGCATTCGACGAAGGCACGCCTGTCACCTGATCGAGGAGTGGCTTACTTGGCTTCTACCTGCTGGATGTCGAACCCGATGCGGTTGTCGGCGCTGATACGAAAGTGCAGCGCCTCGCCGACTTCTACCCGTGCGGCCTTTTCGCGCAGAAGGTTGCCCTTGCCGCACAGCGTGTCGTCTTCGGGATCGGATTCGATGCTGACGATGCGCATCCCTGCCGGCACGTGCAAGCGCACCTGCTCACCCACGTGAATGCGCGCGGCGATCTTGCGATCGACCAGCACAGCCACGTAGCACCCGCCTCCACGAAGCCCGAAGTCACGCGTCACCACCAGCTCCCCGCCGTTGGTTACGGGCGTCTGGTAGCCGCGCAAACGCTCTTCTGGCACCGGTTTGATGTCCGCCGGATCGGCCTGCCAGGACGAACAACCGGCCAGCGCCAGCAGAGGAACGAGTGCGAGTAGCAAGCGCATGCGGGGGTGTTCTCCGATAAGCGAAACGATGATGGTAGAACAGCTTGTCGCTTTGCGTGCGAAATGATGCAGCGACCGGTTTCTAGCGGGTCGATATCGGATGGCTGCTGCCCGGATAAGGTCTTTCTTCTTCCAGGCCACCATGGCGGTCATAAACCTGGACAGAAGCCGTCTTGCCCTCCATGAACGCGTCGAGCTCGGTGAACATCTCGTCCTTGGTAAGGGTTCGCAACACCGTTTCTTGCGATTGCTGGTCGGTCAGCTCCCAGCCCATTGGGGTCGGGTTGACGTGAAACGTGTCCATAGCTTGCTCCGGAGTAACGGGCACACCGTCAGGCGCACCGGGAATGAGCGGGTTGATGCGGCGGATCGGTCGTCTAGCCCCGATTGTCGCTGTCGCTTTCTATCTCGCTGTCATCGAAGTCGGGGTCCTCGCCTGGCTCCTTTTCGCCGCTATCGGTCATGGTGATATCCGGCGACTCCTCGGCGGGCTTGTCGTGCTCGGTTCGACTCTTATGGGTTTCGTTCATGGCAACCTCGCTGTATGACGCAATGGGCTCTACCGGATTGGAGCTGCACCAGCCTGACGGCGTTCGCTGCCCCTCTTGCCGGCCGTCAGAACGCCGCAGTCGGCCAGGATAATCTGCTGCACTCTTCCATCTTGCGATTGCAGCCGCACCAGGACTCCACCACACTGCCGGCAATCCCACCTGTGACCGGAGCTGCCCTCATGCCTGCCAATACCCAACCCTCACGCGACAGCATCCTGGCGGATCCGAATGCGCTTAACTGCACGATCTACCGCGCCCATGAAACCGATCCGGACGGCGAAGAGCGGGACATGGGCGATGCCCGCGTCATCATTACAGGCAACTTCGAACCACCGGCGGATTGGGACGCCAAGGCCCGTGCCGACTACTTCGACGGCATGCCGGAAGATGCCTTCTTCACCGCCGTGTTCGCCAGCGAAGCCGGCTCCGACTCCAAAGGCTACTTCACCGTCGAGGCAGATGATTACGCGGCCGTGACCGAGCAGGACGGCACCATCTCGATGTTTTACGTCTGCGAGCGCCTGGATGACGGCACCTACGTCCTGCTGCGAGAGGAAGACGACGAGGAATAAGCGGCGCAAACCGCTCCGGATAAACGTACCAAAGGGGCCACTCGAACCCACTCCCGCTCAACCGGGTCTGTTCTGTATGGGCAGACCCTCGGTCATCCGGCCGATTCCGCCTTCGCTTCATCCTCCGCCGCCACCAAGAGGAATCGCATGAGCCCTCTGCAACGCCATTGGCAATCCCCGGTTTCGCGCATGAAGCTGGTTGCCGGCCTTCTGCTGCTGTTCGCCGCCCTGCTTTATGTCATTGCGACCGCCATGGAGCCGCGCCACCCGGCCTGGGGTTACCTTGCCTCGTTCGCCGAAGCGGCCATGGTCGGCGCCATTGCCGACTGGTTCGCCGTCACCGCGCTGTTCCGCCATCCGCTCGGCCTGCCGATTCCGCACACAGCGATCATCCCGCGCAGCAAGGCGCGCATCGGGCAGAACCTGTCGACTTTCATCACCACGCATTTTCTGTCCACACCGCTGGTGCTGGCGAAACTGGAAGCCTTGGATCTCGGCGGACGTCTGGCCAATTGGCTGCGTCATCCAGACAATGCCCAAGCGGTGGGTCAGCAGCTCACCGGTATGGCGCGGTTCGGCGTCGATTCGCTGCATGACGAGCGCGTGCAAGCCTTCGTCCAGGCCAAACTGATCAAGCGCGCGCGTCAGGTCGATCTGGCCCCGGTGTGCGGACAGGTATTGGAGATGCTCACCCGCCAGAACAAGCACCAGGCGATGCTCGACGAGGCGTTACTCAAGCTCGATGCGCTCCTGCAGGACGACGATACCCGGGCGCTGGTCGCCGATGCGATTACCGCCGAAGTCCGTACCCTGCGCTATCTGGGCCTCGGAAAGGCCGTAGGTGGCTGGTCAGCGAACAAGTTCGTCGACGGCGTCTCGGCGGTGATCACCGAAATCGCGGGCGACCCCGAGCACCCGCTGCGTGAGCGCTTCGATGAGCATGTTGCCGAGTACATTGACCGGCTCAAGCATGACCCGACCTATCGATTGGAGGTCGAGCGCATCGTTGCGCAGTTGCTGGACCATCCCGCCACCACCGAATATATCCAGACGCTCTGGCACGAGCTGACCGACTGGCTGCAGGCCGACCTGGACAGCCCGGATTCGCGCATTGGCAAGCGCATCGTCAAGCTGACTCAGGGCCTCGGCGACTCCCTGGCTGCGGACGCCACCATGCGCAGCTGGATCAATGAGCAGCTTATGACTGCGGCACCGGCGATGCTGGAGCGTTACCGCGGAAAAATCGGCCACTACATCGCGCAGCGGGTGGAAAACTGGGAGAGCCGCGAACTGGTCGAGCAGATGGAACTGAGCGTCGGCAAGGACCTGCAATACATCCGCATCAACGGAACCCTGGTCGGAGGTCTGGTAGGGCTGGTGCTACATGCGTTGACCCAGCTGGCGACGGGCTGACCCCGTCGCCAGCTAGCGAGTTGCCGTGATATCGAACCCTATTCAGATAGGTTTTTGAGTGATTCGCTGCACCAGTCGCGCCTGCAGCTTTTCCAGCTCCGCCGGCTCGGCCTTTCCCGCTGCGTGGATTCCCAGGCCTTCGCCGGCGTAACGCGGCACGATATGCATGTGGATGTGAAAGACCGTCTGACCCGCCGGCGCGCCGTTGAACTGCGCGACCTGCACGCCGTCGGGCTGCAGTTCGTCAACGATTGTCCGGGTCAGCCTCTGCACCACAGCCATCATTTTGCACAACGCGTCGGTGTCCACGTCCAGGATGTTGCACGCCGCGGACCGTTTGGGAATCACCAGCGCGTGTCCGTAGGACTGTGGGAACAGGTCGAGAAAGGCGAGCACATCGTCATCCTCGTAGAGCTTGTAGCAAGGCGCATCGCCTCGGATGATCTGGGCGAAGATGTTTTGCGGGTCGTAGGGTGTGGTGAGAGACACGTGCAACGCTCCTTGGCGAAGGTTTGTTGCACAGACCATAGCGGGAGCGGGAGGTGCTGAACAGCGCAACGGCGGCTCACCCTTTCGCACTACTCCTGCCACTCGCCCTGCTCGCTCAGCAGAACCTCGTCGCGTCCGCGCACTACCTCCAGCAATCCGCTTTGATGAACACGATAGCTGACATTGCCGTCTTGGAATCTGTAGCCCAGAAAGCGACAGGGGGAGCCATCGGCACAGGCCGTATGCCAGGTCCCGCCTGTGAGCACGATAGATTCGCCGCCCTCCTTGCTGCGAGCTACATATCGAACGTCACTGCATGAAACATGACCCTCGCCACATCGAGGCTCGATGTTTATGCGGTACGTCTTGGTCTCCAGATCGGCGGCCAATACGCAACAAGGAATAAACAGGGTCGCTAGTATCGTTTTCATGCCCCTCGACCCGCTTTCAAGTAGAGACGAAGCCCCTCAGCCAACCTCGCCAGTAGCCAAGGAAAAGCGCAGGTGCTGGCCGCAGCGCCGTCTGCTGGGATGCTGCTGTCGAAAGATGATAGCGTCCCGGCAATCAAGAGCATCGTCCTTACCGCTATTCTCATCTTCCCATCGTTTCTAGGAGAGCACCCGATGCACGATCTGGCCACCTTCCCCATCACCCAGAAATGGCCCGCCAGCTACCCGGATCGCTTGCAGCTATACTCGCTGCCCACCCCCAACGGGGTGAAGGTGTCGATCATGCTGGAGGAGACCGGTCTGCCCTACGAGGCGCACCTGGTCAGTTTCGAAAGCAACGACCAGCTCTCGGAAGAATTTCTCTCGCTGAACCCGAACAACAAGATCCCAGCGATCCTCGACCCCAACGGGCCAGACGGCGAGCCGCTGGCGTTGTTCGAGTCCGGCGCGATCCTCCTGTATCTGGCAGACAAGACCGGTCAGTTCATGCCCGAGGATGCGGCGGCTCGCTACGAGGCGATCCAGTGGCTGATGTTCCAGATGGGTGGCATCGGCCCGATGTTCGGCCAGCTGGGCTTCTTCCATAAATTCGCCGGCAAGGACTACGAGGACAAGCGTCCTCTTGAGCGCTACGTCGCCGAAAGCCAACGACTGCTCGGCGTACTGGACAAACGTCTGGAGGGCCGCGAATGGATCATGGGCGGGCGCTACAGCATTGCCGATATAGCCACCTTCCCCTGGGTGCGCAATCTGGTGGGTTTCTACGACGCGCGCGAGCTGGTGGAATTCGAACGGTTCGTCAACGTCCAGCGAGTGCTGGATGCCTTCGTCTCGCGGCCTGCTGTCGCCAAGGGGCTGAACATCCCACCGCGCGGTTGAGAAATTTCAGATCACCTTGGCCGCTCGCCCGATGAACTGGATCGGCCCGGTCGGCTTGCCGGTTGGCGAGCCGGTCGGCTGCTCCAGCGTCAACTCAAACAGCTGATTGGGCTGCAACGGCGGCAGGTCGTCGAGGCGGATTTTCACCGGTTCGCCCGGTTTGACCAAGCCGAGGGAGACCGGCGCCTGCCAGCCTTCGGCCTTCGTCCAGAGTTGCAACGCCTTGTCCGACGGCAGCTCGGTGACGCCCAAGGGAATCAGCTCGATTTCCCGCGACTGATTGCTGGCCTGCACCACCCACCCGGGGGCCAAGTCCTGCGGCGTGGCGAGCACCACCAACCAGGTCGGCGATGGTGCCGGCGGCAGACGCGTCAGCAGCAACACACCCAACACCAGGGTCGCGGCCATGCCGGCGGCAGCGAAGCCGCGCCAGATCGATAGGCTGCTCCACCAAATGTCCTGACGCCCGGACGCCACCGGAGCGATCTGCCGGCTCGACTCGTCCAGGCTGCGCTGGATGCGATTCCACAAGCGTGGCGAAGGCGTTTGCGGCTCGACCAGATCGGTCAGGTGCAACAGTCGCGCCTCCCAGTAATCCACCGCCGTCTGCAGCTCGGGCTCGACCGCCAGACGCCGCTCGATGGCTTCCCGCTCCGAGGCCGAGAGCGTGCCGAGCACGTATTCGCCGGCCACTTCGTTCAGGTTCTCGCCCGATTCGCTGGGGTCGATGTTCATCCGATGCACCCACGAAGGGCAGTCAGGCTGCGACGGATCCAGGCCTTTACCGTGCCCAGCGGCGCACCCAGGCGCTGGGCTATTTCCTGATGGGAATAACCGTCGACGTAGGCATGAAGCAGGCAGTTGCGGCGCACCGGTTCAAGTTGTTCGAGGCAGGCTTCGATTTTGCCGGGGTTGATTCGCCAATCGAATGCGTCGGTTTGCTCCTGCCAGCCATCGATGACGGCGTGTTCCATGTCGCCCTCCTCGTCCGGTGCCATCTGGACGTGGCGGGCATCGTTGCGTACGGCGTTGAGGGCCAGATGGCGAGTCAAGCTGAAGATCCAGCCGCGGGCAGAGCCGCGCGTCTGATCGTAGGTACCAGCCTTGTTCCAAATGCGGATGAACGCGTCATGCACGATGTCCTCGGCTAACGCGAGGTCGCGCACAATACGCTGAACCACGCCGAGCAGACGCGGGCTTTCTTGTTCATAAAGCTGCTGCAATGCTGAGCGTTCGCCTCGCGCGCAGGCGCGCAGAACCGCTTCGTAATCGAACAAGGGGGTTGCGACACGTGATCCGCCACTGTCTGGTTAGAGAAACCCCGGCGCGAGGACAGCCGGGGCGTCAGATGAGCATAGAGGCGATCGGCGCTCTTATCGAGCAGCTTTTCGCTCGCTGCATTCAGCTCACTTGCTGGCCCAGAACAGATAGTCAGCTTGATACTCGACGGTCTGGCGCTCGCCTTCGTTGGTGGCCGCACACGCCTTGTCCGGTGCTACGCCGCCCTTGGTCGCAACCCGCTGGATATAACTGACCTCGGTCATCGCGCCCTTGCCTTCGGCCGGGTTGGCCTTGACCAGCTGATGTGGAATGTTGCCATCGCCGGCCGGTGCGATCGCCAATTGGGTGCCGGTCAGCTTGGAGCCGTCCATGCTTTCCCAGGTCGCCGGCGGGCCGTAATAGGTCCCGACTTGCTTACCGCTGCGGTCGTTGAGCGCCGCTTTCGGGCCCATGAAGACCCAGGCCATCTGCCCGGGCATGTCTTTGTTGGCCTGGCATTCGTAGGTGATCTGGCCGACGCCAACGGTTTCCATTGCCACTTTGTGACCGTCCGGCACGCGCACGGCTTCAGGCACATCCATCTGAGCGACTGCAGAGGCGGAGCAACCGAGGGCTAGTGACAGGCCAGTCAGGCAGAGGATCTTTTTCGCGTCCATTTTCGTGTCTCCGGGTAGTGATCGGATTGGGCGGCAATGGTGCCGCTACCTGTACTACCCGCCAGACAGGCGATTGGATGCAGTGAAATTGCAAAATATCCTGGTCAGCCTTGAGCACGGCCTGTCGGGCCGAAGCCACTCCCCGTTTTCGTCCGAGCGAGGCCACGCGATGCCGTATCTGACCATCTTGGAATTCCGGACATCGACCAGCAACGCTAGACGAGCGCAGCGCAAAGCTCGCGTCGAGCGGCCCGCCACCCGGCATCCTGTCTCACTCATGCGTAGCGGTGCCTGGCGGCTGGCTAATCACCGATTTCTCGGAAACCCCAACGGCGTTCGACCAGTTCATCGATGAAGCGCTACCGGCCTGCCGCGCGCTGGGCTGGCAGGAGCCATCGACGCGTGAATGTTTCGCCACGTACCACGCGGGCATGGTTCAGCGCTGAGTGGACAGAGACGCTGCCTGCAAAAAAGATCGCAAGCGGTTGTCGATTCCCGAGGTCCTGAAACGACCAGTGATCAGAGCCAGCGGATTCGTGCAACGCCGACTAGGCTGTTCTTCCATTCGATGAGGGAGCCAGACGATGCGATTCATGGTGATGATCAAGGCCAACCGCGATACCGAAGCGGGCGTGATGCCCAGTGAGGATATTCTCGCGGCCATGGGCCAATACAACGAAGAATTAGTAAATGCCGGGGTAATGCTCGGCGGTGAAGGCCTGCATCCCAGCAGCCGCGGCGCACGGGTGCGCTTCAACGAGGGGCAACCGTCGGTGGTAGACGGCCCTTTCGTCGAAACCCGCGAGCTGATCGCCGGCTATTGGATATTCCAGACAGCCTCACTACAGGACGCCGTCGACTGGGTGAAGCGCTGCCCATCATCGGCCGTAGGCGATTCGGAAATCGAGATTCGCCAGATATTCGAAGCCGAGGATTTCGGCGCCGAATTCACCCCGGAGCTGCGTGAGCAGGAAGAACGCTTGCGCGCACGGATCACCCAGTAACCGAAACAGGAGACGCCCCATGAAAATCACCCCCTACCTGACATTTGATGGCCAAGCACGCGATGCCTTCACGCTCTATCAGAAAGTGCTGGGCGGCACGCTGGAAATGATTACCTTCGCTCAGGCGCCCGAAGGCGAGCGATTTCCTGCCGAGCACCGTGAGCGAATCATGCACGTCTGCCTGAGTCTCGGCGACTACCAGCTGATGGCATCCGACACCATGCCCGGCGACCCTGCCTGTGGCGGCGGTCCATACGAAGGCATCAAGGGCTGCTCAATCTCGCTGCATCCGAAAAGCGTTGCGGAATGTGAGCGCGTGTTCGCGGGATTGGCAGATGGCGGGCAGGTCGTGATGCCCCTGGAGAAAACCTTCTGGGCTGAGCGTTTCGGCATGTTCGTAGACCGCTTCGGCGTGTCCTGGATGATCAACTGCGAGCAGCAGTGAGCCGGGCGATATTAATTCAACGAGTTGAGCGCGCAATAACGAGCTGACACGTTTAGATCTGCGGCGGAGAACCGATGGGTTTCATCTACGAAAAGCGTGACCCGAACCAACGGTTGGTGCGCGCTTCCGCATAGGCGCAGTCCATCGTCTCTCCGCCCACGGCCGCTTTCCATGCTTGTGCAATCAGCCGAGACCGCGAACGGCAAGCCATGCAGGGCGGCCAGGCATTGACGCCGGACAACATCTACCAATCCTACCAGCGCGCCATCCAAGCCAGATGAGCAACCCATGCCGTAGCGCCGCCGAAGGCAGACGGTTGCGCACGGTCAATCATTCCTCCAAGGTCAGCGAATCAAGCAAGGCGCGCATGTCCTGCCAGTGCGAGCCCTCCCAGAAGATCCTGCCGCAGCGATCACAACCCATGAACCGCTCATGGCGTTCCAGCACTCGGGGCGGTACGCGCGCACGTGCCACCTGCTCGCCTATTTGGCGCAGTGGCGCGTTGCAGGTCATGCACAGGCTGAAGGGGCGCGCATGGGCGGCCAGTTCCAGCCGCTCATACAACTCACGCAGCTGGTCCGCTGGCTTCAGCGAATAGACGTAGCAGCCGTGCGTCACCACCCGGTGCATAAGCAACGCACGGTCACGAGTCAGCAGTACCCTGCACTCTCGGTTAGCCAGTTCTGTCATGGCCGCATCTTCGTAATGGTTGTCGAAGAGCGTATCGAAGCCGGCCATGCGCAGCAGCCGGGCGAGACCACCCAGATGAGCGTCAGCGACGAAGCGCGGCGGGCCGGGCGGCAAAGGCTGCAAGTCGGCCAGCGTGCTGACGTCCAGCTGTTCGAACTTCGGATACACAGCGATCCGGTCTCCGTCCTTGATCAGCCACTCAAGCCCAACCGGGCTGCCATTGACCAGTACCAGCGCTACCTCGGTATGCGGCACGCCAAGGGCTTCGATCATATGCTTGGTCGTCGCGGCCTGCGCGCACGACCAGCTGAACGCCTGTCCACGGCGCTCGGCTGGAAGGAAGGTGTTGAGCCTGGCATAGAAGCGGAAGGTGGCTGTCGTCATGCATGTTCAGCAACGCCAACCGCGATTATCTCCACAACTGAACGCGCGGTGCGTCGCGCCTCCGAAAAAGGCTGCGGTCAGATCAGCTTATAGCCAATGGTCGCCAACATCACCGCCATGCAGGGCCGCAAGACGGCATCCGGTACCCTGCCGGACAGGTTGCTGCCCAGGTAGATGCCCGGTAAAGAACCCACCAACAGATAGGCCAGGATGGTCCAGTCCATGTTGCCCATGCCAGCGTGGCCGAGGCCGGCAACCAGCGTCAGCGGCACGGCGTGGGCGATTTCCGTTCCCACCAGACGGTGGGTAGTGAGCAAAGGGTATAGGAAGAACAAGGCCACGGTGCCCAACGCGCCGGCACCGATGGAGGTCAGCGTCACCATCGCACCGAGAATCAGGCCGACTACAACGGTCAACGCATTCAAGCCCCGAGGTGACAAGCGCGGCGTCGGTCCGGACAGGCGAGATGCGAATGCAAGCAGACGTTTCTTGAACAGCACCGCCAATGCGGTAAGCACCAGGACGATGCCCAGCGATTGCTTGATGACCGCGTTGAGCGCGTCCTGATCGCCATGCAGTCCCTTCAGCACCCAGAGCATCAGGGCAGCGGCCGGCAGGCTGCCCAGTGAGAGCCAGCCGGTGATGCGCCAGTTGATGTTGCGATTCTTCTGATGGACCCAGACACCGCCCGCCTTGGTGATTGCCGCGTAGAGCAGATCGGTGCCGACCGCCGCAGCCGGGTTGACGCCGAACCACAGCAGGATCGGCGTCATCAACGATCCGCCACCAACGCCCGTCATGCCGACGATGAAGCCGACCACCAGGCCGGCGATCACAAAGCCAAGAACACCAAACTCCATCATTCAATCCCAAAGTGGGCCTGTCGGGCCGTGTCGATGGCGGCCAGCATAAGGGCATTGTTTAGCTATTCTTAATATAAGTTTGTGCTTTATTAGTATCTAAAATGAATAAGCAAGCAGGCCGCGACGGCTTTCTGCGCGTGTGAACTTATCCGCCGCGATCTGACTCGCCATACTGACGTCACGAAAACAAGGAGCCAGCGCGTGGACCTGCTATTTCTCGGCACCTCATCCGGCACCCCGACCCGGGCTCGCAACGTCAGCGGCCTGGGTTTGCTCGAAGACAGCGGCAAGGGCTGGTACTTGATCGACTGCGGCGAAGCCACCCAGCACCAGTTGCTGCGTACACCGCTGACGCTGCATGGCCTGCGAGCGATCTTCATCACGCACGTTCACGGTGACCATTGCTACGGATTGCCCGGCCTGCTCGCCAGTGCCGGCATGGCGGGTCGTCAGGAACCGCTGGATATCATCGCTCCGGCAGCGATTGAAGGGTGGGTCCGCGCGACGCTCGAGATGAGTCAAAGCTGGTTGCCCTACGAACTGAATTTTTACCCCACCGAATCCCTCAAGGGATGGCACAGCCGGCTGCTGAGCGTCGAAGCCACTCCCCTTTCCCACCGAGTCCCAAGCTGGGCTTATACGTTCACCGAAACCCGCCCCGACCCACGCTTGAATGTCGACAAACTCGACCATGACGGTATTCCCCGTGGCCCTCTCTGGGGCGAGCTGATGCGCGGCCATGATGTCGAACATGAAGGCCGCTCCCTGTGCAGCAAGGACTATCTGCTGTTTACCCGTTCACCGCAGCGCATTGTCATCGGCGGCGATAACGATCGCCCCGAGCTGCTCCGCGACGCCTGCCAGAATGCGCAACTATTGGTACACGAAGCGACTTACACCCAAGCCATCGCTGACGCTGGCAAGGCCGATTTCGGTCACAGCACCGCCGCCCAGGTCGCCGCGTTCGCGGAATCGATTCAGGTACCTAGTCTGGTGCTGATGCACTTCAGCGCCCGCTATCAGAGCGTCCCGAACCGAGGTCAGTCGATTGAGGATATTCGAACAGAGGCGGGCCGACACTACAGCGGACAGCTCATACTGGCCGAGGACCTGTTGCGGCTCAGGTTGAGCAAGACGGGACAGGTGAAACGAGTGGAACGCCATCTGCGAAACGAGATGGAGGCCTCTGAGGCCGACCAGCGAGGCGGGTGATCGGGGCTACGGGTGATAAGACGGGCTCCACCGATCGGAATAAACCACCAAGCACAACGAGAGACACGAGGCGCTTGTACAAGCGCCTCGTCGTTTCGGCTTGCCTGCCCGCACCGTCGTTGAGTGCCTGTCGTTCATAGCGATTGCTCGGTTGCGGTGAAGCCCGATGCTCGGGAAAAACAGGCGGATAAACGCCCCGCTCTCCTATTTCTTGGATGGCTGCTAGCCCTGCGCCAACGCCGAATGGAGCATCGCTCTACTCGCCTCGAGCACGTTGCGCTGCGTATCTTCGGTTACCAACATACGTGCCACTACCAACGCCCCGACGCACTGTGCAATCAGCGCCCAGGCTAGATCCCCGTCGCCGAGCGCCTGAGCCCAGGCATGCTGCAGCGCGCAAAGCCAATGCTCGGCTTCCTCCCGCACCTGGATATCGGCACGAGCAATCTCAGCGCCCAGCGCAGGAATCGCACAGCCGGCTTCGGGGTTATGCAGATGAGCCAAACTCAGGTAGCTGTCGAGGCAGCATTCCAGCCGATCCGCAGTCAAACTGCCGTCCTGCGCCAGAATCGGGCTCTGCGACAGCTCGCGCCGGACGACCTCGGTGAACAGATCGTTCTTGGAGGGAAAGTGGCTGTAGAACGCGCCACCCGTTAGGCCAATGGCTTTCATCAGCCCATCGACACCAGTGGTCGCAAAGCCGCCACGCTTGGCGATAGCGCCACTGCTTTCAACCAGACGCTGGCGGGTTTCTTCTTTGTGGCCGGCGGAGTAACGCATGCAGCACCACCTCATGACGCTCGCTTGACGAAGCGCGAAGCGTAACATAACGTTCGTTTACCTAACGAACGTTTAGCAAGAGAGCAAGCTCATGCATAACAACAATCGCGTGGTCCTGGTGATCGGCGCCGGGGACTCCACTGGCGGTGCTATTGCGCGGCGTTTCGCGCGGGAGGGCTTCATTGCCTGCGTTACTCGACGCAGCGCGGACAAGCTGCAGCCACTGGTCGACGGCATCATCGCTGACGGCGGCCGCGCCCACGGTTTCGCCTCTGACGCGCGCAAGGAAGAGGATGTCGCGCAACTCATCGAGACCATCGAACGCGACATCGGCCCGATCGAAGCCTTCGTTTTCAACATTGGCGCCAACGTACCCTGCAGCATCCTCGAGGAAACCCCGCGCAAGTACTTCAAGATCTGGGAGATGGCCTGCTTCGCCGGTTTCCTGACCGGCCAGGCGGTGGCCAAACGCATGGTCGCTCGCGGCCGCGGTACGATTCTGTTTACCGGTGCTACTGCTGGACTGCGTGGATCGGCTGGCTTCGCCGCGTTCGCCGGCGCCAAGCATGGCATTCGCGCGTTGGCACAGAGCATGGCGCGTGAACTGGGCCCTCTGAATATCCATGTCGCTCATGTCGTGGTCGATGGAGCCATCGATACGGACTTCATCCGCGACAGCTTCCCCGAGCGCTACGCCCTGAAGGACCAGGACGGCATCCTCAACCCGGAGCATATCGCCGATAACTACTGGCATCTGCACCGCCAGCCACGTGACGCCTGGACCTTCGAACTTGACCTGCGCCCCTGGACCGAACGCTGGTAAACCACTCAGATGGAGACGCTGTATGAGCAAGACCGTGGAGTTCTTTTTTGACGTGGGCAGCCCGGCCAGTTACCTCGGCTGGACTCAGCTGTCAGGCCTGTGCGAGCGCAACGGCGCTGCGTTGCTGTACCGGCCCATGCTGCTGGGCAGCGTGTTCCAGGCCACCGGTAATGCCTCGCCGGTCAGCGTGCCGGCTAAGGGGCGCTACATGCTCCGAGACCTGCAGGGTTATGCCAGGCGCTATGGCGTACCGTTCACTTTCAACCCGCATTTCCCGATCAATACGCTCGGTCTGATGCGCGGCGCCGTCGGCTATCAGCTGCAGCAGCCGGAAAGCTTTCCACGCTACCTGACAGCGATCTATCGCGCGCTCTGGGCCGAACAACGCAATCTGGGCGATGAGGCTGTGCTTGCCGCCACGCTGGAAGCGGCAGGGCTCGACACTCGGCAGTACCGCACGATGATCGCCGAGGACGAAGTCAAGGCCGCGCTCAAAGCAAACACTGAAGAAGCCGTGCGCCGGGGCATATTTGGCGCACCGACGTTCTTTATTGGCGACGAGATGTTCTTTGGACAGGACCGGTTGGAATTCGTCGACGAGGCGCTAAAGGGCGCCTGATACCCGTCCGTCGCACACAAAGAGCGGCTGCTCCCGCCAGGTGAATTCAACGTGCAGAGCAGCCGGCTCGTGTGAAGGGTCATCGTGCCCTGGCACCGGGAGCTATCGAAAGCCGCCCGGCTTCCCAAAAGCCTGCAAAACCGAAGTGGGTCTACGCTTGCCGAACGATGCGGACAGTCCGAGTGGCCTGGCTGTCTGCATTGCTAGAAGCCTTTACCCAGCCCTATTTTCTGGAGAGCCAAGATGAGCAGCAAAAACACGATTTGCCTCTGGTACGACGGCACCGCGTTGGAGGCAGCGACTTTCTACGCCGAGACGTTTCCCGACAGCGCCGTGGGCGCTGTCCTTCATGCGCCGGGCGATTATCCGGCGGGCAATCAGGGAGACATCTTGACCGTCGAGTTCACAGTGATGGGTATACCTTGTCTTGGGCTGAACGGAGGACCGGCGTTCAAACACAACGAAGCGTTCTCGTTCCAGGTCGCGACCGACGACCAGGCCGAAACGGACCGCCTATGGAACGCCATCGTCGAAAATGGTGGCCAGGAAAGTGCTTGCGGCTGGTGCAAGGACAAGTGGGGGCTGTCGTGGCAGATAACACCCCGCGCCCTGACGGCCGCCATAACCAATCCTGACCGAGCGCTAGCCAAGCGTGCGTTCGACGCAATGATGAAAATGACGAAGATAGACATCGCAGCGATCGAAGCGGCTGTGAAACGTTAACCCGCACCGCTTCGGACTGAGCGCCCTGATATACGGAAGCAAGCCATCCACTCTAAGCCGTGGAGTCATTCGATAACGCAATGCTCTGAAGCCTTCGCAAACATGCGGCCAGGCCGTCCGGCAGCTCGGGTTCGCCGCTCAAAACGCCCTTTGGCACGCTGAAGAACAAGGTACCGGAGCGTTTGCGACGTACGCGAGCATTATTCAGAAAACACCTGATAGGGGATACTCGACAGCCAGGCGTATCTGATCAGCATCCAGCTCCGCTTGTGCGCCATTGCTGCGATGCACGTTGTGCCGCAGAGAGATGGTAGTGCCCTTGGCGGTGCCATCCTGAACCACGTAGCGTGCTTCCAGATCGCGCTCCCAGTGCTTGCCGCCTTCGCCATAACCGAGATAGGCATAGCCCCCAGTTAGGTCGACGTGACTGCCATCTATCTGGCTGCCCCGCACGTAGGCCGCGCTGAGCACCAAGCCGGGCAGGCCGAATTCGGCCATCGCAAGATCATAGCGCGCTTGCCAGGATTGCTCGTTGGGCGCATTGAAGTCAGACATATGCACGGCATTGGTGATGAAGATCGCGCCACGGGTTACGTAGTCGAACGGAGTGTCGCCGTCGACTTTCTGATAACCCAGGCTGAGGCTATGCGGGCCGTCGGTGTAGGTGGACATCAGGCTCCAGGTCGTGTTGTCGATGTCGCCTGACAGTGACTTGCCTGTGTCAGTGGTACGGTACAGGTTCAGGTTCAGCGCCACCGAGCGGTTATCATCGATCGCCTTGACCAGGGTTCCCCCAGGTAATGACGGTTCCAGGTGTCCTCGTAACGTGACGTATAGAAACTTGCGCTGAGGTTCTTGTCCGGCGTGAATATCATCCCCGCAAAGTCGAGCGCGTCGCCTTTCTCCGCATTCGAATAGTTGACGACGAATCCCTGGTCATGACTGCTGGCGTTGCGGTCGGTGCTTTCGGTGAAGTGCCCACCAACGAATCGCAGCGTTTCGAACTCGCTACTGTTGATGAAAATTCCGGTGGCCGTTTCCGGCAGTAAGCGGCTGTCAGACGAGCTGAAAACGGGCGTCTTCACGCGCTGCTCGCCGTACGATAGAACGGTCGATGACAGGCGTAGCTTTACCGCAGCACCGGCGCGGCTGAACTCATCCTTGGGATATCCATCATTATCCACACCGAGCAGTCGTGCCTTGCCCGCACGACCGCCACCGCTGTCCAGCTGTGCGCCGAAGTAGGCATGGGCATCCATACCCACGCCGATTGTGCCCTGAGTAAAGCCTGACTGCAGGGTAGCCATCAGCCCGTAGGCCCATTCTTCTGCATAGCCGTTGCGCTCGGCGCGAGGCTTGTAGGCGTTGCGCGCACCGCTGTTGCTGCCGTCGTTGCGGTATTCGCGGTTGTCATAGACGGTGCGGTTGAGCAGGTTCCAGGTACTGTCTTCGATGAACCCGTTGGATTTCGATTGTGCCGAGTCGGCCATGGCTAACGGGCTCACTAAAAGAGCGAGACTCAAGGAACGAAGTGGCAGTGAGGTCATTTCAGGCTCTTTTCACGCTTGGGTAGGACTGCAGCGGAGCTGGGTGTCCGCGTGCTCGACTGTGCTGATGCTCTGGCTCAAGGAACCCAGTCGAACGCGCTGATCCGATACGGCGTCGATCAATGCTTCGTCGTGGCTCACAAGAAGTACGGCGGTGTCGTTTTCTCTGGCCGCCTCGACCAGCAACTCGATCATTTCCTTTTGGGCAATGAGATCGAGGCGCGAACTGGGCTCATCGGCAAAAATGAACACTGGCTTGAGCAACAGCACGCGCAGCAAGGAGAAGCGTTGCAGTTCGCCGCCAGAGACATTGCCGGGCAAGCGGTTCAAGAGCGAAGGCTCCAGGCGCAGCCGTTGCAGTAGCACGTCGATGCGACTCGAGTCGAGGCGATGCAGGCGAACCAGATCGGCGAGGTTGCGAGCAAGGGTGACCGACGGCGGAAATGCGGAGACAGGGTCCTGGTAGAGCTTCTGGAACGCCACTCGGGGAGCCCCCGACTGAGTCGTCACCGTGCCTTCACGGGCGCTGATCAGACCCAGGATGACATCACCCAGGGTGGATTTTCCGCAGCCGGATGGACCGGTGACACCCACGATTTCACCACGGCGTACGTTGAAGGAGAGCGCTTCAAACAAGGCGTGTCCGCCACGCTCCACCGCCAGGTTGCTAACCTGAACCACAACCTCGTTCTCGAAGGTTGGACGGCTACATGGCGCCCAGCTTTTGGGATCGGCATCCAACAGTTGCCGCGTGTATTCATGGGCTGGCCTGCTGAGCACCTGTTCGGCGCTGCCGCTCTCGATGACCTTGCCCTTGTGCATGATCATCACATCGCCCCCCAGCCGGCGAGCGACCTCGATGTCATGTGTGATGATCAGCAGCGCGCCGCCATTGGCGAGCCCGGCTTGCAGCAGGCCGACGACTTCGCCGATTCGTGCGCTATCCAGACCTTTGGTTGGCTCGTCGGCGATCATTACCTTTGCGCCGCCGGCGTGTGTCGCGGCGAACGCGAGGCGCTGGGCCATGCCGCCCGATAGCTCGAATGGAAACTTCGCCTCTGCGTGTTCCAAGCCCATCTGGGCCATGTCCTTGCGGGCCAGGCGTTGCGACTCGTCCGTGCCTTTACCGCGTACGTACCGGTAGGTTTCCGAGACTTGTCCCAAGGCACGCATGGTTGGATCGAGGCTTAGCCAGGGCTCCTGCGGCAACACAGCGATGTCACGACCCCATAGCGTTCGGCGCTCGCTGGCGTGGCCTTCTTCGCTGAAGCCACTGCCAAACTCGACCTGCCCGCGGGCATGCAAGCCCGGGGGCAGATTACCTACGACGCCCTGTGCGAACAGACTTTTGCCCGATCCGGTCTCGCCGATGATGGTCAGCACCTGTCCCGGGTACAGCTCGATGGATAATGGCTGCACAAGCTGAGCGGTGGCGGTGCGGATCTCCAGCGCCTCGGTTTTCAACAGTGATTTCACGGCTTGCGCCCCCCGGCAATCAGCATGAGCGACAGAACGATGAGAAAGATCACCAGGATGGGCAGCGCGATGATGAACGGCGCTTCGGCAAAGTAAGGCAGCAGTTCAGTGATCATCAGTCCCAACTCGGCAGTCGGTGGGCGCACGCCGACGCTGACGAAACCCAGTGCCGCGATGGCCATGATGGCCGAGGCGGCTCCGAATGCAGCGATGGTCATCAGGACTGAAGCCAGCTCTGGCCATAGATGCCGCCGAATGATGTAGAGCGGCCCGAAACCCAGCAGGCGAGAAGCAGCCACCGCCGGCGATGCCAATACGGTGCGCGACAGAGCCCGCGTCATGCGGAAATACTCGATCCACAGCACCAGCGCGACCGCGCCATACAGGGCCAGGAACGAACCGGGATAGATCGCCACGATCAGCAGAACCAGCAGCAGGCCCGGCAGCGCCATGAACAGTTCAACAAGCAGGCCGAGGCCCTTGTCCGTGATGCCACCTTTCCACGCGGCAAGGATGCCCAGCATCACGCCGGGCACGGCCGCGGTAACCACGCTGACCAGTGCCAGGCCCAATGACAGGCGGATAGCCGCAGCCAGGCGTGCAAGCATGTCGCGACCGAGATGGTCGGTGCCTAGGGGGTGAGCACTTTCCGGGCCCGACAGGATCGCTGAGTAGTCCTGCTTGGCCATATCCAGGCTCCAGAGCAGCGGTACGCTCACGGCGAAGATCACCAGCATCACCAGGATGGCAACACCGATCAGGCGCGACATTGCGCGCGGTTGAGGAGCCGCGTCGGCGATAGCGATTTCCAGATTCATGCATCCCTCCTGCGCGGGTCTATCAAGTGGTTGGCCAAGTCGACGCAGGTATTGAGCACCACGAACATCAATCCCATCGCCAGCGCCGCGCCCTGGACCATGGGTACGTCGCGCTGAACGATGGCGTGCACGAGACCATGGCCGATGCCTGGCCAGGCGAACAGCGTTTCCACGACCACCACGCCCTCGATCAGGTACACCAGCTGTACACCCAGGTAGGTCACGACCGGTACGCCGATATTGCGAAGACCGTGACGCATGAAAACCTGGCTCGAACCGAGCCCCTTGAGGCGTCCGAAGGCGTAGTAAGCGGACGATGCGATAGCCACCGTAGCGTCTCGGGCAACACGCGAGGAGACCGCGGCAAGTCCGAGCGCCAGCGTGAGGGTGGGCAAAACCGTGTGGGCAAAGCTTCCGTGGCCTGCCGATGGCAAGAGCGCCAGCGACACCGCAAAGATCAGCACCAGAATCACGCCCAGAACGAAGTGCGGTATCGCACGTGTCGCGGTGCTCAGCAGTAAAAGCCCGCGATCCAACAAACCGCCTGGACGCAGCCCGGCGATGATCCCCAACGGCGGACCGATGAAGAACGACAGGAGCACCGCACCGACGGCCAGGCGCACCGAGCTTCCCAGTTCGTGGGCAACCATTTCGGTAACCGGCTTTCCGGTCACCAGCGAGTTGCCAAGATCCAGCGTCAGCAGGTCACCGATCCACGCCACGAAGCGCCACAGCACTGGCTGGTCCAGATTGAGTTCAGCGCGTACCGCTTCGGCTGCAGCACTGTTGACCATGTCGTAGCCGTAACGGCCCGCGGCGATCCGATAAGCCGCATCACCCGGTAGCAATGTCATCAGCAGGAAGGTCAGAGCACCGACCAGCACCGCAACCATGACCGCCTGCAGCAAGCGAAAGCCCAGCAATCGAATCATTCGGCCCACCGCATCGTGCTGAGGCCGAAGGTGCGCTCGAAGGGATCGATCGCCGCGTTTTCGACCGAGTTGGATACAGCGATGGACTGGCGATACCAGGCGATGGGGATCAACGGCAGATCGTTCTGGATCAGCGCGACGATCTGGTTGCGCAAACGCTGCTGTTCAGCCGGGTCATTGCTTGCCAGCAGGGCGCTCATGGTTTGCTCGAATTGCGGATTGCTCCAACCGAGCGGCCCCCATTCAGCGCCGCCGTCGCTGAAGTCAGCAAGCAGGGTGACCAGTGGGTCTGGTACCAACGCGTAGTTGCGGCCATACAGGGCCAGCTGCAAGGTGCCATCGTTGTGTGCCGCTGGGATCGCGCTGGCGTTCGCCACCGATACCTCAACGTCCACGCCCACTTCGCGAAGCTGGGCCTGCAGAGCCGTCGCAATTAGCGGAAGCTCCGGGCGATCGGAATAGGTGAGCAATTTGAGGCTCAGACGTTCGCCATCCTTCTGCAGGATGCCATCGGCACCCGATGTCCAGCCCTGCCCCTTGAGAAGCGCTCGCGCAGCCTCGGGATCGTAGGCGAGAGCGGGAAGGCTCTCGTCATGCCAGGCCGGTACGCTGTCGGCAAACATCTGCGTGGCACCGGTGCCCGGAGCTCGCAATACGGCGGCCGCGATGCCTTCACGCTGGATGGCAAGGCTGATGGCTTTGCGCACCTCGACCGGTGCGGTGGCGCCGCTGCCGGCATTCGCAGCCAGTACCACCACTCGCGGTACCGGCCCCATCAGTACCTGTACATCCTTGAAGCGCTTGAGACGGGCGATGCTGGGCGGATCGAGTTGGAAGACGAGTTCGGCGCCATTACTTTCGGCCATGAGCGAACGCGTTTCCCCTCGGCCGGCGGCCAGATAGGTCGCCTTCTCGATGCTGGGTTTCTCTCCCCAGTAATCCTCGAAGCGATCTGCGGCCAGTCGTTGTGGCGGCTCAAGCAGCGTCAGCTGGTAGGGCCCGGTGGCAATGATCTTCTGGACTTTGCCGTCCGCGTCGTAGGCCGCGGCGGCCAGAATGTTCGTCGAGGAGTGAGCCAGGACTGCCGTCAGAGGCTTGAAGGGCTCAGCCAGACGGATGACCACGTCATTGCCTTCTGCGGTAATCGCATTGATTTCGGCACTGCGCAGCATACCGGGCTTGGTGTTCGCCACGTTGAGCGAATGCGCCGCGACTTCGGCGGTGAGATCGGTGCCGTCATGGAATTTGACACCCTGGCGGATCGTCAGCCGCCATTCCTTTCCATCATCCGAGACGCTCCACTTCTCCGCGAGTGCAGGCAGGGGCTGTCCTTTCGCATCGGCCTCCAGCAGCGTTTCGGTTATCTGCATCCTTTGAAATACGAACCCTGAAATCGCCGGATCCAGGCCGCCAATCTCGAAGGGGGCCACAACGTCGAATACCTTTTCATCGGCCGAGACGGGGCTGCCGCCAACCGTCAACCAAGTGGCGATCGCCGCCGCGAGCAGCGGAAGACGGTGTCTATTTCTGAAATGCATGACGTTCCTTATGAATGTACGCCGGAGGGCTGACCAAGCGTGATGCCGTAGCTGAGTGGTGTCTGCTTCTGTTTGCGCCGGGTCATCCCGAAGCGTTTTTTTGAAGCAGATAATTCTTGCGAGGCTTAGAAAGCGCAGAATAGCAGTTCACGTAATAGTATAACGTCTACATTCTGTACGTTATTTCAGGGCGAGCGGCTGCCGGAGCACCGCGGGGGACATTATTGAAAGCCGGAGGATACGGAGACGTATGGCACTGGCTGGCATCCGCCGGTACTTAGCACTGTTGAAGGCAACGCCGGTAGCGCCAGTTTGATCATCTGGGGGCCGTTGGCGTTAGTTAATGAATGCACCCAAGGCACTTGACTGCCAAAGCATGCAACGCCCAGCGTTGGGTCGAGCCGCCCTCCGATAGAGCGTTAGCCCCGCCCCCTGCGCAACACCCTCGCCCCCTCCGCCACCAGCACCACGATTGCCAGCCAGATCGCACCGTAGGTCAGCCACTGATCCGGCGCGATGCTTTCGCCGAGCAATAGCGCCACCAGGACCAGCAGGACCGGTTCGACGTAGCTGAGCAGGCCGAACACGGCCAGGTTCAGGCGCTTGCCGGCGATGATCATCAATGCCAGTGCCAAAGCGCTGAGTGCACCCAGCCCGACGATCAGCAGGAGCAGACGTGGACTCGCGACGAGCTGCTTCAGGGTGTCGGGATCGGCCAGGGCGAAGGTGGCGGCTACCGGCAGACTGATGGCGAGGTCAATCCACAGGCCACCCAGGTTGGCGGTGCCGATCCAGCGGCGCAGGGCGAAGTAGCAGGGATAGCCGAGCGCGACTGCCAGCACTGGCCAGGATGGTGACGAGACCAGCAACAGTTCGTTGCCGACGCCTACCGCCGCGAAAAGACAGGCCAGCCGTTGCAGCCGGCTGATCGCCTCGCCAAAGAGCAGACGGCCGGTCAGTACCAGGGTCAGCGGCAGCAGGAAATAGCCGAGGGAGACATCCAGGCCATAGCCGTTGATTGGCGCCCACATGAATAGCCAGAGCTGCAGGCTGACCAGCACCGAGGACAGCGGCAGTGCCAGCCAAAGCCGCGGTTCGGCCGGCACCCGCACGAGGACCTGGCGGACCTCACTCCAGCGGCCCAGGCCGAGCAGCAGCAAGGCCAGACACGGCGCGGTAAACAGAATGCGCCATCCGTATATCTGCTGGCCGGTCAACGGTTCGAGAAGCGTGGTGTAGTAATACAGCGTGGCGAACAGCACCGATGCTCCAAGCGAACTGGCCACTCCCGGCAGACTGTTCCGGCCTTCCATATAACGTCCTGGGGTTCTGAGGTTTCGGTGACGCGGACATCGTGACGCCATACTCGACCGTCAGGGCTCGACCTGATTCCACTGCTTGTTCAGACGCTTGTCCGACACCGCCATCTTCGTCCCAAGCTGCTGGGCCCACAGCGATACGCGATATTCCTCCAGCATCCAGCGGTACGACATCAGCTCCGGGTCGCGCTTGCCTTCCTGCAAATGTTTCTTCAGCCGCCGCTGGTACTGCTCCCAGTAACCACCTAACTCGCCGGACCAGACGCGATCACGCTGCAGTTGCGCGCCGATCTTTTCAAATCGCTGCTCGATCGCCTTGAGGTAGCGAGGATATTCCTTCAGCCACTCGGCCGGGGTTTCGCGAACGAAGCCGGGATATACGAGACTGCCAAGCTGCGCCTTGATGTCGTTCAACGCAACCGCCTGGGCCAGATCGATCTTGCCCTTGAAGCGCTTCTGCAGACCGTGCCAGAGCTTGAGAATCTCCAATACCAGGCGCGCCAGGCGCTCGGCATGCGGCGTCCAGTCGCTGCGTTTGCGTTCCGCTAGCGCAGCCAATGCGGCGCCATCGCGGGGTAGTTGGGCTTCACCGTCAAGCACGCAACTGTCGAGGCTGGCCAGCAGAATATCCTCGACCAACGCGTCAATCTTGCCCATGTCCCGGTACAGCAACGCCATCTCGGTCAGACCCGGCAGCTTGTTGCGCAGATACTTGGCCGGCTCGGCCAGCTGCTGCAGCAGCAGCCGCTGTAGCGCCCGACGGTGCTGATAGTTGGCTTCGGCCTGGGTCGGGAAGCGTCCCTCCTTGACCACGCCATTCTCTTCTACCAGTGCCGGGTAGACGGTCATCGAGAGCCCGGCCATCTTCGCCTGGGCCTTTTCCGCGACCTCGGCGAACGCCTTGGCCTCTACCGGCTTCTGTTCGGCTTTCTGCTGCGGCGGCGCCAGTGCGGCCTGGCTGGCCTCGTTGAAGCGCGCCGTGAGTTCGACGAGATCGCGGCCTTCGCCAAGGAATTTTCCGCGTGCGTCGACCACCTCGATGTTCATCTTCAGGTGGTTTTCCAACCCCACCGCCGCTTCCGCCCAGGCTTCGTCCGAAACGCGCGCGCCGGTCATGCGCAGCAGCTCGCGGCCCAGCGCCTCGGGCAGCGACCCATCACCAAAGGTGATCTTGGATAGCGCCGCCTTGACGAAGTCCGGCACCGGCACGAAGTTCTTGCGGATCGCCTTGGGCAGGTTGCGAACCAGCGCCACCGCCTTGGCTTCGATCAAGCCCGGCACCAACCAGTCGAGCCGTTCGCTTCGCAGCTGCGGTAGCAGAGGCGCAGGCACGCGCAAGGTCACGCCATCTCGCGGATGATTGGGTTCGAAATGGTATTCCAGCGGCAGTTGCAGCTCGCCGATGCGCAGATGGTCGGGATACTGAGCTGCGGTGACTTCGCTGGCGTCTCGGGCCAGCACATCTTCGTCGCGCATCATCAGCAACTGCGGATCTTTCGCGCTCTCGCGCTTGTACCAATTTTCGAAGCTGGCGGTCTGGTAGATGTCCTGCGGCAACCGTGCGTCGTAGTAGGCGAACAGCGTGTCTTCGTCGGCAATGATGTCGCGCCGACGAGCCTTGGCTTCCAGCTCGTCGAACAGTTCCAGCAACTCGCGGTTGGCGGTCAGCGCCTTGGCGCGGCTGTGCATCTCACCGCGCACCAAGCCCTCACGGATGAACAGCGCACGCGCTGCCGACGGGTCGATGGCACCAAAATGCACCGGCCGGCGGGCGACGATGATCATGCCGTACAGGGTGACCTGTTCGAATGCCACCACCTGGCCGCGCTTCTTCTCCCAGTGCGGCTCGAAGTGGTTGGTCTTGGTCAGGTGTTTGGCCAGTGGCTCGATCCAATCGGGCTCGATCTTCGCTACCATGCGCGCGAACAGTTTGGTGGTCTCGACCAGTTCCGCGGCCATGATCCAGTTGGGTTTCTTGCGCCCGATGACGCTGGACGGATGCACCCAGAAGCGCCGTTGCCGGGCGCCGAGAAAATCCCCCTCTTCGGTCTTGTGCCCGACCTGGCTGAGCAGCCCGGACAAGATCGCCTTGTGCACTGCGGCATAACTCTTGGCGCGCTGCGCGGCCTCGCTGGCCTCGGCTTGCTGCGCCAACTTGACGTTAACCTTTTTGTCAGTGGTGAGGGCAGGTTTGGAATCCGGCGCCGTGGGCTCTTCGTAGGAGCGAGCTTGCTCGCGAACTTTGGCACCCGCCGCCTGTTCGCGGGCAAGGGCTGGGACGCTCCCCCCGCTCCTGCGGAGCTCGGCATTTGCCTTACGCTCGCCACCCAGCTTCAGCTCCCGCACGATCAGCGTCAGCTGCCGGTGGGCATCCCGCCACTCGCGCAACCGTAGATAGTTGAGAAAATTCTTCCGACACCAGGTGCGCAACGCATTGGAGCCCAGCGCCTGGCGCTGCTCCTCGAAGCCGCGCCAGAGGTTGATCAGCGCGGCGAAATCCGAGTCCGGATCCTTCCACTGCGCATGCGCCTGATCGGCCTGTTGTTGGCGATCGGCTGGGCGCTCACGCACATCCTGCACGGAAAGCGCACTGGCAACGATCAGCACCTCGGCGATGCTGCCCAGCTGCGCTGCTTCAAGCAGCATGCGTCCGAGCCGTGGGTCGATCGGCAGACGCGCCAGCTGCCGGCCCAAAGGCGTCAGCTGGTTCTCGCGGTTGACCGCCGAGAGCTCCTGCAACAGGTTGAAACCGTCGCTGATGGCCTTGCCGTCCGGCGGCTCGATAAAGGGGAAATCTTCGATCTGGCCGAGGCGCAGATGCAGCATCTGCAGGATCACCGCCGCGAGATTGGTACGAAGAATTTCCGGATCAGTGAACTCCGGTCGAGAGAGAAAATCCTCCTCGCTGTAGAGCCGAATGCAGATACCCGGCTCGACCCGCCCGCAACGGCCCTTGCGCTGGTTGGCGCTGGCCTGGGATACGGCCTCGATCGGCAGCCGCTGGACCTTGGCGCGGTAGCTGTAACGGCTGATGCGCGCGGTACCCGAATCGATCACGTAGCGGATGCCGGGCACGGTCAGCGAGGTCTCCGCGACGTTGGTCGCCAGCACAATCTTGCGTCCGGCCGCGGGCCGGAAGATCTTCTGCTGCTCGGCTGGGGTCAGCCGCGCATACAGCGGCAGCACCTCGGTGAAGCGCAGGTTCGCCTTGCGCAGCACCTCAGCTGCGTCGCGGATTTCCCGTTCGCCAGGCAAGAACACCAGCACATCGCCGGGGCGTTTGCCGATGATCTTTTCATGGGCGTCGATTTCCTCCAGCGCGGCGAGGATGCCCTGGTCGACGGTGAGGTCATCCTCGACACGGTTGCCGTCTTCGTCGACTTCTGCTGAAAGAGGTCGATACCAGGTTTCGACCGGATAGGTACGCCCCGACACTTCGACGATGGGCGCACCGTTGAAGTGTTCGGAGAAGCGCGCGAGGTCGATGGTCGCCGAGGTGATGATCACCTTCAGATCCGGGCGGCGCGGCAACAGGGTCTTGAGGTACCCGAGCAGGAAATCGATGTTGAGGCTGCGTTCGTGCGCCTCGTCGACGATGATGGTGTCGTACTTTTCCAGAAAGCGATCATGCTGCGTCTCGGCCAACAGAATGCCGTCGGTCATCAGCTTGATCAGCGAGCTTTCCTTGCTCTGATCCTCGAAGCGCACCTGATAACCCACCAGCTCACCCAGTGGCGTGCCGATCTCCTCGGCAACGCGGGTCGCGACACTGCGCGCGGCCAACCGACGCGGCTGGGTATGGCCGATCAGCCCATGCACGCCGCGGCCCATTTCCAGGCAGATCTTCGGTAGCTGAGTGGTCTTGCCCGAGCCGGTTTCGCCGGCAATCACCAGCACCTGATGCTTTCCCAGCGCGGCTTTGATCTCCTCGCGCTTGGCGGCGATCGGCAGCTGGTCGTCGTAACGCATCGTCGGCACGCTCTGTCGGCGTGCCTCGACCTTGCCCACCGAGGCCTGGAAGCGCTCGAGCCACTGCCCGAGGCGCTCGTCGTCGAGCGACGCATCGCCGGCCTTCTTGCGCAGGTCATGCAACTGACGGCGCAAACGATGACGGTCGGCGAACATCGCCTGGTCGAGATTCTTCAACAGGGTATCGATAGCGGGCGTTGCGTCGGTCATGGACAGCCGTAGACGATTTCGTAAGGACGGCGATTGTCGCAGATTTGGCATGGATGTGGTGGCTCCCCAGGAACCACGCGGACTCCAGCAATCATGGGCCTTCACGAAGCTACACTCAGTCACAACCCAGTCACAAGCCGGTCACAAGTTCGGGTCGTTTTGGCCCCCCCTTGGCACTTCAGGAAGCAAGGCGTTTATCAGCTGAGGGTCCGACCCAAGGGCTCCGTTGTGGCATCCTGCACAGTCTCTCTCCGCACCACTGACCGATCTACCGCAATGACAACCAGCAAGCAGCTCCAGGCGGCTCTCAGAACCTTCCATCTCGACAATCCTGACTCTACGTGGCCTGAAATACGCGATCACCTTCGGTCTATCGCAGAGGACCTGTTGGCGACTCCGACAGAGTGGGAACTGCTGGACGTAATGTGCATGAACTACTCGGACCTCAATGATGACTTGGGGTACATCGCATCGACTGCCGCTCTGACCGTTCCTCAGGCAAAAGGCGTGTCCATGGCAAGGCAGATTATGCTGGCAGCTGAGCGAAGGCTGGGAGGTGACCCAAGGCAGCTGGTAAGGCTTA
>NZ_QORI02000017.1 GCF_003325755.1 Pseudomonas sp. SST3 | reverse complement strand
GTCTTACCTCACAAGCACCCACACGAATTGCTTGATTCAGTTGTTAAAGAGCGTTTCGATCAAGTCTTTCGTCTCAACCGAGGCCGCGCATTCTACAGCAGCCTTGTGTCTCGTCAAGCTGTTTTTGAAGAAGTTTTTCTTTCTTCTCAACCGCTTGCGCTTCCGATCAACCTAGCGTCTCTCGTCAGCGGGAGGCGAATCATACAGCGTCTAAAACCGCTGTCAACCACCTCTTTCAACCGCTTCCAATCAACCTGACCAGAGCCACCAACAGCGCAAAACCACCACCCTGTTAGCCCGGCGCATTCTACTCGAATCCGCCTCCCGTGCAAGCCTTTTATTTCGCTAACTTCTTGATTTACAAGAGGTTTCGCCAAAAGCCTGCGCCGGAGAAGGTGCGCATTATAGGTGCTCAGAATCGTACGTCAACGGTTGTTTGCAGTTTTGTTTCAATCAACAGATCGCACTCGCTTCGCCCTGCCGCGGCCAGCGAGCTTTCTTTCTACCGATGGCAACCGTGCCAGCAGCAGGGCAGCAGCAACCGTGGCGTAAAGCGCCCAGCGTCCAGCGTCGGCTCGCACGACCCATAGCATGTGCAGCAGCACGATGAAAACAATCGGATAAACGATCCGATGCAATTTCTTCCAGCGCTTGCCCAACTTGCGCATGCTCCCACGGTTGGACGTAGCGGCGAGCACCGACAACCCCAGCAGCGCAATCGCGCCCACGGCGATATAGGGCCGCTCGACGAGCTCAGCCGTGAAGCCGGTGAAGTCGAGCCCCAGGAGAAAATACAGATAGGCCGCGACGTGCAGCACTGCATAGGCGAACGACCACAGTCCAAGCTGGCGACGGAATGCGATCCATCCGGACCAGGCTGTGAGTCGCTGCAACGGCGTCATTGCGAGCGAGCACAGCAGCATCACCAGAGCGCCTTGTCCCAGATTATCCACCAGCACCTTGCCAGGGTCGGGCCCCAGTGCCGCGATAGCGCCCAGGTACAGCCAGTAGCAGGGCACGCTTGTCGCGGCCAGGAACAACAACAGCCGCCACCATGGGTAGCGCATCAATAGTCCTTGCTCAGATCCATTCCGGCGTACAGGCTCGAAACCTCATCGGCGTACCCATTGAATGGCAGCGTCGCTCTGACGTTGGGGCTGAACAGGCTACCCGGCAGTCGTCGCTCCCTCGCCTGGGACCACCGAGGATGGGAGACGTCGGGATTCACGTTGGCATAGAAGCCGTATTCCTGAGGCGCCATTGTCTGCCAGGTGGTTGCCGGCTGCTCCCGAACGAAGCTGATGCGCACAATGGACTTGATGCTCTTGAAACCATACTTCCATGGAACAACCAGGCGAAGGGGCGCGCCATTCTGGCTTGGCAGCACGCGACCATACATGCCGACCACCATCAAACTCAGCGGATGCATCGCCTCATCCATCCTCAATCCCTCGACGTAGGGCCAGTCGATCAGCGAAAAGCCGGCTCGCATTCCTGGCATCTGCTCGGGCCTGGCCAGGGTCTCGAAACGCACGAACTTCGCATTGGAGGTCGGTTCGAGGCGGCGAATCAGTTCAGCCAGGGGAAAGCCCAACCATGGGATGACCATCGACCACGCCTCGACGCAACGCAAGCGATAGATACGCTCCTCGAGCCGGGACGACGTAAACAGATCCTCGACGGAGTAGCGCCCAGGATTCGCCACTTCGCCCTCCACCATGACGGTCCAGGGTTCGGTTACGAGCGTGGGGGCGTGGGCTGCGGGGTCGCCCTTGTCCGGGCCGAACTCATAGAAGTTGTTGTAGTGCGTCGCATCGCGATAGGGCGTGATGGCTTCACCTTCCGCGACGGTGGCCGCCCAGCGTGCCTCATCGAGCTTGGCGTCGAACCAAGCAGGCGCACCGACCGCGTCCACACCTTCGTACCGCCCCTCCTGCGCGCGAGCCATCAGCGGAAAGCCTGCGCAGGCGGCCGATAACACAGCCCCCCGCAGTATCTGCCGACGCTTCAGATAAAGCGCTTCGGGGGTTACCTCTGATTCACGGCAATCGCTGCGACGAGGAATTCTGATAAGCATGATGTGCTCCACTGCCTGAGGCCTGGATCACTCAATAGACAGCGGATCAATGGAGAAATCAACTCTCGACGCGCTTACGACGACGCATAAGGAACTGCACAGGCCCTGAAACGGCATAGGCCAGGAAAATCAGCAGCAGAATGCGCGGCGGATCACTGAACACAACGGCAAAGATCAAAACCACCACGAGTATTGCGACAAAAGGGACCCGGCCTTTGAGATCCAAATCCTTGAAGCTGTAGTACTTGATGTTACTGACCATCAACAAGCCAGCTGCTGCGACTAATAGTGCAAACAGCATCACCACTGCGATTGGTAAATCCACGCCTCTAATGCCAGGTTCGTCCAGCGCCCAGACTGCCCATACCGACCCTGCAACCACGCCGGCAGCGGCCGGGCTAGCCAGCCCGATAAACCAACGCTTGTCGACTTTTCCGATCTGGGTATTGAACCGTGCAAGGCGCAGCGCGGCACACGCAACGTAGATGAACGCAACGGTTAGCCCTACATTCCCCAACCCCGAAAGGGCCCATTCGTAGGCCAGCACAGCGGGTGCAAGACCAAAGGCCACCATGTCGGACAACGAATCATATTCGGCTCCGAATGCGCTCTGCGTATTGGTCAAGCGCGCCACGCGACCGTCCAAACTGTCCAACACCATCGCTACGAACACCGTTGCGGCAGCGACATAAAAGTTGCCGTTGATCGCTGTGATGATGCAGAAGAAGCCGGCGAAAAGATTGGCGGTGGTGAAAAGGTTTGGGAGCAAATAGATGCCACGATGACGAACCTTGCGTCCTTCGGAATCCTGAATCTCTTCGACGTGCTCATCGATTGGCAACAAGCTCTCCGGCTCGACTGGCTTGTTCGGCTCTTCGGGATGCTCACTCATGCAAATTTACCTTACAGCAGGTGTGAATAATTTCGACAGACCCTGACATCACGGGTTCAGCCGGACAGCAGCATCGGTTTATATCAGATGCAACCAGGCATAACGAAAGAACGCGGCCTAGGCCGCGTTCTTTCCAAGCAGAACCGCTATCAGTTCTTGCTCTTGTCGACGATCTTGTTGGCAGCGATCCACGGCATCATGGAGCGCAGCTTCTCACCGACCACCTCAATGCCATGAGCGGCATTGTTGCGGCGATAGGCAGTCATCGACGGATAGTTGGCAGCACCTTCGGTGATGAACATCTTGGCGTACTCACCGTCCTGAATGCGCTTGAGCGCGTTGCGCATTGCGGCGCGGGACTCGGCGTTGATGACCTCAGGGCCCGTAACGTATTCGCCATACTCGGCGTTGTTGGAGATCGAATAGTTCATGTTGGCGATACCGCCTTCGAACATCAGGTCAACGATCAATTTCAGCTCGTGCAAGCATTCGAAATAGGCCATCTCCGGCGCATAGCCGGCTTCGACCAGTGTTTCAAAACCGGCTTTGACCAGTTCGACGCAACCACCGCATAGAACGGCCTGCTCGCCGAACAGGTCGGTTTCGGTCTCGTCCTTGAAGGTGGTTTCGATAATGCCGGTACGGCCACCGCCAACGCCAGATGCGTAGGACAGCGCGACATTCTTAGCGTTACCGGATGCGTCCTGGTAAATGGCGATCAGGTCGGGGATGCCACCGCCCTTGACGAACTCGGAGCGCACCGTATGACCTGGAGCCTTCGGCGCGATCATGATCACGTCAAGATCGGCACGCGGTACAACCTGGTTGTAATGGATCGAGAAGCCATGAGCGAAGGCCAGAGTGGCGCCTTTCTTCAGGTTCGGCTCGATCTCGTCACGGTACAGACGGCCCTGGAATTCGTCCGGAGTGAGGATCATCACTACATCGGAAGCAGCAACAGCGGCCGCGACGTTATCAACTTTCAGGCCATGGGCCTCAGCCTTGGCAACCGATGGGGAACCTGCACGCAGACCAACGGTGACGTCGACGCCGGAATCCTTCAGGTTGCAGGCATGCGCATGTCCCTGAGAACCGTAGCCGATGATCGCAACCTTCTTGCCCTGAATGATGGAGAGGTCACAATCTTTATCGTAGAAAACTTTCATGGAATTACCCCTGTTACTGGCCGGTCGGGCCATTCAATAAATGTGTTAGATGCTCAGCACTTTGTCGCCACGGGATATCCCGGTAACACCGCTGCGCACAACTTCCAGAATCGATGCGGTACCGACTGCCTGAATGAAGCTGTCCAGCTTGTCCGACGTACCGGCCAGCTGGATGGTGTACACGTTGGCCGTTACGTCGACGATCTGGCCACGGAAGATATCCGTGGTGCGCTTGACCTCAGCGCGCTGAGCGCCGGTGGCCTTCACTTTGATCAACATCAGCTCTCGCTCGATGTGCGCGCTTTCCGACAGATCCACCAGCTTGACTACCTCGATCAGCTTATTGAGGTTCTTGGTGATCTGCTCGATCACCTCCTCATGGCCGGCGGTGGTCAACGTAAGCCGCGACAAGGTGGGATCCTCAGTCGGGGCGACGGTCAGGCTTTCGATGTTGTAGTTACGCTGCGAGAACAGACCAACCACACGGGACAACGCACCCGGTTCGTTTTCCAACAGCAGGGAAATGATGTGTCTCATGATCAGGTCCGCTCCGTCTTGCTGAGCCACATATCGCGCATCGCACCGTCTTTGATCTGCATCGGATAGACGTGCTCGCTGGTATCAACGGCAATATCGAGGAAGACCAGGCGGTCCTTCATGGCGAAAGCCTCTTCCATCTTCGGCTTGAGATCTTTCAGGTCGGTAATGCGCATGCCGACATGCCCATAGGCCTCGACCAGCTTGACGAAGTCCGGCAGTGACTCCATGTAGGAGTGCGAATAGCGGCTGTCGTACATCATGTCCTGCCATTGGCGGACCATGCCCAGCGCACCATTGTTGAGGTTGATGATCTTCACCGGCAGGTCGTACTGCAGGCAGGTCGACAGCTCCTGAATGTTCATCTGGATGCTGCCTTCACCAGTTACGCAGGCAACGTCAGATTCAGGAAAGCTGAGCTTGGCGCCCATGGCACCGGGGAAACCGAAACCCATCGTGCCGAGACCGCCTGAGTTGAGCCAGCGGTTGGGCTTGTCGAATCGGTAATATTGCGCAGCGAACATCTGATGCTGGCCGACATCGGACGCGACATACGCCTCGCCCCGGGTCACTTCGCACAGCATTTCGATAACCGCTTGCGGCTTGATAATGGTGCCGTCGCCCTTGTCATACGGGAACAGGCCGCGACTGCCACGCCACTCCTCGATCTGCTTCCACCAGCTGGCAACGGTATCGGCGTTTGGCGTCTGGCCGATCTCCTTGACGATGGCGACCATTTCGGTAAGCACGCTATCTACCGGCCCGACAATAGGGATGTCGGCCTTGATGGTCTTGGAGATGGAAGCCGGATCGATATCGATATGGATGATCTTGGCATTCGGGCAGAACTTGGTTGCGCCATTGATCACGCGATCATCGAAGCGCGCGCCAACAGCGAGAATCACATCGGAGTGATGCATCGCCAGGTTCGCGGTGTAGCTACCATGCATACCGAGCATGCCAACGAACTGACGATCGCTACCTGGGTAGCAGCCGAGTCCCATCAGGGTATTGGTCACTGGCAGGTTGAGCATCTTCGCCAGCTCGGTCAGCTGTGATGATGCACCGCCCATAATCACGCCACCGCCGGCGTAGATGATCGGTCGCTTGGCCCCCAGCAGGAGCTCCGCCGCTTTGCGGATCTGTCCCGAATGGCCGCGTACCGCCGGGCTGTAGGAGCGCAGCTTGGCCTTTTTCGGATAGACGTACTCAAACTTCTCAGCCGGGTTGGTCATGTCCTTGGGAATATCAACTACGACCGGGCCGGGCCGACCGGACTGAGCCAGGTAGAACGCTTTCTTCATCACCTCGGGAATTTCCGAAGGATGTTTGATCATGAAGCTGTGTTTAACGATCGGCCGGGAAATACCGATCATGTCGGTTTCCTGGAAAGCGTCGGTGCCAACCATATTGCTGGCGACCTGACCGGAGATCACCACCATTGGAATCGAATCCATATAGGCGGTGGCGATGCCGGTGATGGCATTGGTTGCGCCTGGCCCCGACGTGACCAGGACTACGCCCGCCTTGCCAGTAGCGCGAGCGTAACCGTCGGCCATATGAGTTGCAGCTTGTTCGTGACGAACGAGGATGTGCGTGACTTCCTTTTCCTTGAACAGCGCATCGTAGATGTGCAGCAAGGCGCCGCCCGGATAACCGTAGATGTACTTAACGCCTTCGTCGCGCAAGAAGCGGACGACCATTTCAGCGCCGGATAAAAGTTCCACGTTGTTCACCTCTAAAACGCCAGATAGCCGCCCCGCGTCGGACCGGCCAGAAATAGGTTTACTACCAGACAGCGCGTGAGCGACGGTGGTCGCCGACTACGTCAGCAGCTGACTAGCGAGTATTAGGAAAGCCCCAAAGTGTTGCGGGGCGCTCCTCCCAGCGCGAGGTAACGCGTTGCGGATGTTACAGGTCGGCGCGGGTGTGCACCTTCATGATTGACTGAAAGGCCTGTTTCATCGGCCGATCAGAACAGCAAGCATGGAATTGTTCGGATTAGACTCCAGCAAGTCAAGTCCACTGTTGACCTTCTGCCTGTTTCAGCTGTGATCCAGCGCAGAATGGAGGCACTCGGCTTTTGCGTATAGTACCGACCTGGTTTTGCATCCACAGAAGGAATTAGCATGCGTTTGACGATTCTCGCGGGCGGCCTCCTGCTTGCCTTGAGCAGCAGTGTCATGGCCGGCCAGGTTTACAAGTGGGTGGATGCACAAGGGGTTACCCACTTCGGCGCGCAGCCCCCGCAGGGCCAATCCGCCGAAGCGTTAAATACCGCAACGCCGCCGCCAAAGCCCGCCACAGCGGCGCCAACCGCCCCCGAATCCTCTGGAGAATCGGAACAGCGCGAGATCGATCGCCAGGTGAAAAAAGAGGTGGCCGAGCAGAAGGTCGAGCGCCAGCGATACTGCACCACATTGCGAACCAATTTGGCACAACTGCAGAACAATCCGCGAGTACGTGTGGAAGAAGAAGGCGAAATGCGTCGACTGAATGAAGAAGAGCGTCAGACGCGCATCAGCGAAACCCAACAGAAAATCGCCGAGACATGCGACTAACCTTAAGCAAGTGCATGGCTCCTAGCCGCGACTGATCAGAACATCGAACGCTTTCAGCGCCCGCAACAAGCCGGCCATTTGCTGCGGCTGGCCTTGGTAAACCATCTCCGCCATGGCCAGTATCCCGGAAGCGTTCGGTAGTGCCTCACGCTGCTCCAGGATGATTTTCATACGAGGCAGAAAGATCCACTGCAGCCATTGCTCGAACGAAAGTGTATCGACGCAGAATGGCTCCTGACTGGCGAGAGCAGCGGAGTCCGGCGGCGAGGAGGCCCAGAGATCGCGAACACGCAGCTCTTTTTCGATCAGCAGCAGCTGCTTGGCCAGCTCGGCAACACGATCATCCATCACATCGCCACCTTAGCTCGCTCCCGGGCCTGGGCGGCGCCCGCAGCGTTACCCTGACGCTCACGCGCCTGAGCGATCAGCTCCCACAGACTTGCCTGCAGCGCTGGACGACCGCTGGCATAACTCAAGCCCCGCCGGGAAAGCTGCTCAGCCTGCACCGCATCCCCTTGAGCCAGGCGCACCTGGGCTAGGCGATACAAGACCTGGGGTTCCCTGGGTGCGATCCGCTGAGCGCGCTCAAGGCTGGAAGCCGCACCGTTCAGGTCGCCTCCGCCCTGCTGCTGCTGAGCAGTGGTAAGCAGCGCCAGTACCGGTCCATCAAGTCGCTCATCGGCCGATAGCGTCCCGCTGCTGGAGGGAATGCCGGTTGGCGCAGATTGGCTCGGCGCCGGGGCTGGTGCAGGTTGCGGCGCGCGCCACTGCTCTGACGCGGTCGGTACCGGATCCGAAGATCCCGAGAACGCGCCATCTGGCGCTGGAAAGGTCTGCAGCGGCTCGGAACTCTGCTGAGGCACCATGACCATGACGCCGGCATCTTCCGACGCTGATCGCGCCGTTGAAGCAGACGGGCCGGTGGAGCGTGAGGACTGTCGGGCCGAAATTTCCTCAGACACAGGCGCTCCAGAATCGACGACGGGTATCGCCCCTCGCTCAACCGTTGCGCAGCCCTGCAGCAGCACAGCAGCTGCTACGACCATTACCCATTGCTTGTTCAATATTCGAACCTCTTGAAACTCCAATCAGCTGGCGACCTCTTCAAGGTAACCAGCCACGAACCCAATCCATGACCGATTCGGCCGGCGCCCGGATGCCACAGCCAGGGCCCGGCACAGGTTCGCTGCCGCGAATGTACGGGATCTGCACGGCGTCAGGGCAATTCTCCGACGTCCCGCCACCTGTCTGTGCATCTACCCACGCCAGCTCTACATTCTCCGGCAGGGAGGGTTGTAGCGGCAGCGGATCGGCCCGGCGCATAAAGTCTGCCCATACTTGCAGCGCACCAGTGGCACCGGTCAGCGATGTCTTGCCGTTGTCATCACGCCCCAGCCAAACCACCGCCAGCAGGTCCTGACTGAACCCTGCGAACCAGCTATCGCGTGAGTCATTAGTCGTGCCGGTCTTGCCCGCCAGCGCCAAAGACTTCGGCACATGATTGTAGGCTGAGCGACCCGTCCCTTCGAGCATGGCGCGCTGCATGGCGTACTGGGTCAGGTAGATAGCGCCGGCATCGAAACGCTGCTCCACTTTGAAGGGGTAGCGACTAAGTGGCTCGCCATCAGCCGCGACAACGCTGCGAATCGCGCGCAGCGGTGTATTGAAGCCACCATTGGCGAGCGTCTGATACATACCCGCAACCTCGATAGGCCGCAGCCCACCTGCGCCCAGCAGCATTGAAGGATAGGCCGGCCATTGTGGCGAGACACCTAACCGCTCCAGGGTTTTCAATACGTGTGGCACCCCAAGTTCGAGGCCCAGCCGCGCCGTGGACAGGTTGTACGAATTGGCCAACGCCTGATAGAGGTAGACGGTACCGTGCGCGGTGCGCCCATAGTTCTGCGGTTTCCATACCTGCCCATCGGCCCCTTTGACCGAGAACGGCTCGTCCTCAAGCAGGCTGGTCAGGGTGTACTGGCTGGGCTTCTCCAGCGCCGCAAGATAAATGGCCGGTTTGATCAACGACCCGATGGGGCGCGAAGCGTCCAACGCCCGATTGAACCCGGCGAACCCAGGCTGGCGACTGCCAAGCATCGCTTGAAGCTCGCCAGTTTCCGGATTGGTGACCAGCATCGCACCCTCTACGCCTTCGGCCGCCTTACCGAGGCGCTTCAGCGTCTCGCTCATGGCTTTCTCGGCCTTGCGCTGCAGGATCGGATCGAAACTGGTGAAGACCCGCAGGCCCTCCTCAGTCAGGTCCTCCTCGCGGTAATCCTCGCGCAGCTGGCGCTTGACCAGATCCAGGAATGCCGGATAGGAGCTATCGGCAAGACTGCCTCGCTGCGTCACCCCAAGCGGTGTCTTCCGAGCCGCTGCAGCCTCCTCGGGACTGAGCACCTGCTGCTCGGCCAAAAGAGCGAGCACCAGGTTGCGACGCTCCAAGGCCCGCTCCGGATGGCGCCGTGGATTGTAGTAGGTCGGCCCCTTCACCATGCCGACCAGCAGTGCGACGTGCTGAACCTTCAGTTCAGCAAGAGGCCGACCGAAGAAATATTGGCTGGCCAGGCCAAACCCGTGAATGGCCCTGCGACCGTCCTGCCCGAGGAATACCTCGTTGAGATAGGCCTCGAGAATTTCATTCTTGTCGTAATGCAGCTCCAACAGCACCGCCATCATCGCTTCGGTAGCCTTACGGCTGAGGCTGCGCTCGTTGGTTAGATAAAAGTTCTTAACCAGCTGCTGGGTCAACGTGCTGCCACCCTGGCGCACTTCACCAGCGGTCAGGTTGACCCAAACAGCTCGTGCAATGGATTTGAGCGACACCCCGAAATGATCGAAAAACTCCCGATCCTCTACTGCAACCAGCGTTTCAATCAGGTAGGGCGGCGCCTGATCCAGCTTGATGAGGATACGGTCCTCGTTATGCGCCGGATAGAGGCCGCCAATGGTGACGGGCTCCAGGCGCGCCACCGGCAGCTCGCCCCCACTGGCGCGTGTCAGACCTGCAACGAAATCACCGGAGAAACGCACCCGAATGCGCTGCGATTCCTCCGTCCCCTCATAGAAGCGGAATCCGCGGGTGTGCATTTCGACAGCGTTGGCAGCGACCGACATGGTACCGGCACCACTGACGGCTTTTTCGCGGCGATACCCCAGCGCGTCGAGCTCGGTCAGGAAATCTTCCTTGGCCAGCTTCTGCCCAACGAACAACTCCAAGGGGCGTGCGTAGACCGTTGCGGGGATCGTCCAGCGCTTGCCGGAGAACTTCTCCTGCACCACGGCATCGAGATAAACGGCTACGCCGGCAAATATTACCAGGCCCACTATGGATAGCTTGATCATCCAGCCCAGCCAGGGGCGTGAACCACCAGAACGGCGCTTGGAACGAGAACGAGGGGAGCGTGCTTTAGTCATGGCGGCGGATTATACGCACTTTGATTTGCTCAGAAGACGGCCTCTTGGCGGTTTGCAGGCCTAGCCGGGGCGGACATAATGGGCCGCTTTCCGACTGTGTGACCCGCGTCCCGATTGGCTCGCACATCCCATCCGACAATCTACAAGGAATGACCGTGAGCCAAGCATTGATCACCGCATTGCAAGACCCGGCCCTCTACCCCCATCCGGTCGACGGCTTCAGGGTCATCGAAACCCATATCTCCTGGGTCATCCTCACCGGCACCTACGCCTACAAGATGAAGAAACCGGTGGATTTCGGCTTTCTCAACTTTACCGACCTGGCGGATCGCAAGCATTTCTGTGAGGAAGAGCTGCGCCTGAACCAACGCATGGCACCAGACCTGTATCTGCGCGTTCTGCCTGTAACCGGCAGCATCGAGGCCCCGGTGATCGGCGGCGAAGGTCAACCGATCGAATACTTGTTGCAGATGCGCGAGTTTCCACAAACTCAATTGATGGCAGAAGTGCAAACGCGCGGCGAACTGACCGACGCACATATCGATGCCCTGGCCGAACAGATCGCCCAGTTTCACCTCAGCATCCCCCAGGTGCCAGCCGAGCATCCGCTGAACAATGCCGAAGCGATCGTTGCGCCGATGCGGCAGAACTTCGAGCAAATCCGCCCCTTGCTGACCGAGCAATCCGACCTGCAACAGCTCGATGCGCTGCATGACTGGACCGAAACCAGCATCGCCCGTTTGCAGTCTCTGCTAGAGCAGCGCACCCAGCAGGGCTTCATCCGTGAATGCCACGGTGACCTGCATCTGGGCAATGCCACGATCATCGAAAACAAAGTTGTGCTGTTCGACTGCATAGAATTCAACGAGCCCTTCCGACTGATCGATATCGCCTCCGACGCCGCCTTCTTGGCAATGGACCTGGAAGATCGCGGTTTAAAGTGCCAGGCACGCCGCTTCATCAACAGCTGGCTGGAACGTACTGGAGACTACGCAGCCCTCGAATTGCTCAACCTGTACAAAGCCTATCGGGCCCTGGTTCGCGCCAAGGTCAGCCTATTTCGACTCCATCAGGAACAGGACGCCGTGCAGCGCCGGGTAATCCTGCGCCAGTACCGCAGCTACGCCAATCTGGCTGAAAGCTACAGCGCCATTCCATCCCGCTTCCTCGCAATCACCCACGGCGTATCGGCGGTCGGCAAGAGTCAGGTTGCGCTACGCCTGGTCGAGGCCCTCGGCGCAATCAGGCTGCGCTCGGATGTCGAACGCAAGCGACTGTATGGTGCACAGCCAGAAGCCCTTGCCACCGAACTGGACGCTGGCATCTACAACGCAGAAGCCGGCGAGGCGACCTACCAGCGACTGCACGCACTAGCCGAGACGGCACTGAATGCAGGCTTTTCGGTGGTAATCGATGCGACCTATCTCAAGCAGAAGCACCGCCAAAGTGCCTGGCAGGTGGCGGAATCAACTGGCGTGCCGTTCATGATCCTCTCCTGCGAGGCACCGGATGCGGTTATCGAACAGTGGCTGACCCAACGACAGGCCGAAGGTGGCGACCCGTCCGACGCGACCATGACGGTCATCAAGACACAACAGGCGTCACGCGAGCCGCTTACCGACAGCGAACAGTTGCTCAGCCGGCAGATCGATACGCCTGACGTGCAGAGCCTCGACAATCTGGTCAGTGCGATTCGCCAACGGCTACCAGGGCTCTAGCCCTAGAACCCGAGGGCCGAGCCAGGCATGATCGGCAGCAATCAGGCACCGTTCCGAGCAGAACCCGCCGGTGTCTCTATACTTGGATAGGTCTGCCTTCGGAAGTCGACCATGTCACGCAGCGTTCTGCCATTAGTACTGCCGGGCCATCGCCATGAGTGACAGCGTCCGGCTTTTCTCGATTCGCTCCGACGATTACGCCCAGTTCCGCCCGACTTATCCGGCCACTCTGTTCGACTGGCTCGCTGATCAGTGCTCGCAAACTCACCGCGCACTCGACGTTGCCGCCGGCAGCGGTCAGGCGACACTTCCCCTATTGGACCACTTCGACAGCGTGATCGCCTGCGATGCCAGCCCTGACCAGCTGACCGGCCACTCAAACTGGCGATCCGCACAGCGTTTCGCTGCCCAGGCCGAGCGGTTGCCGCTACGCGATGGTCAGGCCAACCTGTTGGTAATTGCACAGGCGCTGCACTGGTTCGCGACTCCGGTGTTTTTTGCCGAAGCAAAGCGGGTGCTCGCACCGGATGGTCTGTTTTGCGCGTGGTGCTACAGCCTGCTTCGTCTCGAGCCGTCGATCGATGCCGTGATCGCTCGCCTGCACGGCAAAACGCTAAGCGGTTACTGGCCACACGGCCGCGCCAGCGTTGATGCGGGTTATCGCGACATCAAAGCCCCGTTCGAAACCATCACGCCTCCAGAATTCACCATCGAGACCCAATGGAACTTCCATCAGATGCTCGGTTATCTGCGCACCTGGTCGGCGGTAAAAAAATGGCTGCAGATCCACGGCAGGGATCCCGTAGCTGAGCTGGAGCCCGAGCTCATGCAGTTATGGGGAGCGCCCGAACGGCAGCGTAGAGTCCGCTGGCCGCTTCATTTCCTTGCCGGCTATCCGGGCCGATAGGAGCAATCATGCACGACGAGTTGCTGACCTTGAGAAACCTCGGCAAGACATCCGCCCAATGGCTGCACGCTTCCGGCATCCACACCGCCGAGGACCTGCGCAGGCTCGGCGCGGTCAGCGCTTACCAAGCGGTTAAATCACGAGGATTCAGCGCGTCACGCGTGCTGCTTTATGCCATCGAAGGCGCCCTTCGGGATATCAACTGGAAGGAGCTGCCTGACACACTCAAGAGCGAGCTGAACCAGCATCTGGACAAGCACGACGCCAGAGACAAGAGCTAGCTCACAACCTCTACGTAAGCCAATTTACTCCCGCCTGCTGCGGCCTTACTGTGAACACGCGCATCGCTCAACCTTTGTGAGCCCGCTTGTCCAAGGATTGCCGTTATGTACTTACTCGGGGAACAACCGGCTTACGCCGATCAACTGATCAACCGCTTGCAGGGGATCCCCGCGCAACTCCTTGAAGGCCTGACACCCTTCGCACCACCTATCGAAATCAAAGGCTCCGACGATTTGGCGGGGGAGCTACCCGAGCAGCAACTGTTCATCATCGAAAGCGGGTTGCTGCACGCGCTCGTGGATGACAGGCCGCTGTTCTACGTGCAGGAAGGAGATATTCTAGGCCTCCGCCAAGGGATCGAAACGCCGTCCTGCCGCTATCGCAGCGACGAATCGATTCGCCTGATCCCCTACTCGCGTAGCGCGGTATTTCAGCATATACATGCTGATCCACATCGGCAGGAGCTCTTTACTCAGTACCTCATTGGCCAGACAGCACTTCTCTGCGATGCACTGGCGCGGCTGAAGCAACCCGAGATCCACCCCACGACCGGCTTTCAACATTTTGCCGCAGGCGAGGAACTGATTCGCCAGGGTGACGATGCTGACAATGTATTTATCATCATCGACGGGCACGCCGAGGCGATTGTTGACGGGCAGAAAGTCGGTGACGTGCAGCGCGATGAAATCTTCGGCGCAATGGCCGTATTCACCCAGGAAAAACGCAGCGCGACAGTCGTTGCCACCTCCGCCTGCACCGTGATGCTGATCCCCAAGGACCAATTCCTCGGTTTGATGCAGAGCAACCCGAAGATTGCTCACAGCCTGATAGAAAGCATGGCCAGACGCATCGACTTGCTCAATAAGGAAGTCACTCAGCTGCGTTTGCCACTATCTGCGTAGCTCGGTAAGGGTCAGCGACGAGCGGTGAATTAATTTTGAATCGCCTGTTGACCTAATAATGAGAATTGTTATTATTAGCACCACTGGTCGCGAGATCAGCTGGTAAGCTGGAAGGCCAGGCAATCGGACTTTCAGATTATCTCCTCATCAGGCTAATCACGGTTTTGACCCGGCTCTTGCCGGGTCTTTTTTTGCCCTGGATAAACCGTACCTGCGCCACAAACTGCGCTTGCCGGTTATTTGGTCTTGTCGCGGAGTTCCGCACAATGGTCTTGCTGCCGCAGGGCCGGGGTAAACCAGACAAAATCGGTCTGCCCCGCCTGCGGCGACGCTCCCACTTCCGCAAGCAACAGCACCCGGGTAGTGCCGATATCCTCTCGATCCAGATGCAAAGGCACCCCAAGGTCGCGACGCACGTGAAAGGCACCTGCAAGCAACATAGCCGGTATCGGCGCCGCCTCCAGCCGCTCGGCCATCCGACGGTCACGTTGCTGCTGCACGGCCAGCATCGCCGGCAGTTGCGCCTCGGGCAGCAGACCACAATGGGAAACCCGGATCTGCTCCAGTAACGCCCCTTGCACCTGCTCGGCCGCTGTCGCCCCGGTCAACCGCGGTTTGCGCCGGTAGATACCGGTTATTTCGGCGCGATCAAGATTCGCCGATAGCACCGGATAGGGCTGCGCCAATGCATATTCGACTAAAGGTCCGTACAGCTGCCAATCCCATCCTTTTTGCCATCCCAGCGCGGCAGGCAGATCCGCCGGCCAGCGCCCTCCCTGGATCGATTCCTGCGTGCGGGCTACCTTCCCCTGCTGATCTGGATTGAGCATCTCCAATAGCAGGCTGCCCTGCTCACGCCGCTGCGCCAGTGCGTTGAGAAGCCAGCGCTGCAACGCGTGGTGGTCAGGGTTGTCATGGCGCTCGCCAACCAGTACTCGTTCGGCACCGGCCAATTTCTCCACCAGCTGTTGCGGCGTAAGGCTGTTACCGCTGCGCATATCGATGATCTGGCCGAGATTAGCTTGGTCCAGACCTTCGGGGCTCTGCCAGGACGGCAACGGCGGCAATGGCGGCGTCGATTGACAGGCAGTAAGCAAGACCAGGGCAACGGACAACATAAATCGCATCACCGGTTCCTCAACGGGCAATCACGAGCGGGTAGCCACGCTCTGGATGCGGCTGAATCAGCACGTCGAGGCCGAACACGGCTTTCAAAGGCTCGGCACGCAGCACCTCTTCAGGCGTACCGCTCAGCCGAGTGCAGCCATCCGCCAAGAGCAACAGGCGGTCGCAATAGCGTGCAGCAAGGTTTAGATCATGCAAGATCACCAGCACCGCGCCGCCCTGCTCGGCAAAGTGCCGGACCGCGCGCAAGATACTGTGCTGATGCAAGGGATCGAGCATGGCAGTTGGCTCGTCGAGCAAAAGCACCTGCCCCGCGCTACCCGGCCACAGCTGCGCAAGCACGCGAGCCAGGTGCACGCGCTGTTGCTCGCCACCGGATAACGTCAGATAGCTGCGGTGAGCCAGATGCTGTGCGTCCGAGGCGTGCAGCGCAGCGGCGACGATTTCCTTGTCGCGCTCGCGACCGCTGGCATGGGGCAATCGACCAAGGCTGACCACTTCATCGACCCGGAAGCCGAAGCTCAAAGTCGAACTCTGCGGCAGCACCGCCAGGCAACGTGCGCGCTCAGGTCCATTCCAGCCGTGCAGCGATTTTCCCTGTAGCAATACCTCGCCGGCACTGACCGCCAGTTCGCCACTCAACGCCCCGAGCAACGTGCTCTTGCCTGCACCGTTGGGCCCTAACACACCGAGAACTTCGCCGGGCACCAATTCGAGATCGATATCAGCCAGCACCGTTGAAGCACCACGGCGTACCGAGATCCCGTAAGCACCGAGGGTCACGGGCGCCCTCGCAGTAATAGATAAAGAAAGAAAGGGCCGCCTAGCAGAGCGGTAACGATACCGATCGGCAATTCCGCAGGCGCCAGCGTCAGCCGCGCCAACAGGTCAGCCAGCAGCAACAGGCTCCCGCCGGCCAGCGCCGAGGCCGGCAACAGCAACCGGTGGTCGGGGCCGATCATCAGCCGCACCAAGTGCGGAACCACCAAGCCCACGAATCCGATCATGCCGGCCGCCGCTACTGCGGTACCCACACCCAGCGCGGTACAGAACACCAGCTCACGCTTGAGTCGTTCAACATCGAATCCCAGGTGACGTGCTTCGGATTCACCCAGCAGCAGTGCATTCAGCGCCTGGGAGCGGCGCGGCAACCAGATCGCCACCCCCAACGTCACGAGCAGCAACGGCCATAGCCGCGCATAGTTCGCGCCATTGAGGCTGCCGAGGTTCCAGAACGTCAGCGTGCGTAGCGTGGTGTCATCGGCAAGATAGGTGAAGAGCCCGATCAAGGCGCCCACCAGAGCGGTCAGCGCAATACCGGCGAGCAGCATCGTGGCTACATGGGTACGACCATCGCGACGCCCGAGGCGATACACCAGCACGGTGACGCCGAGACCGCCCACGAATGCGCTCAACGACAACAGATATGGCTCCAGCAGTGGCGGGATACCGCCCATGAGCTCGCCGCCGACGATGACCAAAGCGGCGCCCAATGCGGCACCGCTGGAAACACCGATCAGCCCCGGGTCAGCTAGCGGATTGCGAAACAACCCCTGCATGGCGACGCCAGAGAGCGCCAGCACAGCGCCTACGGCCAACCCGAGCAAGGCGCGCGGCAGCCTTATCTGCCCCAGGATGAGCTCCGCCGACCCGAGACTCTGGCCCTGCAACGGAACGCCAAGCAGGCGAAACATGGCGCCCAGCGTTTCGCCAAACGATAGACTGACCGGCCCCAGCGCCAGCGACAACCAGAATGCAATCAGCCACAACAGACCCAGCGAAAGAAACAGGGGGCGCACAGACAGCACAGGGCTCATCAGGGATATCGCCAGTGAGAGTTCGACGCGAAGGATAAAAGCCAGCCAACGGGGCCGCCAGCATTAATCGGCTGAGCTCTACATCTATCCAGACATCAGGCGCTAATCGTCGCAATAAAAGGAGGGGAAATGTTTCGATTGTGTGCGGCGAGCGATATCGCTGAAGGCCAAAGCAAGGGCCTGGAAATACAAGGCCAGCGGCTCCTCGCAATACGCAAGAACGGTACCCTGCACGTCTACGAGAACCGCTGCCCGCACCGGAAAATACCATTGGAATGGCTGCCGGATCAGTTTCTCGACAGCAGCGGCAGTTTGATCCAGTGCGCAACTCACGGGGCATTGTTTCTGATCGACACGGGTGAATGCGTGGCGGGGCCCTGTGCTGGCCAAGCCCTTCGAGCACGCTCTGCCATCGAACGCGACGGCATAATCTGGTTGCAAAACGAGCAATAGTGCGACGTTGCGCCCGGGCGATGATGCGCCACGTTGGGTATCATGGCGCGATTGCACCCTGTGAGATGACCATGCGCCGTTTGCTGAGCCTGCTGATCCTGCTGTTCGCCCTTCCCGCCGCTGCCGGTCTGTTCGATAGCCGCCCGAGCGCTACCCTGGGCGGGCTGAATAACAGTGCGGACTTCCTTCCGGTGCGCGAGGCCTTCCGCCTGAGCCTGATGGAGGCGGCGCCTGAGAGGATCAAGCTGCGCTTCATCGCAGCGGAAGGCTATTACCTGTACCGTCATCGCTTCCAGTTCAAGGCCAGCGATGCCGGGGTGGTCGTCGGGGAGCCGAAGTTACCGGCAGGCGAGCAGAAGACCGACGATTATTTTGGCGAGGTCGAGGTCTACTACGGTGTGCTCGACGTCGAGCTACCGATACAGAACCCTGACGATAGACCGTTCACGCTGCAGGTCACCTATCAGGGCTGCGCCGATAAAGGTCTTTGCTACCCACCGGAAACCGAAACCTTCGACATAGGAGCCACATCGGCGCCCACCGCGTCTGCATCCAGCACGGTTAACAGCACGACCGATGACAGCACTGCCCTGTCTTGGCGCTCAGTGGCGCTGTTTTTCCTTGCCGGGCTGGGCCTGACTTTCACGCCTTGCGTATTGCCTATGCTGCCGATCCTCTCTGGCGTGGTGCTGCGTGGCCAGACCGGCGGGGTGCGCAGCTTCCTGCTATCGGTCGCTTACGTGCTGCCGATGGCAGGTGGCTTCGCCCTGCTGGGCGCGTTGATGGGCGTATTCGGCGCCGAATTGAATCTGCAGGCACGTCTTCAGTCGCCTTGGATACTGGTGCCCTTCGCGCTGTTCTTCGTCGCCTTTGCCTTGGCCATGTTTGGCCTGTTCGACTTGCGCCTGCCTCAGTCACTGAGCCGTCGCCTCGACGCCCTTGCCGGCAATGTCAAAGGCGGCTCATTCATGGGTGCTGCGCTACTTGGGGCGGTGTCCAGCCTATTGGTTTCGCCGTGTGTCACCGCCCCTCTCGCCGGTGCACTGCTTTATATCAGCGCCAGCGGCGATGCTTTAGGCGGTGGCCTGAAGCTATTTGCCCTCGGCCTCGGCATGGGCGTGCCATTGATCCTGTTCGCCACCGGCGGCGGTGCATTGTTGCCCAAGAGCGGGCCCTGGATGGTCACTGTCCGCAACACTTTTGGCGTACTGCTGTTAGCGGTTGCGGTGTGGATGCTCGAGCGGGTGCTGCCAAGCTCCCTGGCGCTGGCGCTGTGGGGTCTGCTGGCAGCCGGTACAGCGCTGTTTCTCGGCACGCTTGAACTTACGCCTAAAACGGCACGGCAAAAACTCGCGCAGCTGCTAGGCCTAGTCCTACTGGTTTACGCATTGGCAGCATGGATCGGCGCACTGCAAGGAGGTTCCGATCCGCTGCGGCCATTGCCGAGCCAGGCGTCGAATATCGGCGGGAGCTTCAGCAGCAACGCCGAAGGCTGGCACACCGTCTCTACGCCTGCCGAGCTCGATGCTCAGCTCGATGCGGCTCGCGCAGCCGGGCAACCCCTGATACTCGACTGGTACGCCGACTGGTGCATCAGCTGCAAGGTGATCGAACGCGAAGTATTCGCCGACCCGCAGATTGCACCGCGCCTGGCCGCCTATCGCCTGATTCGCTTCGATATCACCGACAGCAATTCGGAGCAGCGCGCCTTGCTCGATCGTTACAAGCTCTTCGGGCCGCCGGCGGTTCTGTTCTTCGGCCCCACGGGACGGGAACTGGCAAAGGCACGCGTCGTTGGTGAGATTGATGCCCGCCAGTTCGCAAAACGGCTGAATACCGCCGAGGCATCCCGCTAACGGGAGCTCCTGCAGCAATCTCCAGTCATAATGCCGGCATTTACGCCGATCGAGACATGACTGGACAGTCAGCCCTCCCTTCGTGCATAGTTTTTCCCTTCACCCATCGTGCCTGTCGAAGGCGCTGATTGGACAGAACAACAAGGAATACTCATGGCGACGCTTCTGGTCCTCCACGGCCCGAACCTGAATCTGCTCGGCACTCGCGAACCCGGTGTTTATGGCGCAATTACGCTGGCGCAGATCAACCAGGGATTGGAGCAACGGGCCCGCGATGCCGGCCATCACCTGCTACATCTGCAGTCCAACGCCGAATACGAACTGATCGAGCGCATCCATGCCGCGCGCGACGAAGGTGTGGACTTCATCCTGATCAATCCCGCCGCCTTCACGCATACCAGCGTCGCGTTACGTGACGCGCTGCTGGCGGTGAGCATCCCATTCATCGAAGTGCACCTGTCCAACGTGCACAAGCGTGAACCTTTCCGCCATCACTCCTATTTTTCGGATGTCGCGGTAGGGGTGATCTGCGGCCTTGGCGCCAGCGGCTACCGCCTGGCATTGGAGGCCGCCCTGGAACAACTCGCTGCTTCCTGACAGGACCGCGCGCGGCATGCGCCGGCCTCGAAGAAGCGAGCAGCAATGCCTTATGAACTTACCTGGGAGTTACCGCTTCATGGATATTCGCAAAGTTAAAAAACTGATCGAGCTGCTGGAAGAGTCCGGTATCGACGAGCTGGAAATTCACGAGGGCGAAGAATCCGTTCGCATCAGCCGCCACAGCAAGCAAGTGGCCATGCAGCAGCCTTTTTACGCCCAGGCTCCGATGCCGGCACCCGCAGCCGCTCCGGCCGCCGCCCCGGCAGCTGCAGATGCCGCGCCGGCCCAGCCCAAGCTCAATGGCACCGTGGTTCGCTCGCCGATGGTCGGTACCTTCTACCGCGCCTCTTCCCCAGAGTCGGCCAGCTTCGTTGAAGTGGGCCAGAGCGTTAAGAAGGGCGACATCCTCTGCATCGTCGAAGCCATGAAGATGATGAACCACATCGAGGCCGAAACCAGCGGCACCATCGAATCCATCCTGGTGGAGAATGGTCAGCCGGTCGAATACGACCAGCCGCTGTTCACCATCGTTTGAACCGCGGAGAACCAGCGATGTTGGAAAAAGTACTAATCGCCAACCGCGGTGAAATCGCCCTGCGGATTTTGCGAGCCTGCAAGGAGCTGGGGATCAAGACCGTCGCGGTGCATTCCACCGCCGACCGCGAGTTGATGCACCTGGCCTTGGCCGATGAGTCCGTCTGCATCGGTCCCGCCCTTGCGACCAACTCCTACCTTCATATCCCGGCAATCATTGCCGCGGCGGAAGTGACCGGTGCGACAGCTATACACCCGGGCTACGGGTTTCTGGCAGAGAACGCCGACTTCGCCGAACAGGTTGAGAACTCCGGCTTTGCCTTCGTTGGGCCGAGAGCCGAAACCATTCGCCTCATGGGTGACAAGGTCTCGGCCAAGGACGCCATGATCAAAGCCGGCGTGCCCGTGGTGCCTGGCTCCGACGGCCCGCTGCCGGAAGACGAGAGCGAAGCACTGCGCATCGCCCGCGAGGTCGGCTATCCGGTGATCATCAAAGCGGCAGGCGGCGGCGGTGGTCGCGGCATGCGCGTGGTTTACCAGGAAGAAGACCTGATCAAGTCGGCGAAGCTGACCCGTACCGAAGCTGGCGCGGCGTTCGGCAATCCGATGGTCTATCTGGAGAAGTTCCTCGGCAATCCACGCCACGTGGAAATCCAGGTTCTCTCCGACGGCCAGGGCAACGCCATTCACCTGGGCGATCGGGACTGCTCGTTGCAGCGCCGTCACCAAAAAGTTCTGGAAGAAGCACCAGCTCCTTACATTGACGAGAAGGCACGCGAAGAAGTACTCAAGCGCTGCACCGACGCCTGCGTCGAGATTGGCTACCGCGGTGCTGGCACCTTCGAGTTCCTTTACGAAGACGGCCGCTTCTATTTCATCGAAATGAACACCCGCGTTCAGGTTGAGCATCCGGTAACCGAGATGGTTACTGGTGTCGATATCGTCAAGGAAATGCTGAGTATTGCCGCCGGCAACAAGCTCTCGATCAAGCAGGAAGACGTGGTCATTCGCGGACATTCGCTGGAATGCCGGATCAACGCGGAGGACCCCTCCAACTTCCTGCCCAGCCCAGGTAAGGTCAAGCACTTCCATGCCCCCGGTGGTAATGGCGTGCGGGTCGATTCGCATCTGTACAGCGGCTATTCGGTACCACCGAACTACGACTCGCTGATCGGCAAGCTGATCACCTACGGTGCCACTCGCGAAGAGGCCATGGTGCGCATGCGCAATGCCTTGGACGAAATCGTCGTCGACGGCATCAAGACCAATATCCCGCTGCACCGGGATCTGGTTCGCGACGAAGGGTTTTGTAAGGGCGGCGTGAACATCCATTACTTGGAAAAGAAACTGGGTATGGACAAGCACTGATCCAGTGTTGCGCTGACAAGGGCTGCCGATGGCGGCCCTTGTCGTTTCTGACGCATTCGAATGATGGAAGCCAGCGCCGCTGCGCAGTAAGCTTGCTCTTTTCTGACCGCCCGCTCGAGCGGCCGTCCATATCCAAGAGGCTTTCATGTCCTGGTTACAACTTCGTCTCGCTATTACTCCAGAACAGGCGGAAACCCTCGAAGACGCGCTGCTGGGCGTCGGTGCAGTATCAGTAACCTTCATGGATGCCGAAGACCAGCCGATCTTCGAGCCTGATCTCGGCACCACACCGCTGTGGTCGCACACCCACCTGCTGGCCCTGTTCGAAAGCGATACCGACGAGGCCAACCTGCTCGCCCATTTGCAGCTATTGGTCAGTGGCGAACTACCCAACTACCAACTGGAGCGCATCGAAGACCAGGACTGGGAACGCAGCTGGATGGATAACTTCCATCCCATGCGTTTTGGCCGCCGGCTGTGGATCGTGCCCAGCTGGCACGCCGCCCCCGAACCGGATGCAGTAAACCTGCTGCTCGATCCGGGCCTCGCCTTCGGCACGGGCACCCACCCGACAACGGCACTGTGCCTGGAATGGCTGGATGCTCAGCGGCTGGACGGCCTGCAGGTGCTGGATTTTGGCTGCGGGTCGGGCATTCTCGCCATTGCCGCCCTGCTCCTGGGAGCCGAGCGAGCGGTGGGTACCGACATCGACGTGCAGGCGCTGGAAGCATCGCGTGACAACGCCGGGCGCAACGGCATCGCTCCGGAACGCCTCCCGCTCTACCTGCCGGAGCAGTTGCCGGGGGGTGAGTTTGACGTCGTCGTGGCCAACATTCTCGCCGGCCCGCTGGTGGCGCTGGCGCCGCAAATCATCGAACGGGTCAAGCCGGGCGGCCGTCTGGCCCTGTCGGGAGTCCTGGCCGAGCAGGCCGAGGACGTCCGTGCCGCCTACGCGGGCCATTTCGACCTTGACCCTACCGCGGAGAAAGACGGCTGGGTACGAATCACCGGCACCCGGCACCGCTGAACCCGGCCGAGTATCGAGCGGGATCGTCCAAACAAATCCGCGATCCCACCGCGAACCGCCGCTGCCGCTCATCGGCACGCATGCGCTAGACTACGGGCATTTCCGCCGGACCAATGCATGACCAGCTTCGTCACCCAGTGCCCACATTGCCGCACCAGTTTCCGTGTCAGTCGCACCCAGCTCGCTGCTGCCCATGGCGTGGTGCGCTGCGGCGCGTGCATGGAGTTGTTCAATGCAGCCCGCCACCTGCAAGGGGGCGATGCGAACGACGGCAATACGGCGGATACAGCCACAGCCGGCAGCCCCCTCGTTACCGCTCCTGCACAAGCCAGAACACAACCGCAGACGACGCCTGCGGTTGAAGACAGTACGTTGTGGATCCACGACGATCTGGACCTGGACAACCTCGATCTGGACGAAGAACTGGCGAAGCTCGAGCGGCAGGAGTTGGAACTGTCGCGTGAGTTTCTGGAGCTCGAGCCGCAATCCAGGGAGAGCCTGCAGTCTCGCCTCGACGATCAGCCAACCGAGGCTGACGAGGTTTGGGCCGAACAGTTGCTCCGTGCTGAAAGCGACACGCCAGATTCCGACCCTCACACAGAAGCGGAACCATCCTTCACAACCGAATCATCCTCCGGCACGGCGGAACTGCACTTCACCCCCGTCAGCGCCGAGCACCCAGCGCCGCCCAGCCCGTTGACGAACCCGCCCGGCCCGCTGGCGAAAGGTCTTAACCCAGAAGACCGAGTCGAGCCCGTATTTGATAGCGTTATCGAGACCGATGACGAGCCGCCACATACCAGCTTGCCGGAAAGCTCCGACGACGAGGACCAGCGCACCGTGGATCGCTCGAGTCGCAGGGATGAAGACCCCCTGTTCGAGCTCGATGACGAGCCATTGCAGCTCGATTGGCAAGCGCGCCGCCGGCCCTGGGGCCGCTGGTTAGGCTGGGGGCTTTTGAACCTGATCGCCCTGCTTGCTCTGGCGGCCCAGTACGTGGCGTACAATTTCGACGAAGTGGCGCGGCAGGACGAATACCGGCCATGGCTCGAGAAAATCTGCCCTGCGCTGGGCTGCGAATTGCCACCCCGCGTGGATATCAGCCAGATCAAGAGCAGTAATCTGGTGGTGCGCAGCCATCCGGATTTCGCGGGAGCGCTAGTGGTCGATGCGATCATCTACAACCGCGCCTCCTTCGCTCAGCCGTTCCCGCTGTTGGAAATCCGCTTCGACGACATCAACGGGCAGACCCAGGCGCGCCGTATTTTCAAGCCCGGTGAGTATCTCTCCGGGGAGCTCGCCGGCCAGCGGCAAATGCCATCGCAGATCCCGATTCACATCGCGCTGGACATCCTTGACCCAGGCGCCAAGGCCGTCAACTACAGCCTGAGCTTCCGCTCTCCCGAATAGACGTTCGCTCGGATGGCGGCGTCCTAGAGCGCCGCCTGTCGCATCGACGTGCCAATCCCGCTGCCGGTTATAAGCTTGAGGCTGTTCAGAATTTGTTCAGAACAACCTTTAACCCGTCATCCGGAGCGGGTATTATGCACACCCTTTTTTGCTGTCCCGATCGACCTAACAAGCAGGCTCCAAGCAGGGAATCTTCATGTCAGCGGTACGCATCGGTCCTTATACCCTTCCGAATCGATTGATCCTCGCGCCCATGGCTGGCGTGACCGATCAACCGTTCCGTCAGTTATGTCGGCGTCTCGGTGCCGGCTTGGTGGTATCGGAAATGGTGACCAGCGACGTACGCCTATGGAATAGCCGCAAGTCGCGTTTGCGCCTATTGCATGAAGGAGATCCGGAGCCCCGTTCCGTGCAGATCGCCGGGGGCGACTCACGGATGCTTGCCGAGGCCGCCATTCGCAACGTCGAGCTTGGCGCGCAGATCATCGATATTAATATGGGCTGCCCAGCGAAAAAGGTTTGCAACAAGGCTGCCGGTTCGGCGCTGATGAAAGACGAACGGCTCGTCTCGGAAATACTCGAGGCCGTGGTCGGTGCGGTTGACGTTCCGGTGACCTTGAAGATCCGCACCGGCTGGGACAGGCAGAACAAAAACGGACTTACGGTGGCGAAGATCGCCGAACAATCCGGAATCGCAGCGCTGGCCGTGCATGGTCGTACACGGGCTGACCTTTACACGGGCGAAGCCGAGTACGACACCATCGCGGCGATCAAGCAGGCGGTATCGATTCCGGTATTTGCCAATGGAGATATCGATACGCCGCTGAAGGCGAGCCAGGTATTGAAGGCAACAGGAGCCGACGCACTGTTGATTGGTCGGGCAGCCCAGGGGAGACCCTGGATTTTTCGCGAAATCAATCACTACCTGGCAACCGGTGAGCTGCTGGCTCCGCCGGACCTGACTGAAGTCCAAAGCATCCTGCTGGAGCATCTGCAGGCCCTGCACTCGTTTTACGGCGATGTGATGGGTGTACGAATCGCGCGCAAGCATGTCAGTTGGTATCTCGCAACACTACCCGGCGCGCGCGAGTACCGCGCCCGGTTCAATGGTTTGGAAGACAGGGACGCGCAATGCGCCAGTGTTCGGGCCTTTCTGGCCGAACGCCGAACAGGCCCTGATTCAGGGGATGGAAAAGGGGTGGCTGCATGACGCTGTTGAACGAAACACTGGTAACTGGAATAACATCCGTGAGCGACAACGTGAACCTCAAGCAACACCTCAACACACCAAGCGAAGCAGGCCAGACCCTGCGCGGCAGTGTAGAGAAGGCGTTGCACAACTATTTCGCCCATCTCGAAGGCGCTGACGTCACGGACGTTTACAACCTGGTGCTTTCCGAAGTGGAAGCGCCGCTGCTCGAAACCGTGATGAATTACGTCAAGGGTAACCAGACCAAAGCCTCAGAGCTGCTGGGTCTGAATCGCGGCACCCTGCGCAAGAAACTCAAGCAGTACGATCTTCTCTGACACAGTGGCGCGCTCCGAGAGAACGGTAGCAAGCCGTTTCGCCTGGGGCCTCCCGCTTGCAGCCTGTAGCTCCTAGGAAATGTCTATGACCGACCAAAGCACCCGCCTCCCCGTCCGCCGCGCGCTGATCAGCGTGTCCGACAAGACCGGCGTCATTGAATTTGCCCGCGAGCTCGTTGCTCTCGGCGTCGAGATACTGTCCACCGGCGGCACCTTCAAGCTGCTGCGTGAAAATGACATCGCCGCAGTCGAAGTCGCCGATTACACCGGCTTTCCGGAAATGATGGACGGCCGGGTGAAAACCCTGCATCCGAAGATCCACGGTGGCATCCTCGGCCGCCGTGATCTTGATGGTGCGGTCATGGCCGAGCATGGCATCAACCCCATCGACCTGGTCGCAGTCAATCTCTACCCCTTCGCTGCTACCGTCGCCAAGCCTGGTTGCTCTCTGCCGGACGCCATCGAGAACATCGATATCGGCGGCCCGACCATGGTCCGCAGCGCCGCGAAGAACCACAAGGATGTCGCTATCGTGGTCAACGCCGATGACTATGCCAGCGTCATCGAGGACCTGCAGAACGGCGGACTGACCTATGCCCAGCGCTTCGACCTGGCGCTCAAGGCGTTCGAGCACACCGCGTCCTACGACGGCATGATCGCCAATTACCTCGGCACCGTCGACCAGAGCGCCGAGACACTTTCCACCGAAGGCCGCAGCCTGCTGCCGCGCACCTTTACCACCCAGTTCGTCAAGGCGCAGGACATGCGCTACGGTGAAAATCCACATCAGATTGCGGCCTTCTACGTCGAAACCGCTGACGAGGCCTGCGTTGCGACTGCCCGCCAATGGCAGGGCAAAGAGCTGTCCTTCAACAATGTGGCCGACACTGACGCCGCGCTGGAATGCGTGAAGAGCTTCGTCAAGCCGGCCTGCGTCATCGTCAAGCACGCCAATCCCTGCGGCGTTGCCGTGGTACCGGACGACGAAGGCGGCATCCGCCAAGCCTATGAATTGGCCTACGCCACCGACAGCGAATCGGCGTTCGGCGGCATCATTGCCTTCAACCGAGAACTGGACGGTGAAACAGCCAAGGCTATCGTCGAGCGTCAGTTCGTCGAGGTGATCATCGCGCCAACCATTTCCGCCGAGGCCCGCAACGTGGTGTCCAGCAAAGCCAACGTACGCCTGCTGGAGTGCGGCCAGTGGCCGGCCGAACGTGCCCCGGGCTGGGACTTCAAGCGCGTCAATGGTGGGCTGTTGGTACAGAGCCGAGACATCGGAATGATCAGCGAAGCCGACCTCAAGGTCGTGACCAAGCGCGCGCCCAGCGAGCAGGAAGTCCACGATTTGATCTTCGCTTGGAAAGTAGCCAAGTTCGTCAAATCCAACGCCATCGTCTATGCCAAGAACCGTCAGACCGTAGGCGTTGGTGCAGGCCAGATGAGCCGGGTCAACTCCGCGCGCATCGCCGCGATCAAGGCTGAGCATGCCGGGCTGCCGGTTCCGGGCGCGGTGATGGCGAGCGACGCCTTCTTCCCCTTCCGCGACGGCATCGACAATGCAGCCAAGGCCGGCATCACCGCCGTGATCCAGCCCGGCGGATCGATGCGCGATGCCGAGGTGATTGCCGCTGCCGACGAAGCTGGCATCGCCATGGTGTTCACCGGCATGCGCCACTTCAGGCACTGATTATCGGCCGCACCCGGACCGGCATCTGCGGCGCGCCCGCCCCGCCCCTACGCTCATTGCCAGAAGGCAACTCCGCATGGGGCCGGGACCGCTGCCTTGCATCTACCAGCCCGACTGCGAGCTCGCTCGTTTTCGTAGCGTGGATGACGCTTATAGCATCCACCATTGGGGCCACAGGCCCGACTCCCTAAGGAGAACGCAATGAACGTACTGATCATCGGCAGCGGAGGCCGTGAGCACGCTCTGGCCTGGAAGGTCGCCCAGGATCCACGCGTCGAAAAGGTCTTCGTCGCCCCCGGCAATGCCGGCACGGCCACCGAAGCGAAATGCGAAAACGTCGCTATAGACGTGCTGGCCATCGAGCAACTGGCCGACTTCGCCGAGCAGAATGTGCAGCTGACCATCGTCGGCCCCGAAGCGCCGCTGGTCAAAGGCGTGGTCGATCTGTTCCGCATGCGCGGCCTGGATTGCTTCGGTCCCACCGCGGCCGCCGCACAGCTGGAAGGCTCCAAGGCCTTCACCAAAGATTTCCTGGCCCGCCACAAGATTCCCACGGCGGACTACCAGAACTTCACCGAGATCGAACCGGCGCTCGCCTATCTCCAGGAGAAAGGCGCGCCGATCGTGATCAAGGCCGACGGCCTGGCGGCCGGCAAAGGCGTGATCGTCGCCATGACTCTGGCAGAAGCCGAGGATGCCGTGCGCGACATGCTCTCCGGCAATGCCTTTGGCGATGCGGGCGCCCGGGTGGTGATCGAAGAATTTCTCGACGGCGAGGAAGCCAGCTTTATCGTCATGGTCGATGGCGCCAACGTGCTGCCGATGGCCACCAGTCAGGATCACAAGCGCGTCGGCGATGGCGATACGGGCCCGAACACTGGCGGCATGGGTGCCTACTCGCCAGCGCCGGTGGTCACCGCCGAGATTCATCAGCGCGTCATGGACGAAGTGATCTGGCCGACCGTCAAGGGCATGGCTGCGGAAGGCAACGTCTATACCGGCTTCCTCTATGCTGGCCTGATGATCGACCGGAGCGGGGCGCCCAAGGTAATCGAATTCAACTGTCGCTTCGGTGATCCCGAAACCCAGCCGATCATGTTGCGCTTGCAATCGAGCCTGGTTCTGCTGGTGGAGGCCGCCCTGGCCAAGGCGCTGAACAAGATCGAGGCGCAATGGGATCCACGGCCGAGCCTCGGTGTCGTGCTCGCTGCTGGCGGCTATCCGGGCGATTACGCCAAGGGCGCCCCGATTCAAGGCCTGGACGCAGCCGCCAAGCTGGACGGCAAGGTCTTCCATGCCGGCACAGCGCTGCAAGATGGGATGATCACCACAGCCGGCGGCCGCGTGCTCTGCGCAACCGCCATGGGCGAAACGGTGTCAGCCGCCCAACAGAACGCCTATGCATTGGCCGCTCGCATCGAGTGGGAAGGTCACTTCTACCGCCACGACATCGGTTATCGTGCTATCGCCCGCGAACAGGGTGAAAGCTGAGCGAGAGATCGCCGCAATGTGTGCAACGGTTGACTTATCTGCCGTTGCGCGCGTTACAGGGTTTCATTGCGATGGCTATAATCCGCCGTCACATAGATGAAGGGACTTCAATCGTGCGTCGAGTCCGGGTCGCCATTGCTTTTGCCTTCATTCTATTGCTGGCTGCGCTCAATGCGTTGCCCGCTTACGCCATAGCGATCGAGCCGGCTTCCCCTCCAGCGGCCACTGACGCGACACAGGCAACAGAGACGAACTGGCGGTTGCTCGTCGATCAGTCAGGGTTGCTCACGCTCGAGGAAATTCTGGATCAGCGCAGTCTGTTCCAGCGAATCGACCAACGCGCCTACGCCGCCCCCGCGAGCGATAGCGCCGTCTGGTTACAGGTGAGCCTGCCCGCCTTTGCTCAGCCGAACTGGCTGTGGATCTTTGCCCCGCGCGTACAGTATCTCGACTTCTACCTACTGCGCGACGGACAGATCGAGCGGCATATTGAAACCGGCGAGCTAAGGCCGCTGGAGTCTCGCCCATTGCCTACACGTGCTTATCTGTTTTCTCTGCCTAACGATGGTACGCCCCGCGAAGCGTATATCCGTCTGCAGTCATCGCACCCGATCATGGCTTGGTTCCACTCGGTAGACGAGGTCGGCCTCGTCGAGCTGTCCCGTCCGGCCTACCTGTTCGGAGCGCTGTTCGGCGCTCTGGCGTTGCTGATGATCTACAACCTCCTGCGCTTCGCTTATACCCTTAGTTACAGCCATGTCTGGCTCGCCCTGATGCATGGCGCGCTGCTGACGTGCGCCACGGCCAATCTCGGCCTGCTGGCGATATGGTCACCCCGGCTGATCTATAGCCAGCCATTGATTGCCGACATCGCCGCACTGTTTGCCTGCCTTTGCTTGCTGGTCTTCGCCTTTAGCTTTTTCCATTCCCGCAGGACCGCTTGGGTGACGGGCCTGCTCGCGCTCCAGGCAGGCCTTCTCATCGCATTGGCGGCGACAATCCTGATCACCGGTCAGCTCTGGTTCAGCTGGCTGATTTACGCGATGGTGCTGGCGACCGCCATCAGCGTGACCGCGGTGGCCATCCACCATTGGCGTCTACGCTACGACCCAGCCCGGCTGCTGGTCGCGGGCATGCTGTTGTTCGATGGCGGCTTCATACTTGTTCTGCCGATCCTGCTGGGCTTCAACCAGTTCGCCCCTGATTGGCTGACCGGGGTCATGTTCAGCGTGGCCACATGCGCCGGGCTTATTCTCAGCTTCGCATTGCTCGAAAGGCAGCGGCAGATTCAGTCCGACAGCCGCAACCAGCATACGGCCGAAGCGGTGACCAGCGCCGAGCTGCGGACAAAGGCGGATTTTCTGGCGAAGATGAGTCACGAAATTCGCACCCCGATGAACGGCGTGCTAGGTATGAGCGAGCTGCTACTCAGCACCTCGCTGTCGGCCAAGCAACGCGATTACGTGCAGACGATTCATAGCTCCGGCAACGAGCTGCTCAACCTCATCAACGAGATCCTGGACATCTCCAAACTGGAATCCGGGCAGATCGAGCTGGACGATGTGCAATTCGACCTCAACGCATTGATCGAGGACTGCCTTGGCATCTTCCGCGCCAAGGCCGAGCAGCAGAAGGTCGAACTGATCAGCTTCATCCAGCCGCAGATGCCCCATGTTGTCGCAGGCGATCCGACCCGTCTGCGCCAAGCCCTGCTGAACCTGCTGGAAAACGCATTCAAGCAGACAGAAGAAGGCGAGGTTCTGTTGATCGCGGCGGTGGACGATCTCGACGGTCAGCCTCGGCTGCGCATCACCGTGCAGGACAGCGGACGACCACTGGAAACGCAGGAGCGCGACGCCCTGCTCAACTCCGCTCTGGATAGCCGAGACTTCCTCGCTGCAACCCGCCACGGCGGTCGCCTCGGCCTGATCATCGCCAGACAGCTTGTCCACCTCATGGATGGGGAGTTCGGCATTCAAACCGGCGGCATTGCCGGCAATACGCTCTGGATAAGCCTGCCGCTGAGCGCGGAGTTTTCGGAGCAAACCGGCAGCGATCTCGACAATCAGCTGAAAGGCGCGCGCTTGCTGATCGTGGATGACAACGATACCTGCCGCAAAGTGCTCAGCCAGCAGTGCAGCAGCTGGGGGTTGGACGTGAGTGCGGTAGCGTCAGGCAAGGAAGCGCTGGCGCTGCTACGCACCAAGGCGCACCTGCATGAATACTTCGATGTAGTCTTGCTCGACCAGGACATGCCGGGCATGACGGGCATGCAGCTAGCCAGCAGGATCAAGGAAGACTTCAGCCTGAACCACGACATCCTCTTGATCATGCTGACCGGTATGAGCAGTGCGCCAAGCAAGATCATCGCGCGCAATGCCGGTATCAAACGCATCCTGGCCAAACCCGTGGCGGGCTATACGCTGAAAACCACCCTGGCCGACGAACTCGCTCGCCGCACCAGCTCGATTGCGCGGTCCACCACCACCCAAGCCAGCACGCCGTTTTCGATGCCGGACGATTTCCGCATCCTGGTCGCAGAGGACAACAGCATCTCCACCAAGGTCATCAGAGGTATGTTGAGCAAACTTAACCTCAAGCCGGATACAGCCAGCAATGGTGAGGAAGCGCTCGCATTGATCAAGGCGAAATCTTACGACTTGGTGCTGATGGACTGTGAAATGCCGATCATGGATGGCTTCGAGGCCACAGCTCGGCTACGCGCCTGGGAAGCGGCCGAGGGTCGCCCGCGGACGCCAGTGGTCGCCTTGACCGCACACATCCTGAGCGAGCATCGGGAACGCGCCCGTGAAGCCGGAATGGACGGGCACATGGCAAAGCCTGTTGAGATGTCGCAACTGCGCGAGCTGATTGAGTATTGGGTGGGTGTCAGGGCCACCGCCGCGAATCGTTGACGCTGTTTCGCTTCCGCGCCGCTACACCATTGGCGGCACGGGTCGGACATCGCTGATGACCAGCAGACTTTCCGGTTGTGCTGGCATTCGAGACTCATCCATGTGTAGATCCTGAGCGGGTACCGCATAGCTCATTCGCCTCGTCAGTATCCCCAGCGCGCTCACTAGTAACGCGATCGCCAGAGGCTCTCCGGGACAGCGATGGCCTGTCGCAACATCTCCCCCACCTTGAGTGATGAAGTTGAACGCTCCGCCATCCCAGGTGGCGAAGCGCTCGGGGCGAAAGATCTCGGGCTGTGCCCAGAGTCGTGCGTCTCGGTTGGTACCGTAGAGATCCAGCAACACCCGTGTCCCTTTGGGAAAATGATAGCCCTTCCATTCGAAATCCTTTCGAACGCGCGCCGCGGTGAAGGGAAAGAAGGCATGAAGTCGGCGAACTTCCTGGGCAAAGGGTTCCAACGCGTCATCATCGTCTTGGAGACGCTGTTTCCATTGCGGGTGCGCAAGCAATTCCATCGCGGCATAGACGATGAAACGAGCTACCGCGACGGTCGGGCGCAGCAGGTTGAGCATTTCCACCGCGGCGATCCGCTCCTCCAGAACGGCCCCATCCGCGTCGCGGTGCCGTGCGACTATCGCCAACGCCCGGTCGTCGCCAATCTTCATGGTTCCGTCACGTACCTGATTGATCATGTCGGCTACCCAGCGTTCCGCCTCTTTACGCGCGTTGCGGGCACGCCAGTGACGGGCTCCAACGCCACCCGCACCATCAATCATGGCCGCCAGCTGATCACGACGCTTTGTCAGTTCATGCTCCACGAGCGGCACGCCGGCCCACTCGCATACAGCACGAGTAAGGATCGCCTGAACCTCACTCATAAGGACCACACGATCGCTGAGCCGCCACGTCTGGATAGCCGCCAGCCAATTGGCCTCGCTCAACCGCACCAACTCCGCGATCGCCTCGCTCGTCAGCAACGACGTGAACAGCTGCTTGCGATGCCGATGGGCCTCACCATCCAATCCCTGCACGCCCCCCTGGCCGAACAGCGTTTTTTTCAACATACGTGGCGCCGCGTGCTGACGCTGAAACAGCTGCTCGTCGTAGAACAGTTTGGCAGCATCTTCCCCGCTCATGCAGATGGTGTTCTGCATCAACAGACGGACCTGAAAGAGATCCGAGCCGAGCCGCCGACACCGACTTGGAATGAACGAGTAGCCTTCGCCGAGTAGCGAAAGCGAGCTTTCTACCTGTGGGTCTCGCGGGATGTCCGGCATACGTACGCCTCCGAAGCAGAGTGGCTCGCCGGTAGACCTCGCCGCGCCGCATGGGTGCCGGCGCCTCGTCCGCGCCTGCGATGAAATGAACAAAACGCGCGGTTCGCTGCCGATAAAAGACCGGCCGAATTATTCCGCGACGCATGCACCATCATTGTCCGAACCTTCGCTTCGAGGCATAAGCCGTCGCCAAGGAGCCAACGTAATGATGAAAAGGAGCGATGTCGCCTGGACCCTCGTCGGCATCACGGCGGTACTGCTTTCCGGCTATCTGCTTTATCAGGAAATTCGCAATCTTTCGCTGGCCGAACTCACCGACAGCCTCGAAGCGATCGGCAATGGCGACTGGTTGCTGGCAGGCCTGGCGACCCTTGGCGCCTACAGCGCGCTGGCCTGGTACGACCGAATCGCCATAGCCCATCTGGGCAAGAACATTTCATGGTGGTTCATTACGCTCTGCTCGTTCACCACGTATGCCTTGGCCCACAACGTCGGTGCATCGGTGTTTTCCGGCGCAGTCGTGCGCTACCGCGCCTACCGCAGCAGGGGCCTTACCCCGCACGAGATCGGCGTGCTGATCGTGTTCTGTTCATTGACATTCGTCCTCGGGACCCTACTGGCGGGAGGAGCTGTTCTAATCCTTCGACCCGACCTGCTGAACAGGCTCATCGACGCCGAGCCATGGTTGTCGATCGCCGTTGGCTCTTCCCTACTGTGTCTGGTCGGCCTTTACGTGACCGGCGCTTGGCGGCATTTCGCACCGATGCACGTCGGGAAATGGCGCATCGACTATCCACGGCTGCCAATTGTCGGAAGGCAGCTAATCGCCGCACCGCTGGAGCTCGCCTGTGCCGCCGCGATCATCTACTTTGCCCTCCCCGAGGCGCAGAATCCGGGCTATCTAGTGGTGCTCGGGGTGTTCCTCGCATCATTTTCCCTGGCCTTGCTGTCCCATGCGCCGGGTGGCCTCGGAGTGCTCGAAGTGACCTTTATTGCGGCTCTGCCTGAGCTGGCGACTGCCGATGTCCTGGCAGCCTTGATCGTATTCAGGGGCTTCTACCTGCTGCTGCCATTCGCCCTCGCAATTCTCGTAGTGTTGGTCTTCGAAGCTGCGCAATGGTCAGAAAGGCGACGCAAGGGTGGTACCGGTCAGTAACCTGTTGTGACGGAACACCACCATTGCACTATGGCTAAGGACGCGCGCTCGGGTGATCATGCGCGCTCCTCCGAGACGAACATGACTCACATGACCGATACCCGCTCCAACCCACCCGGCGCCGACCAGCCGGTCGATCACAAGCCTCGGCCATTGATGGACCTGGCCATCAGCATCGTGATTCCTTCAGTGATCCTGATGAAGCTCAGTGGCGATGACCGCCTCGGCGCAGACGGCGCGCTATTACTGGCACTGGCATTCCCGCTCGGCTGGGGATTGTTCGAGTTGGCGAAGTACCGCAAATTCAACTGGATCGCGCTGCTGGGGCTGATCAGCGTGCTGCTTACCGGTGGTATCGGCTTGCTGCAGCTCGATCCGCAGTGGCTGGCAATCAAGGAAGCTGCCATTCCAGGCATCATCGGCATCGCCGTGCTGGCTTCTACCCGCACTCGCTTTCCACTGATCCGCACGCTGCTGTACAACCCCAAGGTACTTAACGTCGAGAAGGTTCACGAGCAACTCGAACGCAACGGGCAGACCGCTCACTTCGAGACCCGACTGCTACGCGCCACCTACTTCCTCAGCGGCACCTTCTTCTTTTCGTCGTTCATGAACTATGTGCTGGCCAAATGGATCGTCAACAGCCCGGCCGGTAGTGAGGCTTTCAACGCTGAGCTCGGCCGCATGACCTTGCTCAGCTATCCGATGATTGCGATTCCGAGCATGGTGATGATGATGGCGATTTTCTATTATCTCTGGCGCACCATTCATGGCCTGACCGGACTGCGCCTCGAGGACATCATCGCCCCTCATGCGCACGGTGATCGACGCGGCAAGTCCTGAGGCCGTCGAGTGCGGACTCAGGCCGACATCAACAGCATCCACAGCGGCAGGCTGATCGCTGCAAGCAATGTCGAGAGGAAGACCGTCGAGCTGACTACGCGGGTATCGTCCTGATTGATCACGAATGCCAGCACGTTGACACCACTCGGGCAAGCCGCCAGTAACACCAGCACGCTGCGGGCCTCGTGACTGAGTCCGGGCAGCAACCCGCCGACGTACCATACCAGCAGTGGAAACAAGCCCAGCTTGACCAATGCCAGCCCCAGCACTGTAGTGCTCGGGCGTAGCCGATAGCGCGACAGGCTGATGCCCAGCACGATAAGCGCACAAGGCAAGGCGGCCTGAGCCAACCAGTCTGCCATGCGCCACACCGGTTGCGGCAGGCCCAACCCAGACACGTTCAGCAAGGCGCCGAGTAACAAACCCACGATGAGCGGGTTAGCCAGGTTTTTCAGCAGCGCAGCGCCACTAACCTTTTGCCCTGAACCGAACGCACCGTAGAAGCTCTGCAGCGAAAACAGAATCAGGCTGTGAAAAACCAGGATGGCGAACACATAGACCAGGCTCTCCGGCCCAAGCAAGGTTGTGACCAAGGGGATCCCGACCAGCACGTTATTGGAATAGGCCGCCGTCAATCCGAGGGGCGAAGCCCGACCAAGCACACGGTGGGCAACCAGGCCTACCAGAACGAAAATGGCGAGTACCGGCCCGAAATAAGCCAGCAATAGCATCGGCGACATGCCTTCGCTTAGCTGCGCGCGCGCAATGCCAGTAAACAATACCGCCGGCATGAACAATTTGAAGGTGATATTGGCGAGCCCGGCCGCCGCCTCACCCGCGAGCCAGTGGCGCCAGCCCAGCAGATAGCCGAGCATGATCAAGCCAAAGATAGGCAGAATTGCCTGAAACACGACCAAGCGGCTTCTCCAGCAACCGGCGCGACTAGATGTCGCCCCGCAAAAGCCGCAAAGAATACTCCGAGTCGCGAGCCAGATCACCCAACCGGATGCAGCCCGCGTTCAAGCAGGGTCCGATCCGGATCGGTCAGGCCTGGGAGTGCTGCGTAGCAGGAGCCGCGGCACTGGGCTCCGCCTCGATCAGCACATCGAGCACAGACGACAGATCATCATGCCAGTCGTGCGTATCGATGCCGAAAGTTGTTTCGAACTTCGAGCAATCGAGCACCGACCAGGCCGGACGGCGCGCAGGCGTCGGGTACTGGGCGGTCGTGATCGAGGACACCTTCGGCTTTCTTGGAAGAATGCCCTTGGTCTCCGCCTGACGAAAGATCTCTGCGGCGAAATCGAACCAGGTGCAGGGCGACTTGCCGCTGTAGTGGTAAAGCCCCCAGGCAAGCGTACCGTTCTGAGCATAACGCTGAGCCAACTGCAGCAATACGTCTGCGATGCTACCGGCCTGGGTTGGGCAACCAAACTGATCGGCGACGACGGACAGCGAATCGCGTTGACGCCCAAGACGTAGCATCGTCTTGACGAAGTTATGCCCGTGCACGCCATACACCCAACTGGTCCGCAGGATCAAATGCTCGTCCAGCACAGCTTGGATAGCCGACTCACCGGCCAGCTTGCTCGCGCCGTAAACCCCCGTTGGGGCGACGTCGTCTTCCTCCCGGTAAGGCGCCCGGGCTTCGCCGGAAAATACATAGTCGGTAGAGATGTGCAGCAACGGGATGGACGCTTGCCGAGCGGCCTCGGCAAGCCTGGCTGCGCCATCGCGGTTAGTCGCGTAAGCCTGCTCGCTGTGCGTCTCGGCATTGTCGACATGCGTGTAGGCGGCTGCATTGATGATCATGCCTGGTTTGAGCTGGCTAACGAGGCCTGCGATTTGGCCAGCATCGGTAATGTCCAGCTGCTCCCGAGTCATGCCAAGCGTCTCGAGACCATACGCACCAGCACGGTCTACCAACTCGTGGCCGACCTGGCCACCGGCTCCGCATACAAGGATTCGCATCTGGTTATTGCCTCATTCAAAGCTCACCGGTAACGGCAAGCATGGATTTTCTGAAACAGATTCGAAACACGAAATCACGCTGTAACTGCCGAGATAGCGCGGCTCGTGCTTCTTTCAGGCCAGCATAAACGAATTTCGTTCCGCTGAAATGAAGCTGGCCAAGGTTTGTTGTGCTGTACCCAGTCCACCTACTTGCCACGGCTCGAGGTGTGGCCAAACCGGACGACCGATGTGGCAGGCGGAACCGGCGATGCTAACACGTGTGAAACTCAGGGCCTGCCACGAGGACCAAACAGAACACAGGCGTCGTGGCGCAAGCCACTCCAAGGCAGGCAAATGCGGCCCCGCATGTTCTACCGGCACGAGGTAAATCATCATGCCCAGAGGCGAAAAATCTAAGTACACCGACAAACAACAGCGTAAGGCCGAACATATCGAAGAGAGCTACGAGGAGCGCGGGGTGCCAGAGAAGGAGGCCGAAGCCCGAGCCTGGGCCACTGTCAACAAGCAATCCGGAGGTGGCGAGCGCAAGGGTGGCTCGGGGCAAAAGAAAAGCGACACAGCGAAACGAGCCGATCGCAAGGATTCGGCGCATCGGGCGGCAAAGGCTCGCTCGGGTGATTCTCCCAACAAGGGCTCGGCGCGCAACGACCGCTCGGGCAGCACTTCCCTCACCGACCTTACGAAAGACGAACTGATGCAGAAAGCGCGTGAGCGTGATGTTCAGGGGCGTTCGAAAATGCGCAAGGACGACCTCATCAAAGCCCTCAGTTGAAGGAGCATCCCATGCATGACCCAGACCCGAGGGATGACGGAACGCCAAACCCGATCCCGGAACCCGAGCGCAAAGACCCCGGTAAACCGGTACCCATCGAAGAGCCGGGTAAGACGGAACGGCCGGAAAAAGACCAGCCTGGCTAAACTTTCCGCCTCCCCGCCCATCACAGATTAGGCCCAATGAGACGCCAGCAGGCGCGACGGCCGTATAGGCTGAACGATACACAGCCCTACAGACTCAGGAGACCGTGATGAGCTACGTACAGTTGAGCGATAAACAGACGCTGCGCGAGCGCGCCCGCCAGCACGTCGAGAATGGCGCAGTGACCGAAAGCTACTCGGCCGATCGCGATACGGTGATCCGCCTGCTTAACGAGGCACTGGCAACCGAGCTGGTTTGTTATCTACGTTACAAGCGCCACTACTACATGGCGACAGGGCTGAAATCGAGCGTCGCGGCCGACGAGTTTCTGGAACATGCGAACGAGGAACAGGAGCATGCCGACCGGTTGGCCGAACGCATCGTACAGCTCGGCGGCGCCCCGGACTTCAATCCGGACAGTCTGACCGAACGCGCCCATGCCCAATATGCCGAGGGCAACGGCTTGCGTGACATGGTCTTCGAGAACCTGGTCGCTGAACGCATTGCCATCGACAGCTACCGGGAGATCGTTCAGTACATCGGTGATAAGGATCCAACCACAAGGCGGATCTTCGAAGACATCCTCGCGCAGGAGGAAGAGCATGCCGATGATATGGCCGGCCTGCTAGATGGCATGAACTGACCGAGCATTCGCAAGCGAGGGTAGCCTCGCCCATCGCGTATTTAGGAACAAAAAAAGGCCACCCGAAGGTGGCCTCAAAAAGGAAAGAGAGTACTGCTCAGCCGGCAGCTGCCGGACGCATGTAGGAGATCGGTGCGGTCTGGGAATCATCGAATGTCACCATTTCCCACGCGTCCTTCTGTTCCATCAAGGTGCGCAGCAAACGGTTGTTCAATGCATGTCCGGATTTAAAGCCGCGGAATTCGCCGATCAGACTGGTGCCCAGCAAGTAGAGATCACCGATTGCATCGAGAATCTTGTGCTTCACGAACTCGTCCTCGTACCGCAGGCCGTCTTCGTTGAGCACATGGTCTTCGTCAACCACGATCGCGTTTTCGACACTTCCGCCCAGGGCCAGGTTGTGCGAGCGGAGGAACTCGATATCGCGCATGAACCCGAAGGTCCGTGCACGGCTGACTTCCTTGACGAAGGAAGTACTGGAGAAATCCACGCTGGCGGTCTGGGTGCGGCCGCGGAAAACCGGATGGTCGAAATCGATCTCGAAACTCACTTTGAAGCCTTCGAATGGCAAGAACGTGGCGCGCTTGTCGCCATCTTCCACCGAGACTTCACGAATGATGCGGATGAACTTCTTGGGGGCGTCCTGCTCCTGCAGGCCGGCCGATTGAATCAGGAATACGAAGGGGCCAGCGCTGCCATCCATGATCGGCACTTCCGAGGCCGACAGCTCAACATAGGCATTGTCGATGCCAAGCCCTGCCATCGCCGAAAGCAAGTGCTCCACCGTATCGACTTTGACATCGCCGCTGATCAGCGTAGTCGACATGGTAGTCTCACCGACGTTCTCGGCCCGCGCGGCGATTTGCACCGGCGGGTTGAGATCGGTACGACAGAACACGATTCCGGTGTCCACGGGTGCCGGCTTCAGGGTCAGGTATACCTTCTCCCCCGAATGCAGGCCGACGCCAGTGGCGCGAATGATGTTCTTCAAGGTGCGTTGTCTGATCATGGCTTGGTTTCGCTAGTGCGCTGTTGCGAATGGTTTCCAACAAAGACGGCGATCATAGCAGAACCCCACTTTGCTGAACACCAATCACCCCGATAGTCCTGATACATTCAATCAATCAGCCTGGCGACGCAGAAAGGCCGGAATGTCTAGATAGTCCAGATCCTCCTGCGGATTCATCTTAGCCGCCGTCGCGGCCGCATGGGCCTGATTGCGCATAACAGTCGGGCGGTCCAGATCACGGTAGTTCACCGCAGCCTGATCCTGACGCGGAGCCGGTGCAGCCTGAGGGGCCACCGCAGCGGTCTGCAGCGTGTTATCGACAACCTTGACCGGCTTCTCATTGCGCGGGCCGAGGCCAGTAGCCACGACGGTGACGTGCAGCTCGTCGAGCATATCCGGATCGATCACAGCGCCAACCTTGACGGTCGCTTCATCGGAAGCGAAGGCCTCGATGATCTCACCCACGGCAGCGTACTCACCGAGCGAAAGATCCAGACCAGCGGTGATGTTGACCAGGATGCCGCGAGCGCCCTGTAGGTTGACGTCTTCCAGCAGCGGATTGCGGATCGCAGCCTCGGTTGCCTCGCGAGCGCGGTTTGGTCCGGTCGCACAACCTGTCCCCATCATCGCCATGCCCATTTCGCCCATGACAGTTTTCACGTCGGCGAAGTCTACGTTCATCAGGCCGGGACGTTGCATGATGTCGGAAATGCCACGCACGGCGCCGGTGAGGACGTCGTCGGCCTTGGCGAAGGCAGATAGCAGGCTCGCATCCTTACCGAGGATGGTCCAGCAGCTTTTCGTTGGGGATGGTGATCAACGAGTCGACGCACTCGGACAGCTGACGGATGCCTTCGTCAGCGACCTGCATGCGGCGGCGGCCTTCGAACGGGAACGGGCGGGTCACCACAGCAACCGTCAGGATCCCCATTTCCTTGGCGACCGACGCGATGACCGGCGCGGCGCCGGTGCCGGTACCGCCGCCCATGCCGGTGGTGATGAACACCATATCGGCGCCCTGCAGCACTTCGGCGATGCGCTCACGATCGTCCATCGCAGCCTGACGGCCGATATCGGGATTGGTGCCTGCGCCCAGCCCTTTGGTAATAGCGGAACCCAACTGAAGTACGGTCCGCGCTTCGATTTTCTTCAGCGCCTGAGCATCGGTGTTGGCGCAGATGAATTCCACGCCTTCAACGTTGTTGCGCACCATGTGATTGACGGCATTGCCGCCGCCTCCGCCTACGCCAATGACCTTGATCACTGCACTTTGCGGGGTATGATCTACGAGTTCGAACATTTCCCTCTCTCCTTCCAGCTTTCTAGTTTTAGGTACAGCCGCACTGCTCAGAAATTGCCCTGGATCCAGCTCTTGAGCCGGTCCACGACAGATGTCTTGGGTTCATCGGCGAAATTGCCGAGACCGGACATGGATGTGCCGTCGGTCTGCTTGCGCATCCCGTACAGCAACAGGCCAACGCCCGTTGAGTAGATAGGGTTGCGGACCACGTCACTGAGTCCGTTGATGCTGTGCGGCACGCCCAGGCGCACCGGCATGTGAAAGATTTCCTCGGCCAGCTCGACGGCACCTTCCATCTTCGCTGTACCGCCTGTAAGAACGATCCCGGCCGGGACCAGGTCCTCGTAGCCGCTGCGACGCAGTTCGGCCTGGATCAGCGTAAAGAGTTCGTCATAACGCGGCTCCACGACTTCGGCCAAAGCTTGCCGCGAGAGTTCCCGCGGCGGACGGTCGCCGACGCTCGGTACTTTGATGGTCTCGCCGGGGCCGGCCAGCTTGGCGAGTGCGCAGGCGTAGCGGATCTTGATCTCTTCGGCGTACTGGGTCGGCGTACGCAGCGCCATGGCAATGTCGTTGGTGACCTGATCACCGGCGATCGGGATGACGGCGGTATGGCGGATCGCGCCTTCGGTGAAGATGCAGATGTCGGTGGTACCGCCGCCAATATCCACCAGACAGACGCCCAACTCCTTCTCGTCGTCGGTCAGCACCGCATGTGCCGAGGCGAGCTGTTCGAGAATGATGTCATCGACTTCAAGGCCGCAGCGACGCACGCACTTCTCGATGTTCTGAGCGGCGTTCACTGCGCAGGTGACCACGTGGACTTTGGCTTCCAGGCGCACGCCAGACATGCCCAGCGGCTCACGCACGCCTTCCTGATTATCGATCACGTAGTCCTGCGGCAGGGTATGCAGCACACGCTGATCCGCCGGAATCGCCACGGCTTGTGCTGCATCCAGCACACGTTCGAGGTCGGCGCTGCTGACTTCCCGATCACGGATGGCGACGATGCCGTGGGAGTTGAGGCTACGGATATGATTGCCAGCCAGGCCGACAAATGCGGAATGGATGCGGCAGCCAGCCATCAGCTGTGCCTCTTCTACGGCGCGCTGGATCGACTGAACGGTGGACTCGATGTTGACCACCACGCCTTTTTTCAACCCGCGCGACGGGTGAGTGCCAATCCCGACGATCTCAAGCTCGCCATCGGGTGTCACTTCGCCCACCAGCGCCACCACTTTGGAGGTACCGATATCGAGACCGACGATCATCTTGCCGCTTTGCACGCTAGACATGTGTTTCATTCCTCAATTCTTCGCAACGACGGAGTCTTCCGTCGTGGTCGGGCTCGGCTCGTGCCACGCAACGGCTAGGCCATTGGCATAGCGAAGGTCGATCCGCGCAATTCTTTCGCTCTCCTGCGCCAGCTCTTGCTGGTAGATGGCAGTGAAGCGCCGCATTTTTTCGATTATCTGGTCCCTTCCCAGTAGCAGCTCAACGCCCTGCCTGGTCGTCGCGAACCAGCTGCCCCGCGCACGCAACTCAAGGCGGGCGATGGAAAAACCGAGCGGCCGCAGCATCTGGCTGAGCATCTGGTACTGCTGCATGACCCGCTGCTGGGCCCGCTTCGGACCATACAATTGCGGCAAGTGTTCATACTGTGTCAGGTCATCCGGCGCAAAGGCCTGACCGTTGTTGTTCAGTAGCGCCTCATCGCCCCAACGAGCGATAGGCAGCTGCTCGTCAAGACGCACCATGACCTCGTCCGGCCAGATCCGGCGTGCCTCGACATGGGCAATCCACGGCATCTGCTCAAGGTCGCGACGCAATGCATCGAGATCCACCTTGAAGAAGCTGGCCTCGACGAACGGTGCCATGCGCGCCTGCACCGCCTGTTGATCGACATAGGTCAGCTCACCCCGAACACTGACTTTGGCGATCGGCCTATCGGCATAGGGCGCAAGCTGCTCACCCAGCTCGTAAAGCCCCACGGCCAGCGCTACCAACATGACCGGCCACAGAACACGCTTGAGCGCGCTCAGGCTAGGGCGCGGCATACGCGCCGACAATGGCTCGCGCTGCACCAGACGGCTCGCGCCACGCGGCACCGGCTTGCGCGAAGCGCGGCCAGTGCCGGGTTGGGAGTGACGCAGCGTAGTGATCATGCTCAGTTACCTGCCGCCATGCTGGCATCGATAATGGCCAGCACTAGCTGCTGGAAATCCAGCCCTGCCGCGCGGGCCGCCATCGGTACCAGACTGTGGTCCGTCATCCCCGGAACGGTGTTAACTTCCAGCAACCAGAAGGCGCCGGTGCTGTCCTGCATGACGTCGACGCGCGCCCAGCCCTGAATACCCACGGCCTCGCAGGCTCGTGCGGAAAGCTCCTTGAGTTCCAGCTCCTTCGCCGCGTCCAGCCCACACGGGATGCGGTACTGGGTATCGTTGGCCAGATACTTGGCATCGTAGTCATAGAAGGTATGCGGTGTGCCCAGCCCAATCGGCGGCAACACCGCACCGCGCAGCGTGGCAATGGTGAATTCCGGGCCCTGAATCCACTGTTCGACGAGCACCTGAGCATCGTAAGCACTCGCAGCGCGCCAAGCGGCGATCAGCTCGGCAATGCCGGCGACCTTCGCCATACCGATGCTCGAACCCTCATGTGCCGGCTTGACGATCAATGGGAAGCCCAGATTCTCGGCAGCCGTGTGGCAATCGGCCTCGCTCGCCAGCACGGCATGCCGTGGGGTTGGCAGGCCAAGGCTTTGCCACACCTGCTTGGTGCGTAATTTGTCCATGGCCAACGCCGAGGCCAGAATGCCGCTGCCGGTATAGGGAATCCCGGCGCATTCGAGCAGGCCCTGCATGCTGCCGTCTTCGCCGCCCCGCCCGTGCAGGACGATGAAGGCACGGTCGATGCGTTCATTGTTCAGGCGGGTCAGCAGATCGTCACCCACATCGATGCCGAACGCATCGACGCCGGCCGCCTGCAGCGCGGCAAGCACCGCGGCGCCGGATTTGAGAGACACTTCGCGCTCGGCACTCTTGCCACCGAAGAGCACGGCAACCCGGCCGAACGCCTGAGGGTCACGAGTTGATTGCAGGGCAGTCATTTGCTTTTCCTCGCGGCGCTTGCGTCGCCAGCAAACAGGGGACTGTTGACGAGCTGCGGGGCCAGCCCGCCGATATCGCCGGCACCCTGGCACAGCAGAATGTCGCCCGCGCGCAGCAGCGGCTTGACCAGCGGGGCCAGTTCGACGCCGCGCTCTATATAGATGGGGTCGAGCTGACCGCGCTGACGGATGCTGTGGCACAGGTGGCGGCTATCGGCGCCGGGAATGGGTTCCTCGCCGGCCGGATAGACTTCCATCAGCAGCAGTACGTTGGCTTCGGTCAGCACCTGAACGAAGTCGTCGTACAGATCGCGGGTCCGGCTGAAGCGATGAGGCTGATAGACCATGACCAGCCGGCGCTCCGGCCAGCCGCCGCGAACCGCCTGAATCACCGCTGCCACCTCTCGCGGATGATGTCCATAGTCATCTACCAACATCACACTGCCGTCTTCCACCGGCAGTTCGCCATATACCTGGAACCGCCGACCGACACCGCCGAACTGCGAAAGCCCTTGGACGATAGCGTCGTCGTCGATGCCCTCGTCGGTCGCAATGGCAATCGTGGCCAGTGCATTGAGCACATTGTGATTGCCGGGCATGTTGACCGATACGTCGAGCGCATTGAGCCCATCGCGTAGCACAGTGAAGTAGGTGCGCATGCCTTCCTGTCGAATGTTGATGGCCCGCACGTCGGCATCTTCATGAGTGCCATACGTGGTGATCGGCCGCCCCACCTGCGGGATGATCTCCCGCACTATCGGGTCATCGACACAGAGCACTGCCAGTCCGTAGAACGGCAAGTTGTGCAGGAACTCGACGAAGGTTCGCTTGAGCTTGCCGAAGTCACCGCCATAGGTGCTCATGTGATCGGCATCGATGTTGGTCACGACCGCAACCATCGGCTGCAAATGCAGGAAGCTCGCGTCGCTCTCGTCAGCCTCGGCAATCAGGTAGCGGCTGGTGCCCAGCTGAGCATTGGTACCCGCTGCGGTCAGACGCCCGCCGATGACAAAGGTGGGATCGAGCCCACCCGCAGCAAAGACCGACGCTAACAGACTGGTGGTAGTGGTCTTCCCGTGGGTACCGGCAACGGCGATGCCATGGCGATAGCGCATCAACTCGGCCAGCATCTCGGCCCGGGGTACGACCGGGATACGCTGCTCGAGAGCGAACGCTACTTCAGGGTTGGTGGCGTTGACCGCACTGGAAACCACCAGCACATCGGCACCGGCCACGTTGCCGGCCTGATGCCCAATGAAGATCTGCGCACCGAAATTCTGCAGGCGCTCGGTACTTGCGGAGGCTTTTAGATCCGAGCCGGAGACGTCGTACCCTAGGTTCAGCAGTACTTCAGCGATGCCGCACATACCGACGCCACCGACGCCGACGAAATGAATCCGGCGAATACGGCGCATGCGCCGCACTTCTGCTTTTACCGCAGCGGGGGATTTAGCCATGCGCCACCTCCAGGCAGATATCGACGACGGTGCGGGTGGCGTCCGGCCGAGCCAGGCGGCGCGCCGTGGCTCCCATGGCCTTGAGTTTTTCCGGCTGCATCATTACCTCGGTCAGCTGCGCGGCTAGCGCTGCAGCATCAGTGTTTGCTTGGGGGAGAAGAACGGCTGCGCCCTCCTTCGCCAGATATTCGGCATTACGCGTCTGGTGATCGTCGATTGCATGCGGAAGGGGAACCAGGAACGACGGCAGCCCGGCCGCCGCCAGCTCGCATACCGTCAGCGCACCGGCGCGGCAGATCACCAGATCAGCCCAGGCGTAAGCGCGGGCCATGTCCTTGATAAAGGGTGCCACCTCGGCCTCGACGCCCGCCGCGACATAGCGCGCTAGGGTGATGTCCGCATGCTGCTTGCCGGCCTGATGGAACACCTCCGGCCGCAGCTCAACGGCCAACTGCGCGAGTGCCTCGGGCAACAACTTATTCAAGGGCTCGGCGCCCAGACTGCCTCCCAGCACCAGCAAGCGGGGGCGACGGCCGAGCAAGGTCTGCCGCGGCGTTTCGAGAAACAGCTCGTGACGCACCGGATTGCCGGTCGTACGCCGCTTGGCGCTGTCGCCGAAGGTATTCGGAAAGGCCTCGCAGACCCGCTGGGCAAATGGCACCAGGCTGCGATTGGCGGTCCCGGCCACGGCGTTCTGCTCATGGATAATCAGCGGTACTCCGGCAAGCTTCGCCGCGAGGCCACCGGGCCCTGTCACGTAACCGCCGAGCCCGAGCACGCAGACTGGCTGCAGCTCGCGCATGATCCGCCGAGCCTGCCCGAGCGAGCGCAGCAGCTGGAAGGGCGCCTTGAGAAGCGAGCCCACACCTTTGCCACGCAGCCCGCTCACCTGAATCAGATGCAGCGGCAAACCGGCGGCTGGAACCACTTCGTTCTCGATACCGCGCGGTGTACCCAGCCAGTGCACGCTGTAACCGCGGCTCTGAAATTCATGAGCACAGGCCAACGCTGGGAATACGTGTCCGCCGGTTCCGCCAGCCATGATCAGGACGTTAGCGGCCATGCGCGACCCCCTTGCCTTTTGGCGCAGGTGCTTCAGCAAAGTCGTCTTCGCTGAACTCGGCGTCTTCGCTGCCCAACACGGTGCGGCTTTCCCACTCGATGCGGAGCAGCAACGCCATGCTGGCGCAGGTGACGACCAACGAGCTGCCGCCATAGCTGAGGAACGGCAGGGTCAGGCCCTTGGTCGGCAACAAACCGACATTCACGCCGACGTTGATCAGGAACTGCCCGAGCCAGAGGAAGGCGACGCCCCAGGCGATATAGGCAGCAAAGAACTGACGCGCACGCTCGGCGGCCAATCCGATGTAGAGCGCACGCACGCCGACGAAGGCAAACAGCAAAATGGTCAGCAGCGCACCCACCATGCCCAACTCTTCGGCCAGCACGGAAAACACGAAGTCTGTGTGCGCTTCGGGCAGGTAGAACTGCTTCTGCACGCTGTTGCCAAGGCCGACCCCCAGCCATTCGCCACGACCGAACGCAATCAGCGCCTGGGTCAACTGGTAGCCGGCGCCATACTGGTCGGCCCAGGGATCGGTAAAGGTGATCAACCGCTGAAGACGGTATTCCTGCGTCTGCACGAGAATGAACACAGCGCCGACTGCCAACAGGACCAGCAGACTGAATCGGATCAAGCCGACTCCGCCGAGGAACAGCATTGCCACTGCCGCGCCCATCATGACCACGGTCGCACCGAAGTCGGGCTCGAGCAGGAGCAGCATCGCCATTGGCAGCAGTACCAGGAACGGCTTGAGGAAGCCCCACAGGCTTTCACGCACCTCTTGCTGGCGACGCACCAGATAACCCGCGAGATAGACCACGACGAAGAGCTTGGCCAACTCGGAGGGTTGCACGTTGAAGGCACCAAAGCCGATCCAGCGCATGGAGCCGTTGACCTCGCGACCGATACCGGGGATCAGCACCAGAATCAGCAGCGCAAAAGCACCCAGCAGCAGCATCCAGTCCAGCCGCTGCCAGGCCGACAGTGGAACCAGCAGCACCGCCGCGGCTGCGCCCAGACCGATCAGTACGTACACCAGATGGCGGACCATGTGGTACAGCGAGTTGCCGGCATTCACCGCCGCGACTTCGGAGGACGCCGAGGTGATCATGACCAAACCGAGCCCCAACAGCGCTAGGCAGCCGGCGAGCATCGGGAAGTCGAGATCCAGGCCACGGCGGCCGAACAGCGGAGAGGGCGCACTGCGCAGGAAGGCGAGCATCAGCTGAGCGCCCCCACGGCAGCGGCGAACTGGCGTCCGCGATCCTCGAAGTTCTCGAACATGTCGAGACTTGCACAGGCCGGCGATAGCAGCACCGCATCACCAGGCTGCGCCAGCCTGGATGCCAACTGCACGGCCTGCTGAAGCGTCTGGACACGATGAATCGGAGCTGCGCCCTCAAGCGCCACGGCGAGCCGCTCGGCATCGCGGCCCAGCAGAATCACCTCCCGGCAGTGATGTGCAACCGGGCTGTGCAGGGCCGAAAAATCAGCGCCCTTGCCATCGCCGCCGGCAATCAGCACCAGCTCACCGTCGATGTCGCTGCCCAGGCCATCGATCGCCGCCAGCGCAGCACCAACGTTGGTCGCCTTGGAATCATCGTAATAGCTGACGCCCTTGCGCTCGCCGACCCACTGGCAACGGTGAGCGAGACCGGTAAAGTTACGCAAGGTGGCGAGCATCGGCTCGATCGGCAATCCCACCGCATACCCCAGCGCCAACGCCGCCAGCGCGTTGGACTGGTTGTGCGCACCGCGGATTTTCAGCTGGTTGGCCGGCATCAGCGCGTCAAACTGGAAGGCGAGATACTTCTCACCGCTCTCCTCGAACAACCCGAAACCCTTGAAATCAGGTTTGCCGAGACCGAACGACCAGGCCGGAACATCATCGGCAATTAGCGGGCGGCTGAGACGATCGTCGCGGTTGATCACCACCTGTCGCGCACCGCGGAAGATTCGGTGTTTGGCCTGGTGATAAGACGGCAGCCCGTCGTAGCGATCCATGTGGTCTTCGCTGATATTCAGGCAGGTCGCGACTTCGGCATCCAGATGGTCGGTGGTTTCCAGCTGGAAGCTCGATAGCTCGAGGACGTAGAGCTCGACGTCGTCAGCCAGCAGATCCAGCGCTGGCGTACCCAGATTCCCGCCCACGGCCACCTTGCGACCGGCCTCGGCGGCCATTTCGCCGACCAGACTGGTCACCGTGCTCTTGGCGTTCGAACCGGTGATCGCCACGATTGGCGCCTTGGCTTCGCGCGCGAACAGCTCGATGTCGCCGGACAGCTTCACGCCATTGGAGGCCGCCGCCTGCAATGCGGGCGTGCTGATCGGCAGACCGGGGCTGACCAGCAACTCGCTGGCCCGGCTGAGGAACTGCGGATCAAGTTCACCGCAACGGACTTCGACGTCCGGGTACTGCGCTTGCAGAGTGGCGAGTTCCGGTGGGTTCGCGCGCGTATCGGCCACGGCAAACGGCACCCCGCGGCTCGCCAGGTGGCGGACCAGGGACATGCCGCTCTTGCCGAGACCTACGACAATGCGGAACTGATCGGAAGCGATGAGCACTCTTTATTACCTCAACTTCAGCGTAGCGAGACCAACCAGCACAAGGATCACTGTGATGATCCAGAAGCGCACGATGACCCGCGGTTCGGGCCAACCCTTGAGTTCAAAGTGGTGATGGATCGGCGCCATGCGGAAGACCCGCTTGCCGGTCAGCTTGAACGAGGCCACCTGAATCATCACCGACAGGGTTTCCATCACGAACACCCCGCCCATGATGAACAGCACCACTTCTTGCCGAACGATCACCGCGATGGTGCCCAGCGCCGCACCCAGCGCCAGCGCACCGACGTCACCCATGAAGACCTGCGCCGGATAGGTGTTGAACCAGAGAAAGCCGAGCCCGGCACCGATCAAAGCACCGCAGAACACGATCAGCTCGCCCGCGCCGGGGATATAGGGAATCAGCAGGTAGTCGGCAAAATTCACGTTTCCGGACAGGTAGCAGAAGATGCCCAGCGCGCCGCCGACCATCACCGTCGGCATGATCGCGAGACCATCGAGTCCGTCGGTTAGATTCACCGCATTGCTCGAGCCGACGATGACGAAGTAGGTCAGCACGATGAAGCCGATCCCCAGCGGGACCTCAATGTTTTTCAGCAACGGCAGGATCAGGGTGGTCTCGACCGGAGTCTGCGCAGTCATATAAAGGAAGATCGCGGCGCTGAGGCCGAATACCGATTGCCAGAAGTATTTCCAACGGCTCGGCAGGCCACGGGAGTTCTTCTCGATGACCTTGCGGTAGTCGTCGACCCAGCCAATCGCCCCGAATAGCAGCGTCACGGCGAGTACTACCCAGACATAACGATTGGCCAGATCTGCCCAGAGCAAGGTGCTGATGGCGATAGCGCTGAGGATCAGTGCGCCGCCCATGGTCGGAGTTCCGGATTTCGATAAGTGCGTTTGCGGCCCATCGGTACGCACCGACTGGCCTATCTGGCGCAGCTGCAGCGTGCGGATCAGCCAGGGCCCCATCCACAGTGAAAGCGCCAGCGCGGTAAGCACGCCGAGGATTCCACGCAGAGACAGGTACTGAAAGACCGCGAAGCCCGTGTGGAAGCGTTGCAGATACTCGGCGAGTAGCAGCAGCATCAATGTTTCTCCGTGCCGGATGCGGAAAGCGCAGCGACGACCTTGTCCATCGCAGCGCTCCGTGATCCCTTGATCAAAATGGTGGTGGCGTTGCCCTGCTCCAGGCGCAGCGCCTCGATCAGGCTTTGCTGATCGGCGAAATGACGACCGCCGGCACCGAAGGCGTCAACGGCGTGCTTCATCAACGGCCCAACGGCGAACAGGATGTCCACCTTGTCTGCAGCGTAACTGCCGACCTCGCGATGACCCTGTTCGGCCCAGTCACCCAGCTCGCCCATATCGCCCAACGCCAGCACGGTGCGCCCGGCAAAACCGGCCAGCACATCAATGGCTGCGCAGATGGAGGCCGGGTTGGCGTTATAGCTGTCATCAATGAGGCGCACACCGTTACTGAGTATCTGCGCGACGCCTCGACCCTTGACCGGCTGGAGGCTTTCGAGGCCTGCGATGATGTGTTCGCGCGCAACGCCCAGCGCACTGGCAGCTGCAGCGGCGGCGAGTGCGTTGGCGACGCTGTGGCGGCCGAGCAGATTTAGCTGGACGCGCACCGTCCCGGACGGCCCGGCCAGGACGAAGTTGGGGCAACCGCGTAAGTCGTAGCCGATCGAAGCGGGATGAAAATCCGCCAGCGGGCTCTTTATTGCGAAGCTCACCACGCGCTTGCCAGCCGCGCGCCGCTCCCAGGTCGCGTACGCTCGGTCATCGCGGTTGAGCACGGCGATGCCATTAGCGCCTAGGCCGTCGAGTATCTCGCCCTTGGCCTCAACAATTTTGTCCGGCCCGCCAAACTCGCCCACATGGGCGGTGCCGGCGTTGGTAATCAAGCTGACATCCGGCTGCGTCAGGCTGACGGTATAGGCGATCTCTCCAAGACGCGAGGCGCCCAGTTCGATCACTGCGGCCTGGTGCTGAGGCGCCAGCTCAAGGAGGGTCAGCGGAGCCCCTAGATCGTTGTTGAGGTTGCCTCGAGTGGCCAACACCGCATCGGTGCCATGGGCAGCTCGCAGGATGCTGGCGAGGAGCTCCTTCACGCTGGTCTTGCCGCTGGAGCCGGTAATCGCCGCGACCGGCCCGGTAAAGGCGGCACGATTCAGGGCTCCTAGCTGACCCAAGGCGATGCGGCTATCCGCGACCACCAGCTGGGGCAGCGAAACGTCTGCCACATGCCGTTCGACCAGTGCGGCTACGGCACCTTTGGCGGCGACCTCGGCTAGATAGGCATGTCCGTCGAAACGAGGGCCCGTCAGCGCCACGAACAGCTGCCCCGGCTCGATAGCTCGGCTATCAGTGCTGACCGAACTGAAAGTCGTATCGGCGTTGATCAGCTTGGCGGATAGCGGTTCGACCAGATCGGTCAGGCGCATGGCATCAAGCATTAGAGTCCCTCCAGGCAGCCAGGGCTACAGAGGCCTGGTCAAGATCGGAGAACGGTAAACGTTCGCCCTTGATTTCCTGATAATCCTCGTGGCCCTTGCCGGCCAGCAGCACGACATCGTCAGCATGGCTACCGGCGATGCAGGCGGCGATGGCCGCGGCGCGACCCGGCATGAACACAGCTTGCTCCGGCGCTCCGAAGCCGGCGCGAATCTCATCGAGAATCTGCACGGGATCTTCATTTCTCGGGTTGTCGTCGGTCACCACAATACGGTCGGCCAACCGCTCGGCGACCTGGGCCATCAGCGCGCGTTTGCCGCGATCGCGGTCGCCGCCGCAGCCGAACAAGCACAGCAGTTTGCCTCGGGTATGCGGGCGCAACGCATCAAGGACCTTTTCCAGCGCATCGGGCGTATGGGCGTAATCCACCACCACCAACGGGTGGTCGCCGCCACCCAGACGCTGCATGCGCCCGGCAGGGCCTTCTATTTGCGGAAGCACCGCGAGGATTTCATCCAGCGGATAATCCATGCCTAGCAGCGCACCGATCGCCGCGAGCACGTTGCTGACGTTGAAGCGGCCAAGTAGCGGGCTGCGCACTGAGCGCTCACCCTGCGGAGTAACCAGCCGCGCATGGATGCCGTCATCGTCAAGCCGTGCTTCCGGGCAATAGAGATAAGCGGCTGCGTCGTCCAGGCTGTAGGTGATCAGCCGCGATTCCGCATGCTCTGCGGCGAGGGCGCGCCCGAAGGGATCATCCAGATTGATCACTCGGCAGCGAAGCCCCGGCATCTTGAACAGCTGGGCTTTCACCTCACCGTAGGCTTCCATGGAGCCGTGATAGTCGAGGTGGTCGCGCGATAGATTGGTGAACACGGCCACATCGAACGCCAGCGCAGCAACCCGGCCCTGAGCGAGGCCATGGGAAGAAACCTCCATCGCCACGGCTCGGGCGCCCTGCTTGCGCAGGTTTGCCAGGTTGGCCTGCACACCGATGGCATCAGGCGTCGTGTGCTGCCCGAGCACCAGCTCGCCGTGGAAGCCGGTGCCAAGGGTACCGATGATCCCGCAACGCTCCCCCAGGCGATCCAGGGCCTGAGCAATCAGATAGGTCACGCTGGTCTTGCCGTTTGTTCCAGTGACGCCGGCCAGGTGCAGGCTGCGGCTTGGCTCGCCATAGAACCGGCCGGCGATCGCAGACAACTGGTCCGCCAGGTGGCGGACCGGTACCAGCACCGCACTCTCCGCGGTCATCTCAGGCGCATCTTCGGCTTCGTAAGCGACCGCTGCGGCGCCACGGGAAATTGCATCGGCAATGTGTATGCGGCCGTCTTGCCGAAGGCCCGGCACAGCCAGAAATAGATCGCCAGGACGTACCTTGCGGCTGTCCAAGGTGAGCTCACGGATCAGTGTCGCGCTGGCCGCCTGAGGCAGCAGTTGGTTCAACGGCATCGGCATCAGATCCGTCCTCCCTTGGCCTTCGCCGCTTCGGCAGTCTGAATCTCCGCAGGTGGCGGCAGGTTGTCGGGGGCCACGTTCATCAGCCGCAACGCACGAGCCGCCACTTTGCCGAACACTGGTGCAGAGACGAGGCCACCGTAGTAGCCGCCTTCGCTGGGCTCGTCGACGACCACGACGATCGCGATGCGTGGATCGGAAACAGGCGCGACACCTGCGAAGAACGAGCGATAGGCATCCTTGGTATAGCCACCGGTCCCGGATACCTTTTTCGCTGTGCCGCTCTTGCCCGCAACGTGATACCCCGGCACCTTCGCCCGCGCGCCACCGCCACCCTCTTCCTCAACGACCGATTGCAGCATCCGCAACACGGTGCTGGAAATGTCCTTGTCGATAACTTGCACGCCTTCCTGCGGCTGATCCAGACGCAGCAGCGATAGAGGAACGTTACTGCCTTCGTTACCCAGTACCGCATAGGCATGAGCAAGCTGAGCCGCCGTTACCGACAACCCGTAGCCGTAAGCGAGCGAAGCGGTTTCGGCATCGCGCCATTTGCGATGATTAGGCAGGTTTCCAACGCGCTCGCCGGGAAAGCCGAGGCCGGTAGACTGACCGAACCCCGCCTGATGCATGATTGCGTGTACCGGCTCCGGGCCGATATCCAGCGCAATCTTGCTGATCCCGACGTTGCTCGACTTCATCAGAATGCCGGTGAGGTTGAGCATGCCCCCACGGGACACATCGCGAATGGTGTAACGACCGATACGCATCCAACCCGGCAATGTATTGACCACCGACTCAGGCTGATATTTACCAGTTCCGAGCGCCGCCGCGATGCTGAATGGCTTGACCGTCGAGCCGGGCTCGAACACATCGATCAACGCTCGGTTGCGCATCGCCGAGGGCGTCAGGTTGCGTCGATTGTTGGGGTTGTAGGTCGGCTGGTTGGCCATGGCGAGGACTTCGCCAGTCTTAACATCGACCATCACCAGGCTGGCTGCCTTGGCACCGTATTCCTGCACGACCTTACGCAGCTCGCTGTGCGCCAGATATTGCAAGCGCAGGTCAATGGACAGTGCCAAAGACTTGCCGGCCTTGGCATTCTTGACCACCTGCACATCCTTGATCAGCCGCCCACGACGATCCTTGAGCACCTGGCGCTTGCCGGGGACGCCTGCCAGCCACTCGTCGTATGCCAGCTCCAGACCTTCTCGGCCGCGATCGTCGATATCGGTGAAGCCAACCACATGCGCGGCCACTTCGCCTGCCGGATAGAAACGGCGGAATTCCTCCTGCGAATACACGCCGGGAATCTCCATGTCGAGCACGCGCTGGCCCTGCTCGGGCGTCAACCCGCGAACGAGGTAGATGAACTCGCGCTCAGCTTGTTCCTTGAGACGCTGCTCAAGGACAGCAGGCGGTTGCCCCAAGGCCTCGGCCAGCTCTGGCCAGCGCGCCTGGGCTGCTTGCAGTTCGCGTGGATTTCCCCAGAGAGTGGTCACCGGCGTACTGACCGCCAGCGGCTCGCCATGTCGATCGGTAACCAAACCGCGATGTGCGGGGATGGGTATGTGCCGCACGCTGCGTGCATCACCCTGGTTTTTGAGGAAACCCTGATCGATCACCTGCAAGTCGACGATGCGCCAGGCAATGGCGCCAACCATCAGCGCCAGCAGGGCCAGCACGATGCGAAAACGCCAAGGATAGAGCGCGCCCTGAAGCTTCATGGGGCCACCAGCCTGACATCTGCCGCTTCAGGGATGAGCATTTTCAGCTGCTCGGTAGCCAGCGTCTCGATACGGCTATGTGCCGTCCAGGTGCTTTGCTCCAGGACCAGACGCCCCCATTCGGCCTGCGCCTTGTCACGCACACTGAGTTCACCGTACAGCTCATTGAGTAGTTGGCGGTTCCAGTGCGCGCTATAGGCGACCGCGATCGCCGACAGAAGCACGGCAACAAACAGCACCAGCATCAGTAAGCTGCCGTTGGGCATGGCGCGACGGAGCTGGCTCACCGCAGCTTCTCCGCAACGCGCATCACGGCACTACGTGAGCGGGGGTTGGCCTTGACCTCATCCGGGGAGGCGTATTGTGGCTTACCGAGCAACTTCATGCGCGGAACGAACTTCTCCGGAATGATCGGCAGGTCACGGGGCAGCGTGTCAGCTTCGCCCTTGGCATGGCGACGCATGAATTGTTTGACTATGCGATCTTCGAGCGAATGAAAGCTGATCACGACCAGCCGACCGCCGACCTCCAGCGCCTCCAGGGCAGCCTCGAGTCCGGTTTCCAGATCGCCGAGTTCATTATTGATGAAGATGCGCAGCCCCTGAAAAGCGCGAGTCGCCGGGTTCTTGCCTTTCTCCCAGGCAGGATTGGCAACCGTCAGCACCTGGGCGAGATCGGCGGTGCGCTCAAAAGGCCGCTCGCTCCGACGCTGAACCACGGCGCGCGCCATGCGCTTGGCGAAGCGCTCCTCGCCGTACTCTTTGAGTACCCGAGCGATGTCATCCTCGCTGGCCGTGGCGATCCATTCCGCGACACTGATCCCGCGGCTGGGATCCATGCGCATATCCAGGGGACCATCATTGAGAAAACTGAAGCCGCGCTCAGGATCGTCCAGCTGCGGCGAGGACACGCCGAGATCCAACAAGACACCGCTCAAAGTACCGTTCCAGCCGCGTTGCGCCACTTCAGCGCCGAGCTCGGCAAAACTTCTTTGCACAACGACAAAGCGGCCATCCTCGGCCGCCAGTGCTTGCCCCGTAGCAATTGCTAGCGGGTCTTTATCGAATCCTAGCAAACAGCCATCAGGCCCGAGCTGCCGCAGCAGCAGGCGGCTATGCCCGCCGCGCCCGAAGGTCCCATCCAGATAGCGGCCATCCGGCCGCACAGCGAGCGCCGCAACGGCCTCGTCGAGCAACACGGTCACATGGTTGTAGCTGCTGGTCTGGCTCACAGGATTAGATCACGTAATTCTTCCGGCAACGCGCCGGGTTGTTTAATGGCCGCCAGGTCCGCATCTGCTTGCGCGTTCCAGTCGTCCTCGTTCCACAGGCTGAACTTGTTCAGCTGACCCACCAGCATGGCCCGCTTATCCAAGCCGGCGTACTCACGCAAACGTGGCGGTACCAGCACGCGACCACTGCCGTCCATCTCCAGATCCACGGCATTACCGATCAGCAAACGCTGCAGTCGGCGGCTCTCCTCACGCAGCGATGGCAGTTCACGGAGCTTGGCTTCGATCTGCTCCCACTCGGGCAGTGGATATATACCGAGACAGCGATCAACCGCGTCGATGGTGATGATCAGTTGGCCCTCGCAGCGCGAAACAAGCTCGTCACGATACCGGCTGGGCATAGCTAGCCGCCCTTTGGCATCGAGACTGATGGCGTTTGCTCCGCGAAACACGGCTGCGTTCCCTCTGAGTTAGCTATTTGTGTCCATAAAAACCCACTTTGTTCCACTTTCTACCACTTGTGCGCACTATAGAAATGCAGCAGCCCCACCGTCAAGGTGAGCCTGAGGGGAAAAACCCTTATGGGACGGGAATTTAGCGAGCAGAGAGGGGACAGACGGTAAAGCAGCGCAGAGATTGGGTAGATATATTCAGGCAAGCCAAAAACCTGCACTTCAAAGTTAAAGTGCTTTGTTAAGAGCAATAATATTTTGGACTTAAAAGCAGGACGTAACGGAAGGGTCGGAGAGTCGATCTGTAAGCCGGGTTCTGTCGAGGACAGTCATTCCTCTACGACGGCCATCACTGACCGCCTCTAGCAACCTACCCGGATCCAGCGCGGGCCACGCCAATGGATCCCTATTTGGTCTTGCTCCAAGTGGGGTTTACCTAGCCACGGACTGTTGCCAGCCGTGCGGTGCGCTCTTACCGCACCTTTTCACCCTTACCGGCGCCGAAGCGCTTAGGCGGTTATTTTCTGTGGCACTTTCCGTAGGCTCACGCCTCCCAGGCGTTACCTGGCACTTCGCCCTATGGAGCCCGGACTTTCCTCCCTCCTATCCTGTAAACAGGAAAGGACAGCGACTGTCCGATCGACTCTCCGGCCGCTAGGGTACTTTGCCCGCCCCCGGCCTGCAAGCTGACAGCCTTCCGTGACGCAGCCAGCAGTACCGATGAATAAGACGAGACTACTCGTCCGACTGCTTGTGCTGTAAGGCAAGCTGGTAAAGCAGGTTCTTCTTAACACCGGTTATTTCGGACGCCACAGCCGCTGCCCGTTTCACCGGCAGCTCCGCCAATAACAGCTGCAGCACACGAAGCGTATTCGCATCGACCGCGTCATCGCCCTGCGGCGCCTGCCAGCCTCCAATCACCAACACGCATTCCCCGCGCTGTTGATTGCTGTCCGATTCCACCCAGGCGCGCAGTTCGGCAAGTGGCGCCCCCTTCAATGTTTCGAACGTCTTGGTCAGCTCGCGCCCCAGCACAGCCGGCCGATCCGGACCAAACACCTGCTCCAGATCGATCAGCGAGTCGAGGATACGATGCGGCGCCTCATAGAAGATCAACGTACGTGGTTCTTCTCGCAACTGCTCCAGACGGGAACGGCGCGCGACCTGCTTGGCAGGCAGAAAACCCTCGAAGATGAAGCGATCGGATGGCAAGCCCGCGGCAGAAAGCGCGGCAATCAGCGCGCAGGCTCCCGGAAGCGGCACCACCCGTATGCCTGCCGCGCGCGCCTGCCTGACCAGATGGTATCCAGGGTCAGATATCAATGGCGTGCCGGCATCGGATATCAGCGCCACACTGTCGCCGGCCAGAAGCCGCTTGATAAAACGCCCGCCCTCGTCTCGCTCATTGTGCTCGTGGCACGCAACCAGAGGCGTGCTGATACCGAAGTGCTGCATCAACCGAGCCGAGTGACGGGTATCCTCCGCGGCAATCAGAGCTACCTCTGCCAATACACGCAACGCCCGCGCACTGATGTCCTCCAGATTGCCAATGGGCGTAGCGACGACGTAGAGCGTGCCTGCCGCGGAATTCACATCGTCTGGCGCAGTCACAGGGCATACCTCAATCACGGAAAACGCGCATTGTAGCCCGTTTAGAGGCCGCAACATCGCAGCCCCGCCAGCGCTTGGGTACAATCCTCCGACACCCGCCAGCGCCTCCAGGAATGATCACATGATGGCTCGCTTTCGCCCGCTTCTTTTCTTATGCATTGCTGCCGTACTTTCGGCCTGCGCCAGCTCGCCCTCCTCGACATTGGGCGAGCTGCCACGCACCCCGCAGGCGTCAACGCAACAGCTGCTGAAGGAGGCCGACGCCAGCGAACCCGGAAAGGCCGCCCTGCTGCGATTGTCAGCGGCCGGCCAGAGCATGCGACAGGGCGACCAGGCGCAGGCTCGGCAGATACTTGAACAGGTGGCTATTGAGCAGCTGATGCCGGCGCAACAGATGTTTGCGAAAACCCTCGAAGCGGAACTGGCTTTGGCCGAAGGCGAACCGCAACGCGCCCTTCAAGCCCTGCAGCACCCAGCTTTCGAACGCCTCGCGGAATTGCCCGTAGAGCAGCAATTGCGCGCTCAGCTGACACGCGCACAAGCGCTCGAAGCAAACAAGCAGCCGCTCGACGCGGCACGCGAACGCACGTTCATCGCCCCCTTGTTGAGCGGTGACGCGGCCGAGCAAAACCACGAAACAATCTGGTCGCTGGTTTCGGCGCTTCCTTCCGATCAGCTGCAGCCCCCTCCCGATGCGGATCTGGCCGGCTGGCTATCACTTGCAGCCACCGTCAAGCAAGCAGGCACCATCGGCCAGCAACAGCGGGCAATAGACGCCTGGATACAGCAGAACCCCAATCACCCTGCCGCGCGGCGCCTGCCGGAGCCGCTGATCCAGCTTCGCGAGCTGGCGGACAAGCCCTTGTCACATGTGGCCTTGCTGCTGCCAATGAACGGCCCACTGGCCAGCGTAGCGCGCGCGCTGCGTGACGGCTTTCTCGCTGCTCATTTGGAAGCTCGGCAAGACTTGAAGATCGAGCTATTCGACAGTACCCGCCTGGCCTCGCTGGACGATTTCTACCAACAAGCAACCGCCTCCGGCGTCGAACTGGTAATCGGCCCGCTGGAAAAGGACATGGTCCGCCAGCTGGCTGCCCGCGAGCAGCTTCCAATCGCTACCCTCGCCTTGAACTACAGCGATGCAAATCAGAAGGCACCAGCGCAGCTGTTCCAGTTCGGTCTGGCCGCAGAAGACGAAGCACGCGAAGTGGCACGTCGCGCCTGGGCCGACGGGCATCGCCGTGCGATAGCGCTGACGCCTCGTGGAGACTGGGGCAACCGCGTGTTCGAAGCCTTCCGCCAGGAGTGGCAGGCCCAAGGCGGAACAGTCATAGCCGCCGAGCCCCTGGCCGAACCGATCGAGCTGGCCAATCAAATCGCCAGGCTGCTGCAGGTAGGCAGCAGCGGAAGCCAAGCGCAGCGCGACAGCACCACCAGCAATAGCGCCGAGTCCCAGCCATCACGCCGCCAGGACGTGGATTTCCTGTTCCTGGCAGCAACGCCTCAGCAGGCGCAGCAGGTCAAACCCACGCTGATATTCCAGTACGCCGGCGACCTGCCTGTGTATGCCACCTCTCACTTGCACGCCGCTACCGACAATCGCACGCAGTACCTTGATCTCGAAGGCATTCGCTTCACCGAAACGCCCTGGCTGCTCGATGCTCATTTACCACTTCGTCAGGAAATCGAACGCAAGTGGCCGCAAGCCCGCGGCAGCCTCGGCAGGCTGTACGCCATGGGCGCCGACGCCTATCTGCTGGCACCGCGCCTGAACCAGCTGCTGGCGCTACCGGAAACACGACTCGACGGCCTATCCGGCACACTGAGCATCACGCCGGAGCAGCGGATCGAGCGAAGCCTGCCGTGGGCCGAATTCCGTGACGGTGAAGTTCAGCCGCTAATGGATACGCCCTATTGACCGCGACCAGCAAGCAGATCAGCGGACGGGCCGCTGAAGATTTTGCACAGCGCTACCTGCAACAGCATGGACTGGCCTTGTTATGCCGGAACTGGACATGCCGCAGTGGCGAGCTTGATCTGGTCATGCTCGATGGCGATACAGTAGTATTCGTCGAGGTTCGCTACAGACGCCACGCGGCATGGGGCGGCGCGCTCGAAAGCGTCGACCTGCGCAAGCAACAGAAGCTGATCAAGGCTGCCCAGCTTTTCCTGCAGAAGGAGAGTCGCTGGGCAAGGCATCCTTGCCGCTTCGACGTGGTGGCCATAGGCGCGGCAGCCGGCAACGCAGAGAAGCCCAGCTGGATTCGAAATGCGTTCGAAAGCTGACAGACTGCACGCCAGGTCGCTCTACAGCGTATCGCGACGATCACATCGCCAAGATCCCCCTACGGCACGGCTCATGCAGCCAGCCCGTCACCTGAAGGTTTAACTCCGATGGATATGCAATCCCGTATACGTCAGCTTTTCCAGGCCAGCATCGAAACCAAGCAGAACGCCATGGACGAGCTCGCCCCCAGCATCGAGCAGGCCGGCCAAGTCATGGTCAATACGCTGCTCAGCGAGGGCAAGATCCTGACCTGCGGAAATGGAGGATCGGCTGGCGATGCTCAGCATTTTTCATCGGAGCTGCTCAACCGCTTCGAACGTGAGCGCCCCAGCCTTCCAGCGATCGCATTGACCACGGATAGCTCGACACTGACGTCCATCGCCAATGACTACAGCTATAACGAGGTCTTTTCCAAACAGATCCGCGCGCTAGGCCAGCCGGGCGATGTGCTGCTGGCGATATCCACCAGCGGCAACTCGGCCAACGTCATACAGGCAATACAGGCGGCACACGACCGGGAGATGGTAGTGGTCGCGCTTACAGGCCGCGACGGTGGTGGAATGGCCTCACTGCTGCTACCGGAGGACGTGGAGATTCGCGTGCCGGCGAAAGTGACCGCGCGCATCCAGGAAGTCCATCTACTGACCATCCACTGCCTGTGCGATCTGATCGACAACCAACTGTTCGGGAGCGAAGAATGAATTCGGTTCGACTGCACGCAGTTACGCTTGCACTGTGCCTAGCCGTTACCGGCTGCAGCTCGGTACTCAACGCCACGCGCGACGACCCCATCAATGACAACCGAGGGACGCGCACGATCGGTAGCACCATCGACGATTCGCTCATCGAAACGAAGGCGGCCGTGAATATTGCCAAGGCCCATCCGGATCTCGACCAAGGCTCACATATTGTCGTCGCGAGCTACAACGGTGTGGTGTTGCTTGCCGGCCAGACACCGCGCACGGAGCTGAAGCAGATGGCCGAGCAGGCCGCTAGCTCCGTCCAGCGTGTCAAGCGTGTGCACAATGAGCTCCAGGTACTGAAGCCCTCCTCCGCATTAGCTCGCAGCAATGATTCCTGGCTGACGACCAAGATCAAAGCCCAGATGCTTGCAGACGCGAGCGTTCCCGGGTCACGCATAAAAGTCATCACCGAGAACGGCATCGTCTATCTGCTTGGCCTCGTCACTCGCCAGGAAGGCAATCGCGCAACAAGCGTGGTGCAAGGCGTGTCCGGCGTACAGCGCATCGTCAAGCTGTTCGAATACATTGACTGAGCCACTTACAAGCTGACCTCACGTGGCAGCCAAGCTGACGCGGCTGCCACGCTTTTTCTAGGCCTACTTGACGACCTTCAAACTAGGACGCCCGCCCGAAGCCGGACGCGGCGACACACCCGCACCGGACGAATCATCAGCCGGCGTAGTGTCGTCGGGCGGGGTAGGCTCGATTTCGAACACCATCCCCTGCCCGTTCTCCCGCGCGTAGATCGCCATGATCGCGGCGGATGGAACATGCAAGCTATGGGGGACGCCCCCGAAGCGACCCTCGAAACTGATCGCCTGGTTGTCCATCTGCAGATGGCGAACCGCGCTTGGCGCCACGTTCAATACGATCTGACCATCACTGGCAAAGCCATCGGGCACCTGAACACCTGGGTGATCAGTATCAACTAGCAAATGCGGGGTACAGTCGTTATCGACGATCCACTCATACAGTGCCCGAACCAGATAAGGACGACTTGAAGTCATATACAGCCCCTCTTAGCGCATGCCGCGCTCAACGGCGGATAGACTGACCTGGAAGGCCTCTCGAGCAAAGTTGACTTCCATGTAATCAAGTAGCGGTTTCGCGGCCCGCGGCAGCTCTATGCCGAGTTTGGGCAAACGCCACAAGATCGGCAACAGACAGCAATCCACCAGGCTGATCTCATCGCTCATGAAGAATGGCTTCTCAGCGAACACAGGCGATACACCTGTCAGGCTTTCTCGCAGCTCCTTGCGCGCCTGCGCTCGTGGCGCATCGGCAGTACGGCGATCGGCGATTCGATCTACCAGAGCACACCAATCCCGCTGAACCCTATGCACCAGCAGTCGGGTATTGGCTCTGGCCACGGGATACACCGGAAGCAATGGCGGGTGCGGATAACGCTCTTCCAGGTATTCAGTGATCACATTCGGCTCGTACAGCGCCAGATCACGATCCACCAGCGTAGGCACGCTGGCGTATGGATTTACCTCAGTCAGTCTGACCGGACAGTGCGCCGGGTCAACGTCTATTATCTCTACGCTGACGCCTTTTTCAGCGAGTACATAGCGTACCCGATGCGAATAATGGTCGGCGGGATCGGAATAGCAGGCCAACCGATTGGTAGCGGCCATAGGGTCCCTCCTTCATTGGAATTGTGGGATGGCATAAAAAAGCACGCGCCCAAAAGGGCGCGCGCAGAGTACCGCAAAACAGCGAAGGATCAGTGGACGTCTTTCCAATATTCCCGCTTGAGCAGATAGGCAAAGACGAAGAAGAACGCCAGGAACAGCAGTACGTAGGTACCGATGCGCTGACTTTCCAGCTTGACTGGGTTCGCCGAGTAAGCCAGGAAGGTCACCAGGTTCTTGATCTTCTCGTCATACTCCGCCTCGGTCAGCTCACCGGTGCCCGGCACAACTGTCATGGCATTGCAGTCTTCGTGCGTGATCGGGGTACCGGTCAACGGATCGAACTGCTTGCGGCCATCTTCAACGACCTGAACCTGTTTGCAGGCTACGGATTCGCCCTCAGGCAGCTTGCCCGGCAGAACCTGGCGGCCTTGCAGCGGCGCGAGAACATGCGGCATACCGACGTTGGGGAAGACCGTGTTATTGACGCCGTAAGGGCGCGCCGGGTCTTCATAGAAGCTGCGCATGTACGAGTACAGCCAGTCGTTGCCACGCACTCGCGCTACCAGCGTCAGATCCGGCGGAGCCGCGCCGAACCAGGCCTTGGCGTCGTCCGGCTTCATCCCAATCTTCATGTGATCGCCAATCTTGGCACCACTGAAAACCACACTGTCGAGCATCACATCCGCTGGAATCCCCAGATCGGTCGCGACACGCTCGTAGCGCTGGTATTGCGCACTGTGACAGCCCATGCAGTAGTTGGCGAAAGTCTTCAGACCATCCTGCAGCGCCACCTTGTCGGTCAGGTCGATGTCGACCTCATCAAGGTGAGCGCCACCGCCAGCGGCGAAACCGAATGCCGGCACCAATGCAAGAATCAATGCAGCGAATTGCTTTTTCATCAGCCAGCCACCCTTTGCGGAACTACTTTGGTCTTCTCGAGCTTGGTGTAGAACGGCATCAGGATGAAGTAACCGAAGTAGATAGCAGTACAGATCCGAGATACCAACGTACGCTCAGGCGTCGGAGACAGCACGCCAAGCACGCCGAGGATGACGAAGGAGATGCAGAACAGCACAAGTGCGATCTTGCTCATCCAGCCCTTGTAACGCATGGACTTGACTGGACTACGATCCAGCCATGGCAGCACGAACAGCACGGCGATGGCAGCACCCATGGCGATAACGCCCAGAAGCTTGTCCGGAACGGCGCGCAGAATCGCGTAGTAAGGCGTGAAATACCATACCGGCGCGATGTGCTCAGGCGTCTTGAAAGCGTTCGCAGCTTCGAAGTTCGGCTTCTCCAGGAAGTAGCCACCCATCTCAGGGAAGAAGAACACGATGGCGCAGAACACGAACAGGAATACCACTACACCGACGATGTCCTTGACCGTGTAGTAAGGATGGAACGGAATGCCATCCAGCGGCATACCTGCTTCGTCCTTGGTTTTCTTGATGTCCACACCCATCGGGTTATTCGAGCCGACTTCGTGAAGCGCCAGGATGTGCAGCACGACCAGGCCAAGAATCACGATCGGCAGCGCGATGACGTGTAGCGCAAAGAAACGGTTCAGCGTGATACCGGAAATCAGGTAATCACCACGAATCCACTGGGTCAGATCCGCGCCGATCACCGGGATGGCACCGAACAACGAGATGATCACCTGGGCGCCCCAGTAGGACATCTGACCCCAAGGCAGCAGATAACCCATGAACGCTTCGGCCATTAGAGCGAGGTAGATCATCATGCCGAAGATCCACACCAGCTCGCGCGGTTTCTGGTAGGAACCGTAGAGAATGCCACGGAACATATGCAGATAGACCACGACAAAGAATGCCGATGCTCCTGTGGAGTGCAGGTAACGAATGATCCAGCCGAACTCCACGTCACGCATGATGTATTCGACAGACGCGAAGGCACCCTCGGCGGACGGCTCGAAGCTCATGGTCAGCCAGATACCGGTAATGATCTGGTTGACCAGCACCAGCAGCGCCAGGGATCCAAAGAAATACAAGACGTTGAAGTTCTTCGGTGCGTAGTACTTGCTTAGATGGTCTTCCCACATCTTGGTCGCAGGGAAACGCGCATCCACCCATTCCATGAACTTGCTCATCATGCGCTCTCCTGGTCCACGCCGATGACGACCAAAGAGTCCGTCTCGTAGGTGTGAGGGGGAACCGGCAGGTTCAAGGGAGCAGGCTGCCCCTTGTAGACGCGGCCAGCCATGTCATATTTCGAACCATGGCATGGGCAGAAATAACCACCGAGCCAATCGGCGCCCAGATCAGGGGCGGCAACTTCAGGACGGAAGGAGGGAGCACAACCAAGATGCGTGCAGAGCCCAACGACGATCAACAGTTCCGGCTTGATCGAGCGAACCGTCGGATCGACATAGGCCGGCTGTTCAGACGCTTCGGATTTCGGGTCGGCGACCGTATCGGTCAACTTAGCCAGATTAGCCAGCGCCTCCTCGGTACGACGCACGATGAACACCGGCTGACCGCGCCATTCGGCGACCATCTGCTGGCCTGGCTCGATCTTGCTGATATTTACCTTAACCGGTGCACCGGCTGCCTTGGCCTTGGCACTCGGGAACCACGATCCCACAAACGGGACCGCGGCACCCACCGCTCCTGCAGCACCTACTACCGAAGTAGCGGCTACGAGGAAGCGACGCCGGCCAGCATTCACGCCGTCATTGCTCATTCAGTCGTCTCCCATCAGTTTCTTATGGCCTACCGAAGGCAGGCGTCTACTACGTAAAATCAGCCGCGGAAAATTCGCCAAATGGTAAAGAAAAGCCCCTCGGATGACAAGGTAATAACCGGACACAACCTGTCGCGAAGCCCCTAAAACCGGGGCTCTCCTAACGCGACATGCTGTCGCACAGGGCAAAAACAGGCCAAAAAAAACGCCCAGCTTCGAATAAAGCTGGGCGTTTCTGTGAAGCGGAAGCGAATTAACGCTTCGAGTACTGCGGACGCTTACGCGCTTTACGCAGACCGACTTTCTTACGTTCAACCTCGCGAGCATCACGAGTAACGAAGCCAGCCTTGCGCAGAGCAGGGCGAAGCGACTCGTCATACTCCATCAGTGCGCGAGTGATACCGTGACGGATCGCACCGGCCTGACCACTTACACCACCACCCAGAACTGTAACGTAGATGTCGAATTTTTCGACAGTCTCGGTCAATTCCAGCGGCTGACGAACCACCATACGAGCGGTTTCGCGCCCGAAGAAGTTATCCAGCTCACGATTGTTGATGGAAATCTTGCCAGTACCAGGGCGCAGGAATACGCGCGCGGTTGCAGTCTTGCGACGGCCAGTGCCGTAATTTTGAGTCGCCGACATAATGAACTATTCCGTTAAATCTTCAGTTCTTGGGGCTGCTGAGCGGTGTGTGGATGGCTGGCACCCTTGTACACCTTCAGCTTACGATACATGTCGCGACCCAGCGGGTTCTTAGGCAGCATACCCTTGACCGCGGTCTCGATCACACGCTCTGGCGCCTTGGCGATCAGCTTCTCGAAGTTGATCGACTTGATGCCACCCGGGAAACCGGAGTGAGAGTAGTACATCTTGTCGGTGGTCTTCGCACCAGTAACACGCACTTGCTCGGCATTGATAACGACGATGTAATCACCGGTATCGACGTGAGGGGTGTATTCCGCCTTGTGCTTGCCACGCAGGCGGCTAGCGATTTCGGTTGCCAGACGACCCAGGGTCTGGCCTGCAGCGTCGACGACGAACCAGTCGCGCTTGACGGTTTCCGGTTTAGCAGTAAAAGTCTTCATTCGTTATAGCCTCAGGGGCCGCCCTGAAAATAAGACGGCGAATCTTACTGAATGGTGCTCGCCCTGGCAAGCCAGGACAGCCGGAAACAGACGCTATCGGGGGCTCGGGTCAGCGCGTCCGCTACGGCAGTGTTCGGTAGGCTAGGCATCCCCTACCTTGGTTTTGCGTCAGCGGGCTAGGCATCCCCGGCGACAGGCTGCGGAATTATCCGGATTACCAGCAAAATAGCAAGCACGTTCGGCTGCCGTATTGCCAAGGGTTACGTCACCACAGTTGCCAGGGGCATAATCGAGCGCGCGCTCGAACTTCCCGGAGGCGCTGAACGAAGCGAAACTTATTGCCCGCCTCCGCAATCCGATCCACCAAACCTCATTAGACAGAAGGATCCCGCATGGAATTGCGTCAACTCGGCCGCACCGAATTGAAAGTCAGCTCGCTATGCCTGGGCAGCATGACCTGGGGCGAGCAGAACGACCAGGACCAAGCGTTCGCCCAGCTGGACCGCGCCAAGGCCGCAGGTATCAACTTCCTCGATACCGCCGAAATGTATCCCGTGCCGCCGCGCGCGGAAACCTACTCAACCACCGAGCGCTACATAGGTAATTATTTCAAAGCCCGCGGAAACCGGGCCGACTGGATTCTTGCGAGCAAAATTGCCGGGCCTGGCAACGGCATCAGCCACATTCGTGACGGCCAGCTGAAGATGAATCGCCAGCATATCGTTGCCGCACTGGATGCAAGTCTGCAGCGACTGCGAACGGACTGGATCGATTTGTACCAATTGCACTGGCCGGAACGCAGCACCAACTTCTTCGGCCAGCTTGGCTATCGCCACCAGGATCAGGATTTTACGCCGATCGAGGAAACGCTTGAGGTCCTCGACGAGCAGGTGAAGGCCGGAAAGATCCGCCATATCGGGCTATCGAACGAAACGCCCTGGGGCGCCATGAAGTTTCTGCAGCTGGCCGAATCCAGAGGCTGGCCCCGTGCTGTTTCGATCCAAAATCCGTATAACCTTCTCAACCGCTCCTTCGAAGTCGGCCTGGCCGAAATCTCGATTCGCGAACAATGCGGCCTGCTCGCCTACTCGCCACTGGCCTTCGGCATGCTCAGCGGCAAATACGAGCAAGGCGCGCGCCCGGCCGGAGCGCGGATCACGCTTTTCAGCCGCTTTGCCCGCTATACCAACCCCCAGTCGCAAGCAGCCTGCTCCCGGTATGTCGCATTGGCCCAGGAGCATGGTTTGGATCCGGCCCAGATGGCGCTGGCTTATGTAACTCGGCAACCGTTCGTCACCAGCAATATCATCGGCGCCACTTCCCTCGAACAACTGGACCGCAACATCGCCAGCACCGAGCTGCAACTGTCTACCGAGGTACTCGAAGCCATCGAGTCGATTCACACCGAACAGCCCAACCCCGCCCCTTGAGACCCCGCCCCGCTCGCGCGACTGAGAGCGGGTCGACCATCGGCTCCGCAGTGATGAAGCCGCGACCGCAAAGCCAGCGCTGGCGCAAGGAGCCCTGAAGATGATTGCCACCGAACTGCTCGCACCAACCAGCCTCGTCCTGGGCTGGTTGCTTTACGCTGCGGGCCTGATATGGGCCTGCGCGCGAACACCCTGGGTGGAGCTGTTCAGCGACACCCGCCGCCAACATTTGCTGCTTGGCGCGGTATTGGCGATTTTTTTGCTATGGCTGGTCCGCCGAGATTTCGATTCGGGGCTGTCCGTCCATTTCATTGGCCTGACGGCTGTGACCCTACTGCTGGATTGGCCACTGGCGATACTGGCAGCCTTTGCCGCTCAGCTGGGCCTCGCCATTACGGGCCATCAACAGCTGGCTGCCCTCGGCCTGAACGGCGTGCTGCTGGTGCTGATACCCGTTACGGTGACGGAGCTTTGCGCGATTGCGGTCGAGCGCACCCAGCCCCGCAATCTCTTTGTCTATATATTCTTTTCCGGCTTCTTTGCTGCCGGCCTCGCCGCGTTGTTCTGCATTCTGGCGGGGCTCGGGATTCTGCTGATCGATGGCCGCTATCCGATGCCACCCTGGCTGGAAGACTTCGCCGGCTACATCTGGCTACTGATGTTTCCCGAGGCGTTCATCAACGGCACCATCGTGAGCGCGCTGGTGGTGTTCTATCCAGATTGGATGGAAACCTTCAACCGCAGCCGTTATCTCCAAGCGCCCTGGAAAGACGACGGCAACAAGCGGGCTTGAGCGCACAACAACGCGACCCAATTAGAGCAACACACCCGAACCCGAACCCGAACCCGAACCAGGCTCAGTGCTGGCGGGGCGGCATGTCATCGGAAAACAGATCATCTTCGAGCTCATTGCCTGGGATCGCATGCTCTTCCGAGGCCCAGGCGCCGAGATCGATCAACTTGCACCGCTCGGAACAGAAAGGCCGGCTAGGGCTCTTCACGCTCCACTCGACGGGAGCGCCACAGGTAGGGCATTCAACAATCGTAGTGCTCATTCCTGACCTCCTCGTAGCGTCAGATAAAAATTATGCAGACGTTCCACCTCAGACTTTAACCATGCCATATCAAGATCATTGACCAGCACGTCGTCGGCATGACGCAAGCGTTCTTCACGACTGGCCTGCGCCTTGAGTATGGCCCGAATCTGCTTTTCGCTTGACTGATCACGCCGGACCACACGCTCCAGCTGCAGGGCCTCAGGCACATCGACTACCAACACGCGATCAACCTGCCGATACTGGCCGGACTCCACCAACAGCGGGGAGACCATGATGGCGTAGGGAGAAGTTGCCCGAGCGAGATGTTCGGCAACCTCCTGACGAATCAGCGGGTGCAATAGCTGCTCGAGCCATTTGCGTTGTTCCGGATCACGGAAAACCAGATCACGCAGCACCGCGCGGTCCAGACTGCCATCAGCGGCGAGAACGGTCTCCCCAAAACGCTCAGCGATTAATCCAAGCGCTGGCTTGCCCGGCTCAACGACCCAGCGCGCAGCATGATCGGCGTCGACCCAATGCACGCCGAGACATCCAAACTCCTCCGCCACAGCACTCTTGCCGCTGCCGATACCGCCAGTCAAACCAAGCACCCAGGGCTTCATCACGAACCGTCCCGCAAGAAAACGACGCGCAGTAGTAACGCCTGAAAAGCGAGGATGCAAGGGGCCAGGCCATGCGTAGGCGATCAGCGAGCGACGGGGCGCCACTTAAACCGTTCAAATGGCCAGTGTAGGCCGGCAATAGCTCCGCCTTCGCTGCAAGGCGCACCTCCTTACCGAAGGCTCGCGAGGCGGACGCTTCAGATTCGATTGCGTCCACGCTCTGAGGTGGAACTTGGCTGTTGAAGCTTCGTACCCGCCATCTAAAAGCGGGACGCTCGCGATGCTCTAGAACCCGGCGAATTGCAGATAACCCGAGGTGATTTGATCACCCCAGAGCAGCGTGATCCAGCCGGCAATCGCCAAGTAGGGGCCAAAGGGGATAGCCGTACCGCTATCTGCTTTTTGCATGCGCAGCATGACAGTACCCAGCACCGCGCCCACTACGGACGACAGCAGAATGGTCAGCGGCAGAACCTGCCAGCCACCCCAGGCTCCGAGCATCGCCAGCAGCTTGAAGTCGCCATAGCCCATGCCCTCCTTGCCGGTCACGAGCTTGAACAACCAGTACACCGACCACAGACTTAAATAGCCAGCAATCGCACCCCATACCGCCTCAGGCAGTGTCGCGAACAGCCCGAAGGAATTAACGATCAACCCCAGCCAAAGCAACGGCAGCACGATGGAGTCGGGCAACAGCTGATGATCGATGTCGATCATACTCATCGCCAGCAAGCCCCAAGTCAGCAACAGCATCGCACCGGCCTGCCAGGAAAAACCGAAGTGCCAGGCAACATAGGCGGACAACACCCCGCACAGCAGCTCGACCAAGGGATATCGACTGCTGATCGGTGCGCGGCAAGACGAACACTTGCCACGCAATGCCAGCCAGCTCACCAACGGAATGTTCTCCCACGAACGAATCTCATGATCGCAATGCGGGCAATGGGAATGGGGAAGAACCAGATTGAAGGTCGAAGCAGACTCGGCCGGCAACTCGAGGAATTCTCGCGCCTGGGCGCGCCAGTCCCGCTGCATCATTATCGGTAAGCGATGGATCACGACATTGAGAAAGCTGCCGATCAGCAGTCCCAACACAAGAACGCATAAAACAAAGGCCAGCGTGTTGCTGGCCAGAAAAGTCACAACATCCATGCTTAAACCACAGCCCCTAGCTGGAAGATCGGCAGGTACATCGCAATGATCAGGCCACCAACCAGCACGCCAAGAACCGCCATGATCATGGGCTCCATCAGGGCAGTAAGCCCATCAACCATGTTGTCCACTTCATCTTCGTAGAAGGTTGCCACCTTGGCCAGCATTTCATCTAGCGAGCCGGACTCCTCGCCGATCGCCGTCATCTGTACTGCCATGCTTGGAAACGTTCCGGTTGTGCGCATGGAAAAGTTGAGCTGCATACCGCTGGACACGTCGCTCTTGACCTTCATCGTAGCGTTACGGAACACGACGTTGCCTGTAGCGCCCGCGACCGAGTCCAAAGCATCCACCAAGGGGACGCCGGCGGCAAAAGTGGTCGCCAACGTCCGGGCAAACCGAGCCACTGCGGACTTGTAGAGAATGTCGCCGACAACCGGAACCTTGAGCAAAAACCGGTCAAACCAGTTTCGAAAGCCCTCCGATTTACCGTGAGCAGTCTTAAATGCATAGGCAGCGCCAAACAAGCCGAGCAGCACTACGTGCCACCATGCCTGCAACGCCTCCGACAGACCGATGACCATCAGCGTGAATGCCGGTAGCTCTGCCCCGAAGTTAGCAAAAACATCCTGGAACTGAGGCACGACTTTGATCAAAAGAATCGAGGATACGATGACCGCAACTAACACAACGGCGATGGGATAGTTCATCGCCTTCTTTATCTTGGCCTTCAGCGCCTCGGTCTTTTCCTTATAGGTCGCCACGCGATCCAGCAGCGTTTCCAACGAACCGGACTGCTCACCCGAGTCGACCAGGTTGCAATACAGATCGTCGAAGTACTGGGGCTTCTTGCGCAGCGCGGTGGCGAAGCTGTTACCCGCAGCGACCTCCTGCTTGAGATCGTCGACCAGCTTGCGCATGTTCGGATTATCGAAGCCCTCACCAATGATGTCGAAGGATTGCAGCAGCGGAACGCCGGCCTTCATCATGGTCGCCATTTGCCGGGTGAACAAGGCGATGTCCATCGGCTTGATTTTCTTACCGGCGCTGAACAGCGATACCGATTTCTTACGCACCTTCTGCGGATTGACACCCTGCTTGCGCAGCTGCGCCTTGACTAGCGCAGGACTGACGCCACTTAGCTCACCCTTGATCTTAGCGCCCTGCCTGTTGGTACCTTCCCAGGTAAAGACACTGGTTTTTATCGCTTTCTGCGCCATGTTAATCCTTGGTCACCCGGTTGACTTCTTCCAGGCTGGTCACGCCCTGCATGGCCTTGACCAAGGCCGAGGTTCGCAGGTCATTGAAGCCGTCTTTGCGCATCTGGGTGGAAATGTCGATGGAGTTGCCGTCTTCCATGATAATCCTGGCCAGGGCCGGCGTGTTTTTAACCACTTCATAAATACCGACACGGCCTTTGTATCCCCCCTTGCAGTTTTCGCAGCCAACCGGGCCGTAAACTTTGAAGGTGCCGATCTTATCGGCAGGAAAGCCCTCCTCAATTAATGCCTCGCGCGGCAACTCGACTTCTTTCTTGCAGCTGTTACAGAGCTTGCGCGCAAGGCGCTGGGCGATAATCAGGTTTACCGAAGTAGCGATGTTGAAAGCCGCAACGCCCATATTGCGCAGACGGGTCAGGGTCTCCGCGGCGCTGTTGGTGTGCAGCGTCGACATCACCATGTGGCCGGTCTGCGCGGCCTTGATGGCAATTTCGGCGGTTTCCAGGTCCCGGATTTCCCCCACCATGATGATATCCGGGTCCTGGCGCAGAAAAGCACGCAGCGCCTGCGAGAAATCCATGCCCTGACGGGGATTGACGTTGACCTGGTTGATACCCTCCAGGTTGATCTCTACCGGGTCTTCGGCGGTGGATATATTCACGTCGACCGTATTGAGGATATTCAGGCCCGTATAAAGCGAAACGGTCTTTCCCGATCCGGTCGGCCCGGTTACCAAGATCATGCCCTGCGGTTGCTTGAGGGCATTCATATACAGCTCTTTCTGGTCCTCTTCGTAGCCCAACGCATCGATACCCATCTGGGCACTTGAAGGGTCGAGAATCCGCATCACAATCTTCTCGCCCCACAAGGTCGGTAGGGTGTTCACGCGGAAGTCGATGGCTTTCGTCTTTGAAAGCTTCATCTTGATCCGGCCGTCCTGCGGTTTGCGGCGCTCCGAGATATCCAGTCCGGCCATGACCTTCAAGCGCGCGGAAATGCGCGGGGCCAACTGAATCGGCGGGCGGGCCACTTCGTGAAGGATGCCATCCGTACGGAGTCGTACGCGAAATGCTTTTTCATAGGGCTCGAAATGCAGGTCGGATGAGCCGCCGCGAATAGCGTCGAGCAGCATCTTGTTAACGAAGCGAACGACCGGCGCGTCATCGGCGGCCTCACTTCCATCCTCGACTTTGCCATCTTCGCTGACCGTCTCGACATCGACGCCATCCAGATCGACCTCGCCCAGATCTTCCAGCCCGGTGGTGCCGCTTTCGTACAGCTTATCGATCGCAGCGCCTAACAGGTCGTCCTCTACCAGGATCGACTCGATGGTCAACCCGGTGCTGAACTGGATATCGGCAATTGACTGATGATTGGCGGGGTCCGAAATGGCCACATACAGCTTGGTGCCGCGTTTGGAGAGCGGGAGTACGCGGTGCTGACGTGCCAACTTCTCGCTGATCAGGTCCTTGGGTAGCGATTCCTTGTCCATCGCGGAGAGGTCGAGCAATGCGACACCAAATTGCTCGGAGGCGAGCTCCGCTATGGCACGGCCTTTGGCCAACTTGTTTTGAACCACATAGGTGACGAAAGGAGTTTTGCTGCGAACAGTCTGGGCCTGCGCCTGTTGGGCTGTTTTTTCGTCCAACACGCCGGCCACGACCATCTGCCGTGCCAATCCGGATAGAGAAATGTTTTCGCTCATGACGGCCTCGCTCGAATCTGTGCCCGCCTTATAGCGCAGATGCCGGGCCCTGCAAACAAGGTCAGCGGCAGGTGACGTTATTGGTCACATATCGCCCGCAAAGAGTCGGTCGAGAGGTGCAACGCAGCCACTTTGTGTAGGCGCGCTTGAAGCCCAGGGATGGGCAGCGCCCAGGGAAGACCTCTCGGCCACGAAAAGAGGTTGAGGTACATCACAGTGTCAGCCGTCGCACCCGAGCCGAACGATATCTGGCACGCCAACTGCTTTAGCTTTGGCAGGCTCATAGGCCTTAACACTCTAAGGAGATACAAATGAAAGCTCAGATGCAGAAGGGTTTTACTCTTATTGAATTGATGATCGTAGTTGCGATCATTGGTATTTTGGCTGCGGTTGCGATTCCGCAATATCAGAACTATGTATCCAAGTCTCAAGTTAGCCGGGTAATGTCGGAATCTGGCCAGGTTCGTACTGCAGTAGAGGCCTGCATACTTGATGGACGCACGGCCGTTGGCGACGCAGCAGGCGAATGTGACCCAGGCGCTACGGGCTCCAACCTGGTTACTGGCCCCGCTCAGACAAGCATTATTCTTCCCGCAGGCACTGGCGTTCCGCAAGTTACAGACCCTCTTACTGCCACATCAACCATCGTGGCTACTTTTGGCGGTAACGCTGCTGCAGTATTGACAGATGCCGGTGCCTCCCTAACTTGGACCCGTTCCGCAGATGGTAGCTGGGCCTGCTCGACTACCGCCGTTCCTGCCAACCTGATTCCTAACGGTTGCTAATCCTGTAGCCCTGTAGGGCGGGTGAAACCCGCGCGGTTACATACCGTCTGACACAAACGAAACCCTGCCTTCACCGGCGGGGTTTTGTGTTTATGGCATCCGGCCACGGCAATGGTCATCCGACCACGGCGGATCATTTCGGGCCAATCGGCGACGGTTCCGCATCGCGCCGACCCGTTATCGGCGGGTTTTCACCCGCCCTACGGTTTATTCGGCACCGTGTACCCGCGTGGTTACGCACCATCTGACACAAACAAAACCCTGCCCTCACCGGTAAGGTTTTGTGTTTTATGGCATCCGGCGACGGCGCTGGTCATCCAACCATGGCAAACTCGCCTTCGGGCCGTTCGGCGACGGTTCCGCGCCGCGCCGACCCGTTATCGGCGGGTTTCATCCGCCCTACGTCTACTCCGCATCGTGGATGGCAGCTTTCGTTGCACCACCAGCCCAATCGGCGGGATATATCCCTTGCCTGACGCAACGATGGAAGGACGACCATGCCCAACCGCCGCGCGTGCCACATACCCGTGCTTCAGCGGATTGGCATGCAGATAATCCATATGCTGGCGGAAGTCTCGTTCGTCTCGAATGAGATGCTCCCAGAACCGGTGCTGCCATAAGGTTCCGCATTGCTTGGCCGAGCGTCGCGGTGTGAGAAAGCCAGGTCGGAGATATGCCGGCCCGCACCTGCGAGTCACGTGGCGCTTGATCAAGCGCCACCGGTTGGAGAAATCGGCATCCCCCTCAGGCAACGTCCAGATCGTATGGAGATGAAGTAACACCCTCCGGGCACCCTTGCCCGACGAAAACGAGACATACAACATCCTTGTTTGACCGAACATTGATCGTGAACGGTTCAGCGCCAGGCTGCAATATGGGGCGTAGGCCGGTGAAACCCGCCACTGTGGAGCCATTCAATAGCCGTGCCTCGCGGGTTTCACCCGCCTTACGGTTGTCTTCCGCTCCTCCCTAGTCCCACCACCCCGCTATACTCCACCCTTTTGCGAGCCAGCCCTGTGGCCAATAAACGATACAGCTGCGTCGGCTTGCTCAACCCCAAGTCGCCCTCCAACGTCGGATCGATCATGCGGGCCGCTGGCTGCTATGGCGTCAGTTCGGTCTTTTATACCGGCACGCGCTACGATCGCGCCCGCGACTTCAATACCGACACCAAGAAGGTCCATCAGGACATTCCGCTGATCAATATCGACGATCTGCGTAAGATCTTGCCGCTCGGCTGCGTGCCGGTGGCGGTGGAACTGGTCGAAGGTGCTCGGGCTCTTCCCGAATACACGCATCCGGATCGCGCCCTGTATATCTTCGGGCCGGAGGATGGCTCGTTGAACAAGGAAATCCGAGACTGGTGTGAAGACGTGATCTACATCCCTACCACCGGCTGCATGAACCTGGCCGCTACGGTCAATGTAGTGCTGTACGATCGGTTGGCGAAGGGCAACAACACCCGCTCCGGGCCGCAGTTCTAGAAACGTGCCCGGCCAACGTTCAGCGCTTCATCCCGCTCGACTTACCTACAAAAACTGTCCTCAGGAGGAATCATGAGCTTTACCGTTTACCTGTCTGGTGAAATCCATACCGACTGGCGTGACGAAATCAAGCGCGGCGCGGCCGCCGCCGAGCTGGACGTGGTTTTCACTTCCGCCGTAACCGATCATGAGGCCAGCGATGCTGCCGGTGATTGCCTTGGTGCCGAATCCAGCGCCTTCTGGCGCGATCACAAATCCTCCAAGGTCAATGCGATTCGCACCAAGACGCTGATTCAACAAGCCGACCTGGTGGTGGTGCGTTTCGGCGACAAGTACAAGCAGTGGAACGCCGCCTTCGATGCCGGTTACTGCGCGGCCCTGGGCAAGCCATATGTGACGCTGCATGGCGACGACATCGTGCATCCACTGAAAGAGGTCGATGCGGCCGCCATGGCCTGGGCGACTAGCACCGAGCAGGTTGTGGAGATTATTAAGTACGTGGTTCGCGACTGATAGCTAGCGATATCGGCAGGCCGATAGCCTGCATTTGCCGCGAGGGCGCGCCTCCTACACAAGCAAAGCAACCGCCATAAACAAAACGCCCTGCATCTGCAAGGCGTTTTTTTACCGCGACCTCTTAGATCGCGCCACGCTTACGCAGCAGATCAATGACCTGCTTGGCGCCCTCTTCCACCGTCAGCGACTCGGTATCGACGATGAGATCAGCATTGCCCGGCACGTCATAGGGGAAGGACTCGCCAGGAATGTTATCGCCAGCCGCCGCATACAGACCCTGCGGATCGCGCTGCTGACAAGCCTGCGGTGATGCCTGCACGTAGACGGTGACGACTCGGTCACTGCCGATCAACGCCTTGGCTTGCTCGCGGCCTTCTGCGTCCGGTGCGACGAATGCCGCCAACGTCAACAGCCCAGCCTCGTTGAACTGGCGCGCCACCTGTGCGGCGCGGCGCCAGTTCTCGGTACGACCGGCACGGTCCTGCGGAAGGCCCTTGTTCAGGTCATGACGTAGATTCTGGCCATCCAGTACGTAGACAGCGCGCCCCATGTCGAACAGTTTGCGTTCGACCGCGTAGGCCAACGTGCTCTTGCCGGCGCCGGAAAGACCGGTGAACAGCACGGTCGCGGGTTGCTGACCAAAGCGCGCTGCGCGCTCTTCGGTAGAGACATGAGCCAGCGCGCCATGATGCCCGGACGAACCATGAGCAACCGGATCGGCGATGATCATGCCCGCACCGACGGTACCGTTGGTGAGGCGGTCGATGATGATAAACGAGCCGGTAGCCGGGTTCCTCGCATAGCCATCCAGCGCAATCGCAGCGTCCAGGCTGACCTTGACCCGCCCGATCTCGTTCAGCTGCAGGCTACTGGCCGGGCCATGTTCCAACGTATTCACGTCCACACGATGGGTGATGCTGGCAATCGAACCTGGCACGTAGCTGGTGGCACGCTTGATGTCGTATTTCTTGCCCGGCAGCATCGGCTCTTCGGCCATCCACACCAGCATGGCGTCAAAGCTGTCCGTGATGCGTGGCTGGTTGTCAGCATGGACCAGCATGTCGCCACGAGACACGTCGATCTCGTCTTCAAGCGTCAGCGTGATGGCTTCGCCCGGGGTTGCCTGCTCCAGCTCGCCGTCAAAAGTGACAATGGATTTGACGGTGCTGCGCTTGCCGGACGGCAATACCACCACCTCGTCGCCCTTGCGCACGATGCCGCTGGCCAGCGTCCCAGCGAAGCCCCGGAAATTAAGGTTGGGACGGTTGACGTACTGCACCGGGAAGCGCAGGTCGTCGAAGTTGCGGTCGCCGGCAATCTCGACGCTCTCGAGAATCTCCATCAGCGACTGGCCTTCATACCAAGACGCGCGCTCAGAGCGATTGACCACGTTGTCGCCCTTGAGCGCGGACATCGGCACGAAATGCAACGAATTTGGCTGCAGCTCGATACGCTCGGCGAAGGCCAGGTAATCGGCCTTGATACGCTCGAACACCTGCTCGTCGAAGTCCATCAGATCCATCTTATTGATGGCCACCACGATGTGCTTGATGCCGAGCAAGGAGGTTATGAAGCTGTGGCGCTTGGTCTGCGTCTGCACGCCGTAGCGCGCATCGACGAGGATGATCGCCAGGTCACAGGTCGAGGCACCGGTTGCCATGTTGCGCGTGTACTGCTCATGGCCGGGGGTGTCGGCAATGATGAACTTGCGCTTGGCGGTGGAGAAATAACGGTAGGCGACATCGATGGTGATGCCCTGCTCGCGCTCGGCCTGAAGACCGTCGACGAGCAACGCCAGATCGACGTCGTCGCCTGTGGTACCGGATTTCTTCGAGTCGCGGGTGATGGCTTCGAGGTGATCTTCATAGATCATCTTCGAGTCGTGCAGCAGGCGCCCGATCAGGGTGCTTTTGCCGTCATCGACATTACCGCAGGTCAGAAAGCGCAACAGCTCTTTGCGCTCGTGCTGCGCCAGGTAGGCGAGGATGTCCTCGCTGATCAAATCAGACTGATGAGACATGGTGCGGAATCCTTAGAAGTAGCCCTGACGTTTCTTTTCTTCCATCGAACCGGCGCCATCGTGATCGATGACGCGGCCCTGACGTTCGGAGGTACGCGTCAGAAGCATTTCCTGGATGATCTCCGGGAGAGTCGAGGCAGTGGATTCCACTGCACCGGTCAACGGGTAGCAGCCGAGGGTGCGGAAGCGGACCATGCGCTTCTCGACGCGCGCCTTTTCCTCGTTGGTGAGGTGTTCGAGGATGCGCTCGTCATCGATCATGATCAGGGTGCCGTTCTTCTCGATGACTTCGCGCTCCGCGGCGAAGTACAGCGGCACGATCGGGATCTGCTCCAGGTAGATGTACTGCCAGATGTCCAGCTCGGTCCAGTTCGACAGCGGAAAGACGCGGATCGACTCGCCCTTCTTCACGTTGCCGTTGTAGACATTCCACAGTTCAGGGCGCTGGTTCTTCGGGTCCCAGCGATGCTTGCTGTCGCGGAAGGAATACACGCGCTCTTTCGCCCGAGATTTCTCTTCATCACGCCGTGCGCCACCGAACGCCGCATCGAAGCCGTGCTTGTCGAGCGCCTGCTTGAGACCCTCGGTCTTCATGATGTCGGTGTGCTTGGCGCTACCGTGAGTAAAGGGATTGATGCCCTGCGCAACACCATCCGGGTTGACATGGGTAATCAGGTCCAGGTCCATCTCGGTGACCATCTTCTCGCGGAAACGATACATTTCTTGAAATTTCCAGCGAGTGTCGACGTGCATCACCGGGAACGGCAGACGGCCAGGAAAAAATGCCTTGCGCGCCAGATGCAGCATCACGGCCGAATCCTTGCCGATGGAATAAAGCATCACCGGATTATCGAACTCGGCGGCCACCTCACGGATGATGTGGATGCTTTCCGCCTCCAGCTGTTTCAGATGCGTCAGTTTGTCGACCATGGCTACTCACGAATTGGCAGGTGGACGGCCGGCATGGCCGGAACGAGGCGCAACTTTAGCACGGCACAAAATTCTAATCAGGCCGCTTCTTAGATCGAAATGCTCTAGGTTTATACCGGCGAAACCGCGCTTCATCTTCCGCGCTGAGTAGGGTTACGACCAGCAGGGGCGGCGCATCAGGCCGGATTGGGGCAGTCGATAAACAGGTGCTCGACGGCAAACCGCTTCGCCAGATAATCACCGAGCGCCTGGACACCGTAACGCTCGGTGGCGTGGTGCCCGGCTGCAAAGAAACTCAACCCGTTTTCACGTGCGATATGCACGGTGGGCTCCGAGACTTCTCCGGTCAGGTAGGCATCGACGCCGGCCGCCACAGCTTGATCGATATAACCCTGAGCGCCGCCCGTGCACCAGCCGATCCGCCTGATAAGCCCGGCTCCTTCGATCATCAGCGGCTCGCGTCCGAGTACGGTCTGTATCCGACGCATGAAATCAGCGGGCGCAAGCGGTGTTTCGAGCGAGCCAACGAGACCGACCGAGCGTGGGTTGTCGGGCTCCAGCGAGCCTTCCACGACTAGCCCGAGCAACCGCGCCAACTGGACGTTGTTGCCCACTTCCGGGTGCACGTCGAGCGGCAGGTGATAGGCGAGCAGACTGATGTCGTTGTTGAGCAGCGTCTTCAATCGGCGCTGCTTGATGCCAACGATGCGCGGATCTTCGTTTTTCCAGAAATAGCCGTGATGCACCAGCACCACGTCGGCCTGCGCCTCGACCGCCGCATCGAGCAGCGCCTGGCTGGCCGTAACCCCGCTGATAATGCGGCGAACCTGCGGCCGTCCTTCTACCTGCAGGCCGTTCGGACAATAGTCGGAGATTTTGGCGGTGTTCAGGTAGCGATCCGCTTCCTCTACCAGTGTCGTCAGCGCAATGGCCATGCAAGTTTCCTCTCATCAATATGCCGACGCTGGCTGCACTGATAACAGCCACTGCCCGGTCTGGAACGAAAATGAACCAAGCGGCGTTGGCAAACCAGCACAGAATCACCGTGGCAGAGCTGCAATTCGCAGCCAGCTTCGTATAATGCCGCCACCTTAAGGGGCGCTATCGCCCTCCGCAACCTGTCCGGATTTCGAATCGCGATGATCAATGCCCTGCGTTTTTTTGGCTGGCCGTTGCTGGTGGGCCTGCTGGTGGCCCTGCTGATCATTCAGCGCTACCCGCAGCTGGTAGGTATGAACGCCGAACCGGAATATACCCTGCGACAAGCACCGCTCGTGGGCATACCGCAGCAAGGCCCGTATTCCTACGCCAATGCGGTCAGCAGCGCAGCGCCAGCGGTGGCCAATCTCTACACCACCAAGCTGATCGACAGTTCCAGCCAGCAGCCAATGCTCAAGGACGATCCGTTATACCAGCGGTTCTTCGGTGACAACCTGCCACGCCAGCGCCGTATGGAGTCGAGCCTGGGCTCGGCGGTGATCATGAGCCCGGAAGGGTACCTGCTGACCAACAATCACGTCACAGCCAATGCCGAGCAGATCGTGGTGGCCCTGCGCGATGGCCGCGAGACACTCGCTCGGGTAATTGGCAACGACCCTGAGACCGATCTCGCGGTGCTGAAGATTGATCTCGCGGACCTGCCCGCAATCACTATCGGCCGCTCTGATGGCATCCGCATTGGCGACGTGACTCTGGCGATCGGCAATCCGTTCGGGGTTGGGCAGACCGTGACCATGGGCATCATCAGCGCCACAGGACGCAACCAGCTGGGGCTCAATACCTATGAGGACTTCATCCAGACCGACGCAGCCATCAACCGCGGCAATTCCGGTGGCGCGCTGGTCGATACCGCAGGCCATCTGATCGGCATAAACACGGCGATCATCTCCGAATCTGGCGGTTCGCAGGGCATCGGCTTCGCGATCCCGGTGAAGCTCGCCATGGATGTGATGAAGTCCATCGTCGAGCATGGTCGGGTAATCCGCGGCTGGCTCGGCGTGGAGGTGCAATCCCTGACGCCCGAGCTGGCGGAGTCGTTTGGCCAGGCGGGCCGACCAGGAATCGTCGTCGCGGGGGTCTATCGAGAAGGTCCTGCAGAACGCGCCGGCTTGCGCCCGGGCGACCTGATTCTCAGCATCGATGGAGAGCAGGCCAGTGATGGTCGAAGCTCGATGAACCAAGTCGCCCGCGCTCGGCCTGGCGACGAAATCGACATCGACATCCTGCGCAACGGCAAGCCGCTGACGCTGACGGCCGAAGTTGGCATGCGACCGCTGGTAGAGAAAAGCCCTCAATAAGCCTGAGCCGCAAGCAGCCCAGGATATTGGCGGCCAGGCCGATTAGCCGATGTCCTTCAATGCGTCGAGCAACGCCTGGTTTTGCTCCGGCGTACCGATGGTGATCCGCAGGAACTGCTCGATCCGCGGCTGCTTGAAATGCCGCACGATGACGCCCTGCTCTCGAAGCCCAGCGGCAAGTGCTGCAGCATCGTGCTGCGGATGCCGGGCGAAAATGAAGTTAGCCGCGGATGGCAGCACTTCGAAGCCCAACCCCTGCATTGCCGAAGCAACCGCTTCGCGACTGGCGATGACCTGCTGGCAGGTCTGCTCGAAATAAACACGATCTTCGAACGCAGCCGCGGCGCCGGCGATGGCGATGCGGTCCAGCGGATAGGAGTTGAAGCTGTTCTTGATGCGTTCCAGCGCCTCGATCAGATCCGGATGCCCGACAGCCAGGCCAACCCGCAGCCCCGCCAGCGAGCGCGATTTCGACAACGTCTGCGTGACCAGTAGGTTCGGGTAGCGATCCACCAGCGCGATGGCCGAGCTACCACCGAAGTCGATATAGGCTTCGTCCACCAGCACGACGGAGTCGGGATTCGCCTGCAGCAGACGCTCGATCGCATCCAGCGCCAGCACGCACCCCGTTGGCGCATTGGGATTGGGAAAGATGATCCCACCATTGGGCCGGGCATATTCGGCCACGTCGATTTGGAACTCATCATTCAGCGCAATGGTTTCGTACGCGATGCCATACAGACCGCAATACACCGGGTAGAAGCTGTACGTCACGTCGGGGAACAGCAATGGCTTGCCGTGCTGGAACAGGCCGTGAAAGGCGTGGGCGAGCACCTCATCCGATCCATTCCCGACAAATACCTGGGCCGGCTGCACACCGTAATAGTCGGCAACTGCACGCTTGAGGCGCTCGCCGTTCGGGTCTGGGTACAGGCGCAAGCTATCGTTCAGCTCGGCCTGCATCGCCGCGATTGCTTTCGGCGATGGGCCATAGGGATTCTCGTTGGTGTTGAGTTTGACCAGATTGGTCAGCTTCGGCTGCTCACCCGGCACATAGGGCACCAGATTCTTGACGAAGGGGCTCCAGAATTTGCTCATGGGGTTCTCGCAATTCACGTTATTTGTATCTGACTGGCATCGTGCAGTTTCGAGGCAAGTCGCTTGGGCGCTGATAGGGTTGGCAGCCGGAGGCTGGACGAAAAGCACCGCGTTTGGCTTCTCGCCCGACCTTCAATGCACTTATCGCTTCTACCGTTTTATACGGTACTCGGCACTACGCGCGTGTGCGGTCAACGACTCGCCGCGAGCCAGTACCGAGGCGATCTTACCCAGCTCTGACGCGCCGTCGGCCGAGCAATTGATGATCGACGAGCGCTTCTGGAAGTCATACACCCCGAGCGGCGACGAGAATCGTGCGGTCCCCGAGGTGGGCAGCACGTGATTCGGGCCGGCACAGTAGTCACCCAGCGCTTCGGCGGTATAGCGACCCATGAAGATCGCGCCCGCGTGGCGAATCTGCGGTAGCCATTGCTCCGGATCGGCAACGGAGAGCTCAAGGTGCTCAGGCGCGATGCGGTTAGCCACGTCGATGGCCTGTTGCATATCAGCCACCTGAATCAGCGCCCCGCGGCCCTGCAGAGAGGCGTGAGCGATTTCGGCGCGTTCGAGGGTTGGCAGTAGCCGGGCAATGCTTTCAGCGACCCGATCGAGGAACGCCGCGTCCGAACTGACCAGGATCGATTGCGCATCCTCGTCGTGCTCGGCCTGGGAGAATAGATCCATGGCGATCCAGTCAGGATCGGTCTGGCCATCGCAAACCACCAGAATCTCGGAGGGTCCGGCGATCATGTCGATGCCGACCTTGCCGAACACGTGGCGCTTGGCAGTGGCGACGTAGATGTTGCCCGGGCCGACAATCTTGTCCACTGGCGGCACACTCTCGGTGCCGTAGGCCAGTGCCGCTACGGCTTGAGCGCCACCAATGGTAAAGACCCGATCAACCCCGGCGATGCATGCCGCAGCCAGCACCAGCTCATTGATTTCACCGCGCGGTGTCGGCACGACCATGACCACTTCCGGCACACCGGCCACCTTCGCCGGGATGGCATTCATCAATACCGAAGACGGATATGACGCCTTGCCGCCAGGCACGTAAAGCCCTGCGCGATCGAGTGGAGTGACCTTCTGACCGAGCACGGTGCCATCGGCTTCCGTGTAGGTCCAAGAGTCCTGCTTCTGCTTTTCGTGATAGCGGCGGACCCGCTCCGCGGCGGCCTCCAGCGCCTGGCGCTGGGCCGAGCTGATGCGATCGAGCGCTAGCTCAAGGCGCGCACGCGGCAGAATCAGGTCGGCCATTGAGGCCACTTCAAGGCCATCGAAACGCTGGGTGAACTCGACCAGTGCGGCATCGCCTCGTTCGCGCACGGCCTGGATGATTTCCAGCACGCGCTGATTGACGCCATCATCGGACACGCTTTCCCAGCTCAGCAGATGATCCAGGTGTCGCGAGAAGTCTGGATCAGCGGCGTTGAGTCGGCGGATGTCGATGGGAGCGGTCATAGCGGGCCTCATGAGAGATACGTGCAAGCTGGCTTCAGGCGCCCTTAGAGTAACAAGCCAACCGTGCGGGCACCTGAGTATTTAGGCTATGACACGGATAGGCGAGCCGGCTGCCCAGCAGCCAGGCGAACGTCAACCCCGGTGCGCTATTGCGTTTTGCAGAGCATCGATCAGCGCCTGAATCCGCGCATGCTGCATCTTCATCGACGCCTTGTTGACCACCAGGCGCGAGCTGATCATGGCGATCAGCTCCTGTGGCTCCAACCCGTTGGCCCGCAGCGTGTTGCCGGTATCGACCACATCGATGATCTTGTCTGCCAGCCCCACCAGCGGTGCGAGCTCCATCGAGCCGTAAAGCTTGATGATGTCGACCTGACGGCCCTGCTCGGCGTAGTAGCGTTTGGCGACATTAACGAACTTGGTCGCGACCCGCAGTCGCCCCTTGGGATCTGGCGCACCGACCTTGCCGGCGGTCATCAGCTTGCAGTTGGCGATTCGCAGGTCCAGCGGTTCGTACAACCCCTGCCCGCCGTATTCCATCAGAACGTCCTTCCCCGCCACGCCGAGGTCCGCCGCGCCGTGCTCGACGTAGGTCGGCACGTCAGTGGCCCGCACGATCAGCAGGCGCACGTCATCCTGAGTGGTCGGAATGATCAGCTTGCGGCTTTTTTCGGGATTCTCGGTGGGAACGATGCCGGCTGCTGCCAGCAACGGCAGGGTGTCGTCGAGGATGCGGCCTTTGGACAGGGCGATGGTGAGCATGGACGGTTATTCCTTGAAACCTGTTGATCGCGACCCTGACGCAGGCAAGGGCAACCAAGCCAAACGCAGGTTCCAGCCGGGGCCGCCCACTCACCGAGCGGACGGCTGCGGCCCATTGCCGATAGCTAGCCCGGTACGCGGCGGATCTTGGCGCCCAGCAACTGCAGTTTTTCCTCGATGCACTCGTAACCGCGGTCGATGTGGTAAATGCGGTCGATGAGGGTATCGCCCTCTGCCACCAGACCGGCGATTACCAGACTCGCCGACGCGCGCAGGTCGGTCGCCATGACGGGCGCGCCCTTCAACTTCGAAACTCCGGTCACGATGGCGGTGTTGCCCTCGACGAGTATCTGCGAGCCCATGCGGTTCATTTCGTAGACGTGCATGAAGCGGTTCTCGAAGACCGTTTCGATCACTGTACCGGTACCTTCGGCGACCGCGTTCATGGCAATGAACTGGGCCTGCATGTCAGTCGGGAAAGCCGGATACGGTGCCGTGCGCACGTTTACCGCTTTCGGTCGATTGCCCTTCATGTCCAGCTCGATCCAGTTGCTGCCGGTGTCGATATAGGCACCAGCCTCTTCGAGCTTGTGCAGCACCGCCTCAAGCAGGGTGGCATCGGTGTCCTTGAGCTTCACACGACCGCCGGTCGCCGCAGCAGCTACCAGATAGGTGCCCGTCTCGATGCGGTCCGGCATGACACTGTAACGACCGCCACCCAGGCGCTTCACACCGTCGATGGTGATGGTGTCGGTACCCGCACCAGAAATCTGCGCGCCCATGGCGTTGAGGAAATTGGCCAAGTCGACCACTTCCGGCTCGCGCGCGGCGTTCTCTAGCACGCTCCGGCCGTTGGCCAGCGCCGCGGCCATCATGATGTTCTCGGTGCCGGTCACGCTGACGATATCGAAGAAGAAATGCGCACCGCGCAACCCCCCAGCCGGCGCCCGCGCCTTGATATAGCCACCCTCTACATCGATCTGCGCACCCATTGCTTCAAGGCCGCGAATGTGTAGATCAACTGGGCGCGAGCCGATGGCGCAGCCGCCCGGCAGAGCGACTTCGGCCTCGCCGAAGCGCGCCACCATAGGTCCGAGCACCAGGATCGAAGCACGCATGGTCTTGACCAACTCATACGGCGCCACCAGCGTCTGGATGCTGCTGGCGTCGACTTCGACGCTGAGCTTTTCATCGATGACCGGCTGCACACCCATGCGGCCGAACAGCTCGATCATGGTGGTGATGTCGTGCAGATGCGGCAGGTTGCAGACCGTTACCGGGGTATCGGCAAGCAGGGTAGCTGCCAGGATGGGCAGAGCCGAGTTCTTGGCACCGGAGATGCGAATCTCGCCATTGAGGCGGGCACCGCCGGTAATGATCAGTTTATCCATGGATGTTCCCGTAACCCGCAGGCTCGAAGCGCTTGCAAAGAGGAGCCGTGCGCGACGTCAAAAGTCGCCGCACGGGCTGAAAGATGTGCCGCGACCGGCGATCAGCTACGCGCAAGCCAGTCGGCACGGCTGAAGAACTTCATCGTGACGGCGTGAATGCTGCCGTCGGCGATCCAGGGGTTTAGATGCGCGTAGATCTGCTGCTGGCGCTTGACCGGACCCAGACCAGCCAGCTCGTCGCTGATCACATTCAGCTGGAAATTGCAGCCTTCGCCCTCGACTTCCACCTGTGCACCTGGAAGCTTTTCTTCCAGAAAATTCTTAACTTCTACGGCCTGCATGTTCAACCTCGATCGGCGCCGGACGCGCGCGGCCGGCCATCATACAAAAAAGCCCGAAGACTGCGAACCCCGAAGCCGCGCGGGGTGACGAAGCTCACCTATTCAAGCGTCTCCGCCTCGCTGTTCGACTGGCGCGAATGATGGCTACCCGCCGCTACCGAGGGGAACTTCGAGGACGCAAAGCGCACCACCAGAATGGCGACGGCCAGCAGCAGAATCGCTCCGGAAATATAGACGACCCCCATGTCTGGACGATGATGGTGCGAAACATCGGAGATCAGTAAGCGAGTCAGCGCGGTGATAGCGACATAGATGAGGAAACGCACGGGCATGTGGTTGGTTTTGAAATAGATACCAACCATCGCGCCGAGCTCAAGGTAGATGAACAACAGCAGGATGTCATCGACGCTGATGCTGCCCTTGTCGATCATCCCGAGGAAGGCCACCAGCCCTGCCCAGGCGGTGACCGCACCGATGGCGAACAGCGCCAGATAATGAAAGGTTTCGACGAGCAGGTTGCCCAGCGACTCCGCGATCGCATGGACCTTTCCGCGCATCGTTTCAGCCCAACGGAGCATCAGACGACTCCTCTTGGTTCGTCTGCCAGCGATAGAACATCGAGCAGACCTGACACTCTGGCGATTTCGCGCATGTCGCCAGGCATACCGGCGATGAGCACGTCCTGGCCGGATGCGGTTGCATCCCGGGTGAAGGCCAGCAGTAGTGAAAGCCCGACGCTACTGGATTTTTCTACGGCCGAGCAGTCGATTAACAACCGCTTCCCTTTATGCTCACGGATCAAGGCCTGGCCGGCCCGGCGCAGAGCCGGCCCGGATTGGTAGTCAAGCACACCGAAGAGCCGCAGCTCGCCGTCGGCGCCACTTTCGACACGGGCGTCAGTCATCATCGCCCGCTGCCTGCTGACCAGCCTCGGTGTCCTTGGCGCGCGCGACCACTTCGGCCCAGCCATCGATGGTCTTGTCCAGATCACCGCCGTTCTTCTGCATGGCGTCGGAGAACTGATCACGGAACAGCTTGCCAATATTGATGCCATTGATGATGACGTTGCGGACCCGCCACTCACCGCCCTGATTGACCATGGTGTAAGACACCGGGTAAATCTCGCCCTGGCGACCCGTCACTTCCATGCCGACACTGGTGCGCTCAGCGTCCTGCTTGGCACTCGCCGGCAACACGCGAATCTGCTGGTTGTTGTATTCCAGCAAAGCGTTGCCATAGAACTGCATCAGGCTGCGTTTGAAGTTCTCCTGGAAGCGAGTCATCTGTTCCGGAGTGGCGTTACGCGAGTACTTGACCGTCATGATGCTGCGGGATATCCCTTCCGCGTCTACCACCGGCCCGAGAATATCGTTGAGCGAGTCGTAAAAGGCGTTCGGGTCCTGGCGGTATTGCTCCTTATTGGCTTTGAGATCCGCAAGCAGCTCATCGGTGGTCTTCTGGATCACTTCATGAGCGCTGGGAGCCGCAAAAGCCAGCATGGGCAGGGCTGCCAGCAATACCAGCAAGCCGCGACGCAGGGCAGTCATCATGTGGATACTCCTCATTCTTTATTGACCGAATTGAGCAAAAATTTGCCGATCAGCTCTTCCAGTACCAGAGACGACTGGGTATCGCGGATCGTATCGCCGTCACCCAGGGTTTCCTCTTCACCGCCGACGCTGATGCCGACGTATTTTTCACCCAGCAGGCCGGCGGTCAGAATCGACGCGGTGGAGTCCATCGGCAGAATGTCGACATCTTTCTGAACCTCCAGCGTGACACGTCCGGTATAGCTCTCACGGTCGAGGTCGATTGCCGTCACCTTGCCGATGGTTACGCCAGCCATGGTGACCTTGGATCGGACACTGAGTCCGGCGATATTGTCGAAATAGGCGTAAAGCTTGTAAGTGTCGGTGCTGTCGACGTTCAGCCCACTGACACGCAGCGACAGCAACAGCAAGGCCAGCACACCTGCCAGCAGGAACAGGCCAACACCGATTTCCAGGGTGCGGATACGCATCAGAAGCCTCCAAACATCAAGGCGGTCAAAATAAAGTCGAGGCCGAGTACTGCCAGCGAGGCGTAAACCACGGTCCGGGTGGTGGCGCGACTGATACCTTCCGAGGTCGGCTCGCAATCGTAGCCTTGGAATACCGCAATCCAGGTGACCACGACGGCAAACACCATGCTCTTGATGACGCCATTGAGCACATCCGAGGTGAAGGTCACGCTGTTCTGCATGTTCGACCAGAACGAGCCCTCATAAACGCCGAGCCAGTCCACCGCAACCATTGCCCCACCCCAGATACCAACCACATTGAAAATGACGGTCAGCAAGGGCAAGGAGATGAAGCCGGCCCACAGTCGCGGCGCGATAATGTACTTCAACGGGTCGACGCCGATCATTTCCAGGCTGGATAGCTGCTCGGTGGACTTCATGTTTCCGATCTCGGCAGCCAGTGCGGACCCCGCACGTCCGGCGAACAGCAGCGCGGTGACGACCGGCCCCAACTCGCGAAGCAATGTCAGCGCGACCATCTGCCCGACCGCCTGCTCGGAGCCGTAGCTGCTGAGAATGCTATAACCCTGCAGCGCCAGCACCATCCCGATGAATATTCCCGAAACCACCACGATCGCCAGCGACAGCACGCCAACCGAGTAGAGCTGACGGACCAACAGAGAGAAGCGATTGCTCAGCCCGCTCGCGCCGAACAACGCATGAAACAGAAACAGCGTCGCGCGCCCCTGCGCCGCGACAACGTTCATGCCGGCCTCGCCAAACATCCGGATTCGCTCGATCAATGAACGCTTACGCATCGGAGCCTCGCAACAGATCCTCGGCATAGGCCGGTGCCGGAAAATGGAAAGGTACTGGGCCGTCCGCCGCGCCTCTCATGAATTGCTGAATCCGCGGATTGGTCGATTCGCGCAGCTCGGCAGGCGTCCCCTGCCCGAGCACCTGGCCGTCGCCCACCACATAGATGTAATCCGCGATGCTCGCGGTTTCCGCCAGGTCATGGGAGACGACGATACTGGTGATACCCAGGGCATCGTTGAGCATGCGGATCAGCTGCACCAGAACACCCATCGCAATCGGATCCTGGCCGGCGAAGGGCTCGTCGTACATGAGAATCTGGGGGTCCAGAGCGATCGCACGAGCCAGCGCCACGCGCCGCTTCATGCCACCGGACAGCTCGTCCGGCATCAGTTCCACTGCACCGCGCAAGCCCACCGCTTGCAGCTTCATCAGGACGATGTCGCGGATCATTTCCTCCGGCAGCTTGGTATGAACGCGCAACGGGAAGGCAACATTTTCGAAGACGTCGAGGTCCGTAAACAGGGCGCCGCTCTGGAATAGCACGCCCATCTGCTTGCGCATGTCGAACAGCTCGCGGCGCGACAGCGTCGGCAGGTTGGTCCCGGCGACCCAGACCTCTCCACTGGCTGGTTTGAGCTGGGCGGCGATCAGGCGCAACAGCGTAGTCTTACCGCAGCCGGACGGCCCCATGATGGCCGTCACCTTGCCTCTCGGTATGACGATATCGACATTGTTGAAAATGCTGCGCTCCCCGCGCATGAAGGTGACACCCTTCAGCTCGACGGCGTTAGCGTTGGCGGCGCTCATCGGATCTCCTTGGATACAGTCTGCAAAATCAGACGCCCCCCGATCTTTCGGAGATACTTCGCAGAGCCGTTTTGGCGGCGCGAACTATAGCACCGCCCTCGGGACCTCCCAAGCAGAGGCCTGTATCGGCGCATGAGCAAGCGCACATTCGTTCAGCTTGAGTTCAGTTTTAGCGGCGACGATCCGCTCGAAAGCTTTTCGGTGAGCGGCGCTGGGTTTTGCCGCTATAATCCCGCGTTTTCATTTACAGGCGACGATGCAAATGAGCCAGAGCAGCCAGCTGATCGAGACTGCCCAGCGCACTATCCGTATGGAGATAGAGGCGGTCGAGCAACTCAAGACCCGCATCGATGCGCAGTTCGTCAAAGCCTGCCAGCTTATCCTTCAATGCAAGGGGCGCGTCGTCGTGGTCGGCATGGGCAAGTCAGGGCATATCGGCAATAAGATCGCCGCCACGCTCGCCAGCACCGGCACCACCGCATTCTTCGTCCATCCAGCCGAAGCCAGTCATGGCGACATGGGCATGATTACCCGTGACGACGTTGTACTGGCCCTGTCCAACTCGGGCACTACCAACGAGATCGTGACACTGCTGCCGTTGATCAAACGCCTCGGCATCACCTTGATCAGCATGACCGGCAACCCCGAATCGGTGCTCGCCAAGGCGGCGGCCGTCAATATCGACGCGAGCGTTGCCATCGAGGCCTGCCCGCTGAACCTTGCACCCACCTCCTCGACCACCGTCAGTCTGGTGCTCGGCGATGCGCTGGCGATTGCCTTGCTGGAAGCACGCGGCTTCACAGCCGAAGACTTCGCTTTCTCGCATCCGGGCGGCGCACTAGGCCGTCGCCTGCTGCTCAAGGTCGAACACGTGATGCACGCCGGCGACCGCCTGCCTCAGGTCAGCCGTGGCACTCCGCTACGCGAAGCACTGCTGGAAATGACGCAGAAAGGGCTCGGCATGACGGCGGTGATCGAGGCGAATGGCAGCCTGGCCGGCATATTTACTGATGGCGATCTGCGCCGCACGCTGGACAAGGGAATCGACGTGCGCCAGGCCAGTATCGACCAGGTCATGACCCTTCACGGCAAGACTGCCATTGCCGATATGCTCGCCGCCGAAGCACTGAAAATCATGGAAGACAACAAGATCAACGCGCTGGTCGTGGTCGATGAAAACGACCGGCCGGTCGGCGCGCTGAACATGCATGATCTGCTGCGCGCAGGAGTGATGTAAGTGAACGATCTACTACGCCGTGCCCGCGATGTTCGCTTAGCGATTTTCGACGTCGATGGCGTCCTCACGGACGGTAAACTGTACTTTCTCGTCGATGGTAGCGAGTTCAAGACCTTCAACACCCTCGACGGTCACGGCATCAAGATGCTGATCAATTCCGGCGTACGCACCGCGATCATCAGCGGGCGTAAAACACCGGTGGTCGAGCGTCGCGCACAGAATCTGGGTATTCAGCATCTGTACCAGGGGCGCGAAGACAAGCTCGTAGTGCTCGATGAATTGCTCGCCGAGCTCGGACTCGACTACGCTGAAGTCGCCTACCTGGGTGACGATCTGCCAGACCTGCCGGTCATTCGCCGCGTCGGCCTGGGCATGGCCGTCGCCAGTGCCGATGCCTTTGTTCGCCAGCATGCGCATGGGGTCACCGCCGCCCGCGGTGGCGAGGGTGCGGCGCGAGAATTCTGCGAACTGATCATGCGCGCCCAAGGCAGCCTCGAAGCCGCTCAGGCCGCCTATCTTTAGAGGTTTCAATGCTGAGCAGAATCCGCTTTCCCGCCATCCTCCTGCTGATCGCCCTGCTTCTGGTTGCGGTCGGCTACTGGAACATTCGCCCCGAGAGCTTTATGCAGGAAGCCCCGGTGGCACAAGGCGAGGAGTCACCGATCGACTTCTACGTCATCAACTCTCGAACCGTCCAATACCAGCCGGATGGCAAGCGCAACTATGAGCTGTCCGCCGAGAAAGTGGAGCACATCAAGGCCACGGACATCAGCCTGCTGACCCGCCCCGATCTGCGCTCCTACCGAGGCTCGGAGCTGCCGTGGCACGTGACCAGCGAGCGCGGTGAAGTCGGCCCGCAAGGCGAGGAAGTCGAGCTGATCGATAACGTCAGGGTCGAACGCACCGACACCAAGGGCCGCCCGACAATTATCACCAGCAGTCGAATGACAGTGCTACCCGAGAAGGATTATGCCGAGACCCGCCAACCCGTTAGAATCGTCGCCGCGAACGGCGTAACGACCGCTACGGGCATGAAAGCGTATCTGAATGAAGGCAGGATGCTCCTGCTATCCAATGTAAGAGGCCAGCATGAGCTGCGTTAAGACTTTCCCCCTTCTGATCGGCTTGAGCATCTTTCTGCTCAGCTCGAATGCCCATGCGCTTCCAGAAGACCGCAACCAGCCGATCCGCGTCCAGGCCGACACGGCGGAGCTGGACGATCGACAGGGCGTTGCCGTGTATCGCGGCGACGTAGTCATCACCCAGGGCACGATGAAGATCACCGGTGACACCGTGACCATCACCCAGAACAGCAACGGCGATGTCGAGGTCTTCACCTCCATTGGCAAACCTGCCTACTACGAGCAGAAGCCAGCCGTGGACAAGGAAATCGTCAAGGCGTACGGCCTGACTATCCAGTATTTCGCAGCAAACGAGCGCATCGTGCTGATCGATCAGGCGAAAGTGGTGCAGGAAGGCAATACTTTCGAAGGCGAAAAGATTGTCTATGACACTCAGCGGCAGATCGTCAACGCCGGCCGTGCTACCAATGCCGATGTCACCACGCCACGCCCTCGCGTGGATATGGTCATCCAGCCGCGCAAGAAAGAGCAGGCAGCGGAGCAGACCGAGTAATGGCAATCCTGAAG
>NZ_QORI02000016.1 GCF_003325755.1 Pseudomonas sp. SST3 | reverse complement strand
CATCCTCGGCGAGGTGAAGAAGGAGTACGCCGACCTGCTGCGTCGTGCCGACCACATCTTCATCCAGGAGCTGCGCAACTTCGACTGGTACCACAAGACCAGCCAGGCCTTCGTTGTGTTCCAGCCGGTCAAATCGGTGGGGGTGGTCGGCGATGGCCGCCGCTACGCCTGGGTCGTTGCACTGCGTGCGGTAGAAACCATCGACTTCATGACCGCGCGCTGGGCGCATCTGCCGTACGAGTTGCTGGAGAAGGTCTCCAACCGCATCATCAACGAGATCGAAGGCATTTCCCGCGTCACCTACGACGTGTCGAGTAAGCCGCCAGCGACTATCGAGTGGGAATGAAATCAGGTCCTTCGGGGACTATCGGTACCTATCGATAAAGTGCCGTAACGTGTTGATTTGATTCAAAATACGTCACGGTACCTATCAGTGGCTATCGCCGGTAAGCAGAATGCTTTGGCGGTAGCGGTGACGGTAGCAACCGAAGGCCGGATTCGGACCCTCCCGTTTACTATCGAGACCAAACCGGTCTTTGACGGTAAATCTCTCCACCGGAAAGCTGCTGTCACGCGGCTTTCCCGGCATCAGCAGGTCTCCTGACCCTGGACGGTAAAAGCCGCCCTGAACAGGAGGAAAAACCTCGATGCTGACCGACACCGCACTGCGGAAACTAAAGCCCAAAGCCAAGCCCTACAAGGCTTCCGACCGTGACGGCATGTACGTGACGGTATCCCCTGGCGGTACCGTCACCTTTCGCTACGACTACCGTCTCAATGGACGGCGGGAAACTCTGACCATCGGACGGTATGGGCCCGCGGGGATTTCGCTGGCGATGGCGCGTGAGAAGCTGCTCGATGCCAAGCGGCAGGTTGCCCAAGGTATCTCTCCATCTCTTGAGAAGCAGAGGGCCAAGCGGCGGCTGACAGCTGCCAAGACTTTTGGCGACATGCTGAAGCGTTGGCTAACCGATGCGCGTATGGCTGACAGTACGCGGGCAATGCGCAAGAGCATCATTGATCGCGACATCCTGCCGGTGTTCGAGAATCGACTGCTGACCGAAATCAGCCCTGACGATTTGCGAGCGCTTTGCAACAAGGTCAAGGCACGAGGGGCGCCGGCGACGGCGGTTCACATTCGTGACATCGTGAAACAGGTTTATGCATTCGCGATCCTGCATGGCGAGAAGGTCGAGAATCCAGCCGATGACGTGAAGGCGGCGTCGATCGCTACGTTTGTGCCGAAAGACCGGGCACTGACCCCGACCGAGATCCGCCTGGCCTTTCATCAGCTGGAGTCGATCGCGGCGTACCCCACCATTCGGTTGGCCTTGCGTCTGGTGCTGCTGACGTTGGTACGCAAGAGCGAGCTAATCCAGGCGACCTGGAATGAGGTGGACTTTGAGGGCGCCACCTGGACGATCCCTAAAGAGCGGATGAAGGGGCGCAACCCCCATGTGGTCTACCTGTCGCGCCAAGCCCTGGATATTTTCGTGGCACTGCACACCTGTGCCGCTGGTTCCAGATTCGTGCTGCCATCGCGCTATGAAATTCATCGCTGCATGTCGCACGCGACCCTGAACCGGATTACCCAACTCATTGCGTCGCGCGCGAAGGAAGCGGGGCTTCCGTTGCAGCCGTTCACTGTGCATGACCTGCGCAGGACAGGCTCCACGCTACTCAATGAAGTCGGTTTCAACGGCGACTGGATCGAGAAGTGTCTGGCCCACGAGGACGGACGCTCCTCGCGCTCGGTTTACAACAAGGCTGAGTATGCCGAGCAGCGGCGGCACATGCTTCAGGAGTGGGCAGACATGGTCGACGCATGGATTGATGGTCGGGCTCATGTGCCGAAACTGTTGCCGGACAACATGGCTGTGCCGGTGCTGAGTGCTACGGTTTAAAGGGATAGCGAGGTTGTCAGTTGACAACCTTGCTATCCACGCGAATACTGGAGATCAACTATGACCCGTGCCTCGCATCCGAAGAAAGAGGTCGAAGAAGCGATAAGACATGCCGAAGGGCAAGGTTGGCGCATAGAAGTAGGCGGCAGTCACGCCTGGGGGCGGATCTACTGCCCCTACAACGACGAGGAATGCCGCTGCGGCGAGTTCTGCATTACAAGCGTCTGGAGCACGCCGACGAACCCTACTAGCCACGCACGCGCCCTACGGCGCGTCGTGGATAATTGCACCACACACCGGAAGTTGCAGGAGGCCGCCGACGGTGCAGAGGAGTAGCACGATGGAATACACGTTCACGCTGAAATACCAGCTCGCCGAAGGCGACCGTAATCCGGATCTGTTGGTCGAGCGCCTTGGCGAAGCGGGTTGCGACGATGCTCTGGTGGGTATTGGCCAACCAGGGCGGCTGGCAATGGAGTTCTCCCGCGAGGCAGAGAGTGCCGATGCGGCTGTACGAAGTGCGCTGGCCGATGTGCGCCGTGCAGTGCCTTCGGCCAAGCTGATTGAAGTGGCCCCAGACCTGGTCGGCCTCACTGATGTGGCCGAAATGGTGGGGGTGTCGCGACAGAACATGCGCAAGCTGATGTTGGCCAATCCGGGAAGCTTTCCCGCACCGGTGCATGAGGGCAGTGCATCGATATGGCACCTGGCGGACGTGCTGGCCTGGCTGCAGGACAAGGGCAGCTATTCGCTGGCGAGGGATGTTCTGGATGTGGCGCGAGTGGCCTTGCGGGTCAATTTAGCCAAGGAAAGTCAGCGTCTACCCCGCTCGGCTTCTGAGGAGCTAAAGGCTCTCGTTGGCTGAGTTGTCCCCTGGCGCCAGCATCACGCCTCATCTTCGCCCACCCGAACAGGGCGAGTTTTTCGTAGGCGGACATCCGGGCCGCTGACATCTAGGCGAGGCGCTCGCTTGCGCTCCTCAATCCAGGCTTCCACCTCAGCCAAGTCCCAGACTACGCAACGCGGGGTCAGGTTAAAGCGCCGGGGAAAATCACCGCGTCGCTCCATCTCGTATATCGTCGTCTCGGACAGAGGAATGATCTGCCGCAGCTCATGTCGCCGAATAGTACGCCGGAAGGGTAGGGGGCTGCGCTTCGGGAACTGCGGCAGTGTCTCGTAGGCTTCCGTATCTGGTATGGGAAGAGACTGGCGGATTTTGGAGCTTGGTGCGCTGGATATGTGCGATTGGTACCCCATCTCGGACTCCTTGAGTCTGGCTGGATGGGGACATGGTGAGGTTCAGTTTCTATCGAGACAACCTGCTGCAGCGTAGTGGGGCGAAAAGATAGCTATACCTGTCAACTTCCTCGTGGGCGGGAGTGGTTCGGTCTCCGCCAGCCAATGCGATGGCCCGATCGCCGGGAGAGACTGGTGTCGGCCAAAAGCGGCCTGTCGCGAAGGGCAGGTTTCCGCCAAAAGTGGACAATGGCGCGTTAGCGAAGCTCGGCTTTTTGTCCTGACGAAGTGGTAGATGGGCGGGTCGGCGAGACCGAAACTCATATCGCAGGGTATGAGCGCCAAGCCCCGCCCATCAGATATCGCGGGTTTGGTGGTTTGGACGATCTATCTGGATCGCTCCGGCTTGGCGCCAGGTTTCTGCTCGTCGGCGTTTTGCGCGCTGGAAGACACCTCGATCGGCGATGGGTTTTCCTCATCCAGCTGGCAAATCGTGCAGTTCTGGCTATCTGGGCGGTTGGTTTCGACATAGCGAACGCGGCGGCTCCCCGCTTGTCGGTCTGCGCTCACGCGGAAACGAGGTCGATCAGGGCTCTTCATATTCACTCCCTCACATAGCGAGATGGGTGCTTGGTAACGTCGCCTGGAGGTTGCGAACGTTGACTCGTTTCACGGGATTCTCCGGGCCTCCCGGCGCTGATATTGGCTGACATGACGTGGCTCAACCCTGAGGACTGTGCTCAACCTGTTCGCAATAGCGACGGAAATTATCCGTCAGGTCGGGCGGGCATACGCCGCACTCGAGATTCCCCGGCACGGCGTGATCGATGAACTTGGGATAAGGCAAATTCAGTTCCGCCATGATTTCGCCGAAGCGCTCCAGCGTTATCGCTTCACCGAGACGGGGGTTGCGCTGCTTTTCCTGCGCGATGGTCGAGACGCGACGACCGCTGTAATCATGGCCGGGGTATACCAGAGTGTCGTCTGGCAGGGCGAAGAGCTTGTTTCTGACGCTGTGAAAGAGATCGTCGGCGCTGCCATTCTGAAAATCCGTCCTGCCGCAGCCGTCGATGAGCAAGGCATCACCGCTGAACAGGCGATCGCCGAGCAGATAGGCAAAGTGCCCGTCTGTGTGCCCGGGGGTATGCAAGGGTGTGAACTGCAGGCTGCCGACTATGAAAGGAACACCTTCCTCGATGCCCACATCCGTGCAGGGCAGCTTGTCGATGGCAGGCCCCGCCATACGGCAGCTGGTCTGCTTCTTCAGCTCTAGCGCGGCGGTGATGTGGTCGGCATGTATATGGGTGTCCAAGGTGAACGCCAACTGCAGGTCCAGCCTGGCCAGCTCAGCCAGGTCGCGGTCCGTTGCGGAAATGACCGGGTCGATGAGCACGGCCTGGCGGGTGTCCTCGCACCCGAGCACGTAGGTATAGGTGGACGACACAGGTTCGAACAGCTGGCGAAATATCATGATGATCTCGGCTAGTGATGAGTGTTCTGCGGTGACTGTTCCAGCGCACTGAGCAGTGCATACTTTTCCTGATCGATCTCGCCCCGCGTGCGGACACCCAGCCGGCGCAGGATCGCCAGCGGCGGGCACCAGCCCTGCAAACCGTGTTGCAGAAGAAACGGCAGCACGACACCAGGCAGCAGAAACCACTTTCTGTTCGCTGTCAGGCCAAGCAGCAGGCCAGACAGCGCCAGGGAGGAGGCATTGACCTCAAGCACGCGTTCCACGTCCCATTCACGGTCAAGGGCGTCAATGCGCTGAAGTATTGCGCTTCGCCCCATTCCGCTGAATCGACGAATGTTGTGGTCCGTCTGCCGGTCGATTTCCTGGTTCACAGGTTGGGACGTTGATCGGCGAACCCGGTCCGCCTGGTCATGATTCGTACTGTTTTGCTGTATCGATGACATGTTGATCTCCTGGTTCGCGCCGACGGGGTGGGCGCGGCGAGGTGAAAAGCCACAGCGATGCCGCATAATTTTAGGGCGCGTGCGGGACGTCGAGTTCCGACCGGGCGTCCGCTGTCGCGTCGATACGATCTATTGAAATATATATTGATAAATTGTATTGTCAAATCCATCTGACCCACCTGAACAAAATGGCCCACATGGCAGATCTCGATATCGAAACGCTTCGTCGCAGTGCCGCAGACGCCTGTGGCTTGCTGAAGGTGCTCGGCAACCCGGACCGCCTGTTGTTGCTGTGCCAGTTGACCCAGGGCGAGCACTGCGTGGGTGACCTCGCCCGTGCGACGGGTGTTGTGCAGCCGACCCTGTCTCAACAGCTCACGGTGCTGCGCCACAACGGCTTGGTCAGCACCCGACGCGAGGGCAAGCAAGTTCATTACAGCATCGCCAGCCATCAAGCGATGCAGGTCATGCAGGTGCTTTACCGGCTCTACTGCCAGCATCCCGACCGGGAGGAACCCTCGACATGACAATTGACTGGGCACATTTCACACCGTGGTCCTCACTCGCTGGGGGCGCGCTGATCGGTTTTGCTGCGACCTTGTTTATCCTGTTGAACGGGAGAATCGCGGGCATCAGCGGCGTGATCGGCGGGTTGCTGCGGCCAGCCAGAGGCGATGTGCTCTGGCGTGTTGCGTTCATCGCCGGCCTGGTTACCGCGCCGGTGCTGTTTCAGGCCGCGTTCGAGCAACCAAACATTGAAGTAGATGCGAGCGCCTTGACCCTGATTACAGCCGGCCTGTTGGTCGGGATCGGTACGCGGTATGGCTCCGGTTGCACGAGTGGGCATGGCGTCTGCGGGTTGTCGCGACGGTCGCCGCGCTCGCTAGCCGCGACGGCCGCGTTCATGGCCAGCGGCTTTCTTACGGTGTTCGTCATCCGCCACCTGCTGGGCTGAGGAGTTGCCATGAAATTACTGAGCGCCTTTGTAGCGGGGCTGGTTTTCGGCCTTGGCCTGATCCTGTCAGGGATGGCCGATCCGTCCAAGGTGATTGCCTTTCTCGATCTGGCCGGGGCGTGGGACCCCTCGCTCGCGTTCGTTATGGGCGGTGCGATTGCGGTCGGCAGTGTCGGGTTCTATTACGCCTCCAAACGGTCCCGGGCGGTGCTGGGAGATGTCATGCGAATGCCCACCGCCACCCGGATCGATCGCCCTCTTGTACTGGGCAGCCTGGCATTCGGAGCGGGTTGGGGGCTGGCCGGCTATTGTCCTGGACCGGCGGTCGCGACTCTTTTGAGTGGTCGGAGCGAACCGCTGATCTTTGTTCTCGCGATGCTGGCGGGCATGGGGCTGTACGAGCTGCACGCGCGCTTTTCGGGCAAGACGCAGTGATTGGCGCATTCGTATTCGGGAAACCAAGGTGTCCGAACGGGAAAGATGCGAATGATGATTGAGGTCGGACTCGGGTTGATCGTTGGCCTTGTCCTCGCGCTGACCGGTGCGGGCGGCGGCATCCTCACCGTGCCGTTGCTGATCTTCGTGGTCGGCCTTGAGTTGCATCAGGCCGCGCCAATCGGGTTGATGGCGGTCGGACTCGCGGCCTGGGTTGGGGCGTTGATTGGTCTGAGGGACGGCATTGTCCGTTACAAGGCAGCGGCCTTCATGGCCTGCTGTGGTGTGCTGCTCGCGCCCCTCGGCGTCTGGGTGGCCGCACGGGTAGCGCACGATGTGCTTGCCGTGGTGTTTGCGCTGGTGATGTTCTGGGTTGCCTTCAGGGCATTCAGGCGCTCTCCGAGCGATGACTCGGCCCCGAGAGCCGTGCCCTGTCAGCTGAATCCCGACACCGGCCGTTTCCACTGGACCTCCCGCTGTGCCGCGACCGTTGCCGCTTCGGGCACCCTGGCGGGTTTCCTCTCCGGTTTGCTGGGGGTCGGCGGCGGGTTCGTGCTGGTTCCGGCGCTCAGTCGCTTCAGTGATCTGCCGATGCGTTCGATTGCCGCCACGTCGTTGGCCGTCATCGGCCTGGTGTCCGTCAGCGGCGTATTGTCCGCCGCGGCCTCGGGTAGCGTTCAGTGGGCAGTGGCTCTCCCGTTCTCGGCTGGTGCCGTGCTCGGGATGTTCGCCGGCCGCACGGTTTCCTCTCGCCTGGATGGGCGCCTGCTGCAGAGAGGCTTCGGGCTGATCGCGGCTGTGGCCGCGTCGGCCTTGTTGATTCAAGTCGCCTTATGATCGCGCACCCGCAGGGGACTAGCCAGGCACCTGCGCCGCGCAAACACCGATAAGTCTCTTAGTCGTTTTGAACCGGCAGGTTCGCCGCCTTCCAGGCCATCCAGGAGCCGGGGACATTGGCCACCTCACGAAAGCCGGCTTTCTTGAGGATGCTGGCCGCGATGGAGGCCCGATAGCCGGACCCGCAGTAAGTGACGGTGGTCTTGTCCGGATCCAGCTCGTTCAGCCGGTCAGCGAGGTGGGTGACGAAGATGTGCCTGGCGCCCGGCACCCGACCCGCCGCGACCTCTTGCGGGCTGCGTACATCCAGCACCTGTACCTCGGGCGCTTCGCGACGTGCATTGAGTTCATGCACCGTCCATTCCTGAAGGCTGTTCAGCGGTAGCGCCGCGTTCTGCCAGTCCGTCATGCCGTTGCGCAGATAGCCGCGGATATCGTCCAGACCTATCCGATAGAGTTGGGTGACGGCCTGGTGGACGTCGTCGGCCGACTCGCCCACCAGCAGGATCGGGCGATCATCATCGAGCATCCGCCCAGCCCAATTGACGAATTCGTTACGCAACGCGATGTTGATCGCGCCGGGTACATGTCCGCCGCCAAACGCAAGGATCGAACGGACGTCCACGACCTGCATGTCGCGCGTCGCCAGTGTCTCGAAGTCGGATGGCGCGAGCGGCGGTGGCAGGGAAGGGCCTTCCATCTGTACGGCCGAATGCACGTTAAGTTGTTTCAGTCGCGCATAGTGACGGGGTGGCTCCGGCATGTCGGCCAGCAGCCAATCGATGAACGCGCCCTCGCTACGCTGTACGCACAACGCAGGGTTGAAGAGACGCTCGTTGCCGAGCGTGGAGTGGCGTCGGTCGCCGATGGATTTGCCGCAGGCCGAACCGGCGCCATGGCAGGGGTAGATTTCAATCCGGTCACCAAGCGGCAGGTAGTGATCGAAAAGCGTGTGGTACAGCGCGCCGGCGAGTTTTCGTTCACTGCCTTCGCCCAGCAAGTCGGGGCGCCCGACGTCCAGGTTGAACAGGGTGTCGCCGGTAAACAACGCGATCGGCTGGTCGCCCTGCTGGGCGTCGAATAGCTGCAGGGAAATGTGTTCGGGCGTATGCCCCGGCGTGTGCATGACCTGCAGCGTGGCTTGCCCGAGCTCAATCGTCTCGCCACCGCTGACCTGGCGAAGCTCGAATTCATAGGTGCCCGCGCGGCCGCCGATGATCTGTGCCCCGGTGCGCTTTGCCAGCGCCTGGGCGCCGGACACGAAATCGGCATGGATATGTGTCTCGATGGCATAGGCGATCCGCAGGCCTCGCGTCTTCGCCATTTGCAGGTAGATATCGATGTCGCGGCGGGGATCGATGACCGCGGCTACCGCGGCCTTGCTGTCGCCGATCAGATAGGAAATTTGCGCCAGGCCGTCTGTATAAACAGGTTCGAAAACAAGCATTGCCACCTCCGACGATGGTTAACGGATTGCTCTGTTAACTATTCGGACGGTGTGCGTGCCTGGACGTTCAGGTTATCGAGGCGTCACAAGGAGCAGCAGCCTGAAGGCCGACCACCAGCTCGACGACGAGACCGCCTTCATGCGGCACGAAACGCAGATCGCAGGCGCAGCGCTCGGCGATCGCCTTGACGATGGACAGGCCCAGCCCACTGCCTTCACCTACGCCGCTGCGCCAAAAGCGCTCGGTTAGGCGCTCAAGCATTTCCGGCGGGATGCCCGGGCCATGATCCTGCACGCTGAAGCGAACCCGGCTTTCATCCAGTTGGGAGAGCGTCAAGCGAATGGCCGTGCCGTCCTGCGTATGTCGGCGGGCATTGTCGAGCAGGTTGCGCAATGCCGCGACCGCCAGGGTCGGCGGCATCGCCAGTGGGCGAGGGGAGACATCTTGCGCCCCGCACAGCTCGATGTGCGGCCCGGGCTGCTGACTGGCGTCAGCGATCGCCAGCTGCGCGACGTCGCGGGCCGTGCAGCTGAGGCCGTCATCAAAGGAAACGCGACCTTCGACCCGCGCCAGCATGAGCAGCTGTTCGAGGATGCGGTGCAGACGATCCGTGCCGACTTCGGCCTGGGCCAGTGCCCGCTTCGCGGTGTCGCCCTCGGTCATGGCCGCTACCTGCAGGTGGGTCTTGATGGCGGTCAGCGGGCTGCGCAGTTCATGGGCGGCATCATCGGTCAGCCGACGTTCGCGTTCGAGCATGTGCGCGATCCGCGCGAACAGCTGGTTCTGGGTTTCGACCAGGGGCGTCAGCTCTCGCGGCAGCCGTTCGATGTGCAACGGCTCCACCGAGTCGGCACTGCGTTGCGCCAGGGCCGTGCGGATTCGTCTGAGCGGCGCAAGGCCGTTGCCGATGCCGATCCACAACACGATCAGGCTGCCCAGCAACGCGACGAAAACCGGCAGCGCCGCGGCCAATAGCACCGAACGCTGGAGTGCGCTGCGCTCGTCAAGGCGATCGGCCGTGGTGATGCGCATGCCATTCTGGATGAAGGTGAAACTACGCCAGGGGGTATCGCCGATCATTTGGTCGTGAAAGCCGGTGCGTTGGGCGTCGAGCGCACTGTCTGGCGCCGCATGGCTGCGTGCCAGGATTTCACCTCGCAAGGAGCTGATCTGGCAGGCCAGGCCGTTCTCGATACCCAGCTGTTCCGCACTTAGCCGGGTGATACCGCCTTCACCCAGTTGCGGCTGCGGCAATTGCACGAGCAGGCCCGCGACCATCCTGGCTGATGCGGCAAGGCGCTGATCGAGCGACTGCATTAATTGATTGCGAACATCGAAGAGCATCCAGGTCGCAGCCAATGCCCAGAGCAGCACGAAGGCCGAGCCGAGGGTGAGGGTCAGGCGCAGGCGCAAGCTCATGGGTCGGGCGTCTCGGTGGAAGCCGGTGCTTGGCCGGCAGGGCCCAGGCGATAACCGATCCCCCTGACGGTTTCGACGATGCCGTTGCCCAGCTTGCGCCTGAGGTGGTGGATATGGACATTCAGGGCGTTGCTTTCAACGTCATCGCCCAGTCCGTACACGGCGTCCTTGAGCTGCTCGGCTGATAGCACGCGGCCGGGGTTCTGCAGTAGCGCCTGGAGCAGCGCCTGTTCACGGCGCGACAGGTCCACGGGTTCGCCCGCCATGAACGCCGCACAGGCGGCAGGATCGTAGCTCAGCGTCCCGTGTTCGATCATATGCGTTGCCCGACCGGCAGCGCGGCGCAGCAGGGCGTGCAGGCGGGCGGCGAGTTCACGCAGGTCGAAGGGCTTGACGAGGTAGTCGTCAGCGCCGGCCTGAAGCCCGGAGACCCGCTCGGTCACCGCATCCCGGGCGGTCAGGATCAGCACAGGCAACTCAAGGCCGCGGCGGCGCAGACGCTGGAGAAAGCGCAGGCCGTCTTCGTCAGGCAGGCCCAGATCGAGAATCATCAGGTCGAAGCTGGCTGTGCGCAGCAGCGCGTCGGCCTGCCCGGCCGTAGCGGCATGGGCCACGCTGAAGCCTTGAGCTTCTAGCCCGGCGACGATGCCACTGGCGATCAGTGCGTTGTCTTCTGTCAGCAGTACGTGCATGTGGGAATCGCTTGATAAGCAGCAGTCAGTATCGTCCGCCTGGATTAACGGCGCGTTAGCAGATGGTACGCCGAGTTGCTCGTGCCTCAACGCCTCTCAGCCTTTCAGGTTGTGTCCGGGCAAGCCTCGTTAATCGGCTCTTAATCCCGAGTCGGCAAGCTCGCCGTCGAATCTGGTAATCGGGTGTTGTGCATGCGAGCGCTTTTTATCTTTATGGCCTGCTGCCTATGGACCGTGCAGCTGGCGAACGCTTCGCCGTTCACCTTCGGTCAGAAACAGCAGGACTTCCTGCCCGTGGACGAAGCGTTCACGCTGCACATCGAGCACCCTGACGCTGGCGGAGCCGTGCTGCGCTGGGACATTGCGCCCGGCTATTACCTCTACAAGGAACGCTTGCGATTCGCAGGGCTGCCGCCGGGGACCGAGCCCCAGTTGCCCCCAGGCGAGCCGTACCATGACGTGTATTTTGGTGATTCGCGAATCTACCGCGACAGCCTGGAAGTGCAGCTCCCCGATGCGGGTCTCGCGTCGCTCGAACTCGGTTGGCAAGGCTGCGCCGATGCCGGTCTGTGCTATCCGCCGCAAACCCGCACGGTAGCGCTGGGCGGCGGCAGCACCCCACCGTCCGCGCCTGGTCAGGCCGACGACCAGGCCCTGGCCAACGGGCTACAACAGCAGTCGCTTGGATGGAGTCTGCTGATCTTTTTCGGACTCGGCCTTCTGCTTGCCTTTGCTCCCTGCTCGCTGCCGATGCTGCCCATCCTGGCGGGCATTGTGGTGGGTAGCCAGGCCGGGCCTCGCCGCGGCATAGCATTGGCTGGGGCCTACGTATTCAGCATGGCGCTGGTCTACGCCGCCCTCGGAGTGGTGGCGGCGCTGTTGGGTGCGAATCTGCAGGGATGGCTGATGCAGCCGTGGCTGATCGCAAGCTTCGCAGGCCTGTTCGTGCTGCTGTCCTTGCCCATGTTCGGCTTCTTCGAACTGCAACTGCCGGCGGGCCTGCGTGATCGGCTGGAGCAGGCCGGACGCACGCGTCGGGGCGGCAGCCTCGCCGGTGCCAGCGCGTTGGGCGTGTTGTCCGGGCTGCTGGTGGGGCCCTGCATGACCGCACCGCTGGCCGCGGCGCTGCTGTACATCGCCCAAAGCGGCGACGCCCTGAACGGTGGGCTGGTGCTGTTCGCTCTGGGCCTGGGGATCGGTACGCCACTGGTCCTGCTGGTGACGGTGGGCAATCGCTTCCTGCCCAAGCCTGGGCCGTGGATGGATCGCGTCAAGGTTGCCTTCGGTTTCCTGTTTCTGGTCGCCGCCCTGTACGTTCTTCGCCCGCTTTTGTCCGACCCGCTCTGGGTGGGGCTGTGGGGCGCGTTGCTGGTTGTGGGCGCCAGCGGGCTGCTGCACCTGTCGCGGGAACTGGTGCGGCATCAGGCGCTCAGCCGCGCGGTGGCGGCGCTGGCTGGAGTCTGGGGCGTAGCGCTGCTGCTCGGAGCGGCTGGCGGCGCGCAAGATGTCATGCGGCCGCTCGGCGTGTTTACCGGCGGGGTAGTGTCCTCGCAGGGTGCTGAGTCTGCACACGGATTTATCGGCTTCAGCGAGCCGGCCGACCTTGATCGTGAGCTGGCTGCCGCCAAGGCCGCGGGCCAGTGGGTGCTGGTGGACTACTACGCGGACTGGTGCGTGTCCTGCAAAGTCATGGAAAAAGAGGTGTTTGGCGACGCTCAGGTGCAGGCCGCGCTCGCCGGCGTGCGGGTTCTGCGACCGGATGTGACGCAGACCGATCCCGCCAGTCGCGAGCTGCTGAACCGCTATCAGGTCATGGGGCCGCCGACGCTGCTCTTCATCGGCCCCGACGGGGAGGAGCGACGTACCCAGCGCATCACCGGCGAGGTGGATGCGAGCCAATTTCTGAACAGATGGAACCAAACAAGGGAGCGTGGCTGATGCTGACGATCAATCTGGGGCCTCTGGCGCTGGCGGTTCCGCATGTACTTCTGCTGGGGAGCCTGTTCCTGGCGATGCTCACCGGCTGGTGGATGGGGCGGCGCAGCGCTCGGAACCCGGAACAACAACTGTTCAGGCTGCTGCTGGTAGCGCTAGTGGTCGCTCGCGCGGCTTTCGTAGTGGCGTATGCCGAGCATTTCCAGAACGAGCCCTGGCGCGTGATTGATATACGCGACGGCGGCTTTATCGCCTGGCCCGGGCTACTGGTGGCTGTGCTGCTGGGGGGCTGGCTCGCCTGGCGCGATAACGAGCTACGCGCTCCGCTTGGTACGGCGGTGCTGGTGGGTGTGCTCAGCTGGGGGTTCGGGACTTTTGCGTTGCATGCGTTCGAGCAGGGCACGCGGCTGCCCGAGATGGGCCTGCGGGATAGCCAGGGTAAGCCCGTTGCCTTGCAGGATTATGTTGGCAAGCCGCTGGTGGTCAATCTGTGGGCCACCTGGTGCCCGCCCTGCCGGCGTGAAATGCCGGTCCTTGCGAAGGCGCAACAAGACAACGCCGAGGTGACCTTCCTATTCGTCAACCAGGGCGAGGGCGAGCGGTTGATCGCCGACTTCCTCGACGCCGAAGGGCTCGGCTTGGAAAACGTCCTGCTCGATACCGGCGGTCGCCTGGGCCAGCACGTAGGGTCTGCCTCGCTGCCCACCACGCTTTTCTACGACGCCGAGGGCCGCCAGGTTGGCAGCCACCTCGGCGAGCTGTCCCGTGCCAGCCTGGCGCGCGCCCTTGAGCAACTAGAGGTAAAAACCCAGCCATGAAACCTATACGTTCACTTTCGCTGTTGATCTCAACGCTCGCCTTGCTGCCGACGCCCTCGGCGCTGGCCGACGCGCTGCCTCCCGCGGTTCAGGCCATTGAGGCGCGCGGAGCCAAAGTGGTCGGCAGTTTCGACGCGCCGGGAGGATTGAAGGGCTACGCAGCGCGTTACAACGGCCAGGGCATTGCGCTGTATCTGACACCGGACGGCGATCATGTCGTGGTCGGCAGTTTGCTGGACGCCGCTGGCGAAGACCTGACCAAGGCACCACTTGAGAAGCTGGTGTATGAGCCGATGAGCAGCGAAATGTGGCAGCGGCTGGAAAGCAGCACCTGGATTGCTGACGGTGCGGCAGATGCATCACGGGTGGTCTACATGTTTTCCGACCCCAACTGCCCGTTCTGCAATATGTTCTGGAAACAGGCGCGGCCCTGGGTCGAAGCTGGCGACGTTCAGCTCCGTCACGTCATGGTTGGCATGCTGCGTCCGGACAGCGCGGGGAAATCCGCGGCGCTGCTGGCCGCCAAGGACCCTGAGGCAGCCCTCAATGAGCACGAAGCAGCGGGCAAGGCCAGCACGCTCAAACCTATCGAGCTGATTGCGCCCGAGGTGAACGAACAGCTTGAGGCGAACCTCACCTTGATGGGCGAGATGGGTGCCTCCGCTACGCCGGCTATCTATTACTTAGATGAGCAAGGGCGTCTGCAGCAACATCAGGGCGCCCCTCGTCCCGATGCGTTGAATAGCATCATGGGGCCGTTGTCAAAACGCTAGCAGCACGATACGTGTCAGTCAGCGCCGGCACCTAATAACAAGAATGATCTGGAGGCTACATGAACGTCCCCCTCTGGCCCTTGGCCGGGCTCTTCCTTGCGATTTCTGTGTCCGCGCACGCTGCGGATGCCGTTGCGGTGTACAGCAAAGGCGGGGCCAACCCCGCTGCGATGGCGTGCGCTACCTGCCACGGCGCCGAGGGCGAGGGCATGGCCGCTGCGGGATTCCCCCGCCTGGCCGGGCTGTCGGCGAATTACATGCGCAAGCAACTGGCTGATTTCGCATCCGGTGCGCGGGCGAATCCGATCATGCAGCCCATTGCCGCTGCCTTGAGCCGTGAGGAAGCCGAAGCCGTCTCCACGATGCTGGCTGACAAGCCACAACCACGGGTCGAGCGAGTCGACCGCACCGCGTTGGTCGACGGGCCTGGCGAAACCCTTGCGCTGCGTGGCGCCTGGGATCGCGATATACCCGAGTGTGTCGCCTGTCATGGCCCTAGCGGAACGGGTGTCGGCGACGCCTTTCCACCCCTGGCCGGGCAATCGGCACAGTACCTGTCGTCGCAGCTGACCGCCTGGCGACAGGGCACCCGCAAGAACGACCCCAACGACTTGATGGGCCACATCGCACGTAGCTTGACCGAGGACGAGGTAAAGGCTGTCTCGACGTACTTTGCAGGCCTGACCGAAAAAGGAGCAGCCAAATGAAGCCCCAGACAAGCGCACTGCTGTTGATGTCATTGGCCTTCCCGGTGCTCGCGGACGAAATCGCGATGGAAGATCAGTCACAGATCCTGACCGGGGCAGGTGATCCCGCCAGCAGCAAGTATTTCCAGCCGCCAAAGGAAAGCGAACTGCCTGATAACGCCTACGGGCAGTTGGTACAGAAAGGACGGGCCATTTTCGTCGACACCAAGAACCACGCGGCGGAATACGTTGGTAACGGCCTGGCCTGCGCGAACTGTCACCTTGAACAGGGCAGAAAGGCCAACTCTGCGCCGCTCTGGGCTGCGTATACGATGTACCCGGCGTACCGGAAAAAGAACGACAAGGTGAACAGCTATGCCGAGCGCGTGCAGGGCTGTTTCCAGTTCAGCATGAATGGCAAGGCACCCGAGGCCGATGGCCCGGTAATCGCTGCGCTTTCAGCCTATTCCTACTGGCTTGCAACCGGAGCGCCAACGGGGCAAGAGCTGCCGGGTCGGGCCTATCCGGAAGTGCCACAACCCGACGGCGGATACGACCTGGCGAAGGGTGAACAGATCTACAACGCACAGTGCGCCGTCTGTCATGGGCCAAACGGGGAAGGGCAGAAGTCAGGTGACGATTACGTCTTCCCGCCACTCTGGGGGGCGGATTCGTTCAACTGGGGTGCAGGCATGCATCGGATCAACACGGCCGCGGCGTTCATCAAGGAAAACATGCCACTGGGCAAAGGTCGCACCTTGTCGGCTGAAGACGCCTGGAACGTGGCGGCCTTCATGAACAGCCACGAGCGACCGCAAGACCCGCGCCTAATCGATGGCTCGGTCGAGAAAACCCGTGATAAATACCACGCCAATGACGGCGTGAACCTTTACGGGGAAATCGTAAACGGCAAGATGCTAGGGAAGGGAATCTGACAAGCAGTCGCTGCTGTCCTCACATGCTTTGGCGAACAGTCTGTCCGAACTGATGGGTTGAGGAGGCTCGCTCCTTACGTGACAGTCCGCTTGTGGCCCAGGCTGTGTAAAAACGCCTTGTCCGTTTTGAAGTGTGCGCTCCTACGTAAAATCTGACAGCGCTTGGCTATTCAGCAGACCTGAATCTTTCGTAGCGACGCGCTTTTGGAGACGGTTCGCTGGACGCGTCACAATGTCAAAAACGTTTTTACACAGCCTCGGCGATTGCAGCCGATCACTCCCGGCAGGTCACCCCGTTTTTTAGCAGGCATCTGAAGCGACTTGTTTCGTAGTTCTATTTCGGGCATCTCGGCGTACCGCCGTCGGGCTCGCGGGCTGCGCCCCGCGCCTCGTGCCGAGTCGCGGCCATTCGGCTCTGGTCCCTGATGCCTCCGGCCTTACAGGCCTGCGCGCTCCGCTTGCCGATCCGTGCATGGGTGGAGTGGGGCGGTCTTGCTGTTCCCTTCACCGTATCACGGCGTTCTCGCCGTCAAGGGCTGCGCGTGCGTGCACGCTGGCGTCCTGGCGGCCGTCGTGGACCCCTGACAGCTGCGCTGCGCCGTGCTGGCGCCGGTTCCGGGCAATTCCGCCCGAGCAACCGGAGTACGACCATGTCGCAACTGTCCTTTTCCTCGTTCGATTCCATGCTGCTGGTGCGTGACGCGAAGGGGCGCTACCTGCCGGCTTCTGTGGATCAGATCCTGAGCGTGGCGCGCCAGGCGATTAATCAGAAGTACCAGCGCGGGGCGCTGTTTGACGCACCGGACGTGGTCAAAACTTACTTGACCACCAAGTTGGTCGGTTTCGAGCACGAGGTGTTCGCGGCCTTGTTCCTCGACAGTAAACATCGGCTGCTTGAGTACGTGGAGTTGTTCCGCGGCACGATCGACCAGGCTTCGGTGTACCCGCGCGAAGTGGTCAAGGAAGCATTGCGGGTCAACGCAGCAGCGGTGATCTTCTCGCACAATCATCCGAGCGGAAATCCGGAGCCAAGCCAGGCGGACAAGGTGCTGACTCAGCGTCTCAAGGAGGCCTTGGCGTTAGTGGAGGTGCGCACGCTGGACCACATCGTCGTAGGTGGCGAGGGACCCGTTTCGTTCGCTGAGCAGGGATTGCTGTAACCGCAGGGGGCTTCGGCCCCCTTTTTGCTGCGCCATCCAGTCCGGCCGGCAGGGCTTCACCTGCCGTCGTCGCGGAGGCGTGGATGACGTTCTCAACATCGCCGACAGCGCTGTCGAGCAGGGCACCGTGCCTCGCTGCGCTTGGTCCTCGCACCTTCCGTCGGTGTGCTCGGCTGACGCCTTCGGCCTCGCTGATGGGGGGCTGTGCGCTGCGCTTGCGTGCGGCGGTGTGCCATCAATCCACGCCGGACCCTGTTATCCGCTGCGCGTGCGAGCCGCACCTGAGCCGCGCGAGCCAAATCGACGTCTGAAGAGAGGCCCGAGCAGAGGCCTGTGAATTCATCCGGCAAAACTCGCGCGACGTCTCGCGCGGCCTCTTCAAGAAGCTTCTTCACACCGCTACCGTGGTCCGGCTGACTCAGCATCTTTTTTGGCGCAGTGTTTTTGCTGGACTGGCTTAGGGCGTGAAGAACCTCAGTGCTTAAAAGCTCCGCATCAAGGCTTTCCTGGCTGCGAGAGTTCTACGCTGCCTTGCCCAGCGATAGGCTTTGGTGCCCGGCGCCGTGGAATCACAACACCACGAAACGGTGACTACGCATCCTGACCTGGCATATCTGACAGCTAGCGCTCTGCTTTAAGACCCTTAGGCTTGTTGGCGAGGCATTCCGCCTCATACATCACAGCGGAGGGTATCGACATGCTCAAACTCCTACTGACCAAGTCGGCAAAGCGTCCCGTAACGGATCGTGCTGTCGTCATCGAAAATGCCAAGCGCAAGATCAATGGGGTGCCCGGCGGCGGGATTATTGAAGGCCGCTACGGTGTCTGGTCGCGTTGACGGCTTGTTGGGCGGCCGGGCGCCGCCCAACCCTTTGGAACGGCGAATGAGCAAGGTATTCCAGAAGAACTGGCGTGTCGGTGCGGGTCCTTCCGACACTCACATCCTGCCCGGGCTTCGGCTCCAGACGGAGGGCGACAGCGCGGTCCTGTACAACTCGACAGCCGAGCAGACTTTCTACATCCAGCTGGAACCTTCCGGGTTCAGCCTGTGGAGCTGCTTGAAGCAGCTGCTCGATGGCACGCATCCAAGACTCAATGTTGAAGCGATCCGACATCATCTGCGTTTCGGCGAGACGGTGAATCATCGCTTGGTGTGGGCAGGTGTTCACCTCCTGCTTCCCGGCTCAAGGCTTACGCTAGGACCCGCTGGCGTCACCGGTCGCTACGCGCCCTGGACCCGGGGCGGTGAAGCGTATGACGAGTCGGTCATCGGGAATCCAGCCACAATACTTAGGGCTGCTTTGCCTTCTGAAGACCATCAGGTCGTCCTTGAGTTTTCAGGCGGGACCGACTCGACCGCGATCGCTTACGCACTCGCTGGCCGCGACAAGGTTCAGGCCATCACGTGGGTCGATCCGAATACCTTGGGCGCAAGCGATATCCAACATGCCAAGCACATCGCGCGCAAGCTTGGGCTGCCTCACCGTCTTGCGTCGATGGCGCCGGAGCACCTCTTCCGGCTTCCTGCCGGCACCTACTGGCCGGACAGGCCAAGCCTCTCGCTCTTTTCCCAGGATATCAACGACCGTTTGATCCGTGAGGCGGCGGGAGAGGGCGCCCCTACCGTCGTGCTTAACGGGCACGGAGGCGATCATATCTTTCTGGACCCGCCGAGCCCTGCGCCGGTTGTGGATCTGTTGGCGCGCGGTCGTGTCGCGGAGGCACTGCGCTATTACCGCACGCTCGTCACCTTTCACGGTCAGGGATTCCTGACCCCGCTGCGGTATCGCAAGCTGGGGCAGGGCATAGGCAAACCGGACTTTACCCTAACCCCCGGCAAGCGTCTTCACCGGCGAATGATTCAGCAGGCGTGTTACGAGAACAGCATCTGGAACAACTGCGGGTTGCCCTACAAGCTCATCCATCCGTTTACCCACCCGGCGATGCTGCGCTATGCGCTGTCCCACCCACCTCACGCCTACGTCGGGGAGCGACAGTCGCGGCTTCCCTTTCGTCAGGCGATGAACACCCACCATGGCACCGACGACTTCAGCCGCGTCAGCAAGGGTCATCTGACCGGCGTGTTCCAGCGGGCGATCCGCTTGCAACATGACGCGCTTGCAGGGCTTCTTGAACAAGGGACGGGGCAGGCGCTGGCCCTGTTTGCCGCTGGCGAGATGCTGATGTTGTTGAAGCGTGCAGCCTCTGGCTCAGAAGAGGTGAGCCCGGTCCTTCTCAACGCACTCTCGCTCGAGCTGTTTCTCCAGCACTGGGCCCGCATTCTTGGAGTATCCACATGGCAGACCGCTACCTGACGTTCGCCCCTCCAATCCTGCACGTGGTAGCTCACAACGAGCTGGTGCTACTCGATACCCGATCGAATCGTTTCATTCTGTACGACGCGGCCGCAACGGGTGAGATCATGCGTGGCATCAATGGCAACGCAACCGGCCCGCTTGTCCAGGAGCTCACGGCCGAAGGGGTGCTGGTTACCTCTCGGATCAAGACGTCGGTCAATCGTAGCGGCGCACCTGGTCTGGACGACTTTACGTGGAGTGAGTCGGTTCGCTACAAGGCGAGCCAGCACCTCGGGGAGCCCTCGCTCAAGCAGGTGGGCGGCGCCGTTCTGACCTTGGCGAAGACCTGTCTGCTGCTCAAATACCTCGACCTGTCACGGTTGCTTGCCGCTGACCGCAACGCCAGCATTCCCATGCGAAGGGTCGATAGAGGGATCATCGATGCCGAGATCAGTGCTTTGCTCCGTGCCGCGCGGTACCTCCCTTGCAAGGTGGCCTGTCTTGAGTTCTCCCTTGCGTTAAGAGAACGCCTTGCGCGCCATGGCCTCTTCGGCCGTGTGGAGATTGGCGTGCAGACGTACAGCTTCATGGCCCACGCCTGGCTCGAACTCAACGGCCAGCCTGTAGGCGAACCTGATCATGTCTCCCGATCGCTTCACCGGCTCAGGGGCTCCGCATGAAGACGGAACTCTCGCAGTACCGCCGCGCGTTGGCCCTGACCCGTACGTACTATCCAAAGGCCATTTCGCTCTTCGCCATCGGCACGCTGATCCTGTTGGCACTGGCGCTTTTGAACGCAACGGTGCCGGTTTTGTTGCGCGATGCCACCAATCGGCTCTCCGCTGGCGAGGTCTCCGGCGTGGTGCTTGCGACCGCAGCGGTATATGCGCTGTGCTGGACCGGCGCGCAGGTGCTGGAGTGGACTAAGAACATCATCTCGGCAGCTGTGCTGGTGCGCTGCGATGCCGCCTTCTACCGGGCCTTCTTTGATCACCTGCTCAAGGTGCCGTATGCGGACTTTCGTGCGATTGATCAGGGCGTGCTGGTCGCCGACGCGCAACGCTCCAAGAGTGCCTTCAGCGCTCTGACGGGCACGCTGTTTTGGATCGTGCTGCCCACGGTCGTCGAGCTGCTGTTTGTTTTTGCCGTGCTGGCCAAGCTGATCAATCCTCTGTTCGCGGTCTCGTTCATCTCGGCAATCATCGTCCTGGTGGGGCTATCGGTCCTTCTGTCTCGCAAGGCTAAGGGCATTCATCAGCGGATTATCGAATCGAACAACGGGGTGATGTCCCACTTCGTCGAGCGCATGCGCCTGGTTGAGGAAATCAAGCTCAACAATGCTCAGCCTCAGGAGCAGCTGGGCTTCGGTCGCAAGGTCCGCACCTTTATCGACAGCGTCACGGTCGGCAACCTCAGAATCGGGCTGCTGATGCTGCTTCAGGTGGCCCTCGTCGGCGCGCTGCTGCTGGCGTCGACCCTCTACGTCGTGGGGGAAGTGATCTCTGGTTCCTATACCGTTGGCGACTTCGTCATGATCAACGGCTACGTCATTCAGCTGACCTTCCAGCTCGCGCTGCTGGCAAGCGTGCTGATCGAGGTGCGCAACCACTTCGTCCAGCTGGACCGAGGCTTCGGATACCTGGACATGGCTGCTGAACGTACCGGTGAACTGTTGCCCGACACAGACCAGGACATCCTGTTCGAACTCCGGGACCTGTCCTACCGGACCGAGGACCGGGTCGTTCTCAGGGATATTAATCTCACGATCAGGCAGGGCCACACCTATGTGGTCACCGGTCCGTCCGGCGCGGGTAAGACCACGCTGCTGCGCCTGATGTGCGGACTCATTCAACCGCAGCAAGGTATCGTCAGGGCCTTTGGCGTCGAGGTCAATGCGCTTGACAGCAGGGCGCTGCTCGATGCCGTGTCGGTGGTTACCCAGCACCCACTCCTGGTCTCCGGTAGCGTGGCCGCCAACATCCGCTACGGGGCAAAACAGGACCTCACCGAGCCTGAGCTGGATCAGATCCTCACCGACCTGGGCCTTGATGCCTACGCGACCGGCAAGAACATGGCCGGCAAGCACGTAGGTTTTGAAGCCACTGCCGTCTCGGGCGGCGAAAAACAACGCATCGCCATCGCCCGGGCGCTTGCCCGCGGCACGCCAACGATCCTGCTGGACGAACCTACCTCGGCCCTGGATGCGGCCAGCGAGGAACAGACCATCGAGATGCTCAAAAAACGGGCCCGCCAACCCTGATCCTGATCACCCATCGTCCCTCGGTTGTCGCCAAGGCGGACTATGTCATCCACCTGAACGGCGACGGTTCGGCCTGCATGACGCCGCACGCCTGAAGAGACCACGACTGCGGCTAGATCAGACCCAGTGCTACGGCGGCGGCAACAGCTGCGGCAATGTTCACCGCATCAAGCTTGCACATGGCGTTCTCCTGATGAAAGCGCACCGTACGAGCACTGATGCCCAGAATGATCGCCGTGTCCTCCTGGCTCTTACCATGCGAGGCCCAGAGCAGGCACTCACGTTCACGCCGAGTGAGAGGCTCACTAATACCTCCGCCATGAAGTTGACCCACCCGCAGGTGCAGGGTGGTCGCCACGCCCGACAACAGGTAGGCGTCTCGAGCGCAGATCTCTCGCGCTCTTCGATTGGTCATGCTCTGGCTGATGTGAAGGGAGGAGAGCTGTTCACCCCGCACATGCGCTGGAATGGTCGCGCCGCGTGCCGTGTCGATGCCATGACCGCGTGCACAGGCCAAGAACGCCAGATCGCTCTCACACCCAGGCAAACCTGAGCTCAGCTCGGACCAGAGAAAGGGAAGGGGACAGCGGTGCAGCCGCTGCAGGAATGGATCGCTGCACTGATAGCCGTGAGATCGATACAAGGCCTGCCAGCGGCAATCGTAATTTGATACCAGCATCGGCGACCCACCCCAACGCACCGAACTGCCGGTGTTGATAAAAGCGTACTGATCGATATCGAGCCGGGAAAACAGCTCATCCAGTACCTGACGCACATCATCCAGCGTGCCTGCGTCACACAGCTCGGACATGGCACGGCTGATCAGTTTGAGCTCCATCACGACCCTCCCAGCTGACGCAGAAAAACGGTCAGCCCATGTTCAGCGCAATGGGAGACGCGCCCAAGGCGCACAGGCATGTCTTGGCGTACCTGCCCAACGAACCGAACATCGGATTGGAAACGGGCCGTCCAGAACGGACGGCCCGCGATTGACTCAGCCAGTGGCCGGGCCGGTAAGTGCTCGCCGATACAGCACGACCATTTCGTCGAGCAGCGCCTCGGCAGCGTATACGGTCATCTTCAGGCGCAGGTCTTGGGGATAGAACCCATCAGGTCCCGTAATCTGTTGCAGCAGATCCTTGACCATATCAGCACGTAGTTCGGCCTCAGCCAATACGGGCGGTCGGGTAGACACCGCCGCAAGTACAGAACGAGATGCAGACGATCTAGGGCGATGAGGGAAGGGGAGAAGCCTGGATTCGCAATCAGTCATGGGCACACCTCCGAAAAGGCGACACGAAACAGAGCTGATGAATCTAGGTGGGGCGCGGGCGTAAAAAGGATGTATCGCATGTTGCTGGTGCTCCTTGGACAGTTAAGGAGCCGCCATCCAGCCTTCTCACGAGCAAGGGTGGCGGACCGTGCAAGGGTGAGAACCGGCGTCCAAGGGAACCGGCCAGGCCGAAACCTGCCTCACACGGCCCGCCATAGCGTCGCTACAGCTCAGTGCAAACACTGGCTGTGCGCTACGGCGCAACCGCGCCTTGGACAAACACGCCGGGTTCTCACGCCCGGTCGCGGGACTTACCGCGACCGAGCCAGTCTAGCTCGAGGGATTAGAGAGGGCAAACAGACTGGAGCGAAGTGCAGAGTAGGTATCGCAGGTAAATGGTGATGGGCGGCTTCCGGCCCAGAGTGTGTAAAAACACTTTCGCAGCTTGGGTGCCGTAGCCGTAGCCCAGCGCTGCTGGGTGAGGCGATTGCCTAAGCATTTGCCACGATCAGCACCGGTAACGTTCCAGAGCGTTTATGAAGCGCTTTAGCGCCTCCTGGAGCCGTGAAAGGCGGGGCTTTTTATGCCGCCATCGCCTTCAACAAGCCTTCGGTTCCGATGATTTTTCATAACCCGCTTCATATTGTAGGCGAGCACATTTAGGCTCATCTCCGCGCTGACTCCGACGAGCCTACGAGTCAAGAAATGCGTCGAACCCATCCATTGTTTGAGCGTCCCGAAGGGATGCTCAACAGTCCGTTTATGAACCCGCATCATCTCTGGCGCTTGGTTCAGGCGGCGCTGCATTTCCTCCAGCACAGCCTCGTGTTCCCAGCGCCTCACTCGACGATTTTTGCTCGGTGTGCACTGCGTTTTTAGTGCGCAGCTCTGGCAATTCGAAGTCCAGTAGCAGTGCATGTTTAGACCTTTCTCGACGCTGGAGAAACGCCAAATCAGTGCCTCTCCAGCCGGGCAAATGTACTCATTTTTAGCGGCGTTAAAAACGAAGGCATCCTTATTGAAACGCCCATCCGCTTTAGCTCCAGAGGTCATCGGCTTAGGTACATAGGCGGTAATTTTTGCCTCATGACAGGCCAGGATTTCTTCGCTTTTGAAATAGCCCCGATCAGCCACCACGGATAGCGTTTTTGTAGCCATGGCTTCCCGAGCTTGACTCGCCATCGAGCTGAGTTGGTCTCGGTCTGAACCGCTATTCGTGACCTCATGAGCAACGATCAAATGATGTTGGGTGTCGACCGCCGTTTGCACGTTGTAGCCGACGATACCGTTGCCGCGCGTCATCATCGAACGGGCATCTGGATCGGTCAGTGACACCTGTTTATCTGGCGATTCGTTGAGCTGAGACTCGATTATCTGAAGCTCTTTCATCTGCGCTTTGAGCTTGGTGATTTTCTCTTCCAGGCACGCAGTGTCTGGTTCAGAAGAGCTAGGAATTCGCCGATCAGCCGCATCTAGCGAGGCCAAATAACGGTTGATGCTCGACTCGATTTCTTCCATGCGCCGCTTCAGCTTTGCACTGGTGAAATTGCGGTCACGGTTGTTAACTGCCTTGAATTTGCTGCCGTCGATGGCGACCAGGCTTTCGCTAAACAACCCCAGCTGCTGGCAGAGCAAAACGAACTGACGGCAGACGCCGCGAATGGCTTTGCTGTTGCTTTTTCGGAAGTTGGCGATGGTCTTGAAGTCGGGCATCAGCCGCCCGGTTAGCCACATCAGCTCGACGTTGCGTTGGGCTTCTCGCTCAAGACGTCGGCTCGACTGGATGCGGTTCAGATAGCCGTAGATATAGATCTTCAGCAGGATCGCAGGGTGGTACGCAGGTCGGCCGGTTTCGGCTGGAATGACGCCTTCAAAACCTAACGCGGCAAGGTCGAGTTCATCGACGAAGACATCGACCACGCGCACAGGATTGGTATCGCTGACGTAGTCGTCGAGGCTCTCGGGAAGCAAGGTGCTTTGATCTCGGTGTTCACCCTCGATAAACCGTTTCATGGGCTTCCCTTACGATGAAATTCTCAGAAATCATAGCAAGGGTTTGTACGAGCGTTTTTACACACTCTGGGCCAGAAGCGGACATTAGCGAGCAACTGCGTCTGACCCGAAGCAGACATCGCTCTCTACCTTGAATGTGGCCGTCGCATTAGATTTCTGGAGAGTTATTGGTCGCCGCAACAGCGTCTTGTTTGCAAGGACGCGGAAACTGATGCTTATCCCTCAAATGAACAGCAGTTTCTTGGATGCTCGGATAGACAGTTGTTGCATTGATGTTGATTCGGTCGAGCTGCTCTAGAATATGTGGTTTGTTTTGTATCGTGACTCGTGCGATTTCAATCCCATCCTGACCGGCATCAGGAAGCGCAGCCTCATGCCCAAACAGCAGAAATGCGCCGGACTGCGACTTGATGCGCGTATTAGTTCGTTTTGCCTTTACGCAGATAATAGACCTTACGTCGTCTGGGACAATCCGCCCCTCGAAAAAGCCTTTCTCCGACTTGATGTGGTGGAGCAGTTTCCCTACGACTTCAGTTCCATTAAATGTGTCCTTATCGAGGCCGAGATCGATGTCATTCTTCTGTTCATACGTGAGGTTGGAGAGATTTGAAAGGCAACTAACGGTGTCCGAGTCAAAGTATTTTACCAATTGCGAGTCGACTTTGAAGACGATGACCTCACCGTCGAGTCCCGATTGGTCCCTCTTGCCAGAGCAGGCGAAGAAGAGCGCCACCAAGGGATTGCTAGAGATGTCAAGCAGTCTCGTAGGTAAACCGTAATGCTGCATGCGCACAAGGCGGTCAAAACAGTATTGATCGCCCTGGAATTCATCGTAATGCGCAATTAACAGCTCCTTGCAGAGTCGGTCCTCGCTCGGCATAAACATCCAGTCACCATTGTCCCATTTGCGCAGCACTGACGGCGTCAGTTCATAACTGGCGTTACTATGGCCTCGGAAGAAAATTTCGCTCGCGTCTTTTCCCGGCGAGGCGTAGAGCAGTTGAAGAAAAGACTCCACGCTATCGGCCACACCCAGAATCTTTTTATCGCGAGGCGGAGGCTGGACCGTCGCATCTTCGGCGCGAGGCGCCTCAGGCGTGTCGATGAGATGAGCAAGGGCGGGCTTAAGATTGGCCAATCGGCGCAACACCATCTGCGCGTCGCCTTCGCGGACAGCCCAGTGAGTGCGATGGAGCTGGTATGGATCCGCGCTGAACACCATCCGGGCTGTCTCGATGTCGTCGAACTCGACCTCACCAAAATCGATCACAGTCTCGAATAGAGTGGAGACTTCTTTTCGCCCAGGCGTAGTTTGCGAAATTCGACCGTATTTGATGAGCATCGAGGCACCGTCTCTAGCTCGCTTGATCTCGCTACACAAAAAGGTCGGTAACTTTTCGAGAAAGGCGATTGCTGTGGCATCGAGGATTTCAAGCCGCTTTTCAACGTCGGTTGGCGTGTATTCGAACATGCGCCCCCGCCCCATCGAGATTTCATTACCGTTCCCTTCGAGATAATCTCGATTTCCGAAGGAAATGTAGTTGAAGCTCTGCACTATGTGTCCTTGTCCCGTTCTCTCTTGCGTTGCTCAACGTCATAGCACAGTTTTGCCAGTATTCAAATTACCAACAGGCCCAGGATGGTGGCCGCCCCGAGAGAGGCTGTGTCGGCGCTATAGCTCCCAGATTTCTATGTCTGCTATTGGCCGGTTTCTGCCCGTCACGAATGGCTGAACCGGCCAGAAACGGACTGTCACGCAGGTGATCAAACTACAATATTAAGGCTCGCAGCTAGCCACGATCCAGGGGTAATTGACTGCGACGCTCCTTGTCATTCACCCAGTGGTAGCGGTTGGGATCTTCTGCCAGCAAGGAAATCCTCATGGTTCCGCGCCTGCCTTGTCCAAATGAAGGAAGATGCCCGGTCGGTGTCAACGATGCGTTTGTGGGCACCGCGCTCCTCAGCTTTGGCGCACCAATCGTGCCCCTTCCGAAAGTTGCCTAGCTGCATACATATAGCGCCTAGCAAAGTGCATGACGGAAGTTCTCCGGCTGTGGCTCATGCCCATGCTTGCCGAGCTGAAGAGCTTCATTCCGCGCTTATGCTCTATTTGGATCAGAGCGGAGTGGCAGGGAGGAAATGAGGACGTGAAAAAGCCCGGCTTCGGCCGGGCTATACATTAGTCGGCCTTTATCCGACGCGTCACGTAGTGACCACTGATCTCAAACTCAAACCTATCTTTTGGTTTTGTCTCGAAATCCTTGGTTCTAGGGGGGGACGAGAGTGACTCTCGGGTTTTATAGGCTTTCTTGTCATTGCGTATAACACGCATCAGAATTTCCTCAGAAACCTCTTGATCGCAGCGGCCGTTAAGCCACCACATGACTCCTTTATCCTAGACCATTTACCTGCATGGGTCTTCTTTTGGGCGACGGACGTGCCAGTGCTATCGACCTCCAGCAGGTACTCGTGGGTTGGCGTCACCTTATGCCAACGACGGACGCCATCAACGTTCTCATACACCCAGTCGAGCGTATTGTCATCTATCTGGGCCAATTCGTTCGCGACCTCCAGTGCAGACTGATACCTCTGGGTGCGGTCGACCTTCAGGCACGTCTCTACGATCTTTTTCAGGCGTGATGGTATGTGCTCAAGGGATAGTCGCCGGGGGAAAGCTTCGGTCAGGATCGCAGCTCTGAATTCATCAAAAGAGCTAAAGGCGGCTATCTGAGCATTGAAGTCAGGTTCACCAATAATCAACCTATAAATAGTAAGCCCCAGTTGATAAATATCATACTGGCTAGTGAATTCAGAGTCCGTGAAAAACTCAGGAGCCATATGTTTGGTATACATCTGAGCAGGAGTCGCCGTGTAGTCTAACCCCATCGCTTTGGCGAGTCCAAAATCTGAAACCAAAGCCTCCATGCGGTCTGAAAGCAGGATGTTATCCGGTTTTATATCGAAATGGATCAGACCTTTTGAATGGATATTGTGAAGTCCAGAGCAGATATGAATAGAAAATCTAACAATCTCTCTAACAGTAAGGGACTTACTTTTAGCAAAGTCCTTCAAAGAGCCGTTCTTATAATAAGGCAGAGCTAGGTAAATGTTTTTCTCACATGCGCACGCATACTGAATTTGAACTACGTGTGCATGGGCAGCCCTGTACAGCAATCTGGACTCTGCGAAGAATGCTTCGCTATCTTCGAATGCATCCCGGGCCATTTCCTTAATTACTAGCTCGGCATCTAAATATTTGTCATGTGCGAGGTAGGCTTTGGAGTTTTTGCCATCTTGGCCAATCTCCTTGTGATACTCGAACTCAACTTGCGCGCGACTATAAATTCCGTACATATTAAGCCCCCATAGCACAGAGTGTCGCTTCGCGTTCAGTTTTAGACAATTCCTCCCAATTTTCAAAGCCTTCAAGGCTTGTATCTCCGTCAACCAGAGGTTTGAACTGGCTTCGCTCGATTCCAACCCTGGATGCAATACTTGAGATTTGGCCTACGTAATATTTTTTCACATTACTGCTCGCAAACGCCTCTTGAATGACGCCTTCGATCTGGACACGCTCAATCGAGATGCTCTGCGCCGTGGGTTCGATAACGCGGATGCCCGCCTCGGAAATCTCGTATTCCCGAAGCACATCAAGCAAATTCAGCCTGATATGTTTGAGTTGCTCAGGAACCCCTAGTGATTTGGGTATACTTATTTTTCCCAAATTCACCACAACACTCTGATCGGAGTCGAATACACAATAAACCACTTCAGTAGGTGACGCCCGCACTCCAATTTTCACAATTTGATTTCCTTTCAAATTTGTTCAAAAGATAATTTGTTCCAGCGCAAGCCGGCGAAGCTGGGCTTGTTCTCACCAGTCGTAATAATGCACACCGTTTTCTATTCGCGGCTGCTTTATATACCCATCTCCTTCTACGGAGGTGTCGCCTTGACCGCTGTATGCGCCACCAAATGCGCCGCGGACAATCAACTTACCGTTGTTGTTCATTGAACCTTGCAGCTTGCCGGACGGCTGTATCAGGACTTCTGAGCCCGGGCCAATATTTGTGGAACCCTGGCACTTTCCCGACACCTCAACCCTGCTGTTACCGGAAACGTTAGTAGATCCTTGCTGGGTGCCCACAACTAGAACCTCACCGCCGCTTTCTACGGAGAGAGATCCCTGAAGCGTGCCATTAATCACGAGTGTGCAGCCTATTACGGTGATGCTCCCCTGATGTCTACCCGATAGAATCTGGTTTGTCGTTAGGATCGTCCTAGGCACCCGCATTCCATCAATTATGTCGTATCCGGCCATGCGGTTCGCTCCATAAGGACAAAGTGCCATCAGCATAACGAACCAGAACCTTTTGTTCACCTCCTCCTGGCAGTAATCGACTGCGGGCTGCCATGGGTCGATTTCAACCGTTCCAACAGACCGCTCCTGGCCGAAAACAGCCATCGACACCGCTCCTTGCGTTAGCAATGAGCGCGCCATGGGTCGAGAAGGCCCGGCCGGCTCGATGCACAGCACGCCAGCGCGACCCGGCCCAGCCGGGTGACGCCATACTCTTTTGCTCTTTTGCTCTTCTGCTCTTTTGCTCTTTTGCTCGGCCGTTGAGCAACCCCACACCCGTCGGAAACCCGCACCCACCGCGATCCCGCGCACCTACCTAGACCGGGCATTTGCAGCTACAGTGCCAATAGCACCGTAGTCTGTTGCAAGGATCGCCGTCCGGATGGCTTCACCGTCTCAACCCAAAAGCCTGATCCTCGACCTCGAAGTCGCGCCCGGCAAAGCCGATAAGCCCGACCGAATCTTCATGGTCGGTGCCCTGCGCCCCAACAGCGGCACCGAACTCGAGCGCAAGGTCGACAAGGACCTGCCTGAGATCCGACGCCCTGGACAGCCTGGGGCAGGATGCGAGCTTCGTCCTCGGCTCCGCTAGCGGTCGTACTTCGCGTTGCGCTTCCCTTCGGTCACTCCGGCCATTCTTGTCAGACATTTCAGCGTGTTCGTGGCTTATCGCTTTGGTAAGATTCAACGCGTTTTTGCGAGTCGAATATCGAGGGCGGGGCAATGAGATCAGTGGAACTATTCGCCGGCGCGGGTGGCCTGGCAATGGGATGCGAGATCGCGGGCTTCGAACACCTTGCCGTGGTGGAATGGGACAAGTGGGCCTGTGACACCGTGAGAGAGAACAAACGGCGTGGATATCCGCTGCTCGCGAGCTGGAATCTTCATGAGGGGGATGTGCGTGAGTTCGATTGGGATTCCATTCCTAAGGACATCGAGCTCCTCTCGGGTGGCCCGCCCTGTCAGCCGTTCTCAATTGGCGGAAAGCACAGCGCCCAAGCGGACAAGCGCGACATGTTTCCAGCCACCGTCGAGGTCATACGTCGCCTAAGGCCAAAGGCGTTCATCGTTGAGAACGTCAAGGGCCTGACCCGCGCGACATTCGCCAATTACTTCCACTACATCCAGCTTCAGCTCGAATTTCCGGAACTCCCACCCATTGGCGACGAAGATTGGAGTGTGCATCTCAAGCGCTTGCAGGAAGAGCGGACCTCGGGCAAAAGCAAGGGAGCTGGGCTAACTTATAATGTTGTGCCCACGCTGGTTAATGCAGCCAACTACGGCGTTCCACAAAAGCGCGAGCGGGTATTCCTAGTTGGGTTCAGAGATGACCTCGGAGTGGAGTGGTCATTCCCTGAACCAACTCACAGTTACGAGGCGTTGCTTCACGATCAATGGGTCACCGGCGCCTACTGGGCGCGCCATGGTTTGTCGGTGCCGGAAGTGCCGACCAAGCTTGTAGGGCGTGTCGAAAAGCTCCGGACAGCAAAGGCTCCGTTGACGACGCTGCCATGGCGCACCGTCAGGGACGCCATACATGACTTGCCGGACCCAGAGTCGTCGTTGGCCATGACCGTGCCAAATCACCTGTTTCAGTTCGGCGCGCGCGTATATCCAGGCCACACGGGGAGCCCACTGGACCTGCCCGCCAAGACACTCAAAGCCGGGGACCATGGCGTTCCTGGCGGCGAAAACATGCTGGTTAGGCGCGACGGCAGCGTCCGCTACTTCACGGTGCGGGAGAGCGCGCGCATTCAAACCTTCCCGGATGGCTACAGATTTCATGGCAGTTGGACTGAGACGATGCGCCAGCTAGGCAACGCGGTGCCGGTGCTACTGGCCCAGCGGGTGGCCTCGAGTGTGGCTGAAAAACTTGCCATGGCGGAATTGAGCAAACTGAAAAAACAGGACATCTGTAGAGGAAGGGAAATCGCGTGACTGGAAAGGTAATTCCGTTTAATCCGCTGGATAAAAAGAATCTGGGCGCGAGCGTCGCCGAGGCGTTGTTGACAAAAGAGGTCCATCCGCTGGGTGATCTGCCGGCGTTCGAGGGAGCGGGCATTTATGCCATCTACTATTCGGGCGACTTCCCGGCGTACGCCCAGGTTTCCCGGCTGAACCGTGAAGGTAGGTTCATGCTGCCCATTTACGTAGGCAAGGCTGTTCCGCCAGGCGCACGGATGGGGGCAAATCTTGAGGTGCCGGCTGGGAAGGTGTTGCAGAAACGTCTGAAGGAGCATGCCGACAGCATTCGCGCCGCTGAAAACCTACACATCGAGGATTTTCATTGCCGCTTTCTTGTGGTGGACGATATCTGGATTCCGCTTGGCGAGTCACTGATTATTGCCCGCTTCACCCCGGTGTGGAATTCGCTTATTGACGGCTTCGGCAACCACAACCCCGGCAAGGGGCGACACGCTGGCATGCGCCCCCGATGGGACGTCTTGCATCCTGGACGAGAGTGGGCCATGCGTCTCGTGGAGCGTCCAGAGTCGCAAGAGCAGATCGCCCAGGATGCCGAAACTTACCTCCGAGTGTTGCCGGCATGCCTTTCAGGTCAATTTATCGAGGCTGAAGGCGAGTAACTCTACTATCTAAAAAGTCAGCCCTGCTTCTGAACGGCAGCGTCTCTGGTTCGACGCTACTGCAGGCGTGCGGCTTGCGGCGTGTGATTTGACTAAGGAAGTCGAAGAGACATGGAGTATTTCAAGGATCTGGAGTTTGATCTGCCTTCCGCACTGTTGGCGGAATTAGTCGGCTTGTTCGAGCAAATGACGCCGGGTCCACTCAATGAGGAAGCGGTTCTGGAGGTGCCGGAGCAGCAGGGGGTCTACCAGCTGTTTTTTGATGGCGATCTGGTCTACGTGGGGAAAACCGACGCGGACGCCGGTTTGAGGCAACGACTGCTGCGCCACGCGAAGAAAATCCGCTCTCGCCGGAATCTGCGTCAGAGCCAGGTTGGATTCAAGGCTGTTCGGGTCTACGTGTTTACCGCGATGGATCTCGAGGATTTGCTCATCAAGCATTACCGCAGCGACGGAGTTTCTCTAGCCTGGAATCTCAGCGGTTTCGGCTCTAACGATCCTGGGCGTAATAGAGACAAGTCCGTGGTTAAGGAGAGCCATTTCGACAGTATCTATCCCATCGACCTAGGTTTGGAGGCGCGTGTCGTTCAGCCTGAAGGTGACCGTAGTGTGGCCGAGGTGCTGAGACAATTAAAAGATCAATTGGCCTACACGGTCAGGTATCAAAATGCCGGCGGTCGTTCCAGACGGCCGCATACTGACCTGGTTGAAACGCAGGTCAGCCTGCGTTCGGAGGAGAGCAGTGTTTTGAATGTTCTTCGACAGGTTAAAACCGTGTTGGGCGAAGAGTGGCAAATCACGGCGCTGCCTGGTTATGTGATTATCTACAAAGAAAATGAGCGCTATATTCATGGCGAGGTCATTCAGGCTGGATGGTAGGGGCTCCCGTGAGAGCTTGCGGCAGCCGCATTCGCACGTCAGCTCGTGCTCGGGCAGCGCATGGATAACCTCGACGCGCGGCAGATTTGCCGGCAGCGGCTTGCGCTTGCCACGGCGCTTGACCGGGGCGACGATTTCTTCGGTCTCAGCTTCGGCTTCGTCCGCCTCAGCGGCAGGCGCTTCGACCAGTTCCTCGGCCTCGTTGAACATGGCCAACTGCGGCGAGTCAGCGTCTTCCGGGCTGCGCTCAGACTTGGGCGAGAACAGTTTATGGCGCAGCAGGGCGACCTGTTCCTGTAATTGCAGAATCAGGGCCTTGAGCAAGACGGGATCGTCGGGAAGGGAGTCAGCGCCAAATTTCATGGCACCGGATTATACCGGCTCAGGCCACGTAACGCGGCGTCAGAACTTGATGAGGACGATTGCGGCATAGGTCGATGCCGTCGAGCAGCCAGTTCAATTCGTCGACCGTCAACTCGATCGCTTCGTCACCGGCTTCGGGCTTGGTCTATGGAGCGCTTACGACCCTAGGGGCGAGACGGCGCTGGCCGGCTCGATGCGCAGCACGCCAGCGCGACCCGGCCCAGCCGGGTGACGCCATACTCTTTTGCACTTTTGCACTTTTGCACTTTTGCTCTTGCCGTTGAGCTACCCCACACCCGTCGGAAACCTCCCCAAGCACGCCTCACCGCGACCCTGCGCACCTACCTAGACCGGGCATTTGCCGCTACAGTGCAGTTAGCCCCGTAGTCTGTTGCAAGGATCGCCGTCCGGATGGCTTCACCGTCTCAACCCAAAAGCCTGATCTTCGATCTCGAAGTTGCTCCCGGCACAGCTGATAAGCCCGATCGAATCTTCATGGTCGGCGCCCTGCGCCCCGACACGGGAGCCGAACTGGAGCGCAAGGTCGAAAGAGACCTGCCTGACGTTCTCAACGCCTTGGGCGGTCTGGCGCAGGGAGCAAGCTTCGTCCTCGGCCACAACGTCATCGACCATGACATTCCAATCCTAAAACAACAGGCTCCACATCTGGCCCTGCATGGGCTCCCCGTGATCGACACTCTGCGTCTGTCGCCGTTGGCGTTTCCGCAGAATCCGTATCACCGCCTGGTCAAGGACTACAAACTCATTCGTGACAGCCTCAACTCGCCGCTGTCTGACTGCCGCTCCACACTCACCTTGTTTCAGGACCAGCGTCAGGCTTTTGCGCAACTGAACGATACCAATCAGGCCGAGCTCCTGTGCTACCAGACGCTGCTAGCTCCCACGCTCAGGAGCGACCTCGGCTCGTTCTTCGCCTCCCTCAGTGGCATCAGCCCCAAGCCGGTCACGGAGCTGCGTGGCCTGATCCCTCAGCTGCTCGTTGAAACCGACCCAACCCTGACCCGCAGCATGAAGGTCTGCAGCACGCGCCTTGAGCAGCTGCTGGAAGTGGACCTGCTGGACCAGACCCTGCACCTACCACTGGCCTATGCTTTGGCCTGGCTGCGTGTCTCTGGCGGCAACTCGGTGCTCGCGCCCTGGGTCAGGTATCAGTTTCCAGAGGTAGGTAGGCTCATCACTGAGCTGCGTGATTTGCCGTGCGGAAAAAGCAGCTGCGAGTATTGCTCAACAACTCATGATCCCCGCCACGAGCTCAAACGCTACTTCGGCTTTGATGACTTTCGCTACGAGCGCCCAGGCCAAAGTCTGCAGCACGACGTGGTCCTGGCGGGTATGCGCGACAAGCACGTGTTGGCCATTCTCGCCACCGGGGGCGGCAAATCCCTGTGCTACCAGCTCCCGGCTCTTAATCGCTTCCATCGCAACGGCAGCCTCACGATCATCATCTCGCCGCTGCAGTCGTTGATGAAGGATCAGGTTGACGGCTTGCTTGAGCGCAACGTGCAATGCGCCGCCACCCTCAACGGTCTTTTGACCATGCCCGAGCGGGCCGAGGTGCTGGAAAAGGTACAGATGGGCGATGTGGGTATCTTGCTAGTCTCGCCTGAGCAGTTTCGCAACAAGGCCTTTCGCCGGGCGATCAAACAACGTCAGATCGGCGCCTGGATCTTTGACGAGGCGCATTGCCTGTCCAAGTGGGGCAACGACTTCCGACCCGACTACCAGTACGTGTCGCGCTTTATCAGCGAGCACACCGGTGACGGTCCGCTGGCACCGATTGGCTGCTTTACCGCCACGGCCAAACCCGATGTGCTCGAAGATATCCAGCAGCATTTCAGAGAGCAGCTCAAGATTGAGTTCGAGACCTTTCTCGGCACCCACGAGCGCACCAACCTGAGCTTTGAGGTGCTGCCGTGCACCCGCGCCGAGAAGTGGGCCCGCACTCACCAACTGCTCGAGGATCATATCGGTCGTCAGGACGGTGGCTCGGTGGTCTTCGTCTCCAGCCGCAAGGGCGCCGAGGAACTGTCTGACTTTCTGATCGGACAGGGCTGGCCCTGCAAGCACTTTCATGCAGGCCTCGAACCCCACGAGAAAACCGACATTCAGGATGCGTTCAAGGCAGGCCAACTGCGGGTGATTGTCGCCACCAATGCCTTTGGCATGGGCGTGGACAAGGCCGATATTCGCCTGGTGGTGCATGCCGACATACCGGGCTCGCTGGAAAACTACCTTCAGGAAGCCGGGCGAGCAGGGCGCGACCAGGGTGACGCCCGCTGCGTGCTGCTCTATGACCTGCAGGACATCGAAACCCAGTTCGGCATGTGCGAACGCTCAAAGCTCGGCCTGCGTGATATTCAGCAGATTCTGCGCAAGCTACGCCGGGAAAGCGAACGCCGCAAAGGCGGCAAGCTCGTCATCACAGCTGGCGAAGTCTTGCTCGATGAGGAGGTCGAAACCAGCTTCAACGCCGATGACCGCGACGCCGAAACCAAAGTGGTCACTGCGGTAGCCTGGCTTGAGCGCGGCCAGTACCTCAAGCGTGAAGAAAACCAGACCCAGATCTTTCCAGCGACCTTGCGTCTGCCTCAGGCTGAAGCCGAACTACGGCTTGATAACGCCGACCTGCCCGCGCGCCGCCTGGAAGAGTTTCGGGCGATCTTGCGCTTCCTGTATGACGCCGGCTCCGATGAGCGCATTAACACCGATGCGCTGATGGCGTTGACTAGCCTCACCTCCGAGGAGGTCACGGCGACCCTCAAGCAGATGGAGGACATGGGGCTGCTGGAGAATGACTCCAAGCTGACCCTTTACCTGCGTCATGGGGTGTCGGGCGCGGCCACCCAGCGCTTAAAACACACCCTCGAACTGGAGGCTGGGTGGTTTGACACGCTGCGTGAGCAGGCCCCGGATGCCGAGAGCGGAGCCTGGCAAGGCCTGAACCTGCCGCCATTGACTGCCGCGCTCAAAGAAATGACCGGGCAGGGCGAATTGATTCCGCTGCACGTGCTGCGCCTGTTACGCAGCCTCGCCCAGGACCATGACAGCGACAGCCAACAGAAGGGCACGCTGGAGCTGCGCCAGGTCAGCCGGGATTATCTGAAACTGCGTATCAAGGGAGGCCACACTTGGGCGAAGCTCCATAAGTTTGGCGAGAAGCGTCGCGCGCTGGCCGGTGTGCTGCTCGAGTATTTGATCAGCAAAATACCGCCGGGGCTGCGCGGCAAAGATTTGCTGGTGGAAACCACCTTTGGTGAGCTCGGGCGCGCCCTCGAGGCGGACCTGCAGCTGCCGCACCTGATTCCTCCCGAACAACGTCGTCGGGCTATCGAGCACGTACTGCTGTACCTGCACAAACAGGAAATCCTGACCCTCAATCACGGCATGACGGTGATGCGCCGTGCCATGACCATTGAGGTCAACCCGGAAAAACGCAGTGGCTTCTTGAAGGATGACTACACCAAGCTCGACGAGCACTACCGGGAAAAGCGCATCCAGGTGCATGTGATGCGCGAATACGCCGAGGTCGCGCTGGGCGAGATGGCTGCCGCGCTGAGCTTGGTGATGCATTACTTCAGCGACTCAAAGCAGGACTTCATCAAGCGCTATTTCGACGGGCGTGAAGAAGTGTTGAAGCTCGCCACCAGCGAGGAGTCTTGGAACACCATCATCGAAACCCTGAGCGCGCCGCAGCGCCTTGTGGTGACCGACGATGACGACATGAACCGGCTGGTGCTTGCCGGACCCGGTTCGGGCAAGACGCGGGTGATCGTGCATCGGATTGCTTACCTGCTGCGCGTGCGCCGGGTGCCGGCCAGCTGCATTGTAGCCCTGACCTTTAATCGCCACGCCGCCAACGAAATCAAGCAACGCTTGTTGCGCCTGGTAGGCGCCGATGCCTTCGGGGTCAACGTGATGACCTATCACCGAATGGCGATGCGGCTGACCGGCACCCGCTTCGCCCGGGGCGAGACGGTCGAGGAGGGCACGCTCAAACAGGTTCTCTCCGATGCGGTTGAACTGCTCGAGGGCAAACGCCAGGTCGAAGGCGAGGATGATCTGCGTGAGCAGCTCCTGCGTGGCTACCGATACATATTGGTGGACGAGTACCAGGACATCGATGAGCTCCAGTACCGGATGGTCAGTGCGTTGGCCGGGCGCAAGGCCGAAGAGGACGGCCGGCTATGCATCCTTGCGGTCGGGGACGACGACCAGAACATCTACCAGTGGCGGGAAACCAATAACCGCTACATCCTGCAGTTTCGTGAAGACTACGAAGCCACCACCAGCTACCTCATCGATAACTACCGCTCGACTCGTCACATCATTGAGGCCGCCAACAGCCTTATCGAGCGCAACCCCGATCGCTTGAAACATCGTCATCCTATTCAGATCAACGCATTACGCCGTGATCATCCGCGCGGCGGCGACTGGGAGGAGATCGATGCCGAACGGCGAGGTCAGGTCATTCGCCTCTTGATAACGGGTGATGAGCAAACGAGACCGAACCTCCAGGCGCAGGCCGCGGTAGCCGAGCTTCAACGCTTGTTGGATCTGGAAAATGGCGACTGGCTGGGGTGCGCTATCCTGGCTCGCCGGCACGAGTGCCTGTACCCGGTTCAGGCCTGGTGCGAGCAGAACGGGGTGTCCTATTGCCTGGCTGCGGATAAGGATTCAGCGCTCCCGCTCACAGGTCAACGGGGCTTTGTACAGGCGATCGAGCAACTGCGCTCTCAGGACAGGTCCCTCGATGCCAAAGGCCATTGGCGCGATCTCGAAAGTGCGTCGCTTGATCCTGAATGGCACGAGTTCTTCGAAACGGCGTTCGGCCAACTTCTTGCTGAGTTGGGTGAGTGTCAGCTCAGCGCCCAGGCGGTTATCGACTGGCTCTACGACTACGCCCGCGAGCTGCGCCAGCAGCCCAAACAGGGTTTGTATGTGGGCACTGTGCATTCGGCGAAAGGGCTGGAGTTCCGTCACGTGGTGCTGCTCGACGGTGGCTGGCCCACCGGCGCAGAGGTACTCAATGACGAACGCCGCCTGTACTACGTGGGCATGACCCGGGCTGAGCAGACACTGACCCTGTGTGAATTCTCCGATGGCAATCCGTTCAGCTGTCATCTGCCCGCAAATGTCCAAAGGCGTGAATACGTGGGTCGGTACCTTCCGGAGCTTAAGAAGCGCTACCTTCAGCTTTCACTCAAGGATATTGATCTCGACTACGCAGGGCGCCAGCCCCAACACGCACCAATCCATGCGGCGCTTGCGCAGCTTCAGATGGGAGACCCGTTGACGCTGGTCCCGAGTGAAGACCGGTACCTCATCCAAAACAGCCAGGGCCAAACCCTTGGCCGTACCTCCAAAACCTTCAAGCTCCCGCTCGAGGTTGAGCGATGCGAGGCGGCGGGCATTCTGGTCAGGCAATCGGCGCATTGCGAGGAGCAATATCGAGCTTGGCATAAGTGCGAGCGTTGGGAGTTGGTGGTGCCTAGAATCGTGGCATGCGGGTAAGCTCGGACGGAACCTCCAGCGCGCTTAATCACGCGGCCAGCGCGGATGCGGAGTTTGAACAATTGTTCAGTACGCCCAATTTGAGACGCTGCATCGTTGCCGCCAGGTAATCCGCATCGTCAGAAAAGACCTATTGCACTCATTGTTTTGCATCAGGTAGGCGTTGTCGGTCAGGTAGATGTCATCATCAACCAGTTCCACGAGCCCCGGGCCAGAGGTGCGGCCGGAAGCTTTATGGGCCGGCTAAATAACAGCTTATCTGTTTGGGTCAGGTGGATCTTCACGGACTTAGCCGCTTCGAGCTCGTGCAGTTGATGGCTGGATAATGCGCGGCCGTTGCGACAGCTTATGTTGTGGCTGAGCAAGTTCGCCTGGTGACGAAAACAGGAATAAAGCAACCGTGCGGGTCAGCAGGAGAGTGGCTACGGTTTGGCTACGCCGCAACGCTCCTCGCCAAAGTAGCGCAATCAGGGAACCGACCAATGGTTTGTGACATACGTCGTGCTTTTTCGCTGATGGCGTTATGATGCTATCCGATCAATAAGGACTTGCATGGGCTGGTTCGCTACATGCTTCGGATGGACAGGGATGCCGAGCGGGAATCACCAAGAGCCATGCCCGGACGTCGCGTCAGGGCAGATGAAAGGCATTGAAGACTACGCCCGACAGCTGGCGAAGCTGATACTCATGTGCAGGCGGCCACGCCAGTTGCTGCATCGAGTAGGCGTAAGCTTCGTGCGACGCTGGCAGTTAATGCTCGGCTACTTCGCAAGCTTTCGGGATGAACGTTTAAAGACAGTGCCGGGCAATCTGGTCGCCTGGGCAACTGTCTCTCGCATGTTTGTGATTTTCGTTGCGCTCATCATTCCCGCATGGCTGCTGGAGGTTGTCGATCCTTTCGGTCTTTCGGGCGCGGTGGAAAGGCATTCCCAACAGATTGTGCAGAAGATCGCTGCGCCTTTTTACCCAACAACTGCACAATCGCGGATTGCAGTAGTGCTTATCGACGAAGGCGCCTTGGCCGTACGCGGTGAGAGCTGGCCGCCCCGCTATCTGTATTACGAGGAGGTGGTTCGACGGATCGCTAAACAACGCCCCTCTGCCATCTTTCTCGACGTTCTTGTCGAAGACCGCCGCTCTTATGATTCGTCCCTCCCGCTAGCACAAAAGGCACTAGAGGAGACCCTTAAAGAAACGGGGGTTCCGCTATACCTAGCGGTCCTAGACGGCGGTGAGCGCAACCTGTTTGCAAAAGTCCCTGGAACTCACTTGGCAATGGCCGGTTGGAGTGGACATGGCGCCGACTATCCACTTCTCGTGGACGGCCCCCATCGCTTTGGTGCGATGCCGTCGGTGAGCGACAACCGATGTGGCGCCGATAGCCTGCCGACTGCGGCCTTCGCTCTGTATCGCCAACTCTGCGAGCGCGGCGAGAACAAGAGCTGTGGTGAAGCTTTAGCACAAGGTGACACCGGTACTTTCTGTGCGCCGATGGTTGTTCAATGGGGATACAACGTTGCGCCGCAGGTCCGCGCTCGGGACCTGCTCGCGGCAAGTCAGTGTGCGCCGTCTGAGGTAAGTCCCGGAACCCGACTCTTCGACTCCGCACGGATCCTGTGGTCAAGCTTACTTGCCAGCTTCGATAAAGAGTCCGAAGCCCAAGGCCGTCAGACATGCCCCTATACATTGACGGTGCGCGAAGAGGACCTGAGTAGCGCTAGAGTTCGCGGACTATTGAAAGACCGGGTGGTCTTGGTCGGAACGAGCCTTGCCGGGATCCATGACCTCGTAGCAAGCCCCGTTCATGGACAGTTGCCAGGTGTTTATCTGCATGCCATGGCGCTGGATAACTTACTGACCTGGGACGATCACTATTTCGCCCGGGCCGAAGGTACCCCCACGCTTCTAGTCCTCGGGCTGCTCTTGGCCTGGGTGTCTGCCGCTCTCATTCGTGCCAATCCTGCACGCCTGGATTTCCTATTGCACGCCTTCGCAGCGGTGCTTGTACTCGGCGTTAGTGCTTTTTTCTACCTGGTTTTGCATCGCCCTCCGCTTGACTGGCTTGGGCTTCTGCTCATTTTCGAACTTGCCCGGAGGATATTGGAAGCCTCTGCCAATCGGCGACAGCCGTCCGTAAATTAAGGAAGAACGCCATGATCCGATCTGTCATTTGTCTCGCCTTCACTGCTGGCTTGCCGCTGAGCTGCCTTGCCGATTCGCAAGTTACCGAAGCAAACGTCGACCCCGTTAGTGTGTACGAACGTCAAGCAGACGGGCTGTACGTTCGAACCGGCAAGCGTTCGGTCCAAGAGTTATCGTTACCGTTAGTGCTGCTCGAGCAAAGCCCTAGGGGCTACTTGAAGGTTTCACTTAAGGGGCAGGAACTTTGGCTCGACAGCATGGATGTCGAAGTATTCCCGCCGCCGAGTATCGGGAAAAGTGGCTGTGTGCCGACGCTTCAGGACTCCGTAGCGGCCGTCTCGCGTGGAGCTGGGGAGGGGTGCCCATGAAGCGGCTTGTTTGTGCGGCGCTGTCTCTGGCTGTAATAGGTGGCTGCGCGCAGGTTAGCGTGCCGAAATTGCCTATAGCCATGGCAGCCGATGACCCAACCATCACGCTATTGGACTCGCGTTTCCCTGGTACGGCAGCTAACAAGGAACAGGTGGGTCTGCAAACCACTGATAGCTTTTTGCTGCAGCATCGTGCGTTAGGCACAGCCGACAATCCGCGTATCGACGAGTACACAAACTCAATCCTAAAAAAACTGCAGCGCACGTTACCGGGAACCCCTGCTGCGGGACGGGTATACATCACGCCGAATACCGAGTTCAGCGCAGCGAGCTATGAGGACGGCGGGATTTATATCCCATACAAAGTGCTAGGTGCGCTCGAGAGCGAAGATGAGTTAGCCGCGTTAATCGCACACGAGTACGCGCATGTTCTTTTGAACCATCACAAGACTAACTGGCTTGATACCGCCTCCGGTTTTCTCTACAGCGCCGGTAAGCTGTACATCGGCCGGCGACAGGCTGATGCGGTAGAGAGCGATCTGCTGCGTATGCTTGCCATCAACGAGGCTGGGCTTGGACTGTCTCAGATCGGGCTTATTCCTGGTTTGACACGTTCTCAGGAAGACGAGGCTGACCGATTGGGCGCCGACCTCGTAATCCGGGCAGGGTACTCTTATATCGGCGCGCATAAATTGTTGAGCCGTATCAGGACTTGGGACGATATGACCAAGGCTCAACGCGAGGCGCGTAAAAAAGACTATTTCCAGCTGTTTAAGCCTAGCGACAATAGCGCACTAGCTAAGGCTATCGACGGCCAGGTAGACAAACTCGAACATGAGGCTGAGAAGCTTATCGGGAAGTGGAGCCGGCACCATGATTCGGGAGCAACTCGAATGGATGGACTGCGCAGGTATATCAAGCAGCATTACGCTGAAGTGGAGCGGCCGTCCCTTCGTGTTGACGCTTATAAACGGGTGGTGGCCGCCTCTGAGGCTCGTCGTTTCTTCGAAGGGTTAGACAAAGCTCATGTTTCCTCGCTTGCCCTAATGAAGCAGGACCGTAAAGACGCTTTGTCGCGTGCGCGTCAGGCTGGGCAAAGCCCTGCATCCAGTGCAGCTTTTGCGCGTCACGTACTGATCAATGCGTTGAGTGTGAACGGCCTCGGGCGCGATGCGGTCGTTGAACTCGAAAGCGTCGTTTCTGATGAGCGGGCGCTCTACAGCGACAACTTGCTCCTGGTGGAGGTGTTACGGGAGCGTGAGCCCGAAAGGGCACTGACACTCGCGCAGCGCAGCTACGATCGCTACGGTGAGCCGGTTGAACTCCTGCCTGACCTAATCACGCTTAACAAGCAGTTGAATCGTAATTGGATCGTTATGAAACTGTACGGCGTCTGCGCCGCCAGGGCGATGGCGGCTACCGATAACGCTCTGTTAGACAGCTGTAATAAAGCCAAAGGGTGAGTGGCTGATAGGCCATTCAAGCGTATCAACGGCGGGGCCACTGGTTGCTTTCGGCAAGCAGTTCTCAAAACCAGGCCCGCTGAGCGCCGAAAATTGTTGCGTTGGCGAGGCAGTTCTCATTCCGGCTGACGAACCATGGGGGCACCACCATTCGTATTGGCGAGGACTGGAAGCCGGGGCCACGATGCGCCACACCTTCGAAATGCTGCATGCCGAGGCAGCTGGCCTACCCTACAATAAATTCGAGCACAACCAGGCCCTGCGGCGCCTACACCATGGCCATATATGTTCTCAGTCGAGTTCAAGCATCAGAACGTGAGCGCCGTACGGCACTTGGCATGCCAAGCCCGGGGCAATTGCCAATTACTGCTGCGGAAATTCGTACAAGCGTATTTCCTGAATTGCCAGCAAGCGGTTAACGTCCTGGGAGAAGTGAAACCTACCTGGCGGTGCTTGTCTCGGTGCCTAAGCATGAAACACTCCGCAAGCTGGCCGAGCAGAAGCGCAATGGGCACTTAGTTCTAACAGCAGCGCTTGCCCGCTTCTGTTCAACCACAGCGGCGACCTGAGCCAGCACTTATACTTCCAGCCGACCGACTACCGAGCCAGTTTCCGGGGCATCGTGGGGTAGTGGCCTGCTGGCAGAGCCACAACCAAACAGAAGATCGCTTGTCAGTTTCCTTACCCCCATAAGAATGATGGTAAGGAACTGACATGAGAAAGAGCTCATTTTTGATCGCCGGGCTCTGCGCAGCCCTGCTTGGTAACGCCTACGCGCAGGAAAAGCCCACGGTTCAGTTGATTGCGACTGGCGGAACGATTGCCATGAAGATCGACCCGGTCAAAAAGGCGCCCGTGCCTGCCATTTCGGGTGATGACTTGCTCGCGACGGTGCCGGAGGTAGGGGAATACGCAAAGATTGAAGTCGACAACCTGTCGAATGTGCCTTCGGACTACATGGATCCGCCGCGCTGGATCGAACTCACCAAAGCGGTCAACGCTGCGCTGCAGCGCTCAGAGGTGTCTGGCGTAATCGTCTCGCACGGCACCGATACCCTCGAAGAAACCGCATTCTGGCTTGACCTGACCGTTGAATCCGACAAGCCGGTCGTTGTTATCGGAGCGCAGCGCAACGCATCGTCTTCTGACTTCGACGGCCCGCGCAACCTGCTCAATGCAGTGCGTATAGCTGTCGATGAGCAGGCGAAGGGCAAAGGGGTTCTGCTGGCCATGAACAACCAGATCAATGCGGCGCGCCATGTGACCAAGACCCACACAGCGAATGTAGAAACCTTTCAATCCGGTGACTACGGCTTTCTGGGAGAGGTCTATCCCGATCGTGTGATATTTGCGAGGGAGCCGCTGCGCCGACAGCACATCGAAATCCAGACCGATGAGATGCCAAAAGTAGAAATTGTTGCCATGTACGGCGGGGCCGATGGCAGCCTGCTGCGCAGCGCTGTCGACCAGGGCGCGAAAGGAATAGTAGTGCAAGCCCTGGGCATGGGAAACATGAATCAGCCGATGTTCGAGGCCGTTAAGTACGCCCTGGAAAAGCAGGTGCCCGTCGTGATCTCGACGCGTGTTTATAACGGTCGCGTCATGGCCAACTACGGTTTCGAAGGCGGTGGCAAAACGACTGCGGATGCGGGCGCTGTCATGGCCGGGAATCTCAGCCCACAAAAGGCGCGCATTCTTCTCATGCTGCTTTTGCAAAGCGGGACGTCGGGGCAAGAAGACCTGCAGGCAGCATTTGACGCCATGTGACACCAGGCACGGCGATAACCCAACGCCTCCCTCCGGGGGGAGGTGTTCCTCATGCTACGAATAGCAGGGCGATCTGGCTAGGTCGACATCGCCTCGATCAGCCCCGGTCCCTCGTTGCGGACATTGCCAACCGCACGGTCGACCGCGAACCACTCGAACGCTTCGACCGGTAGTGCGAGGTCTCGCACGATTGCCTCAGCGCGTGGCAGGGGCAAGTCCGGGTCGACCCATTCGCGAGCCAGGTCGGCCTCAAGTACGATCGGCCTGCGGTCATGGATATCGACCATGCCCTGGTCGCTGTCTGCCGTAAGGATCACAAACCCGTCACCCTCGCGCTCCGCCATCCCGTTCCGGTCCAACTGGGCCAGGGCTGCGAACCATAGCGGCTCGCCGTCCTTGCGCCGTATGTAGTAAGGCTGCTTTTTCTTCGGGTCGACCGGATCCTTGACCCATTCGTACCAGCCATCGGCGACCACGAGTGTGCGTCCCGTCGCCCAGATATCGCGAAAGAATCGGCTCGTCGCCGCTGTCTCGACGCGCGCGTTGATCGCCGGTTGCCGCTTGCCCTTGCACCAGAACGGCTGATAACCCCAGGGCAGGCGTGCCTGGCGCATGCCGGCGTCCGTCTCGAAAAACATCATCACCCGCGAGCGCGGTGCAACGTTGTAGCGGTTGATCGGCTCTGGGTCGATCCCGCCCTCGATGGGCTTGTCATACCTCAAGGCATCGAGATACTCGACTGCGGTTCGGTACTGGGTGAATCGTCCGCACATGAATCCCTCGGCTTGCTATCGGCTAAATGCCTCTACACATTGACCGCAATCGCGGCGAACTGTTAACTGTATGTACATACAGTTATTGCAGAGCAGTACGATGCGCGCCCTCATTCTTGGCCAGCTCGGCCCCTCCGGTAGTTTTTGCCAATACATCGACACACGCTTGCCGGCCGGTTTTCCCTCGCCGGCGGCCGATTATGAAGAGCTGACGCTCTCCATCGACGACCTGGTAGACCTACGCACGCCTCATGTCTACCTCGCTCGGGTGGATGGCCCCAGCATGACTGGCGCCGGCATCTATGATGGTGACGTGCTTGTGGTCAATCGGGCCCTTGAAGCGCGTTCGGGTGACGTCGTCGTCGCTTATGTGGATGGCGGAATGACGGTCAAGCGACTAGAGGTCACCCCAACTGGGGTCTGGCTGCAGCCAGAGCATCCCGATTATCGACCCATCGCGGTAACCGAGTCGCTGCACGTCTGGGGCGTGGCCACCCACAGCCTGCACCGCCTATGTTCGCGCTGATCGACTGCAACGCTTTCTACTGCAGCTGCGAGCGGGTGTACCGTCCGGAGCTCGAAGGTTTTCCGGTGGTGGTTTTGAGCAATAACGACGGCTGCGTGATCGCACGGACTCGGGAGGCCAAGCGCCTGGGCATTCCTATGGGCGCGCCGTATTTCCAGTGGCGCGATCGGCTGCAGGAGTGGGGTGTGGTCTGTTTTTCAAGCAACTACGAGCTTTACGGCCAAATGAGCGCCCGGGTCATGACCACCCTGGAAGGGCTGTATCCCCGGATCGAGGTTTACAGCATCGACGAAGCCTTCGCCGACCTGACGGGGCTTCCGGGTGACATGGTCGCGCTCGGTCACAAGGCGCGCGAACGTGTCCTGCGTTGGACGGGCATACCCGTCGGCGTGGGCATTGGGCCGACCAAGACCCTGGCCAAACTTGCCAACTGGGCGGCGAAAACCTGGGGTAAATCCGGCGGCGTCATCGACCTGCGCGACCCGGCACGACGGGACAAGCTGCTCAGGATCACCGAGGTCGGCGAGGTATGGGGCGTAGGCCGGCGGCTGACGGCCCGGCTAGAGCTCCTCGGTATCAGGACAGCCTGGGACCTTGCGCAGTATGACCCGGCGTCGCTGCGCAGACAGTTCTCGGTCGTGCTGGAGAAGACCGCACGCGAACTCGGGGGGGTTGCCTGCCTGGAGCTGGAGGAGGCGACCCCGCCTCGGCAGGTGATCTGCAGCAGCAAGATGTTTGGTTCGCGTCTGCGCGAGATCGCCCCGATTCGCGAAGCAGTGGTCGCCTACGTGACCAAGGCCGCTGAAAAGCTCAGGGCTCAGCAGAGCCTGGCCGGTGAGTTGCAGGTTGCCATTCGCACCGGCATGCACAACCCCGAGCAGCCGCGCTACGCCAATGCCATCGACTGCCCGCTGCCATACCCGACCGATGACACCCGCATACTGGCTGCTGCCGCAGTTCGCGGCCTGGAGGCGATCTTTCGTCCAGGCTATGCCTATAGCAAGGCGGAGGTTCTGCTCCAGGATTTGCGCCAGCGCGGTGAGCTCACGGCTGACCTGTTCGCTCAAGCACCTCGGCCAGGGGCCGATCGGCTGATGGACGTGGTCGATCGCATCAATGCGCGCGAGGGTAGGGGGGCTGTGCGGCTTGGGCGCATTCCTGCCTCGCCTGTATGGGCCATGAAGCGCGAGATGATGAGCAAGCGGTATACGTCTCGTTGGGATGAGCTGATGATCGTGCAGTAGACTCCCTGCAGCCGGCCCCTCTGATGGGCCAAGCAGTTGCGGGCCGAAGCGACACAGCGCTGCTACTTGGCCCGAACATACGCCAGCGGCCGCCAGAATCCGGTGCCCACCGTCCGGACGCCGAGCGTTCACTTATCGGCAATTTCCAGCCTTACGATAGCCCGCGGCGGCAGCTTCGGCTTCTGAACGGAACAGCACCTGGTTCTTTGGAGATACCCTGTCATAGCTGGGGCATCGCTCGGCGAGGTGATAGATCTTGCTGTTCCGATTGCCGATGATGGCGTCGTTGGTGGAAGACTGCGATGCCGGAGCTGCCGCAGCTCGAACAGGAATAGCGCTCACGATTCCTTCGCGGGAAGGTTTGTGGCCCAAGCTCCATGACCGGTCGCCGGTCACGAATGGGTTCTGGTGCCCCATCACCTTGGCGGTGCGTCTGTTCCACTCTTTCTCCCAGGCTGACACCGGGTATTGCCGATCCCAGCTCATAAGCAGCTGCTGTTGCTGCCTGGACATGGAGAGCCCGTACCGGTCGTACATGTAGAAGGTGGAACGCGCCACCAGCCCTTTGACGTCAGCTCGCGGCTCGGCTGTGCGCCCCTTGAAGTCCACGCGGGTCGTGCACGCGCCGTACTGGGCAGAAACGCCGGTCACCATGCCGTACTGGTAGTTGCTGCGGTCGCCATTCACCTCGCCAACTGACGGGTAAAGGTTGAAGAGGTCCGCTTCCATTACCCGGAATACCGGATCATCGGCGATGCAATTTTTCCGGCCGCCGTTCTGCCAGCACTGGCGCTGGTGGCCGAAGACCCAGGCCGGCACGATGTGCTCCCACTCAATGCGACCGGCCCGGTTTTGCTGCGCGCGAGTTTCGTAGCCGCAGGATGCTGCATCGATCCTGCCGCCCGACTTTCCGGTCCATTCCCATTTACATCCGCAATAGAGCTCGCCCTGATCGCCGTCCGCCTGGTCGAAGAAGACCTTCGTTTTGGCTATGACCTTGGCTGCGGTAAACGTGGCCGGAGCATCGGCGTAGGCGTGTGAGATAAGAAGGAGGGAGGCAAGCAGTGCGGAACAAAAGCGTTTCATGAGAGCTGGAGTGCTAGTCAAAATGGGCGCGCAGTTTACTGCCTGACGCGGCTTTGCCTATCGGCGCTATCGTTTGGAAGTGTTTTTGAGCTGTACCAAAATTTCCGCCTGAACCGCACTGAACGACCCGTCCTCTCGGGCCGGGTCTCGAGCTGAACAGAAGCGGCTCGTTGACCCTCATGCGAATGGACGCAGCCGCCGCTCCTGACCTGATTAAAGCGGCCAATCTGTTTGGCACACGGCCGCGATTCATCAGGAGCGATCTGACTGCCAAAGCAATTGGCGATGATGGAGCGCTGCATCCGGAGGAGTCTTCAGTATTACGACCCGGCTCGCTGCGGTAGGTTGTCATCGCGCGTACCGTACCCGAAGCTCGCGGAAGCGCGCTCCGAGCTCGAGTAGGGTCACTGATCTACCGCACCGCCTCGCTATTGTCTTTGCCTACCCGGCCTCACCGGCGCTGCCTCAGGTGCGCGGGGCGCGTTCTCGCTTTTCGCTGGCCTGCCGACCCTTGTCACCGTCAGGGCGCGAGCCGGTGAAGCGTCACGCTGGGAGACCGAGCCGGCCACGGCTCCTTTGGGAACGTTCGTCCCATTGCGTCCTTGGCACGTCGTGAATCCTGGCGGTGGCGCGGCTGCGCCTCGGGCGTCAGGGCAGCAACCGTTCGGTGCAAACAATTTCCCCTCCGCTACGCGGATTCCTCGCCCGCAAATTCCGTGCGCCTGCCGGTCCTTCACGCTGTTGCGGCCGCGTTGCGGTGCGCCCAGCCCGTCCTCCGCCTGCCGGATCACAACAAGGACGCGATGGGCGCGACCTTGGTTACCCCGAAAGGAGCAATCATCATGGCCAACATCGGCACCTTTACCGCTCAGAACGATGGCTTCACCGGCACTGTTCGCACCCTGACGCTGGACGTCAAGGCCAGGTTCATTCCCAACGACAGGGGCGGCGAGAACGAACCCGACTACCGCATCCAGGCGGCCAGCGGCTTCGACATCGGCGCAGCCTGGAAGAAAGTCAGCCAGGCAGAGCGGCCATACCTATCCGTGACCCTTGACGACCCTTCTTTTCCGGCGCCGATCTACGCCCGCCTGATCGAGGAGGAGGACGGTACGCACAACCTGATCTGGTCGCGCAGCAAGTCAGTGGCCTGACCAACTCAACTCAACTAGCCCCGCCCGTTGCGGCGGGGCACTTGTGTAGGCTTCACTTGGGCGTTGCACACGCGCTCGCCTTTGCTGGTCGTTTCTTTCCGCTTCGCTGCACGTTCCTATCAGCTTCGCTCGGCCGATCCCGTCGACCTGAATGGACAGAGGCGTTCGGCTATTCCTCAGTCGCCGCTATACGCAAACCGATTCGGTTATAACTCGCCTCTTTGATGCTTTTGCGCAAAGTATCCATGCCGGTTTTGATCAGAAGCTCGGAAGCGGTTCTGCGGTTTTACGGAAACACGCAAAGCCAGATTTACGCTTTGGCGCTATTACGGCTTCACCCGAATACGGATCCGTGCTTTCGCGGCAGGGCACACAATCGCAACTGCAGGTCGGCGGTTTTGTGCGGTTTCACATTTCAGCAACGGCGTACTCACGTGAAACCGTAAGCGTTCAGACCGGCGCGGTCTGAATCGCCATTTACGTCATCTCCGGACTGAAACCCGACCTATCGGGTCATCTTTCCACGCCTCAAAACTGCAGGATGGCTCAGCACTGCACGTCCTTGAAGCGAAATTACGAGCAGATGATCCGGCCGGCGCCCGGCGTCATCGGTCTTTGCATTGTGTGAAGACCCTCCGTTTGTGTTGCGAGTCGAGGGCGACCATCTCGAAGCACGGAGGTTGGCCGATGGCTCACCGCAACGCCGGGCAAGGGTCTCCCACTGCTGCCTACCTCTACGTGCTGCACCTCGATCAGCCTGCTCTGGCCTGGGAGTATCTGCGCAGAAACCCTGAGTACCGGCGCGACTGGCATGATCCGCAGCGCCGGCCGGTGGCTGCGCGGCGCTGGGAGCTGCGCATGCTGGAAGATCCTGGCCTGGCCTGGACGCGCGCGACGCGGATCCGGTCTGGCTCGTCGACCATCCAGGGCTGGTTCAGCTCCATCCCGACCTTGATCCCATCCCTGATGCCGCAGCGTTTGATTTCTGGCGCATTCCAGGCCGCAAGGGCCTGATGCATGACGGTCGCTGTCTGCGCTTGACGGCCAGTACTCCAGGCTGCCGGGTCACGTTGGCGATGGCGCCTGGCCTGGATGACGGCGACGCGTTCGTCATAGCGATGCGCCCCGGGGCCCAACCGGGCTTTCGTTCGCGCGCCATCTCTGACGCGCTGAACAACCTGGCCGGTGCCTCTGAAGCCGCGCTACCCGGCCAGACCTTCGCTCGGCCGAGCGCCACCGCCTTGCTTGAACTGCATACGTTGCAGGCGCTTGACGCCAGTCTGGCGGGCGCCTCTTTGCGGGAGGTGCCGCCGGGCTCTTCGGTGCAGCGGCGGTAACACACGGCTGGCACGCCGACGCGGGCCTGCGCTCGAAGGTGCGCCGCCTGGTCCGGCGGGGCCGGATGCTGATGCTCGTGGGCTACCGGCGTCTGGCACAGCTCGACGGGTGCGGGGAGGGCCGTTCCGACCACTCCCCAAGACGACCCTGAGCAGGGTGCCCAGCTTCTCTGAGACTGGCTCCATCCGGCTGTAGTGGTGTGGCCGGCTGTCCTGAACGATGGAGGCTTACCCTATGCGACCTGCTCCCGTACGGCCTGCTGTTGCCGTTGGCACATCGATGCAACCCGTTGCTGCTGTCCAGCAGCAGCGTTACCTCACCAATGACGAGGCGGCTTCCTACCTTCGTCTGTCACCGCGCACATTGGAGAAGCAGCGCGTAATCGGCGGTGGCCCGCGCTTTCGCAAATTTGGTCGCCGCGTCATGTATGCCATCGCCGACCTTGACGCCTGGGCCGACCTTCACAGTTTCGAGGCCACCTCCGACCCCGAGTATGCCGAGCAGCACTCGGCTGACAGCCGTGCGCGTTGATTGGCGGCCTGATGGCCAGCTCCGTGCCCGAGCGTGCCCAGCTCGACTTGTTTCGCGCCTTGCCGGGCGACATGGCGCCGCGCGACAGCCAGGACCTCATGGCGTATCCGTTTTTCTCGCTATCGAAGTCACGGCGCACAACACCGATAGACTTTCGCACCACTGGCGTAACGGTGCGCGTAGAGGGAACCCAGGAGCACGGCATCGCCACGATCTGGGATGCCGATATTCTGATCTGGGCCGCCAGTCAGATCGTTGCAGCGCGCGATGCCGGCATCGCTCCGTCACGCCTGATGCGAGCAACACCCTACGAGATCCTGCGCTTCATCGGCCGCGGTGTATCGCTACGCGACTACCAGCGCCTCAAAGCCGCCCTGGATCGCCTGCAGTCCACCACAGTCGCGACATCGATTCGCGAGACGACCGGGCGGCGTCTGCATCGCTTTTCCTGGATCAACGAGTGGAAAGAACTGGCCGACGCCCGCGGTACGCCACTGGGCATCGAGCTAATCCTGCCGGACTGGTTCTTCGCGGGCGTGCTGGACGCAGCGCTGGTCCTGACCATCGACCCGGCGTATTTCCGACTCACCGGAGGCATCGAACGCTGGCTATACCGCCTGGTTCGCAAACACGGCGGCAAGCAGGCCGAGGGCTGGCAGTTCGATTTTCGCCATCTACACCGCAAGTCGGGCAGCACTGCGAGGCCCTACGACTTCGCCTGCGATCTGCGCACTCTGGTGGCGCGGCAGTCGTTGCCGGGCTACGTACTGGGCATCGAGCGCATTCCGGAGAGCAGAACGGAACTGCTTACGTTCCGGCCCGTGTCGTCCACGGCACGGGGATAGTCGCGGTAAAAGCTGTGGATGGACTCGTGCTATCAGGCGTGTCGGGTATCGTGCTATCGGGCGTGTCCCTATCGTGCTATCAGGCGTGCCGAACCGGCTACAGACCAGAGCCCGCGCGGTACCGAGCGTCCTTTAACTTATCTAACTTAAAAGCTCTAACTTTTTGTAAGAGCGCCCCGTTCTCGTGGATAACCGAAAAACGGCACGCGCTGGCCCGCTCCAGGGAGAGGAGGGGCAGGTCATGATCATTGCGCTGCTCAATCAGAAAGGCGGCGTCGGCAAGACCACGCTTGCCACGCACATTGCCGGTGAACTAGCGCTACGCGGCCAGCATGTTGTCCTGCTGGACGCCGACCCGCAGGGTTCGGCGCTGGACTGGACGCAACGGCGCACGCAACAGGGCCTGCCCAGGCTGTTCAGCGCATTGGGCCTTGCTCGCGAAACGCTGCACCAGGAGGCGCCCGAACTGGCCCGCCGCGCAGATCACATCGTCATTGACGGTCCACCCCGCATCGCCGCGCTTGCACGCTCTGCGCTGTTGGCTGCCGACCAAGTCCTCATCCCGGTTCAACCCAGCCCGTACGACCTCTGGGCCAGCGATGAGATGGTTGCGCTGATTCTCGAAGCGCAGGTGTTTCGCCCCGAGCTTGCGGCAGCGTTTGTCATCAACCGTCGCATCAGCACCACCATCATCGGCCGCGAAGCGCGCCAGGCGCTGGCCGAGCAACCGCTACCGGCCCTGCGTGCTGAGGTTCGCCAGCGCATAGTCTTCGCTGACAGCGTGGCGTCCGGTCGGCTTGCTCGCGAGACAGCCCCCGATAGCGCTGCCGCGCGCGAGATCACCGCCCTGGTGGACGAGTTACTGGGGTGGACGGCATGACCCGTGTAGGCGACAAGCGCACGGCCTTCGGTGCGCGGCCTCCCGCGAACCCGCATGCCGAAGCCTGGGTTCGCCAGGGAGACGTCAGCGTCCTGCATAAACGCGATCTCTACAGCGCGCGCCTGACCCTCGACATCACCCCCGCCTTGCGCGCCCGGATCAAGGTGTCGGCGTTCACCCAGGGCATGACGGTGGCCGATTTGCTGCGCGGGCTGTTGGAGCGTGAGTTTCCGGAGAAGACATCATGATCACACCGACAGTCTCTGCCACACCGGCTCCGCCGCCATCAATCTCCGCATGTTGCGGCCAGGCGGACGCCACGCCGCTGACGCGCGTATCTCTGGTCCACGCACCGCAGCGCATCCAGGTCTACCTGCGTTTCGGTGATCCGGCGCGTATTACCCGCCTGGACCCCATGCGGCGCATTGCGGTATTCCTGCCGGGCGCGATCTTCTGCCGCGTTCGCTGGCAGGCCAACGACTACGGCACGGTTAGCTGGCAGCTGATGGTGATGCAGGCGTGCTCGCAACGTGACGCGGCGCAACGCATTGCCGGTGTGTTGCCTGGGGCGAGGTTGCTGTTGCACGCCACTGGCAAGCATGCCGTGCATGCCCTGCTACCGCTGATGGATGCCATTGAGGCGCAGGGTATCGATCCTGCAGCGGTATCACCTGCGTACTGGCGAATGCTGAACAACCGGCTCGCCGCACGGCTGGCGATGCCCGTCTACACCGCCGAGCGTCACACCGCCTGGCTGGCGAGGAGGGCACTGCTGTGATGAGCAATGCCATCGCGCATCAATGTTCACGAGGCCGCGCTCGCCTTGTAGTCGCAGCGCTATCCGCCTGTGGCCTTGCGGCACTGGCCTGGTCGGTCTTCATGCGGCCCGATGCCCGGTTCGTCTACAACGCTTCGGACAGCGTGCCGGTTGGCTGGTATCGGATCGATCCGGCAGGACGGAAGGCTGGCTCGTCGCCTGTTGGCAGCATCGTGCTCATCCACCTCCCGGATGCCAGCGCCTCGCTGGCAGCACAGCGCGGCTACCTGCCGATCGGCATTCCCTTGCTCAAACGCGTGGCCGCGGTGGCTGGGCAGCATGTGTGCATCGCTGACCGGATCGTGCGCATCGACGGCGTGACCGTGGCTGCAGCGCGTGTCGCAGACAGAGCGGGTCGGCCGTTGCGGGCCTGGTCGGGGTGCCGACGGCTCCGTCACGGTGAGCTGCTCCTGCTGAGCACGACCAACCCGGCGTCGTTCGATAGCCGATATTTCGGGCCGGTTGAGGCGTCCGCCGTGCTCGGTATCGGACATCCGCTCCTGCTGGAGATGGACAAATGAAGCGCGCCGGATCGCGCTACCAAGTGCATCCGGCGCAGCCGTCCTGCATGCAGCTGTCTTGCCTTGCGCGTGAACAGTTGGCGGCCGCCACCGTGTTCGCCGGTGGCCTGGCGGCGAGTGGCACAGCTGCGTCGAGCCGTGGACACCTTGAGCACGTGCGACTGGAAAATGCGGAAGGCAAGACAAAAGGGGGCGGCACCCGGTCGGTCGCAACGCCAGTCTGCACGTGGGGGAGGCGCGGCACGCGACTGCGTTCTTGCCGTGCCGTAGATAGCGTGCAACGCGCGCCAACGCTGGCATGTTGGCGTGCCTCGTGCGCCAGACTGCGCCCTGACTTGCCGAGGGCAAAGGCATGACCGACCGCCGCGACGACGACTTCCGCCTGCGACCGAGTGCGCCAAAGAGCCGCGACAAGGGCTTCGTTTCCAACGTGCTCAAACAGGTCGGCAAAGCGGGTGGGAAGTCGGCGGTACGTCGTCCGGCCTTGACCAGTGGCAAGGGCCTGTACACCGGTCAGCGGCCCGGCTCGCGGTTGGGGCGAGGCCACACGGCGGCGCGCTTTGCAGGCGCCTCGCTCACACCTTTCTCGCGCCGTGTGACCATCAAGACCCTGCTGGTCAACCAGCGCCAGGCCAGCCCGCGATCGCTGGCCAAGCATCTGCGTTATATCGAGCGCGACGGGGCGGGCCGCGACGGCGAAGCAGGCCGGGCCTACGGACCCGACAGGGACGAGGCGGATCTGGGCGGGTTCAGGGAGCGCTGTGCTGACGATCGCCACCATTTTCGCTTCATCGTCGCGCCGGAGGACGGGGCCGAACTGGCCGATTTGCGCACCTACACCCGGCAGCTCATGGGCCGTATGGAGGCTGACCTGGGGACGCGGCTGGAGTGGGTCGCGGTGGACCACTGGAACACCGATAACCCGCACACGCACCTTGTCCTGCGTGGGCGCGACGACACCGGCAAGGACCTTATCATCGCCAGCGATTACATCGCCCACGGCTTTCGCCATCGGGCCGCCGAACTGGCCAGCGAATGGCTAGGGCCGCGCACCGAGTTGGAGATACAGCAGACCTTGCAGCGCGAGGTGGACCAGGAGCGCTGGACGAGCCTGGATCGCACGTTGTCCCGCGAAGCGGGGCCCGAGCGGATGCTGCAAATCGAACGCTTCAACCAGCCGTCGCTGCAACGCCAGCGTCTGTTGCTGATCGGCCGTCTCCAGCAGCTACAGCAAATGGGACTGGCTGAAGAGATCCGGCCCGGCACATGGTCGATTGAGGCCGATGCGCAGACCACCTTGCGCACGCTGGGTGAACGAGGCGACATCATTCGCACCTTGCAGCGTGCCATGAGCGGGCGGGCGCGCCAGTTGGCCGTATTCGAGCCAGGGGAGGACGGGGTTGCAGTAACAGGCCGGGTGGTTGCCAAAGGCCTGTCCGATGAGCTGAGTGACCGGGGCTATCTCGTCGTCGATGGCCTGGATGGCAAGGCGCACTACGTCTCCCTCAGCGCTCGCGACGAGTTGGCCGGCTACCCCATTGGGTCGGTGGTGGATGTGCGTGGCTCGGCCGAGATCCGGGAGACGGATCGCACCATCGCCGGGCTGGCAGCGGATGGTCTGTACCGGTCAGACCATCACCTGGCGATCATCCGGGGCCAGGCGAAAGGCAACCGTGACCCGCAGGAACAGGTCGCGGCCCACGTGCGGCGCCTCGAGGCGCTGCGCCGAGCCGGCATCGTCGAGCGCGTGGCGGACGGACTGTGGAAGGTACCGGCCGATCTACCCGAGCGGGGCCGCCAATACGACGCGAAGCGCTTGGGCGAAGCAGCCGTCCAGCTGAAATCCCATCTACCGATCGAACGGCAGGCCCTGGTCATTGGTGCCACCTGGCTTGACCAGCAACTGATCGGCGGTGGGCGAGGGCTGGGTGACCTCGGATTCGCTGGCGAGGTGAAGCAGGCCCTGCGCCAACGCGCCGATTTTCTGGCGGAGCAGGGGCTGGCCGAGCGGCAGCAACAACGCGTGGTTCTGTCGCGCAATCTCCTGGCAACGCTACGGGGCCGGGAGCTGAGCCAGGTCGCTGAGCAGGTCGCTACCGAAACCGGTTTGGAGCACCGGCCTTTGGAGGAAGGGCAACGCGTGGCGGGCCTCTATCGCCGCAGCGTCATGCTCGCCAGCGGACGTTACGCCGTGTTGGAGGATAGCAAGGCGTTCAGCCTGGTGCCGTGGAAGCCTGTCATCGAGCAGCGGTTGGGTCAGCAGCTTGCCGCGACGGTACGGGGCAACGCGGTTTCCTGGGACGTTGGGAGGTCTCGTGGTGTTGGAATCTGACGGCCTCCACGCGCTGTTCTGTCTGTCAGCTGCTCCCGGTGCGCGACCATCGGACGTATGCCAAACGCCTTCGATTTGTAACTGCAACCCAGAGGAAACGAGCCATGAGAACCCTGACACCGATACTCTGTGCATTGGCACTGACGGCCTGCGGCGAGGCTGAAAAGCCACAGGCGCAGCTGCCGACGGTTGACGAGCTGGCGGCTGACCCCGCGCGGCTGAAGGAGCTGCGCCCGCAATGCAAGCTGGACCGCGCGAAGCTCGGTGATGCCCTGTGCAATCGTGTTGCCGAAGCCACGCGCAGGCGGTTCTTGGGGGACGGAAAAGTGCCGTACACACCGCCAGAAGAGCGGCCCAAGTTTTAAGCGTTACCCGCCCTCGGAAAACGCCTACGGTCCGACCAATACGCCGCAACGCGTTCACGCTTGCGGCGTTTTGTTGCCACTTTCCCACGCTTCCATTGATGCATTTTCGTCCAGTGTTGTCCCGATAACGGTCTTTGACCGGCACCGGAACGGCACCGAATCTCCCCCCAAGCAGCCCGGTGATGGGCTGCTTTATGCCAAGGGGGGACGCAGTGATGATTGGGACGAACGTACTGTTCGGACAGATCGCCGTTGTGTTCGGTGTCGTCATCACCGGCGTGTGGGGCGCGACGCAGTGGACCGCCGCAGCGCTGGGCTATCACCCGCGCCTGGGCTTGCCCTGGTTCGAACTCTTTGCGATGCCGATCTACCACCCCTGGCGCCTGTTTGGCTGGTGGTTTTTCTACGGCGCCTATGCGCCAGAGGTGTTTGACATCGGCGGTGCCATTGCCGGAGCAAGCGGCATGGTCGCTGTGGGTGTCGCCATCGCCATGTCGGTTTGGCGCGCACGTCAGTCGCGTCAGGTCACGACCTACGGCTCGGCGCGTTGGGCCGAGTCTGAAGACATCCGCAAGGCGGGGCTGGATCGTCCGGCCGGCGTGTTCCTGGGCCTGTATGGCGACCACTACCTGCGCCACGAGGGACCCGAGCATGTCCTGGCGTTTGCACCGACTCGCTCGGGAAAGGGGGTCGGCCTGGTGGTTCCTACCTTGCTGAGCTGGCCGGCATCGGCCGTCATCCATGACATCAAGGGCGAGAACTGGAACCTGACCGCCGGTTGGCGTTCCCGGTTTTCGCACTGCCTGCTGTTCAATCCCACCGATTCGCTTTCGGCTGCCTACAACCCGTTACTGGAGGTGCGTTACGGGATGTGCAGAACATCGCCGACATTCTTGTGGACCCGGAAGGCGCGCTTGAGCGGCGCAACCACTGGGAAAAGACTTCGCATGCGTTGCTGGTCGGCGCCATCCTGCACGTGTTGTACGCGTCTGAGGACAAGACGTTACGCGGCGTCGCCAATTTTCTGAGCGACCCGCAATGCCCTTTCGAGGTGACGCTGCACCGGATGATGACGACGCGGCACCTGGGCGACGAGACCCACCCGGTGGTGGCGTCCGCCGCCCGCGAAGTGCTTAACAAAAGTGAGAACGAGCGCTCGGGTGTGTTGAGCACCGCCATGTCGTTCCTCGGGCTGTACCGCGATCCAACGGTGGCCCAAGTGACCTCACGCTGCGACTGGCGCATCGCCGACCTGATTGCTGCCGAGCACCCGGTGTCGCTGTACCTGGTAGTGCCGCCTTCGGACATCAGCCGCACCAAGCCGCTGATCCGCCTGATCCTCAACCAGATCGGGCGACGCCTCACCGAATCACTCGACGGCAGCGATGGCGTGCAGCGGCGTCACACGCTGCTGCTGATGCTCGATGAATTCCCCGCGCTGGGCCGGCTGGATTTCTTCGAGTCGGCACTGGCCTTCATGGCCGGCTACGGCTTGCGCGCATTCCTGATCTCGCAGTCACTCAATCAGATCGACAAGGCCTACGGGCAGAACCACTCCATCCTCGACAACTGCCATGTGCGCGTGACCTTCGCCACCAATGACGAGCGCACCGCCAAGCGCATTTCTGAAACGCTGGGTACCGCAACGGAGCTTCGTGCGCAGCGCAACTATGCGGGCCATCGACTGGCTCCGTGGCTGGGCCACCTCATGGTCTCGCGTCAGGAAACGGCGCGGCCGCTGCTGACGCCGGGCGAGGTGATGCAACTGCCGCCGGACGAGGCTGTGGTGATGGTCGCCAGCGTCGCACCGATCAAGGCCCGAAAGCTGCGTTACTACAGCGACGCCAACTTCAAGCGGCGCGTGCTGCCGCCACCGATCCTCGCGGCGGGGCGTTACGCCGATGCGCCGCCAGGGCGCGAAGACGACTGGACCGATCTGAGACTGCCGGTAGCTCCAGCGCCGTCGGAGTGCAGCGACTGCCTCGTGTCCGGCGTTGCCGACGAGGGCGGGCCGCGGCGGCAGCCCGAACTTTCCGAGACCGTCACCTACGACCCCGAGCAGGCGCCTTCCGGCAACGACTTGGCTCTGCTCGATGACGGCGACTTGCCGCCCGTTCTGCCTCGCCAGCTCGATCCTGGCATGCAGCGTGTTGCTCGGCAGGCCGCGCTCGATCCCGACGACGGAGTCCAGCTATGAGCCAGTACCGCCTCAACCTGTTCATTCAACCCGAGCATGCCCGCCGCCTGGACGAGCTGGCCGCCAAGAAGGGTGTTTCCAAGTCCTCCATCGTCGCCGCGGCGCTGGCGTCCTGGTTGTCGCCCGAAGCCGGCGACCAACGCGAAGCCGCCATTGCAAAGCGGCTGGATCGCCTGTCGCGGCAGTTCGAGCGCCTTGAGCGCGACCAGGCCATCGAGATCGAGACGCTGGCCTTGTTTATCCGCTACTTCCTGACCGTCAGCACACCAGTGCCCGAAGCCCATCAGGAGGCAGCCAAGGCTCAGGGCAAGGCGCGCTTCGAGCAGTTCGTCGAGCAGCTCGGTCGCCACCTCTTGCGGGGCCGCAGCCTCGTGCGTGACCTGGTAGAGGACCGCTCTTCGGTGAGTGAGCTCCTGGATGGGGCGGCGGACGGAACACGGGAGCAAGGCCAATGACTGCTGCGACCCAGGCCACCCAGGCAGTCTCGCTCGACCGGCGTATCGCCATGCTCCGCACTGCCATGGGGCCGTTGATCGCTGCTGCGCTCGAAGACCCCGACGTCGTCGAGGTCATGCTCAACCCTGACCGGACGCTGTGGGTGGATCGACTGTCGTCGGGGCGCGCGCCGCTCGGCGCTGAGCTATCCGAAGCGGATGGCGAGCGCATCATCCGCCTGGTGGCTGCGCATGTCGGCGTGGAGGTGCACCGCGGCAAGCCGCTGCTGAGTGCCGAGCTGCCGGAAACCGGCGAGCGCTTCGAGGGCATTCTGCCGCCCGCGGCGCCGGGTCCCGCCTTCGCCTTGCGCAAGCGGGCCGTGGGCGTCATTCCGCTGGAGCGCTACGTGACAGACGGAATGATGACCGACGCCCAAGCCTCCTTCCTACGCGAGATGGTCCGGGAGCGCAGGAACATCCTGATTGCAGGTGGCACCAGTACCGGTAAAACCACGCTGGCCAATGCGCTGCTCGCCGAGATTGCCACCACTGGTGATCGGGTCCTGGTGCTTGAGGACACCATTGAACTGCAATGCGCCGCCCGCGATCACGTACCGCTTCGCACTCGTGCGGGCGTGGTGTCCATGCGCGAGTTGGTGCGTACCACGATGCGGCTACGTCCCGACCGCGTGGTGGTGGGTGAGGTGCGCGGCGGGGAGGCGCTGGATCTCGTCAAGGTCTGGGGGACCGGCCATCCCGGTGGGATCGCCACCATCCATGCCAGCTCTGCTCTGGGCGCGCTGTTGCGGCTGGAGCAGTTGGTGCTGGAAGTCGCCGTGAATCCGCCTCGAGCGTTGATTGCCGAGGCGGTCAACGTGGTGATCGTCATCGCTGGCCGCGGCCGCCTTCGCCGAATCGAGAGTGTCGCCTGCGTCGTCGGTCACGACGCTACGGGCTACCGCCTAACGGATGCACAGGACGCATTGCCCGCCTTCTCAAACGCATCTTCTTCGTTGCCCTCAACCTCGCTTGGAGAACTGCCATGAAATCTGCACATGCCTCTGTTTCCCGCTTGTCCTCATGCTCCTTGTTGGGCCTGGGGCGCCTTCGCCGCTTGGCCGCGCCTGTCCAGAGCGGCCTGTTGCTGGCCGCCGTTATGCTGGCGACCGCCGGCACGGCGAGGGCGGCCGGCTCGTCAATGCCATGGGAAGGGCCGCTCGAATCCATCCTTGAATCGATCCAGGGACCGGTGGCGCGCATCGTGGCGGTGATCATCATCATCGCGACGGGCCTGGCGCTGGCGTTTGGTGATACCTCGGGCGGTTTCCGAAAACTGATTCAGATTGTCTTCGGCCTGAGCATTGCCTTTGCCGCGTCCTCATTCTTCCTGACGTTCTTCAGCTTCGCCGGCGGGCAGTCGTATGAGCGCCGACGTCGACCTGCCGGGCTTCGAGGTTCCGCTGCACCGATCACTGACCGAGCCGATCCTGCTGGGCGGGGCGCCCCGCACCGTGGCCATTGTCAACGGCACGTTGGGGGCGGCCGTCGGACTGGGCCTGCAACTCTGGCTGCCCGGATTGGTGCTGTGGCTGATGGGCCACGCGTTGGCCGTCTGGGGCGCGCGCGTCGATCCGCAGTTCATGCAGGTGTTTGCCCGACACCTCAAACACAAGCCGCTGCTGGACGTGTGAGGGGGAGGCCGTCGCAATGCTGAATCTCACTGAATACCGCCAGCGCCCAGCGCTGCTCGCCGACTGGCTGCCCTGGGCCGGACTGGTCGCACCTGGCGTCGTACTGAACAAGGACGGTTCGTTTCAGCGCACGGCGCGCTTTCGCGGGCCCGACCTCGACAGCGCGACGCAGGGCGAGCTGGTCGCGACGACGGCGCGGCTGAACAATGCGTTGCGCCGGCTTGGCACTGGCTGGGCGCTCTTCGTGGAAGCCGACCGCTGGCCGGTGGCCGCGTATCCGAGGTCGAACTTCCCCGAGCCGCTGTCCTGGCTGGTTGATGAGGAGCGACGGGCGACCTTCGAGCAAACCGGCAACCACTTTGAGAGCCGCTACCACCTCACGTTGCAGTTCCTGCCACCAGAGGAGTCGCATGCCCGCGCTGCCAAGTTGATCTATGAAAACAGCTCGTCGGCCGGCGTGGACTGGCGCGAGCGCCTCACGGCGTTCATTGCCGAGACCGAGCGGATCCTCGACCTGCTGGCGGGCGTCATGCCGGAGATCGACTGGCTGGATGATGGCGACACGCTGAGCTACCTGCACGGGACCGTCTCGACCCGACGTCATCGCGTCGGCGTCCCGCAAGTCCCGTTTCACCTCGACGTGCTGTTGGCCGACGTGCCGCTGCACGGGGGACTGGCGCCCATGTTGGGCGGTGAGCATCTTCGGGTAGTTACGCTGCGCGGATTCCCGAACTCGACCTGGCCGGGAATTCTGGATGACCTCAACCGGCTGGGCTTTGCCTATCGTTGGAGCTCTCGTTTCCTCTGTCTTGACAAGGACGAAGCGGAGAGCGAGCTGGGTCGCGTGCGCCGCCAGTGGTTCGCCAAGCGCAAAAGCGTGCTGGCGCTGCTGCGCGAGACGTTATTCCAACAGGAAAGCCCGCTGGTTGACACCGACGCCGGCAATAAGGCGACCGACGCAGATGCCGCCCTTCAGGCGCTGGGCAGTGACCAGGTTGCCTTTGGCTACCTGACTGCGACCGTGACGGTGCTCGATGCGGACGCCGACCTGGCCGACGAGAAGCTTCGCAGCGTGGAGCGCGTCATCCAGGGCCGAGGCTTCGTTACCATTGCGGAAAGCCTCAACGCGGTCGAGGCGTGGCTGTCGTCCATCCCGGGCAACGCCTACGCCAACGTGCGCCAGCCCATCGTTTCGACGTTGAACCTGGCACACCTGATGCCTCTGTCCGCCGTCTGGGCCGGGCCGGAGCGCAACGCCCACCTCGACGGCCCGCCGTTGATCGTGACGCGCACCGAGGGGTCCACGCCGTTCAGGTTGGTGACCCATATCGGCGATGTGGGACACACGCTGGTGGTCGGTCCGACCGGCATGGGCAAATCGGTCCTGCTTGCGACGCTGGCGATGCAGTTTCGTCGTTACCCGGGATCGCGCATCTTCGCTTTCGACATGGGGCGCTCGATGCGAGCGACTGTGTTGGGGCTGGGCGGCGAATATTATGACCTGGGCGCCGATGGCGCGATTGCCTTCCAGCCGCTCGCGCGCATGACGAGGAGTGCTGTCGCAGCTGGGCGGCCGAGTGGATCGAGGGGCGTCTGCTTCAGGAAGGTGTGGTTGCCGGTCCTGAGGAAAAGGCTGCGATCTGGTCGGCGCTCGGCAGCCTTGCGGGTGCGCCCGTTGAGCAGCGTACGCTTACCGGCCTGTCGGTGCTGCTGCAGTCGAACGCGCTGCGTCAGGCGTTGGCGCCCTACGTGCTCGGTGGTGCGCACGGCAAGCTGCTCGATGCCGATCTCGACTACCTGAGCATGGCCGATGTGCAGTGCTTCGAGATGGAAGATCTGATGCACAGCAAGGCGGCGGTGCTGGCTGTGCTGGGTTATCTGTTTGCGAGGCTGGAGGAGCGCTTCGATGGCGCGCCGACGCTGTTGATCCTCGACGAGTCCTGGCTGTTCCTCGACGACCCGTTGTTCGCAGCGCGCATTCGCCAGTGGCTCAAGACCCTTCGCAAGAAGAACGTCAGCGTGATTTTCGCCACGCAATCTCTGGCTGACATCAAGGATTCGACCATCGCCCCGGCGATCATCGAGAGCTGCGCGAGCCGTATCTTCCTACCCAACCCGCAGGCCGCCGAGCCGCAGATCCGCGCCATCTACGATAGCTTCGGCCTCAATGCGCGGCAGCTCGAGATCGTCGCCACTGCCCAGCCCAAACGCGACTACTACTACCAATCCCGCGCGGGCAATCGCCTGTTCGACCTCGATCTGGGGCCGGTCGCGCTTGCGTTCGCCGGCGCTTCGACCCCCCAGGACCAGCGCGCCATCGATAGCGCGCTCCACGAGGCCGGTGTGCCGGGCTTCGCCGCGGCCTGGCTGCGTCATCGTGGCCTCGACTGGGCGGCTGAGTTGCTGTCGTCCGCGCCACCCGCAGCGGTTGTCGATTCCGCTGGAGCACAGGAGAACGCCCCATGAGCAAAGGCGTTTGTTTCTCGTCCCTCGCTGCTGCGTGGTGGTTGCTGACCTTTCTGCCGGTATCGGCGATGACGGTAATTGACCCAACCAACCTCGTGCAGAACACACTGACAGCGGTTCGCACGCTGGAGCAGATCAATAACCAGGTCGAGCAGCTGCAGAACGAATCGCAGATGCTCGTTAATCAGGCGCGGAACCTCGCCAGCCTCGATTACGACGTCGTCAATCGGCTACGCGCCTCGCTGGTGAAAAGCGAGCAGCTGATCGCCGAGGCGCAGGGGCTGGCCTTCGACGTACAGAACCTCGATCGTGAGTTTGCGCGGCTGTATCCGGAAAAATACGCAGCCACCGTTAGCGGCGATCAGATGTACCGGGACGCTCAGGAACGTTGGGCCCACACGCTCGGTGGCCTGCATACGGCTATGCGTATACAGGCGCAGGTTTCCCGCAACCTCAACGACGATGAGGGTGCGCTAGCTGACCTGGTGGGGCAGAGCCAGTCGGCCACCGGCGCGCTGCAGGCCATGCAGGCCACCAACCAACTGCTGGCCCTGCAGGCCAAGCAGTCGATCCAGACTCAGCTACTTCAGCTCACTCAGGACCGTGCGGCCTCACTGGAACTAGCCCGCCAGGCGGCAGCAACCGAGCGTGCCCGCGAGGTTCGCCAACGCTTCCTGGGCAAGGGCACGCCGTACACGCCATACCCCGTTCGCTTTTACGGCAACTGACGGAGATCGCCATGCGATGTGTGTTGCTGTTGTGGGCTGGGTTTTTGGTTGGTTGTGATCAACCCCGCAGCGAACGTTTGCCGCAGGAGTCGCTTTGGCCCGAGGCGCAGCGCGCGCGGTGTGTCTCTAGCACCATGACGGCGTGCGCGCCTGCCGAGGCGTATCGGCACCGTTTCTTAGAAGGGAAGGGTGGCCCGGACGAGTTCGGGGCCCTGGAGCTGTTGCCGCCGATTCCGCCGACCTTCGATGCGCCCCTTGATGCCGACCCGGATCGGAGCCACGGGATGCTTTCGCGGCAGAGGGCTGCCCATGAATGACGTCACGGTCATCGACCGTTTCCTCGACACGTTTTCCCGCTACATCGACTCGGGCTTCGGACTGTTGCAAGGAGAAGTCGCCTACCTGACCGCCACGCTAGTGGCCATCGACATGACGATCGCTGGGTTGTACTGGGCGCTCGGTCATGCCACCGGCGGGGGCGAAGACGTTATGGCGAAGCTGATCCGCAAGGTGCTCTATGTCGGCGCCTTCGCCTACATCATTGGCAATTTCAACTGGCTGGCTGGCATCGTCTTCCGGTCCTTTGCCGGACTGGGCGTGACAGCAACCGGCTCGCTGAGCATGGAGAGCTTCCTCCAGCCAGGGCGCTTGGCTAAGGTGGGTATCGACGCCGGTGCGCCGATCCTCAAGCAGATTGGCGACCTGACCGGTTTCCCCGAGGTGTTCGTCAATCTTGAGCCCATCGTCATCCTGTTTCTGGCCTATCTGGTTGTCATCGTCTGCTTCTTCACCTTGGCCGTGCAGCTGTTCATCACATTGATCGAGTTCAAGCTGACCACGCTCGCCGGTTTCGTGCTGGTGCCGTTCGCACTATGGAACAAGACCGCCTTCCTCGCCGAAAAGGTACTCGGCAATGTTGTGTCCTCGGGCGTCAAGGTCCTGGTACTGGCGGTCATCGTCGGCATCGGTACAGGGCTCTTCGCCGAATTCCAGGTGCACCCTGATGAGCCTTCCATCGATCACGCGCTGGTCGTCGTGCTGGCGTCGCTGGCTTTGCTCGCGCTGGGCATTTTCGGGCCGGGCATTGCCACCGGGTTGATCTCCGGCGGCCCGCAGCTCGGGGCTGGGGCCATGGCTGGCGCTGCGCTCGGCACGGCCGGGTTGGCCGCAGGCGTTGGGGCTGCAGCGACCGGTGCTGGCGCTGCAGTTGCGGCCGGTGCGCGTATGGCGTCGAGCGCAAAACTCGCTGCGGGCGCGCGCTCGCTTGGGGGGCTGTTTGCAACAGCAGGCGGAGGTGCAGCTGCCGGCCGCGCGGCCCCGCTGAACAACGCAGCAAACGTCGCCACCGATGCGAAGGCGCAACCCGCATGGGCCAGGCGCCTGCAGCAGCGTCAGCAACTCAGCCATGCCGCTACCACCGTTGCGCACACGCTACGCGGTGGCGACAGCGGCAGTTCAGGCAGTGGGCCTAACCTGCGCGATTCGGATTGATAAGGAGGGAGTCATGCGCTTCAAACGACCACGCGTGCGCTACGCCGAGACGCCACAACCCGCGACCCCGTATCAGGCCGCTGGGCAGGCTTGGGATGAGCGCATTGGCTCGGCTCGTGTGCAGGCGAAGAACTGGCGGCTCATGGCCTTTGGTTGCCTGTTGCTTGCACTGCTGATGGCGTGCGGTTTGGTCTGGCGTTCGGCCCAATCGATCGTCACGCCCTATGTGGTGGAGGTAGACAGCAGTGGCCAGGTGCGGGCGGTCGGCGAGGCCGCCACACCCTACCGGCCAGCCGATGCACAGGTGGCCTATCACCTGGCGCGCTTCGTCACCCTGGTGCGCTCGCTGTCGATCGATCCGATTGTCGTTCGGCAGAACTGGCTCGACGCCTACAACTTCACCACTGACCGCGGTGCAGCCGTGCTCAACGATTACGCACGCACCAACGATCCGTTTGCCCGCGTCGGCAAGGAGTCGGTGACGGTTCAGGTGATCAGCGTGGTGCGCGCAAGCGACGCGTCCTTCAACGTGCGCTGGACGGAGCAGCGCTTCGTCAATGGCGCGCCCGCCGGCACCGAACGCTGGAATGCGGTGATTTCCACTGTCCAGCAAACACCGCGCACCGAACAGCGTCTGCGCAAGAATCCGTTGGGCATCTACGTCAACGGACTGTCTTGGAGTCGCGAACTGGATGCATCTGAAGGAGCCAAGCCATGAGCCTGTCCTGCCGCATAAGTGCCCTGTCCCTCGTCTTGTTTGCTATCGCCGGGTGTGCGACCCAAGACAAGCCGGCGCCGCGCATCTCGCTCGACGAGCCTGTGCAGGCACAACCGCTGCCTGAGCCACCGAAACCAGTAGAGGTAGTTGAAGTCCCGAAACTGCTGCCGCTGCCCGCGCAGATGAAACCTCTACCAGTTGCCGATGACTCCGAGGCCTCGCCGGAGCCGGTCGACGAAAAGGAACGCGTATCGCGCGCGAATCGCGAGGCACGAATGGCGCCTATCCGTGAGGGGTACATCAATGCCATCCAGGTCTGGCCCTACAGCGAAGGCGCGCTGTATCAGATATATGCCGCGCCGGGGCGGGTGACCGCCATTGGGCTGCAGGCTGGTGAGGAACTGGTGACGGTAGCCGCCGGCGACACGGTGCGCTGGATCGTCGGCGATACTTCCAGCGGTGCCGGCGACGCGTTGCGCGTCAGTGTGCTGGTCAAGCCGATACGCTCGGATCTGAAAACCAACCTGGTTATCACGACCAGCCGCCGGACCTACCTGATCGAACTGACCTCCACCGAGAAAGCCTGGATGGCGTCGGTCTCCTGGGATTACCCGAAAGGCCGGATGCTGGCCCTGCAGCGTCAGGCACGGGCCGCACAGGCGAGCGCGCCGGTCGATACCGGCCTTTCGTTGGAACGAATCCGCTTCCGCTATGCGATCAGCGGGAGCAATCCACCTTGGCAGCCGCTGCGTGCCTTTGATGACGGCGAAAAAGTGTACATCCAGTTTCCTGCCGGCATCGCTCAGGGTGAGCTACCGCCCATGTTCGTGATTGGCGCGCAGGGCGATGGGCAACTGGTCAACTACCGCTTCCGCTCGCCGTACTACATCGTCGACCGACTCTTTGGTGCGGCTGAGCTGCGCCTGGGTGCGGATAAGGGCGACGTAGTGCGTATCGAGCGTACAGACGGCCTGACGCGAGGGCACTGAGCATGAGCCAGGAAGATAGTCCCGATTCCTTGGCGCCACAGGTCAACAAGGTCCCGCCGGAAGCAGTGGCGTTGCGCGCTCGGCCACGTCCAGTTAAGCGATTGAGCCGACGAACCCTGGCAGCGCTTGCCGGTGGGCTCGCTGTCGCTGTGCTGGGCGCCACGATCTGGTCGCTGCAGCCACCGGGGCCACGTGGAGGGAACGGTTCGGCCGAGCTTTACAATGTCGACCGTGTTTCTCGCTCCGAGGGGCTCGAGCGGCTGCCAGCAGACTACTCCCAACTGCCGCCGACAACACTGCCGCAGCCTCCCGAGCTGGGACCTCCGCTTCCGGGCGATCTTGGCCCAGCCATCGTGAGGTCGCAGCGGCCGGCGGCATCCAACTACATGCCACCAGGACAGGATCCCGCCGAGGCCGAACGACTGGCGCTGCTGAAAGAGGCGGAGGAGGCGGCTGGCTCGTCGCTGTTTTTTCACACTGGTAGCCAGCGCCCTGCCGCAACTGCAACCGTCTCGGCTGAACGGACCGTGGATTCGTCAACGCTAGCGGACTTTGATCCACAGGTGCCCGCTTCTGACTCGGTAACGGCGCAACCGGCCGATCCGACCGCCGTGCAGAACCGGCAAGAGCAGAAAGAGCAGTTCCAGCAATCTGCCGCCGTGGCCACCCGCAAAACGGGACACCTGCAGCTAGCTGCGTCGCCATATCAGGTCATGGCTGGCACGGTGATCGCCGGCGCGCTGGTGACCGGAATCAAGTCCGACCTTCCGGGCGATGTTATCGGTACCGTGACAGAGCCGGTCTACGACACGGCAACCGGTAATCACCTGCTGATCCCCCAGGGTTCGCGCATCCTCGGTCGCTACAACAGCCAGGTCAGCTACGGGCAGAGCCGCGTGCAGGTGGTGTGGAATCGCATCATCCTGCCGGACATGAGTTCGCTGACGCTGGATAACCTGATCGGCAGTGACCCGGCCGGCTATGCCGGTCTGGAGGACGGGGTGGATTGGCACTGGCATCGCGTCTTCGCCGGCGCTGCGTTGACAACGCTGCTGGGTATTGGCGCCGAGCTGGCCGCACCCGAAAACCGCCAGGACGGCAATCGCGTCATCATTGCCGGTCGTGATGGCCTGCAGGACAGCGTGAATCAAGTTGGGCAGGAGATGACCCGGCGCAATATGAACATCCAACCGACATTGACCGAGCGGCCAGGCTTGCCGGTGCGCATCATCGTTAACCGGGATCTGGTACTGCGACCTTACCAACCCTTGTTCTTTAATAGCGGAGAATCACGATGAGTGCGACGCGCAAACTAAGGCTGGGCCCGCTGCCCAAAACTGAAAGCACCAAGCTGACCTTTCTCTGCCCAGCGGGCCTCAAGGCCGATCTTGATCGCTACGCCTCGATGCATGCGCAGACTTATGGCGAGACGGTAGATGCCGTAACGTTGATTCCGCACATGCTGGAAGTATTCATGGCGGGAGATCGCGCATTTAAAAAACGAGCAGAGAACCGCCCTGGTCGCCATGGCCTTTCCGGGGCTTAGATGGCGGGTTGTTTGCGCGGTGCTGCCGAGCAGATCGTTTTGTGGAATGGCGCGAAAGCGCCCAAGACGAATCGCTCGCAGTTCAGGCCGTCGACGTTCGACCAGTACCGCCCTAACGATGCTTAAACTCGGCAAGTGGCGTGTGTATGGTGCTGGCCAGACAGACATGCCGTAGCTACCGGAGGGAAGGACGGGCCTGAAGCTGGCTTGGAATTACCGGTGCGCCAGCTCATCGACCTTTGCGTGCAGGTGAAGCTAGACCGCGCTAACGGCGCTAACACTGGAGATGCGACCGTTCCAGATCATCTCGTAATGAGCAGTTTGGATAATCGAGACCACAGGTTTTGGGGTCATGAGCGCCCAACAATCGTCGCCCGACTTGCGGACGGAGCGATAACGCAAGCCTGGATTGCCGGCTTCTTTCACCATTCTGCCTAATCGATGGCCGTGCGCATAATCGTCCGGATCGTAGATTGGATCGCTCATTGGAACTGTGGTCGCATCCAATATCCCGACCTCGTCGAACAGGCACGACAGTCCGCGGAAGACGAATCGCTCGTAGCTCAGCCCATCCACGTTCGACCAGTACCGGTCCTGGTGATGCCGCACTTCGGCAAGCGCCGTGTCCATTGTGCCTGCCAAGTACAGCACCCCATAACGACCATCGCTGAAGCGCGACCCTGCTGGGTTCACGTGGGTAAACGGGGCTGTAGCGTAGGAGCAGCCTGGGATACCAAAGGGAATCTCAGCGCGTGGTATCAACTCCAGGCGTCCGGTCTCATTCTGCAGCCTCGGGTTCGTTAATGCCTGCAACTGGTATAGCGTTTCGAATTCGTTGGCGTCCGCCACATCATCGAAGAGGGCAATAGGCGGAAACTTCGAGTTTACTAGCCGGTAGGCTTGCAGCTGGATAGTTGACCGCTCCGGTAGCTGGCCCGGCACTACCACTGTGCGCCTCGTAGGCTATCGATACGCCGAAACGACTCGTACAACGAGATCATGTCTCCTTGCGACATGACCTCCAGCGGAGCACGTCCATTGAAGAATTCGTTGTGGTTGGCCATCGAGGGGAAGCCATACACGTTTTCCGGATTATCGAAAACCAGTCGCAGCGCAGCGTGCATGTTGAGAATGAAGCTGACACGTTGCATCTGGTCCGCATCCAGGCTCACCGACCACGTGTTGTCACGCAACTTGGCCCTGGCGTGCGTGCTGCGAGAGATCCGCAGGATGCGGCAGGCTTGATCGGTGGTCGCTTGCCATTTCTCGAGGACGTTGACCGCCGCCCGCAGTCCGGTCGCGCATTGGTCCTTTGTAAACGCCTGTGCTTGGAGAATCGCTGTCATGGCTGACATAACCTGATTTGTGTCTATGGATGCAAATCTAGCACGTTCTGTATCTGTAGACAAAAATAGGCTTGTTGCATACTGCCTTGCATCAAGGGCAACTGGTGGACGCGTTGTCTGCCTGTATCGCTCGTTCATCTTGCTTCCTTCCGATTCGATTCCATCCACGTCATGGTCGGTTCTCCCGGCTATGTATCAACGGCACCTCAAGCGGATCGTGGTTTTCGAGATTGTCAGGACGGGTGACGCGACTGATGAAGCGCGCGAGTTGCTCCGACGGCTCGACATCACGCCGCACTAGGAAGGTGGTTAGCAAGGTGGGGTTTCCGGCAAGCGGCCGGGTGACCACGTCGGGGTTACTGAGCTCGGTGATTCGCGCCAAGCTGGAAAAACCCAGGCCGTATCCGGCCGCCACCAGCGCCATCATCAGGTCAAGCGTTGGCACGCGCTCTGCGATGATCAGCCTCGTTTCGATAGGTTTGAGCACGGCTTGGAGCTGTTGCCAGAACCCTTCGCACACCCGTGGATCGCAGAGGACTAGCGGATGGCGTGTCACTTCTTCGAGCGGGATCTTGCGGTGTGCCAGGAGTTGATGGCGTGCAGGGAGCGTAACGACTAGTGAGTCGAACCACACCGGTACCGCTAATAGGCCTTCGGTCTGACTCATGGTTTGGGCAAAGCCGACGTCGAACAGGTCCTCCTGAAGGCCTTTCGCCTGCGCTGATGAGGACACCTCGGAAAGGCATATTTCCACATCCGGATCCTCCTCCCTGCACTGGGCGAGTAGGGCGGCCAGCCTCGACTGGGGCACGCCATCCGAGAGGGCGACGCGCAACCGTCCCCGATAGCCGGCCGCTGCCCCCTGAACGCTGGCCCTGGCCTGATCGACTACTGCGAAGATGCGCTGCGCCTCCTCCAGCAGAACCGTGCCTGCCCAGGTGAGGCGCGTGCGACGTGTCGTGCGCTCGAACAGCTGCACGCCCAGCCTGTATTCCAAGTCCTTGATGATTCTTGACAGGGGTGACTGCTCGATATGCAAGCGTGCTGCCGCCCGCGCGAAATGCAATTCTTCTGCAACCGCTACGAAACAGCGAAGATGGCGAAGCTCCAAGGCCGTGCTCCTTATCGCTCAATGGTTGGGTTCAGGTTGGGTGTTGTCGTGCCAGCTCGGTTGGCGCCGCAAATTGATGATCTGAAGCAGGGCACCGACCAACGCCACCGCACCGGCACTAGCGGCAAGGGTCCAAGTGGGCATCTGCAACAGCAGGACGAAACCTCCTGCCGCCGCACCGATGGCGCTGCCCAGATAAAGCGCTGATTCGTTTAGGGCGATCGCGAGATTACCATCGCCCTGCGAGTGTCTAGCCAGGATCAATTCGTTGTTCTGCGGAACCTGCAAGGCCCAGCCGACAGCTCCCCATAAGGCGATGGGCAGCACGACCAACCAAACATTGAGCGCGGCGGTAAAGGGCAGCAAGAACAGAGACGTCGCTAGGATCGTCATGATCGCAAAAACGAGAACCGGCCCCCTTACACGATCCACGACCGGGCCTATGAAAAAGCTACCTAGTACACCGCCGATGCCCCAGACCCAGAGATAGGGGGTCACCGAACGGACTGCGCCATAGGTCGGATCAGCGAGCAGAGGCGCGATAAAGGTGTACATCCCAAGGCTCGCAATTGCCGCCAGAAGAGAAACGAGCAGGATCGTCACGACATGTCCGTCGGTGAGAATTGCGAGCTTTTGGCGCAACGAACTCGCAGGGGCTGCCGGTAAGGCGGGTAGCATGAGCGATAGGCCTGCAAAGGCCAGCAGACCCAGCAGCGTGACCAACCAGAGTGCAGCCTGCCAACCCGTCTGGTCGGCGATCATCAGGCTGAGCGGGACGCCCAACACGACGCCGCTCGCCATGCCCCCCATGATGATCGCGATCGATTTACCGCGTCGCTCTACGGTCGAAAGCGCCGCAGACGCACCTATGCCCATGGCGAGATACACACCTGCACCGATTCCGGCTATGGCACGCCAGATCATCAATGCGTTGAACTCGGTTGCCATGGCGCTTGCCGCATTGGCGATCACGAACAGGCCCAGCGCAATCAAAAGCCCTGTGCGCTGCCGATCGGGTGGCGTCAGCGCCACGAAAATTGGCGATCCAAGACCGTAGGCTAGCGTAAAGGCTGTTACGAGCTGTGCGGCCACAGCTACCGAAACCGAGAACGACGCTTCGATCATGGGAATCAGGCCGGCGGTGACATAGGAGGCCATACCGAGCGCGAACGCGCCCAGGGCTATGAGATAGATGGGAAGTTGGTTCGGGGTGGTGGTGCTCATATCAGTGGCGCTCCACTAGATGTTAGATGCAACGCGGCCCCTGGGGAGCCGCGTCGGATGGGCTAGAGGTCGAGGTGGACGTCTTGCTCAACGAGCCAGGTATTGAGACCCACGGCCAGCTCCATGCCCATGCGGTCGTACATCGCCGATGTCTGGCCGATGGGTCTGTCGAGGGCGTGCTTCACGCGAGCGGTGTCGAGCAGTTGGCGGACCGGGGCGTCGGCGCTGGTCATGATTTCGGCCAGTGACGTGCGCAGTCCTTGCTCGTAAGCCGGATCCTGCGTGGACGGATAGGGGCTCTTGATGCGATCCGAGATCGACTCCGGCAGAAGATCGCGGGTCGCTGCCCGCAGCACGCTCTTCTCACGTCCGTCGAACGCCTTCATTGCCCAGGGGATATTGAAGGCGTACTCGACCAGGCGGTGATCACAGAACGGAACGCGGACCTCCAGGCCAACGGCCATGCTCATCCGGTCCTTGCGATCCAGCAGCGTCTGGACGAAGCGGGTGAGGTTCAGGTAGCTCATCTGGCGCATTCGCCGCTCCACCTGGTTTTCCGTGGAGAGGATGGGTGTCTCGGCGATCGCCTCGCTGTAGCTGTCGCGCAGAAAGCCAGGCATATCCAGTTGGCGAAGCAGGCCGGAGTCGAATAGTGTCTTGCCGTCGAAGTATTTGCCCGTAACCGATGTCAGCCATGGGAAGGTATCGGCGTTTATTGCTGCCGGGTCGTGGAACCAGCGGTAGCCGCCGAAAACCTCGTCGGCGCTTTCGCCAGACAGGGCGACCGTCGAGTGTTTGCGGACCTCCTGGAACAGTCGATAAAGCGAAGGCCACATGTCACCCCAATAGGCAGGCGGCAGATCAAGCGCGTGTATGACCTGGCTGCGCAGCGTTGGATCAACCAGTTCGCGGCTGTCGAGAACGATCTCGTTATGGCTGGAATGTATCCGTTCAACCAGGTTGCGAACGAAGGGGGCGTCGGGTGTGCCGCGCACGGCATCGCTGGTGAAGCCGCTCCCGTGATCGAGGAAGTCGACCGAGAAGGATCGAATGTTGTCCTTGCCGGAATCGAGCAGCTTCTTGGAGGCCAAGGCGGTAATGATCGACGAGTCGAGGCCACCCGACAGCAGGCTGCATAATGGAACGTCGGAGACAATTTGGCGCTCGACAATATCCTCCAGCAGATCGCGGGTATGGCTGACGGTCTGCTCCAGGGAGTGTGGATGCTCTCGTGCTTCGAGCTGCCAGTAACGTCGGCGGGTCAGACCCTGACGATCAATCCTTACCACTTCACCCGGCAGCACCTCGTTCATCCCGTCGAAGATGGCATGACCAGGCGTCTTCACCATCTCGAGAATTTCACGTAGCCCGTCCGCTCGTACCTTGCGGGGGACGAGTCGGTTAGCCAGCAGCGCCTTGGGCTCGGAGCCGAAGATCACACCGTCCGCCGTCCGGTAGTAATACAGTGGCTTGACGCCCATGCGGTCGCGCACGAGCAGCAGGCGCTGGCTGCGCATATCCCACACTGCGAATGCGAACATGCCGTTCAGGTGCTCGACGAAGCTTTCGCCCCACTCGAGATACGCGCGCAGGACGACTTCGGTATCGCTGCGACTTTCGAACCGATGCCCCCTTATCTTTAGCTCCGCTCGAAGCTCCCGAAAGTTGTACACCTCTCCACTATAGGTAATGGCAGCGGCCTCTCGGCCATCGTCCAGCCGGGCCAGCATCGGCTGCTTGCCTCCGTCGATATCGATGATCGACAGCCGCCTGTGTCCGAGGCCGACCGGTCCATCCACCCAGACACCAGCGGCATCCGGGCCCCGCAACCTCATGGTGTCCGTCATGCGCTGCAGCGTGTCTCGTTGCGTCTGCATGTTGAGGCTGTAGGACAGCCATCCTGCGATTCCACACATAATCTTTCTCCTGATGATTTCTGTCAGCCGAGGGCTTCCAGGTCGCTGTCCTCGGCCAGCAAGGCGCGGGTCTCGCCATGGTTGTAGTGAGCCGACGGCGGAGTGAGCGCTTGATGTTCGAGCTCGTTGAGCAACCCTTGGAGCGTGAAGGCCGTCTCGAGGCTGGCGAACGCTTGGCTGGGCGGTCGCTGGTGCATGGCCCACTGCAATACGTCGAGGCATAGTTGAGAAAGCTTGTGCAGCGTCTCCAGGCCGGGGCGGCTGGGCGAAATCGCCAATTCGTGCAGGATGAGCTCCGTCCCATCCGTGTCTCGCATCCAGATTCGCAGGTGATCGTGATCCCATTGCGGGGTGTCGAAGACCAGTCGAGCGTGTATCAACAGGTCGTCTCGATCGACGAAGGAAAAGTCCAGCGTGCGCTGCCGAACAATGTTGACGAAGCTGCTGTAGCCGCTGACAGGCGCATCACCTAGCGTTGCGGTCAGCTGTAGCGTGTCGAGTACGGCATTGCCCGAAATGGAGAAGTCGGACCGAATACCCAGCACGCCACCCAGGCACAACGGACCTGCCGCCGGGCAGATCCAGCTCAACAGATCCAATGCATGGATGGCCTCACTGGTCACACCGCAGGTGGGGCGATAGTCGTTGATGCGGTCTTTGCCCCAATGAAAGCTGGCCCGTACCAGTTGCCAATCATGTCGCGCGACCCACTCACGCAGCGCGCGGCTCGCGTCCGAGTACCGCTCGACCAAATTAAGGGCGAACCCGCTGACATTGGCGAGGGAGGCGTGCACATTCGCCAGATCATCAGTGGGCGTCGTCAGGGGTTTCTCACAAATGACAAAGCCTCGAAACCCAGCCAACTCTTCTAGAACGGCGGCGTGATTGATGTCGTTCACACTGACAATAACGATGTCAGGCATGAAGTCTTGTAGGGCGCCGTCGATACGGTCGAAATATCGCAACGTCGTCTGCTTTGGTCGACGACCGACGTAAGCGAGCGAAACCGGAATTGCGCAGGTAGTCCCAACGTGCTCGAAAGCACGCTGGAAGCGTCGGCCTGCATAGCCGAGCCCAATGATCAGGATCTTCATCACAGCACCTCCTGATGGATCAGCAGGCGTTCGGCGCTTGGCTGGAAGCCCAGAGATTCGTAGAGGCGGGTTGCGCTATCCGTGGTTTGCAGTGCCACTGTGGAAACTTCGCGATTGGCAAACCAACGCAACAGGCTCTGCATGAGTTGTCCGGCGACACCCATCGCTCGCCATTGAGGCGCGATGACGACCGACTGAACCCAGCCCGAACGGCCGTTCGGATTAGCAGCGGTGGGAGCCCTCAGATCGATGATGCCGGTCGCACAACCGATCACTTGCCCCGATTCGCGGTGCTCGGCGGCAAGTACCTTTAGATTGTCATTTGATTGAAGCGTGGTGGTTAGCCAACTACGGTAGGCGGCACGCCATCTTGCTGAGTCCTCCGGTGTCCGGCTCGAGTAGCTGGCAGAGGTGTGGTCGAGCAGATAGGCGCGCAATTCGGTCAAGACCGCTATGTCCGTGTCCGTGGCACTTCGAATGACAAATAACGGCTCGCTCATTACGCCACCTCCGTTGCAAACGCGCACGGGGCCAGCGGTATGGCGAAATGCTCGAAGGTCTCGCGCAGCGAGGCGACGAGGTGCTCGATCTGTTCATGGCTATGATTCGGCGTGGCGTTGACCCGGAAGCGCTCAGTGCCAATAGGAACCGATGGATAGTTGATCGGCTGCAGGTACACGCCATGGACGTGCAGCAGGCGCTGCGCAGCGGCCTTGCAGCGCTCGGCTTCGCCTACGAGAACGGGTAGCACATGGGTCTGCGAGCAGGACATGACAGGGATGTCATGCTGCTTCAGCCGACCGCGCAGCAAAGCCGTATTGCTTTGCAGTCGATCACGCTCGTCGTTGCTTGCTTTGAGGTGTTCGACGCTCGCCAAGCAGCCGGCCGTGATGGCAGGGGGCAGTGAAGTGGTGAAGATGAAACCGGTTGCGAAAGAACGAACTGCGTCGATGATGACTCGGGTCGATGCGATGTAGCCCCCGATAACGCCGATCGCCTTGGCCATCGTGCCCTGGATGATATCAATCTGCTGGGCAAGCCCCAGCTCGGCAGCGATGCCGGCGCCCCGTGGCCCATACATGCCAACGGCATGCACTTCATCGATATAGGTCAGGGCGTTGAACCGCTTGGCGACCTCGACGATTTCCGCGATGGGTGCGATATCGCCGTCCATTGAGTAAATGGACTCGAACACGACGAGCTTCGGTTGGCCGAGCGGGTAGCTCGACAGAATTTCCTCAAGGTGCCCGACGTCGTTATGGCGGAACACTTTGCGCTCGTTGGACGTTGCACGGATACCGTTGACGATCGAGGCGTGGTTCAGCGCGTCGCTGATGACGACGCAATCGGGGATCTGTCGCAACAGGCATTGAAGGGTTGCGTCGTTTGAGCCGAATCCGGTCGGAAACACCAGCGCGGCTTCCTTGCCATGCCAGTCAGCCAGGCTGGTCTCCAATTGCCCATACAGCTCGTGGGAGCCACCTATGTTGCGCGAGCCTCCCGACCCGGCACCGTACGTTTCCAAAGCCAGGTGCATCTGTTCGCGCACCGCCGGGTGCTGGGACATGCCGAGATAGTCATTGCTGCACCAGACGACGACAGGTCCCTGCTGTCGTCCATCGAGTTTCGCCAGCGGATACTGGCCACAGATCCGACTCACGGTGGTGAATGTGCGGTATTGGTTGGAGGACTTCAGCAACTCCAGCTGTTCGCTAAGTAATGATTGGTACATCCGTATAACTCCTGAACGATCGAGTCGCCTCGGTCCGAGCTAGGGCTCGGCGCGGACCTTTGGGACGAGGAGGAGGTATTCTTAGTACCGCTTCGATGGGGATACAATTTGACTGTTTATGCTATTACTGGAGGTAACCGGATGAGTGCACCTCGCAGCTTCGAGCGAAACCGAGCAGAGCTGGCCGATTTTCTGCGCAGTCGTCGCGAGCGGATCACCCCGCAGGAAGTCGGACTACCGGCGGGCGCGCGCCGACGCACTCCGGGCCTACGGCGAGAGGAAGTGGCGGCGCTGGCTGGAGTCGGTTTGTCTTGGTACACATGGTTGGAGCAGGGGCGGGAGATCGGTGTTTCGGCCTCATTCCTTGAAAAGCTGTCCAAAACGTTAAAGCTGGATGCGACCGAGCGGCGCTATCTGTTCCTTCTGGCTCACCAGCGACTCCCACCGGAGCCGGGCAAGACTTGGTGTGCCGTGCCGCCGCTAGTGCACCGCCTGATGGCGGACTTGCCGTTACGTCCGGCTTATGTCCTGAATCTGCGCTGGGACGTGTTGGCCTGGAACGCGGCGGCCGACAAGGTGTTCGGCTTCTCGAGCTTTCCGGTCGAGCGCCGCAACCTGCTCTGGCTGTTATTCACCGCACCGTCGATGCGCGCATTGCTCGACCCTTGGGAGGGCCAGGCGTTACAGATCCTGTCGAGCTTCCGACGGGATTTCGTCAGGGCGCCGCTGGATCCTGAGATCGGGGCGCTGGTCAAGGAGTTGGAAAAGGTGGATACCGACTTCAGAACATGGTGGCGGCAGCAGGACATCCATGGACCCTGCCAGGGCATACGGCACTTCAACGTGGCCGACGTCGGTCCCGTTGTGTTTGATCACACCTCGCTGACAATTGATGTCGATCGAGACCTGCGCCTGGTCTACTACGCCGCCAGGCAAGAGCAGGCGCAAAGCAGGCTTTTCGAACATTGGCTCAGTGCCGAGACCGAACAGGCCAACGTGGATGCTCAGTCTCTCAACTGATGGCGAGGCCTCGTTAGCGGCCAAGCTGCCAGAACACATGGCCGCTCTGGACCTCCGTCGTCACAGGTTGCACAAAAAGAATCATGTAACGACTTAGGGGCGGAGTATTATCCAGAGCTGGCACCCTGACATCAGAGGTGATCCCGGAGCATGCAAGGTGGGTCAACTGCACAATGACATGGTCAAGTGCATAGCGCTCTCGTAGTAAAGTCATCGCCCGGCCAGGTAGCTCTAGCGGATCTGCACCTGGCGAAGCGATGCGTTCCGTCCAGCTCGCCGCGCCTGTCTTCATGGCTCCGGCGCGTCAATCAGATAGCCCATTCCGCGAGCGGTCTGTATCAGCTTGGGCTCGAACTCGTCGTCAATTTTTGCCCTCAGCCGCCGGACGGCGACCTCAATCACATTGGTATCGCTGTCGAAATTCATGTCCCATACCTGGGATGCGATGAGTGATTTGGAGAGGACCTCCCCGCGGCGCCTCAACAATAGCTCAAGAAGGGCGAACTCTTTGGCGGTTAGGTCTATGCGTTTCCCTGAACGCACAACCCGACGCTTCAAAAGGTCCACCTCTAAGTCGAGGAGTTTGAGAACTGTTTGGTTGGGGGCATGGTTGCCACGACGAAGCAACGTGCGAATCCTGGCTAGCAATTCGGAGAACGCAAACGGCTTGATCAGATAATCATCGGCACCCAGCTCCAACCCCTTAACTCGATCCTGAACTCCGTCTCTGGCCGTCAGAAAGAGCACGGGGACGTCACTGCCAGCAGCGCGGACTTTCTGTAGAACCTGCCAGCCATCTAGTCCAGGCATCATTACATCCAGGATCAGCAAGTCGTAGGCTTCACTAAGCGCATGCTGAGCAGCATCCGTCCCGTTCATAACCCGGTCGACAGTAAAGCCCGCTTCGGTGAGTCCCTGTTGTAGGTAAATGCCAGTTTTTGGCTCGTCTTCGGCGACAAGAAGCTTCATCAATAATCCTCTGTCTGAAACAGGGAGCAGTTTGCCGGCTGCCAAAGGGGGCGGCTAGCACCTTACAAAAACGTAACGTTCGCGTCAGCGATCTGACAGCGAGCTACGTTAGCATCAAGAAAGTTATGAAGTTTCCGTTCAGGTTCATTACCTGGTATTTCTGGCTGACCATGCTCCTTTGGCCTATCGGCGCCTTCACGGCGCCATTTTTTTTGGCCGGAGGTTGGCAGAAGCAGTTCTGCTGCCTGACACGATAAACGTCTCACTTGGGTAAGTGCGCTTTTAAATCGTTACTACTTGGACTTCATCGCTGACAAAACTGTAATTTCGCCATCAGCAATCTGACAGGAACGTTCGGTTAGCTTAGACACAAGCCCAGCCGATGGCTCTGCTAATAAAGCTGCGTTGGGTATTCGATGTCTTTCTATGAGGTTGCAAGCAATGAAACTTTTAAGATCCCTATCTGTACTGCTCGTTATCGCAGCAAGCTCGTCCTATGCAATGGCAGAGGGTGGTGGCGACCGTACCTTTGCTCGCATGGAGCAGGCTCGCCAAGAGGCGCTCGCGAGTTATCAGGCTGACCAGAAGGGCAAGGCTCAAGCGGTTGCGTCCAAGGCTGTTTTACAAGAAAAGCACCATAAGTGCTGAAGAGGCAGCGCGTTGAATGGTGGCAATTCGAGGTTGTTGTAGCCGCCACGGTGCTGGTAATCGCAAGGTTATGTAAGAACGTACAGTACCGGTATTCAGTTACGTTAAAACTTGTCTTGTTCGCCTCGCTCATAGGAATGCATAGCAAACGACTCAGGTTAATCTGAAGTAGCCAGGCATTTCTGGCTACTTTCGCCCTCGCTGATTTTTAAGAAGCGGAATCGATCCAACAATGTGGGACTGGGTAGGAGCGAGTGGGAACAATCGGTTTCGTCGGGCGTATCCCTTTCAGTCATGAACAATTCCTTTGCGGCTTTGTTTGCGCTAGCCGGCCTATTTGGTGCCGACGAAGCCCGTCTGCTCTATCGAAAAACTAGGCGGGTGTAGTCGGGGTACTCACCAAATCAGAAACGCTTCTTCAGAGTCTATTTAATGAGCCAGCCGACTAGCGATAGTCTTTTTAACGCAGACTATGCCGGCTCGCTCAATTGAATTACGGCGCTAAGCAGTCAGGACATCCTGATCATCTTCTGGTGATCGGATTATATGGTTGGTAGTCACAAACGTTGAATCGCTCGCACAACTGCGCGCGCATATCATTGATTTGCCTCGTCTGAGTTTGAACGATGCCCTCGCAATAATGCTTGAGCTCTTCATGTTTCAGATCGAACTTGACCCGGCACTCCTGGCTCGGGCCTAGAGCCAAATAATGATGATTGCTGAAGTTTGCCAGAAAAGCCCTATCGAATTGCGCTCCGGGGCTTTCGTACGTAAGCGCTTGGATCGCCCGCTGCCCTGCAGGTGTTACTTGCGGTACATGAGCCACACCGTACCACTCGAGCAGGAATCGTTGAGCCTTCGCTATTTCCTCACGCTGCGAACGGTTTGCCATACGAGCCATTGATTTTATTTCTTCAGCGCTCGCTTTAGCCGGTGTAGCTGCGGTACTAGGGGTGGGGGCGGTTCCTTCCCTTGGATTATTGACCTGCGGATCCCGCTGTACATCTGTTCCGGCAGCTAGTTCGGTCATTCTCAGTGCAGAAAAATGATGGTCGATAATGAATTTCAAATAGGACTGTTCGAAAGGTGCCGTCCTTCCGTTTCCCGGTCCAGCCGCTTGTGTGGGAGCCGAGATAAGAGCACCGGTGAGCAATGCGGTAGCTCCTAAAAAGCCAACACGGCGCAATGAGTAACTAGCCATGGTATTAATTCCTGTAGGGATGTAACGCCGAAGTGATCCTCTGCTCATTTTTTCGCAAAACAGACGCAACGAGCATTGATGCAATCGATTGCTTTTCAGAAATTAAGTTCCTCTTTCGCAATGGGCATTGCTCAGCTCGGTTTCGAGGACCGGAATCCCCTTGTCACATAGGTAAACCAGGTGTCGCTAACAGCGTCTAAGCTTACAGAAATGTAATCGTCGCTTTGCCAGAGATATGCCATCTTTCTGTTTACTAGGTGGGTCGTTTTCTTCGACAGACCGTAAACGAGTAAGCCCAACAAACGCTGTCCACAATCGTTTGCACGATCGTTGTCAGTTTGGCTCCTTAGCTTGATTGGATGCACGCATGCAACATAAAACCTCAAGGCGAACCTTCGTTAAAGGCCTGACAGCCGCTGGCATCATTGGTGGTCTTGGCTTGTGGAGGGCTCCAGTTTGGGCAGTGAGCAGCCCCGGCCAGCCCAGCGTCTTAACCGGCACAGAGTTCGATCTGCTCATTGGCGAGACGCCGGTCAACATCACCGGGGCGGCCCGGACGGCGATGACCATCAACGGGACCATCCCAGGCCCGATTCTACGTTGGCGTGAAGGCGATACCGTCACGCTACGCGTGAGAAACAGGCTGAGCGAAGATACGTCGATTCACTGGCATGGCCTGATATTGCCAGCCAACATGGACGGCGTACCGGGGCTGAGCTTCCAGGGCATTGCGCCCGACGGCATGTACGAATACAAGTTCAAGGTTAAACAGAACGGTACTTATTGGTACCACAGTCATTCGGGACTGCAGGAGCAGGTTGGCGTCTACGGCCCATTGGTCATCGATGCCAAGGAGCCGGAGCCGTTTAGCTATGACCGCGACTATGTCGTGATGCTGACCGATTGGACCGACGAGGATCCCGGTCGTGTTCTATCCAAGCTCAAGAAACAGTCGGATTACTACAACTTCAACAAGCGCACAGTCGGCGACTTCATTAACGACGTAAGCGAGGACGGCTGGGCGGCCACCATCGCGAACCGGAAAATGTGGGCGCAGATGAAGATGAGTCCGACCGACCTCGCGGACGTCAGCGGCTATACGTACACCTACCTAATGAACGGTCAGGCGCCCAACGGGAACTGGACCGGCCTATTCAAGCCAGGCGAAAAGCTTCGACTGCGCTTCATCAACGGTTCGGCCATGAGTTATTTCGATGTCCGCATTCCGGGGCTGAAGATGACAGTGGTCGCAGCGGACGGGCAGTACGTTAAACCAGTCAGCGTCGATGAATTCCGCATTGCCGTCGCCGAAACCTACGATGTGATCGTCGAGCCTGCCACCGAGGAGGCGTACACGATCTTCGCTCAATCCATGGACCGCACTGGCTATGCCCGTGGCACGTTAGCCGTCGCCGCAGGGTTAAGCGCTCCTGTTCCAGAAACCGATCCCCGCCCGCTGATTAGCATGGCTGACATGGGGATGGATCACGGCAGCATGGGTGGCATGGGTGGCATGGACCACGGAGGCGGCACGCAGGGCAGTATGGTCGCGATGGACCATAGCGGTATGGCTGGTATGGATCACGGCGGCGGCACGCAGGGCGGTATGGCCGCGATGGACCATAGCAGCATGTCCGGCATGGACCACAGCAACATGTCCGGCATGGATAGCGGCATGCAGGGGATGGACCATGCCATGGGCAACTCGGGCGATATGGCTGGAATGGATCACTCAGGGATGTCCGGCATGAGCGGAGGCATGCAATCACACCCGGCGTCAGAGACAGGTAACCCGCTGGTCGACATGCAGACCATGACTCCTGCACCCAAGCTGAACGATCCAGGTATTGGTTTGCGTGACAACGGTCGTCGCGTGTTGACCTATGCAGACCTCAAAAGCACATTCCCCGATCCGGATGGGCGAGAGCCCAGCCGAACAATCGAATTACATCTCACCGGACACATGGAGAAATTCTCCTGGTCATTCGACGGCATCGAATTCTCTGATGCTGAGCCGCTACGTCTCAAGTATGGCGAGCGGGTTCGCATCACGTTGGTCAACGACACCATGATGACCCATCCCATTCATCTCCACGGCATGTGGAGTGATCTAGAGGACGAAGATGGAAAGTTCATGGTCCGCAAACACACCATCGACATGCCACCAGGTACGAAGCGCAGCTATCGCGTAACCGCTGATGCGCTTGGCCGCTGGGCCTACCACTGCCACCTACTGCTGCACATGGAAATGGGTATGTTCCGCGAAGTTCGAGTGGATGAGTAAAAGGAAATATTATGAGTACATTTATGAAGCGCAAAACCCTTATCGGCGGTGCCTTGGTGCTTGGTCTGCTGGGCGCAATGCAAACGTCTGTTGCATTCGCAGCGGGCAGCCATGATGAGCACAAGCAACCTTCAACCTCGTCACAGGGCTTAGACAGCAAGTCGGCACCGAAACCACACAATTCTTCTCGCTCGCAAATGAACCACGGCGATATGGATCACGGCTCGATGGATCATGAATCCATGGACCATAGCGGGATGAACCACGACAAGATGAGTCCGGACCCAAAAGCAGCCGACGCTGAGGTGGATTCAAACCATGCGCACTAGACTTTCACGCTTTGCTCTGACGGCATTTGGGCTTTCGCTGAGCGCTATGGCTACGGGAGGCGTCAATGCAGCCGAGATGATGGATCACTCGATGCACCAGACGCCGTCTAATTCATCATCTCAGCCCCCTGCGTCCCAAGACACATCTTCATCTAGCGCTCGTGATGCCGGGGGGCAGATGGATCACTCGGCAATGGGTCATGGTGCGATGGACCACAGCAAAATGAACCATGGCCAAATGGACGCTACGGATCACGCTGCAAGGAAGCATGACGAAACCCTCGAAATGCCTGGCATGATGCACCCTTCGTTCATTCCGATATTGACCGATGCGGATCGGGAAGCCGCTTTTCAGCCTCTCCAGGGGCACACCGTCCATGACAAGTATCTCGCCTCGTTTTTCCTGCTTGATCAATTTGAATACCAGGACGCCGATGAAGGCAGCACGCTAAGTTGGGATGCGTCTGGCTGGATCGGTGGGGATATCGATCGTTTCTGGTTTCGCTCCGAGGGGGAGCGTACCAACGGCGTAACCGAGGATGCCGAGCTGCAGCTGTTATATGGGCATGCGATCGGCCCCTGGTGGGACGTGGTCGCAGGCGTCCGTCAGGATTTCAAGCCCGAGTCACCGCAAACCTGGGCAGCCTTGGGCGTACAAGGAATGGCGCTATATGCCTTCGAAGCTGAGGCTACCGCGTTTATTGGCGAAGGTGGGCAGACGGCAGCGCGCCTGGAGGGTGACTACGACATCCTTCTCACCAATCGGCTAATTCTCCAGCCGACCGCTGAGCTGAACTTCTACGGCAAGAACGATCCGCAGCGCGGCGTTGGCTCCGGCCTTGCTAATGCGGAGGTCGGCTTACGTCTGCGCTACGAAATCGTGCGTGAGTTTGCGCCATACATCGGCGTCACATGGAATCGCTCATTCGGTAACACAGCAGATATGGCTCGTGACGAAGGCGAAGATCGAGAAGAGGCGCGCCTTGTCGCCGGCATTCGGATGTGGTTCTAAAGGAATAAGATGAAAACAATCGTTGCCACCTTGGCTTTAGCGTGCGTTGTCGCTGTGTTTGGCGTAGCGGGAGTTGTCTATTTTGGCTTAATAAATGTCGGTGCAGATGACCCGCATACAGGTCCGGTACATGCGTTTTTAGATACTGCCCGAAATCGTTCAGTTGAAGTCCGTGCTAAAGATATTGAGGTGCCAGACCTCAATAACGAAGCTCAGATTCGAGCCGGGGCTGGTAACTACGACTCGATGTGCGTTGGATGCCATCTGTCGCCAGGATCAGCCCAAACCGAGCTGAGCGAGGGCCTCTATCCGGCACCGCCGAACCTGGCTAAAGCTGGAATTTACGATAACCCCGCTAAGACATTCTGGATCATTAAGCACGGAATCAAGGCGACGGGCATGCCTGCCTGGGGCAAAAGTATGGACGATCAGTACATCTGGGGAATGGTAGCTTTTCTTAAGCAGCTTCCAAACCTAAATGCCGGGCAGTACCGCGATATGGTTGCAGCCAGTGGTGGCCACCAGCATGGCGGTGGCGAGACCGATGTCGGAAACCATCATGGTGACAGCCAGGCAGAAGATGGCGGGGATCATCATGGTAGTTCTGGCGCCGACCACCACGGTTCTGCCAGCCCTATGGACCATACCGATAGTGGTACACATGCCGAAGGAAATTCAACGGAGCAAAGCGGAACCGATCACCACGCCTCCGGAAGTGAGAGTGACCATCACGCTCCGGCGGTTACGCCGACGAGCCACACTCACGCAGATGGCAAACAACATGTGCATGAGGATTGACTCCGTATTGACTGCGGCTGTCTTCAGCTTAATGCGGAGAGACGAGTTCTGAGATAACTGTTAAAGGTTGGAGCCAGGCAGCTGCGTTCTGTCGAGATGGCTTATGCCCTAGCAGGTGCCGTATCCGCATAACCGCTCTTCTTGCCCTGAGCAAACGGGGCGAGTCCACCGGCCGCTGCGTCGGATGTGTGTGCTCATTGGTCCGCGCCGGTGGGTAATCAGCGTAGCGGACGGACCTCAGGCCGTGCGCTTGAGGTAGTGCACGCTGAACAGCCGCTGCGGGTCAGTCCACTGCCGGACACTGTCGAAGCGCGCCGAGCGTGCCAGCGCGGCGAAGGATTCGAGGCTGTACTTGTAAGAATTCTCGGTGTGCAGGGTCTCGCCGGCCTTGAACTGGAAACGCCGGCCTTCGATGGTCACGGTCTGCGCCTCGCGGCTGACCAGGTGCATCTCGATGCGAGACTGCGCGGCGTTGAAGATCACCTTATGGGTGAAATGCGCCGGGTCGATGTCGCTGTCCAGCTCGTAGCGGATGCGTTCGAGCAGGTTTAGGTTGAACGCCGCGGTGACGCCAGCCGCATCGTTGTACGCCGCTTCCAACACCGCCTTGTCCTTGACCAGGTCGACGCCGACCAGCAGGCCGCCACCGACCGGCAGCAGGCTGTGCAGGCGGCGTAAAAACTGCTGCGCCTGGGCCGGGGTGAAGTTGCCGATGCTGGAGCCAGGGAAAAAGGCTAACGGACAGCGACTGTCGAGCCCCTTAGGCAGGTACAGTTGATCGCAGAAGTCAGCGCACAGCGCATGGACATCCAGCCAGGGATAGTCGGCCGCTAGGCGCTGGGTGCTGCTGCGCAGGAAGTCATCTGAAATGTCGATCCCTAGATAGCTCGTCGGACGCATGGCTTCGAGCAGCAAACGAACCTTACGGCTGGCGCCACTGCCGAACTCGATCAGGTCTGCGTCCGGTCCGGCAATCTCCGCGATCTCGGAGGCAGCCTGGGCCAGGATCGCTATTTCGGTCCGCGTGGGATAGTACTCGGGCTGCTCAGTGATCTGCTCAAACAGCTCCGAGCCGCGGCGATCATAGAAGAATTTCGGCGAGGCCCATTTCGGCGTGGCGGCGAAGCCTCTCAGCGTTTCATCACGAAGGGAAGTCGTGTTGGTTTGCGAAAGCTGGTCGTGGAAGCGAATAGCAAGGGCCATCGGGTACTCCTTGGCAAAGCACGGGCAGGCGCTGGTTGTTGGGTCTTCTGGTGACGTTACAACCGACTGCCCGGCCCGTGAAGAAGTTCGTGGCAGCGGGACGGACGACAGGTGAGCCGAACGCCTGCTGTCGAATGGGCTCGAAATGTGGTCTGCCGGCCCGGTTTGGCATTGAATCAAGCGAGAACGAGGACCCTATGATGACCCGCTCCGCGATACCGGAAGCAAATTCCATATATCCCGCCATCGGTTCGCTGGCGGCGCTGGGTGACGGCCACTCTCTTGCGCTAATTGGCCCTGACGGCGGGCTCGAATGGTTCTGCCCGTGCCGTTTCGATGCTTCGCCGCTGATCTGGCCGCTGCTCGACCGAGCCCGGGGCGGTCGACTGCGCCTCTCCGTCACCGACGGCGCCAAGCTCGAAATGCACTATCTAGACGGCACCGCCGTGCTCAACCAGCAGTGGACAACTTCCGCAGGGGAGGCACGCGTTACGTTGGGGATGGTCTGGCCGGCGGACAAGCAGCGGCAGACTCTGTTGTGGTGCGTCGAGGGTGTCTCTGGCGAGCTAATGTTTGAGCTGGAGGTCGAGCCGGCGCACGGCTTCGGCGAGGCCCCGGTAGCCTGGGCGTTGAACGAGGCCGGACAACTGCAAGCCGACGAGCCGGCGCTGCGATTGGATGCCGAGTGCCGCTTCGAACGCATCGGTGAAGGCTGGCGCGGGTGGCGCTCGGTCAAGGCCGGTGAACGCTTCACCGTGGCGTTGGAGGTTGGGCTGGATTCTTCGCGACCTGCGCCTCTGTCGCCAGCGCAGTCCTGGTCGCGCCTGGAAGACACGATTGACGCCTGGCGCGCCTGGAGCGGCAGGCTGCGCTGCACCGAGAAGTACCGCGACCTCATCGTACGCAGCGCCATTACTCTCAAACTACTCATTCATCAGCCGACCGGGGCGGTAGTCGCTGCAGGCACTACCTCGCTGCCCGAGGCACTTGGCGGCACTCGCAACTGGGACTATCGCTATACCTGGTTCCGCGATGCCGGGATGACGCTCGCCGCGCTGTTCAGCCTCGGCTGCCACGACGAAGCCCATCGCTGGGCGCAATGGATGCAGGACACCGTTGAGCAACAGGGAACGCCGCTGCAGATTCTCTATACGGTGGACGGTCTGCCTGCGCCGAGCGAGCGCGAGATTGAAAACGTTGACGGTTATTGCGGCTCGGCGCCGGTGCGGGTCGGTAATGCCGCCGATACGCAGCATCAACTCGATATCTACGGCGAGCTGCTTGAATGTGTTTACATCTGCGACAGCATGAAAGTGCCTGCAATGCGGGCACACTGGCCGCACATGCGCGCAGCGGCCGATTTCATCGCCTCGCACTGGCGCGAACCGGACCAGGGCATCTGGGAGGTGCGCAGCGAGCCACGCCAGTTTGTGCATTCGAAGGTCATGGCCTGGGCCGGGCTACAGCGCGCGCTGTGGCTGCAGGAGCGGCACGACCTAAAGGCAGAGGTGGCGACCTGGCGGCGCGAAGCCGAGGCAATTCGTGAGCAGGTGCTACGCGAAGGCCTCAGCGCGGACGGCCGGCACTTCGTTCGCGCTTACGGCGAAGAGGGGGTGGATGCGGCACTGCTGTTGCTGGCGCGCAGCGGCTTCATCGACGGCGGCGGCGACAAAGCGCTATTCCGTAGTACCGTCGATGCTGTGTGCGACGCCTTGAGGATCGAAGGCCAGCCGTGGCTGCTGCGTCGCTACCACCCGCACGACTCAGATGGGCTTAGCGGCCGCGAGGGAGCCTTTTTGATCTGTAGCTTCTGGCTGGTCGAGGCACTGGTGGCGGCAGGGGCGCCCGCCCAGGCCGAGGCCGTGTTCGAGCGACTGCGCGATTTGCAGGGCGAGTTCGGCCTGTTTGCCGAGGAAGTCGACCCGGCGAGCGGCGCCCAGCGCGGCAACCTACCTCAGGCGTTCTCGCATGTCGGGTTGGTTAATGCGGCGATCAGCCTTTGCAGATAGAAACTGAGACTCGCTGGCCCACATGGCTTCGTTGCAAACAAGATCGAGCATGCCAGCAAGAGATATAGCTCTTTGACTTCTCTGTGATTACGAGCTGATCTGAACTCGGTCGGGTGCGACCGGTCGGTTTTAGGTAGGCCGAACGCTCGTCGCCCGGCCCGTCATTCAAACCGGAGCCGATCGATGGAGCACCAGGGTGAGTATCTGCGTCAGGGCGCGATGAAGTCCGATCAAAGCATGGACGATCACATGCAGGCGATGGAGCATCGCCACCTCGCCACGCTGTGGTGTCATTTTCTCAACGCGTTGCTGGGCTTCTGGGTAATGAGCGCGCCCTTCGTCTTCGGCTACCTGAACATTGCCCCTGACGACCTCGACCTGGCGCGTCTGGCCGCGGAGCGCGAACTGCCCGACGTCGCTACCCGCGCCTGGCTGATGACCTGGAATGATGCTGTCAGCGGCGCACTGATCGTGCTTTTCGCAATACTCTCGCTCAAGCGTATTGGCTGGGCCAGTTGGGCCAATACGGTTATGGGGCTCTGGCTGATGAGTGCACCATTGCTGTTCTGGACACCATCGCCGGCCGGTTATGGCAATGCTTTGCTTGTAGGTGGGCTTGTCATTACTTTCTCGGTCCTTGTGCCGATGATGCCGGGCATGAGCATGAGCGGCATGATGCAAAAGGCCGCCGTGCCGCCAGGCTGGGATTACAACCCTTCGACTTGGTTGCAGCGCCTGCCAATCGCCGTACTAGCTTTGATCGGAGTACTTCTGGCGCGCTACCTGACCGCCTACCAGCTTGGTCATACTGCCAATGCCTGGGACCCATTCTTCTCGGCGCCCGGCACCGGCCCGGCGGAGAACGGCACCGAGACCATCATTACCTCTGACATGTCGCGCGCCTGGCCGGTCTCCGATGCTGGGGTCGGTGTGCTGGCCTACATGATCGAGCTGACCATGGCGGTAATGGGCGACGCGCGGCGTTGGCGCACGATGCCATGGATGGTCGCTGCTTTTGGCGTGGTGGTGGTGCCGCTAGGCGTGGTGAGCATCTTCTTCATCATCGCCCAGCCAATCGTCATCGGCACCTGGTGCACCCTGTGCCTGATCCAGGCGCTGGCGATGCTTGTGATGATGCCTTATGCGCTCGACGAGCTGGTCGCCATGGGTCAGTTCCTCAAGGATGCCAAGCGCCGTGGCAAACCGATGTGGCGCACCTTCTTCAAGGGCGACGCGATGGAGGGTTGCCGGCAGGACGACTCGCCTGAGTTTTCCGGCAGCCTTTCCGGTATGGCGCAGCAGGGACTGCGTGGGGTCAATTTGCCGTGGGGCCTGCTGCTGCTTTGTGTACTTGGCGTCTGGCTGATGTTTACCAGGCTGATATTCGGCACCGAAAGTGCCATGGCCAACAGCGATCACCTGATGGGCTCGCTGCTGCTCACCGTCACCGTGCTGGCGCTAGCAGAAGTAGCTCGCCCGCTGCGCTTTCTCAACCTGCCGATCGGTCTCTGGTTGCTCGCCGCCCCCTGGTTTCTCGACGGCGGCTCGACGGCCTCGACGGTCGGAAGCCTTATCGCAGGCGTGCTGGTGATCGGCCTCAGCCTGCCGCGCGGGTCGATCCGCCACCGCTATGGCGGCTGGAACCGGCTGATTCGCTGAACCCTTAGTCAGATTTATTGAGCAGGAGTGGATGCATGAGTGAGCCGACAGCGGTGATTACCGGCGGGACCGCCGGCGTCGGCCGCGCTACTGCCGTAGCGTTTGCCCGCGCCGGCTATCGGGTGGCAATACTAGCGCGCGGCGAACAGGGCCTGGCCGACACCCGCGACGAGCTGATGGGCCTGGGCGCTAAGGTGCTGGCGATCCAGTGCGACATGGCCGATGCCGCCGCCGTGGATCGCGCCGCCGAGCACATCGAGCGGGAACTCGGGCCGATCGAGGTATGGGTCAATTGCGCCATGGTCACGTTGTTCGGGCCAATATCAACACTTAAGGCTGCCGATATCGGTCAGGTCACCAACGTCACCTACATGGGCTTCGTCCACGGCACGCTCGCCGCACTGCGGCACATGCGAGAGCGCGACCGCGGCACCATTGTCCAGGTCGGCTCGGCGCTTTCCTATCGCTCGATTCCGTTACAGGCGGCCTATTGCGGTGCCAAGTTCGCCATCCGTGGGTTCACCGACTCGCTGCGCAGTGAGCTTATCCATGATAAGAGCCACATCCGAGTGACCATGGTGCAGTTGCCGGGCCACAACACGCCACAGTTCGACTGGGCCCGCAATACCTTTGGCAAGCGCCCACAGCCGGTGCCGCCTATCCACACGCCGGACGTAGCCGCGCGGGCCATCCTGCGCGCAGCTGTCGATAAGCCGCGCGAACTCTGGCTGGGCAAGGCAGCGTTCCAGGCAATTCTCGGCAACATGGTTTTGCCCGGCGTGCTCGACCGGATGATGGCCAAGCGCGCCTGGGAGGGGCAGCTTACAGACGAAGATGAGGAGCCCAATCGACCAGATAACCTCTACGGCCCGGTCGAGGGCTTGGCCCGCGCCTCCGGGCGCTTTTCCGAGCGCGCCGTCGACAAGGCAATGGCGCTCAGCGCCGAGACGGTGGGCAAGGTGTTAACTGTCACAGCAGTGATGACGGCTGCAGTTGTTGGGGTAGCCATCGCAATAATTGCAAGTTGAGGCATTAGCCGTAATCGACCCCTACGGGCGCTCCCAAATAATCTACGGCAATGTAACTTAACGTCAGGAGTCCTTACTTTCATTCGTAAGTTCAGCGTACTACTCGACGCCGCAGAAAATCGACCTTAAGGTGTAGAAGCTTAAGTATTGTTTGGTTGTGGACTGGTACCGCGGCGAAGCAACGTGCGGATCCTGGCTAGCGATTCGGAAAGCGCAAACGGTTTGACGAGATAACTGTCAGCGCCCCAGTTCCAATCCCCCAGACTAGCGAAGCCGGCCAAGCTGTCAGGCTGGTCGGCATTTTATTGCGCCACATAAATCTCTTCCCGCACGCATTCTCCAAGTGCTGTCGAATACCTTACAGAATTGTAATGAAATTCATCGAAACGGGTCCGGCAGGGTCGTGTCGTATTTCTGTGCCTGTTAAACGCTGATGAGGCTATTCAGCTAGCAGGCTACGATACCTACAACTATCGAACCCTGGAGAACGTAATGACCAATTCAATGTTCGCTTCCTGCATCCAAGCTTGTTCGAACTGTGCCCTGGTGTGCGAAATGTGCGCCTCTGCTTGCCTGCGTGAGGACGATGTGAAAATGATGGCTCGATGCATCGAGCTTGACCGCGACTGTGCTGATATTTGTACCCTGGCTGCCACCTTGATGAGCCGAGAAAGTGAGTTCGCTAAAGAGTTCTGCGCCCTTTGTGCCAAGGTCTGCCGGGCCTGCGGAGAGGAATGTGCCAAGCACCAAGCGGATCATTGCCAAGAATGCGCTAAAGCATGCATGAAGTGCGCTGAAGAATGTGAGCGTATGGCCGCCTAAACGCCGACCCGCTGCCCTGGTCAGAATAAAAAGCCCTCTGTCAGGGTAGCGCTTCTACTTTTGAAATCTCACTGTTTTCTCATCCATCGCCTCGTGCCCTACGTTCGGGATAGAAGCAATGCCCGCGCTCGTGGCTGGGCTCAACAAGGCGTCCAAGGGGCACGGCTAAAGCCGGTTAGCGCGTTACACGTGAGCTACATTTTTTCGTCGTCGGCTCTCTTGTCTGCTTGTGGCCCAGCGAGTACAGAAAGAACTTACGGAATCGTAAAGAGAGGGCCGGAAACTCTGAAAATGGTCGCATAGCACTTAAGTTGCGGACCGTTATTCGTTGTTTTGGCTTTGCCAGGAGAAAGCAATGAAGGTTTTGCAACTGTCCCCATCGCAGGGATTGGCTTTGCTGTTATTGCTGCTTGCCGTGTGGCAGCTCAGCGGTTGCGCCGTTTCCCCGCGCCTGAAGCCAAGCGACCAGCCAAGCGTGGCCGGCAAGACCTTTGTCATCACTGGCGCCTCCAGCGGTTTCGGTCGTGGCGTGGCGCTCAGACTTGCCGCTCTTCAAGGGAACGTGGTTCTTGCCGCCCGCCGAACAGAAGTGCTCGAAGAAGTCGCCACGCAAGCGCGCGCGGCAGGCGGATCGGCATTGGTGGTGACTACCGACGTGAGCAGCCCGGATGATATACAGGCCCTGGCACGAGCCGCCATCGAACGCTTCGGCAAAATTGACGTTTGGATTAACAATGCAGCGGTCGGGGCACTCGGGCGCTTCGAAGATGTTCCTGTCGAGGACCATGCGCGGGTGATAGACGTCAACCTCAAGGGCGTGATCTACGGCAGCCACGCCGCCATGCGCCAGTTCAGAACTCAGGGCTTCGGCACGCTGGTCAATGTCGGTTCAGTCGAGAGTGAAATACCGCTGGCCTATCACGCCTCCTACGCAGCGACGAAAGGCGGGGTCATGAACCTCGGCGCTGCAATCGCCGAGGAGATTCGCCTGAGCGGCAGCGAGACCATTAGCGTGGCCACCGTCATGCCTTGGGCTGCGGATACGCCGTTCTGGAAACATGCAGCCAACTACACCGGTGGCACCCCGCGCATGGCCACAATGGACGGCCCCGAGCAGGTCGTTGAGGCAACCGCCTGGGTCTCGGTTAACCCGCGTAAACGTCTGCCGGTAGGCTGGAAAGCCCGAGGCGCGGTGATTTCGCATTCACTTTTCCCGTCTCTAACCGAGCGAATCGCGGCCAACATTGCGCATCACTGGCAGATCGAAAAAGCACCGCCAGCGCCGCCAACGACGGGCTCGCTCTACGAGCCGATGCAATCCGGCACCACTGTTGAAGGTGACGTGCGGGAACGTATGGAGCGGGAAGAGGCAGCACGAAAGCAATCGAAATAACCCGGCGACGCAAGATCAACCGGGGCCGCGAGCTTGGTGGCGGAAGGTGCTTGAGACACAAGCACTTTAAAACAGCGGCGGAGCTGCTGAATCAACTGGCAGTTCCGAATGGGCAGTTATTGCCATCTGGACGCTTGAAACGCCGACCCGCTGCTCTGGTCAAGAGAGTTTCCATCTGCCAGAAGTTTGGAGCATTACACGTGACATACCTTTATTTCGTCGCCGGCTCTCTCATCTTCATGGTTACTGCCGCAGAGATCATCAAGACCGTCTTCTCAACGCAAGGGGGAGGCGCAATCACCACGAAGCTGACCAAGGCAATTTGGGCGTTGTTTTTCTTCGGCTCGCGGAAAAAGGGAGACGCAAGGCTTCTGGAATATGCGGGACCAAGCATCTTGATCGTTGTCCTCATATGCTGGATTGCAGGTCTCTGGCTAGGCCTGTTCCTAATGCTCATGGCCGATCAAAGCTCAATAGTTTCGAGTACCACGCAAATAGCGACTACACCACTAGAGAAGCTATATTACGCAGGCTTTACTCTTTCGACTTTAGGCGTGGGTGACTACAAGTCAACAAACGACTTTTGGCGGATCTTGACCTCTGTTGCTTCGTTCACGGGTCTTGTATTCATTACTTCAGCAATTACCTATTTTGTTCAGGTCTTGTCCGCAGTAAGCCTTCAAAGCAAGCTTGGACTCTATGTAAATGCGATGGGCAAGACACCACAGGAAATCATAGTTAACGGGCACAACGGACCTGACTTTGAACAGTTGGCGCCGCAATTTTTAACACTTAGCGAGATGCTCTTTGAGCATTCGATCAATCATCAATCGTTTCCAGTCATCCATTATTTTCATGCCAGCGACCCTGGACAGACTGTCATCCCGGCAGTAGTAAGAATAGATGAGGCCAGCGGGGTATTGGCTCACGGCTCCGTTAAGTCTAATAATTTACAACTGCCTCTGAAGATGTTGCGCGCTAGCCTCGACACATACGTCGGCATGGTGAAGGGGGGGTTGGAGGACAATCCAGCGAAAGCTGAAAAACCGCCAACGCCAAACCTGTCCATGCTGAGAGAACGTGGTATTGCTCTTGAAGTGAATCGCCCCGGGTTTTGTGGAGGCCTCAACTCTTGAGAAGATGAGGCCATGAGAAAGACTACGACCTACTCCCCTGAAGTCCGTGAACGTGCCGTGCGCATGGTTCTGGAGCACCTGAACGACTATCCGTCCGAGTGGGCGGCCATTGAGGCCATTGCCCCGAAGATTGGCTGTGCCGCGCAAACCCTGCATGGCTGGATCCGCCGCCAGCAGACCGATGCAGGCCAGCGCCCCGGGCCGACCACTGAAGAGCGTGAGCGCATCAAGGCTCTGGAGCGTGAGAACCGCGAATTGCGCAAAGCCAACGAGATTCTGCGCCTGGCCAGCGCGTATTTTGCCCAGGCGGAGCTCGACCGCCGCACCAAGTCCTGAGGGCATTTGTAGACCAGCATCGTAACCGTCTCGGGGTCGAGTCGATCTGCCGTGTCTTGCAGATCGCCCCGTCCGGTTACCGCAGGCACGCGGCGCAGCAGCGTAACCCAGACCTGCGCTGTTACCGTGCTCGACGCGATGAGGCGTTGATCTTGGAAGTCCAGCGCGTATGGGACGCCAACATGCAGTGCTATGGCGCGGTGAAGGTCTGGAAGCAGCTCCGGCGAGAAGGCATTGAGGCTGCCAGATGTACGGTGGAGCGGTTGATGCGTCGGGCGGGATTGCAAGGCATCAGGCGCGGCCAGGCCGTGCGAACAACGGTGGCCGGGGACAAGTCGCTCTGTCCGCTGGATCGTGTGCAGCGCCAGTTCCATGCCGCCCGCCCGAACCAATTGTGGGTGTCGGACTTCACGTACGTGTCGACCTGGCAAGGCTGGCTGTATGTGGCGTTTGTGATTGACGTGTTTGCGCGACGAATCGTCGGTTGGCGAGTCAGTACCTGCATGAAGACTGACTTCGTGCTGGATGCCCTGGAGCAAGCGCTGTATGCCCGACAGCCACATCGTGCCGGTGGACTGATTCATCACAGCGACCGTGGCAGCCAGTATGTCTCTATTCGCTATACCGAGCGGCTGTCAGAGGCAGGCATTGAGCCTTCGGTTGGCAGCAAGGGCGATAGCTACGACAACGCCTTGGCCGAAACCATTAACGGGCTGTACAAGGCCGAGCTGATTTACCGGCAATCGTGGAAGAGCCGCGAGGCTGTTGAGATGGCGACCTTGAAATGGGTGCACTGGTACAACCACCAGCGGCTGTTGAGCTCAATCGGGTATATCCCGCCTGCGGAGGCTGAGGCAAACTTCCACCAGCTACAAGCAGGTCAGGCCATGGCGGCCTGACTTAAACGAAGCGGCCTCCACAAAACCCAGGGCGATTCATGAACAGGATGGAACAACGTATTTCGAGCAGCCGCAGCTCGCACAGCGGCGCCGGTTATTTTCGACATTGCTGCGCAGGGAAGGTTGGTCATGGCGTCAGGTTTATGGTGAGGAAACGGACTTTACGTAGAGGCGGGTGCGCCTCCTTGCGCGGCCCTTCGATGTGCTTGATACCTATAGCTCTAGCTCCGAGTCGGTTGCTCGCAGGTGTACCAGCCGCGGTAACCAACTTTTAACCCCTGGGCCAGCTCAAAATGAAGATCGGCGATAGCTTTTTCGCCGTTAGGCTCGACATCACCGTCCTTGCCCAGCGCTACAACGACGTTGATGTTGTCGGCTGCAAGCGATGCCCCTGCCCCCAGTGCTGAGTAACCCGCCATGGGTTCACTCGACAGCTGTACTAACTTGCCGTGGATTTTCACAACGCCCCTAGCGAGCCCGCTTTCCCCGTCATGTTTGATAGCGACCACGGGTGGGCTTTCGGCTGTATAAGCAAAGTTACAGTAAGGCCCCGAGCCTAGCACCTTGTCTACTTCCGCTTGATCCAGTGTTTGCGGGTCGATAGACGGGATGTCCGGGCTGTCTATAGCTTCGCGACCGCTTACCACTTCTGGCAGCGGGGAGCGCATAAGCGGCTCTTTTAGACCTTCACCTGGGGCGGGGTCTCCGCACGCAGTAAGCAGCAAGGCTAAAGTCATGGCGCTCCCGGGCAAAACGGACCGGGGCGGAAATGCTCGATACGTTTGCATCAGTTAGCCCTCTCTAGATCATTGATCAGGAACTTCATCTCAGCGATTTCACGGCGCTGAGCCTCGATGATTTCATCTGCGAGTTTGCGAACGCGCGGGTCTGAAATCTGAGCGCGTTCACTTGTCATGATCGCGATAGAGTGGTGGGGGATCATAGCTTTCATGTAGCTTGTATCGCCTACCGTTGCCTGGCTGCGAACGAGCCAAAGCGCTACAGCAAAAGCTGCTGCGCCCCCAACGAATATCGCTATGTTCACAGACTTTTTCTTGTACATATTGAGCATGAAGGCCAGCATGACTACGGCCATGACGGCTCCCATTACTAATGCCATCCAAGCACGGGTCTCGCTCCATAAAACATGTTCAAACGCGTAAGTATTCAAATACATTACGCCGTACATGATAATCGTCGCCGTGGCTACCATTGCAGCGAAACGCCAATAAGACATTTGCATTGAAAGCTCCTCTTTAGTGATGGCCTGCAGCTGAATTACCTTGACCAAACTCTGCGTATCTTTGTGCGGTCATACCGGGCAGCTGCATTACGAATGCTGTTAAAGCCCAAATCTGCTCATCGTCATGAGTTGGACCGAACGCTGGCATGGCACTCATCCGAACGCCGTGTTTAATGAGCCAAAACACCTCTCTGGCCTGCCACTCGGTCACTACATCAGGCAGGTGCGGCGGCTGAGGCAGCATTCCCCGTGCCCACTCGCTTTTCTCAACGCCCGGGCCACCGTGACAGTGCTGGCACATGGCCTGATATTCGCGACCACCTGATGAGGTCATCTGAGCATTGAACTCAGGGGGTTCAATCGAAGATGCCCTGTCTGCAACCGATGTCTTCATCGTCGTTTCTAAAGCCCAACGAACCAATGGCTGGTGGTCTTCGGTTGCTGCAACGTTATAGGCGCCGGTGTAAACGATGGTAACCCCGACAACCGCACTCGCGATCAGGGTTCCGACTACGCCAATTGCTATACCGCTAGAGAGATGTTCTTTATTGGATTTCATGGGGACCTCGCCCGTTGGCTCGTTTGAGGGCTTTAACAACTTGGTTGTCACTCAAAAACGGACAAGATGAGGGGCGCTGAGGTTTCGACTCTTTAACAAGCTTACAGGATTGTAATATTTTGCTGGCCAGTTGACATCAAGTCGTGCCTGTTTTACTACGCGAACTAACCTGGCTGCCCGCCATCTAGAACCTACTGATAGTTTAAGTTTGTTGTAATAAGGCAGATCAAACATGGGCCTGGATTCGAGTCGAACGCAACGTGAAACAGCCAAGCCCAGTGAGGATGGCCACAGATCATTGAGACGTGACTTCCCGCTAGAGGAAGCTCAAAAGAATTATCACACCATCCTCGAGCAACAGACCGCACGGGCTGAAGAAGAGCTCAGGCGCCCAGCACTGGCGTTGTTCTTGTCGGGGCTGACCGCAGGGCTTGACGTAGGTTTTGGACCCTTTGCTATGGCGGTTAACACGACGTTATTCAAAGGAACCCTACCTGACCCTATCATCACGCTCCTCAACGCCAATCTATATTCGATAGGCTTCGTCTTCGTGGTGCTCGGCTATTCAGCGCTTTTCACGGAGCAAACGGCCTCGGCGGTTCAGCCAGTACTGTCCAGGCGCGCAAGCGTGGGTTCGCTGTTTCGTCTCTGGGCGATTGTGCTGACGGCCAACATCTTAGGAGCTGCTCTTTTCTCGTCTTTCGCAGCGGTATTGGGACCTGCACTCAACGTCGTCGAGCCACGAATTTTAGGAGAAATCGCCCACCGTATGGTCGCCAAGCCTTGGTGGGTCATGCTGCTCAGCGGTGTCACAGCCGGGTGGTTGATGGGGCTTTTGGCGTGGCTCATAACAGCGGCACGCGATACCACCAGCCAATTGATATGCGTGTGGCTCACAACGATGCTCATTGGCCTGAGTGGCATGCATCATTCGATCGCGGGGACGGTTGAGATCTTGATGGGCCTGTTCGCTGGAGCGGGCGGCACAGCCTCAGGTTATCTGACATTCCTTGTGTGGTCGGTCCTTGGCAACGCGCTGGGTGGTGTGTTTTTCGTTGCAGGACTGAAGTATTCGCACATCAGAAAAAGCGTGGAGGAATAAGAGGAACCACTCGGCGCTGGCTCAGCAAGCTCTGGCTGCTTGCTCAGCGGCTCAGGCGCCCCCGCGCGCGACTATGTGTGTCACTGGCTCTCGAACAGCAGCCCCCTAAGTCCATCATGTTCTTCGGGAGTAGGAAGGGCGGAGGCATCTATGTTTCCAGCACCGCCCGACTCGCCATTCGGCGAACCGACCTCTGGGTGAAAACTGCCTTGTGCATCGAACGCAACCCAGCCGTACCATTCCCGGACGACCTTGGTGGGTTTCCCATCGTCCATAGCGACATACCAGTCTGCCAACCTGTAACGCTTACCGGCGAGCTTTGCGATAGAGCTTTCAGCTCGAACCAATGCGAGGTACAGCGCGTGTGGTAGCTCCTCTAGGGCACCGGTTTCGTCGAGGAGAAATATATACGAGGCGTGTTGAGGTTGTTCTGTTGACACGGTTCGCTCCTCGTCCAGGCTTAAGGTGAACACGGGAGCAAAGCCACCCCCTTCCGTTCGAAAGTTGGTCGTCTGACCTTGGTAGACCCTGGCAGCATTCCACTGCACCTTTCCTGCATAGGCGTAGGCGCGTAGGTCAAACTTCATCGCGCGCACCTGATGGTCTGCAGCTATTCGGCGTTCGCCAGGCGCCACGAGGGTCTGAGCCACGTAGTTTCCGCTAAGAATTTCCTCCCACACCCGCTTGGTGAGTTTTTCTCCACGGTAAGCACCACGGCTACCAAAGCCACTGACCGGCTTGAAGAAGAGGCTTCGGCGGTTTTGCCAAAGCTGCTCTGCATTTCGATGCCCGACAAGGCTCGTAAGCGGGACGTACTCCGCCAATATGGCGCGGGTTTGCGGATCCACTCCCATTTCTTCAAGCAATCCTGCATTGGTCAGATCGACCAACCTGCGCTTGTCCGCATATAGGGCGTAGGCCTGAGGGTGTGGGGTTAGCGTCACGGCATTAGCTAAGAACGCAGTCCGCAGAGCGCTGCAATTTTCGCTTTCCAGGTAGAAATCGGTGAGACGGTTATAGACCAGATCGACTGGCTCGCCGCCAACCAGGAGCGAACCAGCAGCGAACGTCAGTTCGGTTGGGTCGGCAATGATGCAGTCGATTCCTGCCGATTCGAATAACCGTTGGAAGAGAAGAAACTCGGGATAGAGGTACTGGCTCTGTGGGCTTTCATCCAAGATAGCTACGCGCTTTAGCGGCCTTTGCACGCCACTCGCTGACCATTCCTGAGCGAACATATCCAGAATCGCATGCTCGAAGCCGCCAGCGACTTCATCGCCTGGCGACAGACCTACCACGCCGCTGCAGCAACTGCGCTGTGCACGGGCGAGCAGTACGTTAAGCATTGCTCCGCCAGCGTTCGTGTTTATTTCTATGAGACCCAGCGTTTCCTCGTCCAAGTGGAAATCGTAGCCAAGGAAGACGCCGCGAGCCCCTCGGGGATTGTGTTGCGCGATAGGCGGAGCGGAATCCAACGCATGTGCGCGCCAAGCCGGTAAGCTAACGGTCTGCTCAATGGCACGGACAACCTCTGCCACCTGCTGCAGTCGCTGTGATGATACGAAGACCGGCCGCGCTGCAAACACATGAGGGCAGCGTGACATCAGCAACTCCAACAGCTCGGGATTCCCAAGCTGGTCGGTCAATGCGTTTGCGAGCGCCGCTTGATCCAGGCTTATGCAAAAGCACGCTTCGTTAAGCGCTGTGGCTGTCGTACCGCATTTTTTTGATAAGGATGCTTGCACAGGAAACTCCGAACCAGTCATACGAGTTCGAAAGCCGTGACCCCTTTCGGTTCAGCCAAGCATTCATATGCGCAGGGCGGCGAATCGCCGGCTAGCCTCATCATCACGCACGGCTTTCGTCACGCACCGGGAGCGTTAACGTGAAGGTCGTAAACCCATCAGCTGACACGCAAGCGATGCGACCTTTGTGGGCTTCAACTATCGATCGGGTAATGGCCATGCCGAGGCCAGCATTCAAGGTAGTACCCTCACGTCTGGCAGTATCTACTCTGTAGAATCGATCGAATACTCGAGTCTGGAGCTCCTCTGGAATGGTTATTCCACAATTGGAGATTGCCGTAGAAATGGATGTGCCGCTTTTCCATATCTCAACGCTGATTGTGCTGCCTTCATCTGCATACCGCACTGCGTTTGAGACGATATTAGAGATGGCCCGCCTTAGCATTGATTTGTCGCCTTTCACCTGGCCATCGCCTGTTAGCTCGATCCTTACATTCCTGTCCTCGGCGGCGAGATCGTAGTATTCGACAACACTGGCAGTAATCTCAGCCATGCTGGCATCTTCGGTGCTAGGTATGATTTTTCCGTTATCTGCCTTGGCAAGGAACAGCATGTCATCGACCATCTTAGACATGCGCCTGAGCTCTTCGAGGGCTGAATATATGATGTCCTTATAGTCGGCGTTCTCGCGGTCGCGCAGGAGGGCGACTTCCATTTGCGTAAGCATGCTGTTCAGAGGAGTTCT
>NZ_QORI02000015.1 GCF_003325755.1 Pseudomonas sp. SST3 | reverse complement strand
TTATTTATTTCGGGTGCCGTGTTTGCTGCAGCCGTAACCTTCCTCGTTTACGTAAGGGCTAATTGGGCGCCGTCAACCGCTGAGGACCTACTTGCCCTAGGCCACCTATTTTCACTACCTGGCGCAGCTATTGGCTTATTCATAACGGGGATTATCAGTCGACATGCAAAAAATCGTAGGCCAGCTCTCGCTTTCACAACTGGCGCACTAGGTTTCGCTACAGGTTTTTTAGTGAATCAAGTAGCGATATGCGGCTCTGTTCTGACTTGTGGTGTGCTCTTGGGCAGCTAATTAATTCAGTCAGCGGTCAGGTCGTGGCATAGATCTACTCAGACGGTTTTAAACCGGTCCCTTCGCTTAATCGCCAGACGCAAAGGAGGCATACCGCTCGCATCCTTCGCTTCGCTAATGCACTTCAGCCCTCCAACCGAATTTAGCCAGCCCATTCCAGCGGTATGGGCAAACATGGCGGTCGTTTCGGTGGTTCGACTCGTCGATCAGAGTGAACTTACCCCTCAGCGGCACGATCCCCTTCTAAGCACAGTCAGTGCGATCCGGGCAGCCAGTGCATTCGCGCCGCGCATCAAGCCCGGGTGGCCAGCGATGAGGACGCCTCCGTGACCGTTATCACCCAAAGCACTCACCACACGACACACAGCATCTCCCGCCACGTGCCAAACCCGCTGCATGCCACGCTGCTGGCCGGGACCATCCCCTTGTTCCTTGGCGGCCTGCTGAGTGATATCGCCTACTTTCGCACTTACCAGATTCAGTGGAGCAACTTCTCCTCCTGGTTGATCGCTGGCGGCCTGGTTTTTTGCGGCTTGGCGCTACTGTTTGCGCTGGCCAACCTGATCCGAGCCAACCAGAAGAAAGGGAGGCCGCTGGTTTACCTTCTTCTGCTGCTGGCGACCTGGGTGCTGGGCTTCATCAATGCTCTCGAGCACGCCAAGGACGCATGGGCGACCATGCCCCTGGGCCTGCTGCTGTCGGTAATCGTGACGCTGCTGGCCTGCGCGGCAACCTGGATCGGCTTAACCAACCTTCGCGCAGGAGGTGAATCATGAAACCGACGAGCGCACTTTCCGTTCTGACGATTTCGCTGCTGCTCAGCGCGTGCGGTGGCGCCGACGACGACACCCAATCACTCGGTGCCGAGCCCAGGCTTCCCGACCCTCAGCGCGGCCTGTTGCCCAGCATGACGATTGCTGATCCGGTGCAGTGGGGCGATCAGACGCCTACCGTGCCGGAGAATTTCACCGTCACGGCGATCGCGACCGATCTGAAGATCCCGCGCCAGACGCTCGTCCTGCCTAATGGCGACATCCTCGTGGCAGAAGGCCGCGGAGGCAACGCGGCGAAGCTCAAGCCGAAGGACGTGATCGCCGGCTACATCAAAGCCCAGGGCAACACCTCGGTCAAAAGTGGGAACCGCCTGACGCTGCTGCGGGATGCCGACGGCGACGGCAGCTACGAGCTACAAACCGTGTTCGCGGACAACCTCAACGCGCCGTACGGGCTGGCGCTGTTCGAGGGCAATCTATACGTGGCCAACCAGGATGCGCTGGTGCGCTTCGATTATCAGGAGGGCCAGACCGAGGCCAGCGGCCCACCGACCAAGGTCACCGATCTGCCATCGGAAATAAACCACCACTGGACCAAGGCGATGACCATCAGCCCCGACGGGCGCTTTCTGTATGTCGGCATCGGTTCGAACAGCAATATCACCGAGCGCGGAATGGAGGCCGAAGTCGACCGGGCGATGGTCTGGCAAATCGACGCCGAGACAGGTGCCCACAAGCCCTACGCAACCGGCCTGAGAAATCCCACGGCGCTGGCGATTCAGCCCGGGTCCGGTCAGTTGTGGGCGGTGGTAAATGAACGGGACGAGCTAGGCCAGGATCTGGTGCCGGACTACCTGACGTCGGTCCAGGAAGACGGCTTCTACGGCTGGCCTTACAGCTATTGGGGCCAGAACGTCGACGACCGCGTGCGCCCTCAGAACCCGGACAAGGTCGCGCGCCGCGATCAAGCCTGACTACGCCCTGGGCTCGCACGTCGCCGCACTCGGCCTGGACTTTTCCTCGGACGTCATGGGCAGCGAATATGCCGAAGGCGTGTTCATTGGCGAACATGGCAGCTGGAACCGCGAAAGCCCGGTCGGCTACAAGGTCGTTTTCGTGCCATTCAGCGACGGGCGCCCTTCAGGCGAGCCGGTGGATTTCGTCACCGGGTTTCGCTCATCCGACGGCAAGACCCGCGGCCGCCCCGTCGGGGTAACCGTCGACCCAAGTGGTGCACTTATCGTCGCGGACGACCTGGCAAATACCGTGTGGAGGGTGACCCGCACTCAGTAATCCGGGCCGGTCAATCTGGGAAAGCCAAGGGCCAGCGGGGTCGTTGGCTATCCTTTGCTTGTTGATCACGTCAGCCGGGGTTTCGTATCCGTTTCGTTACGTGTCGAGGACTACAGTTCATGCGAATCAACCCATGAGCATGGACTCCGCGATGGTATCCGGTATGTGTCCATCTACATTAAGTAACGGAGGGCCGGACGATGGTTCACATCAGCCATGAAACAAAAGAGCAAACAGAGCAGAGACTTCGGAAAGTAATTGCCCAAACAAAGTTCATTGCCTATGAGAACAGCTACGCTTTCGAAGAATTCCCCTTAGATCTTTTCCCATCAAGCGCAAACCCTAATGCTTTGGCTCTGGTTCGTGACAGCGAGGTCTGGAGTCAGTTAGTTCCTTCTAACGATCTGAGCAGAGAACTATTTCTTGTTTTCTCTTTTCACTTTGAGGGCTGCCTCGACAATAGCGGATTTGTTGGATGGCTCGCTTCTCATCTAAAACAATCGCTGGGCACAGGCGTATTTGTCACCTGTGGTCATAATTCTAATCGTGGCGGTATCTTTGACTACTGGGGGTGCCCGTTAGAGCTGGGCAAGCAAGCTATCGAGGAAATCCATCAACTCATAGCGCAAGGGAGAAGCCTGAGTGGTGAGGTATAACAAGACGCTCACTCGGAACCCGTTCTACGGCTCCTTAGCTCGGGATGATGCATGGAAGGAAATTAGCATTAAGCAATTTATTAAATCGGCTAAAGAAATCTTCGAATCTATTGAAAGCGGCAAGTTATAACTCAGGAGACCTTTATGACAACCGACGCCGAACTTCGACACTTGCGGCGCTGCATGGACCTGGCCGCCGAGGCCTTGGAAGAAGGCAACGAGCCATTCGGTTCTTTACTTGTCGATGCCGGTGGAGCCGTTCTCGCCGAGAGCCGCAACCGTGTTGTGTCTACCGGTGATCAGACTCGTCATCCAGAATTCGAATTGGCGCGCTGGGCCGCAGCGAACATGACCGCTGAAGAGAGATCTGCTGCGACGGTCTTCACGTCGGGCGAACATTGCCCGATGTGCGCTGCCGCGCATGGCTGGGTTGGGCTAGGTCGAATTGTCTATGCCAGCTCATCAGCGCAGCTGGCAGTATGGCTTGCCGAGTTGGGCGTCCCGCCACCTCCTGTGCGTACTCTGCCGATCCAGGAGATCGTCCCAAACATAACCGTAGAGGGCCCGATCCCTGCCTTGGCGGAAGATATGCACGACCTTCATCGTCGCCACTATCGCAAGTCCGGACAGGCATCGAAGAACGGCTAGCTAGCAAATACCGCCGGACAACGACTTTGGTTGGGTGGATAGGCGCCAGATATGACGTGCATGTCCAGATACGTTTTGGTCACGGCGTCTGGTTGCCGGTGTCTTTCGAACTGGAAGGATGTTTCTCGATTGGCGAAGGGTTTTCTTCATCCAGCTGGCAGATCGTGCAGCTGTCATTATCCGGGCGATTGGTTTCGACGTAACGAACGCGGCGATTAGACGCTTGCCGGTCGGCACTCACGCGGAAACGTGGTCGGTCATTGGTCTTCATGATAAATGTCCCCCGTTAGCGATATGGATTTCTGGGTAGCTTCGTTCGCTCGTAGCGGGGTTTTCGCGATATCGAGCTGAAATTGGCTCGGCGTAATCATGCGGCACAACGGCCTGGTCAGTACCCGGCGCGAGGGCAAGCAGGTTCATTACAGCATCGCCAGCCATCAAGCGATGGAGGTCATGCAGGTACTTTACCGGCTTTACTGCCAGCAACCGGATATCGAGGAGCCATCCGAATGACAATCGACTGGGCAAATTTCACCCCGTGGTCTTCGCTCGCCGGGGGCGCGCTGATCGGCCTCGCTGCAACTCTTTGTTCTGGCGATGCTGACCGGTATGACGCTTTATGAGCTGCAAACACGCTTTGCAGTCCCGGGGTTTATTGGAGCCCTGCGAGCAGGCCGCAGTGATCGGCCGCACGACTATGCGGTGTGCTCGGAAACGGCGCCGGAGTGGGAATATTGCCGATGATGATTGAGATCGGGCTCGGATTGATCGTTGGAGTCGTCTTGGGCCTGACTGGTGCTGGCGGCGGTGTTCTCACCGTGCCGTTGCTGATATTTGTGGTCGGCCTCGAGCTGCCGCAAGCCGCGCCAATCGGTCTGATGGCCGTCGGCCTTGCCGCATGGACCGGCGCGATAATCGGGCTAAGGGATGGCATCGTCCGTTACAAGGCTGCTGCGCTGATGGCGTGCTGCGGTGTGTTGCTCGCCCCCATCGGAGTCTGGATGGCCGGGCGGGTAGCGCACGATGTGCTCGCCGTGGTGTTTGCACTGGTGATGCTCTGGGTCGCGCTCAGGGCGTTCAGGCGCCCACCGACCGATGTTTCGACGACCAAGGCGGTTCCCTGTGAATTGAATCCCCTGACCGGCCGCTTTCGCTGGACCTCACGCTGTGCAGCGACCGTTGCCGCCTCGGGCACCTTGGCGGGCTTCCTGTCAGGGCTGCTGGGGGTCGGCGGCGGGTTTGTTCTGGTTCCCGCGCTGAGCCGCTTCAGTGATCTCCCGATGCGCTCGATCGCCGCAACGTCATTGGCCGTCATTGGCCTCGTATCGCTCAGCGGCGTGTTGTCCGCCGCGCTGACAGGCAATGTTCAATGGGCCATCGCGCTGCCGTTTTCGGCCGGGGCGATGATCGGCATGTTCGCCGGGCGCGCCCTTTCCACTCGCCTCGACGGCCAGCTGCTGCAGAGGGCTTTCGGGCTGGTCGCGGCTGTTGCGGCGTCTGCCCTGCTACTTCGCGTCGCCCTCTGATCGGGCAATCATGTGTGACGAGAACAACTGACCTGCCGGGCTCAGCCCTGCTGCACCCGGCAGGCTCGCCGTAGGTCCTCTGCCACGTCACGAAAGGCGGCTCCCTGCTCTGCCGGCCATATACAAAACTGATCACAGCATCTGAGCGCTCCGTCTCGTCATGGCCCTGTAAGAATCCCGGCCTAGCGTGTGTTGGCTGACCCCAATCATCCAACGCCGAGGCTCACATGAGATCACCGACCCGCCTGACCCGCACTGCGCTATCGACCGCGCTTACCCTGGCTCTGCTGCCGTTGGCGGCTCAGGCCGCATCCTCCCGTGCAGCGGAATACTTCGAGCGGGTCGCGACCTTTCCGGTGTACCGCAACCTTGGCGTGGACGAGGACATTACGCGGCAGACCGTTGCTGAAATCACCGCCGTGAGCCGCGATGGCCGGACGTTGATCTATACCGATAGCCCCGGTGAGCGGATTGGCCTGGTGGACATTGGTGATCCGAAATCCCCGAAACCGGCGGGCTTCGTTCAGCTTGAGGGCGAGCCGACTTCGGTGGCTGTACACCGGCACTACGTGCTCGTCGCGGTGAACACGTCGCTCAGCTTTACCCAGCCCGACGGCATGTTGGAGGTGTTCGACATCCGCAACCCCGCGCAGCCCAAGCGCGTTGCCAGCCTTCCCATGGGCGGCCAACCGGATTCGATTGCCGTCAGCCCGAGAGGCCGTTATGCCGCGGTGGCTATCGAGAACGAGCGTGACGAGGACCTCAACGACGGGCTGCTTCCGCAGCTGCCGGCCGGTTTTCTGCGTGTCGTTGATCTCAAGGGGCAGCCATCGCGCTGGCACGTACGGGACGTTGATCTGACCGGTCTGGCCGACGTGGCGCCGGGTGATCCGGAGCCCGAATACGTCAGCATCAATGACCATGACGTTGCGGCCGTCACGCTGCAGGAGAACAACCACATCGTGCTCGTCGACCTGCGTCGTGGCCGTGTGCTGCGCCACTTCAGCGCCGGCCAGGTCGACCTCGAAGACGTCGATGTGGAAGAGAACGACCTTATCGAACCGGTCGGCGTGCTTGCTGGAAAACGCCGCGAGCCGGATTCGATCGCCTGGGTCGGTCCGCTGCTGGCGACTGCCAACGAAGGGGATTACGAAGACGCCAACGGCGAAGAAGGCGGCAGTCGCAGCTTCACCCTGTTCGACTACAACGGCAGCGTCTGGCATGAAGCCGGCACTTCGATTGAACACGCGTTTATCCGCGCAGGCCATTACCCGGAGAAGCGTTCTGAAAACAAAGGCATCGAGCCCGAGGGCATCGCCTCGGCCAGCTTTCGCAAGCAGGATTTCCTGTTTGTCGGCAGCGAGCGCGGCAACGCGGTAGCCGTCTACGACGTCGCCCGCCCGTGGGCGCCGGTCATGCACCAGTTGCTGCCGGCCGGCATGGGACCGGAAGGGATTCTGCCCATTCCATCTCGTAACCTGCTGGTCGTCAGCAGTGAAGAAGATTCGGCCGAAGACGGCTACCGCTCGACCATTTCGATCTACCAGTTCGGCGCGAAAACGGCGTATCCGGAGATCCATTCCACCAGCAGCGCGCTGATCCCCTGGGGCGCGCTGAGCGGCATGGTCGCAGACCGTGCTCAGAGCGACCGCCTCTATGCGGTACCGGACAGCTACTACAAGGCCTCGCGCATCTTCAACATCGACGCGAGCAAGACGCCGGCGGTCATCGACGGACAGATCGAATTGCGCAAGTCAGGCAGCACCGTCGATTACGACCTCGAAGGCATCGCCCAGGATGCCAATGGTAACTTCTGGCTCGCATCGGAAGGCAATGGCAAAGCCAAGCCGAACTTGCTGATCCATGCCAGCGCGCAAGGCGAGGTGCTTGCCGAATATCCGCTACCGGCGGCTGTCGCGGCGCAGCAGACCAGCAATGGTTTCGAGGGCGTTGCGGTGGTCGGTGAAGGCACCAGCACCCGCGTATACGTGGCCTTCCAGCGCGAATGGAAGAACGACCCGGCCGGCAAGGTGCGCATCGGCGTGTTCAATCCGAACAGCGGCGAATGGGGCTTCTACCACTACCCGCTCGATCCGGCTGTCGAAGGCGGTTGGGTTGGGTTGTCCGAACTCACTTCGATCGGCAATGGCCAGTTCCTGGTGATCGAACGAGATAACCAGCAAGGTCCTGCCGCGGAAGTAAAACGCCTGTACCGCATCGACCTGAGCGGCCTGCAGCCCGCCGCTGAAGGCCAGGGTTTCCCGCTGGTGAGCAAACGTTTGGAGCGTGATTTGCTACCCGAACTGAAGAGCACCGGCGGCTGGGTGCTGGACAAGGTCGAAGGCGCTACGGTCGACAAGGAGGGCCGCCTGTTCGTTGTTACCGACAACGACGGTGTGGAAGACGCCAGCGGCGAGACTCGCTTCATGCGACTTGGGACGATCAAACCGTAGACCACAGAACCAGCCCTGTTCTGGCTATCAAGCCTTGCCGATAGCACCTACAGACAGGCAAGGCTTAAAGGATCTTCAACGGGTTAGCCTGCCCAGCGAGCCCGTTCAGCTTTCCCGGGCTCGCTTGATCCGGTGATCCCACCGACGCTTGGCAAAGCGCCGCATGTTCGGAATGTCGTCCGTTTCATCCATGATCGGTTTGCCGATGATGGTTTCCATGACGTCTTCCAGCGTAACCAGCCCGCGCCAACCACCGAACTCGTCGTACACCACGCACATGTGCTGGCGCTCGTGCAGCAGTTGAGTCATGAGCTGCTCGACACTGGTCATTTCGGGCGCGACCTTCAAGGGCTTCATGATCGATGAGACCGGCGCCTCATCGTCTGTCGCCGCCAATGCGTCATAGCGAAATATGACGCCCAATGGGCTTTCGTTATCGCCAATCACCGGATACCGCGAAAATTGGCTGTCGGCGACCTGTTTCTTGAGCGCGCCGATGGTGGCGTCAGGGGCCGTGTAGTCACAGACCGTGCGTGGCGTCATGATGTCGCGCACCTTCATTTCGTGCAGGTCGAGGATATTGCTGATGACGCGCTGCTCGTCTTCATCGAGGCTTTTCGTTTCGCGACCGAGCACTGTCAGTGCTTTGATTTCTTGACGGATGTCGTGTTCCGGCTCCTGTCCGCCCACTACGCGCATGATCATGTCTGACACGACAATGAACGGTTTGAGTATCCAGATCATGCCATTCAGCAGAGTGGGCAAGTAGGGCGCAAGCGAGCGCCAGTAGCGGGCACCGATCGTCTTGGGCAGGATTTCAGACAGGACGAGAATGAGCACGGTCATGATGGCCGACGCGATGCCGATATAGCCGTTGCCGAACACCACGGTGACCTGCGCACCAACGCCGGTCGCGCCGACAGTGTGAGCGACCGTGTTGAGTGTCAGGATGGCCGCAAGCGGCTGATCGACCTTGTCTTTGAGTTCTTTCAGGCGCTCGTAGAGCTTGGGGCTGGTGGCTTTCTGGTGAGCGATGAAGCTAGGCGTCAGAGAAAGCAGGGCGGCTTCCAGGATGGAACAGACAAACGAAACCAGGATAGATAAGACAGCGAACGCTATCAGGAGAGTCATGAGCAAGGAGCATCGTTACCAAGGGCCCGCCAATTTACAGCACCGCCGACAGACGTGGGCTGTATGCCGAGATGAGCCTGCAACATTTCATTTCGTCTGACTTGCTGCACGTGCCGTTAGATTTCGACAGCGCAGCGCAAAGGAATCCGCTCCATCGCGATCGCGCCCGATGCCTAGCCGCGGCCATGTTCCGGTGTTTTGGTAGCGGGCGATAAGTGATGAAACAGGAATAAGCAGACCTCGTTTCGTTTGTTTGCTCAGCAAAGCGAAACGTGGCCTGCCCTATCCAGATGCCGCTCTTGAATCATGCAGGTTGATAGCTGCCAGGCACTGGCGCGAAGGACACGCTGAAGCGATTCCAGGCGTTGATGGTTGCGATCGCCAGCGTCAGATTGGTGAGCTGGGTCTCGGAGAAATGCTGCCGCGTCTCGTCGAAAAGCGCTTGCGTGATGCCTTGGGGCAGCAGCGTGTTGGCTTCAGCCCAGGCCAGCGCGGCGCGTTCGCGGTCAGTGAAGAACGGCGTCTCGCGCCACGCACTTAACGCATAGATGCGCTGTTCGGTTTCGCCCAGTGCACGGGCATCCTTGGTGTGCATGTCGATACAGAACGCGCATTGATTGATCTGCGATACACGGATCTTCACCAGTTCCATCAGGGGTTTGTCGATGCCGTCTTCGCTGCGGCTCTGGCGCGCCAGGTAGGTTTCCAGTCCGATCATTGCCTTGATCGCCTCAGGTGCCGCGGCTTGATAGTTCATGCGCATGGTGATGTCTCCTCGGTTTGAATGGAGCCAGATTACGCAGCGGCCGACCTGCGCTATTGTAGATTTTCGACATTCGAACACCGAGGTCGCCATGCCCACATCCTTGCTGGAGCGCCTGCCCTGCCTTCAGGGATTCGTCGCCCGTCCACCGAGCCTGGCGCTGGAAAGATACGTGCAGCGATTCTGGTGGATGGAGGGCGACGCCACTCGAGTCTATGACGAGCAGATGCTGCATCCGGACGGTGGTAGCGGTGTCATCTTCAACTTTGCTGACCCGCTGAGCTTCGATGGCACCACGCGCAGGCCGCCCGCCTTGATCGCCGGCCCGCAGCTTGCCAGCACCCGCCTGCAGCTGGCCGGTCAGGTGAAACTGATGGGTGTTCGCTTTCGCCCGGGCATGGGTGCCGCTTTCTTCGGCATGGGCCTGGACGAGCTGTCCGGCTTTCACGACGCCGACTGGCCCCGGCTGGGACTGGCGGCTCTGGTCGATCAGTTAGCCGAACTGGACCGGGACGCGCAACAAGCGTTGGTCGAACGAGCACTACTCGCACGTCTCCGGGAAGCGCACGAGCACCGCTCTCCGGTGCAACAGCTGCTCATCCAGATCGCCGCCAGCCAGGGCCGGGCACGCCTGTCCGACCTCCTGCAGGCGATACCGCTTGGGCAAAGGCAGTTGGAACGGCTGTTTCGCTACCAAGTGGGACTGACGCCCAAGCAATTCAGCCGCGTCCAGCGTGTAGCGCTGGTCCGCCATCAACTTCAACAAGGCGAACCCCTGTTGGATACGGCGCTGGCATGCGGATACAGCGATCAGGCGCACTTCATTCACGACTTCAAGACGGTGGTCGGCATGACGCCTGGGCAATATCGGCTCCGGGCGAAAGCGGCAGGCAGCCCAGCAATGGCAGGGTTGCCGCGGCCAGGCCCTCGGGAGTAATCATCACCTGCGCGCGCCGAGTCATTCGTCGCAACGCGCCTCCACTAACTCGTAGGATGGGCTTCAGCCCACCCAAAACCTTTTACGCGAAATGCGGTGGGCTGAAGCCACCCGACAAGAAAGCGTTGCGTTCGCCGTTGGGCAGGGATTCTTGCGCTGCATTTCTATAGCCCGAAGTGACCTGCACCAATTCATAGTTGTTATGTTATAACTATCGAACACCCACTCGTACGCGCCGCCACGACTGAAGCCGAACTCCTCGCCCCACCACAATGCTGCGCATTGAGGCGAAAGGGCGCCAGGCACAGCGCGAGAAATATCAACGAACCGTCTGAGAGGCCCTGATGAAACGCCTTCCCGTCACTGTGCTGTCCGGCTTTCTTGGCGCCGGCAAGAGCACCTTGCTTAATCACATCCTGAAGAACCGCGAAGGTCGCCGCGTCGCGGTCATCGTCAACGATATGAGCGAAATCAACATCGATGGCGGCGAGGTCCAACGGGACGTTCACCTGAACCGCGCCGAAGAAAAATTGGTGGAAATGAGCAACGGCTGCATCTGCTGCACCTTGCGCGAGGACCTGCTCGATGAAGTCGGCAAGCTCGCCCGCGAAGGTCGCTTCGACTATCTGTTGATCGAATCCACGGGGATATCCGAGCCGTTGCCCGTGGCCGAGACCTTTACCTTTCGCGACGAACAGGGGCAGAGTCTGTCCGACTTGGCGCGGCTGGATACCATGGTCACGGTAGTCGACGGGGTTAATTTCCTGCGCGACTTTCACGAGGCCGAGAACCTGGCGAGCCGCGGCGAAGCGCTTGAAGAGGACGAGCGCTCGATCACCGATCTGCTGATCGAGCAGGTCGAGTTCGCCGATGTCATCCTGATCAGCAAGATTGATCTAATCTCCAGGGCCGAGCGCGAAGAGCTCGCCGCCATCCTGAGCCGCTTGAACCCCCACGCCGACGTTCTGCCGATGAGCATGGGCAACGTGCCGCTGGGCCTGATTCTCGATACAGGCCGCTTCGATTTCGAGCGCGCTGCCCAGGCACCTGGCTGGCTGAAGGAGATGCGCGGCGAACACGTGCCCGAGAGTGCCGAATACGGTATCGCTTCGATGGCTTATCTGGCACGTCGGCCTTTTCATCCGCAGCGCTTTCATGACTTCCTCGATCGCGAGTGGACCAACGGCCGCCTGCTACGCTCGAAAGGGTATTTCTGGCTGGCAAGCCGCCCACAGGAAGCCGGTAGCTGGTCACAGGCCGGCGGCCTGATGCGCTACAGCTATGCTGGGCGCTGGTGGCGCTTTACACCCGAAGACCAATGGCCGGAAGACGCTGAGGCGCGTGCAGCCATAAGCGACAAATGGGATGACGCGTGCGGCGACTGTCGGCAAGAGCTGGTGTTCATCGGGCAGAACATCGACTTCGGTCGGCTACGCGCTGAACTCGACGAATGCTTACTCAGCGACATTGAGTGGAACCTCGGCGCCGAGCGCTGGCTGCGAATGCCCGACCCCTTCGGCCCCTGGTATTCGGAGGTCGCGTAATGCCGGCGCAGCAACTCGTGCAACCCAGGCCGACGCAGGTTTTCGGCGATAAGTCTGCTGTGCTGGGCGAGTCGTTGAATGACCAGATCAATCTCGCGGTATGGCAGCGCCAGCTACCGCCGCACATCGACGGTTTTGCCCGGACGCTGCTTGCGCTGGGCGAGCCGCTGGCCGAATCACTGACGATTGAGCTGGATACTGACGGCGACGTGCATATACCGGATCTGGCGGCGCGTTACCGGGACCTTCTAGGCCATGCGGGATTCGTTGCTGATGTCGCCTGGCTGGTGGGCGCGTTTGCCTGTTTGGTCGAAGCACACCGTATTGGGCTTCGCCTCCGAGCGCTGGATAAGGCGATGTGCCCCCGCTTTCACATTGATCACGTGCCCCTGCGGCTGATCACCACGTATGCCGGTGCCGGCAGCCAGTGGCTGAGGGAAGGCGCGATGGACCGCCACCGATTGGGCGAGCCGGCCGCTGAACCCACCGAAGCCAAACTCATCGAGCAGCTCAAGGTAGGCGAAGTCGCGCTGTTCAAGGGAGAAAGCTGGCAGGGCAACGAAGGGGCTGGAATCATCCATCGTTCGCCGCAGCCTAGGCCGGGTGAACGTCGGCTGATCCTTACGCTGGACTGGCTGGCCTAAAAGGGTCGGCAGCAACGGCTACGCGACCCTTTGGATTGGCGGCGTGGTCATCAGGCCGCCATCTTTTCGCACTCTTCGGCACACTTGCGGCAGGCCTCGGCGCAGGCTTTGCAATGGTCCGCCTGATGCTTGCCACACTCCTCTGCGCAATCGCGGCAGACCTGCGCGCACAACTTGCAAATGGCTTGGGCATAAGCGCTGTCACGGGTCATCAACACGGCGGCAATGGCGCACATCTCGGCGCAGTCGCGGTCCAGCTCGATGCAACGAGCCATCATCTTCACGTCGTCTTCGCGCAGACAGGACGCGGCACAGGTTTCGCAGACCAGTGCACAGTTCGAGCAAGCCTGGATGCACGCCTGATATTTGGAATTGAGCATAGCTGTTCCTCCTCAGTGGTTGCTGCTAGGTGATCGAGCACGACCCGATGCAGGTTGTTATTCGTTGAGGCTGCCCTGCGTCTGAAAGTTCAGCTGATCCACCGAACGGCACCGCTATCACGCATGCCAGCACAAGTGCGGATCGCGTGTCGGCGCCGCTACAATGTCCGCCCACCCGCCTACGCATGCCCGCCTCGATGACGTTCACCCTCGCCGCGCCTTGTGAGTTCCACGAAACCATCCGCAAGAGCCGCTTTGTGGCCAAGGCAGCGCCCGTATCCAGCCCGGAAGAAGCCCAGGCATTTCTTCAGGCCGTTTACGACCCCACCGCGACTCACAATTGCTGGGCCTGGAAGATAGGCAATCAGTATCGGTTCAGCGATGACGGCGAGCCGGGCGGTACCGCAGGCCGGCCGATGCTCACCGCGATCGAGGGCCAGGACTGTGACCGGGTCATGGTCGTGGTGATTCGCTGGTTCGGCGGCATCCAACTCGGCACTGGCGGCCTGGCTCGCGCCTACGGCGGCTCGGCGGCGAAGTGCCTGCAGACGGGCGAGCGCATCGAGTTGGTGAGGCGAGACCGTTATAGCTGCCATTGCCGCTTCGCCGAGCTGGCCCTGCTGAAGGCGCGCCTGAGTGAAGTAGACGCCCTGATTGAAAGCGAGACTTTCGACGCAGAAGGCGCGCAGCTGGTGTTGGCGCTGCCGCCGGAACATCGACAACGACTGCTGCAAACGCTCGCTGATGTCAGCCGTGGGCGGATGGAACTGCGCGCGCTGGAACCTTGACCCCTGCTCGGCGTTGAACTGCGTGCAACGCGGGAAGTCCCTATTACAACGGCACTTGCCGTTGGGTCCGCAATGTCTATTGCTCGCTTTGGCCCAGCGAATCGTGGAGGTGCCGAAACGCGCATTCCGTTGCGATAGAGGAGTCAACCATGAAAAGCAATTACAAGTGGCTTATTCCAGGAGCCGTATTGCTCGCATCGCTAGGCCTTGCCGGCTGCGATGTGGAGAAGACCGAAGAAGGTTCGCTGCCGGACGTGGAAGTGGAAGGCGGAAACATGCCCGAATATGACGTGGATGCGCCGGAAGTGGATGTGGGCTCCAAGGAGAAGACCATCACCGTACCCGACGTCGACGTCACCATGCCTGAGGATGATGAGCCTGACGTGGGCGAGCCTGTAGAACCGCGCGCGCCTGCTCCAACGCCTGAGCCTGCCCAACAGAACTGACATGCTTCGCGTGGACACGGGTCCACCTGAAAGCCATGCCGACCCGGTCGAGCATGGCTTTTTTTGCGCCTGTGTTTTCCACTAATAATGTGCATGTACTTGTGGATAACCTTGGGAACAAGCGCTCTAGCTCAACGACGGCGCGCCCTCAACACAAGCGCTTATTTTTTAGCTAACACTCGCTGGATTTTCTCTCGGCAGAAAAACCCATTGATTTTCAAGCGTTTTCTGACGATTTTCGAACATTCCCGTAGCGCCATCAAAAAGCCATCCCCGCTAGCTTGTCTTATGCGCAAAATAAGTGGAAAACTCTGTGGATATTCTTTGGAAAGAGGTCGACAAGGCAGGCCCGCTCCCGCTCGCAACGCTCTGGTTATTTCTTGCGCAACTGTCGGCAAGACGCTTATCTGCAAGAGTCAGAAGGATAGACAGTGATTGATGGCTGAGTTGACCCTGGGGTCAATCGCCACGACAGGGTTAGAATGATGGTTTTTCCGGACGGGGTTTCTCATGTACGACTGGCTCAACGCCTTGCCCAAAGCCGAGTTGCACCTGCATCTCGAAGGCTCCCTCGAACCCGAGCTGTTGTTCCGCCTGGCTGAACGCAACAAGATCGCCCTCCCCTGGGATAACGTCGATGCGCTGCGCAGCGCCTACAACTTCGGCAACCTGCAGGAGTTTCTCGATCTCTACTACGCCGGCGCCGATGTGCTGCGCACCGAGCAGGACTTTTATGACCTGACCTGGGCGTACCTGCAGAAGTGCGAAGAGCAGAACGTCGTGCACACCGAGCCCTTCTACGACCCGCAGACCCACACTGATCGAGGCATCCCGTTCGAAGTCGCGATGCGCGGCATCAGCGGCGCGCTGGCTGACGGCCGCGAGTTGCTTGGCATCAGCAGCGGCCTGATCCTCAGCTTCCTGCGTCATCTACCGGAAGAAGAAGCCTTCAAGACGCTGGCACAGGCGATGCCCTTCCGTGATGCGTTCTTCGCGGTCGGTCTGGACAGCTCCGAAATGGGCCATCCGCCGAGCAAGTTCGAACGGGTTTTCGCCAAGGCACGCGCGGAGGGCTTCCTCGCCGTGGCTCATGCCGGTGAGGAAGGTCCGCCGGAATACATCTGGGAAGCGCTGGACCTGCTCAAGATCAGCCGTATCGACCATGGCGTGCGCGCTGCCGAAGATCCGAAACTGATCGAGCGGCTGATCGATGAGCAGATTCCGCTCACGGTCTGCCCGCTCTCCAACACCAAGCTCCGCGTGTTCGACGACATGAGCCAGCACAACATCCTGCAAATGCTGGAGCAGGGCGTAAAGGTCACGGTGAATTCGGACGATCCGGCCTACTTCGGCGGTTACGTCACCGAGAACTTCATGGCCCTGCATGAGAGCTTGGGCATGACGGAAGATCAGGCGCGTCGTCTGGCCCAGAATAGCCTCGACGCCCGCCTGGCCAAGTGATCGATGGGGCCGCCAGGTGCGGCCCCGCATCAATGCGCGAACGGAGCCAGCTGAATCAGCCGCTGGCATCGCCCGACCAGATGTTCACGCAACAGCCGCACCCTTTCACCCATATGTGCACGATGGGCGCAGATCAGGTTCAGCGGCGCCGGTTCGCCCAAAAGCTCCGGCAGCAGCGCGACCAGTCGCCCTGCCTGCACGTCCTGAGCGATGTCGAGCCAGGATTTGTATACCAGCCCTTGCCCCGCCAGCGCCCAGCGCCGCACCACGTCGGCATCGTCGCTGATGCGATCACCGCTCACGACCTGCTCCAGCTCACGTCGGCCGTCTTGAAAACACCAGCGTTCGTGCACCCGCCCCGCCAGCATGAAGCGCAGGCAGTTGTGGTCGGAAAGGTCGGTAAGCGAACGCGGCGCCCCATGTGTCGCGAGGTAGCCTGGCGCGGCGCAGAGCACCCGCCGATTAGTCACCGCCACGGGCAGCGCCACCAGGCTAGAGTCCTCCGGCTGACCGTAGCGCAGCGCGATATCCACCGGCTGCCGAAACAGATCGGCATTACGATCAGCCAACAACAATCGCAGGCTCAAGAGCGGATGCTGCAGCTGGAACTCGTCCAGCCAGGGCAAGAGCACATTGCGGCCGAAATCCGACGGAGCCGATAGCTGAAGGGCGCCACTGATGGTCGCCTTGCCACCGACCAGCACCTGCTGACCGTCGACAAGGCTCTGCAAGGCAGAGCGGGCATGGGGCAAATACTGCTCGCCCTCACCTGTCAGCCTCAGGCTGCGGGTCGAACGTACCAGCAGGCGGCAGCCCAGTTCTGCTTCCAGCCGTTTGAGGGCCGCGCTGGCCACCGCGGGCGACATCTCCAGGCGCCGGGCAGCGGCGGACAGGCTGCCCAGTTCAGCGGTCAGAACGAATATTTGCAGGTCATCGCTGCGCAGCATTTTCAAGAATCCATTGAAAGAGCCTCTGCCGAATATGCTGTTTTTCTCCATAACGCGAAAGCCGACAATGCTCAGATTCTTCTCTTCCCTATAACGGAGCGCATCATGAAAGCTATTGGCTACCAGCAATCTCGATCCATCGACGACCCGCAATCGCTACTCGACATCGAGCTGCCCGAGCCCACGCCCGGCCCACGCGATCTACTGGTTGAGGTGCGAGCCATCTCAGTGAACCCGGTCGATACCAAGATCCGTATGCGCGCGCAGCCGGAAGACGGTCAGTACAAGGTGCTTGGCTGGGATGTGGCCGGCGTGGTGCGCGCGGTGGGCAGTGAGGTCAGCCTGTTCAAGCCCGGCGACGAGGTGTTCTACGCCGGCGCGCTGGACCGCCCCGGCGCCAATAGCGAACTGCACCTGGTGGACGAGCGCATCGTTGGCCGCAAGCCGGCCAGCCTCGACTTCGCTGCAGCAGCGGCGCTACCGCTGACGTCGATCACTGCTTGGGAGCTGCTGTTCGAGCGCTTGCAGATAGGCGAAGGGAAGGAAGACCGAAACCAACGTCTGCTCATCATCGGCGCAGCGGGCGGCGTGGGCTCCATCCTCACGCAACTGGCGCGCCAGCTGACCGGGCTGCAGGTCATCGGTACGGCCTCTCGCAGCGATACCCACACCTGGGTGCGTGAGCTGGGCGCTCATGACGTGATCGACCACAGCCAGCCGCTGGCCGCCGAACTGCAGCGCCTGGGCATCGCCGACGTCACCCATGTTGCCAGCCTGACCCACACCGACCTGCACCTGCCGCAGATCGTCGAGGCGTTGCAGCCACAAGGTCGCCTGGCCCTGATCGATGACCCGGCGAGCCTCGACGTCAGCCTGCTCAAGCGCAAGAGCCTGTCGCTGCACTGGGAGTTCATGTACACCCGCTCGCTGTACCAGACGCCGGACATGATCGCTCAGCACCAACTGCTCAACCGCGTTGCCGAGTTGGTCGACAAGGGCGTGCTGAAGACCACACTGGGTGAGCATTACGGCACGATCAATGCGGAAAACCTGCGCCGCGCCCACGGTTTTATCGAAAGCGGCAAGGCCAAGGGCAAGATCGTCCTCGAAGGGTTCTGAACCAACCCCGCTGCGCAGCGGGCTGCGTCGTCAGGAGGATGGGGCCCGCTGCGCAATCGTTTGCTGACCGGTGTACCAAGCCAGACAGCCGGCCGCCAGCGCGCAGACAGTAATCACCAGCGCCATCGGTACCGCCGTGCCGTTATGCAGCGCACCGACTGCCGCTGACGCGGCGGCTGCAACGCCGAATTGCAGGCTGCCCATCAGGGCCGAAGCCAGTCCCGCCTGCTGACCCTGGCGCGCCATCGCGCAGGCAGTCGCGTTCGGCAGAATGCTGCCAAGGCTTCCCAGCCCCATGAACAATGGGATCAGCAGCGGCCAGAGCGATTCCGGCTGGTTCCAGGCGATCACCAGTAAGGCAGCGCTGCAAGCGAAATAAAACCAGACGAAACGCCGCAGCCAGAAACCTGGCCCGCGCAGCCTTAGCAGTCGCGCGTTGATCTGCGACACCAGGATAAAGCCCGCCGCATTACTACCAAACAGCCAGCCGTAGTGTTCGGCCGGGACGCCATACAGCTCAATAAACACGAACGGAGAGCCCGCGATGTAGGCAAACATGCCTGCCATCGAAACACCACCGCAGAGCGCGAACGCGATGAACTCGCGGTCGCGGAACAAGCCAACATAACGTCCTAGCGTGCCACCGAGCGGGTGCTTCGGCGCATCGGCCGGCAGCGTTTCCGGCAACCACAGCGCGACCGCAAGGCCGCACAGGGCGCTGAAGACCGTCAGCGAGACGAATATCGATTGCCAGCCGAACGCATTCATCAACAGCCCGCCGGCCAGCGGCGCGAGAATTGGCGCCAGCCCCATCACCAGCATCAGCTGCGAAAAAACCTTTGCGGCCTGCACCGGATCACAGCTGTCGCGTACCACGGCGCGCGTCACCACAATACCGGCGCATCCGCCTAGTGCCTGAACGAATCGCGCGGCAATCAGCCAATCCAGCGTTGGCGCGAAGGAGCAGGCCAGCGACGCCAGGGTAAACAGCGTCACGCCAATCAGCAGCGGCCAGCGCCGCCCGTAGCGATCCGCCAAGGGACCATAAATCAGCTGACCGAGGGCGAGCCCAATGAAATAGGCCGCCAGAGACAGTTGCACATGCTCGACGTCGGTGGAAAACGCCCGTGCCATTGCTGGAAATGCGGGCAGATAGAAATCGATGGCCAGCGGGCCAAAGGCGCTGAGAGCACCCAGTATCAAAAGAAGCGGGAGGCGCATTGGAAAAACTCGAGAGCAGAAAATCGATTCGCCAGCGCACGACAGCGTCGTGATTGACATCGAACATTTACAGAGAAGGTAAGATGCTGTTACATACACGGACGATTGTAAACAACCAAAGTTGCAGCAGGTTGAAGGATCAGCGCCGCATCGCCCGCCCTTAAGGGTCCCAACGCAGCCCGAAGCTGCCGTAGCCAGATATGCGAAGAACCAAAGAAGACGCCGAAAAGACCCGTATTACGCTGCTCGCGTCCGCCGAGCGGTTATTCCTGGACAAGGGTGTGGCGCACACCAGCCTCGATCAGATCGCCCGCGACGCTGGCGTGACGCGTGGAGCGGTGTATTGGCACTTTCAGAACAAGGCTCACTTGTTTCATGAAATGCTCAACCAGGTGCGGCTGCCGCCAGAACAGATGACCGAGCGACTCTGCGGCTGCACCCAGCAGCAGCCCCTACGGACGCTGCGCGACCTTTGCATCGAAGGAATCGGTGCGCTGGCCCGTGATGAGCAGAAACGCCGCGTGATGACCATTTTGCTGCATCGCTGCGAGTTCACCGAGGAGCTGCGCGAAGCCGAAGAGCGCCACCATGCGTTCATCAACATGTTTATCGACCTCTGCGAAAAGCTGCTGGAGCGCGCCGCCGGTAGCCTGTACCCGGGTGTGACACCACGTCTTGCCGCGCGCACGATCCATGCGCTGATTGTCGGCCTGTTCAGCGACTGGACCCGCGACCCTAACCTGTTCGATCCGGAAATCGATGGCCCGGCGCTGGTCGATCCGCTGTTCAGAGGACTGGTCCGTGACTGGGACACCGCAGGCAAGGCGAGCAGCTGACCGGTCCTTGTCCATGCATGCGGCAAACCGCTGTTGCCGCTGCTGGCTCACTGCAGTTGATACCCTTCTTCCTCGATGGCCTCACGAATCGCCGCATCGCTCAGATCCCCTTCGACCTCCACCACCCCTGCCTGCAGATCGACTCGAACCCTGGCCTGCGCATCACTCGCCTGGATTGCTCTGGTCACGGCGCGCTCGCAATGGGCGCAGGTCATGCCTGTTACCTTGAATGTTTGCATCGATGACTCCCGGTGTTTGTCCTATAGGTAGGTTCAAGCTTGTCATGCGGGTAAGGTCAATGGCGTTAGCTACGAACGACCTGGCCCTTGACCTTCCCATAAGGTAAAGGTTGAGCATTGCAACGATAGGCTATTCGGAGCGAATCATGTCCAACTCAACCTACACGCTGCCCATCAACGGGATGACCTGCGCCAGCTGTGCCGGACGGGTTGAGCGTGCCCTGCTGAAAGTACCCGGCGTGGAAAGCGCAGCCGTGAACCTCGCCGCTGAACAGGTCCGTATCGAAGCCACCGAGGGCGACGTCGCCGGCCTGATCCAAGCCGTGGAGAAGGCCGGTTATGGCGTGCCGGTGCAAACCTTGGAGCTAGCGGTCGATGGCATGACCTGCGCCAGTTGCGTCGGCCGCGTCGAGCGCGCCCTGCTCAAGGTGCCAGGCGTGCGCAGCGCCTCGGTCAACCTAGCCAGCGAGCGCGCCCACCTCGAAGTTCTCGGTGCGGTCGATCCGGCGGTACTGATCGAGGCCATCGAAGCGGCTGGCTACCAAGCGCGAGCCAGCGGCGACGAACGGCCGGGTATCGACAACGCCGAGCGTCGCCTGCAACGTGAGCGCATCGCCGTGACCGCCGCGATGCTGCTGGCTACGCCGCTGGTGATTCCGATGTTCGGCGAGCTGTTCGGCCAGCACTGGATGCTGCCACCGTGGTTGCAACTCCTGCTCGCTACGCCGGTGCAGTTCATTCTCGGTGCGCGTTTCTACGTCGCCGGCTGGAAGGCGGTGCGCGCCGGGGCCGGCAACATGGACCTGCTGGTTGCCATCGGTACCAGCGCCGGATACGGCCTGAGTCTTTATCAATGGTGGGCGGTGCCAGCCGGGCAGACGCCGCATCTATATTTCGAAGCCTCAGCGGTAGTTATCGCTCTGGTGTTGCTGGGTAAATACCTGGAAAGCCGCGCCAAACGCCAAACCAGCGCTGCTATCCGCGCCCTCGAAGCGCTGCGCCCGGATCGGGCGGTGCGGGTTATCGATGGCCGTGAAGAAGACGTCGCGATCGCCGCACTACGGCTGGATGATCTGGTGTTGGTCAAACCGGGTGAGCGCTTCCCGGTGGATGGCGAAGTGGTGGAAGGTGAAAGTCAGGCGGACGAAGCGCTGATCAGCGGTGAGAGCCTGCCGGTGGCCAAAGCGCCCGGCGACCGCATTACCGGCGGCGCAATCAATGGCGAAGGTCGGTTGCTGGTACGTACCACGGCGCTGGGTGGTGAGACGGTGCTGGCTCGCATCATCCGTCTGGTCGAGGATGCTCAGGCGGCGAAGGCACCGATCCAGAAGCTGGTAGACAAGGTCAGCCAAGTGTTCGTCCCAGCGGTTCTGGTCATTGCGCTACTTACCGTCATTGGTTGGCTGCTGGTCGGCGCGCCAGTGGAAGTCGCGCTGATCAATGCCGTCGCCGTGCTGGTGATCGCCTGCCCCTGCGCCCTCGGACTGGCAACCCCGGCGGCAATCATGGCCGGGACCGGCGTGGCGGCGCGCCACGGCATTCTGATCAAGGATGCCGAGGCACTGGAAGTCGCCCATGCCGTCACGGCGGTCGCCTTCGACAAGACCGGCACGCTGACCTCCGGCAAACCGCGCATCGTTCACCTGCACGCGATCGACGACGACGAAACGGCACTGCTGCAACAGGCAGGCGCACTGCAACGCGGCAGCGAACATCCGCTGGCCCTGGCGGTACTCGACCGCTGCGCCGAACTGGACCTGATCGTTGCTGATGTGAACCGGAGCCAGTCGCTGACCGGACGCGGTATCGCTGGCGACCTGGACGGTCGCTCGCTGGCCCTTGGCAACCGCCGACTGCTCGACGACAGCGGCCTGCAGCCGGGCGGGCTGGGCGCCATGGCCGAGACCTGGGAAGCCGAAGGTCGCACCCTGTCCTGGCTGATCGAGACGGCGCCGCAACGACGAGTGCTTGGCCTGTTCGCCTTCGGCGACACGCTAAAGGAGGGCGCAACCGACGCCATCGCCAGCCTCAATAAGCGGCATATCCGCAGCCATCTGATCACTGGCGACAATCGCGGCAGCGCCCGTGTGGTTGCCGAGGCGCTGCATATCGACAGCGTACACGCAGAAGTCCTGCCGGCTGACAAGGCCGCCACGGTTTCCGAATTGAAGCAAGGCGGCGCCGTGGTGGCCATGGTCGGTGACGGCATCAACGATGCGCCAGCATTGGCCGCCGCTGATGTTGGCATCGCCATGGGCGGCGGTACCGATGTGGCCATGCATGCAGCCGGAATCACGCTGATGCGTGGCGATCCGCGGCTGGTGCCGGCCGCGCTGGAAATCAGCCGACGCACCTACCGCAAGATTCAACAGAACCTGTTCTGGGCGTTCATCTATAACTTGGTGGGCATCCCGCTGGCGGCCTTCGGCTTCCTCAGCCCGGTGGTGGCCGGGGCGGCGATGGCGCTGTCCAGCGTCAGCGTGGTCAGCAACGCGCTGCTGCTCAAGCGCTGGAAACCGGAGGAATGATGGCCGGTTCCGACGCTTGTCGCTGCGCTCACCCCCTCGCTGTGGTTGAGCACAGCGATACCCATCGTCATTCAGCTTCTTCATCCGATTCAACACGTGTGGATACCGCATGAACATTGGCCAAGCAGCAAAGAAAAGCGGGTTGTCGGCAAAGATGATCCGCTACTACGAGTCCATTGACCTGATCTCGCCCGCGGGGCGTAGCGCCAATGGCTACCGTCATTACGGTGACGAAGACCTGCACCGCCTCGCCTTCATCAAGCGTTCACGCGACATGGGATTTTCTCTGGAAGAAGTGGGCAAACTGCTCACGCTCTGGCAGGACCGCCAGCGCGCCAGCGCCGATGTGAAAGCGTTGGCCGGTACGCATATCGATGCGCTGAACCAGAAAATCGACGAACTGGTGAGCCTGCGCGATACCCTGCAACAACTGGTCGATAGCTGCCATGGCGACGACCGGCCGGATTGCCCGATCCTCAAAGATCTGGAATCGGGAGGCTGTTCCGCCCCTTGCAAGACATAGCCATCGGAAGCAGCGCCCATCCAGGTTCGTTTGTAGCGAGCGATTGCCGTTGCCATATTCTTAGCTCCCTAATAAACTCCGCGCCCCTCGCAATGGCGGTCGCGGCACTCCTGCCATCGGTCGTCTGCCGCACTTAAGTGCGGCATCGACTCAGTCGCCTTGCTTCTGGCCTCCCCTACGCAATTGTTTGCTCATCGGTCCGATTCGGCCGCTCTTCAGGCGGTTGCTCGCTCCGTCGGGCGATAGGCGCGTATCCGTTAATACCTCTACCAGGCAAACAGAACCACTGATGAAGAAATTGATCCTGGCGTTTTTGTGCTTCGCACTGATCGCCTGCTCCAAACCCAACGAACCCGAAAAAACCGTGGATGTCCTGCTAATTGGCGGTGGCATCATGAGCGCAACCTTGGGCACCTACCTGCACGAACTCGAGCCGCAATGGACGATCGACGTCTACGAACGCCTGCCCAGCGTCGCCGATGAAAGCTCCAATGCCTGGAACAACGCGGGCACCGGCCACTCCGCGTTCTGCGAGCTGAACTACACCCCGCAGAAAGCCGATGGCAGCATCGACATCAGCAAGGCTGTGAGCATTGCCGAATCGTTCGAGCTCTCCAAGCAGTTCTGGGCGCATCAAGTGCAGCGCGGCGTGCTTCGGGAGCCCCGTCGGTTCATCAACTCCGTCCCGCACATGAGCTTCGTCTGGGGCGAAGACAACGTCGACTTCCTGCGCAAGCGTCATACCACGATGCAGCAGAGCCCGCTGTTCCGCGGTATGGCGTATTCCGAACAACCCCAGCAAATCGCCGAATGGGTTCCGCTGCTTATGAACGAACGCGGCGAGTCCCAGCCGATCGCCGCGACGCGGATGCCGCTCGGCACCGATGTGAACTTCGGCGAGATCACTCGACAGTTGTTCGACGCCCTGGGCAAGAGCGACCAGGTGCAATTGCATCTGCAACATGAAGTGCGCGACATCGTGCGCAACGATGACGGCACCTGGACCGTGACGTCGGCTAACCTCGCCGACGGCGAAGCACAAACCAGCGTCAAGGCCCGCTTCGTCTTCATCGGCGCAGGCGGCGGCGCGCTGAAGTTGCTGCAAATGACCGGCATTCCCGAGGCCAAAGGCTACGCGGGCTTTCCGGTTGGCGGCCAGTTCCTGATGACGCGCAATCCCGAGGTCGTCGCCCAGCATCAGGCCAAGGTCTACGGCATGGCGTCGGTCGGCTCCCCACCGATGTCCGTTCCGCATCTGGATACCCGCGTGATCGACGGCGAGAAAGTGCTGCTGTTCGGACCCTTCGCAACCTTCTCCAGCAAGTTCCTGAAGAACGGCTCCCTGATGGACCTGCCCAGTTCCGTGAGCGCTGACAATGCCCTGCCGATGATCCAGGCCGCGCCTGGACAACCTCGACCTGAGCCAGTATCTGGTCGGTCAGCTGATGCTCAGCCAGGAAGACCGCATCGAGGAGCTGAAGAACTACTTCCCGCAGGCGGATGCCAGCGATTGGGAGCTGATCACTGCGGGGCAGCGCGTCCAGATCATCAAGGACGATCCAGAGAAAGGCGGCGTGCTGCAGTTCGGTACCGAAGTCGTAACCTCGACGGACGGCTCCATCGCTGCCCTGCTGGGCGCCTCGCCGGGTGCCTCCACTGCCGCTCCGATCATGCTCAACCTGCTGAAGAAGACCTTCAGCGAACAGGTCGAGTCGCCGGAATGGCAAGCGAAACTGAAAACGATTTTCCCATCGTACGGCCTGGCCCTTAATGACGACGCGGACCTCACCGCACGCGTGCGCGCCTTCACTAGCCGGCAACTGCAGCTCGACCTGCCGACCAATCAGGCTCAGTAAAGCCGAGCAAGGTTCGGCTGACTGAGCCAGTCGGCCGGCCTGAAGAAACCCGCTTCGCAGGGGCGAAAACTACTGCGCTCGGTTATGCGGCGTTAAAAACACGCTCGGTTGCGAGCCCAGTCAAAATGCTCCTTTACAGCACGTAAACTGCGCTTTTTCGCCTGTTTTGACTCGCTGCGCTCGCCCTTCGGGCCAGCCTTCGGCTGTTACTCCCGCTGGTCGTTGCGCCCTGCTTAACCTTCGCTCGCTATGTTTTCACACGGCCTGTTCGGCGGATTTCTTTTTGTGACCGACACTGGCGAGTCGGCGTCGCAAACACCTCGACACCATTCATCAGAAAAATGGCGTCATATTCACGCCGCTCTCAAGTTTGCGGTAGCACCGCCGACAGCGAGCAGCCCTTCAGCAGCCGATTCCTGTCGTCGGCCAACTCTAATCGAATAGCCCTTGTCATTGGTATTTGCATGAATAGATGGTTTGGAAACGTTGGCGTCAGCCGAAAGCTCACCATGGGCTTCGGCGTCGTCCTGGTGCTTACGCTTGTCCTGGCCTGGACTGGCTGGGGCAGCCTCGGCAGCGTGATCAAGCGCAGCGGCTGGATGACAGAGATCGTGCATCTCAACAACACCCTGACGGATCTGCGCATCGCGCGCCTGCAGTACATGCTGGCCAATGCCGACAGTGAATCCACCGAGCGCCTGAACAAGAAGCTGGAGAGCTATCTGGCCCAGCACACCAAACTGCTCGCCACCTTCGTGAACCCGGTGAACGTGGCGATGCTCAAGGAGCAGGACGGCTATAACCAGCTGTATCAGCGCTCGCTGAACGACATGCGCCAAGGCTATGCCAGCGTAAACGCGGCCTACCGGAGTGCCGACGATGCCGCGGCGCAGCTCGGCGAACTGACCACTCGCGTCAGTGCTCGGGTCATGCAGCTGTCGGAGTACGATGCCCAGCGTTTCGAGCAATACCGCGCCATCACGGAAGTCAAAGAAGAGCTCAAGCAGGCACAGTACCTGCTGCGGATCTACATTGCCTCGCCAACCGCGCAGAACGCGGAAACCGTCTACGCTCAGCTCGACGCAGCTCTGGCCACCCTGGATCGTAAGGGCAGCGCTCTCGACGCTGTCAGCCGCGACGCCGCCGAGCAGATTCGCTCAGCCCTCGACCAGTACCGCACGGCGATAGAAACGCTGGAAACGGCGACCCAGGTGATTGCCAAGGCGCGTCAGGGGATGACCGACCATCAGGGCGAGATCCTGCGCCTGAGCCAAGACCTTTATGCGTATCAGTTGGAGCGGCTAGATATCGAGGGCGGCGAAGCGGGCAAGCGCCTGATCATCAGTGCCACGCTGGCGGTATTACTCGGCATTCTGGCGGCTTGGTTGATCACCCGCCAGATCGTTCTGCCGCTGCGCACCACTCTCGCGGATGTCGAGCGCATCGCATCGGGCGACCTGACCGCCACCGCGCAAATCACCCGGCGAGACGAGCTGGGCGCTCTGCAGCAAGGCATTCAGCAGATGGGCGCCACCCTCCGCGACCTGATCGGCGGCATTCGTGATGGCGTGGGCCAGATCAGCAGCGCCGCCGAGGAACTGTCGGCGGTGACCATGCAGACCAGTGCCGGGGTTAACAGCCAGAAGGAGGAGACCGATCAGGTCGCCACCGCCATGCATGAGATGTCGGCCACTGTTCAGGAGGTCGCGCGTAACGCCGAACAGGCGGCGCAAGCGGCCACCGAGGCGGATATCGAAGCGCGCGAAGGTGATCGTGTCGTTGCGGAAGTGGTCGCGCAGATCGAGCGGATGGCCAGCGAAGTCGTCCGCTCGTCCGAGGCGATGACGGCACTGCAAAGCGACAGCGACAAGATCGGCAGCGTGATGAGCGTGATCCGAGCCGTGGCTGAACAGACCAATCTGCTGGCGCTCAATGCTGCAATCGAGGCGGCGCGCGCCGGCGAGGCTGGTCGCGGTTTCGCAGTCGTCGCCGACGAAGTCCGCGGTCTGGCGCAGCGCACCCAGAAGTCCACCGAGGAAATCGAACAGCTGGTGACCGCTCTGCATAGCGGTACCCAGCAGGTCGCAGCGATCATGCAGAGCAGCCGCAGCCTCACCGACAGCAGTGTCGAGCTGACTCGCCGCGCCGGCACCTCGCTGACCAGCATCACCCGTACCGTGTCCAATATCCAGGCCATGAATCAACAGATCGCCACCGCAGCCGAAGAGCAGAGCGCGGTTGCCGAGGAGATCAGCCGCAGCGTAGTGAACGTGCGTGATGTATCGGAGCAGACCGCCGCAGCCAGCGAACAGACGGCGGCCTCGAGCGTCGAACTGGCGCGTCTGGGCAGTCAGCTTCAGACGATGGTAAGTCGTTTCCGGATCTGACCGGCACTCGGAACAACAAGGCCAGGCATTGCGCCTGGCCTTGCTTGCAGGGTCAGCTTGCCTGCGATTGCAGGTAGTTCTGCAGCCCCATCCGGTCGATCAGGCCGAGCTGTTGTTCCAGCCAGTAGGCGTGATCTTCCTCGGTATCCATCAGTTGCGCCGCCAGAATGTCGCGAGTCGGGTAGTCGCCGTGCGACTCGGCCAGTTCGATGCCTTTGGCCAGCGCTTCGCGGACCTTATACTCCAGCGCTAGATCGCTGCGCAGCATCTCAGGCACGGTATGGCCGGGATGCATTGCGTCGGGTGTCATATCCGGCGTGCCTTCGAGGAAAAGGATGCGCTTGAGCAGCGCGTCGGCGTGCTGGGTTTCCTCTTCCATCTCGTGATTGATCCGCTCGTAGAGCTTGGCGAAGCCCCAGTCGGCATACATCCGCGAGTGCAGAAAATACTGATCGCGCGCGGCCAGCTCTCCACGCAGTAGTTCTTTCAAATATTCGATGACCTGTGGCTGACCTTGCATTGCGACTCTCTCCTGCACTGACATTGAAACGCCAGGCAATGATACGCCCAATCGGTAGTGCACGAACCGCTGGCCATTGCCGCCGATCGCACTTACCTGATCAGCATAGACTGAACGCCGAAGGGCGCGTCAGAGGTGAATCTTCAGCGAAAATCTTCGAATCAGCGGGCTCGTAGAAGCGAGCCCTTCCGAGCTTGAGCCTCAGCCACGCATCCACGGCGGTGTGGGCGGTTCATCGCTGGGTTCGTCCGTTGCATTGCGCAACGCTTCCTTGCGCGCCTGATCGGCCAGCGTAGCCTTGATCTCACGCATCACCGCATCGAGATCGGCGGCGTCTTCCGGTTCGGCAAACTCACCGGTCAGCTCGGAGTCCGGCGTCAGCTTGCCATCTTCGTAAAGTGCCCACATTTCCTTGGCGTAGCGGGTGAATTTGAGTTCCGGCGCGAACTGTCCGAAATAGGCCGCCATGTTGCCCACGTCTCGCTCGAGCATCTCGAACGCATGGTTATTGCCGGCCGCATCCACCGCCTGAGGCAGGTCGATGATGACCGGCCCGTGTTCATCGAGCAGAACGTTGAACTCGGAAAGATCACCATGGACCAGGCCGGCGCAGAGCATCTTCACCACCTCGCCGATCATGAACGCATGAAATTCGCGGGCATCATCAGGGTGAAGATCGACGTCGTTGAGGCGCGGTGCGGCATCCCCATCTTCCCCGGTGACCATCTCCATCAGCAGCACGCCGTCGAGGAAGTCGTACGGCTTCGGGACACGAACGCCGGCATCGGCCAGACGGAACAATGCCGCGACTTCGGCGTTCTGCCAGTTCTCTTCCTTTTCCTTGCGCCCGTGCTTGGAACCCTTGGCCATGGCCCGGGCGTCACGACTACTGCGCACCTTGCGGCCTTCCTGGTATTTCACCGCCTGGCGGAAACTACGGTTGTTGGCTTCCTTGTAGACCTTCGCGCAACGCAGCTCGTCACCGCAGCGCACCACATAGACCGCTGCTTCCTTGCCGCTCATCAGCGGCCGCAGCACTTCGTCGATCAGCCCATCCTCGACCAGCGACTCGAGTCGTTTTGGTCGTTTTCATCAGCGACTTACAGACCCTTTTCGACTATGCAGGCCTGCAGGTTACGGTAATCGTCAACGGGCTTCCATGCTCGCCCGCAAGTTTAAAAGCGTGTTGTGGATTGGCATCGCAGGCGAGCAGGACGGACAATCGCAATCACTCACTCAGGGAGCACCCCAATGCTCGATTTCGACCGCTGCTGGCACGCCCTCTGCGACCGCGACGCAGGCTTCGATGGTCGCTTCGTATTCGCCGTCCGCTCGACCCGAATCTTCTGCCGGCCAAGTTGCCCGGCTCGCCGCCCACGACGTGACGGCGTCAGCTTCTTCAGCAATGCAGCAGATGCCGAAGCCGCCGGCTATCGCGCATGCAGGCGCTGCTCGCCACAGGGGCAAAGCCCGGCCGAACAGCTCGACGACCTGGTCATCGCCGCCTGTCGCCTGCTGGATGAAAGCCCTGAGCCAATCACGCTGGATCAGCTTGCAGCACGTATCGGTCTGTCCTCATCGCACCTGGCTCGCGCGTTCAAGGCCCGCACCGGCCTCACCCCACGCGCCTGGGCTGCGTCGCGCCGCCGGGAGCGGCTGGAGACGCGCTTGCCTGCAGCCGATTCGGTGCTGAGCGCAGCCCTGGATGCAGGCTATGGGAGCACCCGCGGCGTTTATCAGGATGTCACGGCGCTGAGCCCGGCTCAGCGTCGTCGCAGGGGTGCCGGCGAGTCGCTGCGCTATGCCATCGGCGAGTGTCCGCTGGGGCTGCTGTTGATCGCCGCCAGCGACCGCGGAATTTGCGCGCTGCTGTTCGGTGACGATGAACAAACGCTGCTGGACGAACTGCAATTGCGCTTCGCCGCAGCGCAATTGCAGCGCGATCAGGAGGGCCTGGGCGAGTGGTTGCATTCGATCCTGGCGCAGCTGGAAGAACCTTCACGCGCCGCCCGGCTGCCGCTCGATCTGCGTGGCAGCGCGTTTCAGCAACGGGTCTGGCAGGCGCTGCAAGAGATTCCCCCGGGCCAAACCCGGCGCTATGGCGAGCTGGCCGAAAGCCTCGGCAGCCATGCCCGCGCCGTCGCCCGTGCCTGTGCGAGCAACCCGGTCGGGCTTCTGGTGCCCTGCCACCGCGTCGTTGGCGCCAATCAGTCGCTGACCGGCTATCGCTGGGGCATCGAGCGCAAAGCGGCGTTGCTTGAATCGGAGCGTGAGGACTCGGGAGCCTGACAGCGATTTGGCGGTCCGATGTTCCACAACCCGGACTCGAGAGCCGCCATGACCGAACTGAAACGCTACCGTATCCACTACCTGATCAATGGCAATCCGGCCTCGCTGACGCTCAGCTCTTTCGAAGAACCGGACATGGAGCAGGCCGAACTTGAGATTCTGCTGCATCATGTTCGCGAGCCACGCGCGGCGATCGATGCGCCCTGGGAAAATCCGGTGCGCCCTAGCGAGGACAGCCGCATGGCGGAGTTGGGGGTTAGCGACATCCAGATCGAGGAAGAGCCGAGCCACTGAACCGCCGCTTCACCCGTAACCAGCTCTGACCAGGAGAAACCGGCCGTGCGCCTGATTGACACCCACACCCATCTCGACTTTGACCCCTTCGATGCCGACCGCGGTGAGGTACTGGCCCGCAGCAACGCGGCCGGCGTCGAGCGCATTCTGGTGTTGGGTGTGCATCAGGCGAATTGGGCAAGGGTCTGGCAGCTGGCCCAGGACCAGCCGGCAGTTTACGCCGCGCTGGGGCTGCATCCGGTGTTTCTGAAGGATCATCGACCCGAGCATATCGACAGCCTGCGCGAGTGGTTGCGGCAGTTGCGCGGCGAAGACAAGCTCTGCGCCATCGGCGAGATCGGGCTGGATTACTACATCGAAGATCCCGACAAGGCGCGCCAGCAGCACCTGCTCGAAGCCCAGCTGGACCTGGCCGACGAATTCGAATTACCGGTCCTGCTGCATGTTCGCCGCGCCCACGCGCCGATGATCGCAACGCTGAAGCAACGCAAACTCAAGCGCGCCGGCATCGCCCATGCTTTCAGTGGTAGCTGGGAAGAGGCACGCGAATATATCCGGATGGGCTACAAGCTCGGCCTCGGCGGCGCAGGCACTTGGCCGCAGGCGCACCGCATGCACCGGGTGCTGCAGCAACTACCGCTGGACAGCATCGTGCTCGAGACCGACGCGCCGGATATCGCGCCTCACAGCCACGCCGGTCAGCGCAACAGCCCGGAGTTTCTTCCGGATATCTGTCGCGAGCTGGCCGAACTCCGCGGCATCAGCCCCGAGGAGCTGGCAGACGCCAGTTACCGTAACAGCTGCGAGCTGTTTGGCTGGAGCTGAGCCACCGATCTTCGTTAGATGCGGAATGCTCCGATCAGCTGTTGCAGACGCCCGACCAGCTCGGTGAGCTCGCGACTGGCCTGCTCGGTGTGCCCTGCGCCTTCGGCGGTGCGCTGGCCGGCCTCGTTGATGGCAACGATGTTGCGATCGATATCATGCGCGACGGCCGTCTGCTCTTCGGCAGCCGCGGCAATCTGCTGGTTCTGGTCGACGATGGCACCGACCGCAGTGAGGATGTTTTCCAGGGCCTGCTGGACCTGTGCCGACTGGCTGACGGTTTCCTCGGCCATCGAGTGGCTGGAATGCATAGTCTTGACCGCCGCTCCGACACCACCCTGCAGCCGGCCGATCATTTGTTCGATCTCCTCGGTGGACTGCTGGGTGCGTTTGGCCAGGTTACGCACCTCATCGGCCACCACAGCGAAGCCGCGGCCCTGCTCGCCAGCACGCGCCGCCTCGATCGCCGCGTTGAGCGCCAGCAGGTTGGTCTGTTCGGCAACGCCCTTGATCACGTCCAGGACCTGACTGATAGCTTTGCTGTCGCTGGCCAACTGATTGATAACGTTGACCGACTGCTCGATCTCCGCTGCCAACCGCTCGATACCGTCGACCTGCGCCTCCACCAGACTCCGGCCGCTCACTGTTTCATCGTTGACACTCTGAGCACTGCCGACCGCGGCTTCTGCGCTGGTCGCGACGCCCTGAGCGGTTGCCGACATCTCGTTCATGGCGGTGGCGACCTGCTCGATTTGGCCGCGCTGTTCGGAAACCGTCTGGTTGCTCTCGCCGGAAACGGTTTCGACTCGCGACGCCTGGCGCTCCACCTCGCCCACCGTCTGACCGACGCGTTCGATCAGCTCGCGAATCTTTGCGACGGTCTCGTTGAAGACCTGCCCCAGCTCGCCCAGCTCGTCTCGGCTCTGCACCTCGAAACGTGCCGTCATATCCCCCGCGGCCACTCGGCCCATGGTCGCACCAAGGCTGCGCAGCGAAGCGCGCGTGGACATGTAGAACGCACTGTAGAGGTAGACCACCAGAAGAAAAACCAGCGCCAGCGCGGCCAGCAACAGGACCATCAACAGGCGTTTCTGCTCCAGGCGCAGCTCGAGTTCGTCATCGAGGAAGCCGAGAATCGCATCGTTTAGCGCATAGGTCTTGGCCATCTCGGCGCTGATCATGTCGTAGAAGTCATCCCAGGGGCGATCTAGCGCTTCGGCCATGATCACCTGATCCTGGAAGATATCGCTGCTGATCTGGAGAGAGCCGCGGCTGGCTTCGGTGTAGCTTTCGAGCTGACGCAGGGCAGCGGCACTGCCGCCAAGAACGTCCTGCAACTGGGCGCCGTACTGAGCCTGCTGCTTCTCCAACTCAAGCAACAGCTCGTCCAGCTTATTGCTGGCATCGGAGTTCAGAAAGCCCTGACCGAAGGTGTAGGAACCGACCGCCCGTCCTTCACCGAGCGCCGCAGTAATCGAGGGCGTGACCGAGGTCAGCAGCTCGGCGAGCATCCGTACGTCCCGCTGACTGTCCTGGCTCAGCCCCGACTGGCTGGCGATCAGCTTGATCATCACCTGAGCCTTGCCCAGCAATGCGCGCGCCATCGCCGCCTTGGCCTGCAACGACTGCTGCCCCTGGGCCTCGCGCAGGGCAGCGCCGAGCTCGTCTCGACGGGTGTTGAATTCGGCCACCTGCTCGGGATTGTCGCTGACCGGCTCCAGAGCTTGCATTCGAGCGGAAAGCTCTCGCTCGGCATTATCCAGCCGACTCACCAGTGCCTGCACCTCGCCGGTCTGGCCGATGATGCCCTCGATCTCGATCAGATCTTTCCAGTTCTCCATCTCACGGCGCAGCTCCAACGCCGTGCCCAACAGCTCCAGGCTCTGCAGCTCGGTGCGGGTACCAACGAACTCCCGGTACGAATCACGCACCAGATAGAAGTTGGTCAGCAGCATGGGAACGAAGAAGAGCACGCTGATCAGACTGAACTTCATTCCGAAGCTCAAGCGGTTCATCAATGCAATCGCGGGATACAACAGACTGTTCAAAAGACGTCTCCCAATTTCTTGTTTTATTGCCGGCAGCATCGAGGGCAGCAGCAGGGCTCGTCAGAGAGTGGCGCGAGAAACTTATACGGGATATCGGTCGTTGTTTATGTAACTTAAGGTAATGGCATGATGATGGCCAGGCAAGCGACAGAAGGCACACCGATCCCGGCATATCCAGCGTGCTTATCCGACGCCTGGCTGCCGGCGCACGCTGCAATCAGACGCGATGCGAGGCTGTCTTCTGGAATGACCGAGAAGGGCTAGAGAAGAAGAACCCAGAGGGCAATGGCCGCGTACCAGAGCATGCGAGTGCGCACCAGCAAAGCGGCGAGGCTATCGAGCCGGACGATACCCGCCTCGCCTTCATACGACTCGCTCAGGTCAGCCGCAACCGGACCAACCTCGGCCAGCAGTCGTGAAGCGGGAATTTCCCAGTGCAGCAGCTCCTGCAGCAAGACGCGATTAACCGCGACGAAATTGCCAACCAGTCCGAAGCTGGCGAGCAGGACCCGCACCGGCAGCCAATCGAAGGCGTGCCGCAGCTGTGCGGCCCGTTCACGGGTGTTTTCACTTCGAGAATGTTCGATGGTCAGCGCAAGCAGCCGGTAGGCCAGTGCGGCCACGGGGCCAAGCAACACGTACCAGAAGATCACTGCAAAAAAACCCTGGTGGCTGCGCCAGAGCAGTTGCGCCTCCACGGCACGCAGAAGGCTCGGCGCGTCCGACGCGCTAAGCCCCAGATCGCGCTCGGCAACCAACGTGGCCGCTTCGCTATCGCCCCGGCGCCAGGCGTCGCGGAACGCGCCGAATTCCCGCTTACCTTGCCCGCGACCCAGGCTGTAGAGCAGCACCAGCAGATGTAATGGCAGGCTGAGCCAACCGTAGGCCAGCGGCTTGAGTGCGATCAGCAGCAGCCCGAGCAACATCACCGGCAAGAGCACTAACAGCGATAAGCCCAGCCATGGCCTGGAGGACATACCCGTGTGCGCTTCGATCCGCCGCAGTAGCTGCAACCAGGGGCCATCCTGTTGCACGTCACGCCGCCAATCGGTGAGCTTGTCTATGAGGAACGCCAGCAGCACCACGAGAAAGATCATGTCGACATCCTGTTTGGGCGGTTTTCAGACAACAATCGAAGCCGAGCGCAGACGCTGCCAGTTGAACGCAGGGCCCGGGTCGGTTTTACGCCCCGGCGCAATGTCGCTGTGGCCACAGACCCGCTCGGAGGTGATCGCCGGATAGGCTTGCTGCAACACCTGACAGAGGCGAATCAGACTGTCGTACTGAGCCTCGCTGTAGGGTGTCTCGTCAGCGCCTTCGAGCTCGATACCGAGGGAGTAGTCATTGCAGCTTTCACGCTCGCCGAAGCGCGAGATTCCGGCGTGCCAGGCGCGATCCAGACAAGACACGAACTGGGTGATCGCACCATCACGCTCGATGAGGAAATGCGCCGACACCTGCAGGCTAGCGATTTCCGCGAAAAAGGGGTGCTCGTCTGTAGGAAGGCAGTTCTGAAAGAACTGCTGAACCTTGCCGGTCCCGAAGCAACCGGGCGGCAGGCTGATGTTGTGGATGACCAACAGCGAAATCTCGCCATCCGGACGCTGGTTGAAGTTGGGCGAGGGACAGTGATGAATGCCTCGGCACCAGCCTGTCGCATGATCCAGCTGCATCGGGGCGAAACCTGGTTGATCTGCGGGTTTGCAGGCTATCGCCTGCAGGCGGCTGGCTGCAAGCTTGCCTGCCTATTCGAGATCCATCGGCTGCTGGTTGTCGGCGCGCTTTTCATCGCGGCGCGAGGCAAGGCGATCGGCCAGCCGCGTCGGCTCCGGCAGGCGATAGCGCGTGACATAGCGCATCACCAGCAGCGGCGCAGTCGCCAGACTGACCCGATTGCCCGGCGAGATGATCAGCGGCCGAACCTTGTCCTTGCTGCGCAGTACCGTGCCGATCGGCTTGCCGCCCTTGTCCAGCAGATCAACCTGATCGCCGCGTCGCTCTCCGAGCGCTTCATGCTGGCCGGTGAGGATTTTCTTCGCCACGCCGATGGTTGGCAGGCCGGTAATGACGCCCAGATGCGCGGCGATACCGAGGCCGCGCGGGTGCGCGATACCGTGCCCGTCGGAGAAGATCAGGTCCGGCACCTGCCCGAGCGAGTCGAGCGCCTGCAACACGGCAGGCAGCTCGCGAAAGGACAGCAGTCCGGGGATATAGGGCATGCTGGTCGGAATCCGCGCCAGCGTCTGCGCCAGCGGTTCAAGGGTGTCGGCATCGAGCAGTACGACCGCCGCGCGGGTAATTTTGCCACCCTCTTCGAAGCCGACATCGACCCCAGCGATCAGTCGTAGCGGCCCAAAGTCATCCTTCAGTACGACCTTGCTGGCCAGCTGTTTCTGCATTTCTCGGGCGGCGGCGGGGCTGCCATCCCATCCGCTGAAAGCTTCGGACCGAGGCTGTGGTGTGTTTGTAATCATGAAGGTCCTCTCTGTCCTTGTTCAGATGGGCAGCGCCCTGAGCGGTTCCACCGTGTTAGACGGATGGATGACTGGACAGTCAGCGCAAAAAATAGGACGCTCACGCCGGGACACGGCAGTTTTACCCTGCTTTGCCCTATAAAAATAATCAGAGTCACCGGAAGACAAGGCATGCCCACCGCTCAACCATTGAAACGTATCAGCATTCTGGCCACTGACGGGGTATTTGCATCCACCCTGCTGCACGCCAAGGATTTCTTTCACATGGCCAGCCTGCGCTACGGCAAACAACTGGGCCTGGATCTAACCCCTGCCTTCGAGACTGTGCTGGTAAGCCCCGATGGTCGGCCTGTCACTACCTTCAGCGGTCCTCGCATTGAGGTAGACGGGCCGCTGGATGATGCCGATGCGGTGATTCTGCCGGCGTTCTGGGCCGATTTCGACGTGCTCTGTCGGCAATACCCGCAGGTCGCACCCTGGTTGCAGGCGCGACATGCGGCCGGCAGCATCATTTGCGGCGAAGCCTCCGGAGCGTTCTGGATGGCCGCAGCAGGATTGCTCGATGAGCGCGAAGGGACCACGCACTGGCGCTTCGCCCGCGAATTCGCCGAGAGGTTCCCGCGCGTGCTCTTCACTCAGGAAAAGCATCTCACCGATAGCGACAACCTGTACTGCGCGGGTGGCACCACCTCGGCCTGCGACCTCTACATGCATCTGGTCGAGCGCTTCTGCGGTGCGCACATCGCACAGGGCATGGCCCGCGATGTGCTCTTCGAGGTGCGGCGCAACTACAACCCCGGACGCATCGGCTTCGGCGGCCAGAAACTTCACCTGGATACCCGTGTCCTGCAGATTCAGGAGTGGCTTGAGGAACATTTCGCGGAGAAATTTCGCTTCGAGGACGTGGCGCGGGACCACGGCATGAGCATTCGCAACTTCATGCGGCGTTTTCAGACGGCCACTGGCGACAAGCCGCTGCACTATTTGCAGCGGTTGCGCATCGAGACAGCCAAGACATTGCTCTCCACCACCCGCAAGAGCATCAAGACTATCAGCTACGAAGTGGGCTACGACGATGCCAGCTTCTTCGCTCGACTGTTTCGCCAGCACACCGAGCTATCGCCGAATCAGTATCGGCAGCAATACAGGCATAAGGGCAGCTAGAAGCTGGCCTGAACGGGGAGCCCAGCCTGATGCTCCCGCTTCAGGCTGCTTCTTCAAGGTTTGTGTGGGCGCGCCAGGTATTCGTGCGACTGCATTTCCAGCAGACGACTGAGGGTGCGCTGGAATTCGAATTCCAGGCGCCCGCCGGCATACAGATCCTTGAGTTCGACTTCGGCCGACAGGATCAGCTTGACGTTGCGGTCGTAGAACTCGTCGACCATGTTGATGAATCGCCGCGCCATGTCGTCCTTGGAGACGTCCATCCGCTCGATGTTGGCAACCAGCACCGCGTCGAAGATCTTGCCCAGCTCGATATAGTCGTTCTGGCTGCGCGGACCATCGCAGAGCTCGCGGAACTCGAACCAGGCGACGCCGCCTGCCGCCTTGCGCGCGACGATCTCGCGGTTCTCGATCATCAACGCTTCGTTCTCCTGAACCCGGCACTGCTCGGGCAACAGGCTACGGAAGCTCTTCTCCAGGCTTTGCTCCGCCTCGGCATCGAGCGGGAAGTGATAGAGCTCGGCCTGCTCGAGCGCGCGCAGGCGGTAATCGATGCCGCTGTCGACGTTGACGATTTCGGTATGTTTCTTCAACAGCTCGATCGCCGGCAGGAAGCGAGCGCGTTGCAGACCATCCTTGTAAAGGCCATCCGGAACGATGTTGGAGGTTGCCACCAGGCTCACGCCGTTCTTGAACAGCTCCTCGAGCAGGGTCGCCAGAATCATCGCGTCGGTGATATCGGAGACGAAGAACTCGTCGAAGCAGATCACGCGCGACTCGTCAGCGAAGCGCTTGCCGATGATGGTCAGCGGATTCTTCTCACCCTTGAGCGTGCGCATCTCTTCGTGCACACGCTTCATGAAGCGGTGAAAGTGCGTACGGGTCTTCTGTTCGAACGGCAGTGCATCGAAAAAAGTGTCGACCAGATAGGTCTTGCCGCGACCGACGCCACCCCAGAAATACAGGCCTTTCACCGGTTCCTGCTGTTTCTTGCCGAACAGCTTGCCAAGCAGGCCAGATTTGCTGCGGTCATCAGCAACCAAGTCGTCATACAGGCGCTGCAGATGGCGCACGGCAGTTTCCTGGGCGGCATCGTGAAAAAAGTCGGGACGTTTCAGGTCTTCCTGATAGCGCTCAAGAGGGGTCATGGCCGGGTCTGGGTAGTGAAACGGGGCCGACACTTTAGCCGCGCCCTCAGTGGTTGGCAATTTACGCAGGTCGTTCAAGCGCTTGAGCCTCGGGTGGTATCAGGGGATCGGCGGGGGTCCGCTGGCATGCAGCGATCGGCGAACCCCTGCGGGGAGTTACACGGCAAGTGTGGCCAGTGCCTGACGCAGGCGCAGCATGGCGGCTTCCAAGGCTTCTTCATCGGCATAGCCAGGGCTGTCGGCAATGCATTCGCCGTCCAGCCACAGGGTGAATTGATTGTCTTCGTCAGCACGAAGTTCCAGCGCATCCACACCCTGAGCAATCAAGCGTTGGCTGATTACGCCGATTGCCTTCGGGTCATTAAACGGACGTGACAGCAGTAATTCCTCGCCATCGGCGGCGAAAAAGCGGAAGCGGAAGCTGCCATCGTTTTCGCGGAAACTGGCGAAACGAGCGGCCTTGCCGCCTTTCTTCTTGGCCGGCGCGGTGCTCGCCACTTCACTGCGGAAGTTACGCAGTCCCACCGCTTCACGCAGCTCGCCGAGGAATGGTGTTGCGAGCTTGCGCGCCTTGGCGGCACCGGCTTGCAGGATGTCCTCCAGATCACCGGGGCGCTGCATTAGAGTGTGATAACGCTCGCGCGCCTCGCCCAGCTCGTTGTCGAGTAACTGGAACAGGCGCTGTTTGGCCTCGCCCCAGGCCAGCCCGCCGATCAGCTCGGCGCGGAACTCAGCCAGTTGCGCCGGGGTAGCAAAGGCTTGGTAAATAGTGAACAGATGGGAGTCGTCCGGGTCTTTCGGCTCGCCCGGCAGTTTCGAGTCGGTAACGATGCGCGCAATGGTGCTTTTCAGCTCCTTGGCACTGGCGAACAGTGGAATGGTGTTGTCGTAGCTCTTGGACATCTTGCGTCCATCGAGCCCCGGCAAGGTCGCCACGCCTTCCTCGATGATGGCGGCCGGCAGCGTGAAAAACTCTTTGCCATTGCCGAACAGGTGATTGAAGCGCTGAGCGATGTCACGCGCCATCTCCACATGCTGAATCTGGTCACGGCCGACCGGCACCCGGTGCGCATTGAACATGAGGATGTCTGCCGCCATCAGCACCGGATAGCTGAACAATCCCATGGTAACGCCGGCGTCCGGGTCCTCGCCCAGCTCGACATTCTTGTCCACCGACGCCTTGTAGGCATGCGCGCGGTTGAGCAGCCCCTTGCCAGCGACGCAGGTCAACAGCCAAGTCAGCTCAGGGATTTCAGGAATGTCGGACTGCCGATAGAAAGTCACTCGATCCGCATCCAGACCACAGGCCAGCCAGGTGGCAGCGATCTCCAAACGCGACTGCTGGATGCGCCGCGGATCATCACACTTGATCAGCGCGTGATAGTCGGCGAGGAAGTAGAAGGAATCGGCATCGGCTTCACGACTGGCCACGATAGCCGGCCGAATGGCCCCGGCATAGTTGCCCAGATGGGGCGTGCCCGTAGTGGTGATGCCGGTAAGGATTCGGGTTTTCATACGATCATCTCGGTTCAGTCAGCGCAAACGGCAGGCGGTTGGAAGGCCATTTGAAGGCGGTCACGCAGCGGAGCACTAGGCCAGCCGGGGCGCTACCAGCTCTTTCAGCTCGACCAGCTTGCCGTGGAAAAAGTGGCCGCATTCTGCCACTTTCAGCAGCTCGTGGGGGCGCTGGAGCTCAGCCGAGAACGCGTGCACCGAAGCCGGATCGATGACTTCGTCATCGTCTGGCTGGATAACCACTAACTCACAGCGCTCGGCCAGCGGCTGATCGGCCAGTCGCGAAACCGCCGGCGCGACCATGAACAACCGCTCCAGCGACTCGCCACGGCCTTCGAGTCGGCCGGCCAGCGTGGCCGCTACGAAACCACCGAACGAGAAGCCCAGCAGGGTCAATGGCAGCTCGGGATGCTGATCACGAAGCCAGCGCAGGGCGGCTTCGGCGTCATCCACTTCACCGGTATTCATGTCATGGGTGCCGGCGCTGCCGCCAACGCCACGAAAGTTAAAGCGCAGCGTGACATAGCCGGCATCGCGCGCGGTGCGCTGCAGCGTCGAGACCACCTTGTTGAGCATGGTCCCACCCTTTACCGGGTTGGGATGACAGATCAGCGCCAGCCCGCGAGCATCGGTTTGATCGAAATACAGGCCTTCCAGCACACCGGCCGGACCCTCGATGGAAATGGGGTTTTCACGTTTCAACAAAGTAACTCCGTGACGTTGGGGCGAGTCGACTCGTCTTGCTTGTACCTGCGACGCGATCGCCGCATCGCGTCGCGGTATACAGGGCAGGTACGAGACGTTAACGTATCAGGCCGTGGGAAAACCACCGTATAAGACGGTGCAGAACCCGGGGGACAGCTGCGTTCTGGTTCGACAACCGCCCTGCCCGACCAACACCGCAAGATTTTTCGCTGCTGCACAGCACAGCCGTTATTTAGAGGAAGTACTCGTGGAACAGACCCTCGCGACCTGGTTGCTCCCGATCGTCGGCGTGATCGCTGGCATCGTCATTGGTTATCTGATTGCGCGCAACAGCGCACCAAGCAGCACGCAGCGTCAGGTGGATGATTTACAGGAACGCCTCGATACCTATCAGAGCGAGGTGGTTACGCACTTCAACACCACCGCCAGCCTGCTGCGCAAACTGACTAACAGCTACCAGGACATGCAGAATCATCTGTCCGAAGGCGCCGATAAGCTCGCGCTCGATGAACAGACCCGGCAGCGTCTGCTTGCCGCGTTGCACAGCGAAGAGACCCATAGCCACCGGGAACGCTTGAATTCACCGACGTTCACCGAGCCGCCAAAAGACTATGCGCCCAAGGATGCCGATGTCCCCGGCACGCTGGATGAAAACTTCGGATTGAAAAGCAGACATTGAGCATCGCGGCGGCACGCTGAGGTGCCGCCTTCCCCGATTGCGCTACTGCTTAAGGCGCATCGATAGATCGATTGCCCGGATATGCTTGGTCAGGGCACCGATCGAAATGTAATCCACGCCGGTTTCAGCGATCGCGCGTAGCGTCTCATCATCGATCCCGCCGGACGCCTCCAGCTTCGCCCGACCAGTCGCAATACCGACTGCGGTGCGCATGTCAGCCAGACTCAACTCATCCAACATTACAACATCAGCACCGGCGCACAGCGCCTGCTCCAGCTCCGCGAGGCTTTCTACCTCGACTTCCACTGGCTTGCCCGGCGCAATGCGATGAGCAGCCGCAACGGCTTCGGCGATCCCGCCGCAAGCCGCGATATGGTTTTCCTTGATCAAGAAAGCATCGTACAGACCAATCCGATGGTTATGGCAGCCACCACAGGTGACTGCGTACTTCTGCGCCAGGCGTAAGCCAGGAATGGTTTTGCGGGTATCGAGCAGTCGCACACCGGTGCCTTCGACAAGATCGGCATAGTATCGGCAGCGGGTCGCGACACCCGATAGCGTCTGCAGGAAATTCAGCGCCGCGCGCTCGCCGCTGAGCAACGCTCGCGCCGGACCCTCGAGATGAAACAGCACGCGATCAGCAGCAACCTGCTCGCCATCGGCCACTTGCCAATGCACCGCAACACGCGGGTCCAACTGTCGAAACACCGCGTCTACCCAGGCCGTACCGCTGATGACGGCCGCCTCGCGAGTAATGACGGACGCATGGGCAAGCCGCTCCGCCGGGATCAGCTGCGCCGTGATGTCACCCGTACCGACATCCTCAGTCAGCGCTTTGCGTACATTGGTTTCAATTTCGGCGGATAGATCCGCTAGGGTGATATTGGCCACGACGAGCTCCCATTGAATTCGGGGCGAGAGTATAAGACGTAGACAAGCCTGGCAGCACATGGGCTTGGCACGACGCTGACAACTCTGTCAACGACGACCGCCTGTAGGATCCCGAGAAGTATCTGTGAGCTGCGTCATGTCCAAAACAAAACCGCGCTAGGCTAATGAACAAGATGCATATAATGGCGTCAGAAATTGGCGCCATTGAAATGGCGGCACCTTGCCATGATTGCCAAGCCGTTGCCCCCGCCCCTGATCAGCGGCATGCTACGCGTTGTTGAGCGCTTGAATATTGCAGGCGACCGGAGAGTCTCGATGCGAACCGATGCGAAAGTGGTGCACCTGAAGGCCACCCCTGAGCAAAAGCCGTCCTCGCCGGCAGGTAGACTACCTGTCGCGCTCATCAGCGTGCGCGACAAAGCCGCACAGCAACTGCGCTTGGCCTTGCAGACACTGTTCGACAACGCCGACGACTCGCTCTTCGAGATCGCTGATCGCGCCACCAGCAATGCCGAACAGAACGCCTTCTTCGAAGCCATGCGCGACCTGCGCATGAAGCGCCGGGGTATCGAGCGCGGCTTCCTGCAACAGGTTTTCGAATCCTTCGCCAAGCTCAACCAGTACGAAATAGGCAAGCCCGCGCAACCGGAAGCGTCATTCGACAGCCTGGCGCTGGTGCAGAACGACGAACTGGAAGAATCGGTCGCGATCGACACCATGGTCGCAAAAGTGATGAGCCGCGCCAGCCAACCGCTCAGCCACCTCACGACTCGAATGAACGTGCTGGTAAGCAAAAAGCTGGACGACAAAAACAATCCACTGGGCCCACAGCAGCTGTGCGAATACTTCCTCGAGGCCTGTCGCAGCCTTGGCGTTGAAATCAAGGTCAAGCTGATTATTCTCAAGCTGTTCGAGCGTTACGTGCTTACGGATCTCGAGCAGCTCTACGCCGAATCGAACCAGACATTGGTCGCCGCGGGGGTCCTGCCAGAGCTGCAGTCGGCACCGCCGCGCCGCTCCCCGAATCGTTCAGCTGCGACGGGAAGCAGTGCACCGCGAACGGGAACGGGCGTCGGTGAATCACCGGCGTACGCCGATGATGGTGTTCATGAAGCGTTCAGCGCCCTGCAGGCACTGCTTTCAGAGCTGCGCGGCAGCGCCCTGCCCGCCCGCAACCTGCCCAACGACGCCGTCCCAATCTCCAGCAACGACCTGATGCGCTTGCTCTCGCACCTTCAGTCACGCGCCCCCCAGCAGGTTGACGAATACGATCTGCCGGGCCAGCTCGAGCAGCTCCTGCAGCGAGTCAGCGCCAAGAGCGGTAAATCACGGGTGGTCGGCGAAGTCGACGAAGACGTCATAAACCTGGTGTCGATGCTGTTCGAGTTCATCCTCGACGACCGCACCCTGCCTGACTCGCTGAAGGCGCTGATCGGCCGCCTGCAGATCCCGGTATTGAAAGTCGCCGTCCTGGACAAGACCTTCTTCAGCCGCGGCAGTCACCCGGCCCGGCGCCTGCTCAATGAGATCGCATCGGCCGCGATGGGCTGGGGTGAGCAGGACGAAGCCCAACGCGACAGCCTGTATCAGAAGATCGAGCAGGTGGTATCTCGCCTGCTGAATGACTTCGTCGATGACCCCGCAATCTTCTCCGAGCTGCTGGCCGATTTCCTAGCTTTCACCGGCGATGAGCGTCGCCGCAGCGAGCTGCTTGAACAGCGCACACGGGACGCCGAAGAAGGACGCGCCAAGGCTGAAATGGCCCGCCAGGAAGTCGAGCATGCGCTCAATCAGCGCCTGCTCGGCAAGACCCTTCCCGAAGTGGTCGTTCGGCTACTGCAAGAGGCATGGAGCAAGGTTTTGCTGCTGACCTGCCTGAAACACGGCACGCAGTCCGAACAATGGCAAGCCGCACTCGGAACGATGGATGACCTCATTTGGAGCGTCACGCCACACGACGACCCCGAGTCCCGCGCACAGTTGCTGGAACTGGTTCCGAGCCTGCTGAAAAATCTTCGTGAGGGGCTGGTCAGCGCGGCGTTTGACCCATTCTCCACCAGTGACTTCTTCACCCGACTCGAAGCGCTGCATGTCCAGACGCTGCAGCAGTTCACCCAGCCTGCCCCGACCAATGCCCCGGCTCGCGGGGAGATCATCACCGAGCAGAAGCTGGAGCTACCTCCGCGCGAAGATGAAGCCGATGAGCCCACCTCCCCTGCGATGGTCGAGGTGAATGAAGAGATCGTCTTGCTGGCTCCGGGCGAAAGCCGGGAGCCGGAGCCCGAAATCAACCTGGCCGACAACGATGAAGCACTGACTCAGGTAGACAACCTGCGAGTCGGCAGCTGGGTCGAATTCCAGGAGGATGAGGATCACAAGCTCCGCTGCAAACTGGCCGCCGTGATCAAGCCCACGGGCAAATATATTTTCGTCAACCGCACTGGCATGAAGGTTCTCGAAAAGACGCGAATGGGGCTCGCCATCGAGTTCCGCCGCGGCGCAATACGCCTGCTCAACGATGCACTGCTTTTCGACCGTGCGCTGGAGTCGGTAATCGGAAACCTTCGCAGCCTGAAGCACAGCGGCCGCTAAGCGCGGCTGGCGCGCAGGAGCCAGCGCTCCTCATGCCGCATGCCGCAACGCGTCCTCCAGCGAATATCCATTCCGCCTCGCTCTGCTCTGCCGGCAGCCGCTATCAATGGCTGTCGTGCTTGGCTTTTGCCACCGCACCGCTAGAATGCCTGCATCCCTTTCGAGGTGCGTATGCCTAGCCGCCTGAATCCTGAAGACCAGAAACGCGTTGACCAATACCTCAGCGCGCCTCAGCACCAAGTCGAGCGCCGCCCCTTTCGGCCCTGGCTGCTCCTTGTGCTGGTGCTGGCAGTGGTCGTAGGGCTGGGCCTGCTGAGCCGCCTCCTGAGTCGCTTGGTGCTATGAATAGCCCCTCTCCCTCGGCGCCTGATCGAATTCCGCAAAGCCTTATGAGTTCATTCCATGACACATCGCATCGTAATCGTCGGCGGCGGCGCCGGCGGCCTGGAGCTCGCCACCCGACTGGGTAGAACCCTGGGAAAGCGTGGCAAAGCCCGCATCACGCTGATCGACGCCAATCTGACCCACATCTGGAAACCGCTCCTGCACGAGGTGGCGGCCGGGTCGTTGAATTCGTCAGCCGATGAGCTCAACTATGTTGCCCAAGCCAAATGGAATCACTTCGAATTCCAGATGGGCCGCATGAGCGGCCTGGAGCGTGGACGCAAATGCGTACACCTGGCTGCCTCATTCGACGAGCACGGCATCGAACTGGTACCAGCCCGAACGCTGGACTATGACACGCTAGTGATCGCCGTCGGCAGCACGACCAATGATTTCGGCACCAAAGGCGCGGCCGAGCACTGCATTTTTCTCGATACGCGCGAGCAGGCTGAGCGCTTCCACCGCCACTTGCTCAGCCATTACATGCGTGCCCATGCCAGTGAGGGCCACCACAGCACCATTGAGATGGCCATCGTCGGCGCCGGCGCAACCGGTGTCGAACTGGCAGCGGAACTGCACCATGCCGCACGCGAACTGGCCGCCTATGGCCTGGACGGGATCAAGCCGGAAAACGTCCGCATCACCCTCATCGAAGCAGGCCCCCGAGTTCTTCCAGCGCTGCCAGAGCGCATCGGCCAGCCGGTACATCAGACGCTCCGCGACTTGGGCGTAACCGTCCTCACGGACGCCGCCGTAAGCGAGGTTACGAAGGAAGGCTTGCATACCAAGAGCGGCGATTTCGTACCTGCCTCACTTAAGGTCTGGGCAGCGGGTATCAGGGCGCCGAGTTTCCTGCATGAGCTGGACGGCCTGGAAACCAACCGAATCAATCAATTGCAAGTGCTGCCAACTTTGCAGACCACCCGAGACGAAAACATATTCGCCTTCGGCGATTGCGCCGCCTGTCCGCAGCCGGACAGCGACCGTAACGTTCCGCCAAGGGCCCAGGCCGCCCACCAGCAGGCTTCGCTGCTTGCCAAGTCGCTTGCGCGACGGCTCGAAGGCCAAGGCCTGCCCAGCTACCGTTACCGCGACTACGGCTCCCTGATTTCCCTGTCGAGCTTCTCAGCGGTCGGCAACCTGATGGGCAACCTCACCGGCAATGTGATGCTCGAAGGTTGGCTCGCACGGATGTTCTATGTCTCGCTGTACCGGATGCATCAGATCGCACTGTATGGAATCGCGCGCACCACACTGATGATGATCGGCGACAAGCTCAGCACCAGCACGGTGCCCCGCCTCAAACTGCACTGACCGGGCACATCCAGACGGCGCCTCTCCGCGCAGGAAAGGCGCTGGCAGAACAACCGGCAGGCATGTGACGAGAGGAGCAGCCGTACCTTACAAAATCCAGGCAATAAAAAACCGGAAGATCCGTTCGGACCTTCCGGTTTTTCGCGCCTCTGGCAAGGCGATTTGGTGGGTCGTGTAGGATTCGAACCTACGACCAATTGGTTAAAAGCCAACTGCTCTACCAACTGAGCTAACGACCCAAAATTGGTCGGGGTAGGGGGATTCGAACTCCCGACATCCTGCTCCCAAAGCAGGCGCGCTACCGGACTGCGCTATACCCCGATTGGAAATTGGCTCCGCGACCAGGACTCGAACCTGGGACCCAATGATTAACAGTCATTTGCTCTACCGACTGAGCTATCGCGGAACTATCACTTCCAGCTCCTTGGATGGCTTGCTGTGTTGCTTTGCAAACCCCCCTTAGAGGCGCGCCATTTTACGGTTCTCGGCGCGCCTGTCAACAGAAAAAATACGATTTACTACAATGCGTTGCGACTAGACTCGGTCTTCGCACCGAAGCACAGCGAAGCCCCACCGAAACGGCCCCAGGGCCGCCCCGGCTGACGGCCCCGCGAGCCTGGTCAGGCTTTGGCGAAGTGAATCTCTTCGCCCTCCACCTTTCCGACGATGGATGAACCCGGCTCGAACGTACCAGACAGTATGTTCTGGGCCAGCGGGTTCTCGATCCAGCGTTGAATGGCGCGCTTCAACGGCCGCGCGCCATAAACCGGGTCGTAACCAACGGCAACCAGCTTATCCATGGCCTCGTCGCTAAGATCCAAGCTCAGGTCTCGCTCCGCCAGACGTTGCTGCAAACGTCCCAGCTGGATCTGAGCGATGCCCGCGATCTGCTCGCGCGCCAGCGGATCGAACACCACGACCTCATCGATACGGTTGATGAATTCTGGCCGGAAATGGCTGCTCACGGCATCCATGACTGCTGCACGCTGCGCATCTGGATCGCCCACCAGCTCCTGAATCTGGCTTGAACCCAAGTTCGACGTCATCACGATCACGGTGTTGCGGAAGTCCACCGTACGTCCATGACTGTCGGTCAGACGCCCATCCTCGAGCACTTGCAGGAGGATATTGAATACGTCCGAGTGAGCCTTTTCGACCTCATCCAGCAGCACCACCGAGTACGGTTTGCGACGCACGGCCTCGGTCAGGTAGCCGCCCTCCTCGTACCCCACATAACCTGGCGGCGCACCAATCAGACGCGCCACCGAGTGCTTCTCCATGAACTCGGACATGTCGATACGGATCATCGCCTCCTCCGTATCGAAGAGGAATTCTGCCAGCGCCTTGCACAGCTCGGTCTTGCCCACCCCGGTCGGGCCGAGGAACAGGAAGGAACCACTGGGCCGATTCGGATCGGCCAACCCAGCGCGGGACCGACGTACCGCATTGGCAACCGAAACCACCGCCTCATGCTGGCCGATCACCCGCTGGTGCAACAGGTCTTCCATCTTCAGCAGCTTCTCGCGCTCTCCCTCGAGCATCTTCGAGACCGGGATGCCGGTCCACTTGGATACGACCTCGGCGATCTCCTCGTCAGTCACCTTGTTGCGCAACAGCTGGTTCTCGGTTTTTCCGTGCTGATCGACCATCTGAAGGCTGCGCTCAAGATCAGGAATAACGCCGTACTGAAGCTCGGCCATTCGCGCCAGGTCGCCCTTGCGCCGCGCCGCCTCCAGATCAGCCTTGGCTTGCTCGATCTTCTGCTGCATCTGCGCGGAGCCCTGCACCTCAGCCTTTTCTGACTTCCAGATCTCCTCGAGATCGGCATATTCGCGCTCCAGCTTGACGATTTCCTCGTCGAGCTTTGCCAAGCGCTTCTTGGTCGCCTCGTCGTCTTCGTTCTTCAGCGCCTCACGCTCGATCTTCAGCTGGATCAAGCGCCGATCAAGGCGATCCAGCGCCTCCGGCTTCGAGTCGATCTCCATGCGGATGCGGCTCGCGGCCTCATCGATCAAGTCGATGGCCTTGTCCGGCAGCTGGCGGTCCGTGATGTAGCGGTGCGACAGCTTCGCCGCCGCGATGATCGCGCCGTCCGTGATGGAGACACCGTGGTGCACCTCGTAGCGCTCCTTCAGGCCGCGCAGGATGGCGATGGTGTCTTCCTCGCTCGGCTCGTCGACTTGCACGCGCTGGAAACGCCGCTCCAACGCGGCATCCTTTTCAATGTACTGGCGATATTCATCGAGCGTGGTGGCGCCGACGCAGTGCAGCTCGCCGCGGGCCAGGGCGGGCTTGAGCATGTTGCCTGCATCCATCGCGCCCTCGGCCTTGCCGGCGCCGACCATGGTGTGCAATTCGTCGATGAACAAGATGACCCGGCCTTCCTGCTTGCTCAGTTCGTTGAGCACCGCCTTCAGGCGTTCTTCGAACTCGCCGCGGAACTTGGCCCCAGCGATCAGCGAGCCCATGTCCAACGCCAGCAAGCGTTTGTCCTTGAGCCCGTCCGGCACCTCGCCGTTGACGATGCGCTGAGCCAGCCCCTCGACGATGGCGGTCTTGCCGACACCGGGCTCACCGATCAGCACGGGGTTGTTCTTGGTCCGCCGCTGCAGCACCTGAATCGTCCGACGGATCTCATCATCACGACCGATCACCGGATCGAGCTTGCCGTCCTCGGCGCGCTTAGTCATGTCGACCGTATATTTGTCCAGCGCCTGACGCGATTCCTCGGCATTGGGATCGTTCACCGCATCGCTGCCACGTAGATTGCTGATGGCGTTTTCCAGAGCTTTCTTGCTGACACCCTGCGCCAGCAGCAGCTTGCCCAGACGGGTATTGCTGTCCAGCGCTGCGAGCAAGACCAGCTCACTGGAGATGTATTGATCACCCTTCTGCTGGGCCAAGCGGTCGGCCTGATTGAGCAGGCGCGCCAACTCCTGCGACATGTTCATGTCGCCCGTGGGATTCTGCAGCTTGGGCAGCTGATCCAACTCTTTGGTCAGCGCCTGGCGCAAGCCGTTGATATCGAAACCCACCTGCATCAGCAGCGGCCTGATCGAGCCGCCCTGCTGATCGAGCAGCGCCTGCATCAGATGCAGCGGTTCGATAGATGGATGATCGAGGCCCACAGCGATGGACTGGGCATCGGAGAGCGCAAGCTGGAGCTTGCTGGTCAAGCGATCGATACGCATGTAATCACCTTTCTGATTAGGCAGGCCGGCGCAATCAACCGCACCTCGACAAAAGCCTGCGAGATGGAACTTAGATGAGGTTGATTGTTGGAGATTCAAGCCGGATGACATTGATCCAGATCATCTGGCGATTCACCGGCACGGGCTGACGGGTTCGCGAGATACCGATGCGGCTCTACCGCTTAATCAAGCCAAATCAGGCTTGCGAAGCGTCCGGTACGAGCGGAGCGCCGGTAAGAATAGAAACAAGGGTCTTTAAGGGTACAGAAGCCGCCACCGAACACGGCAGAGACGCCGCAGGCAGCAAGACGGATCCGGGCGAGCTGGTAGATATCGGCCATGTAACGGCCAGCGTTGCGGCTGGGGGAAAAGGCTTCGACCGCCGCGGCATGGCGGGATACGAATGCCTCACGCACCTCGGCGCCGACCTCGAATGACGCTGGACCGATCGCCGGACCGAGCCAGGCCATTAGCTGGGTTCCAGGTGTGTGCATTGCTGCCACGGTCGCTTCCAGCATGCCGGCCGCCAGCCCGCGCCAGCCGGCATGTGCTGCCGCCACCCGGGTCCCGGCGAGATCGCAGAACAACACTGGCAGACAATCAGCAGTCAGCACGGCACAGCCGACACCCCTCGTGCCTGTCCAGCTGGCATCCGAAGTGGGGCAGGCTTGCGGACTGGCTTCGACAACGGTGGCCGAATGAATCTGGCTCATCCAGGCCGGCTGGCAACCGAGCGCCTGCTGCAACCGCCGCCGATTGGCTGCTACCGCCTCTGGGGCATCGCCTACGTGATCGCCCAGGTTGAAACTATCGAAAGGGGCCTGACTCATCCCGCCCAGGCGCGTGGTGACGCAGGCCTTCACCGCTATGGGCGCCGGCCAGTCGGGAAGAATCCAATCGTCAGGCCAGCCACTCACCCGACGAACGCCTCGCGATCCTGCTGCAGCAATGTCAGCAACCAGACGAAGTCATCCGGCAATGGCGACTCCCATTTTAGCCGCTCACCGCTTACCGGATGATCCAGCTCGAGGAAGCGCGCATGCAGCGCCTGACGAGGGAAATCGCGCAGCGTTTGCACCATGGTCGGATTCGCCGCCGGCGGGATTCGGAACCGCCCGCTGTACAAGGGGTCGCCCACCAGCGGATAGCCGATATGCGTCATGTGCACGCGAATCTGATGCGTGCGACCGGTCTCCAGCTTGACCCGAACATGGGTATGCGAACGGAAGCGCTCGAGTACCCGATAGTGGCTGACGGCAGGCTTGCCACCTTCCACAACAGCCATGCGCTGGCGCTGCTGACCGTGGCGCCCGATGGGTGCGTCGACCGTACCGCCGGTGATGATCACGCCAATGACGATGGCCTCGTAGATGCGACTGACGCTGCGCGCCTGCAGCTGCTCGACCAGCCGAGTCTGTGCCTGCAGCGTCTTGGCAACCACCATCAGGCCGGTCGTATCTTTGTCCAGGCGATGCACGATGCCGGCGCGCGGCACATTGATGATGTCCGGCACGTGATGTAGCAGAGCGTTGAGCAGAGTGCCATCGGCATGCCCGGCTGCGGGGTGCACCACCAGACCGGACGGCTTGTTCAATACGAGGATGTGCTCGTCCTCGAAGACGATATCCAGCGGAATATCCTGTGCCACCCACTCACCCTGCGCCTGCTGTTCGGCAGACAACTCCAGAATCGCGCCAGCATGCACCGTGTCCCGGGGGCGCAACGCGGCGCCGTCGACAGTGAGGCGCCCCTCCTTGATCCAGCCCGCCAGGCGCGAGCGGGAATGTTCCGAGAACAACTGAGCCGCGACCTGATCGAGGCGCTGCCCGCCGAGGTCGAACGGCACCTCGGCGCGGAGATGAATGGCCTGGGTGGTGATCGTGGACATAATTAAGAGCGCTTCATAAATAGGAGGAAGAAACAACAATGCGGCCCACGGCCGGAGTGGCAGGTGTATGTCAGTGGCGTTCGCGGGTGATGCATGCTTCGACGCCGACCGGCATGCCACAGGCTGGGCTGCCGCCCGGGTCCACTCACCGATGCGGACACCATTGATGACGGCACAGGTCGAGCCTTTGGTTTCGGCAACACGCTTGTGTTTAAATACGGCGTCTTTGTCCCGGCCAGCCGGGGCGCTCATCATAACAGGACGGCTCAGCGCGAGACAGCCAGCCGTCACAGGGACGCAAGCCGCCATGCAAGTGAAACACCTGCTGCTGATCGCCATTTTCGCCCTCACCGCTGCCTGTTCGTCCAACGAAACCATTAGCGAAAACCTCGGCGAAGCGGAACTGTACCGGCAGGCGCAGGCCGACCTGGACAACAAGAGCTACACCAGCGCCATCAACAAGTTGAAGGCCCTGGAGTCCCGCTATCCCTTCGGCCGTTTCGCTGAACAGGCGCAACTGGAGCTGATTTACGCGTACTACCGTAACACCGAGGCCGAGGCCGCGCGCTCATCCGCCGAGCGCTTCATCCGCCTGCATCCACAACACCCCAGCGTCGACTATGCCTATTACCTGAAGGGGCTGGCCTCCTTCGACAAAGACCGCGGGCTGCTTGCACGGTTTCTGCCGCTGGACATGACCAAGCGTGATCCGGGCGCTGCGCGCGATTCGTTCAACGAGTTCGCGCAACTCACCACGCGCTTCCCGAACAGCCGCTACGCGCCGGATGCCAAAGCGCGAATGGTCTACCTTCGCAACCTGCTGGCCGCCAACGAGATTCACGTCGCCGATTATTATCTACGACGTCAGGCCTATGTTGCCGCCGCCAACCGCGGCCGCTATGTAGTCGAAAACTTCCAGGGCACGCCTGCGGTCGGTGATGGTCTCGCGGTGATGACCGAAGCCTACCAGCGCCTGGGGCTCGATGATCTTGCCAGCACCAGCCTGGAAACGCTCAAGCTCAACTACGCGGAACATCCTAGCCTTGAAGACGGCGAGTTCGTGCCACGCCAGCAGGAATCCGACAACCGTGGCTGGCTGTCCCGCGCCACGCTCGGACTGATCGAAACGGAAAACAAGGCCCCGGACAGCTCACAATCCAACCGCGACGTGGTCCGTCAGTACGAAAACGCCGCCCGGGATCTACCCGATGAATTGCGCCCGGTGCTAAAGGAAGCAGAAGCCGAGGCGCAGAGCGAACAGCAAGACGAAGGCCGCTCCTGGTGGAGCTACCTGACGTTCGGCCTGTTCGACTGAAGTAACGCCCGGCGTCAGGATCCATCGATCCGGGTGTATCAGCACACGGAGCCTGCCAGACCGGCAGGCCCGCATGGCTTAGCCAGGAAGTAAAATATGGGTCTGTTTCGTCTGTTGTTCTGGATCATTCTGATTGCCGCCGCGTTCTGGCTCTGGCGTCGCCTGACAAGCAAGTCCACATCGTCCAGCAAACCGCAGGAGACTACCGTAATGACGGTTCGCTGCGCTCAGTGCGGCGTCCACCTGCCACGCGAGCAGGCGCTGCAGAGTCATGAGCGGTGGTACTGCAGCCAGGCCCACCTGGAACAGGGCAGCAAGTCGGGTGGCAACTGAACGCCTGACGTTCCTCGGCGCCCAGGGCAGCCGAATCCTCCGGCTTTACCATTTATACCGCGTCGCGATCGGCCTGGTACTGGTCCTGCTCATCAGCAGCGATCTGCATAACGACCTGATGCGCATGATCAATCCGGCGGCGTTTCACTACGGCGCCTGGCTCTATCTGATCCTCAACATTCTTATCGCCGTACTGCTGCAGAACCCGAAGCGGGAACTGCCGGTTCTGGCCCTCGCATTGCTGGACGTCACGCTGCTCGCCACGCTGTTTTACTTCGCGGGCGGCACACCCAGTGGAATCGGCAATCTGTTGATTGTCGCGGTCGCCATTGCCAACATCCTGCTGCATGGACGCATCGGATTCTTCATCGCCGCGGTTGCCGCGACCGGCCTCATTTATGTGACCTTCTACCTCAGTTTCAGCGACGCTACCGCAAGCCGTCAGTATGTTCAGGCAGCCGCGCTCGGCACGCTATGCTTCGCCGCTGCACTGCTGGTGCAGGGTCTGACGCGACGGCTGCAGGCCAGCGAAAGCCTGGCCCGCCAACGCGCCGAAGAAGTCGCTAATCTTGAGGCGCTGAATGCGCAGATCCTTCAGCGAATGCGCACCGGTATCCTCGTGCTCGACGCTCACGAACGCGTGTTGCTCGCTAATCAGGGTGCTCTGGAGCTGCTCGGCCAACAAGCAATGACCGGCGAGCCACTGGCGCCCCGCTGCCCTGAACTGATCAAGGGCTTGCAGCAGTGGCGTGACAATCCAACCCTGCGTCCACGCAACTTCAAGGCAACGCCCAACGGCGCCACGTTGCAGCCGAGCTTCGCTACACTGCAGCATGGGGAGAAGCTGGACACCCTCGTATTTCTCGAGGACATCTCTCAGATCGCGCAGAAAGCCCAGCAGCTCAAGCTCGCCTCGCTCGGTCGACTGACTGCCAGCATCGCCCACGAGATTCGCAACCCGCTCGGCGCCATCAGCCATGCCGCCCAGCTGCTGCAGGAATCCGAGGTACTGGACGCGGCCGACCTGCGGCTGACGCAGATTATTCAGGATCATTCGCGACGCATGAACCTGGTCATCGAAAACGTGCTGCAACTGTCACGCCGACGCCAGGCCGAACCGCAGCTGCTGGACCTGAAATACTGGGTGCATCGCTTCGCCAGCGAATTTCGAAACTCCCTGCCGCCCGCCCATAGCGTGCATGTGGAAACCCGGGGCAGTTCACTGCAAACTCGCATGGATCCGAACCAGCTGATCCAGGTCCTGACCAACCTGGTACAGAACGGTCTGCGCTACAGCGGACAGAAACACGGACAGGCGCAGGTATGGCTACAGGTGTTTCGTGATCCGGCCAGCGATCTGCCTGTACTCGAAGTACTTGATGACGGTCCGGGCGTGCCACCCGAACAGCTGCAGAATATCTTCGAACCCTTTTTCACGACGGAGAACAAGGGCACCGGATTAGGCCTCTATATTTCTCGCGAGCTGTGTGAAAGCAATCAGGCTCGCCTGGACTATCGGGAGCGAGACGAAGGCGGTAGCTGCTTTCGTATCGTTTTCGCGCATCCGCGCAAGCTGAGCTGAGCCTATCGAGGCGGCACGGGTCACACATCGGCACGGTTGCGGTACAAAGCACGTACGGTAGCGTTAACATTGCGGGCCTCCGCACCACCCACGCCAACTGAAAGACCGAGACCATGACCGCCCGCCAGAAAGCGCTGATCATCGATGACGAACCCGATATCCGGGAACTCCTGGAGATCACCCTTGGACGCATGAAGCTCGACACCCGCAGCGCCCGCAACCTCAAGGAAGCCCGCGAGTGCCTGGCCCGCGAGCACTACGACCTTTGCCTGACCGACATGCGCCTGCCCGACGGATGCGGCCTTGAGCTGGTGCAGTTCATCCAGCAGCAGTATCCGCAGCTGCCGGTGGCGATGATCACCGCCTACGGCAGCCTCGACACAGCTATCGGCGCGCTCAAGGCCGGCGCTTTCGATTTTCTCACCAAACCGGTGGATCTCGGCCGACTACGCGAACTGGTCAACACTGCATTGCGGCTGCGCACCCCGAATCCCAATGAGCTGAAGGTCGATAGCCGTCTGCTCGGCACTTCGCCACCGATGAATGTGCTACGCAAGCAGATCGGCAAACTGGCACGCAGTCAGGCGCCGGTCTATATCAGCGGCGAATCCGGCAGCGGCAAGGAGCTGGTGGCGCGGCTGATCCATGAGCAAGGCCCACGTCACGAGCGCCCCTTCGTGCCGGTCAACTGTGGAGCAATCCCATCGGAGCTGATGGAAAGCGAGTTCTTCGGCCACAAGAAAGGCAGCTTTACCGGCGCCATGGAAGACAAGCCGGGCCTGTTCCAGGCTGCCAATGGCGGCACCTTGTTCCTCGATGAGGTGGCTGACCTGCCGTTGCCCATGCAGGTGAAGCTGCTGCGGGCGATCCAGGAAAAGGCTGTACGCGCTGTCGGCGGCGCCAAAGAAGTCGTGGTCGATGTGCGGATTCTCTGCGCCACCCACAAAGATCTGGCGAGCGAGGTCGCCGGGGGCCGTTTCCGCCAGGATCTTTACTATCGACTGAACGTCATCGAGCTGCGCGTGCCGCCTCTGCGCGAGCGCCGTGAAGACATCGCCCAGCTAGCTGAGGCCATGCTCCGTCGGCTTTCGCAAGAATGTGGCGATACGCCCGCGCGGCTGCACCCCGACGCGCTGGCCAAGCTGCAGAGCTATCGGTTCCCGGGCAACGTCCGTGAACTGGAGAACATGCTGGAGCGCGCCTACACCCTCTGTGAAGGTGAGGAAATCAAGCCCAGCGATATGAGGCTGTCCGATGCGCCGAGCATGGCGGAGAATGGCGAAGCGAACCTGGCTCAGATCGATAATCTCGAAGATCACCTTGAGGACGTCGAACGCAAGCTGATCATGCAGGCGCTCGAGGAAACCCGCTGGAATCGTACCGCTGCGGCGCAGAGACTGGGCTTGTCGTTCCGTTCCATGCGTTATCGCCTGAAAAAGCTCGGGCTGGATTGAACCGCAAACTGCGACCCCGAAGGGTCGCAGGTCGCTTTACCCCTGCGACAGCAGATTGCGCAGATCGATGATCGCGGCGTTAGCACGCGAGATGTAATTTGCCATTACCAGCGAATGGTTAGCCAGCACACCATAGCCGCTGCCGTTCAGCACCATTGGGCTCCACAGTGGTTGCTGCGCGGCCTCAAGTTCGCGAATGATCTGTCTGACGCTGATTGCGGCGTTCTTCTTGGCTAGCACATCAGCAAAATCCACCTCAATGGCACGCAGCAGATGGGACAAGGCCCAGGCCTGGCCGCGCGCCTCGTAGAACACGTTATCGATGTGCAGCCAGGACGTCTCGACGCGTTCTTCCTCGACCACTTGCTGCACACCGTCGCCCGCCAACTCTGGCGCGACCTGAGCATCCAGACGAACCCGGCCGACACTGGCAGACAACCGTTGCGACAGGGAGCCTAGCCGGGTACCCACATCTCCTAGCCAGTTATTGAGATTATCGGCCCGCGAATAGAACTGCGCCTTGGGTGCAGGGTCGCTCAGGCGCGCCAGATAGCGATCCAGGAAGCGAATAGCGTTTCGGTACTCCGATTCGCTGGCAGGCAGCGCCCAGCTGCGATTGTCGAAATTGAACAACGGCTCGGCCTTGGACAGATCGGCATCTTCGGTCGACTGGGATTGCGAGCGGGCGAAATCCTTGCGCAATGCGCGGCTAAGATCGCGCACCTGAACCAGCACTCCATATTCCCAGCTGGGCATGTTATCCAGCCACAGGCCGGGGGGGGCGACGTCATTGGTCAGGTAACCACCCGGCTTCTCCAGCAGGGTGCTGGCGACCTGCTTGAGGGTCTCGACCGTGGTGTAGCCATTGACGATCTGCTGCTGCGAAGCCTCAGCAGCCTGCCGGACCTGCTGCTGCACCGGGAAGCGATCAGGCTCGGAACTCCAATACCAGCCCACCAGCAGCGCGACCAGCAAATAGACCCCGATTACGGCTGCCAGCGCGAGCAACAGCGGATTGCGACTCCCCGCTTCCGCTCTGGCTGTGTTTCCTGATGAGCCGAGGCGGCCGAAGCGGTTCTTCCAATCCAACATGGGCGTCTGTCCTTCTCGTTTTTCAGAAATTCAATGATTCGACCGCCGGTCACCGGGAGCGTTGCGGCATGTGAACCACTATAACGCAGCCGGTCCGCAGCAAGCCTCATAATGAGAACCAGACCGCCTTCGCAATGTCTTTCCAACAGCGAGATCAGTGGTAGCATGACGCCACTACAGAGGCCTCTGAAAGCACTGTTGCAGCAGGCCAGGGAACCGGACATGTCGGACCAGGAAGAATTAAAACAGCACTTCGCACAACGGGTCATTCACCAGGCACGTGAGGTGCTTGAAGTATGGCAACAGCTGCAGCGTAGCGAATGGAACGACAGCTACCGGACCGCGCTGGCCGACGCGAACCAGCGCTTGCGGCGGTTTGCCGAGCGCTTCGAGCAGACCGAGCACCGGCAACTCGCACTCGGCATCGAAGATTGCCTGGGTGATATCAAGGACAACCGTGGTCGATTGTCGAGCGACACCATCACCACCCTGAGCCAACTGATCTACCGCCTCGCCCGTACCGGCCTGCGTCATGGCGATCCTCGCGGGCAGTCCGGGTACGTCCCGCCATTAAGCAAGCCCGTCTATATCGCCCTGGAAGATCATGAGCGCGCCAACCACGTGGTCCGCCAGCTTGAGTTCTTCAGCATGACCGCCAGGGCATTCGCCAGCGACAGCGAGTTTCGTGCAGCCATGCATGAGCGCCATCCTGCGGCGCTGGTCATGGATGTCGATTTTCATGGTCCCGGCGAAGGCCTGAAGCTCGCCGAGCGCGTGCAGCTGGGGCTGGAGGAGAAGCTGCCATTGATCTTCTTCAGCCATCAGGAAACCGATACGCCCATGCGCCTGGCCGCCGTGCGGGCTGGCGGCCTTGAATTCTTCACCGGCACCATCGATGCATCGAGCCTTCTCGAGAAGATCGAAATATTTACCCGTACCGCCCACTACGAGCCCTTTCGCGTGCTCATCATCGATGACTCGCGCGCGCAAGCGACGCACACCGAGCGGGTCCTGAACAACGCGGGCATCATTACCCAGACGCTCAACGAGCCGATTCAAGCCATCGCCTATCTCGCCGAGTTCCAGCCGGACCTGATCATCCTCGACATGTACATGCCCGAGTGCATGGGCACCGAACTGGCCAAGGTGATTCGCCAGCACGAACGCTACGTGAGCGTGCCGATTATCTATCTGTCAGCCGAAGACGATCTCGACAAACAGCTCGATGCGATGAATGAAGGAGGTGATGACTTCCTGACCAAGCCGATCAAGCCCAGTCACCTGATCGCCACGGTGCGGACGCGGGCCGAGCGGGCTCGCCATCTCAAGGCCAGGATCGTTCGTGACAGCCTCACCGGGCTATACAACCATACGCACAGCCTGCAGCTGCTTGAGGATGCGGCGTCGCGGGCCCGCCGCGACGGCCAATCCCTGTGCTTCGCCATGATCGACATCGATCATTTCAAGAAGGTCAACGACACCTACGGACACCCCATGGGCGATCGGGTCATCAAGAGCCTTGCCCTGTTTCTCAAACAACGCCTGCGCAAGACCGATCATATCGGCCGCTATGGGGGCGAAGAGTTCGCCGTAGTGCTGCCGGACACCAATGCGCAAGACGCCATGAAAGTACTTGATGAGATCCGCCAGCGCTTTGCCGAGATCCGCTATCCGGCACAACCGGCCGATCTGGCTTGCACGTTCAGTTGCGGCATTGCCGAGCTTACGACTGACGCCGATATCAAATCACTGACGCAACAGGCGGACGAAGCCCTTTACCGCGCCAAAAAAGGCGGCCGCAACCGAGTGGAGCGTTTCACGCTGTCATGTGAGTGACATCAAATAGCCATACATTGCTGACCTCCCCATCGCTTGGAGGCCAGGATGCGCCTGAAGTCGCTCACCACACTCAACACTTTCCTGCTTATTGCGATCTGCCTCGCGCTGGGCCTCACTCTCTGGTGGTCGGAGCGCGAGCTGCAGCGTCCCTATCAATTGATGGATCGCTACCTTGGCCTTTCTCAGCGGTTCGAGCATCAGGTCGCGGGAAACGTCCGCGACTACCTGGCTGGCGGTAATGCGCTACGCCACAGCGCGGCCATGCAGGCACTGGATGGTCTCGCGACAGATCTAACAGCTTTGCCTAGCCAATTTGCCGATCGGCTACGACCAAGCCTGGAGCAGCTCAATCAGTTCACCGACACCGAGCTTCTAGCAGCCGGCAAGCTCGCAGGGGATCCTCAAGGCCTGTTGCTACAGGCCGAGCGGGAGATGGCCGGTACGCTATCACGGCTGCACCAGTATGCGGTGCAAACCACCCAGGTGGCGGCGAGCAGGTACCAGACGCCTCTGTTCGAGGCCGGCCGTCAACTGCTACGCCTTAGCCACGCGCGCGGCAAACTGGTCAGCAGCGGACAAGACGAACTGGCGGCTGACGTTGAGCAAGCCCTGCAGGCGCTGAGCAAGGAAGCCGCCCGGCTGGACGCACTGCCCTTGCTTGACATCACCAGCGAACAACGTACGGGCGCCAGTGCTTTCGCTGCATTACTGGACCTCGGCGATCAGCAGCAAGAGCAGGTCAGCGAAGACCAGGGCGTCGCACCCAAGCGTGAGCTGCTCAGCCTGATCAAGCGCTACCCCGCGGAACTTCAGCGAACCCGTGAGCTGATCCGCCAGCGCAGCGAACTGATGGCCAGCAGCGAGCAGAAGATCGCGGCGTTGCAGCGAGCGCTCGAGGAGCTGGAGCCGGTAATCCGGGCGGAGCATGGGCGTATACAGTCGGAGGTACGTCTCATCCAGGGCACCATCATCGCGCTGATCTTGCTGATAGCACTGGCGATCGATCGCCTGCAGCGCCAGTTGACCTGCGCATTGGGGCAGCTCGCACCGGCCCTCTCCGCCTGGGCCAAGGGAGATTTCGCCGAGGCCGCGCAGCTTAAGTCGAAAACTCCCGAGATGCTCGAAATCGAGGCCTCACTGAATCAGCTACGCAGCTACCTGCTGATGCTGGTCGGCACGCTGCGCCAGCATGCACAAGAGGTCGATCACAGCAGTCGCAGCCTGGCGCAAATGAGCAGCGACCTGCACCAAGGGGCCAGCCGCCAGACCGGTGACACGGCCCAGATTCGCGATTCGCTGGGCGAGTTGGAAGCGACCATTCAGGACGTGGCGAACGGGGCCAGCCAGACCGCAGAAGCCAGTCGCGCAGCAGGCCAGGCCGTCGGTCACGGCCAGCAGGTCATCGGCCAGAGCCTCACCGGTCTGCACGGCCTAGTAAACGAGGTGCAACACAACGCCCAAGCCATCGAGCGCCTGGCCGACGAAACCAACGTCATCGGCAAGGTGCTGATTGTCATCCGTTCGATAGCCGAGCAGACCAATCTGCTGGCATTGAATGCGGCGATCGAGGCCGCCAGAGCCGGCGAACAGGGCCGTGGCTTTGCAGTGGTGGCCGACGAAGTGCGCACGCTGGCGCAACGCACCAGCGGTGCCACCGAGGAGATACAGCAACTGATCGGCAATCTGCAAAAGGCTGTCCACCGATCTGTCGAAGCGATGCGGGCTCAGGTGAATCACGCCGAATCCACCGCCGAGCTCGCCGAAACGGCCGACCTGGCGCTGAAGCAGATCGTCGCCACCATCGGCACCATCGAACATATGGCGGGGCAGATCGCATCAGCGACGGCCCAACAGAGCGACACCGTGAGCGAGATCCGCGGGCACAGCGAGCGCATCCATCAGCTGGGCGACAGCAACCTGGCACACATCAGCCGCGGCCGCGAGCAAAGTGAGCAGATGCTGCGCCTGGCGAACGAGCTGAACCAGGCGACGCTTGCGTTCAAATGCTAGCTAGCTAAACGGTCCTGAATCGGCGCCAGCGACGCTCGCGCCGGAGGCTCGATCAGCGCGGCGCGACGGGGCGCTGCGACGGCTTGCGGTTCTTGCCGGACGGCTTACCAGCGCCACCTGCAGCAGCCTTGCGCCGGGCCTCGGCGTCCGCCTTGGCCTGCTCGCGCTTGTCCCAGGCATTGCCGTCGTGGCTACGCGGGGGCAAGCCGTTGTGCTGGGTAAGAATCTTGCCTCCCTGCCCCGCCTTCTTGCTGCCGACCGGGGTGGAGTTCTTGCGCCGCGCACTCTGATAGCCATCGATGGTCGGTTGATGAGCCGGAATCAGCTGATGCTTACCGCTACCGATCAGGTCGGCCCGCCCCATGCGCTGCAAGGCCTCGCGTAGCATTGGCCAACCCTTGGGATCGTGATAGCGCAGGAACGCCTTGTGCAACCGACGCTGCTCTTCGCTCTTGACGATGGCGACACCCTCGCTCTTGTACGTCACCTTGCGCAGCGGGTTCTTGCCGCTGTGGTACATGGCCGTGGCGCTGGCCATCGGCGAAGGATAAAAGGCCTGCACCTGGTCGGCACGGAAGCCGTTGGCCTTGAGCCACAAGGCGAGGTTCATCATGTCCTCGTCGGTGGTGCCGGGATGCGCGGCGATGAAGTACGGGATCAGGTACTGCTCCTTGCCCGCCTCCTTCGAGCACTTCTCGAACATCCGCTTGAACTTGTCATAGCTGCCAATCCCGGGCTTCATCATCTTGTCCAGCGGACCGCGCTCGGTGTGCTCCGGAGCGATCTTCAGGTAACCGCCAACATGATGAGTGACGAGCTCTTTTACGTACTCAGGCGACTCGACAGCCAGGTCATAACGCAGGCCGGATGCAATCAGGATTTTCTTCACGCCCGGTAGCGCACGCGCCTTGCGGTACAGCTCGATCAGCGAACTGTGGTCGGTGTTGAGGTTCTCGCAAATGCCCGGATACACACACGACGGCTTGCGGCAATGCGTCTCGATTTCCGGGCTCTTGCAGGCGATGCGGTACATGTTGGCGGTCGGCCCGCCGAGGTCAGACACCACGCCGGTAAAGCCCGGCAGCTTTTTCATCTCCTCGATCTCATGCAGGATCGACTCGTGGGAGCGGTTCTGGATGATCCGGCCTTCGTGCTCGGTGATCGAACAGAAGGTGCAGCCACCAAAGCAGCCGCGCATGATGTTGACCGAGAAGCGGATCATCTCGTAAGCGGGAATCTTCTCACCGCCATAGGACGGATGCGGAACGCGCGCGTAAGGCGAAGCGAACACATAATCCATCTCTTCGGTGGTCAGCGGGATCGGCGGCGGGTTCAACCAGATGTCGTGATCGCCGTGGCGCTGCACCAATGCACGAGCGTTGCCCGGATTGGTTTCCAGATGCAAGACGCGGTTGGCGTGGGCATACAGCGCCGAATCGTTGCGCACTTTCTCGAATGACGGCAGACGGATCACCGTCCTGTCACGCTCGATCTTCGGATTCGGCAACAGCTGAACAACCTTGGGTTCGTTCGGGTCTTCGACGGGCCCCTTCTCCTGCTCGATGGCGCAGGCTTGCAGATCCTGGGTGTTGACGTAGGGGTTGATGATTTTGTCGACCTTACCGGGCCGATCGATCCGGCTCGAGTCGATCTCGAACCAATCCTGCGGCGCATCCTTGCGGATGAAGGCGGTGCCACGCACATCAGTGATCTGATCGACTGCCTCGCCCCGCGCCAGACGCTGTGCCACCTCAACGATAGCGCGCTCGGCGTTGCCGTAAAGCAGAATGTCCGCAGTCGCATCCATCAGGATCGAGCGACGTACCTTGTCCGACCAGTAATCGTAATGGGCGATACGACGCAGCGACGCTTCAATGCCGCCGAGCACCACCGGCACGTGCTTGTAGGCCTCCTTACAACGCTGGCTGTAGACCAGGCTGGCGCGATCAGGACGCTTGCCAGCCAGGCCGCCGGCCGTGTAGGCATCATCGGAGCGAATCTTCCGATCGGCCGTGTAGCGGTTGATCATCGAATCCATGTTGCCGGCAGCAATGCCGAAAAACAGATTTGGCTCGCCGAGCTTCATGAAATCGTCTTTGCTCTGCCAGTTCGGCTGACTGATGATGCCGACGCGGAAACCCTGGGCTTCCAGCAGGCGGCCGATGATCGCCATGCCGAACGACGGGTGGTCCACATAGGCATCGCCGGTGACGATGATGATGTCGCACGAATCCCAGCCGAGCTGATCCATCTCCTCCCTGCTCATCGGCAGGAACGGTGCCGGACCGAAACATTCGGCCCAGTACTTTGGATAGTCGAACAGGGGTTTGGCGGCGTGCATGGCTAGAAACCGGGGCAACGAAAACGGGCGCGGAATATAGCACAAAAAATGATCAGGAAGACCGACTGTGTCGGCCGGCCTTTACCCAAACGCCGCAAGCGAAACACCACTCAGCCGTTGATATAGCGCCGCGGCACTCGTTGCGTAACCTTGGTCAGCAATTCATAGCCGATGGTGCCGCAGGCTCGGGCGAGCTCGTCGATCGACGCCTGCGCGCCCCATAGCTCGACCTCATCGCCGAGTGCCGCCTCTGGCAGATCGGTGATATCCGCCGCGAGCATATCCATCGAGACCCGCCCGACCAGCGGCATCCGCTGGCCTCGAATGATCACACTGGTGCCAGGCGGCGCCGTACGGGGATATCCATCAGCGTAGCCACAACTGACCGTGGCGATACGTGACGGGCGCTGCGCCACCCAGCCGGCACCGTAACCGACGCTTTCGCCTGCCATCACATCGCGGACCGCGATGATCGCAGCGGTCAGGGTCATTACTGGTTTTAATCCGAGCGTTTCCGCACTCAGCTCAGCGAAAGGTGAAGCGCCGTAAAGCATGATGCCGGGGCGCAGCCAGTCCATATGCGCGGCCGGCAGCGTCAACACGGCAGCCGAGTTGGCGAACGAGCGGTGATCGAAGCCCAGATCCAGCAGGCCGCTGAAGCGTTCGAGCTGCGCTTCATTGAGCGGATGACCGCGCTCGTCTGCACAGGCGAAATGGCTCATCAGGTTGATTTCGGCGACCTGTGGCGCGCCCTTCAGCCGCGAGTGCCACTGGCGCAGCGCCTCGGCGGCGAACCCCAGGCGATGCATGCCGGAGTCGAGCTTCAGCCAAACATTGAGCGGCTGGGTGATTGAGGCGTCCAGCAATGCAATCGCCTGCGCCTCGCCCTGCACCGCAATATCCAGCCTTAGCGCTGCCGCCCTGACGTACTCCTCGGGCTCGAAGCAACCTTCAAGCAACAACAGCCGCGCGTCGCGATCGACCGCCCTGACCTGCTCGGCTTCTTCCAGAGACGCGACTGCAAAACCGTCGGCAACGTCAGCCAGGCACGTCACGGCGGCCGGTGCACCGTGCCCATAGGCGTTGGCCTTGACCACCGCGAAGGCCTTGCGGCCCGGTGCGCACTGTTTGGCAAGCTGGTAATTGTGACGAAGCGCGGCCAGATCGACCGTGGCAACCAGGGGGCGCATGAGAAATCCTTTGGAGGGAGAACAGACGGCGCCCATTGTCCGGCGCCTTCCGCCAGGGCCGCAAGCGTCTGGCAACACATCCGCTCGCGCCGCCATCTCTCGGATCGACGATTATTCGTCGTCGAACTGGTAACTGCCAGGCGCCAGATTCTCGAAACGCGAATACTTGCCGAGGAATGCCAGTCGCGTGGTGCCGATCGGACCGTTCCGCTGCTTGCCGATAATGATCTCGGCGACGCCCTTGTATTCGGTCTCCGGGTGATAAACCTCGTCCCGGTAGACGAACATGATGATGTCGGCATCCTGCTCGATGGCTCCGGATTCGCGGAGGTCAGAGTTGACCGGGCGCTTGTTGGGCCGCTGCTCCAGGGAGCGGTTCAACTGCGACAGGGCAATCACCGGACAGTTGAATTCCTTGGCCAGGCCTTTCAACGAACGGGAGATCTCGGAAATCTCGTTGGTGCGGTTATCGCCGCTTGAGCCGGGAATCTGCATCAGCTGCAGGTAGTCGACCATGATCATGCCGATTTCACCATGCTCGCGCGCCAGACGCCTTGTCCGGGCGCGCATTTCCGAGGGTGATATGCCGGCGGTATCGTCGATGAAGAGTTTGCGATCGTTGAGCAGGTTGACCGCCGAGGTCAGCCGGGGCCAGTCATCATCGCTGAGCTTGCCGGTTCGCACCTTGGTCTGGTCGATGCGTCCAAGGGAAGCCAGCATACGAATCACAATGGAGTCGGCAGGCATTTCCAGCGAGAACACTAGAATCGCTTTGTCAGAGCGCAGCACGGCGTTTTCCACCAGGTTCATCGCAAAGGTCGTCTTACCCATCGATGGACGACCGGCCACGATGATCAGGTCCGCCGCCTGCAGACCACTGGTGGCCTCATCCAGATCGGTAAAACCGGTCGAGATCCCGGTGATCGCCTCGCCGGCATTGAATAGCGAATCGATCCTGTCGATTGCCTTGACCAGGATGTCGTTGATGCCCATCGGCCCACCCGTCTTGGGACGGGCTTCGGCGATCTGGAAGATAAGCCGTTCGGCTTCGTCGAGAATCTCTTCACCCGTGCGACCCTGTGGTGCATAAGCGCTGTCCGCAATCTCATTGCTGATACCGATCAGCTGACGCAGTGTCGCGCGCTCGCGGATGATCTGCGCATAAGCCTTGATGTTCGCGACGGATGGAGTGTTTTTTGCCAACTCACCGAGATAAGCAAGCCCACCGACCTGTGGCAGATGGCCTTCCTTGTCCAGCTGTTCGGACAGGGTCACCACGTCGAACGGCGAGTTGCGCTCGGCCAGGGTGAAAATAGCGCGGAAGATCAGCCGATGATCATGGCGGTAGAAATCACCATCGGAGACCTGATCAAGCACTCGTTCCCAAGCGTTGTTGTCCAGCATCAGCCCGCCAAGTACCGCCTGTTCGGCTTCGATGGAATGTGGCGGCACCTTGAGTGCGGCGGTTTCCAGATCGTACTGTTGAGGGACGCTGATGTCGTTCATGGCACTCAAAATTCTTTAACGTTCAGAAAGACAAAGGGCACGTTCCACTTACGCGGAAACGTGCCCGATGTTACGCGTCAGGCACCAGGGGTGCCAGACGCAGGCTGGTCTCAGCCAGCAACCACGATCAGCTTCACGGTCGCTTCGACGTCGGTGTGCAGATGCACAGCTACGTCGTACTCACCAACCTGACGGATGGTGCCGTTCGGCAGACGGATTTCGCTCTTGGCCACTTCAACGCCGGAGGCGGTCAGGGCGTCGGCGATGTCGTGCGTACCGATGGAACCGAACAGCTTGCCCTCATCGCCCGCGGTCGCGGTAATGGTGACTTCCAGTTCAGCCAGCTGAGCAGCGCGAGTTTCGGCAGATGCCTTACGCTCGGCAGCCGCTTTTTCCAGTTCAGCACGGCGAGCTTCGAACTCGGCGATGTTGGCCGGGGTTGCAGCAGTAGCCTTGCGCTGCGGCAGCAGATAGTTGCGGCCGTAACCAGACTTGACGTTTACCTTGTCGCCCAGGTTGCCCAGGTTTGCGACTTTTTCCAGCAGGATGACTTCCATTTGAGTCTTACCTCTTTAACTTAACCTTCACCGTTCGCAGGTCCCGCATCGTCATCACGAGATGCCCGACCGCGAAAATCAAACAAGCTGTCGACAATGGCCAATACGGCCAGTAACGGATAAATCAACTGCATGAACAGCACCAGCGTGACGTAAAGCCCCACCAGCCAGAACCGCGACATCCGGTTCTGCGCCACCAGTCCGTGCACCAGTGCAATACCGGCGAACACCAGCGGGACACTACACAGCGGAGCCAGCATTGCTACCTGTACCCCGAGGCTCGGCGTTAGCAACATGCCCGCGAGGAGCACCATTGCCGGCACGGGCGTAAAACGCAGCGCCCGAAACTCGAGACCGAAGCCACCCGGGTTGTACAGCAACGCCTGCCAGTATCGTCCGAGCATCAGACTGAGCAGGGTGGTGATTTGCAACAGCGCCGCCAACAAGCCGGTCAGAACCGGTGTCAGCAGTGCTCCCAACCGCACCTGCTCTTCCACCGAAAGCTGCTGATAGGCGTCCGACAGCATGTCGGGCAACACTTTCTGCAATTCGGTGGCGAGCGCCGCAATTGGCTCGCCAAATACCACTCCAAGCGCCCAGGCATACAACAACCCGAGCCCCACACTGCACAGCATCACAAGGCGCCAGGAGTTCTGATTGCGCAACAACAGCGCCAATCCGAACGATCCCAGCAGTACCAGCAGAGTCCGCGGATCGCCGAAGTACCACCAGGCCAATGCGGGCAATACAGCCCACACCAACACACCCAGTGCGTCGTTCAGCCCGCGACGCAGCAACACCAGGCTCCCTGCTGCAGCACACAGCCAGAACAACATCGGCAGCGCCGCAGAGCCAGCCACTACAACAATTGCCTGCATACGGCCGCGCATGATGAAGTCAGCCAGGGCGCGCATGCGATTTATCCTTTACGTCTGTCGAACAGTTCGATCAACGGCCGTGGCTGTCGGTGTAGGGCAGCAGGGCCAGGAAACGGGCGCGCTTGATAGCGGTAGCCAGCTGGCGCTGATAGCGTGCTTTGGTTCCGGTGATACGGCTAGGGACGATCTTGCCGGTTTCGGAAATGTAGGCCTTCAGCGTGTTGAGATCCTTGTAGTCGATCTCTTTCACGTTTTCTGCAGTGAAACGGCAGAACTTACGACGACGGAAAAAACGTGCCATGAAATAGGCTCCTCAATAGGTCCGTGGATTACTCGTCAGCGTTGTTGTCGCGGCTGTCGCTGTCATTGTCGTTTTCATTGACATTGTCAGATTCAGGGCGATCACGACGCTCACGGCGCTCGCTACGGTTTTCCTCGGCCTTCAGCATCTCGGACTGTTCAGTCTCGGCTTCATCGCGACGAATGACCAGGTTACGGATGACGGCGTCGTTGTAGCGGAAGTTGTCTTCCAGCTCAGCCAGTGCCTTGCCGCTGCACTCGACGTTCAGCATCACGTAGTGAGCCTTGTGCACGTTGTTGATGGCGTAAGCCAACTGACGGCGGCCCCAGTCTTCCAGACGATGAATCTTGCCACCGTCCTCTTCGATCAGCTTGGTGTAACGCTCCACCATGCCGCCAACCTGCTCGCTCTGGTCGGGGTGGACCAGAAAGATGATTTCGTAATGACGCATTGTTGCTCCTTACGGGTTGCAGCCTGCCGCACAACACGGATCAGGCAAGGAGTGAATGAGTATGTTTGTCTTGCCTGCCAGAGAGGCGCGCAAACGCCTGCCATCCGGGCAAGGGGCGCAATTCTAGAGAAGCCCGGTCAAGCGCGCAAGGCGCCTTGGTGATTATTTAACCAGCCGAACTCAGCTTCGCTGGGCGAGCGCGCGCTCGGCTCGGATACTTTCGAGCAGTGATCGGACCTGATGGATATCGTAGGGCTTGAGCATGGTTCGCAGATCGTCCAGACCTTCGTCACGTGCATTGATGGCATAACCGGATGCGATCACGATGCTCAGTGCGGAATCGCGCAACTTCGCCCGGCGCACCAGCTCGATGCCGCTCATACCAGCCAGCCCCACATCGGTCAGCAGCACATCGAAGCGGCGCTGCCCCAACTGCTCCAGCGCGGCCTCCGCCGACTCGCATGCATTGACTTCATGACCCAGCTCTTCCATCACCTCGCCAGTGAGCATACGCAGCGTAGGATCATCCTCGACAAAGAGGATGCTCAAGCCAACGGTCTGCTCCGGCAAGGCCTCGCCCGGCGATGTCGCCGGCGCCGAATCCGGATCACGGCTGGCGATCGCCTCATGAACGTCCTGCTGCCGCTCGGAGACGTACCGCGGCAGATATACACTCACGGACGTACCGCGTCCCTCTTCGCTTTCCAGCACAACGAATCCGCCACTCTGCTTGACGAAGCCATAGACCATGCTCAAGCCGAGACCTGAGGCATTGGTGTCCTGACGGGTGGTAAAGAACGGCTCGAATGCGCGCACTTTCACCTCGGGGGGCATTCCCACACCTTCGTCGATAACGCTCAGCTCGACGTACGGCCCTGCGGCGACATCCACCTGATCCACAAGCTGCGTGGCGTCCAGCGAGCGGTTACGCAAGCGTATGCACAACGCACCACCACCCACCATTGCGTCACGTGCATTGACCGCAAGATTGAGGATTGCGGCCTGTAAGTTGCCTACATCGGCGAAGACCGGCCACAGGTTCGGCTGAACGTCGACCTCCACCTGCACCGCCCGGCCCAGGGCGCCGCCCAGCAGCTCGCTCATCTGCCCGAGCAACTCCCCCAAATCGACCGATTGGGGCTGAAGAGGCTGGCGACTGGCAAACGCAAGCAGCTGCGACGCCAGGCGCGCACCTTTTTCCACGCCACCCACCGCGGACTCCAGACGCCGCTGCGCCGTCTCGTCAGCGCCCAGATTCCTGCGTAACAGCTGTAGGTTGCCGCCAATAATCTGCAGCATGTTGTTGAAATCGTGAGCGATGCCACCAGTCAGCTTGCCCACCGCTTCGAGTTTCTGCGATTGCATCAGCGCCGCCTCTGCCACGCGGCGTTCGGATTCGCTATGCAAGAGCTCACGCGTCCGATCACGAACCAGCTCCTCTAGATGCTCGCGGTGCTCGCGCAGCTCCTGCTGGTTGCGATGCTGCTCGGTCACATCATTGCCCTGCACGAAAATGCCCGATACTTGGCCGTCGCGCTCGACGATTGGCTGAAACACGAAATCGAGATAGACCTCCTCGGGACCTGCGCCGGGACGACGCTCAAACAGCGCTCGCATACCTTTGCCAACGTAGGGTTCCCCAGTGCGATAGGCCTGATCCAACAGCTCGATGAACCCCTGGTGCGCTAGCTCGGGCAGACCGTCGCTCATACGCTTACCGATCAGCTGGCGATAACCAGTTAGCCGCTGATGGGCCTCGTTGACCAACTCGTAGACGTGCTCCGGGCCACGCAGAAAGCAGACGAAACCCGGCGCCTGCGAAAAAAGCTGGCGCAGCTGATTGCCTTCTTCCTGCATCGATCTCGCGCGCGCCATGATCGCAGCCTGAATTTGCTGCAAAGGCTGGCCCCGGGACTCTGCCGAGCGCTGGGAGTCCTTGAGCGACTGCAGTTCGGTAATGTCCATGGTGTGCTGCAGGATAGCGCTCACTTCGCCGCGCCCATCCAGCACGGGTGTATGTGTCGCGCTCCAGTAACGATCCTGATAGGACGCGCCGCTATCGGAGCTCACCGCAATCGAGTACCGGATGACCGGTAGCGTATCGACGGCCTTGCTGCGAAGTACGCGGGCAAAGGAATCCAGCAGCTCATCGACATGGGTCGTTTCAGGCGCTTTCGGATCAGCCGCGAACGCCTCATGTATCCGCCGCCCAACGATCTCGTCGAGCGTACGCGCCGTAAGCTTCAGATATGCGTCATTGGCATCCAGTATGGTCAGCTCACGGTCAAGCAGCAGATAGGCGTTCGGAGAAATCCTGAACAGTGCCTCGAAAGGCGGGCGTTGCGGCATACAACCTCCATGACGCGTGCCTGTCGCGATCTACATCGAGAGTGACCACCGGACGCGCAAACCAACAGCCGAACGACGCCGACCGTAAATCAGGAATGGGCAGTTGACCGCGACTGAGGCGATCCGTTTCGAGGTGCGGCGATAACGCTGGGGCGATGGCACGTGCAACACCGCCACCGCCTGCCGATTAGCCCGACCTGCCAGCACGGCGCTGGCGTAGCGCCTCGAATAGACAGACGCCGGTGGCAACCGACACATTGAGACTACTGACACTCCCGGCCATTGGTAGTCTCACCAGGAAATCGCAATGCTCGCGTGTCAAACGCCGCATGCCCTTACCTTCCGCCCCCATCACCAGAACGATAGGACCACTGAGGTCCTGGTCGTAGATTTCCTGCTCAGCCTCCCCAGCGGTACCGACGATCCATAGGCCACGCTGCTGCAGCTTCTCCAGCGTCCGCGCAAGATTGGTCACAGCCACCAGCGGAATGACTTCCGCCGCACCACAGGCCACCTTGCGCACTGTGGCGTTCAAGGTTGCGGACTTGTCCTTGGGGATGATCACTGCCAGCGCCCCAGCCGCATCGGCGGTACGCAGGCAGGCGCCCAAGTTATGAGGATCCGTGACGCCGTCGAGCACGAGCAACAACGGCGCCCCTTCGGTCCGATCCAGCAGCTCTTCAAGCATCGCATCACCCCAGACCTGACTGGGGCTGACATCGGCCACAACGCCTTGATGGACGCCTTCGACCCAAGCATCCATTTCACGGCGTTCGCATTGGCCGACACGCACCTTCGATTGCGCAGCCAACTGGATCAGCGCCTGCACGCGTGGATCGTCGCGCCCTTCGGCCAGCCAGACCTGCTTGACCCGCTTCGGATGATGGCGAAGCAAGGCCTCTACGGCGTGTAGGCCGTATATTTTCTCCAGATCACTCATGACTTGGCCTTGCGCTTGCGTGGTGCGCTGCCGTCCGGCTTGCCGGATGGCTTGGCCTTCGAGGAGCTGCGCTTGGGTTTGCCTTTTGCCGCCTTGTCCCCCTTGGCTTCGCCAAGCAGAGCCTTTTTCATCTCGCGGCTTTTGCGCACTTCCGGACTGACGGACTCTCGCGCACTGGAGGATGGTGCATTCACCTTCTTGCTGCGCCCATCCTTACGCGCCCCCCGACCATCCGCCGAGCCGCGCTCAGCGATTCCAGTCTTAGTGCCGCCACTGATCAGCTCGAAGTCGATCTTGCGTTCGTCGAGATCGACACGCATGACCCGCACCTCAACGCTGTCGCCGAGACGGAAGCTGCGCCCACTGCGCTCGCCCGAAAGGCGATGATGCAGTGGATCGAAATGATAGTAGTCGCCGGGCATGGCGGTCACATGAACCAGGCCCTCGACATAGACATCGGTCAGCTCGACGAACAGGCCGAACCCGGTGACCGCCGTGATGACGCCCGGAAAGCTCTCGCCAACCCGATCCTTCATGAACTCGCACTTGAGCCAGTTCACCACGTCACGGGTCGCTTCGTCGGCACGCCGTTCGGTCATCGAGCACTGCTCACCCAACTGTTCCAGCGCCGCCTCGTCATACGGATAGATGCGCGCCTTGGGCATGCTGGTCGCACCCTCACGACGCACATGCGACGTGTCGCGGCGCGAGCGGATGACGCTGCGGATCGCACGATGGATCAGCAGATCCGGATAACGGCGGATCGGTGAGGTGAAGTGTGCGTAGGCCTCGTAATTCAGACCGAAGTGACCGTTGTTGTCGGGACTGTAGACCGCCTGGCTAAGCGAACGGAGCATCACCGTCTGGATTACGTGGAAATCGGGACGCCCCTGGATACGCTCAAGCAACGCCTGATAATCCTTCGGCGTCGGCCCCTCCTTTCCCTTGTGGAGCGTCAACCCCAGCTCACCGAGAAACGCTCGCAGCTTCTCCTGGCGCTCAAGCGGCGGGCCATCATGAACGCGATACAGACCCGGCATATCATGATCTTGAAGGAAGCGTGCGGTGGCCACGTTGGCGCACAGCATGCATTCCTCGATCAGCTTGTGAGCGTCGTTGCGCTCGGTGGGCTTGATCGCCGCGATTTTGCGCCCGGCACCGAAGACGATGCGCGTCTCCTGGGTTTCAAAATCGATCGCACCCCGACTGTGTCGCGCCTTGAGCAGCATTTTGTATAGCGCATACAGCTGCTTGAGGTGCGGCAGTACCTCGCCATACTCACCGATCAAACGCTTGCCTTCGGTCGAAGACGGTTGTTCGAGCATGCTACTGACCTTGTTATAAGTCAGCCGAGCATGGGAGTGAATGACGGCTTCGTAGAACTGGTAGTCCGTCATCTTCCCCGACTTGTTCAGGGTGATTTCACACACCATGGCCAGACGATCGACGTGCGGGTTCAACGAGCAGAGGCCATTCGACAGCTCCTCTGGCAGCATTGGCACGACGCGCTCGGGGAAGTACACCGAGGTGCCACGCAGCTCGGCTTCCTGATCCAGCGCCGAACCGACTTTCACGTAATGCGAGACGTCGGCAATCGCGACGTACAGGCGGAAACCACCGGAGAAAAGCTTCCAGCCGCTGAGCTTTTCGCAATAGACCGCATCGTCGAAGTCCCGCGCATCTTCGCCGTCAATGGTGACGAAAGGCAGATGACGAAGATCGACACGCTTCTGCTTGTCCTTCTCGTCCACTTCCGGCTTAAGCTTGGCCGCCTCACGCTTAACCGCGTCAGGCCAGACATGAGGGATGTCGAAGCTGCGCAGAGCGACGTCGATTTCCATACCCGGCGCCATGTAGTTGCCAATCACCTCGACCACATCGCCCTGAGGCTGGAAGCGCTGAGTCGGCCAGTGGGTGATCTTGATTTCGACGAACTGTCCCGGCTTGGCACCCATGGAGCGACCTGGCGTCACCAGAACTTCCTGCTGAATCTTGGGATTGTCGGCCATGACGAAACCGATTCCGCTTTCTTCCTGATAGCGGCCAACGATTGTTTCATGGGCGCGACTGATCACTTCGACAATGGCGCCTTCGCGGCGACCGCGGCGATCGAGCCCGGCCACGCGGGCCAGGCAGCGGTCACCATCGAATACCAGGCGCATCTGCGCGGGGCTCAGGAACAGGTCGTCGCTGCGATCATCGGGAATCAGAAAGCCAAATCCGTCGCGGTGGCCGCTGACACGACCGCAAACCAGATCCAGCTTGTCCACCGGGGCATAGGTGCCGCGCCGGGTATAGATCAGCTGACCGTCACGCTCCATCGCGCGCAGACGGCGGCGCAGAGCTTCGATATCGTCTTCGGAGGATAATCCGAACTCTTCCACCAGCTGCTCACGCGCCGCTGGCGAGCCACGCTCGCTCAGGTGCTGGATAATCAGCTCGCGGCTGGGAATGGGGTTTTCGTACTTCTCCGCTTCACGTGCGGCCTCGGGGTCGAGGGATTGCCAATCGGCCATTAAGAGATGTCACCTTTCATTCATTTATAGAGGCAGAACGCCCTATATCTATTGAAGCGCGAAACGCGTGCCGGCGGCAGCTTTCGAGCGAATTATTTTTCCTTTGCCGGGCTTTACAAGGCGCAACCCCGCCCGTATAGTTCGCGCCCACAATGTCTGGTAGACGTTGTAACACGGAAACGACGAAGTATCATCGTTTGCAGTGCCCAGGTGGCGGAATTGGTAGACGCACTAGGTTCAGGTCCTAGCGGTGGCAACACCGTGGAAGTTCGAGTCTTCTCCTGGGCACCATTTACTTGATGAAATTCTTGCCGATGGCGAGAGTCTCATAGACACGAGGTTTGTCGGCCTCGACCAGCAATCGACATAAGTCGGTGAGCAATCATCGCAATGTGCCCAGGTGGCGGAATTGGTAGACGCACTAGGTTCAGGTCCTAGCGATGGCAACATCGTGGAAGTTCGAGTCTTCTCCTGGGCACCACTTTTCAGAAAAAACCGAGCCACTGGCTCGGTTTTTTCGTTTCCGCACGCAAAGAAAACGCTTCGGCAGCGCTAGTTAACCGGACGTTTAGATTGCCAGCCCGCTGCGCGCAGCCTGCCACTCAGCGCGCCCAGCCGGAACGAAAAGACCGCCCGAAGGCGGTCCATTTTCGTTGCCGTGATAATCAGGCGTAAGGATGACGCAGCACGATGGTCTCGTTGCGATCAGGGCCAGTGGAAATGATATCGACCGGCGCCTCAACGAGCTCTTCGATGCGCTTGATATAGGCGCGGGCGTTCGCCGGCAGCGCATCGAGCGACTTGACGCCAACGGTGGACTCGCTCCAGCCAGCCAGCTCTTCATAAACCGGCTGCAACCCCTGATAGCTGTCTGCGTCGGTCGGCGCGTCAACCAGCGTTTCTCCGTTCCGATCTTTGTACGCCACGCAGATACGGATAGTTTCCAGGCCGTCAAGCACATCCAGCTTGGTCAGGCAGATCCCCGACACACTGTTGATCTCGATGGCGCGACGCAGGATGACTGCGTCGAACCAGCCACAGCGCCGCGCCCGACCCGTTGTAGACCCGAATTCGTGGCCACGCTCAGCCAGGCGAGCCCCCACATCATCGAACAGCTCCGTCGGAAACGGACCGGAACCGACGCGCGTCGTGTAGGCCTTGGTAATGCCGAGGATGTAGTCCAGATACAGCGGGCCGAAACCAGAACCGGTAGCCGTGCCGCCAGCCGTGGTACTGGAACTTGTGACATACGGATAAGTACCGTGATCGATATCCAGCAACGAGCCCTGGGCGCCTTCGAACATGATGCGCGCGCCCTGCTTGCGCAATTCATGCAGGCGAGCCGAAACGTCAGTCATCATCGGCTTGAGGATCTCGGCATAACCCAGCGCTTCATCCAATGTCTTCTGGAAATCGACCGGCTCGACTTTATAGAAATTCTGCAGGATGAAATTGTGATATTCGAGCAGCTCACGCAGCTTGACGGCAAAGCGTTCGGGATTGAACAGATCACCAATTCTAAGTCCGCGGCGCGCTACCTTGTCCTCGTAAGCCGGACCGATACCGCGTCCCGTGGTGCCGATTTTGCCTTCGGAGCGAGATGCTTCGCGGGCCTGATCCAGAGCCACGTGATACGGCAGAATCAGTGTACAGGCGGGACTGATGCGCAGACGCTCACGCACCGGCACACCCTTTTCTTCCAGCTTGGCGATCTCGCGCATCAGCGCGTCTGGCGCCACGACCACACCGTTGCCGATCAGACACTGCACGTTTTCGCGCAGGATCCCGGACGGAATCAGATGTAGCACGGTTTTTTCGCCATCGATGACCAGAGTGTGACCGGCATTGTGGCCGCCCTGGAAACGAACCACGGCCGCCGCCTGGTCGGTCAGCAGATCGACGATCTTGCCCTTGCCCTCATCACCCCATTGGGTGCCCAGGACCACGACATTCTTACCCATAAACCTTTGTCCTCTTGGCGAAGCATACCGGTCACGACCGGCGAAAAAATCTGGAAAACCAACCTGGCGCAGACAGCGAAACCCGCTTCAGCGGGCCAGGGGCGCTACGACCCAGGAACCTTCTTGCAATAGCAGCTGCCGGTCGCAGCCAACGCTCAGCGCCGCATCGCCCTGCTGCCCATCCAGAGCTTGCACCACGCGCTCGCCCTGCTCACGCAGCCGGCATACCACCTGCCATAAGGCCGGATCGGTACTGTACGGCGCCCAGATACCCACGACGGGAGCCACGAGCTGGGCATTGCCCAGGCTGACCAGGGTTTTCAGATCCGTTGAAAAGCCGGTCGCCGGTCGCGCCCGCACCAAAGTCCGCGCCAATGTCGTCATACCGACCGCCCTGAGCGATCGACTGCCCAACGCCCGGCACGAACACCGCGAACACAACACCGGTGTGGTAGTGATAACCACGCAGCTCACCCAGATCGAAATACAGCGGCAGCTGCGGATACCGCGCCGCCAGCTGATCGGCGATATGGACCAAGCCTTCGAGCGACTCGAGTACTGTAGCCGGCGCGCCGGCCAGCGCTGTACGCGCCGCATCGAGCGTCTCGCGCCCACCGCAAAGCCTCGCCAGCGCGCGTAACATGTCTGCCAGGGCCGGCTCGATGTCGGCTGTCAGAACGGAAATTTCATCCATCGCCTTACGCTGCAGCGCATCGAACAGCCGCTGCTCGGCATTCCCAGACAGGCCGGCGGCCCGCGCCAACCCGCGATAGATACCGACGTGCCCGAGGTCCATGTGCACATCAGGCACATCGGCGAGACCGAGGGTTTCCAGCATCAGACAGATCACCTCTATATCGCTGGAGGTGCTGCCATCGCCGTAAAGCTCTGCACCGAGCTGAATCGGGCTGCGCGAAGTGGCGAGCGCCTGGGGCTTGGCGTGCAGCACGCTACCGGCATAGCACAGCCGGCTGGGGCCTTCCCGGCGTAAGGTGTGGGCGTCCACGCGCGCAACCTGCGGCGTGATATCCGCGCGCAAGCCCATCTGTCTGCCCGACAACGGATCGATGACCTTGAAGGTCTTGAGATCAAGATCCTGCCCCGCACCAGTGAGCAGCGATTCGAGAAACTCTACATGAGGGGTGATGACCAACTCATAGCCCCAGCACTGGAACAGATCCAGCACGCGACGTCGTGCGGTCTCGATACGCGCCGCCTCGGGCGGCAGCACCTCTTCGATGCCATCTGGCAGGAGCCAGCGGTCTACCGTTGCCATTTCGCAATCACCTCTCGATACGGCAAGCCTAGTCAAGCAGACGAACACCGGAGCCACAGCCTGAGCCGCCCACCGGTCGCGCGCGATTGTGTTCGAACCATGGCGACAGCGCCATGCCCCGTAAGGGGATCAGCATGACTGGCCATGCCCGGATCCGCCTGCGACCCACCGGGACACAGACGCAAAAAAGCCGGGTTTTCCCCGGCTCGCGGATCATAGCAATGTTTCGCCAACGGGTCACCCGGCGGACGACATCGTCCGGCCGGATGACCCTTGCGCTCACTGCGCTGTTGAGGATTCCAGATAGCGGAAGAAGTCGCTATTCGGATCCAACACCAGCACATCTTCCTTGTTGGCAAAGCTTTCGCGATAGGCCTGCAGGCTGCGATGGAAGGAATAGAACTCGCGATCCTGGCCGTACGCCGCAGCATAGATCGCTGCCGCCTGCGCATCACCATCACCGCGCAACTCCTCGGCCTCACGGAACGCCTCAGCCAGCAGCACACGACGCTGACGATCGGCATCGGCGCGAATACCCTCGGCCAATTCCTTACCTTTCGCCCGGTGCTCACGCGCTTCGCGCTCACGCTCGGAGCTCATACGCTCGAACACGCTGCGATTCACCTCGCGAGGAAGATCAATGCCCTTGACACGAACATCGACCACTTCGATACCGAGCTCCTGCTGCGCTGCCCGATTCAAGCTGTTGGTCACCAGACTCATCAGCTCGTCGCGCTGACCTGACACGGATTCGTGCAAGGTTCGCTTACCGAACTGATCTCGCAGTGCAGCCTCCAGACGACGCGCAAGACGCTCGTCTGCAATCTGCTTCATACCTGAAGTCGCGGTATAGAAACGCTCGGCATCATCCACACGCCACTTGGCATAGGAGTCGACCATCAGCGCCTTCTTTTCCAACGTCAGGAACCGCGACGTGGTGGTGTCGAGCGTCATAAGACGGGCATCGAACTTGCGCACGCTGTTCACGTAAGGAATTTTCAAATGAAGACCCGGCTTCACGTCCGGCTCGACGATACGACCGAAGCGCAGCATTACCGCACGCTCTGTCTGGGAGACGATGTAGAAGCTATTCCACAACACGATCGCCAGCACCACACCCACAATCAGGGCGGTCAGGGACTTATTGCTCATCAGCGGACCTCCCTTGTACGCACTTCGCGTGGATCCAGCTCAGGAGGCAACCGCGTGGTCTGAGTCGAAGAACTCGACGCGGATGCCGCCGCAGAACGCTCGGAAGCAGCGCCACGGCTGTTGATCATCTTGTCCAGCGGTAGATAGAGCAGGTTGTTCTGTCCCTTCTCGCCAGTTACGAGGACCTTGCTGGTATTGCTCATCACTTCCTGCATAGTCTCCATGTACAGGCGCTCACGCGTCACGTCGGGTGCCTTTCGGTACTCGGCAACCAGCTTGGTGAAGCGATCCGCCTCGCCCTGTGCCCGTGAAATCACCGCATCACGGTAGCCGCTTGCCTCCTCCAACATGCGCTGAGCCTGACCGCGCGCCTCGGGAATGACGCCATTGGCATAAGATTCGGCCTGATTCTTCTCGCGCTGTTCGTCTTCACGAGCACGGATCACGTCATCGAAAGCTTCCTGTACCTCGCGGGGCGCTGCGGCGCTCTGAAGGTTGACCTGCGTGACGATGATGCCGGTGCCGTAGTTGTCGAGGAAGCGCTGCAGGCGCTCCTTGACCTCGCCAGCCATGGCTTCACGGCCTTCGGTCAGCACCTGGTCCATGGCGGTTGAGCCCACCACATGACGCACCGCACTGTCGGTCGCGTGCTGCAACGATGCTTCTGGATCATCGACATTGAGCACAAAGGCCTGCAAGTCGCTGATCTTGTACTGCACCGTCAATGGCACTTCGATGATGTTCTCGTCTTCGGTAAGCATTTGCCCCTGCTTGCTGTAGGAGCGCTCACGAGTGACGTTGGCCTGGAACTTACGATCGAACGGCGGGAAATATATATTCAAACCCGGCCCTACGGTTTCGTGATATTTGCCGAAGCGCAACACCACAGCCTGTTCCTGCTCATCAACGATATAGATCGCGTTGAACAGCCAAACGGCGAGCAGCAGCACCAGACCGATCCAGAGCAGCCCGAACCCGCCACGCCGGCCGGCACCACCACCTGACGACCCACCACTGCGCTTCTTGCCGCCAAACATGCCGTTGAGGCTGTCCTGTAATTTGCGGAAAGCCTCATCCAGGTCCGGCGGACCCTTCTGATCGCCACCACCGCGACGACCACCGCCACCGCTACCCCAAGGATCCTGGTTGTTCGAGTTGCCACCCGGCTCATTCCAAGCCATAGCGCTCTCCATTCAAATAAAGCTAAAGACGCGCCAACGGCGCGCCCGCCAATGCTACCGAAAGCCCGGAACGAACGGCTTAAAAGCCCCCCCGAGCTTTATTGCAAAGTGTGTTGCTCGAAAAACTGTTCCACCTCGATACCCGCGCGACTAATCAGACGATGCAGTTCGACACGCTGCAATCGCACATCAAGCAGGCTGCCACCCTCTTCATCATGAGACTCGGACTGAACCGCACCCAACTCGAAGAGCTGCGCCCGCAGTCGCCCGAGGTTTTGAGGGAGCCGAAGCGTTCCCACGAACAAATCGTTACCAAGCAGTTCGGCGATCGCCTGCTTCAGCAGATCGAGACCCAACCCCTGCTGCGCCGATACCCAGACCCGCTGCGGCACGCCATCGGCGTTACGCTGAATTTGCGGCTCGATACCTTCCAGCAGATCTACCTTATTGAAGACCTCCAAGATCGGCAGCTCGTGTGCACCGATCTCAGTCAACACCGCCAAGACCTGCTCAATCTGTTGATCACGCTCGGGCTCGTGAGCATCGATGATATGCAACAGCAGATCGGCATTGCTCGACTCTTCGAGCGTCGCCCGGAACGACTCAACCAGCTTATGCGGAAGATGACGAATGAAACCCACTGTATCGGCGAGCACCACCGGCCCGAGGTCATTCAGCTCCAGGCGACGCAAGGTTGGATCAAGCGTGGCGAACAGCTGGTTGGCGGCGTAAACGTCAGATTCGGTCAGGGCATTGAACAGCGTAGACTTGCCAGCGTTCGTGTAGCCCACCAGGGAAATCAGCGGAATGTCGGCACGCCGCCGACCCCGACGGGCCTGTTCACGCTGACCGCGAACCTTTTCCAGGCGTTGTTTGATTTGCCGAATACGCACTCGCAGCAGGCGCCGATCGGTTTCCAGCTGAGTTTCACCCGGGCCGCGCAGACCGATACCACCCTTCTGCCGCTCAAGGTGGGTCCAACCACGTACCAGGCGCGTGCTCATATGCTCCAACTGGGCCAACTCAACCTGCAACTTGCCCTCATGGGTACGCGCACGCTGAGCAAAGATATCCAGGATCAGGCCGGTTCGATCAAGCACGCGACATTCGAGCGCTCGCTCGAGGTTACGCTCCTGACTAGGCGTCAGTGTGTGATTGAAGATGACCAGCTCGACCTCGCCATCCTTGACGAGATCATGCAGTTCTTCGACTTTGCCGCTGCCGATCAAAAACTTGGCGGAAGGTTGATGCCTGGCGATATTGACGAAGCCAACGGTTTCGGCGCCGGCTGATCGTGCCAACTCCCGAAACTCCTGAGGGTCTTCACGCGCCGCTGGATCCTGGCCATCCAGATGAACCAGGATGGCCCGCTCACCGCCACCGGGACGTTCGAAGAACAAAGAACGCCCCCTTTAGTCGTTACCCGACTCGGACTGCTCTGCATCACCTGTGGCAGGCAGGCGTACCGGACGGCCAGGAACGACAGTCGAAATGGCGTGCTTGTAGACCATCTGGCTGACCGTGTTCTTCAAGAGAATGACGAATTGGTCGAATGACTCGATCTGTCCCTGGAGCTTGATGCCATTGACCAGGTAGATGGAAACCGGAACGCGTTCCTTACGCAATGTGTTCAGGTAAGGGTCTTGTAGCGAATGCCCTTTTGACATGTGCCGCACTCCTTAAAGGATCTTTTCATTAATTTTTAGAATCAAACACGGCCGTTCAATGATTGAGGATAGCCGGTCAAATTACAGTGTCAGCTCAATATGGTGAGCCTCTCCAAGTATTTCAATGCTCGCGGCAGATTGTCGCAGGCCGAGCTTTCCAGCCAGTGAACCCCCTCCCATCCCCGCAGCCAGGTCATTTGACGCTTGGCCAGCTGTCGAGTAGCGATGACGCCGCGCTGCACCATCTCGTCCCGCGAATAGGCGCCGTCCAGGTAACTCCAGACCTGGCGATAGCCTACGGAACGCATGGAGGGCAGCTCGGGATGCAGATCGCCACGCCCACGGAGTTTTTCGACCTCTTCGACAAAGCCCTGTTCAACCATCGCCACGAAGCGCTGTTCGATACGCTGATGCAAGACCTGTCGCTGCGCGGGCGCAACGGACAACTGGGCGACAGTATAAGGCAAGACGCCGCCGTCTGGCGTGCCCGCTACGGCTTTTTGCATCCGTTGCCGAACGCGGTGCTCGCTCATGCTGATACCGCTGACACGGTAAACCTCTAGCGCCCTGATCAGACGCTGAGGATCGTTGGGGTGAATCCGCGCCGCAGACTCCGGATCGACCTCGGCCAGCCGCCGATGGAGCACTCCCAACCCTTCGGTCTGCGCCTGTGACACCAACTCGGCGCGCATAGCGGGATCGGCCGGAGGCATATCGGCTAGACCCTCGATCAACGCCTTGAAGTAGAGCATGGTCCCGCCAACCAACAACGGAATGCGCCCCGCAGCGGTAATGTCAGACATCGCCGCCAGCGCGTCGTCGACAAACTCCGCAGCCGAGTAGCTTTGCGCCGGGTCACGGATATCGATCAGCCGATGCGGAAATTCCTGAAGCACTTCGGCCGGTGGTTTGGCGGTGCCGATATCCATCCCCCGATACACCAAGGCCGAATCGACGCTGATCAGATCACAGGGCAGCGCGCGCGCAAGCTCCAGCGCCAGATCGGTCTTGCCTGCGGCTGTGGGACCCATGAGAAAAATGGCGGGCGGTAATCGGGTCATCGACGGCTCGAAAGTAAGGTGGTTCGGGTATGCGGCATGAAATCGATGCGGCAATGGGGCGATCCGCCTATGGGAGGCTAACGCCCCCTGAGAAACAGCTTATCCAGATCCCCCATACCCATCTGGGTCCAGGTCGGGCGGCCGTGGTTGCACTGGCCACTGCGCTCGGTTTGCTCCATATCGCGTAGCAGGCCGTTCATTTCCGGCAGCGTCAGGCGTCGGTTGGCACGAATTGCTCCGTGGCACGCCATAGTGCCAAGCAACTCATTGAGATGCGCCTGAATCCGGTCACTGGTGCCGTATTCCAGAAGGTCGGCGAGCACATCCTGTACCAGTCGCGTCGCCTCGGCCTGTTTGAGCAAAGAAGGAATTTGGCGAATGGCCAGACTTTCCGGTCCCAGACGTTGCAGCTCGAAACCGAGCATTTTGAACCAATGGGCGTGCTCCTCGGCACAGTCCGCCTCGCGCTGAGCGACCGCGATCGACTCGGGCACCAGCAATGGTTGTCCGCGCAGCCCTTCGCTGGCCATCGCGGCTTTCAGCCGTTCATACATGATCCGCTCATGAGCGGCATGCATATCCACCAGCACCAGGCCGTGCGCATTCTCGGCAAGGATGTAAATCCCCTTGAGCTGGGCCAGCGCATAGCCCAGGGGCGGAACGTCGTGCCGGCTCTCCGGCAACGCGGCCGGACCGACTTCAGCGAGCGGGGAGAAGAACTCGCGATAAGCGCCCTGCACTTCCCCGACATTGCCTGTCGGCATTGACCGAGGGGCCTGATAGCCGGCACCTGACCCACGCCAGGCCGGCTGTTCGACCTGAGGTTGTTCGAGCACGCTGGCGGCAAGGCTCATTTCGTTCTGCCCGGCGAATTCTCCGGCGGCGATACCACTGGCCTGGGTGACTGGCGTCATGCTGGCCGGCGCCGCCAACTGATCTTCCGGGCGTACATCGCCTAGTGCACGATGGAGCGTGCCGTAAAGAAAGTCGTGGACCATGCGGTTGTCGCGGAAACGGACCTCATGCTTGGTCGGATGAACATTAACGTCCACCACTGCCGGATCCACATCGAGGAACAGCACGAAGGTCGGATGCCGGCCGTTGAACAACACGTCGCGATAGGCCTGGCGCACTGCATGGGCGACCAGCTTGTCACGCACCATGCGCCCATTGACGTAAAAATATTGCAGGTCCGCCTGGCTGCGTGAAAATGTCGGCAGACCGACCCAGCCCCAGAGGTGCAGACCGTTGCGTTCGATTTCCACCGGCAGTGCCTGCTCGAGAAATGCCGGACCGCACACCGAAGCCACACGCCGCGCCCTCGATGCGGCATCGCTGGCTTGATGCAAGGCGAACACCACCTTGCCGTTGTGCCGCAGATGAAACGCCACATCGAAGCGCGCCAGCGCCAACCGCTTGATCACTTCCTGCAGATGATCGAATTCGGTCTTCTCGGTGCGCAAAAACTTGCGCCGGGCCGGTGTGTTGAAGAACAGATCGCGCACCTCGACCGACGAGCCCACCGGATGCGCCGCGGGCTGCACCCGCGCCGCCATGTCCCGGCCTTCGGTTTCCACCTGCCAGGCCTCGGCGGCATCGGCAGTGCGCGAGGTCAGTGTCAGCCGCGACACCGAGCTGATCGACGCCAGCGCCTCGCCACGGAAGCCCAGGCTCATTACCCGCTCGAGATCTTCCAGGTCACGGATCTTGCTGGTTGCATGCCGAGCCAGGGCCAGCGGCAGGTCGTCGGCCGGAATGCCGCAGCCATTGTCGCGAACGCGCAGCAGCTTGATCCCGCCCTGCTCGACATCCACCTCGATACGGTCGGCGCCGGAGTCGAGACTGTTCTCCAACAGCTCCTTGATCACCGAAGCAGGCCGTTCGACTACTTCTCCGGCGGCGATCTGGTTCGCCAGCCGCGGGCTGAGCAGCTGGATACGCGCCGCTTCGGTCATGGCTGCGATGCCAGGGTGGTAGCGGGAATGTTCAGCGTCTGACCGACCTTGATCGTGTCACCTTTCAGACTGTTGGCGTTGCGCAATGCGAGCAGGCTGATCTGATAACGCTCGGCGAGCAGGGCCAGGCTTTCGCCAGAACGGACCACGTGCTCACGAGGCACGCTGGCGATCTTGCCGGAATCCCGCAGCCAAGCGACGTAGGTGCCAGGCGGCGGGTTCTCGTGGAAAAACTGCCGAACGCCGCTGTGAATCGAGCGCGCCAGCGACTGTTGATGGGATGCGGTTTGCAGCTTGCGCGCCTCTGACGGATTGGAGATGAATCCGGTTTCCACCAGGATCGATGGGATGTCTGGAGATTTCAGTACCATGAACCCCGCCTGCTCCACGCGGCTCTTGTGCAGTGGGGTAATGCGGCCCATGTTGCTCAGTACTTTCTGCCCGACATTGAGGCTGGACGACAATGACGCAGTCATCGATAGATCCAGCAGCACGCCGGCCAGCATCTGGTCCTTGTCACCGAGGCTGACATTACCGGCACCGCCGATCAGATCAGAACGGTTTTCGCTGTCAGCCAGCCATCGTGCGGTTTCCGAGGTAGCGCCGCGGTCCGACAACGCAAACACCGAGGCTCCATAAGCGGCCGAACGCGGAGCCGCGTCGGCATGTATCGAGACGAACAGGTCGGCACCCTTCTTGCGCGCGATCTCGGTGCGTTTGCGCAGCGGGATGAAGTAATCACCGGTCCGCACCAGCTCGGCACGAAAACCCTTTTCGGCATTGATCTGGCGTTGCAGCTCCTTGGAAATCTGCAGCACGACCCCTTTCTCATAGACCTTGCCCGGGCCGATCGCGCCCGGGTCCTCGCCACCATGACCGGCGTCGATGGCAATGACGATGTCTCGCTTGCTGCTTGGTAGCGGCGGCAGTTTCAGCGCAGGCAGGGTCGGCGACACGGGCGCAGCGGGAGTACTTGGCGTGACAGTCGCCGGGACTTCGGCGCCGCTGGAAGGGTCGGCACCTTCATCGAACAGATCGACCACGAGTCGATGGCCGTACTGCTGATTGGGCGTCAGGGTAAAACTCTTGGGTGTCACCTGCGCAGAGAGATCAATGACCACTCGCAATGTATCGGCGTCGAACTTTGCCGCACGCAGGCCGGAGATGGGGGTGTTTTTCAGCGGGAGCTGTTCGAACGGCTTCGGCAGATTGCCGCCGTCGACGTCGATGACGATGCGGTCCGGCGCCGTCAGGGTGAAGACGTTGTGCTGAACCGGACCGGAAAGATCAAATACCAGACGAGTGTTGTCCGGCGCCCGCCACAAACGCACGCTCTGCACGTCGGAAGCAGCCAGGACCTGTACCGAGGCAAGCATTAATGCCAAACCACTTACTAGCGCGCGCATGCGCATACCCAACCCCATGATTTTCATTGATTAGCGATGGTCAGGATGGAACACCAGCCTTCACCGCGCTCGCCTCGTGGCGTCAGGCGCAGCATACGACCGGCCCCGTGCGGCGTAATGGTAATGTCCAGGTCAGCCTTTGGCAAAATGCCGGCGCCACGTTCCGGCCACTCTACCAGGCACAAGGCATCCCCTTCGAAATAGTCGCGAATGCCGAGAAATTCCAGTTCCTCCGGATCGACAAGCCGGTACAGATCGAAATGAAAGACCCGCGCGTCGGGCATTTCGTAGGGTTCGACCAGGGTAAAGGTCGGGCTTTTGACCTTGCCCTCATGACCGAAACCGCGAATCAGCCCGCGCGAGAGCGTGGTCTTGCCTGCCCCGAGGTCCCCGTGAAGGTAGATCACGCCCCGACCACCGGTCGCCTGGGCGATGCGCGCGCCAAGCGCGAGCATGGCGTCTTCGTCGGCTGCGAAAAGCGTTACCTGCGGCATGGTGATTGCTCCTCGAGCAACTGGCGGATGGCTGGAATCAGATCGGCGGCTGCCAACCCGCGCCCGCCCTCGCCGGTATTTTCGCCGGCAACGGCATGCAGCCATACCGCCAGACAGGCCGCATCGAACGGCGCCAACCCCTGCGCCAACAATGCTCCAGCAACACCCGCGAGGACATCACCAAGACCGGCGCTGGCCATCGCCGGGTGACCGCGGCTACACAAAGCTAAGCGGCCATCACGGTCGGCAATCAATGTTCCCGCGCCCTTGAGCAGTACCGTGCAACCGTAGCGACCCGCCAACTTCCGCGCCGCCGCAGGGCGATCGGCCTGGACCTCCGCAACGGACGCATCCAGCAATCTCGCAGCCTCCCCCGGATGCGGTGTCAGCAGACAGCCAGCCGGCAAGTCGACCGCACCGGCGGCGAGCAGATTCAACGCATCGGCGTCCCATACCTGCGGCACCTGACATTGCGGTGCAAGCGACAGCAGGCTACGCCCCCAGGGCGCCTGCCCTAGGCCTGGACCGATGACCAGCACATCGGCACGCCGGGTCAACTCGGTCAGTGCATAGGTAGACTCAACACCGCTGCACATGATCTCCGGGCGCCGTACCAGCGCCGCCGTCACGTGCTCAGGCCGGGTTGCCAGCGTGACCATGCCGGCCCCGCAGCGCAACGCAGCCTCAGCGCTGAGCAATGCCGCACCGCCGGTGCCGAGATCGCCACCGATCACCAGTACCTGACCGAAGCTGCCCTTGTGCGCCGTCGGCGAACGGGGCGTTACTACCGGAAGATTTGCTTCACTGAGGCGCTCGATACCGGGCTCGACTAAATCGAGGATGGCGGCGTCGGCCTGTAGATCGTCGAATGCCAGCTCACCGACTCGGTCCGGCCCTTCGCCAGTGAACAACCCGACTTTGAGGCCGATGAAAGACACCGTAAGGTCGGCGCGCACCGCATGGCCGAGCACGCGCCCGGTATCGGCGCAAAGGCCGGACGGCAGATCGACCGCCAGGACTGGCAACGCGCTTTCGTTCATCGCGCGAATAGCACTGGCATAAGGCTCGCGCACCTCGCCGGCAATTCCGGTACCGAGCAGCGCATCGACCAGCACGCCGTGCAGTTTGGCCTTCGTCGACCATTTCGCCGGCGTCACGCCAGCTTCCTTGCACTCAGCGAACGCTTGCGCGGCATCGCCTTGCAAGTGCTGCGGATCGCCCACCGCAAGCACCTGAACCTGACGGCCGGCACGCTGCGCCAACGCCGCGATGAGATAGCCGTCCCCGGCGTTGTTGCCCCGCCCTGCCAGCACGGTGATTCGTTGCTCGTCAGGCCAACGTCTGCGCAGTGCACGCCAGGCAGCATGGGCCGCGCGCTGCATCAGTTCGAAGCCGGGAGTGCCGGCGGCGATCAGGCGAGCATCGATATCTCGTACCTGGGTGGCGGTATATAAAGCAGTAGGCAAGGTATCGGTGGTCTGAGACATGAATCACCCGAGCGAATATCTGGCAGAATTATACGCATGCGCCTGCCGAGCCGCCCGCGGCGCGTCGAGATTCACGCGTTTCAGGCGCATGGTGGCAGTCGATCGGCGCAACTTGCCGAATAGACACCTTCACCCCGCAATCAACGCCGCAACGCCCGACGACCCAAATCCATGCCCAGCACATCACTCGACCCAGCCGCTCTTGCCGACTCCATCAAGGAATGGGGCCGCGAGCTTGGCTTCCAGCAGGTCGGCATTACCGGCGTCGATCTGGGTGAGCATGAGGCGCACCTCGAGCGCTGGCTGGCTGCGGGCTATCAGGGCGAGATGGACTATATGGCTGCCCACGGCAGCAAACGTTCCCATCCAGAGCAGCTGGTGCCGGGCACCCTGCGGGTCATCTCGCTGCGCATGGATTACCTGCCGGGCGATACACGCATGACCGAGCGCCTGGCGCAGCCGGAGAAGGCCTATGTGTCGCGCTATGCGCTGGGCCGCGACTATCACAAGCTAATCCGCAAACGATTGCAGCAACTGGCCGAGCGCATCCAGCAGGTGATCGGCCCCTTCGGCTTCCGTGCGTTCGTCGACAGCGCGCCGGTACTGGAGAAGGCCGTGGCGCAGCAGGCTGGCCTTGGCTGGATCGGCAAGAACACCCTGGTGCTCAACCGAAAGGCTGGCAGCTGGTTCTTCCTCGGCGAACTCTTCGTCGACATCGCCCTGCCCGTCGACGAGCCCACAGCACGCGATCACTGTGGCAGCTGCCACGCCTGCCTGGACATCTGCCCCACCGAAGCCTTTGTCGGCGATCGCGTGCTGGATGCGCGGCGTTGCATCTCTTACCTGACCATTGAACTCAAGGGTCCGATCCCCGTGGAGCTGCGACCGAAGATCGGCAACCGCGTGTTCGGCTGCGATGATTGCCAGATCGTCTGTCCCTGGAACCGCTTCGCGCGCCCGACCGGGCAAACCGATTTTCAGCCGCGCCATAGCCTGGACAACGCCGAACTGGCGGCGCTGTTTCGCTGGACCGAAGAGGAATTCCTCAACCGCACCGAAGGTTCGCCGCTGCGCCGGACGGGCTACCAGAACTGGTTGCGCAACCTGGCCGTCGGGCTGGGCAACGCGCCGTCCAGCATTCCCGTGCTGGAAGCGCTGGAGGCGCGCCGCGAGGATCCGTCCGAGCTGGTGCGTGAGCACGTCGAATGGGCATTGGCGCAGCATGAGGCCCGCCAGCACAGCTGAACCTTCCGCGTCTTTTTAGGCCCGGAAGACATACCGATTCGCGTATCGCAGAGACCGCAATTCGTATTGGGAGGGAATGGCTCGGCTGTCTAGGCTTTAGCCGGCGCAACGCCGTCAGACCTTTCGACCTTGGCGCCGTGCATCCACGCAAAAAACAACAACAATGTCAGGTGAAGCCATGCAACCCAGATTGCTACTCAACGGAATTGCCCTGTCTCTCATGATCAGCACATTCGGCGCCCAGGCCGCGGGCCTGTCCAACCAGCACGGCAGCTTCGGCAAGATGCCGGACGGCACGCCCATCGAAAAGTACACATTGAAAAACAGCCAGGGGATCGAGGCGGTGGTGATCACCTACGGTGGCGTGCTGCAGTCGCTCATGGTGCCAGACAAAAACGGCAAGCTCGACGACATCGTGCTCGGCTTCGATGATGTCGACGGCTATATCGAGAACGGCAATGTCTACTTCGGCGCCACCATAGGTCGCTTCGGCAATCGCATCGCCGATGGCCGCTTCGAACTCGACGGCACGACCTACCAGATTCCACAGAACGATGGCAGCAACGCCCTGCATGGCGGACCCGAGGGCTTCGACAAGCGAGTCTGGAAGGCCAAACCCGCAGACGAGGACGGATGGGTCGGCGTCGAGCTGAGCTACGTGTCGCCCGATGGCGAGATGGGGTTCCCCGGCACCATGACCACCCACGTGACCTACAGCCTCAACGAAGACAACGAGCTGCGCATCCAGTACCGCGCCACCACCGACAAACCCACGGTGCTCAACCTGACCAACCACAGCTACTTCAACCTCGCCGGGGCCGGCAGCTCGAGCGTGCTGGATCAGGTCGCGACGCTGCACGCCTCGCGCTACACGCCGGTCACCGAGAAGCTCATCCCCACCGGCGAGCTGGCCGAGGTGAAGGGCACGCCGATGGATTTCCTTCAGCCGACTCGCTTCGGTGAGCACATAAAGGATGACCATCAGCAGCTGAAATTCGCCGAGGCCAAGGCCGGCGGCTTCGATTTCAACTGGGTGCTGGATACCGATGGCGACCTGAGCAAGCTGGCCACCGAAGTGCACGACCCCGCCTCCGGGCGACGGCTGCTGATGTACACCACCGAGCCCGGTGTGCAGCTCTATACCGGCAACTTCCTCGACGGCAGCATCAAGGGCAAAGGCGGCAAGGCGTACCCGCACTGGAGTGCCTTCACCCTGGAAACACAGCATTACCCGGACTCGCCCAATCAGCCGGACTTCCCGAGCACGCGCCTCGACCCGGGCGAGACCTACACCCAGACCACTATCTACAAATTTCCCAAGCCCTGACGCGGAAGGCCCCGCAAGGGGCCTTCAGGCTGTAACGAGCCTCGCGGTTGGCGAGGTCGTTTTTAGCAGCCGCTTTGCTTGCAGCACGGTTGGTTTCATAGACCGTTGTGGATCCGAACCAGCGTTCGCCGCGGGGCGCGCCTCCTACAGCGGTTCGGTGCGCACTGGCCGCTTTTGTGGGAGGCCCGCCTCGGGGCGAAGCTTTTGGCTCTTGCTGCAGCCTACGGGCCCGTGAGGCCTGCCGTGCGCCTGACCACAACCATGTCGCCGCCCTACCACTCGGCCAAGCTGCCGTCGGCGTGGCGCCAGATCGGGTTGCGCCAGCGATGGCCAATGCGCGCCTGCTCCAGCACGTAGGCCTCGTTGATCTCGATACCCAGCCCTGGCCCGTTGGGAATTGTTACGAAGCCATCCTGGTACTCAAACACCTCGCGATTGCTGATGTAATCGAGCAGGTCGTTGCCCTGGTTGTAGTGGATGCCCAGGCTCTGCTCCTGAATGAAGGCGTTGTAACAGACGCCATCCAGTTGTAGGCACGCCGCCAATGCGATCGGCCCGAGCGGGCAATGCAACGCCAGCGCGACATCATAGGCCTCGGCCATGCTGGCGATTTTGCGCGTCTCGGTGATGCCACCGGCGTGCGAGATGTCCGGCTGGATGATGTCCACGTAGCCTTCAGCGAGGATGCGCTTGAAATCCCAACGCGAGTACAACCGCTCGCCCAATGCGATCGGTGCGCAGGACAGCGGCGCTAATTCCTTCAGCGCCTCGTAATTTTCGCTGAGCACCGGCTCCTCGATGAACATTGGCCGATACGGCTCGAGCTCCTTGATCAGGATCTTCGCCATCGGTTTATGCACACGACCGTGGAAATCCACGCCGATACCGATCTCGCTGCCCACGGCCTCGCGCACGGCGGCCATGTTCGCCAGCACCGCATCGACCTTGGCGTGGCTGTCGACGAACTGCATTTCCTCGCTGGCATTCATCTTTACCGCACTGAAACCGCGCGCCACCGCATCGCGAGCCGCGCTGGCGGTATCCGCCGGGCGATCGCCGCCAATCCAGGAATAGACGCGGATGCGCTCGCGCACGCGCCCGCCGAGCAGCTCACTGACCGAAATCCCGAGCGCCTTGCCCTTTATGTCCCACAGCGCCTGATCGATGCCGGCAATAGCACTCATGTGCACGGGTCCGCCGCGGTAGAAGCCGCCGCGGTACATCACGGTCCAGAGGTCTTCGATGTTGCGTGGATCGCGACCAACAAGGTAGTCGGACAGCTCCTCCACGGCAGCGGCAACGCTATGTGCGCGGCCCTCGACCACAGGTTCGCCCCAGCCGGTGATGCCTTCGTCGGTATCGATTTTCAGAAACAGCCAGCGTGGCGGCACGACCAGCGTAGTAAGGCGGGTTATTTTCATCGCAAGCCTCTCGGAAGTAATCAGCCCAACGCCGCGTGGCGGGCCTGAATGAAGGATCGCGCCCGGCGACCGACCTCGGGGGCGGGCAGGCCTGGCGAATAGAGCGCCGAGCCAAGGCCGAAACCGGCCGCCCCGGCGTGGAGATAAGGGGCCATGCTGTCCGGCGTGATACCGCCCACCGGCAGCAATGCCGTGCCGGCCGGCAGCACGGTCAGCCAGGCTTTCATGGCACCGATGCCGATCTGCTCGGCCGGAAACAATTTGAGCGCGTCGGCCCCTGCCGCCAGTACGGAAAAAGCTTCGCTGGGCGTGGCGACACCGGGCGTGCAATACAGCCCGGCGATCTTGGCGGCGCGCACCACCTCGACATCGCCATGCGGCATGACGATCAACTGTCCGCCCGCTTCGCGCACGTCCAGCACCTGCCTATCTGTGAGCACGGTGCCGGCCCCAACCAGGCAGTCTGCGGGCAGGCTCCGCCGCATCAGTTCGATGCTACGCAGCGGCTGCGGCGAGTTGAGCGGCACCTCGATGATCCGCATGCCCGCGGCATAGAGCGCGCCGCCCACCGTCTCGGCCTCCTCGGGACGTAGGCCTCGAAGAATCGCGATCAACCCGTTAATGGCCAGCGTCCTGTCGAACATCGCGTTCTCCCGTGGCTTGAGCGGCGACCAGGCCGGCGCCTGCGGCAATTTTCCAGAGCCCCGCCGCCGTGGCTTCCGGCGCGAAACGCAGCGATTCGAACCCGAAATATTCCAGGGCCCACAGATAGCGGGCACACAGCGTCGAATTGCCAATGAGGACGATCGGCTGGGACGGCGGCAGTTGCAGCCCGGACGTCATGGCAGCCAGCTCATGACCGATGAGCAGCCCGGACAGGTAATCGGCCTGAGCCGAGCCGCTAAGTTCTCCGGTCAGCACCAGGGTGCGGCTGCTGAAGATGGTCGACAACGGGCCACCTTGCCCTTCGTTTGATCTGGCCACGCGCAGGCCCCGCTCGAAAGCCGCAGCGTTAAAGGCGTCACCGATCACCGCCGTGCGACCGAGAATGGTGTGGCCGAGCAGCGCTTGATAGACCTCTCCGGTCATGAACGTCTGGAACTGGCTGAGCTGGCCATCTTCAACCATCACCCACTTGCTATGGCTGCCGGGCAGGCCGATCAGCAACGGCCCCGCGTGATCGGCGTCGCCGTCGAACAAGCCGAACACCTGCGTTTCCTCGCCGCGCATAACATTGGGCAGGGCACCACGCTGAATCACACCCGGCACCAGCCACAGCGGCATACCTTGGGAGCGGTGAATCGGTAGCAGCGCCGTACCCAACCCGTCAGCGCCAAGCGGCGCCTCGACATAGCTGACCTGGCGCCAGCCCTGCGCGCTGCCGATCATGCCGCAGGCAATCATCGGCACCGCCGGACCCGACCGCTGCCAGTCGCCACAGGCTTGGTCCAGCGCGCGTTCGAAGTCGGCCTCGCTGCCATCGAGCTGCATGACGCCTAACGGCAGGCTGCGTTCTTCCAGCGTTTCGCCAGCCGCACCGAGCCGATAAGCGCGCAATGAACTAGTGCCCCAGTCCAACGCTATCAGGTGTGTATTCACGGATTCTCCAGCGCGCCGGCACGCGACGCGAACGGGTTCAGCGCTGCTTCAGCCGATCGATGATCACCGCGATCAGCAGGATCGTGCCGCGGATGACGTACTGATAGAAGGTGTCGATGTTCTTCAGGTTCATCGCGTTCTCGATAATCGCCAGGATCAACACCCCCGCGATCACGTGGCGAATCATGCCGATGCCACCACTGAGCGACACGCCACCCAGCACGCAAGCGGAGATCACCGTCAGCTCGAATCCCTGACCGATCATCGGCTGCCCGGACGTCATCCGCGACGCCAGCACCACACCGGCCAGCGCACCGATCAGGCCGTGCACGGCAAAGATGATGATCTTGGTGCGATCGACATGGACCCCGGCCAGCAGCGCTGCTTCCTGATTGCCGCCGATGGCCATGGTGTTGCGGCCGTAGGTGGTGTAGTTGAGCAGCCAGCCAAAGAAGGCGAAGCACACAAGAGTGATCAGAATGGGCACCGGCACACCGAACAGGCTGCCGTTGCCGAACAGAAAGAACTCCTCCTGCATCACCCCCACGGCTTTACCGTTGGAAAAGATGTACGCCAGTCCGCGGACGATCTGCATCGTCGCCAGCGTGGCGATCAGCGCATTGATACGCAGCTTCGCGATCACGATGCCGTTAACCAGCCCGACCACCAGCCCCATCGCCAGCGCCGCCGAGACGCCGAGGAAGACGCTTTCGGTATCGCGCATCACCACTGCCGCCACCACACCGGCGCAGGCGATCACCGACCCGACCGACAGATCGAAGTGCCCGGATGCCAGGCAGAACAGCATGGTGCAGGCGGCAATGCCGACGGTCGAGATCGCCAACCCGAGCCCGCGCATGTTCAGCGGCGAGAGGAAGTTCTCGATGAAGATCGCCGACAGCACGAAGATGCCGAGCGCGGCCAATACCATGACCCAGTCATCAAGGAAACGGCGCATATTGAGGCCCTGCCGCGGCGCGGACAGAGCGTTCTGTTGAGCAGACATAAAGCACCTCATCATTGTTGTTCAGCCGCGCGAACGCGGGAGTGCCAGTTGCAGCAGGTGGGACTCATCGGCCTGATCTCGAGGGAGCTCGCCAGTGATCGCGCCTTCGCTCATCACCAAAATACGGTCAGAGATACCGATGACTTCCATCAGATCGCTGGACACGACGATCACCGCGATACCGCTCGCCGCGAGGTCATGAATGATCTGGTAGATCTCGGCCTTGGCGCCGATGTCGATGCCGCGGGTGGGCTCGTCGAGCAGCAGCACCTTCATCGGCATCGACAGCCAGCGACCGAGAATCACCTTCTGCTGGTTGCCGCCGGAGAGGTAGACGATCTGCTGATCCGGCGATGGCGTCTTGATGTTCAGCGCGCGAATCTGTCGGTCGGCGTTCTCACGTTCCCAGCGGCCTGGCACCAGGCAACCCAGGCGCGCGTTGCGGCTGCGCGCGCCGATATTGATGTTCTCCGCCACGCTGGCCAGCGGCACGATGCCTTCTTTCTTGCGGTCTTCGGGACAGAGCAGAATGCCTGCGGCGATGGCATCGCGCGCCGACTTCAGCTTCAGCGGTTGCCCATCGAGCTGCACCGTACCGGCCTTGTGCGGAGCAAGCCCGGCAAGCAAGCGCAACAGCTCGGTACGCCCAGCACCGACCAGGCCGAAAAAGCCGAGGACCTCGCCACGGCTGACCGAGAAGCTCACCGGCTCCTGCAAACCGTGGCCAAGCAGACCCTCGACGCGCAAGGCCTCGCCTTGCTGCTCGCGCGGACGGTAGTTGTAGATGTCCTGGATATCGCGCCCGACCATGCAGGTCACCAGCGCGTCATGGGTCAGCTCGCTCATATCGTCGAAGGTGCAGACGAAGCGGCCGTCCTTGAACACCGTGACCGCGTCGCAGATACGGAAGATCTCTTCCATCCGGTGCGAGACGTAAAGCACCACTCGCCCCTCGTCCCGCAGCCGGCCGATGATCGTCATCAGCCGCTCGATTTCCCGCGCCGAGAGGCTGCTGGTTGGCTCGTCGAAGGCGATCACATGGGCGTTGCGCGACATCGCCTTGGCGATTTCCACCAGCTGGCGCTGCCCCAGCGACAGGCTGCCCAGGCGTGCAGACGGATCGATCTCGTCGGCCAGTCCCTTGAGCAGTTCACGCGCCTGACGCAGCATCGCCCTCCGGTTCACCAGCCCGAAGCGCGAAGGCATGTGCCCGAGCATCAGGTTTTCGGCCACGCTCATTTCCGGCACCAGATGCAGCTCCTGGTGGATCACCGCGACACCGCTGGCGATGCTTTCCCCGGCGGAGCGAAATGCCAGTGTGCGCGCACCGATCTGCAGATCGCCGCTGCTCGGCTGATAGGCGCCGCCGAGAATTTTCAGCAGCGTTGACTTACCAGCGCCGTTCTCACCCATCAGGGCGTGAACGGTGCCGGGCCGGGCTTCGAAGCTGATTTCCGACAGCGCACGCACGCCGGGGAAGTTCTTGCCGATGCCGCTGAAACGCAGGCTGTCGCCCGAATTGACTTGTTGAAGCATGGAGCGTCTCCACCCTCGCCCGTTTGACCGGGCGAGTTCGATACTGAAATCGACCTGAGATCAGGCCTCCCGCGAATGACCGGCTTATTTCCAGAGGCCGATCTTTTCCAACTCTTCCTGGAAGTTCTCGCGGGTAATCAGGGTGACTTCGTCCATCGCGGTGTACTTGGGTGGCTCTTTGCCGGTGGTGACCCACTCGTACATCATCCGCGCCGTCTCGTAGCCCTCGATATGCGGGCTGGGCAGCATCGAGCCGTAGAAGCCGCTGTTGTCCTTCTTCAGCTCGCCGATGGCATCGGTGCCATTGATGCCGATACCGATCACGTTCTCCGCGCTGAAGCCGGCGCTCTCGGTGGCGCGCACACCACCCAGCACTGTGTTGTCGTTCATGCCGCCGATGATCAGGTTCTTCGCGCCGCGCGGCAGCTTTACCAACGCCGAGGTGGTGGCGTTCATGCTGCCCGGCACGTCGAGGGTTTTCTGCGGGGTATAGAGGATGTGGTCTTCTGGAAAGCCGGCCTTCTTCAGCGCATCCACCGAGCCGTCGGTGCGCTTCTTGCCGGTGTCCAGCTCGTTATAGGTGTTGATCACCGCGTAGGTATCGTTCCAGTCCCAGCCGCGCTTCTTGGCTTCCTCGGCCATGGCTGCGCCCTGCTTCTGACCGACCTCGAAGGCGGCCATGCCGAGATAGGGCACCTCCTCCATGAACTCGCCCTTGGCATCGACGAAACGATCATCGACCGCCATGACCTTCAGGTCGTTGAACTTGGACTTGGCGACGATGGCCGGGCCGAGCGCGACGTCGGGCGGGCAGATGACGAAGCCCTTAGCGCCATTGGCCGCCAGGCTGTCGATGGCGGCGAGGGTCTTCTCGCCGTCCGGTACGGCGATCTTCAGCAGGGTAAAACCGTGCTCTTTGGCAGCCTTCTCCGCGAACGCCCATTCGGTCTGGAACCAGGGCTCTTCGGGTTGCTTGACCAGAAAACCGATCTTGACTTCTTCTTGGGCCAGGGTCGCAGCGGCGAAACTCATCGCACCGACCGTTAACGCCGCACAGCAAAGCGAACGGATTCCGAAAGAACGGAACATAGCTACCTCCATTATTTTTATTGAATAGCTTTTATTGACTGGTCAGATCGCCATCACCTGATCCAGCACCACCGAATGCTCTCTGGCGGTTTCCCGCAAGGCCGCAGCCTCTTGAAGCGAATCCCTGTAGCGGGTCAATCGTGGTAGAGCACCGAACGCCCACCATCAATGGTGATGCAGGACGCGTTAATGAACGGCGCCTCATCGGTCGCCAGAAACAATGCGGTCATCGCTACCTCGATCGGCTGACCGATGCGCCGCGGCGGATGCATGTCGAAGGCGCGCTGGCGCTCGGCGTGGGGGTCGGCGAAATCGTTCCAGTAATCGACGTTGAGCTGCGTCTCGATGTAGCCCGGCGCGATGGCGTTGACGCGGATGCCCTTGGGCGCATATTCGATGCCCAGTGCGCGAGTCAGCCCGAGCAGGCCGTGCTTGGCGACGGGGTATGGAAAGCAGCCGGGAATGATGTTGGTCGAGTGAACCGAGGCGATATTGATGATGTTGCCGACGCCGCGTTGCACCATATGCGGCAGCACTGCCTTGCAGCCGAACCAGACGCCGTCCAGATCAATGGCGAAACAACGCCGCCAGTCCTCTTCGGTCATTTCCAGCGGGTCGCGGAACACGTTGACCCCGGCGCAGTTAACCAGCACATCGACCTGGCCGTAGTGCTCCATCGCCAGGGCAATCAGAGCCTCGAGCTCGGCGGGTCGGGTGACGTCGGTTTTCTGTGCACGCACTTCACCGCCCCGCTCGCGCCAGCCAGCAGCCACTCGCTCGGCCTTCTCGCCCTGGATGTCCCCAATAACGACTTTGGCTTGCTGCGCCTGGAAGCAGGCGACGATGGCCTCGCCGATGCCCTGAGCGCCGCCGGTGACGACCACGACCTTGCCTTTCAGGCGTTCGCCGCGTTGGGGTTCGGGTGTCGGTGGCAGTGAAAGCGGTGAAGCCATGTGAACAACTCCTAAGCAGTTAAGTGGCCGCGGTGCGGCCGGATAAACAGATCAACCGGCGAAACGTGTACAAGGCGTGCCGGTGATACCGACATCAGCCATCAGCACGGCGCCGTCCAGTTCAGTCGGCGCCTCGCCCGTCCTGGCGGAGGTGACATACAAATGGGTCAGGTCGGCCCCGCCGAATACGCAGCTGGTGGGGTGACTGACGGGCAGTTCGACGATGCGATCCAGGCAGCCATCCGGTGCGAAACGCAGCAGGCAGCTACCGCCCCAGCGGGCGTTCCAGACGTAGCCCTGGGCATCTAGGGCGGAGCCGTCAGGCACGCCACGCGGATGCGGGCCGGCCCAGGTGTCTCGATCGATCAGCTGCCCGTCGTCAGCGACGCGGTGGCTGTACAGCGATTCGTCCAGCGTGTCGCCGCAGATGACGCGATCACCCGCCTCGTTCCACAGCAGCGTATTGACGATGCCCAGATCGCTGAGCAGCTGCGTGACCGAACCATCCGGATCGACTCGAAACAGACCACCGGAACGCCGGGTGATAGGCAGGTCGCCGCCATCCTCATCGATGTTGTTCTGCATGGTGCCGAGCCAGAGCCGCCCCTGGGCATCGCAGCGCGCCTCGTTGGCGCGGTTGCCGGGCGTACCGTCGGCGATGCAGAAGCGCTTGAGCGCAGACGCGTCGTCAGCGGCGTGGAGGTCGAGGCGGTAGACGCCGCTGGCCAGGGTTACCAGCGCGTCGCCACGCCGGCAGGGAATGAACGCCGAGACCGGCTCGGCCAGCTGCCACTGACGGTAGCCGTCCGTGCCCAGCCGGCAGGCCCGTCGGCCGACTATATCGACCCAGTAGAGCGTCTGCTGCCGGCCATCCCAGAAAGGGCCTTCGGCCAGCAGATAACGTTGTTGCGAGATGGGCAGCCATTGCATGGTCGCACTCCGCTTTCATTGTTTTTATGGCGCAGTCTGCTCGCCGCGTAATACGACCAGCTCGGGGTAATGACGTGAAATGGTCAGGGCCGCACGCTCGATCAGCGTCATGCACGCCCAGACCCCGCGCGCGCCATCGCGGCTGGCGATGGCGTCGGCAATTTCCTTGTGCAGCGGCAGGGTCAGGCCGAGTTCGTCAGGCACCGTCGATGACACTTCGAAGGACACCGCCAGCAAGGCGCCCAGCGCGGGCACCATGCGTTCGATGAATTGGTTGTGGCTGGCAGCAAGCACCGCCTCGTGGAAGAGCTTGTCGGCGCGGTTGTAGTCGTCCTTGTCGCCCAGGGACGCGGCAAGCGCCTGATAGGCAGCCTGGATTTCAGCAATCTGCTTCGGCGTCGCGCGTTCACATGCCCAGCGCACGGCGGTCGGTTCGATGGTTCGGCGCAGATCGATCAGGTCCATCACGAAACTTTCCGGCAGGCCGTTCTCAGCCAACCAACCTACGACCTGGACGTCGAACAGATTCCAAGAACGCACCGGCGTCACTCGTGTGCCCACCTTCGGCCCGACGTCGAGCATGCCCTTGGCCACCAGCGTCTTGATCGCTTCGCGGATCACGGTGCGGCTGACGCCCAGCTCTTCGCAGAGACCGGCTTCGACCTTGAGCGTCTCGCCAGGTTGAACCTTGCCCGAGGCGATCCAGGAACCCAGCCATTCCACCGTTGCGCTGTGATAGTTGTTCGACATGCGAGCCTCTGTGCGACTGCCCTTGAGTCTACCGAACCCTATCATCATATGATTGACTGTCAAATGCAGTTGGCAACTCTCACATCGAAATCGCCCGAACGATTGAGCGGGCAAGCGGCCGGCGCCACGCCACGGAGTCAACCTGACGAATCGAATACAGCTTTCAGGGGCAGGGGCGGTTACAGGAAAAGCACCATGTCGTGCCGAACGGCGGTTGTTGATTCCGCCAACCGCCTGGTGACCCAGCAGGCCAGCCTTCTGATCATATGAATAGAGAATGTCGGGCGTTTGCGCGCCACGCTCGGGATTCGCGATCAGGCAAAGCCTCATCGTCTTTCCTCGCTTTTATTGTTCTGGGTGCCGGCCACTCTAAGAAGCACCGCGAGCGCTGCCTAGTGACAGCTGCTGATCGCGCGATAACCAATACTTATCGGCAAACGAGCCTCGTCACGAAGGCAAGCGCATCGAACCGAGGGGTTAGAGACCGCCTTGTACGTTGATCCCCAGCCCAAGCACGGCCGCGAGCGAGAGCGGCAGTAGCAGGGTGTCCAACAAAACGCTGGCAGGCAGGTCGAGGGCCGCATATTTCGGCGCTTTGGCCCCGAAGCGGTCCAGCGGGCAGCAACCGCCGTTGAGGCTGTACCAGTCCAGCCGAGTGCCGGAATAGACGATGGGCGCGCCGGGCTTGGCGGCGTCGAGGGTGCGCACCGTGGCGCAACCGGAGAGCAGCAGGACGAAAAGTAACGTCGATCCGCATCGCACGGTTGCTCGCTTCATCGCCGCTCTCTCTTGTCGTCGCTTCAGGTTGGATGATCGGATCGCGACGCGCACGCAAGCCCACGCCATGGTGTCAGTCGTCGGTGACGATATGGTGCTCTCCCCAGCGCGGCAGCATGTCCTGTGGAATGTTGAGCAGGTTGAGAATCCGCGCCACGACGAAGTCGATGAGGTCATCGATGGTCTGCGGTTGATGATAGAAGCCCGGCGACGCCGGCAGGATGGTCACGCCGAGATTGGACAGCTTGAGCATGTTCTCCAGATGAATGCTCGAGTAAGGCGCTTCACGCGGGACCAGGATCAACTGGCGGCGCTCCTTGAGGACGACATCGGCGGCGCGCTCGATCAGGTTGTTGCACGCACCGGTGGCGATGGCCGACAGGGTACCCGTCGAGCATGGCAGCACCACCATCGCGGTCGGCGCGCCAGAGCCCGAGGCGGGGGGCGCCATCCAGTCTTCCTTGGCAAACACCCGAATCTGCCCGGCCGCGGCGCCGGTGTACTCCGACAGAAACGCCTGCATGGCCTGCGGCTTGGCCGGCAGCACAACATCGGTCTCAGTGGCCATCACCAGCTGCGCGGCCTTGGAGATCAGGAAGTGCACCTCGCGGTCTTCCTGAATCAGGCAGTCGAGCAGGCGCAGGCCGTACTGCGCGCCGGAGGCGCCGGTCATGGCCAAAGTGATGCGTTCCGGTCCGCTCATGAATTTGCTCCCAAAGCTGCTGCGCTTGCTAATGCTGCGTTGAAACCTTACTCGAAATGCTCACTTGCACCAGCAAGCTCCGCTTTCTCGCAAGGTTTCGCCTTGCCTAAGCTTCGCTCGCGACGCTTCGAAAACAAATTCGCCGTATTCCTAAACTCGCGGGTGGAAAATCGCGAAGCGTTTTCCACCGTTACCCGATGCTGGCGCTTTCACCGTCGCAACCTTACGCGTGGAAATGCCTTCGGCGATTTCCACCCTACGTAGGGTGGAAAACCGCGAAGCGTTTTCCACCTTGAGCGATCAGCTCAAAGCGGCGGCCAGCTTGACGTGCAACCCACCAAAACCGCCATTGCTCATCACCACCACCTGCGTACCCGGTTTGGCGTCGGCTTTCACCTTGGCGATGATCGCGTCCAGCGAATCGCAGACGGTCGTCTCGACCGGCGAGCCGGCCACGGTAGCGGCCAGATCCCAGCCGAGGTTCGGCGGCGCGTACCAGATCGCCCGATCGGCCAATACCACCGAATCGGCCAGGCCTTCGCGGTGAGCACCAAGCTTCATGGAGTTGGAACGCGGCTCGATCACGGCAATGATCGGCGTATCGCCCACCCGCTTGCGCAGGCCATCGAGGGTCGTGGCGATAGCGGTCGGGTGATGGGCGAAGTCATCGTAGATGGTGACGCCATTGACCTCGGCGACCTTTTCCATGCGCCGCTTGACGCTCAAGAACTCGCTCAGCGCCTCGGCGCCCTGCTTGGGCAATACGCCGACATGCCGGGCTGCTGCAAGTGTGGCCAAGGCATTGTTGACGTTGTGCTGGCCGGTCAGCTCCCAGTCCACCACGCCCTGCACGGCACCGTCGAAGATGACCTCGAAACGCGAGCCGTCGGCGCTGAGCAGCTTGGCCTGCCATTGCCCACCTTCGCCGGTTGTCTGCACTGGCGTCCAGCACCCCATGCCGACCACCCGTTTGAGCGCTGCTTCTGACTCGGGATGAATGACCAGCCCTTCGCTCGGCACGGTTCGCACCAGATGGTGGAACTGCCTTTCGATCGCGGCGAGGTCCGGGAAAATATCGGCGTGGTCGAATTCCAGATTGTTGAGGATCGCCGTGCGCGGACGGTAATGGACGAACTTGCTGCGCTTGTCGAAGAAGGCACTGTCGTATTCATCCGCCTCGACCACGAAGAACGGGGTGCCGCCCAGCCGCGCCGAGATACCGAAGTTCTGCGGCACACCGCCGATGAGAAAGCCCGGGCTCATGCCGGCATGCTCCAGCACCCAGGCGAGCATGCTGCTGGTGGTGGTCTTGCCATGGGTGCCGGCAGCGGCCAATACCCAACGCCCCTGCAACACGTGATCGGCCAACCACTGCGGACCGGACACGTAGGGCAGCCCTTTGTTCAGCACGTACTCCACCGCTGGGTTGCCACGCGACAACGCATTGCCGATTACTACCAGATCCGGTGCCGGTTCGAGCTGACTGGGCTCGTAGCCTTGGGTCAGCTCGATACCCTGGGCTTCCAGCTGGGTGCTCATCGGGGGATAGACGTTGGCGTCGGAGCCAGTGACGCGGTGGCCCAGTTCCTTGGCCAGCACCGCCAGCGAGCCCATGAAGGTGCCGCAGATGCCGAGAATGTGGATATGCATGAATGACCTCTGAAAAACGCCGCGCCGAACAATCGGATCAGGCGGCACAGCCGCGCCCGTCGGCGCCAAAAACTGCGGCGCAGATTAGCACAGCACCGGCCCGCCAGCGGCCGCACCGCACGTCGCCTCGCCAACCGACGAACGGGCTTTGTTCTACGCTGAATTACAGTAGTCCCACACAATTACAAGTCCCGGAGACTCACCATGCGTTACGCCCATCCCGGCAGCGAAGGCGCTGTCGTTTCCTTCAAGTCCCGCTACGGCAACTTCATCGGCGGCGAGTTCGTCGAGCCGGTCAACGGCCAGTATTTCACCAACCTGTCCCCGGTCAACGGTCAACCCATCGCCGAATTCCCCCGTTCCGACGCGGCGGATATCGAAAAGGCCCTGGACGCCGCCCATGCCGCTGCCGATGCCTGGGGCAAAACCAGCGCGCAGGCGCGCTCGCTGGTCCTGCTGCAGATTGCCGATCGCATCGAGCAGAACCTCGAGATGCTCGCCATCACCGAAACCTGGGACAACGGCAAAGCCGTGCGCGAGACGTTGAACGCTGACATTCCGCTGGCCGCCGACCACTTCCGTTACTTCGCCGGGTGCATCCGCGCCCAGGAAGGCACCAGCGCCGAGATCGATGAAAACACCGCGTCCTATCATTTCCACGAGCCACTGGGCGTAGTCGGACAAATCATCCCGTGGAATTTCCCAATCCTGATGGCCGCCTGGAAGCTTGCGCCGGCTCTGGCGGCGGGCAATTGCGTGGTGCTGAAACCCGCTGAGCAGACGCCGCTGGGGATCGCCGTTTTGATGGAGGTGATCGGTGACCTGCTACCGCCGGGCGTGCTCAACGTCGTGCAAGGCTACGGCCGTGAAGCCGGCGAGGCCTTGGCCAGCAGCAAGCGCATCGCCAAGATCGCTTTCACCGGCTCGACCCCGGTGGGCTCGCACATCATGAAGCGCGCCGCCGAGAGCATCATCCCGAGCACCGTCGAGCTGGGTGGCAAAAGCCCGAACATCTACTTCGAAGACATCATGCAGGCCGAGCCGACCTTTATCGAGAAGGCCGCCGAAGGCCTGGTGCTGGGCTTCTTCAACCAGGGCGAAGTCTGCACCTGTCCGTCGCGGGCGCTGGTGCAGGAGTCGATCTACGGGCCGTTCATGGAAGCGGTGATGAAGAAGGTTTCGCAGATCAAGCGCGGCGATCCGCTGGACACCGACACCATGGTCGGCGCACAGGCCAGCCAGCAGCAATTCGACAAGATCATGTCCTACCTGGAAATCGCCAAGCAGGAAGGCGCCGAAGTACTCACTGGCGGCGGTGTGGAGAAACTCGAAGGCTCACTCGCCACCGGCTATTACATCCAGCCGACGCTGCTCAAGGGCACGAACAAGATGCGTGTGTTCCAAGAGGAAATTTTCGGCCCGGTCATCGGTGTCACCACCTTCAAAGACGAAGCCGAAGCACTCGCAATCGCCAACGACACCGAGTACGGCCTCGGAGCGGGCGTCTGGACCCGCGACATCAACCGCGCCTACCGCATGGGCCGGGCGATCAAGGCTGGCCGTGTCTGGACCAACTGCTACCACCTCTACCCCGCGCATGCGGCGTTCGGTGGCTACAAGAAGTCCGGCGTCGGTCGCGAGACGCACAAGATGATTCTCGACAGCTATCAACAGACCAAGAACCTGCTGATCAGCTACGACATCAATCCTCTCGGGTTCTTCTAGCCCGCTCGCTGAAACGCTCCACCAAGGTGCCAGCCCGACGCCATGCGCGCCGGGCTGGTGCGGCGGTGCCTGCAATAAGGCGCAGCAGAGCGTGAGAAAACACCAGGCACAGCGCTTGCTTTAACGATCCTGCCGTACCCGAACCCATCAAAGGATGATTCCCATGGCTCTCGAACACAGCAGTGCGACACCTCCAAATCACGCCATCGATTTCGAAACAGTTGGCAGCACCTATTTCAAGGAACGCGAACTGAAGAAAGGCGCCGCCGGTTGGGTGCTGCTGGTAGGCCTGGGCGTTGCCTACGTGATATCCGGCGACTACGCCGGCTGGAACTTCGGCCTGGCTCAGGGCGGCTGGGGCGGGTTGTTCATCGCCACACTGCTGATGGCGACCATGTACCTGTGCATGTGTTTTTCGCTGGCCGAGCTGTCCTCGATGATTCCCACCGCAGGCGGGGGTTACGGCTTCGCCCGTAGCGCGTTCGGCCCCCTGGGCGGTTTTCTCACCGGCACGGCGATCCTTATCGAATATGCCATCGCGCCGGCGGCCATCGCGGTATTTATCGGCGCCTACTGCGAGTCGCTGTTCGGCATCGGCGGCTGGGCGATTTACCTGGCCTTCTACATCATCTTTATCGGCATTCACATCTTCGGTGTCGGCGAGGCGCTGAAGCTGATGTTCATCATCACCGCGGTCGCCGCGCTGGCCCTGGGCGTGTTCATCGTCGCGATGGTGCCGCATTTCTCTGTGGACAAGCTGCTCGACATCGCACCGACCACCGCCGCAGGCGCCAGCAGCTTTCTGCCCTACGGCTATGTCGGCATCTGGGCGGCGATTCCCTACGCGATCTGGTTCTTCCTTGCGGTCGAAGGCGTGCCGCTGGCTGCCGAAGAAACCAAGAATCCACAGCGTGATATGCCGCGCGGGCTGATCGGCGCCATGCTGATTCTGGTGGCCTTTGCCGGGCTGATCCTGCTGGTCGGCCCCGGTGGTGCGGGTTCCAGCACACTGGTCGAGTCCGGCAACCCGCTGGTCGAAGCGCTTACCATCGCCTATGGCTCGTCCACCTGGATGAGCGGCTTCGTCAATCTGGTCGGGTTGGCCGGGCTGATCGCCAGCTTCTTCTCGATCATCTACGCCTACTCGCGGCAGATCTTCGCGCTGTCGCGGGCCGGCTACCTGCCGCGCAAACTGTCGCTGACCAACAAGAACAAGGCGCCGGTCATGGCGCTGGTTATTCCGGGCATCATCGGCTTCCTGCTCTCACTGACCGGCCAGGGCGACCTGCTGATTCTCGTCGCGGTGTTCGGTGCGACCATCTCCTACGTGCTGATGATGGCCTCGCATATCGTCCTGCGCCTGCGCCGGCCGGACATGCACCGTCCGTACAAGACGCCCGGCGGCGTGCTGACTTCCGGGGTGGCGCTGGTGTTGGCCTGCATCGCAGTGGTGGCCGGTTTCCTGGTCGATCCTCGGGTGGTGATCGCCGCCGTGGTGATCTACGGAATATTCATCGCCTACTTCGCCTTCTACAGCCGGCATCACCTGGTGGCCGGCACGCCGGAAGAGGAATTCGCGGCGATCGAGAACGCCGAGGCATCGCTGAACTGATTGGAGACCTGTCATGGCGGGATACACCCACAGCGTAGGCGGCACCAATTGGCGCTTCGACAGCCTGCGCGAGGTCATGGCCAAGGCCAGCCCGGCGCGCTCCGGCGACTTCCTCGCCGAAGTCGCGGCGGGCAGCGACGCCGAGCGCGTCGCCGCACAGATGTGCCTGGCGCAGATCCCGCTCAAGCGCTTCCTCGACGAAGCGCTGATCCCTTACGAAACCGATGAAGTCACCCGCCTGATCATCGACAGCCACGACGCAGCAGCCTTCGCCCCGGTCAGTCACCTGACCGTCGGTGATTTCCGCAACTGGCTGCTGGGTGACGACGCCGATGAAGCCTCGCTGAAAGCCTTATCGCCGGGACTGACGCCGGAGATGGTCGCCGCGGTATCGAAGATCATGCGCGTGCAGGACCTGATCCTGGTGGCGCAGAAAGTCCGCGTGGTCAGCCGATTCCGCAACACCATCGGCCTGCGCGGGCGCATGTCCACCCGCCTGCAGCCCAACCACCCGACCGACGAGGCCGCCGGCATCGCCGCGAGCATCGTCGACGGCCTGCTCTACGGCAACGGCGACGCGGTGATCGGCATCAACCCGGCCACCGACAGCACCAGCGGCATCTGCGAACTGTTGAAGATGCTCGACGCCATCATCCAGCGCTACGAAATCCCGACTCAGGGCTGCATCCTCACCCACGTCACCACCTCCATCGAAGCGATCAACCGCGGTGCGCCGCTGGATCTGGTATTCCAGTCCATCGCCGGCACCGAGGCGGCCAATAGCAGTTTCGGCATCAACCTCGCCGTGCTGCAGGAGGGCTACGAGGCCGGCCTGTCGCAGAAGCGCGGCACGGTCGGCGATAACCTGATGTACTTCGAAACCGGCCAGGGCAGCGCCTTGTCGGCCAGTGCGCACCATGGCGTCGACCAGCAAACGTGCGAGGCGCGCGCCTATGCCGTGGCGCGCAAGTTCAAGCCGCTGCTGGTCAATACCGTGGTCGGTTTCATCGGCCCGGAATACCTCTACAACGGCAAGCAGATCATCCGCGCCGGGCTGGAAGATCACTTCTGCGCCAAGCTGCTCGGCGTGCCCATGGGCTGCGACATTTGCTACACCAACCACGCCGAAGCCGATCAGGACGATATGGACGTGCTGCTGACCCTGCTCGGCACTGCCGGCATCAACTTCATCATGGGCATCCCCGGCTCGGACGACGTGATGCTCAACTACCAGACCACCTCCTTTCACGATGCCCTCTACCTGCGCCAGAGCCTAGGGCTCAGGCCGGCGCCAGAATTCGAAGAATGGCTGGCGAAAATGGACATCCTGCGCCAGGACGGCGGCCGCCTGCAGATGGGCGACCAATTACCACCAGCGTTTCGACAGGCGCTGGAGCGGATGGTATGACGATGTTGAGGCACTGCGCCTCCCGCAGGAACGAGGGGGACGCCCAGTCCTTGCTCGCGAACCTGACCGGCACAGTCGTTTCGAACCGATTCGCCAGCAAGCTGGCTCCTACGAAAAGCGTCACCGCACACATACGCCATGCCCATTTTTGTAGGAGCCAGCTTGTTGGCGATCAAGGCCATGAGCGAGCCCGATGGGTAGAGCGATACGTGATCACCGTCCGCCGAATACATTAACGGAGCAACAGAATGAGCACGCGCCCGCCCACCGCAATCACCAACCCCTGGAGCCACCTGCGTCAGCTCACCCCGGCCCGCATCGCCCTGGGCCGCGCGGGCGCCAGCCTGCCGACCGACGCCCAGCTGGATTTTCAGTTCGCCCATGCCCAGGCACGCGATGCCGTGCATCTTTCCCTCGATACTGATGACCTCGCCGAGCAACTGGAGCATCGCGGCCACCGTGTATTGCGGCTGCATAGCGCAGCAGCGGACCGGAATACCTATCTGCAACGCCCCGACCTCGGACGGCGATTGAGCGACGACTCGACCGAGCGGGTGAACGATCACGCGCAGCAACACGCGGCGGGCTACGACCTGGCCATCGTCATCGCCGATGGCCTGTCGGCGCTGGCGGTGCAGCGTCACGCCCTGCCCTTGCTCCAGCGCATCGAGGAGCAGATCGAAAAGGACGGCTGGAGCCTCGCGCCGATCTGCCTGGTACAACAAAGCCGCGTCGCGCTCGGTGACGAGGTCGGCGAGCGGCTCAAGGCGAAAATGGTGGTGATGCTCGTGGGCGAACGCCCCGGCCTCAGCTCGCCGGACAGCCTCGGCCTGTACTTCACCTTCGCGCCGAAAGTCGGCCGCACCGATGCCGACCGCAACTGCATTTCCAACATCCGCCTGGAAGGCCTGAGCTACAACCTCGCCGCCCACAGGCTGATCCATCTGATGCGCGAAGCCTGCCGCCGCCAGCTCTCGGGCGTGACGCTCAAGGACGAAGCGGACGTGCTCAGCTTGGATGAAGGCACGCCGAAAGCGGGCAACTTCCTGCTCGGTTAAGCCAAACGCATTCGCCGAAGCTGCGGCTGCACGTGGGGCGAGGCGGCAAAGCTGTCTCACCCACAACAGCGTCGGACCAGTGACGCCCCCAAGTCAACGGATCAGGCTTCCGTCAACGCCACCACCGCATCGATTTCGAACAGCATCCCGTCCAGTGCCAGCCGCGGCACCGGAATCAGCGTACAGGTCGGTTTCAGCTGCTCGCCAAACAGCCGCGCCAACTCCTCGCCGAGGATGCCCAGGCGCTGCTCACTGTGATCGACGATCAGTACCGTCAGCTTGACCACCTGCGACGGTCGCCCTCCGGCGGCCTCGATGGCGATCGAAAGATTGTCCATGGCTTGCCGCACCTGCTGCTGGAAATCGCTCGGCAGCCGACCGTCCGCCGTTTCGCCGCCCTGGCCAGCGATGAACGCCAACCGCGTACCAGCCGGCACGATGCCGACATGCGAATAGCCATTCGGTGCCGGGTCGTACAGGCCGGGCGGATTGAGCAACGTCAGGGTATTTCGGGGTTCGCTCATGTTCGTCTCCATACAGGTTCAGGTACGTGGCGCCGGCCGTAGATCCTCGAAGCGTTGCAACGCCTGAGTGAAGCGAGGCTGCAGATCGCCGGTGCGATAGTCGTCGGGCTCGCGACCGAAGGCCACATTGAGGCGGTTCCATCCGTTGATCGCAATGATGGCAAAGGTCAGCTGGGTAATGGCGCGTGGCGAATAGTGCTCGGCCAGGTCGCGATAGCAGCGATCCAGCGAGGCGCCATCAGGCAGTTCGGTCACCGCCTCGGTCCAGGCCAGAGCCGCTCGCTCGGCAGGGCTGTAGACGGCCGTCTCGCGCCAGGCGGGCAGCAGATAGATGCGCGGCAGCGGCGTATCCATCCCCAGCAGGTCCTTGGTGTGCATGTCGAGACAATAGGCGCAGCCGTTGAGCTGCGAGGCGCGCAGATCGATGAGCATGCGCAGCTGCGGATCGATGTCGCTCTCATGCACATAGGCGCTGACGGCAGTCAGTGCCTGCATCGGCAACGCATCGACATGTTTCAGAAAATCCAGTCGTGTGGTCATGGCAAGATCGCTCCATAGGCAGTGTCGAAAATGACACTGCCAGGACGCATGCCTTTGTCGATGTGTGACAGCCCAGCCTCCAGCGGAGGCGCTGTCACAATCGACCGGGCTCATTCGTTCATGCTGGAGAGGAATGCCTGCGGAGCGAACGTGAACGACAAGATCGATTTCTATCAGGGGCTGCGGCCGAAGCTCTTCGGCCTCGCCTATCGGCTACTGGGCAGCCGCGTGGACGCCGAAGATCTGCTGCAGGATGCCTGGTTCAAGTGGAGCGAGGCCGACTGCACCTCGATCCGCGACGCCGAAGCCTGGCTGGTTACAGTGGTGACGCGCCTGGGCATCGATCAGTTGCGCCAGCGCCGTGCTCGTCAGGAGGACTATTACGGTCCGTGGCTGCCGGAACCGCTGCTGGGGTTTACCGGCAACCAAGCCGAGCAGGCCATCGATCTGCGAGCCGACCTGTCCATGGCGTTCATGGTCGCGCTGGAACGCCTGGCCGCCGAGGAACGCGCAGCGCTGCTGCTGCGCGAGGTGTTCGATTGCAGCTATGACGAGATCGCACAAGTGCTGGGCAAACAAGCGGCCGCCAGCCGGCAGATCGTCAGCCGTGCGCGCAAACGGATACGTGAAACTCAGCCGCGCTTCACGGTGGATCCGCAGGCACATCGACGGCTGGTCGAGCGCTTCGCCGAGGCTTTGCTGGCGCCGGGCGGCGATGCCTTCGTCGACCTGCTGGCTGACGAGGTCAACTGGGTGGCGGACGGCGGCGGCCAGGCGGCCGCCGCCTCGAAAGTCGTGCACGGCGTGCGGGCCGCGCATCGACTGGCCATTGGCATCGCACGCCGCGCCGCCGGCCAGTGGCGTGCCAGCGTCGAATCGATCAACGGCGAACCCGGCGTGGTGATCCGCTGTGGCGAGCGCATTCACGCCGCCATGACGCTGGTCAGCGATGGCCAACGCGTCGTGACCATCTACTCGGTGGTCAACCCCGACAAACTGGGCCAACGATCGAACATTTCAGCGACGCCGCTGCCAGCCTGATCGCTTGCCGCAGACCCTCGCCCCGCTTAAGGTTTGGGTCCCCAGGCTGGAAGCTCTCCCATGTGGTCTTTTCGCGATTGGCACCGCAAGCGCATCCTCGCCCGCTTCGCCATCGAGCCCACCGTCTGGCAGCGCGTGCTCGACAGCCTGCCGATTCTCGACGGCCTGACTGCAGAGGAAACCGAGCGGCTCTACCAGCGCAGCATCCTGTTTCTGCATGCCAAGCGAATCACCGCCCTGGCTGGCGTCGAGCTGCAGACGGAAGACCGCCTACGACTGGCGGCCCAGGCTCAGCTGCCGCTGCTGCATCTCGCCGATCTGAACTGGTACCAGGGCTTCCATGAAATCGTCATCTATCCGGGCGACTTCCACAGCCCACAGAAACACCGCGATTCGGCCGGTGTCGTGCACGAGTGGGACGGCGAGCACAGCGGTGAAGCCTGGCTGCAGGGTCCGGTGATCCTGGCCTGGCCGGGCGTGCAGGAAAGCGGCGCCTGGGAAGGCTACAACCTGGTGATTCACGAACTCGCGCACAAGCTCGACATGCTCAACGGCGATGCCAACGGCCTGCCGCCGCTGCACCGCAACATGCGCATCGAGGACTGGGCGCACACGATGCAGAGCGCGTACGACTCGCTCAACGCCACACTGGACGCCGATCCCGACGCCGACACGGCAATCGATCCCTACGCCGCGGAGAACCCAGCCGAGTTCTTTGCCGTCACCAGCGAGTATCTCTTCAGTGCACCGGACGTCCTGCATGAGGCTTACCCCGAGGTCTACCGGCAGCTTGCAAGCTTCTATCGACAGGACCCGCTGATGCGCTTGCAGCAACTGCAGCAGAGCCATCCGCAGTACGCGGAACCTCACTGATTTCCGGCCGTCGAATGCGCGCATTGCCAGTCCAGTGAGCTTCGCCACCACTGGCATGGCAAAACGCCCGACAGTGCGCCTATAATCGCGCCCACTTTTTTCGCCCCAGGCCGCCTCGGCCGACCACGGAGCAATGTTCATGAGCTACAGCAAAGTCCCGGCCGGCAAAGACCTGCCAAACGACATCTATGTCGCCATCGAAATCCCGGCCAACCACGCGCCGATCAAATACGAAATCGATCACGACACCGACTGCCTGTTCGTTGACCGCTTCATGGCCACGCCGATGTTCTACCCGGCGAACTACGGCTTCATCCCGCACACCCTTGCCGATGACGGCGACCCGCTCGACGTACTGGTCGTGACCCCCTACCCGGTTGCCCCAGGCTCCGTCATCCGCTGCCGTCCGGTAGGCGTGCTGAACATGACCGACGAAGCCGGCGGCGACGCCAAGCTGATCGCCGTCCCGCACGACAAGCTGAGCCAGCTGTACGTGGATGTGAAGGAATACACCGACCTGCCGCCACTACTGATCGAGCAGATCAAGCACTTCTTCGAGAACTACAAGGATCTCGAGAAGGGCAAGTGGGTCAAGGTCGAAGGCTGGGAAGGCGCCGACGCCGCCCGTGCAGCAATCACCAAGGCTGTGGCGGCTTACCAAAAATAAGCCAATACCGCTAACGGAAAGCCGGCCACAAGCCGGCTTTTTTATTGTCTAGTGATTTCTGCCCACCTCCATCAGACCTAGACGCTATGCGGGCTACGGCCTAATATGCGTCCATCGACAGCCAGCCGCCTCTTGCCTCATCCGGGGGTGAAGTGGGGGAACAAGTGGGGGAATGATTGCCGCTCCCCCACCCATGGAGGGAAGCATGGGCAAGCTGAATTCGAAGCAGGTCGAGAACCTGAGCGAACCGGGCACGCATGAGGATGGCGAGGGCCTGCGCCTAGCCGTAAAACCATCCGGACGTAAGTCATGGGTACTTCGCTTTCAGATCGGGGGCAAGCGCCGGGAGATGGGCATCGGCAGCTATCCCAAGGTGAGCTTGAAGGAAGCGCGCCTTGTCGCTGCCGGGCATCGCAAGCAACTGGCAAACGGCATCGATCCGATGGCTGCCAGGGATGCCCAGCGAGAAGCCGAGCGAGAGTCACAGCGGGCAAAAGAAGCGCAGCGCGTGACCTTCCAATCGCTCGCCATTGACTACCACACCGCGCACAGCTCTACATGGTCAGCAAAGTGGCGCAAGGGCTGGCTACGCAAGCTCGAGCTATACGCCTTCCCGACCATTGGCAAGAAGTCCGCAGGCGATATCGAAACCGAGGACGTCTTGCGCGTCCTGCAACCTATCTGGGGTAGCAAGACCCGCACTGCTGATGAAGTGCGCGGACAAATCGAACAGATACTAGACGCTGCCAAGTCCCGCAGACTGCGCAAGGGCGACAATCCGGCTCGTTGGCGAGGGCACCTGGACAACTTGCTGAGCCGCGCGGAAAAGAAGCAAGCCCGCAAGCGCGAGCACTTCGCCGCGATGAAATGGCAGGACGTACCGGCACTAATGACAACGCTCGCCGCCCACGATTCAAACGCCGCCGTTGCCGCTCGCCTGATGATATTCACCGGGGCTCGAGCGCAGATGATCCGACTGGCTTCATGGGAGGAGTTCGACCTTAACGCCGGCGTTTGGTCGCTGCCTGCCGAACGTATGAAGATGCGCAAAGCATTTGATATCCCGCTAGCACGACCAGCTGTGGAAATGCTCAAGGAGCTGCAACCCATTGATGGCAGCCCTTTTCTTTTTCCGGGCCAAGGTAAGTCCGGTGCCATCCATGCGAATGCCATCCGCAACTTGCTACATAGCCTGGGACACGACGACGTTACTCGCCATGGTTTCCGATCTAGTTTCCGCGACTGGGCAAACGAGCGGACGCATTACCCGCGCGAGGTTTGTGAGCTAGCGCTAGCTCATGATGAACGCGACCAAACTGAGGCAGCCTACTCCCGCTCCGGCTTCCTGGAAAAGCGCCGGGCGCTAATGGACGAATGGGCGCAGTTCATTACCACGCTACCAGCGGCAAACCTAATCCATGGCGATTTAAACGCAGCTTATCGAGCACCGGCGGAGCCTAGGCCCGATGGGGCGCAGTTGGGTTTCAACCGCTAGATTGGCCAATGTGATTGAACGTGAAAGCTAAAAGGAGGCATAAAATTGGCAAAGGTAAGTCGTCTTGAAGATTTGCCAGACTGGTTCGACTTGCGAGAGTACGAGTCTTGCGTGTCTTTTAATGCTTTCGATTGGCTGATTGTTCTTAAAGATCGCGCGTCTATTCTCGAACTGATATCGAAAGGGGATAACGTTGACGCGAACGATTTAGCAGAGCGCGCCAGAAAAGACCCTACGGATTGTTTTCGCTTCGACTGGCAAACACCGGAAAGTCCAGTAAGACCATTGAGCTTCGGTGATATAGCCTTCAAAAGTGGGATAGCCGTGCTAGCGGGTTCGGCCTCCTCCAGCAAAGCCGAGCAATGGATTGGTACGTTAAACATGATAAGTACTGGCAATTGGCTGTCAGCCTCGTTAAACAAGGAAGCTATTGAGAACCGCAGCGATCATTCTCGCTCCCTTTCGGTCAATTTACTCGCCAACGACTCCGTGCTGATGGACGCCTTCAACGCATGGTTGAAAGATGCTCGATCACAGCAAGACGCCGTCAGCAAACGAGAATTACCTGCCTATAAGAGCTGGGCCAGCTACGGCCTTCTGCCATACCTTGATCTTTTTATCTGGATGGAGCTGACAGAAAACCGAATCTCATATCAGCTAATGTCCGAAGCGGTGGGCTATCGGAAAGGAGGCGACAGTTTTCGAAAAACAGTCCCAAAGCTGCGCATCGAAATAGCGCAGCACCTTGCCGAGCTTGAAGCACTTGCCTCGATCGAGGAGTGCGCGGAAAGACTCACCGCCTAAATCCCTCCGGAAAAATTAAGCAGTCAAATCTCGGCATGGTCGGCCACCGTTCCGATGTATTTAATCGGTAGCCAATTCCACTACGCGCCACCGAGCGCACAGGAGGTTTGGCTATGTCCGCCATCGCTACCACTCCCTTCAATCGCTTCACCCGCGCGGAGCACCGCATCTACCGCTTGCGGCAAGTCATGGACGCCACCGGCTTTGGCCGCGCTTGGATTTATGAGTTGATGAAGCGGGGAGATTTCCCAAGAGCGCGCAAAATCGGCACTCGCGCGGTGGGTTGGAGCAGCCTGGAAGTAGATGCCTGGGTAATAGCTCAGCTGAACAAGGAGGCCTAATGCGCAAGCCTGCCTCTACTAGCGACATTACTCGCATCCCAGCATTCCGGAT